>CAVTZF010000016.1:0-282123 GCA_963739095.1 uncultured Thermoleophilaceae bacterium
AACGTCTCATCCGCGGTCACAGTGGTGCTCATGAACACTGAATCCACCACCGGCCGCAACGCGGTGATACCGGCGCGTCGTCCGGAATCCGAGCCGCCAGCGCCCGTGCGCTCGCCGACAACGGCCACCGCGTCGCGCTGCTGGCCCGCCGCGCCGACCGCATCCAGGCGCTGGCCGACGAGCTCGGCGATGGCGCAATCGCCATCGAGGCCGACGTCACCGACCGCGACTCGCTCCTCGCCGCCGCTCAGCGCGTCGAGGACGAGTCGGCGGAGCCACGTCCTGATCAATAACGCCGGCGTGAGCTGCTCGCCCCGTTCAGCTCCGATCAACGCGCCGAACAACGTCAGATGGTCGAGGTCAACCTGCTCGGCGCGATGACCGCCACCGAGGTCTTCCTCGACCAGCTCCGCGACGGCGGCGGCGACCTCATCAACATCTCATCGGTCGCCGGGCGCACCGCCCGCCCCGGCAACGCCGCCTACGCCGCGACGAAGTGGGGCCTGAACGGCTGGTCGGAAGCACTGCGCCAAGAGCTTCAGCCCGACGTGCGCGTGATCGTGATCGAGCCCGGAGCAGTCGCGACCGAACTCACCGACCACATCACGCACGGCGAGACCAAGCAGGGAATCGAGCAGTTCTACGCCGCCACGGCGATCACCGCCGACGACATCGCCCAGATCATCGCCTTCGCAGTCTCGCGCCCGCACAGCGTGTCGCTCAACGAGATCCTTATCCGGCCCACCGCCCAAGCCCTCTGACGACGCCGGCATGCCTCGCACGATGCAACGACGCTCCTTTGTACGCCTGCTCTTCGCGGGCATCGGCGGCACGGCGGTCGGGGTGCCGTGGAGCGCCTGCGGAGCAGATCAGCGCGTGACGATCAACCCGAAACGGCCCGTGCTTCACGGCCGGCTCGGGCTGGTGGTGACCAGATCCTGCTGGCGTACTTCTCGCGCCCAGGCGAGAACTCCTGGTACGGCGGCAGGAGAGACCTCAAGGTCGGCAACACCGAAGTGCTGGCTCGAATGATCAGCGCACGTCTGGACTGCCGCGTTCACCGCATACAAGCCGCCGATCCCTACCCCGGCGACTACGAGAAGACCGTCCGGCGCAACGTGCGCGAGCAGCAAGCGGACGCCCGGCCCAGGATCGCCAACCCGCTCCCGTCGATCGACGCGTACGAAACCATCCTGCTGGCCAGCCCGATCTGGAACGTCAAGGCGCCGATGATCATGACGACGTTCACCGAGAGCTTCGACTTCTCGGACAAGATCGTCCACCCGTGACCACGCACGCCATGAGTGGCCTCGGCACGGCCCCCGACGATTACGCACAGTCGTGCAAGGGGGCACGCATCGGCTCAGGGCTCGCGGTCCGCGGCGAGGAGGTCCGATCCGCCGGAACAGCCGTCGACAGGTCGTTGGCACGAGCACGCCTGCTCGGCAGGCCAGACGTTCGCGACTGAGCCGAGAACAAGCCCGTGGCGAAGCGCCGCGTGGTTTTCACGCGTTTGTAACGCTCGTGCGTGTTGAGGTGTTACGCGGTCCTCGGGATGGTGGCTGGCCATGTCCCCGCGATCGATCCGGACCCGTTACCGCGAGGCCGGCCAGGCGTCGTTGTTGCTGCTGTGCGTGGTGACGCTGCTGCTCGGGCTGGCGGTGGTGTTGTTCGCGTTCGGGTCGGCGCTGGGGTCGAAGGGCAAGCATCAGCGGGCGGCGGATCTGGCGGCGGTGTCGGCGGGGCAGGTGATGCGCGAGCTGTATCCGCGCTTGTTCGAGCCGCCGGTGTTGGCGAATGGGTTGCCGAACCCGCGGCATCTGCCGTTGCCGGTGTACCTGGCGCTGGTGCGGGCGGCTGCGGTGCGTGGGGCGCGCCGCAACGGGGTCGAGGTGGGCGGGGCGGATGTGAGCTTCCCGGGCGGCGGCTTCGCGCCGACGCGGGTGGCGGTGCGGGTGCGTGGTGTCGCGCGCGTGCGCGTGAAGCAGGGCGCCGGCGGGCGCGGCGAGCGCGTCCCTGTTGAGGCGCGCGCGGTCGCGGAGATCGCCCCTGATCTGAACGTGCCGCTCGGGATGCCGGCGTTCGGCTCGGGCGGCGGCTACGACGGCCCGTTGGCCTACCGGATGGGCAAGCCGATGCGCCCGGACGTCGCGGCCGCGTTCGACCGCATGGCCGCCGCGGCGCGCGAGGAGGCCGGGCTGTTCCTGTCGATCAACAGCGCCTTCCGCTCCGATGCCGAGCAGGCGAGGCTGTTCGCCGCGAACCCGAACCCGAAGTGGGTGGCTCCGCCCGGCACGTCGCTGCACCGCTACGGCACGGAGCTCGACCTCGGCCCGCCCGCCGCGTACGACTGGCTCGCCGCCAACGCAGGCCGGTTCGGCTTCATCCACAGGTACGCCTGGGAACCCTGGCATTACGGTTTCGGCGCCAACCCGCGCGACCGCCAACATCCGGCTCGCTTCGACCAGGGCTCGTGGGAGCCGCCGGGTGGCGATCACGGCAGGGTCACGCACGGGCTGCCGTCGTTCGTGCCGCCGCGCTTCCACGACCCGATAGCGAGGGCGGCGCTGCGCTGGAACGTGCCGATGAACGTGCTCGCGGCGCAGCTGTACGCCGAGTCGGGCTTCAACCCGTTCGCGCGCAGCCCCGTGGGGGCCGAGGGCATTGCCCAGTTCATGCCCGGCACGGCTGACGCCTACGGGCTCGACAACCCATTTGACCCGGTCGAGGCGATCGACGCGCAGGCTCACCTCATGAGTGACCTGCTGGGGCAGTTCGACGGCAAGGTGGCGCTGGCGCTTGCGGGCTACAACGCAGGCGCCGGAGCGGTCGAGCGCTACGGCGGCATCCCGCCCTACGCCGAGACGCGTGCGTACGTCACGAAGATCCTCGGCCTGCTGGGCGGAGCGGGCGAGATCCCGGTCGTGGGCGGGTTCGAGGTGAGGCTCGTGGAGTGACCGGCACCGACAACTGACCAACCTTCGCCACGGGCCGGGGGTGATAGGCGCTGACAGGCATCCCCGAAACCAAAGGCTCAGCCATGCTCAGCACCAGCCTCAAGCGTTCGATTCCGGCCCTGGCAGTCGTCGCGGGACTGCTCGCCGCGTCGGCGCCCGCCGGCGCCGACGCCGGCCGGATCGCGACGGACAACAAGGACCCAGAGAAGGCGCGCGGCACTTCCCTGACCGCCCCTCTCGGGTCGACCAAGGGATCGGTGGTCCAGGCCACTTACTGGCTGCCCGAGGTCGGCGACGAGGTCCTGATCACGAACGGGACCGGTCACGACAAGATGACCGTCTCGCGGTCTTGGTCCGTCGATATCGACATGGCCCAGCCGGACATGTAGGCCAACCGGCCAACCAAGCCGCCCGCCCCGGGGTCATACGGGCCTGCCCTGATCGCGCCCACCGCCCCTCGCCGGCGGAGGGCCGGCGAGGGGCGGGGCGAGCGCCGCGAGCGAACGTCTAGGGTCCGCGCGGTGAGCAAGCCCAAGCGCATCGCCAAGGACCTGTGGCGCTGGACGGCGCGGCATCCCGAGTGGCACCCGGGCGAGTTCGGTGCCGAGGTGGCGAGCTTCGCCGCGCGCAGCGGCGACGACACGCTCTTGATCGACCCGCTGCTGCCGCCCGAGCCCGACGCCGTGCTCGACCTGATCGCGGACAACCTCGGCGAGCGGCTCTCGATCCTGATCACGCTGCCCTACCACGTGCGCAGCTCCGAGTTCCTGCGCGACCGCTTCAAGAAGGACGCCGCTACGACGATCTGGGGCCATCCCGACTGCACCAAGCGCATGAAGCGCAAGACGGGGTTCAAGCCGATCGACCCGGCCAAGCCGCTGCCGGCCGGAGTGAGCGCGCACGTGATCGGCAAGCCGCGCCGCACCGAGACGCCGCTCTTCATCCCGTCGCACAAGGCGCTCGTCTTCGGCGACGCGGTCGCCGAGGAGAGCGGCCGCCTGCGCGTCTGGGCGATGGAGCGCGTGGACGACAGGGTCGAGCGCTTCTACCGCGAGCGATTCAACCCGACCCTGAAGCCGCTGCTCGAGCTCGACTTCCAGCGCGTCCTCGTGACCCACGGGCAGCCCGTGATGAAGGACGGCAGGAAGGCGCTCCGATCCGCGCTGCGCTCGAAGCCCTGGTACCACCGGGCCTGACGGGAGTCCGGCGGTAGGCTGGCGCCATGGCCATCACGACCGTTAACGGGATCGACGAGCTGAAGGCGCTCGCCGGCGAGACGTCCGGGCCGAGCGAGTGGCGCGAGGTCACTCAGGCCGACATAGACAAGTTCGCCGAGGTGTCCGGCGACCACCAGTGGATCCACGTCGACGTGGAGCGCGCGAAGACGGACAGTCCCTTCGGAACCACGATCGCGCACGGCAACCTCACGCTGTCGATGGTCGACGGCTTCCGCGACCAGCTGTTCCGCTCAGAGGGCTTCAAGATGGGCGTCAACTACGGCTGGAACAAGATCCGCTTCCCCGCTCCGGTGCCGAGCGGCAGCCGCATCCGCGCGAGCCTCGAGACCTTGTCCGTGGACGAGGTCGGGAACGGCTGGTATCAGCTCGTCCAGCGCTGGACGGTCGAGGTCGAGGGCAACGAGAAGCCGGCCTGCGTGGCCGAGTCGGTCGTTCGGCTGCTCGCCTAGACGCCCCCGCCGGGCCCAGCCACCCCGAGTCCTATCCTCGGAGGTGGATGGCCACGACCGCAACGAGCAGCGAGGACCGCGTCAGGGAGCAGCGCCGCGCGCTGCCGGACGCCCCTGGCGTCTACATCTTCCGCGACGCGAAGGGCAAGGTGCTCTACGTCGGCAAGGCGCGCTCGATGCGCAAGCGCGTGGCCGGTCACTTCTCGAAGGCGGGCGCCCGCGGCGCCGCCGACATGGTGGCCCAGATCGCCGACATCGAGTTCATCGCCACCGAGACCGAGGCCGAGGCGCTGCTCGCCGAGCAGGAGTTCATCAAGCGCTACCGGCCGCTCTTCAACGTCCGGCTGCGTGACGACAAGTCCTACCCCTACATCGGCGTCAGCCTCGACGAGGAGTTCCCGCGCATCTACTTCACGCGCGAGCGCCACCGCAGGGGGCGCGCCTACTTCGGGCCGTTCTCGAACGCCAAGCGCGTGCGCGAGACGCTCGACCTGCTCGGCAAGGTCTTCCAGTACCGCACCTGCGACGGGCCCCAGCCCGGGCGCGCCAGCGGTAGC
The DNA here is from genome assembly GCA_963739095.1 of uncultured Thermoleophilaceae bacterium. Taxonomy (GTDB): domain Bacteria; phylum Actinomycetota; class Thermoleophilia; order Solirubrobacterales; family Thermoleophilaceae; genus JACVRW01. The sequence continues at coordinate 5,202 of CAVTZF010000016.1, forward strand.
CCCTGCCTCGACTACCACCTCCACCGTTGCCAGGCCCCGTGCGTCGGCTACGTCTCGAAGGAGGAGTACCGCGAGAACGTCGAGACGATCATCGACTTCCTGTCAGGGCGCTATCGCGCGATCGAGAAGGCGCTCGATCAGGGCATGAAGAAGGCAGCGGCCGAGCAGGAGTTCGAGCAGGCCGCCCAGTACCGCAACAAGCTCAAGGCCGTTCGCTCGCTGCTCGAGCGCCAGCGCATCTCGAACGAGGCGGTGGGCACGCTCGACGCGATCGCGGTCGCGGCCGAGGGGACGGACGCCAACGCGCAGGTCTTCCAGGTGCGCGACGGCGTGCTGGCCGACCGCCAGAGCTTCTACCTCGAGAACGCGGCTCAGCGCGACGAGTCCGAGGTCGCCGAGGAGTTCGTGCTCCAGTACTACGCGAGCGCGCTCGCGGTGCCGCCGCAGGTGGTCGTGCCGCGCGCGCTCGCGCTGGACGGCACGCTCGCCGAGGCGCTCGCCGAGCGGCGCGGCGCGCCGGTCGAGGTGCGGCACGCCGAGCGCGGCGACAAGCGCCGCATCCTCGAGCTTGCCGAGCGCAACGCCCGGCTCGCGCTCGACCAAGACCGGCTGCGCTCGGAGCGCCGGCGCTCGCAGCGGATCGAGGCGCTCGACGGGCTCCAGCAGGCCCTCGGGATGGAGGCGATCCCGATGCGGATCGAGTGCTTCGACATCTCGCAGCTGATGGGCGCGCACCCGGTGGCGTCGATGGTCGTGTTCGAGGGCGGGGCGCCGAAGAAGTCCGACTACCGGCGCTTCGGCATCCGGGGCTCGGTTCAAGATGACTTCGCCGCCATGGCCGAGGTCCTCTCCCGACGGATGGCCCAGTACGTCGCCCAACGCGAGCGCAGCCCGCACGACAAGGAGTTCGACGAGAGCTTCGCCTCTGTGCCTGCGCTGATCGTGATCGACGGCGGCAAGGGCCAGCTGTACGCCGGACTCAGCGAGCTGGGCCCGTTCCGCGACCTCGGCGTGACCGTGGTGAGCCTCGCCAAGCGGATCGAGGAGGTCTTCCTGCCGGGCCGCAAGAACCCGCTCGTGCTCCCGCACGACACGCCCGAGCTGCAGCTGCTGCAGCGCGTGCGCGACGAGGCGCACCGCTTCGCGATCGAGTTCCACCGCGGCCGGCGCGACAAGGCGATGACGCATTCGATCCTGGACGAGCTGCCCGGCGTCGGCCCGGCGCGCAAGCGCAGCATCCTGCAGCACTTCGGCTCACCGGAGCGCTTCCTGGCCGCGAGCCCGGAGGAGCTCGAGGCGGTGCCCGGGCTGCCCGGCAAAGTCGCGCGCGACATTCACAACTACGTCAACAAGATTCGATGACGGCGGCGTACAAAGGTGACATCCAGGACTTCGTTGTGATCACCGGCTTCTCCGGCGCCGGCAAATCGCAGGCGATGGCCACGTTCGAGGACGCCGGCTATTTCTGCGTCGACAACCTGCCGCCCGAGATGATCGGATCGCTCGCCGACCTTTTCGGCCACGAGGGCTCGAAGGTGGAGCGCGCGGCGGTGGCGTCGGACGTGCGCGGCGGCGGCTACTTCGACGACCTCGTGCGCACCCTCGAAGACCTCGACGAGCGCGGCGTGCCGTACCGCCTGCTCTACCTGGAGGCCTCCAAGCCGGTGCTGATCAACCGCTTCAAGGAGACGCGACGTCGCCACCCGCTCGCGAATGGTGGCTCGCTCGAGAGCGCCATCGGCCGCGAGCAGGAGCTGCTCGATCCGCTAAGGGAGCGCGCGGACGTCTGCATCGACACGAGCGACCTCTCGGCGAGCAGACTCCGCAAGGTCGTGGCCGACAAGATGCTGCCGCACGGCAAGGTCGGCAAGCTCGCGGTCACCTTCATGACGTTCGGCTTCAAGCACGGCAGCCCGCGCGACGCCGACCTCACCTTCGACGTGCGCTTCCTGCCGAACCCCCACTACGAGGCGGACCTCCGCGAGCTCACCGGGCTCGACCAGGCGGTGATCGACTACGTGCGCGAGTCCGACGGCGTGAACGACTTCTACGACCGCCTCACACCGCTGCTCGACTACCTGCTCCCCGCCTACGAGCGCGAGGGCAAATCGCACCTCACGGTGGGCATCGGCTGCACCGGCGGACGCCACCGCTCCGTCGTGATCGCGGAGCACCTGGCCCGGGTATACGAGGGGCGCGGCGACCAGCTGATCGACGTCGTGCACCGCGACATCGACAAGCCGCCGCGGCGACCCTGAGATAGATTCAGCGGCGCCACCGACTTTCGACGAAAGGGAGCACTCGACATGGCCTTGAAGGCCGGCATCAACGGCTTCGGCCGCATCGGGCGCAACGTCTTCCGCGCCGCTCACGCGCGCGGCGAGGACATCGACTGGGTCGGCGTGAACGACATCACGGACACGAAGACGCTGGCCCACCTGCTCAAGTACGACACGATCCTCGGCCCCTTCCCGGGCGAGGTCGACTTCACCGACGATGCCCTCATCGTCGACGGCGACGAGCTCAAGGTCTTCGCCGAGCGCGACCCGGCGGCGCTGCCCTGGGCCGACACGGGCGCCGACGTGGTGATCGAGTCCACAGGTCTCTTCACGAAGCGGCCGGACGCCGCGAAGCACCTCGAGGCCGGCGCCAAGAAGGTGATCATCACTGCGCCGGCGACCGAGCCCGATGTGACGCTCGCGTTGGGCGTCAACGACGACGCCTACGACCCGGACAACCACGACGTCATCTCGAACGCCTCCTGCACGACCAACTGCCTCGCGCCGGTGGCGAAGGTCCTGCACGAGACGGTCGGGATCGAGCGCGGGATCATGACCACGATCCACGCCTACACGGCCGACCAGCGCCTGCAGGACGCGCCGCACAAGGACCCGCGCCGAGCGCGCGCGGCAGCGGCCAACCTCGTCCCGACGAGCACCGGCGCCGCCAAGGCGATCGGCCTCGTGATCCCGGAGCTCGACGGCAAGCTGAACGGCATCTCCGTTCGCGCACCCGTGATCACCGGCTCGGTTGTCGACCTGGTCTGCGAGGTGGCGCGCCCGACGAGCGTGGAGGAGATCAACTCGGCGTTCGCCGACAAATCCGACAGCGGCAGGCTCGAGGGCATCCTCCGCTACAACGAGGACCCGATCGTCTCGAGCGACATCGTCAGGTCGCCGTACTCGGCCATCTTCGATGCGCCGCTCACGATGGTGATCGACGAGCGGCTCGTGAAGCTCATCGCCTGGTACGACAACGAGTGGGGCTACTCGAACCGCGTCGTCGACCTGGCGCAGCGCGTGCTGGCGGGGTCGCCGGTTGCCTGAGCCGGCCAAATCGGTCTCTGCGCAGCCGGCCGAGCCGGCTACTCCGGGCCTCGAACTGGGCAAGCGGACCGTCCGCGATCTCGACGTCGCGACCGGCGAGGCGGTCCTCGCGCGCGTCGACTTCAACGTGCCGCTCGACAACGGGCGCGTCGCGGACGACGCGCGCATCCGCGCCGCGCTGCCGACGATCGAGCTGCTGCTCGAGCGCGACGCGCGGCTGGTGCTCTGCTCGCACCTCGGGCGGCCGAAGGGGCGCGACCCGGAGACCTCGCTCAGGCCCGTCTCCGAGCACCTCGGCGAGCTGATCGAGGCACGCGTGCATCAGGCGCCCGAGGTGGTGGGACCGGAGGTGCGGCGCGGTGTCGAGCGGCTGGAGCCCGGCAACGTCCTCGTGCTCGAGAACACCCGCTGGGAGCGCGGCGAGACCGAGAACGACCCCGAGCTCTCGAAGCAGCTCGCGGCGCTCGCCGACGCCTACGTCAACGATGCCTTCGGCGCGGCGCACCGCGCGCACGCGTCGACCGTGGGTGTGACCCAGTTCCTGCGCCCGGCGGTCGCCGGGCTGCTACTGGAGCGCGAGGTCGTGACGCTGCGCGCGATCATCGAGGCGCCCGAGCGGCCGCTTGTGGTGGTGCTGGGCGGGGCGAAGGTGAGCGACAAGATCGCGCTCATCGAGCGCTTCCTCGACACCGCCGACACGCTCCTGATCGGGGGCGCGATGTGCTTCTCGTTCTTCCGCGCCCAGGGCATTTCCACGGGCGACTCGCTCGTCGAGGAGGAGGGCATCGAACTGGCACGCAAGTCCCTCGAGAAGGCGGAGAGCTCGCGCTGCCGCCTGATGCTGCCGGTCGACCTCGTGCTCGGGCGCAGCTTCGACGAAGACACGGAGCGCCGCGAGCAGGACGGCGTCGAGGTCCCCGACGGCTGGATGGGGCTCGACATCGGGCCGCGCACCGCGACCGCGTACGCCGAGGAGATCTCACGCGCCGGCACCGTCTTCTGGAACGGCCCGATGGGCGCCTTCGAGCTCGCGCCGTTCGCGGACGGCACACGCGCGATCGCCGAGGTCGTCGCCGAGGCGCCGGGCACCACCGTGGTCGGCGGCGGCGACTCCGGCGCGGCGGTCGCCCAGTTCGGACTCGCCGACCGGATCGACCACCTGTCGACCGGCGGCGGTGCATCGCTCGAGCTGCTCGAAGGCAAGCAACTACCCGGCGTGGAGGCCCTGGATGACGCCTGAGAACGAACCCGAGGTCCCGCGGCGGCCGGCGATCGTCGGCAACTGGAAGCTGTGGGGCACCCGCGAGCAGGCGAGCGCCTACTGCAAGCGGCTGCTCGAGCTGCTGCCGGACGAGACGCGCCGCCCGGCCGCCGTCGGCATCTGCCCGCCGTTCACGAGCCTGGATGTCTGTGTCCGGGAGCTCGAGGGCAGCGGCGTGGCCGTGTACGCGCAGAACATGCACCAGGCGGAGACCGGCGCGTTCACCGGCGAGGTGTCGGCGCCGATGCTGACCGAGATCGGCATCCACGGCGTCATCCTCGGCCACTCGGAGCGCCGCCAGCACTTCGGCGAGACCGACCGCGCGCTGCAGGAGAAGCTGCCTGCAGCGCTGGCGGCCGGACTGCGCCCGATCCTGTGCGTCGGTGAGACCGAGGAGGACCGCGAGGCGGGCCAGACCGAGCGCAAGCTGCGCCACCAGGTCCAGGAGGCGCTCGAGCGCGTGCCGGACGAGCGCCTGACCGAGATCGCGATCGCGTACGAGCCGATCTGGGCGATCGGCACCGGCAAGGTCGCGACCCCCGAGATCGCGCAGGAGGCGATCGCGTTCGTGCGCGCCCTCGTCGCCGGCCGCTCGCGCGACGCCGCCGCGCGCGTACCGATCCTCTACGGCGGCAGCGTCAAGCCGGACAACGGGGCGGAGATCGTGGCCCAGCCCGACGTCGATGGCGCGCTCGTCGGCGGCGCGAGCCTCGACCCGGACGGCTTCGCGCGCATCGTCGCGGCCACCGCGCCCGATCGGGCGCCGTGACGAAGAGCGTCTGCCTCGTCGTCCTCGACGGCTGGGGGCTGGCCGAGCCAGGACCGGGCAACGCCGTCGCGCTCGCCGAAACGCCCGTGTTCGACGAGCTCTGGGAGGGACGGCCGCACACAACGCTGACCGCGTGGGGCCCCGCTGTCGGCCTGCCCGAGGGCCAGATGGGCAACTCGGAGGTCGGGCACATGAACCTCGGCGCGGGCGCCGTCGTCAAGCAGGACCTGCTGCGGATCGACGAGTCGATCGAGGACGGCAGCTTCTTCGAGAACGAGGCTCTCCGGGCCGCGTGCCGGACCGAGCGCCTGCACCTGCTCGGGCTCGTCTCGGAGGGCGGCGTGCACTCGAGCATGAACCACCTGCGCGCGCTGATCGAGCTGGCCGGGCGGGAGGGCGTCGAGGACGTCGTGCTGCACGCGTTCACCGATGGGCGCGACACGCTGCCGCACTCGGGGGCGGGCTACGTCGCAGAGGTGGAAAGCTGGGGCGGCTCACGGATTGCGACCGTCACCGGGCGCTACTTCGCGATGGACCGCGACCGGCGCTGGGATCGCACGAAGCGTGCCTGGGACACGATCGTGCTCGGGCGCGCCGAGCACCAGGCCGAAACGGGCGAGGCGGCCGTGCGGGCCGCCTACGAGCGCGACGAGACCGACGAGTTCATCGAGCCGACGGTGGTGGGCGAGGAGGGCCGCGTCCGCGACGGCGACAGCGTGATCTTCTTCAACTTCCGCCCCGACCGCGCGCGCCAGCTCACGCGCGCGCTCGGCGAGCCCGGCTTCTCCGAGTTTGACCGCGAGCAGGCCCCCACGGTCCGCCTGACCACGCTCACCCAGTACCAGGAGGCCTGGGACTACCCCGTGGCCTTCCCGCCGGCGCGCCCGGCGATCACGCTCGCAGCGCTGCTGGCCGACCACGGGCTGCGCCAGTTGCACGTGGCGGAGACCGAGAAGTACGCGCACGTCACCTACTTCTTCAACGGCGGGGAGGAGAACCCGTACCCGGGCGAGGAGCGCCGCCTCGTCGACTCGCCGCGTGACGTCAAGACCTACGACGAGAAGCCCGAGATGAGCGCGCCGGGTGCCACCGACGCATTCGCCGAGGCCTGGCGGGACGGCGACTTCAGCTTCGCGATCATCAACTTCGCCAATCCCGACATGGTCGGCCACACCGGCGTGATCCCGGCTGCGGTCAAGGCGGTCGAGACGGTCGACGAGTGCCTCGGCCGCGTCATGGCTGCGGTCGCCGACAGCGGGGGAGTGTGCGTCGTGACCGCCGACCACGGCAACGCCGACCACATGCTCGAGGAGGACGGCAGCCCGAACACGGCGCACTCGATGAACCCCGTGCCGCTCGTCGTGTCGGCGGACGTAGGCGCGCTGCGCGAGGGCGGGGTGCTCGCCGACGTCGCGCCCACGATCCTGGCCCTGCTGGGGATCGAGCAGCCGTCCGAGATGACGGGAGAGTCGCTGCTGCGCAGCTAGTCAGCCGCGGCGCATAGTCTCAGCCCGCGTGGCGCCCTTCGACATCCACGCCCGCGACGGCAAGGCCCGCGCGGGCGTCATCCACACGCCGCACGGAGACGTGCGCACGCCGGCCTTCGTGCCGCTGGCGTCGACGGCGACGGTCAAGTCGCTGCACGCCTCCGAGGTCGCCGAGCTCGGCTACGACATGGTGCTCGGCAACACCTTCCACCTGTTCATCCAGCCCGAGCCGGAGCTCGTCGAGGAGATGGGCGGCCTGCACGAGTTCATGGGCTGGCGGCGGGCGATCATCACCGACTCCGGCGGCTACCAGGTGTTCTCGATGGGGCACGGGTCGGTCGCCGAGGAGATCAAGCGCCGGCGCGACCGGCGCCGGTCGATGATCGTCTCGATCGACGAGGAGGGCGTCCGCTTCCGCTCCTACCTCGACGGGCGCGAGCGCTTCATGGGGCCCGAGACCTCGATGGAGACACAGGCGAAGCTCGGCTCGGACATCGCGCTCGCGTTCGACGAGTGCACGCCCTTCCACGTCGAGCGGGACTACACGGCGCGCTCGACGGAGCGCACTCACCGCTGGCTCGACCGCTGCGTCGCGTGGTGCGCCGAGCACGCGCCGCCCGGGCAGCTGCTCTACGGGATCGTGCAGGGCGGCGTTTACGAGGACCTGCGGGCGGAGTCGACCGACTACGTCGCCCAGTCGGGTGTGCTCGGCATCGCGATCGGCGGCTCGCTCGGCCAGGAGAAGGCGCAGATGCGCGAGGTGGTCGGCTGGACGGTGTCGCGACTGCCCGACGGGCCGCCGCGGCACCTGCTCGGGATCGGCGACGTCGACGACCTCGTCCACGCCGTCGGGCTCGGCATCGACACCTACGACTGCGCGACGCCGACCCGGCTGGCGCGCCACGGCACGGCGCTCGTGCCCGATCCCGGCGGGCGCTGGCGGCTCGACCTCACCAAGGGCGCCCACCGCACGAGCGGCGCGCCCATCGACGAGCGCTGCCCCTGCCCGGCCTGCCGTGAGCACACGCGCGCGTATCTCCACTACCTGCTGCGCGCCGGCGAGCTCACGGGCAAGCGACTGCTGACGCTCCATAACCTGACCTTCATGCAGCGGCTCATGAGCGGCATGCGGGAGGCGATCGAGGCGGGTCGCTACGACGAGCACGCGCGCGCCGTGCTCGCGGGTGAGCTGCCGTGAATGTCGCCGCCGGGGTCCCGTACTGGCTCGACGAGCCCTACGACCCGCGGCCCGCGCTCGAGGGGCGCGTGGAAGCCGAGGCGTGCGTGATCGGCGCCGGTGTGGCGGGCCTGTCGTGCGCGCTCGCTCTGGCACGCGCCGGCGTCGACACGCTGGTGCTCGAGCGGGCCACGGTCGCCGGCGGCGCCAGCGGGCGCAACGGCGGCTTCCTGCTCGCCGGCGTGGCGCCCTTCTACTGGGATGCGCGTGAGCGCTACGGCCATGAGCGCGCGCGCCGTATGTACGCAGCCACGCTCGAGGCGCAGCAGCAGATGTACGCGCTGGCCGGCGAGCTCGGCGCGGGCGACTCGATGCGACGGGTCGGCCTGCTGCGCGCGAGCGCATCGGAGGAGGAGGCGGAGAATGTGGCGCGCCAGGTCGAGGCGCTACGGGAAGACGGCTTCCCCGGCGAGCTCGTGGACCACGACGAGCTGCCGCCCGCGGTGGCGCGCTTCGCCCTGAACGGGTGCCTCACCGAGCACGACGGCGCGCTCCAGCCGGCTCGCTGGATCCGCACCCTGGCGCGTGGCGCCGAGGTTGCCGGCGCACGCATCCACGACGGCACTGCGGTCGAGGGGCCCGTGCCCGCGCCGGGCGAGGGCGAGCTGCGCACCAGCGCCGGTGCCACCGTCGCCGTCCGCAATGTGGTCGTGGCCTCCGACGGCGCGCTGCCCGCGCTCGTCCCCGAGTACTCGCCGCGTGTGCGCTCGCGCCGGCTCCACATGACCGCCACGGCGCCGCTGTCGGAGCGCGTGACCGACCACCTCGTCTACTACCGCTGGGGCTACGAGTATTTCCAGCAGCGCCCGGACGGGCGCCTGCTGATCGGCGGCTTCAGCGACGTCGACGGCGACGGCTCGTACACCGACTCGGACGCCGGCAGCCCGGCGATCTGGGAGCGGATCGAGCGCCACATCCGCGAGGAGCTCGGGCTGGAGGACGCGCTGATCACCCACCGCTGGGCCGGCGTGGTCGGCTACAGCGACGACGCCCTGCCGTACGTGGGCGAGGTGCCGGGCCGCCCGGGGCTGTGGGTCGCGGGCGGCTACTCGGGGCACGGCAACGTGCCGGGCTTCCTCGCCGGGCGGCTGATCGCCGAGGCGATCAGCGGCGCCGGCGACGGCGAGCCGCCGCTGTTCCCCGCGGATCGCTGAGGAACCGCGATCTCGGCCAGCGCCGCCTCGTGCAGGTCCGCCACCGCGTTCAGCGTGTAGCGCTGATACCAGGCGATCGCCCCAAAGATCAGCACGACGCCTGCGACGATCCCGGCCCATTCCGGCCTGTGCGCTTCGCCGTAGTCGCTGATTCCGAGCACCACCGCGGGCGCGGCGGCGGCGAACAGCGCGAGCAGGGTGGCCCAGTGGCGGACCTTGTCCTCCGTCGGGTTGAATTTCTTCTGGATCCCGGATTCCCAGGTCAGCGGAGGGTCCTCGTCCCCGACCTTGCGCGCGATCCGCTGCTCGAGCGCCGCGGTGTGGGCCCCCGCCGCCACCGCGCGATGCAGCTCGTCGAGTCGCAGGGCGGCGACCAGCGCCGCGAGCAGGGGTGCGGCGAGCGCGAGGCCCACCTGCACGCCCGCGCCTTCACCGACGGCTTCAACCGCGAACGCCGTCAAGACCCCGATCGCCACGAGTCCGATCTGGAGGGTCCGCTGCATCTGCTCGATCGCCGCCAGCGACTCCTGACGGAGGGTCTTGTACTCCTCCAAGGCGACCGTGACCCATTCGCGTCCCATTGGCACGATCTTGCGCCGATCCCCTCATTGGGCGTGAGAGAGGGCTCACACTCGAGTCGGCTAGCGCGTGTTCTCCTGGATGAAGTCGCGCAGCTGCTGGATCTGCTGATCGAGGTCGTTCGAGTTCGGGGCGTCCGCCCCACCGCCGCTCGACGAGCTGAGCGCGATCGCGACCACCGCGACGGCCGCGAGGACCGCGAGCAGGGCCAGGAAGGTGCCCCAGCGCCGCCGCGAGGCGGCGCGGCGGGCGTCGTCGCGCGAGGGGCTTCGCTCGACGGGCGCCGCCGGCGGGCGCGCCTGTATCGGCGCCTCGCCCGCCGGTACCACCCGAGTGGCGGCCATCGCGCGTGTGGCGGCGGTGTCGTCAAGCGCGCGCGTCGCCTCGTAGGCCTCCTCCTGCGTCAGCCGGCGAGTGACCTCGGTGCCCTCGCCGCGCGTCCCCGCCTCGAGCGCTTCGGCCATGTCGAGCGCCGAGGCGTAGCGGTAGCCGGGATCCGGCTCGAGCGAGAGGCGCACCGCCTGGTCGAGCGCGGCGGGCACCTCGGGCCTGTACTCCCGGACCGGGGCCACGGGATCCTGCTGCTGCTTGAGCGCGAGCTCGGTCAGCGAGGCGTACTCGTGCGGGAGCCGCCCGGTCAGGAACTGGTAGGCACAGACGCCGAGCGAGTAGATGTCGGATGCCGGACCGGCCTCGTCGCCGCGCGCCTGCTCGGGTGACAGGTAGGCGGCCGTGCCGAGGATCGAGCCGACCTGGGTGATGCGGGTCTGCTCGGCCGCCTTGGCGATGCCGAAGTCGGCCAGCTTCGTGATCCAGGTCTCCTCGGCCTGCAGCAGGTTGCCGGGCTTGACGTCGCGGTGGATGACGCCGGCGCGGTGGGCGTAGTCGAGCCCGTGGCAGGCGTCGCGGATCACGCGCACGGTCTCGTCGATGTCGAGCTCGCGGCGCTCGCGGAGGAGGTCGGCGCAGGAGGGACCGTCGACGTACTCCATGACGATGTAGTGGCGCCCGCTCTCCTGATCCTGCCCGGAGTCGAAGACCTGCACGATGTTCGGGTGTTGGAGGCGCGCCGCCGAGAGCGCCTCGCGGCGGAAGCGCGCGACGAAGGCGTCGTCGTCGGCAAGGTGCTCGGCCAGCAGCTTCACCGCCACCGGGCGCTCGAGGACGGTGTCGTTGGCCTTGAATACGGTCGACATGCCGCCCGCGCCGAGGCGGCGGTCGATCACGTAACGGCCCGCGACCTGGCTGGGCCGGCTCATCCCTCGTCCCCCTGCGGCGCGAGCACGCCGCCACCGCCGTCGCCTTCGTCGGCCGGCGGCTCCTCCGCGGGCGGCGGCGTGGTCTCGGTCTCGGGCGGCGGCAGCGTCTCGGTTTCGGGCGGTGGCACGGTCTCCGTCTCGGGCGGCGGCACGGTCTCCGTCTCCGTCACGACGGGCGGCTCCTCCTGCGTGTCCGTCTCCTGCTGTGACTCCGCATCCTGACGCAGCTCGTTGCAGCGCTCGTCCACAAGCGAGAAGAGCCGGTCGAAGCCGTCCTGGAGACCGGAGCGAACGTCCTCGGCGACGCCGTCCGGCAGCTGGGCGATCGCCTGGTTGACGGCGTCCACGTTGGGGTCGCGCGGCCCCGAGAGGATGTCGTCGCAGGCACCCACGCTGCCGTTGTCGAGCCGGGCCTGGACGTTGTCGAGCTGGTTCTGCAGCGCCGCCGCCGACTCTGCCGGGATCGGATCGCCCTCGTCGTCGGAGCCGCAACCGGCGACGGCCAGGGAGGCGCCGAGCAGCATCAGGAGGAATGTGCGCTTGAGATGGATCACTGTCCGCTGTAGAGCCGCGCTGCCAGGACCGAGGGGAGCCCCGCCGCCTCGATCGCTCCGGCGGCCTCGTCGATTGGATATTCGACGCGGTGCCAGCGCGCGGTCCACGCCTCTGTGTCTAGCAGGAGCCACGCGGCCCTGGGGTCACCATCGCGCGGCTGTCCGACGCTGCCGGGGTTGATCAGCCACTCCCCGGCGGACATATCGGCCTCGTCGTCGTCGTGCGCCTGGCCGCCGTCGACCTCGCCGCTGGGAGCGCGCCCGAACCACAGCGCGACGTGGGAGTGCCCGATCGCGGCCACCCGGCTCGACATGAGATCCATGCATTCATCCGCCTGCCAGGTCGACAGGACGTACTCCCAGACCGGGTCGCGCGGGCTGCCGTGATAGAGCCCCGGCTCGCGCTCCGGGTCGGAGGCGGGGCGGCCGCGCAGGAACTCGAGGGACTCGGCGCTGATGTGCTCGCGCGTCCAGAGCGCGGCGGCGGCGGCGCTCGACGAGAAGTCGGAGATCGGGATCTCCTTTGTCACCACCAGGTCGTGGTTTCCCGCCAGGCAGACGGCACAGGTCTCGCGGGCGAGCTCGACACAGGCGTCCGGCTCGGCGCCGTAGCCGACCAGGTCGCCGAGGCACCAGATCTCGTCGGTGGTCTCGTTCTCGATCGCGGCCAGGACCGACCGAAAGGCCGGCAGGTTGCCGTGGACGTCCGAGAGCAGAGCGATTCGCATGGGGTGGCTTCTACGATGTCCCGGGATGGGGCGTTTGCGGCTGCCGCTGGCGATCCTGGTCGCGGTGGCCGCCGCCGGCGCCGCGACTTTCCTGCTGCGCCCGCGCTCCGGGCTCATCGAGCCGGTCCCGGTGGACGTGGAAGCGTACTTCACGTCCCTGCAGCTCGACCGCGCCGCGGATTTCCGCAGCGTTCAGCGCCTGCTCGGCATCGGCGGGATCGTGGTCAGCACGGGTGCGCTGGCCCTGCTGGCCTGGCGGCCGCCACGGCGCCTGCTCGAGCGGCTCGGCAGGCGCCCGTTGCTGGGCGCCGCCGCGGCCGGGGCCGGGATCTCGGTGCTGCTCGTGGTCGTCGGCCTGCCGATCTCGGCCTGGCAGCGCTCGCGCTCGCTCGACGTCGGGCTCGCGACCCAGTCGTGGCCCGACTGGGCCGTGGACGTCATCAAGTCGACCGCCATCGATGCCGTCTTCGCTGCGGCGGGCGGGCTGCTGGCGCTGGTGCTGATCCGTCGCTTCCGGCGCAACTGGTGGATGCCGGCCTCCGCGGTGATCGTGGCCTTCGGCGTGATCACGATCTGGCTCTGGCCGGTTGTGATCGACCCGCTCTTCAACGACTTCGAGAAGCTGCCGAACGGGCCGGTGCGTCGGGACGTGGTCGAGCTGGCGGACAAAGCGGGGGTGGACGTGGGGGAGGTGTACCGGGTCGACGCGAGCCGCCGCACCACCGCGGCCAACGCCTATGTCGTCGGCCTCGGCCACAGCAAGCGCGTGGTGCTGTACGACAACCTGCTGGACGGATTCCCGCGCGCCGAGGTGAGGCTGGTCGTGGCCCACGAGCTGGGTCACCAGAAGCACAACGACCTGCTGCGGGGGCTCGCCTGGCTGGCGCTCGTTGCGCCGGCCGGGACGTTCCTGGCGCAGCGGCTGGCGGAAGCCTTCGGGCGCCGCTACGGCATGGGCGACCCGTCCGTGAAGCCTGGGCCGATCGTGCTGCCGGCGGTGGCGCTCTCGGTCACGCTCGTCTCGCTGCTGTTCGGCTCGGCCTCGAACATCCTCTCGCGCCAGGTCGAGGCGCGCGCGGACGCGTTCGCGTTGCGGCTGGCCGGCGACCCGGCCGCTTTCGAGGACTTCGAGAAGCGCATCGCGCTGCGCAACATCAGCGATCCCGAGCCGCCGGCGATCACCCAGTTCCTGTTCGGGACGCACCCGACCACGGTCCAGCGGATCGGGATCGGCGAGGCCTTCCGCGAGGGCGAGGGCCGTTAAGGCGCCCGTGTCCCGCCGTGCCCTACTGGAACGAGTCGTCCGCGAGCTCGCCGCCTTCGAGCGCCCGTCAGCCTCCGAGGGCGAGCGCCGGGCCGCCGAGTGGTTGGCCGCGGAGCTGCGCGAGGCGGGCTGCCGCGACGTGCGGGTCGAGCAGGAGCGCGCCCACGGCGGCTACTGGTGGCCGCTCGGGCTGCTGAACGCGGGCGCCTTGCTGGGCGCGCTTGCCGGCGGCCGCCGCGGGGCGGCGCTGGTCGGCGGCGCGGCGGCCGCGGCCATCTACGACGACGTCGGCGGGGGCCGGCTCTGGTTCCGGCGCGCCACGCTGCCGAAGCGGCCCGCCTGGAACGTCGTGGCCGAGGCCGGCGACCCCGACGCGCAGCGGACGATCGTCTTCCTCGCCCACCACGACGCCGCCCACAGCGGGCTCGTCTTCCACCCGGCGCTGCCACGCATCGGCATGAAGCTGCTGCCGAGGCTGCACGAACGCTCCGAGCAGAGCGTGCCGATCCTCCACGGCACGTTCCTTGGGCCGGTGCTGCTCGCCCTGTGGGGGTTGCTCGGGATAAGGGCCCTGCGCGTTGCCGGCACGGTCTTCACCCTCGGCACCACCGCCGCGATGGCGAACATCGGGTCCAGCCGGGTCGTGCCCGGCGCCAACGACAACTTGAGCGCCGTCGCGGTGGCAGTCGCGCTCGCCCACTCGCTGCGCGACAACCCTCCGGCTGGCGTGCGCGTGCTGCTGGTGTCGACAGGCTCGGAGGAGTCCTTCATGGAGGGCATGCAGGCCTTCGCGAAGCGCCACTTCCCGAGCCTCTCCCGCGATACGACCGAGTTCGTCTGCCTCGAGTGCGTCGGCTCGCCCGACCTGTGCGTGGTGGAGGGGGAGGGGATGCTGCGGATGCGCTACCACACCGGTGAGACGCGCGAACGCCTGGCGCGCGCGGGCCTCGACGCCGGCGTCGAGCTCACGCGCGGCCTGCGCACCGTGGCCGCCACCGACGCCCTGATCGCGCTACGCGCCGGCTATCCGACCTGCTTGCTCGGGGGGGTCGACGAGACCAAGTTCCCGTCCAACTACCACTGGCCCTCGGACACGCCGGACAACCTCGACTGGGACAGCGTCGAGGGGGCGCTGGCCGTCTGCGAGGAGTTCGTGCGCGGCCGGGCCGGCTAGCTCGTCTCGCTCGACTCCCCGCCCGGCCCGAACTCGGGCAGGTCGCGGATGCCCTCGCGGGTCTGCCACTTGGAGAAGTTGTCCTCCATGGCGTCGATCAGCTCGCGCATGAAGCGCGGCGACAGGTTGACCCGCGACACCACGACGCCGGGCACCTCGCCCTCCTCGACCTCGTGGTCCACGCGCGCGAACGTGATCGTGAACTCGTAGTCCGAATGGGAGACGTTGGCGAAATTGGCGTAGTGGCCCGCCATCGTCTCCGGGTCGGTGTGGATGTTGAAGTGGCGCTCGCCGTCGTCGGACACGCGCGTAGTATCGCACCCGCCCATGCGGATCTCGGTGATCGCCGTCGGCCGCCTGCGGCCCCCTTTTCAGGACGACGTCGAGCACTATCGCAAGCTGCTCGCCGGCCACGTGAAGGTCGATCTGGTCGAGGTCCGCCAGGACGAGAAGGTCGCGCCGCGGATCCCCGAGCGCTCGTTCAAGGTGTTGCTTGCGAGCGACGGGCGCATGTTCGACTCGGTCGCGTTCAGCGACTGGCTCGAGGAGCGCCGCCAGGCCGGACTCGACCTCTGCTTCGTGATCGGCGGCCCGCGCGGGCTCGAGCTCGAGACCGAAATGCGCCTGTCGCTCGGCCCGATGACGCTGCCTCACCAGCTGGCGCGGGTGGTCCTGCTCGAGCAGCTCTATCGTGGCCACAAGATCCTGGCTCGCGAGCCGTATCACTACTGACCTCATGGATCCCGTAGCCCAGCTCTTCAACGCCGTCGAGGAGACGGCCGCCGGTCTCGCCGGCAACGGCAGCCTGGCGTCCACGCGGCTCGACCGCCCAAAGAAGGCCGACTTCGGCGACTACTCGTCGAACGCCGCGATGTTGCTGGCGCCCACGCTCGGGGAGCAGCCCCGCGCCGTCGCGGAGCGGCTCGGTGACGCGCTCGGCGAGCGGCTCGGCGACGCGGTCGAGCGCGTCGAGGTGGCGGGACCGGGCTTCCTCAACCTGTTCATGGCCGACCGCTGGTACCTCGAGGCGCTCGCGGGAATGCTCGAGGCGGGGGAGCAGTTTGGCCAGGGCGACGCCGGTGAGCGCGTGAACGTGGAGTTCGTGAGCGCCAACCCGACCGGTCCGATCACGGTCGCGTCCGCCCGCCACGCCGCCTACGGGGATTCGCTCTCGCGCCTGCTCGAGCGGGCCGGCAACGAGGTCGAGCGCGAGTACTACATCAACGACACCGGCACGCAGGTGAGGCTCTTCGGCGAATCGATCCGCGCCCGAGCGCGCGGTGAGGAGCCGCCCGAGGAGGGCTACCTCGGCGAGTACGTGACCGAGCTCGCGAGCCGCATCGAGGGCGCGGCCGACGGCGATCCGGACGAGCTCGCGCGGCGCGGCATCGAGCTCATGCTCGAGGGCGGGCGCACGACGCTCGAGCGCTTCCGGGTCAGCATGGATGAGTACTTCTCCGAGCGCAGCCTGCACGAGTCGGGCGCGATCGAGGACGCGCTCCGGCGTCTCGAGGAGCAGGGCTACGTCTACGAGCACGAGGGTGCGCTGTGGCTGCGCACCACCTCGTTCGGCGACGACAAGGACCGCGTCCTGCGGCGCTCGAACGGCGACTACACGTACTTCGGCTCGGACATCGCCTACCACGTGCACAAGATCGGGCGCGAGTACGACCGGGCGATCGACGTGTGGGGCGCCGACCACCACGGCTACATCGGCAGGCTGCGGGCGGCCTGGAAGGCGCTCGGCGGGGACCCGGACAGGTTCGAGATCGTGATCATGCAGCTCGTCAACCTCACCGAGGCGGGCGAGCGCGTGAAGATGTCGAAGCGCGCGGGCGCGATCGCGACCCTCGACGACCTGCTCGACGACATCGGCGTCGACGCGGCGCGCTGGTTCCTTGCCTCGCGCAACAACGACACGACGCTCGACCTCGATCTCGACCTCGCACGCCGGCAGTCGCAGGACAACCCGGTCTACTACGTGCAGTACGCGCACGCGCGGATCGCCTCGATCCTGCGCAAGGCGGGCGAGGAGCGGATCGAGGCCGCGCTGGCGGCCGACCTGCGTGCGAGCGACGAGCGCTTTCACCCCTCGGCGCGCGCACTCGTCAAGAAGCTGCTCGAGCTGCCCGGCGAGGTGCGCGAGGCGGCCGAGCGGCGGGCGCCGCACAGGCTCACGACCTACGCGACCGAGACCGCCCAGGACTTCTCCGCCTTCTATCGCGACTGCCGGGTGGTCGGCGCGGCGGCCGAGGGCGGCGACGAGGACGTGCGCCTGGCGATCTCCGTGATGGCGAAGCGGGTGCTCGCGCAGTCGCTCGACCTGCTCGGGGTCGAGGCGCCCGAGTCGATGTAGCGCCCCGCTACTCTCCTCGGCCGCCCATGCGACTCGCCCTCTCGATGGCCGTCCTCGCCCTGCTCGTGCTCGCCGCCCCGGCGAGCGCCGTCGACCGCTACGTCCCGATGAAGGTCGGCCCGGCGGCGGGGCCGGCCAAGTACGACCGCGTCTTCGTCCAGCAGCTGGGGCCGCGGCGCCACGACCGTGTCGTCGTGCTCGTGCCGGGCACCAACGGCGGCGCCGGTGGCATCACCCCCGTTGCGCGCGACATCGTGGCGCGCGTACCGCGCACGCAGGTCTGGATAGTCGACCGCCGCGAGCAGGCGTTCGAGGACACCTCGGTGTTCGCGGGCGGCGACCCGGCGGCCGCCCAGGACTACTACCTCGGATTCAAGTACCGGCGCGTGGCCGGCACCGACGCGAAGTTCGTCGCGGAGTGGGGCCTCCGCCAGCAGCTCGAGGACCTGCGCCGGGTCGTGCTGCGCGCTCGCCGCGGCGGCCGCGAGGTCGTGCTCGGCGGGCACTCCGCCGGGGCCTCCACGGCGGTCGCATACGCGGCCTGGGACTTCGGCGGCCGGCCGGGCTACCGCGATCTCAGCGGCCTGGTGCTGATCGACGGCGGGCTGCTCGGCAGCTTCCGCTCGTCGAGCCTGCGCCGCGCGCGGAGTGAGCTCGAGGAGATCCGCGCGGGCGACGTCTTTCTCGACCTGCTCGGCGTGGGCCTGCCCGAGATCAACAGCATCTTCGCCCAGGTCGGCGCGCTCTGGGCCTACAAGCGGCCCGACGAGCCCTCGGTCCTCCAGCAGTACCCGCCGCTGCCCGCTTTCCTGAAGCCGCCCTTCCCCGTGACGAACGAGGCGGAGCTCGGCTACGCCTTCGACGAGACGACCTCGCCGGACGAGCTCTCCCTCATCCACATCCGCGCCGGCCGGCTCCCGGCGAGCGGCGATCCGCGCGGCTGGGAGGACGGCGAGATCACGCCGATCCGCCGCTTCGCGCGCGCCTATGCCGCCGACCGGCCCAACGCGACCGAGTGGTACTACCCGCGCCGGCTCCTGCTCGACATCGATGCGGCGAGCGCGCTGCGCCAGACGGCCGCGACGCGCCTCCTCGGCCTGCGCCTGCAGCACGGACGGCAGATCGACGTGCCCCTCTATGCGTTCAGCACCGCGCTCACCGAGGGCAGGGTGGCGCGCGGCGCCAAGCGGCTCGTCCGCCGGTCCGACATCGAGGAGTTCTCGATCGTCGACGACCGCGGCACGAGCCACCTCGACCCGCTCTCCGCCGCGCCCGGGCGCAACGACTTCCTGAAGTCGGTCGTGCCCTTCCTTCGGGGTCTGGCGGACTAGCCGCTCGGGTAAGGCAGCGAGATGAGCCCCCCGCAGCTCGCTCGCGTCGCGGTCACCGCGATCTTCGCCCTCAACGGCGCGCTGTTCGCGTCGATCTTCTCGCGCCTGCCCGCCATCCAGGACCGGGTCGGCATCGGCGACGGGGCGCTCGGGCTTGCGCTCCTGTGCGCGATGATCGGGCTGCTCGCGAGCCAGCTCATCGCCGGGCCGCTGATCGCGCGCCGGGGCAGCCGCACGCTCGTGATCGTCGGCGGGCTCGGCTACTCGCTCGCGCTCGTGCCGGTTGCGCTGTCGGATTCATTCGGCATGCTCGCCGTCTCGCTCGCGTTCGCGGGCCTCACCAACGGCATGCTCGACGTCTCCATGAACACGCACGGGCTGACCGTCGAGAAGCAGCTCGGCAGGCCGATCCTGTCGACGCTCCACGCGGCCTTCTCGTTCGGCGCGCTCGGCGGCGCGGCGGTCGGCGGCCTCGTCGCGGGCGCCGGCCTCGGGGTGGAGCCGCACCTGTTCACGGTCGCCGCAGCCGGCGTGGTCAGCATCCTCGTGGCGGGCCACTTCCTGCTCCCACCGGGCGCCGACGCCACCCCGGAGGGCCCGCTCTTCGCCGTGCCGAGCAGGGCGCTCCTGCTCGTCGGCGCGTTCGCGTTCTGCGTGCTGCTGAGCGAGGGCGCCATCAACGATTGGTCCGCCGTCTACATGGAGAGCGAGCTCGGGGCGAGCGAGGGCGCCGCGGCCGCCGGCCTCGCCGCCTTCTCGCTGACGATGGGCATCGGGCGGCTGTTCGGCGACCGGCTGAACACGGCGCTCGGCCCGGTGCGGCTGGCCCGCGGCGGGGGAGGGCTGGCGGCGGTGGGCGTCGGGATCGCGCTGCTCGCGCAGGAGCCGTTGCTCGCGACGGTCGGCTTCCTCTGTGCGGGCTTCGGGCTCGCGGGTCTGTTCCCGCTCGCGCTGCGGGCGGGGGCCGCGAAGGGGGAGACCCCCGGCCCGTCGGTCGCCGCGGTGTCGGCGGGGGGCTACCTCGGCTTCCTCGCCGGGCCACCGATCATCGGCGGCATCTCGGAGGTCGCGGGGCTGCGCGTCGGTCTGCTCCTGCTGGTGCTGCTGTGCTGCGTGGCCGCTCTGCTCGCCGGGGCGGTCCGGGTACCGAGCGCCGTGCGGCGTTAGCCTGCGCCCGCATGCGGATCTGCCTCATGATCGAAGGCCAGGAGGGCGTGACCTGGGAGCAGTGGAAGGCACTCGCGGCCGCGTGCGACGAGCACGGCTACGAGGCCCTGTTCCGCTCCGACCACTACCTGTCGGTCTCGGGCAGGGAGGACCGTGGGTCGCTCGACGCGTGGACGACGCTCGCCGCGCTCGCGGCGGTCACATCGCGTGTCAGGCTCGGGACGCTCGTCTCGCCCGCCACCTTCCGGCACCCGTCGGTGCTGGCCAAGTCGGCTGTCACGGTGGATCACGTCTCGGGCGGCCGTGCCGAGCTCGGCATCGGCGCCGGTTGGCTCGAGGCGGAGCACCGCACGCTACGGCTTCCCGTTCGCCGACATGCGCACGCGCATGGACGTGATGGCCGAGCAGATGGAGATCGTGGCGCGCTCGTTCGCCGACGAGCCCTTCTCGTTCAACGGCGAGCACTACGAGATCGAGGAGCTCGACGCGCGCCCCAAGCCGGTGCAGCGCCCGCGCCCGCCGATCATCGTCGGCGGCCGGGGCGGCCGCCGCAGCCTCGCGCTGGCCGCCCGCTGGGCGGACGAGTACAACACCTTCAGCGCGTCGGTGGACGAGATCCGGCAGCGGCGTGACGCCTTCGCGCAGGCGTGGGCGGACGCCGGCCGCGACCCCGAGAGCTTCCGCTTCAGCGCGATGGTCAGCGTGCTGGTGGGCGCCGACGAGGCCGAGCTGCGGGAGCGCGCCGCGCGGCTCGCGGAGTGGCAGGGACGCGAGCCGGCGGAGGTGCTCCACAGCATCCGCGCCACCGGTGTGGTCGGCACCATCGACGAAGCGGCGGAGCGGCTGCGCGAGCTGGAGGCGGCCGGAGCGCAGCGCGTGATGCTGCAGCACCTCCTGCACGACGACGTCGAGGCGGTCGAGCTGATCGGGCGCGAGCTGATCCCGCGTGTTGGCTAGATGTTGCTGAAGAAGTTGATTCCGAGGTCGTCCATCACCTGGAGCGCCTCGGAGTTCAGGCGCGTCAGCTCGTTCGTGTAGAGCAGCACGCCCATCACGATCAGCACCGTCCCGGAGACCACGGTGATCGCCGTGTAGTGGTTGCGGAAGAAGCGGAACACGCCGGCGAAGGTCGTGAAGGCGAGCGCGCTCAGGATGAACGGGACCGCGAGACCGAGGGCGTAGAACGCGAGCAGCACGCCGCCGCGCCCGACCGTGTCCTCGGTGGACGCCGCTGTGAGGATCGCCCCGAGCGTCGGGCCGGTGCACGGAAGCCAGGCGACGGCGAATGCGAGGCCCGCGATGATCGGCCCGCCGGTGTGGGCACGCCGCATCAGCTCCTCGGGGCGCCACTCCCTGTTGAGCTTCGGGACGAACAGCGTGGCGATGAAGAGGACCCCGAGCAGCGCGATGATGATGCCCGAGATCTGGCGCAGCAGCTGGCGGTTGTCCTGAAGCACCTGGCCGAAGCCGGTGGCCGTCATCCCGAGCGCCACGAACATCACGGTGAACGCGAGGCAGAAGAGCAGCGCCGGCCCCAGCACCTGCCTGCGGCCGTGGCCCTCCTGGATGTCTGCGAAGGAGACGCCCGAGATCGTCGACAGGTAGCCGGGGACGAGTGGCAGCACGCAGGGCGAGACGAACGAGATGAAACCGACCGCGAAGGCCGCCACCACCGTGGTGTCGACGGTGTCCTGGGCGATCACAGGTCGTAGCGCTCCATGTCGGTGTCGACGCGGCTGCTGTCCGCCGCGCCGGCGGGGGCGTGCCCGCCGCCCCGCGGACCTGCGCCGCGCCAGCGGATCACAGCGAAGGCGATCCCGCCGGCCGCCAGCAGGAGGCCGAGCGCCGGGATCACGTACACGAGCACGTCACCGAGGTCATCGTCGCCCTCGTCGCCGGGCAGCGCGAGGACCTCCTCGCCGAACTGGGCGACGAGCGCCTGCTTGATCTCGTCCTTCGAGCGGCAGTCGTCGATCAGGCTCTGGATGTACTCGCGCTCGCGCTGGGCCTGCGGCGCCTCGGTGGCCAGGCCGAGCGGCGTCCCGCAGACCGGGCACATGACCTCGTCCTCGAGGTCCGCGAGCGTCGTCTGCGGGCAGGCCTGCGCCAGCGCGGCGGGCGCCGGCGCCAGCATCGCGAGCAGCGCGACGCCTGTCGCGGCCGCGCGCCTCACGTCTCCTCCAGGAGTGGCGCCACCTCGGCCCGCATGAAGGCCTCGTCGACCGGGCCGCGCCTGACCGCCCTGATGCGGCCGTCGCGGTCGATCACGAAGGTCTCCGGGTAGGCGACGACGCCGAAGCCCTCGAGCGCGTCGCCGTCCTTGTCCTTCAGCATCGGATAGGTGAGGCCGTACTCGTCGATGAAGTCCTGGGCGTCGCCGGTCACGTCGAGGACGTCGACCCCCAGCACGGTCCCGCCCTTGCCGGCCATGCGCTTGTGCCAGCGCTCGAGCAGCGGCGACTCCTCGCGGCAGGGCTCACACCACGAGGCCCAGAAGTTGAGCACCACCACCTCGCCGCGGTAGTCGGCGAGCGACCCCTTGCCACCGCCGCTCAGCTTGGGCAGGTCCAGCGCGGGCGCCTCCTCGAGCTCACCGCGGGCCAGCGCGTCCTCGACGCTGCGGTCGGGCTCGTTCTGCGAGAGCCCGTATGCGAGCAGCGCAACGAGCGCCAGAACGACGCAAAGAATGGCGACGGGGACCGGACTGAGAACCCTCCTCATGGACCGCCCAGAACCTTAGTGTCGGGCTAGAATCGCCCCTCGACGCGGACGTAGCTCAGTTGGTAGAGCGTCGGCTTCCCAAGCCGAAGGTCGCGGGTTCGAGGCCCGTCGTCCGCTTGCGTCGCCGTCCTTGTCCTTCAGCATCGGATAGGTGAGGCCGTACTCGTCGATGAAGTCCTGCGCGTCGCCGGTCACGTCGAGGACGTCGACCCCCAGCACGGTCCCGCCCTTGCCGGCCATGCGCTTGTGCCAGCGCTCGAGCAGCGGCGACTCCTCGCGGCAGGGCTCACACCACGAGGCCCAGAAGTTGAGCACCACCACCTCGCCGCGGTAGTCGGCGAGCGACCCCTTGCCACCGCCGCTCAGCTTGGGCAGGTCCAGCGCGGGCGCCTCCTCGAGCTCACCGCGGGCCAGCGCGTCCTCGACGCTGCGGTCGGGCTCGTTCTGCGAGAGCCCGTATGCGAGCAGCGCAACGAGCGCCAGAACGACGCAAAGAATGGCGACGGGGACCGGACTGAGAACCCTCCTCATGGACCGCCCAGAACCTTAGTGTCGGGCTAGAATCGCCCCTCGACGCGGACGTAGCTCAGTTGGTAGAGCGTCGGCTTCCCAAGCCGAAGGTCGCGGGTTCGAGGCCCGTCGTCCGCTTCAGGGCTGGAGCGAAATCGCGCCGCGGCAGCCCTCGGTCCGTGACCCAATCGTGACCCAAACGCTCAGCCATTGCGCTCCGCGGCCTCGCGCTCCTGCTCGGCCTCGAAGGCGTCGAGGCGGCTCGCGATCCCGGCACCGGCGCCGTCGAGCAGGGTGCGTTGGCCCTAGCGGGTCAGCAGCAGCCGGAGGCGGCCTGTGTCCCGCAGGGCGGCGTCGTCGGCGGCGTCGGCGGTGTGGGTCGTTCCACGACGTCCCGGGCCACCGCTGTGAGCCTCACGTCGAGGTCGAACTCGCTGTCTTCGACAGGCGCGTCAGGCAGGACAGGTTCCATCAGGGTCCTCCGTCGCCGGGGATGGCCGCTGCCGCTGAACGGTAATCGCGGGGCCATCGGCATGCAAGGTCACGCCGCCGGGGTAGTCGATCACCGGATGCCCGGCTTTCGCCGGGCGTTCGCCTCGGCCGCCCGCGCCCAGGCGCTCAACGTGTCCTGCGCCAGCGCCGGGTACATGACCTCGACCTCGTGAGCCGCCCTGGAGAGCATGTGGGCGCCGGGGTAGCCGGGGTGCATCGCCCCCGCGCGGGGACCCTCCGGGGTCACGATCGCCTCCTCCTCGTCCGGCCTGATCCGGTGCGGACCGACGCCCCATTCAGCCCAGTGTGCGCGCCAGTGATCGTTCTGCACTCGGGCCTCGTAGGCGTCCCCATGACGATCGACAAAGGTCCTGGTCCAGGCGTTGCGGACGGCGCCGGTGTGCACCGGCGTGTAACGCACCGCGCGGTCGTACATCTCATCCGCGCCCAGCTCGCACAGCTCGCGAGCGAAGTGCGGCGTCACGTCCTTGAAGGCGTCCACCATGTCGGAGAGCTTGCCGCCGATGTAGGGCACTAGCCCATCCTCCCACGCCTCGCGCGCTCGGCGGCGGCGTCCATCCCGCGATGGCAGCGGCGGCAGAGCAAGGCGCCGGGGCCGTCGATCGACCCACCCATCGCCAGGCTGTACTCGTGGCTGGCCTCGACCGGGTTCTCGGGCGTGTCGGGAGCGCCGCAGGCGAGGCAGGCCAGCACTCCGCCCGCCTCCCGGATCAGCTTGCGACGGAAGCGAGCCTGAGCGCCTCCCGAGCGCTGCTTACCCCGCGAGTACGGCGGCTGGCACTCGATGCAGTACCCCTGCGCCCTCCGGGTCAGGACGCCACAGCGCAGGCAGGGCCTCAGCGCGGGCATGGGCGTGACCCAATCGTGACCCAAACGCCCGAGAAGCGATCCGCTCTGGCATGCGTAGCGCGTCCCGCGGAGGGCTCAGATTTGTGTCTGCAATGCGGGTTTGTCGTCATCCGTCGTCAGCGGGCGTCATCGTCGGCGCGGCTTCCCAAGCCGAAGGTCGCGGGTTCGAGGCCCGTCGTCCGCTTTAGGCGACAGTAGGCGAGGTCGTGAAAAGCCCTGCAAACCGCGCGGCGCATTTATACTCGCCAAGCGACGATTGGAGGCCGGGATGCCAAGGACCAACTGGCTGCTCGCGGCGGCCGCCGTGCTCCCCCTGCTCGTGCCGCCGAGTGCGGTGTCCTACCCGCCGGGTCTGGAGGCCACGGAGATCAGCTCCGCGAAGGTCTGTGGGGCGGGCGAGTGCAGGGAGGTCTCCGATCCGGAGGCGGCGACGGCGCTCGCGGTCGGCCCCCGCCCCCGGGGTACGGACGCCCCCGAGCGCGGGCTGCCCTGGTACAAGAGCACGCTCACGATCCGCGCCGAGGACGGCGGCGAGGTGTTCACCGACCGCGTCTCCGTCACCGTGGTGCCCTCCGCCGGGCTGATGCGCTGGGAGGACGGGTTTACCTGGGTGACCCTGCCCAGCGAGAGCGAAGAGGCCTACGCGAAGCTCACAGCCGGGCTTACGCCCCGCCCGGCGAGGACGCTTCCGGGCGTGGGCGAGGACGCCAAGTACCCGGCCGCCCGCGTCGACGAGGTCGTCGAGTACCCGAGCGCGGCCACCCCGGCGCCGGCGAGCGACGGCTCGAACGTTTGGATCGTCGCGCTGGGCGGCGGCCTGCTAGCGGCGCTCATGGCGGGGTTGCTGCTCAGGATCCGCCACCGCCGCGCGTCGACGCCGCCAGCGGCGCCCGAGGCACCGGGGTAGGGACGGTCGGGTCTGCCTAAGACGTCCAGCAGGGGGCAGGACACTTGAGCACGCGTCCGGGTGGCTGAGCGGCCGCGCGGCCGCCAGGTGATGCCGGCGAGCAGATCTACCAACTAGTGCCGGGGCCGACCGTAGCCGACCCCGGCGCACCTGCTACCTGCGGATGCGAGTGTTGACCGTCTTGATGACGGTCGCGCCCGTGGTCGGCTTGAAGGCCAGCTTGAGCTTGACCTTGACCTTGGGCTTGCTCTTGAGCAGGCGCTTGCCCGCCTTGGTCGGCTTGATCACGAGCGTGACTGCGCCCGCCTTGGTCGCCGTCTTGCTGCCCTTGGCGAGCAGCTTCTTGCCCTTGTACGCCTTGCCCGTCACGAGGCCGGGGCCGTTGACCCTGGCGGCGACCAGGAGCTTGCCCCGATGAGGACTAAGCACCGGACCGAGGACCAGCTTCGCCACGGGTGTTGCCGGAGGCGTGGGATTCTGTCCACCGAGACCTTGGACGACGCCGTTGTTAATCAGCGTCTCGCAGCTATCGAACGGTGGCAGGAGCGTGTCGAGCGGATACGCATCGACCCGAGCCGTGTCAACGTCATCGCCGCAGGCAACGTTGTCGGCCGATCCGTTCTCGATGTTGATCGTGTCGTTGCCGGAGGTCGTGCTCACCGTGACCGACTCATTGCCCGAGTGCGGGCCGACTGTCACCGTGTCGTTGCCGGAATCTGTTTTGATGCCGATCGCGGTTGGCGGACCGCCCGTGAGGCGCGTACACGTCACCTGACGCGAGTTGTCCTGTGAGCAGGCCAACTGGCCGCTGTCGGGCACCGGAACCGGGGTCGGCTGCTCGGCGATGAGCAGCAGCGGCTCGGCCGGATTGCCGCTGTTGTTGACGACGCGGGTGGTCGAGCCGAGCTGCGTGATCGTAATGTCCTCCGCGAACGGCCCCGCGTCCGCGTAGTCAAGGACGCTGATGTTCGTGCCGAACGCCTGAACCTGAGCGGCGTTTGCGGAAGCAGGAATGGCAAGCACCGCGCAGGCAACCACCATCCCCAGGATTGTCCTTCGCATTGCGAGTCCTTTCGGAGGGAAAGCCGAACAGAGGACCAACTCGCCTCTGCCCGGCTATTTCCGAAGACGGCCCGTTCTTAGCTCTCGTCCCGCTCCCCGTCGCCGCTTCGGCGGGGGCGCGGTACGGCCGAGCCGCCCCCGCTCGCGCCCGCCACCGACGCTCTCGAAGCGCGTGTCGCTCGGCTTGAAGAGCGGAGGGCTCTCGCATCGAGCGGTCGCGCAGGCCGACCGGCGTCTCGCATGCGGGCGTGGCGGATCTTGTTAAGGCACGGCGACCCGTCCGATCGCATCGACACCGGGCCGGGGCGGGCGAACAGGGGGCTCTGAGGCGCTAGCGCCTACGAACGCGCTCGCACGCCCGGAGGACGTCGCCCCTGTCAGCCCTGATCGTGTCGACGCCGCCGCCGCAGTTGATCCGGTCGCGCCCTGCTCCGAGCACGTGCAGCGTGTCGCGGCCGGCGCCTCCGCGCAGGCGGTCCCTGCCAGGCCCTCCGCGGAGCCGGTCCCGACCCGCGCCTCCGTAAAGGCGATCGCGACCGGGGCCGCCGTGCAGCCGGTCATGTCCCGATCCGCCGTACAGACGGTCGCGGCCGGCGCCGCCGTGGAGCAGATCGTGCCCGGCTCGTGTGGGCGAGCGCGGGCGGCGGCCGGCCGTCGTGGCGGGCGCGCCGCAGCGGTCCCCGTAGAGCGCGTCCGCCCCACCGAGGCCGCTGATCGTGTCCGAGCCGCCCAGGCCGCAGATCACGTCGGCGCGAGGGGTCCCTGTCAGCACGTCCGCAACCGCCGTCGCGAACGCGGGGCTCACCGCGATTCCGGTCGGGCTCAGACCGGCGGTCACCGAGGCGGGATTCTTGGCGGACAGGGTCCCGTCGCTCGCGACGTCGAACTGGTAGAGCGCACCGGGGATGTTCTGGGCGCCCTGATCGGCCACGTAGACTGAAGCGCCATCGGGGCTTACGCCCACGCCCACCGGGTGGCGGCCGGCGAGCACGGATCCCGGGCGCTTGAACGAAAGCGCCCCGCCGAAACCCACGTCGTACTGCGACACCGAGCCGCCGGACGCGTCCACGGCGCCGGCGTTGGTCACGTAGGCCGAGCCGCCGTCGGGGCTCACCACCACCTCGGCTGGAGTGTCACCCGCGCCCACCGTGCGCTTGAGCGAGAGGCCGCCATCGGCGCCCACGTCGTACTGGGAGACCGTGTTGCTGGCGTTGTTGGTCACATACACGTGCCCGCCGTCGGGGCTGACCGCCAGCCCCGTAGCGCGCTCGCCGGCCGGCACCGTCGGCGGGTTCTTGGGCGATAGCGTGCCGCCGCTCCCCACGTCGAATTGGTAGACGTGGTTGGTGCCTGAGGCGGAGGTGCCGGAGGCCGCCACGTAGACCGACCTGTCGTCCGGGCTCACCGCCAACTCCGAGAGGGCGGTGCCTGGGGGAGCCACGCTGATGGATGCCGGGTTCTTGGGCGACAGCGTCCCGTCGGATCCGACGTCGAACTGGTAGATAGTGCCGAGCACGCTCGACACGTAAACCGAGCTCCGATCAGGGCTGGCGGCGACGCTGACCGCGCCCGCCGCGGGCACGGTCGGAGCGGACATGGGGGCCAGCACGCCGCCGCGGCCAAGGTCGAACTGCGCCACGCTCTGGATGCTCGTGACGTACACCCACCGGGCGTTCGGGAACACGACCGCGTCGTTTGGGTTGCTGCCAGCCGCGACCGACGAGGGGCTCAGCGGCGAGAGCGCTCCGCTGACCTCGAGGCTGTACTGGAAGACATTGCCGCCGCGCGGATCGGCCGCGTAGACGAACGTGGCGGCCTGGGCGGGTACCGCGAACGCGAGCGCGGCCGCGCCGGCAGCGAGAGCCGGCGCGAGCCACCGCATCCCCCGGTCCATTTGCCGTGCACGCCGACGATCCCATCGCATCTCCGTCACTGTCCCCGTGGTCGGCGTCCGCGTTCGCAACGACCCAGCCGGTCGGCTCTGTCCGCGCGAGCGTGGTCCACGCCCGGCCCGCAGTCCAATTGGTCGCGCGCCCCACCGGCGAGCCCGACCCTGTCGGCGCCGGGACCGGTCCTGATCCGGTCGCGGCCACTGCCCGGGTTGACCTCGTCGGCGCCCTGCCCCGTCGTGACGCGGTCATTACCGGGCCCCGCAGAGATCCTGTCGGCGCCCTTCCCCGTACTGACGACATCGCTGCCGCCGCGGCTGCAGACGAGGTCGCGGCCGGCGCCGGAGAGGATCCGGTCGGGAGCCTTGCTGCCCACGATCACGTCGTTGCCCGGCGTACCGCGCGTGACCCCGCCACCCTTGACGACCATCGTCGCAAACTGGCCGAGACAGGTGGCCGTGGACGCCGCGAAGAAGGTCACCGTCACCTGCCCATTTCCGCTCTGCACGCCGTTCTCGATGCTCACGAGCGTGGCCGAGGAAACGACGTTGCTCGAGCCCCCGCCACCACCGCCGCCGCCTGAGCCTTCACCGATCTGGTTTTGCACCAGGCCGCCGTCGCCCCCGCCGCCGCCACCCAGGTAGCCGCCGCCCCCGCCGCCGCCGCCCCCACCGAAGAGCGAGACCTGCGGGTGGAGGCCGCTGGCGCCTCCTTGACCGAGCAACCCCGCGGTGCCGTTCTTGCCGGTGTCGATGCTGGTTGCTCCTTGCCCGCCGGCGCCGCCCTCGCCCCTGCGACCGCCCGTTGGCGCGCCGCCGCCGGCTCCACCTGGTTCGAAGCTGAAGGGGCCCGAGCCGCCGACCCCGTTCGTCCCACTTGCGCCGCCAGCCCCGCCGGCAAGGCCACCGAACACTTTCTGGTCGGAGACGTTCCCGGCGCCGCCGCCGCCACCACCGCCACCCGCGACCAGCAGGGCGTCGATGACCTGCGCGCCCGGAGTCCGCACGTCGCTCATGCCGCCACCGCCGCCCGGCGTCCTGGGGTACGCGTTCTGGTCTGTCGTCCCGAGGCCGCCGCCGCCGTTGAAGCCACCGTTTCCGTTGTACGGCCCACCCCGGGCCCACTGCGAGCCGCTGATGCCCGTTCCTCCTGCCCGGATCTCGAAGGTCGCCGCGGGCGAGAGGGCCAGCGTGGCCTCGACGTGAGCACCCATGCCGCCCGGCGCGGCACCGGTCCCGGACTGCGTCCGGGGATAGGAGGAGCCTCCCTGCGCGCCGTACAGGTCGAACGTCGCTTTCGTCACGCCCCCGGGAACGGTCCAGCTCTGGACGCCGCCGGTGAACCCGAACGTCACGGTCTTCGTCGCGAACGACGGGCGCACCGCGAGGCCGCTCAGCGCGGCACCTGATGCCACGAAG
Organism: uncultured Thermoleophilaceae bacterium; assembly: GCA_963739095.1. Classification (GTDB taxonomy): domain Bacteria; phylum Actinomycetota; class Thermoleophilia; order Solirubrobacterales; family Thermoleophilaceae; genus JACVRW01. Next base: position 34,717 of record CAVTZF010000016.1, read on the forward strand.
GCGGGATCTTTGGCCGCCAGCGTCTCACCGGGCCCCACGTCGAACTGGTAGACGGCGCCGAGGCCCGAGGCCTGAGCGGCGCTCACGTAGACGGACTCGCCGTCAGGACTGACGGCCACCCCGGTGGCGCTGCTGCCGGCGGAGACGCTGTTTGGCTGTTTCGGGGCGAGCGCGTCGCCGGCACCGACGTCGTACTGGGACACCGAACCGTCGCCGGAGCCCGCCACGTAGGCGGACTTGCTGTCCGGGCTGACCGCGAGGTCCGCAGGCGCATCGCCCGCGCCGACCTCGCCCGCGGACTTCGGGGTCAGCACGCCCCCCGCGCCCACGTCGTACTGGGAAACCGTGTCGACGGCGGCGTTCGTGACGTAGACGGAATCTCCATCTGGGCTCACCGTCACCGAGCTGGGACCGTCGTCCGCCGGAACCGTGGGCGTGCTCTTGGGCGAGAGCGTGCCGCCCGCACCGACGTTGAACTGATAGACGAGGGCCGTGTTCTGGGCTGCCAGGCCGTAGTTCGAGACGTAGACCGAGCGGCCGTCCAGACTCACCGCCACGTCGCTGGGCGTGGGGACCGTGGTGACGGTCGCCGGGTTCTTGGGCGTCAGCTCGCCGCCGTCGGCGACGTCGTACTGCAAGACCGTGCCTCCCTGGTCGGCCACATAGACCGAGCTGCTGTCCGGGGCGACCGCCACGCCGACCGGTATCCGTCCCGCCGGTACCGTCGCGGGAGTCTTGGGTGACAGAACGCCCGCGGACGAGACGTCGTACTGCGCAACGGCGTTGCTCGTCGTCACGTAGACGGACCGTCCGTTCGGGCTCGCCACGACGTCGCTCGCGGACTGGCCCGCGAAGACCGTCGGCTGCCCCAGCGGAGAGAGCGAGCCGTCGTTTGGGCTGATCCCGAACTCGAAGACGTTGCCGCTGCCCGTGCTGACGACGTAGACGGTCGGGTCGGCGTGGGCCGGTGCGGCAGCCAGGAATACGAGCGAGATCGCGGCCAGGGCGGCCGGGGCACGAAGATCCATTGGCCGGCGGCTCAAGGGCGGACCCGTACGACGTGCATCGCCTGGCAGTGTTGCATGCCCGCTGGAGGACGCAAGAGGCGCACGGGTCCACAGGGAGTACTCGGTCTGCAGCGCGGCGATCGGGTGCACGGCGTGGGCGCGGCGGATCGTTTCGGGTCCGGCCTCGGACAGGCCGATGTGCAGGACCTTTCCTTCGGTCACCAGCTCGGCCAGGGCTCCGACGGTGTCCTCGATGGGAGTGTTGGGGTCGACCCGGTGCTGGTAGTAGAGATCGATGCGGTCGGTACCCAGCCGCTTCAGTGAGCCCTCGACCGCGGCCCGGATGTTCGCCGGGGCGCTGTCGAGCACTCCGGGGCCTCCGCCTGAGTGTGAGACGAAGCCGAACTTCGTCGCCACCACGACATCGTCGCGACGCCCCTTGAGGGCGCGGCCGACGAGTTCCTCGTTCGCGTAGGGGCCGTAGATCTCGGCGGTGTCGATGTGGGTGACGCCCAACTCCAGTGCCCGCTGGATGGTGCGGATCGACTCGGCGTCGCTGCTGTCGCGGGTCGAGGTAATAGCCGGACATCGCCATCGTGCCCAGTCCGATGCGCGATACGTCGAGTCCGCCGAGTGAGATGTGCTTCATGAGAGTGCCTCCGGTTCGTGGATGGCTCTCAGCAAAGCGCGGATCTCGCGAAGGTGGGAGTCCCTGTTGAGAGAGGTACTGGCAGGGTCCCCCAGGGGCGGACAGCCGGATCTACGCTTGGGGGCGTGGAGACGAAGCAGGAGATCCGCGAGTTCCTCACCTCTCGCCGCGCCCGGATCACGCCCGAGCAGGCGGGGTTGGCCTCCTACGGCAGTCGTCGCGTTCCCGGACTCCGCCGCGAGGAGGTCGCCGTCCTGGCCGGCGTGAGCGTTCCCTACTACACCCGCCTGGAGCGCGGAGACATGAGCGGAGCCTCCGAGAGCGTCCTGGAGGCACTGGCTCGGGCGCTCCAGCTCGATGACGCCGAGCGCGCCCACCTCTTCGACCTCGCCCGCGCCGCACAGCCGACCCCAGCGCCGTCTCGTCGGCGCCAGGCCAAGCAGCGCGTCCGGCCCGAGGTCCAGTGGACTCTCGATGCGATCACCGGTGCCGCCGCGTTCGTGGGCAACGAACGCCTCGACATCCTGGCCGCCAACCAGCTCGGACGCGCGCTGTTCTCCGAGCTGTACGCCGCGCCCGCGCGGCCTGTCAACACCGCCCGGTTCGTCTTCCTCGACCCGCGGGCCGAGGCGTCCTACGGCGACTGGGACCGCGTCGCCACCGAATCCGTCGCCATCCTGCGCTCTGCCGCCGGCCGCGACCCGCACAATCGCGACCTCTCCGACCTCGTCGGCGAGCTCGCAACACAGAGCGAGGCGTTCCGCACCCGCTGGGCCGCGCACAACGTCCGCTTCCACAACACCGGCGTCAAGCACTTCAACCATCCCGACGTCGGCGAGCTCCACCTGAGCTACAACCGGCTGGACCTCGCGGCAGACCCCGGACTGACGATCTTCGCCTACACCGCCGAGCCCGGCTCGCGCTCTGACGAGGCACTGAAGCTACTCGGCAGCTGGGCAGCCTCCGCGCACACCCCATGATGAGCACGATGACCATCCAGACACGACGCGACATCCCGCGTGACCTGGGCATCGTCGGTGTCGGCGCGATCGCCGAGGCGATCGTCACCGGCCTCTGCGAGGGAGCAGGACACCCCGACGTCCATCCACCTGTCCCCGCGAAGCGCCGTGCGGGCGAGTCGGCTCGCCGCTCGCTACCCATCGGTCCACGTCGCTGACAGCAACCAGACCGTCGTCGAGCGGGCAGACGTCGTGCTTCTGTGCGTGCGACCGCAGGACGCGCATGCCGCACTCTCGGACCTGGCCTTTCGCTCACAGCAGGCGGTCATCAGCGTGATGGCCGGCGTCTCAATCGACGCTCTCCGCGCTTTGGTGGCGCCGGCAGAGGACCTCGTGCGCGCGATCCCACTGCCCGCGGTCGCCAGGCGGTCGGGCCTCACAGCGATCCACCCTCGGCACGAGCTCGCCCGCGCGATCTTCGACCCGCTCGGCGGGGTCATCGCCGTGGACGACGAGCGCGCGCTCGACGCGCTGTCTGCGTCTACCGCCACGATCGCCGCTCACCTGGCCTATCTCGACACGATCAGCCGCTGGCTCGCCGACCGGGGTGTACCGCAGACCGAGGCAACGCGGTACGTCGCAGCGGTCTTCGGAGCCTTGTCCGGAACGCTGCTCGGTACCCAAGCGATCGACTTCAGGACTCTGGCCGACGAGTACGCGACCGCCGGCGGAATCAACGAGCAGTTTCTCACCGCCCTCCGCCGCGCCGGCACCTTCGACGTCGTCGACCGCGCACTCGACGACGTGGCCCATCGACTTCAAGGCGACTGAGGCCCTTCCATCGAGGTGACCTACCGGCTCAGGGGTTCGGCAGGGTTCGTGGCAGCCCGAAGTGCCGGAAGACACCGGTGTCGCTGAACCAGGTGATCGCGGCTACCGCGTCGCCCTCGAGCGTGAGCACGATCAGTCCGTAGGGGCGCGCGATCGCCGCGTGGGCGTCCGGCAGATAGCAGCCGAAGGCGGGCTGGTTGTTCGCGCGCGTCGGCACCACACGCAGGGGGGCGCCGCGCAGCTCGGCGCGGTGGCTGAGGAAGGTGGCGATGGCCTTGTGGCCCTGGTACTCGAGCGGCTGCGGCGGCATGGTGAGCAGCGCGTCGTCGGTGAGCAGCGCGACGACGTCGTCGGTATCGCCTCTCTCGACGGCATCGATGAAGCGCCCGACGAGCTCGCGCTCGCGGGCGGAGTTCGGCAGCGGGGCGCGATCGCGGTCGGCGGGGTTGGGCTGCGCGCGGAGCGTTGCCCGCGCCCTCTGCAGGGCACCCTTGACCGAGGCATGGCCCGTCTCGAGCATGTCCGCGACCTCTGCGTTCTTGAAGCCGAGCACGTCGTGCAGCACGAGCACCGCTCGCTGGCGCGGCGGGAGCTGTTGGAGCGCCGCCACGAACGCGAGCCCGACTGCCTCACGCATCTCGTAGCGCGCCTCCGGCGCGGATGAAGTGTCCGCAACGCCTTCGAAGAGTGTGTCGGGATACGGCTCGAGCCAGATTGGGTCGGTGCGCCGCGTGGGCTCCGGCGGATCAGCCATCAGCGGTGCCTCCTGCGGGCGGCGCCCGCGGTCGCGCAGCATGTTCAGACAGCGGTTCGTCGCGATCCGGTACAGCCAGGCTCGCAGCGAGGCTCGTCCCTCGAAGTGCTCGAGCCCTCGCCAGGCGGCGAGCAGCGTCTCTTGAAGCAGATCCTCGGCGTCCTGCAGGGAGCCGAGGATCCGGTAGCAGTGGAGCTGGAGCTCGCGCCGGTACGGGTCGGTCAGCTCGCGAAACGCATCCTCGTTCCCCGCGCGCGCGGCCTTGCTCAGCGTGTCTTCAGCGGTCATCACCCATAAGGACACCGGCCCAGCCCAGGACGGATCGACCGATCCGTTTTCTCCGCGAGCGGTGTCTCACTTTCGACACACTCGATTAGTACCCAGACGTGGAAAGGGTCCGCAATGAAGATGCCGCCGGTTGTGACACAGCAGGAGTGGCAAGCCGCTCGGGAGCAGCTGCTGGTGAAGGAGAAGGAGGTCACGCACGCGCGCGATGCGCTCGCCGCCGAGCGCCGCCGGATGCCGAGGATGGAGGTGGAGAAGGAATATCGATTCGAGGGGCCGAACGGGCCGGCAAGCCTGCTCGACCTATTCGAGGGGCGCCGCCAGCTGATCATCTACCGCTTCTTCTACGAGCCGGGCGTCATGGGCTGGCCCGAGAGCGGCTGCCCCGGCTGCTCCTGGATCGCCGATCAGGTCACGCACCCTGCCCACCTGAACGCTCGCGACACCACGATTGCGTTGGTCTCCCGCGCCCCGCAGCCCGACATCGAGCGGTGGAAGGCGCGGATGGGCTGGGAGTACATCCCCTGGTACACGCTCACCGACGACTTCGATGCCGACTTCGACGTCGGCGAGTGGCACGGCACCAACGTCTTCTTCCGCGACGACGACGACCGGATCTTCCGCACGTACTTCGTCGACGGGCGCGGCGACGAGGCGCTGGGAGGCCTCTGGGCCTACCTCGACATCACCCCGCTCGGCCGTCAGGAGGAGTGGGAGGACTCGCCGGAGGGCTACCCGCAGACGCCGGCCGGCATATGGGTCAGGCGCCACGACGAGTACGACGCTCCGGCCGAAGTGGAGGCAGCGATCGCGAGCGACTTCGCCGAGATGGCGGAGCGCGGTCGCCCCCCACAGCAAGGTTCGGGGAGCTCGGGCTCGTGATCGCGCATGTGGGAGCTGTGCCGCTCGAGGAGCTCCTGCCGTCGCTGACCGGCGCCGGCGCGGCCCTGCTGGTGGCGCGCGCCTGGCTGATGCTCCACCTGCGAGGCGGACGGGAGGCCGGGAAGTAACGGACTCCTGCTTGACAGACCGTCCGGGAACGGCGAGGTTTGTGAAGGGGTGAGGAGGAGCTCTCGTCTGTGGGTGCTGCTGTGTGCGTTGGCCGGGCTCGCGCTGGCGAGCCCGGCCGCGCACGCCGAGACCACCCATCCGTTTCTGACCTCGTTCAACGGGAGTGACACGCCGAGCGGCAGCTTCAGGGTCGCCGGCCGGGTCGCGGTCGACCAGGGGAGCGGCCACGTCTACGTCGTCGACATCTCGAGCGTCTTCGCCGGCACCGGCGCGGTCGAGGTCTTCGACTCGTCCGGGGTCTTCCAGCGCGAGATCACGGGTGAGGGCACGCCCGCCGGTTCGTTCGCGTTCTCGCGGATCGGGAGCTCGGGCGTCGCCATCGATGCCTCGGGCGGGTCGGCCGACGGGAATGTCTACGTTGCCGACACGCGCAACAACGTGGTTGACGTGTTCGACTCGGCCGGCGTCTACGAGCGTCAGCTCACCGGCATCGTCGCGCCCACCGGCGTAACCGTCGGCGCGGACGGCCACGTGTGGGTGGCCGAGTCGGGCAGCGGCGAAGACACCAACGGGATGGTCCACGAGTTCGACGAGACGGGCGCGCTCGTCCAGAGCTGGCCGAACGGCTACTTCCAGACGGACGCGATCGCGCTCGACTCGACGGGCCGTGTCTATCTGCTCAACGGCGCCGGCGACGTCACGCGCTGGACGGCGACCGGTGGCGAGGAGACGCTGATCACGGACTCCGGGACCGGCATCGCGATCGACCCCGGTGACGATCACCTCTACGTCGACAAGCGCAACTCGGTCAGCGAGTACGACGAGACGGGCGCGTTCGTGATCGAGTTCGGCGCGGGTCGGGTCTCCAACTCGTTCGGCGTCGCGGTGCACGGCGCGAGCGGCAGGGTGTTCGTCTCGAACTCGATCCCGCCGGTGCAGGTGAACGTGTTCGGCCCGCTCGCCACGATCCCGGACGTGAGCCTCGGCGGCGCGAGCGCGATCACCACGACGAGCGCGACGCTCAGCGGCACGATCAACCCGGTCGGCATCGCGGCGACCTACCAGTTCGAGTGGGGGACAGACAGCCGACTACGGGAACGTCGCGCCCGCCACGCCCGCGGACGCCGGCGCGGGCAGCGACGATGTGCCGGCGACCGCGAACCTGTCCGGTCTCACGCCCGGCACGACCTACCACTACCGGCTCAAGGGGACCAACGCGGGCGGCAGCAACTTCAGCCAGGACGGCACCTTCACCACGCTGAGCCCGCCGGTGATCGTCTCGACGACGGCGAAGGGGGGCCCGCGCTCCGCGACGCTGACCGCACAGGTCAACCCGCAGGGCGCCGACACCGCCTACCACTTCGAGTACGGCGTCGACGACGGCTACGGGTCGAGCACGCCCGAGACTGCGCTGGGCGGCGGCTTCGACGACCTCACCGCGACGGCCACGGTCAGCGGCCTCGAGTCCGGCAGGACCTACCACTTCCGCGTCGTCGCGACCAACGCCAACGGCACCTCGGAGGGTGCGGACACGACCGTCGTGACCTCGCCGCCCCCATCGATCAGCGGCCAGTCGGTCAGCGGCGTCGGCCAGGACGCCGCGACGCTCCACGCGACCATCAACGCCAACGGCGTCGCGACCACGTACCAGTTCGAGTACGGCCCGACCGCCGCCTATGGCTCGCTCAGCCCGCCGACGCCGGCGAGCATCGGGTCATGGATCGCGCTGCAGCCCGTCAAGTCGAAGCTCACCGGGCTGGCTCCGGGGACGACCTACCACTACCGCGTGATCGCGGCCAGCGCCGCCGGCGACTCGGCGGGTCCCGACCAGACGTTCACGACGGTCTCGGTGCCCGCGCAGCCGCCGGCGGGCGCGGGCGGCTCCGGCAGCGCGGGCGCGCCGCCGCCGGCCCCGCCGAAGACGCCGCTCCAGGTGGCGTCGATCACGAGGAAGCAGCTTGCGACCTGGGCCAGGACGGGCCGGGTAACGCTGCGCGTCACGGTCGGCGGAGCCGGGACGGTCACGGCCCGCGCCAGGGCGAAGCTCCCTGGTCACTGGAACCCGTCGACCGTCGCGCGCGCCTCGAAGACTGCGACCGGGCCTGGCGAGCTCACGCTGACACTGCGGCTGTCGCGCGCAGCAAGAAGGGCGCTCGCGCGCGTGCGTCTTCCGGTGACGATCGTCGTGGACGGCGCGAGCGCGAACGTCGCCCGCACCCTCCGCGTGACGCTCCGGCGACCTAGGGCTTGACCTCCGGCGGCTTGTCGTCCTGACCCTCGCTGAAGCGCCGCTCCTCGTGCTTCTCGGGGTCACTGTCCGGCAGCTCCTCCTGGCCCTCGCTGAAGCGCCCGTGCTGCTGCTCCTCGCGGTCGCTCTCCGGAAGCTCCTCCTCGCCCTCGCTGAAGCGCCCGTGGCGCTCCTCCTCGGTGTGCTTCCCGGGGACGTCCTCGCCCCTGGCGAAATCGGGCTCCCGCTCGGGATGCTCGCTCGGATCCTGTGCCATTCGACTGACCTCCTCTTCGAGCCGGCACGTCGCGCAGCCGGCTGAGCTTGCGTTACCCGCGTAAGCGCACTCTACGCTGCCTGTAACAGGGCGCACAGATAGGGGTATCACCGCCGGTGCAGCTCTTTCGCCGCAAACGTTCGCTGAAGGACCGCGCGATCCGACACGGGCGGGCCCTTCGCAAGGCGGCCCCCCAGCTCGACATCCCGTGGGCCCGCTCCTGGCTCGCGGGCGCGATTCGCGAGAACTTCCTGCGCTTCGTGCTGCGCCCGACGATGAACCTCTACACCCGCCGCAGGTCGACGGGCGGCGACCGCCTCTCCCGCATCAAGGGCCCCGTCATCCTGGTGGCAAACCACGCGAGTCACATCGACACGCCCGTGATCCTCGCCGCCCTGCCGCGCCGCTTCCGCAAGCGCACCGCGGTGGCCGCGGCAGCCGACTACTTCTACCGCAACCGGATGGTCGCGGCGCTCGTCTCGCTGATCTTCAACACCGTGCCGCTCGATCGCGACGGCGGCGGCGTCGGCAAGCAGGCGACTGAGCACCTCGACAAGCTGCTCGACCAGGGCTGGAACCTGCTGCTCTACCCGGAGGGGACGCGCTCGCGCAGCGGCGGGCTCGGCCGGGTGCGGCGCGGCGCGGCGGTGCTGGCGGAGCGCCACAAGCTGCCTGTGGTCCCGATCCGGGTGACCGGCACGAGTGAGGTGATGCCGCCCGGGCGCTTCTGGCCCAAGCGGCTGCACGGCAGGATCATGTCGAAGCGCCACAAGGTCGAGATCGCCTTCGGCGACCCCATCACGCCGAGCAAGGACGCGTCCGCCGTGATCGACCGGGTGCAGACCTTCTTCGACGCGAACGGCGACGGAGACGGACGCTTCGCGCGCGTGCGCGAGAAGGTCGCCGAGCGCTACTAGGCGCTAGTCGTCGTCGTCATCGATCCAGTCGGTCGTGCGCTCGACGGCCTTGCGCCACTTGCGGTAGCCCTTCTCGCGCTGCTGCGAATCCATATCCGGGCTCCACTCCGCGGCCTTGTGCCAGTTTGCCCGCAGGCTCTCGATGTCGGGCCAGAAGCCCTCGGCGAGGCCGGCGGCGTAGGCCGCCCCGAGCGACACCGTCTCGGCGACGATCGGTCGCACCACCGGCACGTCGAGCACGTCGGCGAGGAACTGCATGAGCAGGTTGTTGGCGGTCATGCCGCCGTCCACACGCAGCGCCGAGAGCGGCACGCCGTAATCGCTGTTCATCGCGTCGACGACCTCGCGCGTCTGCCAAGCCGTGGCCTCCAGCACTGCCCGCGCCAGATGGCCCTTCTGGATGTAGCCGGTGAGCCCCGCGATCACGCCACGGGCGTCGCTTCGCCAGTGCGGCGCGAACAGGCCGGAGAAGGCCGGCACGAAGTAGCAGCCGCCGTTGTCGTCGACGCTGCGCGCGAGCGTCTCGATCTCGGGCGCGCTGCCGATCAGGCCGAGGTTGTCGCGAAACCACTGCACGAGCGAGCCGGTCACCGCCATCGAGCCCTCGAGCGCGTAGGTGGCGGGCTCGTCGCCGAGCTTGTAGCCGAGCGTCGTGAGCAGGCCGTTGTTCGAGCGCACCGGAACCTCGCCGGTATTGAGCAGCAGGAAGCTGCCGGTGCCGTAGGTGCACTTGGCGTCGCCGGGCGAGAAGCAGGTCTGGCCGACGAGCGCCGCGTGCTGGTCGCCGAGCGCTGAGGCGACCGGCACGCCCCCAAGCGGCGCGCCCGCCTCTCCGTAGAGCTCCGCCGACGGCCTGATCTCCGGCAGCATCGCGCGCGGGATGCCCATCGCGTCGAGCAGGCCCTCGTCCCAGTCGGCGGCGTCGAGGCTCATCAGCATCGTGCGGCTGGCGTTGGTCACGTCGGTCACGTGACGCCCGGTGAGCTTCCAGATCAGCCAGCTGTCCATCGTCCCGAAGAGCACCTGGCCCGCCTCGGCGCGCTCCTCGAGACCGGGTATCCGGTCGAGCAGCCAGCGGATCTTGGGGCCTGAGAAGTAGGTGGCGAGCGGCAGTCCGCAGATCTCCTGGAAGCGCTGCTGTCCGACGTCGCCGGCGAGCTCGCGGCACAGGTGGTCGGTGCGCGTGTCCTGCCAGGTGATCGCGTTGCTCACCGGCTCGCCGCTGTCGCGGTTCCAGAGCACGGTCGTCTCGCGCTGGTTCGCGATGCCGACTGCGACGACGTCGGTGAGCTCGATATCCGCGCCCGCGAGCGCCTCGCCCACCACGGTCACGACGTTCTCCCAGATCTCCTTCGGGTCGTGCTCGACCCAGCCGGGTCGGGGGTAGACGTGGTGGTGCTCCTTCTGGGCGACCGACACGATGCGCGCGGACTCGTCGAAGACGAGGCAGCGAGACGAAGCGGTGCCCTGGTCGATCGAGGCGACGTACTTGCTCATGCTGCTACCACGGGATCGCACCAAGCTCGCGTGAGACCGACCGCGCCGCCTCCCGGACGTAGGCGACCAGTTCCTCCCGAGCGCCGCCATCCTCGCATATCCGCTCGGGAGCGCCGGAGATCGCGATCGCCCCGACGGTGAGCCCGCGGCGGTCCTCGATCGGCGCCGCGACCGAGACGACGCCCTCCATCAGCTCCTCGCGGTCGATCGCCCAGCCGCGCTCGCGCACGTCCTGGAGCTCGCGGCGCAGCCGGTAGAGATCGGTGATCGTGGAGGTGGTGCAGGCCCGCAGCCCGTCGCGCGTGAGCTCGCTCGCGAGGTACTGGTGGTGCGCGAGCAGCGCCTTCCCGAGCGCCGTCGCGTGCGCCGGCAGCAGCGCGCCGACCTCGAGCGCCTGGTGGCTGTCGTCCGGGCGGAAGACGTGATGGACCACGAGCACCTGGTTCTCGTGCAGCGTCCCGATGCGCACGCTCTCCTCGCTGCGGGCGGCGAGCGCGTCGGACCAGTTCAGGGCGCGCGTGCGCAGCTCGTTGCCGTCGAGGTAGCTCGAGCCCATGTGCAGGAGGGCCGCTCCGAGCTGGTACTTGCCGGACTCCGCGTCCTGCTCGACGAAGCCGACACGCTGCAGCGTCCGCAGGATCCCGTGCACCGTGGCCTTGTTGAGCTCGAGCTCTCCGGCCAGCTCCGCGACGCCCAGGCGGTGCGTGCGACCGGACAGCAGCCGCAGGATTGCCGCGGCGCGCTCGATTGACTGAATGTGGCCAGGCATGGGGGTTTCCGGGTCGTCGCGAACCGGCGAACATCAGTTTGTGAACTGCGTTTGACATTGTCAAACGCGAGCGGATAGTGTCGCGGCGCCAGCTTTGTCCCACGAGAGGAGGAGCTCTTGAGCATCTTCGGTGCTGAGACGATCGGGACGGCGCTCCTGATCCTGTTCGGAGATGGTGTCGTGGCGGCGGTGCTTCTGAACAAGTCAAAGGTTCAGAACGCCGACTGGGTCGTGATCGCGCTCGGCTGGGGCTTCGCGGTCATGGTCGGTGCGTATGCCGTCGGCCAGTTCAGCGGTGCTCATCTCAACCCCGCGGTCACGGTCGGCCTGTGGATCTCCGGCGCGATCGATGGCAGCGACGTACCGGAATACTTCGCCGGCGAGTTCCTGGGGGCGGCCATCGGAGCACTGCTCGTGTTCCTCGCCTACTACCAACACTTCGGCGAAACCGAGGATCCAGGCCTGAAGCTTGCGGTCTTCTCGACCGGCCCGGCGATCCGCAACTACGGGTGGAACATGGTGACCGAGATAATCGGCACGTTCGCGCTCGTGTTCGGCATTCTCGCGATTGCCGACAACGCGGCTCCAGGGGAATCGGGGTTGACCACGCTCCTTGTGGCGTTCCTGATTGCCGCGATCGGATTGTCGCTGGGCGGACCTACCGGCTACGCGATCAACCCGGCTCGTGACCTGAGCCCGCGCATCATGCACGCAGCTCCTGCCCATCCCGGGCAAGGGCTCCTCCGACTGGAGCTACTCCTGGGTGCCGGTGGTGGCGCCGTTCATGGGCGGAGCGCTCGGCGGGTTCCTCTTCTGGTGGTGGTGGCCCTAGGCCGTAGACGCCCTGGGAGGCGACGATGAAGAAGCTGATCAACGCGCCGGACGCGGTCCTGCAGGATTCGCTCCGGGGGGTGGAGGCGGCGCACGGCGACCGCCTCCGCGTGAACTACGACCCGCCCTATGTCGTCCGGGCCGACGCTCCCGTCCAGGGAAAGGTCGGCCTGGTGTCGGGCGGCGGCTCGGGCCACGAGCCGATGCACGGTGGTTTTGTGGGCCGCGGGATGCTGGACGCGGCCTGCCCGGGCGAGGTGTTCACCTCGCCCACGCCGGACCAGATGCAAGCGGCGACCAAGGCCGTCGATGGCGGCGCCGGTGTCGTACACATCGTCAAGAACTACACCGGTGACGTCATGAACTTCGACATGGCGGCGGAGCTCGCCAAGGGCGAAGGGACCGAGGTCGAGTCGGTGCTGACGAACGACGACGTGGCCGTCGAGGACTCCCTCTACACCGCCGGCAGGCGGGGTGTCGGGGTCACGGTCCTGGTCGAGAAGATCTGCGGGGGAGCGGCGGAGGACGGCCGCTCGCTCGCGGAGGTCGCCGAGCTCGGGCGGCGCGTGAACGCGAACGGCCGCTCGATGGGCATGGCGCTCACGCCCTGCATCACTCCGAGCTCGGGTGAGCCGAGCTTCGAGCTGGGCGAGAACGAGGTCGAGATCGGGATCGGGATCCACGGGGAGCCCGGGCGCTTCCGCGAGGAGATCGGCCCGGCGTCGCAGATCGCGGAGCGGCTCGTGACGCCGATCGTCGAGGACCTGCCGTTCTCGTCCGGCGACCGCGTGCTCGCCTTCGTGAACGGCATGGGCGGCACCCCGTTGATCGAGCTGTACGTGATGTACGCCGAGGTGGCGAAGCTCCTCGAAGGCCACGGCCTTCAGATCGAGCGGAACCTGGTCGGCAACTACATCACCTCGCTCGAGATGCAGGGCTGCTCGATCACGCTCGTGAAGCTCGACGACGAGATGGTCCGCTACTGGGACGCACCGGTCGACACACCGGCCCTGCGCTGGGGCTAGTCGAGAGTGCCGGTGACTCGCGACACCGTCCAGGATTGGATGCGCCGCTTCGCCGGCGAGATGGACGAGCACCGACAGGAGCTCGTCCGCCTCGACACGGCGATCGGGGACGGCGACCACGGGACGAACATGGACCGTGGCATGCGCAAGGCGCTCGAGAAGCTCGACGCCGACGAGCAGGACGACCCCGGCGCCGTGCTCAAGACCGTCGCCATGGCGCTGATCTCGAGCGTGGGCGGCGCCGCGGGGCCCCTCTACGGGACGCTGTTCCTGCAGATGGGCGGGGCAATGGCCGGCCAGGAGGAGGTTGACCTGGCCGGCTACGTCGCCGCCTGGGAGAAGGGCCTCGAGGGGGTCAAGGCGCGTGGCAAGGCCGAGCCCGGCGACAAGACGATGGTCGACGTGCTCACGCCGGCCTTGGCGGCAATGGAGCAGGCCTCCGACCTCGACGCCGCCCTGAAGGCGGCCGTCGAGGCGGCCGAGGCCGGAGTGAAGGACACGATTCCGCTGGTCGCGCGCAGGGGCCGCGCGAGCTATCTGGGGGAGCGCAGCAAGGACCACCAGGATCCGGGCGCCACCTCGACCTACTACCTGTTTCGCACCGCCGCCGAGGCGCTCGGCGGAGCAGGCTGAAAGGAGCATCTATGGCGCAGTACGCGGCAGCGCTCGATCAGGGCACCACGAGCACCCGCTGCATGATCTTCGATCACGGCGGGCAGGTGGCCGCGATCGAGCAGCTGGAGCATGAGCAGATCTATCCGAAGCCGGGCTGGGTCGAGCACGACCCGAACGAGATCTGGCAGCGCACGCGCCAGGTGATGGACGGTGCGCTCGGGAAGGTCGGCGGGAACGCCGATGACATATCGGCGCTCGGAATCACGAATCAGCGCGAGACGACGGTCGTCTGGGATCGCAACACCGGCGAGCCCGTACACAACGCGATCGTCTGGCAGGACACGCGGACCGACAAGATCTGCGACGAGCTGGCGGCCGACGAGGGCCAGGACCGCTTCCGGCTGAAGACGGGCCTGCCGATTGCGACCTACTTCTCGGGGCCGAAGATCCGCTGGATCCTCGAGAACGTCGATGGCGCGCGGGAGCGGGCGGACGCCGGCGACCTCATCTTCGGCAACACCGACACCTGGTCCATCTGGAACCTGACCGGCGGCACGGACGGCGGCCTTCACATCACCGACCCGAGCAACGCCAGCCGGACGATGCTGATGAGCCTGAAAACGCTCGACTGGGACGATGAGCTGCTGAGCGCCATCGGCGTGCCGCGCTCGATGCTCCCGGAGATCAGGCCCTCGAGCGCCGTCTACGGCGAGGTCAAGGGAGGCTCCTTCGCGGGCACCCAGGTGGCCGGCGACCTCGGCGACCAGCAGGCCGCCACGTTCGGCCAGACCTGCTTCGCGGTCGGCGAGGCGAAGAACACCTACGGCACGGGCAACTTCCTGCTGCTCAACACGGGCACGGAGGCGGTCCAGTCGAAGAACGGGCTGATCACGACGGTGGGCTACAAGATCGGCGACGACGACGCGGTCTACTGCCTCGAGGGCTCGATCGCGATCACGGGGGCGCTCGTGCAGTGGCTGCGCGACAACCTGAAGATCATCCGCTCGTCGAGCGAGGTCGAGGATCTGGCGAAGAGCGTCGAGGACAACGGCGGCGCGTACATCGTGCCGGCGTTCTCGGGGCTGTTCGCGCCGTACTGGAAGTCGGACGCCCGCGGCGTGATTGCCGGCCTGACCCGCTACGTCAACGGCGGTCACCTCGCGCGCGCGGCGCTCGAGGCCACGGCCTTCCAGAGCCGCGAGGTCGCGGACGCGATGAACGCGGACTCGGGCGTCGCGCTCGAGTCGCTGAAGGTCGACGGCGGCATGGTCGTCAACGAGACGCTCATGCAGTTCCAGGCCGACATCCTCGGCGTGCCGGTGATCCGGCCGAAGGTCGCGGAGACGACCTCGCTCGGCGCCGCCTACGCGGCCGGCCTCGCCACCGGCTTCTGGAGCGACCAGGAGAGCCTGCGCGAGAACTGGGTCGAGGACAAGCGCTGGGAGCCGCAGATGGATGCGGCCGCGCGCGACGAGGCCTACCGCTTCTGGAAGAAGGCCGTCACGAGGACGTTCGACTGGGCCGAGTAATGAGCACCCCCGGGCCGGGCGCTCTCGCCGCTCGGCCCGGGGGCCTCTACAAGTAGGCTGAAGGGCAGTGGCTGCGCTCGATACGGATGTGCTCGTGATCGGCGGCGGCGCGACGGGCGCAGGAGTGGCCTGGGACGCCGCGCTGCGTGGCCTGCGGGTGGTGCTCGCCGACCGGCTCGACCTCGCCGAGGGGACGAGCGGGCGCTTCCACGGGCTGCTCCACTCGGGTGGGCGCTACGTGGTCAAGGACCCGAAGGCGGCCGTTGAGTGCATCGTCGAGAACCGCGTGCTGCGACGGATCGTCCCCGACTGCATCGAGGACACGGGCGGCATGTTCGTGACCACGCCCTGGGACGACCCCGACTACGCCGACCGCTTCGCCGCCGGCTGCCGGGCCACCGACGTCGACTGCGAGGAGATCGAGCCGCGGGCCGCACTCGACTCCGAGCCGCGCCTGCACCCGAGGATCGCGCGCGCGTTCAAGGTGCCCGACGCGGCGATCGACGCCTGGAAGACGGTGTGGGCGCTCGCCCGCGGGGCGAAGCAGCACGGCGACGCGCAGATCCTGCCGTACCACGCGGCCGTCGCGATCCAGCGCGACGGCGACGAGGTCACCGGGGCGCTGCTGCGCGACGTGCGCAACGGCGACGAGGTCGAGGTCAAGGCGCGCGTGACGGTCAACGCCTCCGGTGCCTGGGCGGGCAAGATCGCCGACCTGGCGGGTATCGAGGGCGTCCGCATCCACCCGGGCCGCGGAATCATGATCGCGATGAATCACCGGCTCGTGAACACCGTGATCAACCGCTGCCAGATCCCGACCGACGGCGACATCATCGTTCCGATCCGCACCGTCTGCGTGATCGGCACGACCGACGTCGAGACCCCCGACCCGGACGACCAGACGGTCGCGCAGGACGAGGTCGACGCGCTGCTGGCCGACGGCGAGAAGCTCGTCCCGGGCTTCCGCGCGGCGCGCGCTCTGCGCGTGTGGACGGGTGTGCGCCCGCTCTTCCAGGACACCAAGGAGGACGTCGCCTCGACGCGCGACGTCACGCGCGCGCACACGCTGCTCGACCACGCCGAGCGCGACGGCGTCGGGCGCTTCGTGACGATCACGGGCGGGAAGTTCACGACCTTCCGGCTGATGGCGGAGGAGACCGTCGACGCGGTCTGCCGCCAGCTCGGCGAGCAGCGGCCCTGCCTCACCGCCACGACGCTGCTGCCGGGATCGGAGAAGGGCCAGGAGTACGAGCTCTCCGAGCGGCTCGAGCGGCGCGAGGGGACGCTGCTCTCCGACCAGCTGGTGTGCGAGTGCGAGCTCGTCCCGCGCAGCAGGGTCGAGGAGTCGATGAACCGGCGCGGCACAGCGAACCTGAACGACATCCGCCGCGTCCTGCGGCTTGGGATGGGGCCCTGCCAGGGCGGCTTCTGCACCTACAGGGCGGCGGGGATACTGCACAACCTCGACGGGATGTCGACCGAAGATGCGAACGGCGCGCTGGTCGCCTTCCTGGAGGAGCGCTGGAAGGGGGCCTGGCCGATCCTCCACGGCGACCAGCTGCGCCAGGCGCGGCTCGACGATTGGATCTACCAGGGCATGTTCGACGTTGCCCACCTACCGCAATGAGCGACTTCCGCTACGACATCGCGGTCGTGGGCGCCGGCGTCGCCGGTCTCTGCGCCGCCGTGCGCCTGGCCGAGGGCGGCGCGAGCGTCTGCGTGCTCGCCCACGGCGTCGGCTCCACGCATCTCGCACCGGGCGTCGTCGACGTGCTCGGCTATACGCCTGAGCGCGTGGAGGAGCCGGCGCGGGCGCTGCCGGCGTTCGTGGAGGCGCACCCCGACCATCCCTACGCGCTGCTCGGCGTCGACGCGATCAACCCCGCGCTCGAGTGGTTCGCCGAGCACATCGCCGGCGGCGCGCAGCCGGGCTACTCGTACGTCGGCGGGATCGAGCGCAATGTGCTGCTGCCCACCGCGTTGGGCGTGGCGCGGCCGTCCGCGCTCGTGCCGGAGACGATGGCCCGCGGCGCACTCGACGGCGGGGCGCCGCTCTGCATCGTCGGCGTGCCGCGCCTGCGTGACCTGCACGCGTCGCTCTGCGCCGCCAACCTGAGCCGGCTCGGCATCGAGGCACGCTCGATCGAGCTCGACATAGGCCAGGGGCGCGCCGAGGTGAACGCGCTCGGGCTCGCGCGCCAGCTCGACGATCCGTCGTACCGGGACCTCGTGGCAGGCCGGCTCGGCCCGCTCCTCCGCGACGGCGAGCGTGTCGGCATGCCCGCGATCCTCGGGCTGCGCGATCCGCATGGGGTGTGGTCGGACCTCGAGGAGCGGCTCGGGCACGAGCTGTTCGAGATCCCCACGCTGCCGCCCTCGGCGCCCGGCATCCGCGTCTACAACGCCCTGACGGCCGCCCTGCGGGCCGCCGGCGGGCGGCTTGTGCTCGGCGCCAAGGTCGTCGGCTCGGAGCGCGACGGCGCGCGCGTCACGACTCTGCACACCCACGCCGGCGGCCGCGACACCGTTTACGCGGCCGAGCACGTCGTGCTCGCGAGCGGCGGCTTCGCCTCGGGCGGCCTCGAGCTCGACTCCGAGTGGCAGACGCACGAGCGCGCCCTCGGGCTGCCGCTGCGCGGCCTTCCCGGTCCCGGCGAGCCGCGCTTCCGCCCCGACTACCTCGGCGAGCAGCCGATGGCGAAGGTGGGGGTCGCCGTGGACGCGGAGCAGCGCGCCGAGGGCGCCGACAACGTGCTGGTGGCGGGCGCGGCGCTGCCCGGCGCCGAGCCCTGGCGCGAGGGCTCGGGCGAGGGCATCGCGATCACGAGCGCCCACCGGGCCGCCGGGCTCGTGCTGGCCGAGGTGGGACAGGCGGCAGCGGCGTGACCGACCTCGTCGAGCACCTGCTCGAGCATGAGTCCCTGCGCGACTCGCTCGACCACTGCGTCAAGTGCACGATCTGCGAGACCGCCTGCCCGGTGTCGAACGTGACGCCGCTCTTCCCCGGGCCGAAGTACGCGGGCCCGCAGGCGGAGCGCTTCCGCGTGCACGACGAGCCCCCCGCCGAAGCGTCGGTCGACTACTGCTCTGGCTGCGGCATCTGCACACAGGTCTGCCCGCAGGGGGTGAAGATCGCTCAGATCAACTCCCGGGCCCGGGCCAAGGTGAAGGCCGACAAGGGCATCAAGCTGCGCGACCGGCTGATCGGCCGGCCCACGCTGATCGGGCGGCTGGGGCTGCCGGCGGCGCCGGTCGCGAACGCGTCGCTGCGCGCCAAGCCGCTGCGGGTGCTGATTGAGAAGGTGCTCGGCATCCACCGCGATGCCGCGCTACCGGGCTTCGCGCGGCACCGCTTCAGCTCGTGGGCCAAGCGCCACCAGAGCCCGCCGGCGCCGCGCAAGGCCGTCTACTTCCATGGCTGCGGGACCCAGTACTACGAGCCCGATGCCGGCCGCATGACCGTTGCGCTGCTCGAGCACAACGGCTTCCACGTCGAGGTGCCCAAGCAGGACTGCTGCGGCCTGCCGCTGCAGTCGAACGGACTCTTCGACGACGCCCGCAGCTACGTGCTGCGGCTCGCACGCGCGCTCGCCCCGCACGCCCGCGACGGTGGGATCATCGTCGGCAACGCCACCAGCTGCACGCTGATGCTGAAGCGCGAGGCGCGTGAGATCCTCGGGCTCGAGGACGACCCCGACCTGAAGCTCGTGAGCGAGCGCACCTACGACATCTGTGAGCTGCTGCTCGAGCTGCACCACGACGGCAAGCTGAAGACGGACTTCAGCCCCGTGAACGAGGTCGTGGCCTACCACGCTCCCTGCCAGCAGCAGGGCCACTTCATGGGCAAGCCGGCCGTGGAGCTGCTCGGGCTCGTGCCCGGGCTCGAGCTGCGCGAGCTCGACGCGCGCTGCTGCGGGATCGCCGGCACCTACGGCATCAAGGTCGAGAAGTACGACATCGCGATGAAGGTCGGCGCCGACCTCTTCGGCCAGATCGGTGACTCCGGAGCCGGGCTCGTGGCCTGCGACAGCGAGACCTGTCGCTGGCAGATCGAGCACGCCACGGGCCGACACTCGGTGCACCCGCTGGAGCTGCTCCACCGCGCCTACGGTCTGTAGATGGTCGGCCTAGTCGTCGTCTCGCACAGCGCTTCGCTGGCCGAAGGCGTCGTGGAGCTGGCGCGCGAGATGGGGGGAGAGGACGTGCGCATCGAGGCAGCCGGCGGCCTCGACGACGGCAGCGTCGGCACCGACGCGGCGCGCGTAGTGGCGGCGATCGAGCGCGCGATGTCCGACGACGGCGTGCTCGTGCTGATGGACCTCGGCAGCGCGCTGATGAGCGCCGAGATGGCGACCGAGATGCTCGCCGACGGCGGCCGCGTGCTGCTCAGCGAGGCCCCGCTCGTGGAGGGCGCCGTGGCCGCGGCGGCCGCGGCGCGCGGCGGCAGCTCGCTCGACGAGGTGGCGCGCGAGGCTCGCGGGGCGCTCGCCATGAAGAGCTCGCAGCTCGGCGTCGAGGAGGAGGCGGCGCCGCCGGAGGAGGAGTCCGCGCCCGCCGCGGCCGATGCCGAGGCCCGCATCCAAGTGCTCAACGAGATCGGCCTGCACGCGCGCCCGGCGGCGCTCGTGGTCGAGCTCGCGTCGCGCTACGAATCGGATCTGCGCCTCGCCAAGCCGGACGGTCGCGCTCCCGTGAGCGCGCGCAGCCTCACCGGCCTCATGACGCTCGCTGCCCGGCTCGGCGACGAGCTGGTCGCAACGGCGACCGGCCCGGACGCGCGCGCGGCGCTCGACGAGCTCGAGGAGCTCGCGCGCGGCGGCTTCGGGGAGGGCGTTGCGGCCGGCGACTCGCGGCCCGCGCCCGAGCAGGCGGCGCCCGTCGCCGAGGAGCCCGTCCCAACGGAGGCGCCGGAGCCGGGCACGGTGCTCAGCGGCATCGCTGCCTCGCCCGGGATCGCCCTCGCACCGGCCCGCCGGCTCGCGGCGGCTGCGCCCGCGCCGCCCGAGCGCGAGGCGGGCGACCCCGAGTCGGAGCGCCGCCGGCTCGACGAGGGGCGCGCCTCGGCGCGCGTGGCGATCGAGGCCGACCGTGAGCGCGTCGCCGCCCGCGGCGCGGCCGCCGAGGCGGAGATCTTCGCCGCCCACCTGGCGCTGGTCGACGACGAGGCGCTGCTCGAGCCCGCCCGCGCCGCGATCGATGCGGGCGCCACGGCCGAGCGGGCCTGGATCGACGCGGCCGCCGAGGTGGCGGCCACCTACCGCGCCCTCGACGCACCGCTGCTGCGCGAGCGTGCGGCCGACGTGGACGACGTCGGCCGCCGCGTGGCCGGGGCGATCAGCGGCGAGGGCGCCGCCGCGGGGCCGGCCGAGGAGGGCGTGGTCGTCGCGGACGAGCTGACCCCCGGCGAGGCCGCCGGGCTCGACCCCGCGCTCGTGCGCGGCGTGGCGACGGCCCGCGGCACGCCGACCGCCCACGCCGCGATCCTCGCGCGGGCGCTCGGGCTGCCCGCGGTGGTCGGCCTCGGTGCCCAGATCCTGGCCGTCCCCGAGGGAACGCCGCTGCTGCTGGACGGGGACGCCGGCTGGGTCCAGGTGGCGCCCCCGCAGGAGCAGCTCGAGGCCGCGCGCGAGCGCGCCGCGAAGGCGGCCGAGCGGCGGGCCGCGGCACGCGAGCACGCGCGCGAGCCGGCCGAGACTCGCGACGGCGTGCGCGTCGAGGTGGCGGCGAACGTCGACGACCCGGCGGCCGCCGCGGCAGCAGTCGAGCTCGGGGCGGAGGGCGTCGGCCTGCTGCGGACGGAGTTCATGTTCCTCGACCAGCCGAGCCTCCCGTCCGAGGACGAGCAGGCACGCCAGATCGGCGCGATCGCGCGGGCTCTCGGCGGGCGCCCGCTGATCGTCCGGACGCTCGACGCCGGCGCCGACAAGCCGCTCCCGGCGCTGCCGATGGAGCCCGAGGCCAATCCGTTCCTCGGCAGGCGCGGGATCCGGCTGTCGCTGGCGCGCCCGGAGCTGCTCGCGACGCAGCTGCGCGCAGTCCTGCGGGTGGCCGCCGAGCACCCGCTGAAGCTGATGTTCCCGATGGTCGCGACCGAGTCGGAGCTCGAGCAGGCGCTCGAGATCCTCGCGCGCGCACGCGAGGAAACCGGCGTCGACGCGCCGATGGAGACGGGCATCATGGTCGAGGTGCCGGCCGCCGCGCTGCTCTCCGAGCGGCTGGCACGGCACGTAGACTTCTTCTCGATCGGCACCAACGACCTGACCCAGTACGTGATGGCGGCAGAGCGCGGGAACGAGCACGTGGCACCGCTGCTGGCGGGGCCGCAGCCCGCGTTGCTCCGGCTCGTCCGCGAGACGGTCGAGGGAGCCGACGCCCACGGCCGCTGGGTGGGCGTCTGCGGGGAGCTGGCGGGCGACCCGGCCGCGGCCGTTCTGCTCGCCGGCCTCGGGGTGCGCGAGCTCAGCATGGCCCCGCCGCTCGTGCCCGAGGTCAAGGCCGCATTCCGCGAGATCAGCATGGCCGACGCGCGTGCGGTGGCCGTAGAGGCGCTCGCCGCCGAGGACGCCGACGAGGCGCGGCGGCTCGCCGCGGCGCTTCTGTGAGCGGACCGGCCGACGGGACCGCCCCGACGGTGGGGGCGCGCCCGATGCGATCCCAGAGCGACGAGACGCGCACGCGGCTGCTGGTGATCGGGACCAGCCTCCGGATCATCCTGACTCCGGTGGTGATGGCGCTCGTCCTCGCCGGCTCGGACACGGCCGCCGCGATCGTCTTCCTCGCCGCCGCGGCGACCGACTGGTTCGACGGACGACTGGCGCGGCGCTGGGAGGTCACGACCCGGCTCGGGTCGTTCCTCGACACCACGGCCGACAAGCTGCTCGTCACGGGCGTGCTCGTCGCGCTCGTGGCGGTCGACCGGGTCTCGCCGTGGATCGCGATTGTGATCGTCGGGCGCGAGCTCGTGCTGCTCGGCCTGCGGGCGGCCGTCGCCGCCGAGGGGCGTCATCTCGAGACTTCCCTGCTCGGCAAGTGGAAGGCCACCGTCCAGTTCGTGGCGATCGCACTGGCGATCGTCCGCCCCGACGTGATCATCGCCGGCGAGTACCTGGACGAGTGGGCGATGGTGGTCGCCGCCATCGTCACCGCCTGGTCCGGGATCGACTACCTGCTCCGCTCCTCAGCAGTCCTGCGCTCCGACCCGTGAGCCGCGTCTTCGTGACCGGGGGCAGCGGCGTGGTCGGCGGCGCGCTCGTCGACTCGCTGCGCGAGCGCGGCGACGACGTGGTCGCGCTCGCGCGCTCCGACGCGGCCGGTGCCGAGCTCGAGCGTCGCGGCGCGAGCGTCGTCCGCGGCGACATCCTCGACGCCGACGCGCTCGCACGCGGGATGGAGGGCTGCGCCACGGTCTTCCATGTGGCCGGGGTCAACACCCTCTGCGTGGAGGATCCGTCGCCGATGCTGCGAGCGAACATCGACGGCCCGGCGGTGGCGATCCGCGCGGCCGCGCGAGCGGGCGTCCCGCGCGTGATCCACACCTCCTCGGCCGCCACCCTCGGCGAGCCGGAGGGAGTCGTCGGCAACGAGGACACGCCGCACCGCGGCTGGTTTCTCTCGACGTACGAGCGCTCGAAGACCGAGGGCGAGAAGGTGGCGTTCGAGACGGGGACCCAGGAGGGCGTCGAGGTCGTGTCGGTCAATCCGTCGTCGGTTCAGGGGCCGGGCCGGGCCGGCGGCACGGCGCGTTTCCTGCTCGCCTTCCTCGACGGCCGCCTGAAGCTCTTCGTCAACACCCACGTCAGCCTCGTCGACATCCAGGACTGCAGCGCCGGTCACCTGCTGGCGGCCGAGCGCGGCAAGCCGGGCGAGCGTTACGTGCTGAACGGCATGACCCTGACGATCGCCGACGCGTTCGCGCTGGCGGCGGAGGTGGCGGGCGTCGACCGCAGCCCGCGGCTGGTGCCGCGCCAGGCCGCGACGGTCGCCGGCACCGTCGTCGAGCGCGCCTTCCGGCTCGTGCGCCGGCGTCCGCCCGTGTGCCGTGAGATGGTGCGGACGCTGATTCACGGGCACAGGTACGACGGCTCGCGCGCCGAGCGCGAGCTCGGCCTGCGCTACAGCGACCCGCGCGACACGATCCGCCGCACGGTTGCCTGGGCGCGCGAGGCGGGGCTGCTGCGCAACACTTGAGGTCCGATGGCTGAGTGCACCGTCAACGGTGTGCGACTCCACTACGACGAGCACGGGAGCGGGGATCCGATCCTCTGCATCCACGGCGCCGGCAGCTCGACGCAGCTCTGGGCTGCCGCCGTCGACGAGCTCGCGAAGCTCGGCCGCGTGATCGCGTACGACCGCCGCGGCTGCAGCCGCAGCGAGCGCCCGGAGCCCTACGAGCGCACGAGCGTGTCCGAGCACGCCGATGACGCAGCCGCGCTGCTCGATGCCCTCGGCGCCGGACCCGCAGTGATCATCGGGCGCAGCTACGGCGGCACGGTCGCGATGGACATGGCGCTCCGGTATCCGGAGAGGGTCCGGGCGCTTGCGGTGCTCGAGGGCGACGCGCCGCGCGAGCTCGCGCCCGCCACCGCCGAGTGGATCGACGCGGCCGCTGTCCGCCTTCGTGAGACGGCCGGGCGCGTCGGGGTCGATGCTGTCGGCGAGGAGCTGATCGACGAGGTCTTCGGCGAGGGTGTGTGGCCGCAACTTCCCGAGCAGATGCGGCGCGTCCTCACCGAGAACGGCCCGGCGATCCTGGCCGAGCTCGGCGGGGAGTGGTGGCTCGATGCGGACGCCGACGCGCTCGCAGGCATCGAACAGCCGGCGCTGCTGGTGGGGGCGGCGGACTCACGGCCCGAGCTGCGCCAGCCCACCGAGGCGCTGGCGGGCGCCATGCCGAGCGCGCTTATGGTGGTCGTCGAGGGCGGGCACCTGATCGACCCGGCGGGACCGGACGTGCTCCGCTTCGTGCGCGAGGTGCTTGCCGCCTAGGTCAGCGCGTCGGGATCGGCGCGAGGCGGCGCAGGAGCGAGCGGGCCGGGGCGACGTCGCCGCCCTGACCCACGACCTGGTAGCGGCGCATGCGCAGGTGGGAGACGATCGCCGCCGTGCGCTTGAACGGGTTGGCGTTGACCTCGCCGGTCTCGAGCGAGATCGCTGCGAGGCACATGCCGTCGAGCTCGGCGAGCAGGACGTTGCCGCGGAGCGGCACCGTGCTGTCGACCTCCGCGAGGCGTCGCAGGGCCGGCGCGTCGTCCGGGCGGGACATCCGGATGGTGAGCGAGTCGATGTTCATGGTCGTATGACCACGCTCGCAGGAACGGCATTCCCCGTGTGTGCGCGGTCGCACAGGTCCACGCAGGAAGGGTGTCCATCCAGCCGGCCTTCGTTCGTCTCCTTCGTGAAGATGCCCAAGTAAGGAGGAAGAAATGAAGTACGTGCTCTTGATTCACCAGGGCGACGCGCCCACCCCGTTCGACCAGGAGGCCTGGTCCAAGCTGTCCGCGGACGAGCAGCAGGACATCTCAAAGGCCTACGGCGAGATCAACCAAACGCCCGGCGTCACGCCCGGCGTCGGCCTTCAGGCTCCCGATACGGCGACCACCGTGCGTGTCGACGACGGCCAGACGCTCGTGACCGACGGTCCGTTCGTGGCCGTGAAGGAGGCACTCGGCGGCTGGTTCGTGCTCGAGGCGGACGACCTCGACGCGGCGATCGAGATGGCCTCGCGCGTGCCGGCGGCCCGCATGGGCGGCGGCGTCGAGATCCGCCCGGTGGCTGAGTGGTAGGGACGACGCTCGAAGATACGTTCCGCGACGAGTGGGGACGTGTCCTCGCGACCCTGATCGGCTTCCTCGGCGACTTCGACCTCGCCGAGGAGGCCGTTCAGGAGGCGTTCGCAGCCGCCTCTGAGCGCTGGCCGCGCGACGGCACGCCCGACAACCCGCGCGCCTGGCTCGTCACGACGGCGCGCAACCGCGCGATCGACCGCATCCGGCGCGACCGCACCCTCTCCGCGAAGACGCGTCTGCTCGAAGTCCCGCAGGCAGCCGAGGACACCTTGGACGACACGGCCATTCCCGACGAGCGCCTCGAGCTCATCTTCACCTGCTGCCACCCGGCGCTCGCGCTCGAGGCGCAGGTCGCGCTCACGCTGAGGACGCTGGGCGGGCTCAGCACCGACGAGATCGCGCGCGCCTTCCTCGTCCCGGAGGCGACGATGGCGAAGCGGCTCGTCCGCGCCAAGCACCGGATCAAGGCGACGGGGATCCCCTTCCGGGTGCCGCCGGCGCACCTGCTTCCCGACCGGCTGGCGGCGGTGCTGGCCGTCGTCTACCTGATCTTCAACGAGGGCTACGGCGGACGCGGCGAGCTCGCCGCCGAGGCGATCCGGCTCGGGCGGGCGCTCGCCGAGCTGATGCCCGACGAGCCCGAGGTGCGCGGGCTGCTGGCGCTGATGCTGCTGAACGACGCGCGCCGCGACGCGCGCTTCGCCGACGGCGCGGTCGTGCTGCTCGCCGACCAGGACCGATCGCTCTGGGACGCTGGGGAGATCGAGCAGGGACGGGCCGAGCTCGAGCGCGCGCTCGCGCTGGGCGGCCGTGGCCCGTACGCGCTGCAGGCGGCGCTCGCCTCGCTGCACTCGGACGACCCCCAGGACTGGCGGCGGATCGCCGCCCTCTACGGCGAGCTCGCGCGGCTCACCGACTCGCCGGTGGTGGAGCTGAACAGGGCCGTCGCGATCGCCGAGGCCGGCGACGTCGAGGCCGCTCTCGAGCTCACCGACGCCCTCGACCTCGGTGGCTACCACTACCTGCACGCCACGCGTGCGGACCTCCTGCGACGCCTCGACCGCATCGACGACGCGCGTACCTCCTACGTGCGTGCGCTCGAGCTCGTCCACTCCGACGCGGAGCGGCGCTTCCTCGAGCGCCGCCTCGCCGAGCTCGGCTAGGCGCTGTCGAAGATGCCGCAGACCCGGTCGAAGCGACCCGCGGCGAGGTCGGCCGGGGAGATCTCCACCTGCAGGCGCCCGCCGTCCGCCACCTCGAAGCCGACGCCGAAGTCGAGGCCGATCGTGATCAGGTGGCGCCAGGCGTCGACGGGCCGCTCGGTGCGCCGCCAGCAGTTCCCGCCACCGTTCGGCGTGTCCGGGTAGCCGAGCAGCCGGTGGCTCAGCAGACCCTTGCGCCGGTGCAGCGACTCGCGCAGGTCCCACCAGCGGTCGACCTCGCTGTCGACGAGTAGGACGTCGCCCAGCGGCGCCGCCAGCGACTGGTAGTCCATCGCGACGTCCGGGATGTCGGGACGTACGGCGTAGCGGAGCTGCGCCGGGCGCAGGCGCATGACGGCCGCCCGGCGCGGCGGCCGCACGCGCGCGAGCGGCGTGCCCGCGGGCGCGTGGATGACGGTCGTGCAGCGCCCGCCCCAGAGGCCATGCCGGGTGAACGAGGGGAACTCGAAGCGCACCTCCATGAACACGAGCAGGAGCCCGCCGTGGCTCCCGAGCTCGGCGGCTTCGGGAGGCAGGTCGGACAGGCGGAGCTGGCCGAGGAAGGTCATGCGCTTGCGCCGGCAGTGCGGCCAGGGCGTGCCGACCGGCAGGTCGGGATTGCCGCCGAGCCGCGACGTCCCGAGCTCGCGCGGGGCCCGGCGCAGCAGCTTTCGGAGCACGAGCACCGTCGGGCGCGCGCTCGCCGCGACCCGGTCTGCGATATGCCCGAAGCCGGCGGCGCTCGCGGCGGCGCCGACCTCGGCCTCTGCGTAGCCGTGCGCGTGAGCCGCTCCGGGCAGGGCCAGTAGCGCGAACAGCATGGCGACGGTGCGACGCACCGGGCCACACTACTTTCGTGCGCGGGCGAATGCGTCAACTAGCTCGCGGGCGACCGGTTCGGCCTCCTCGCGCGCTCTGATCGCGAGTCGCAGCTCAGCGTGGCCGGCGCTCAGCTCCAGGTCCAGGAACGGGCAGCACTGCGACTCCGCCGCCACGATCGCTCCAAGGCGCGCGCGGATCGCAGGGTCGTTGCGGAAGCGGAGCGGGCCGTCAGCGCCGGCGCCGATCAGGGCGTCGCGGCCGAGCGCCTCGATCTCAGCGAGGCGCGCGGAGCGCTCCGCGGCGGACAGGGTGCAGGCGATGGGAGTCTCGGAGGTCATGGGACTACTGTTGATGCTCAACCCGACTTGAGGTCAAGCCCTCAGATGGACGACGCCACGCTCACCATCGGCCAGGTCGCCGGGCGCGCCGGCCTCAAGGTCTCAGCGATCCGTTACTACGAGGCCGAGGGCCTGCTGCCGGAGGCCCTGCGCGTCGGCGGCCGGCGGCGCTACTCGGAGGTTGTCTTCGCCCGGCTGGGCGTGATCGATGTCGCCAAGCGGGCGGGTTTCTCGCTCGACGACATCCGCACGCTGCTCGAATCCGGCGATGCCGGAGCGCCCGCCCACGCGGCGCTGCAGGAGCTGGCCGGGCGCAAGCTGCCCGAGGTCGAGGAGCTGATCGAACGCGCCGAGGCGGTTCGCGGCTGGCTCGAGGCGGCGAGCGCCTGCGACTGCGAGACGCTCGACGTCTGCGCGCTCTTCCAGGAGGGGGGCGCGCCGCCGCGCTAGTGCGGCGCAGGTAGTGCGTGGTCGTCCTCGTCGGGCTCGGGAGCGGGCGCGGCGCGTGTCTGGATCACGATCGCGACGATCACGATCGTGCCGCCGATCAGCGTCGCGGTGCTCGGGCGCTCGTCGAGCGCGAGCCACACCCAGACCGGCCCGAGCACCACCTCGAGCAGCGTGATCAGGCCGACCTGGGCAGCCGGGATCAGGCGTGCGCCGACGGTCAGCAGCGCGAAGCCGAGCCCGATCTGGCCGATGCCAAGCGCGGCGAGCCAGCCGATGTCCCCGCCGCTGATCTCGGACGGCGTCGCGAACGGCAGGAAGATCGCGACCAGGATCACCTGCGACAGGCAGGTGGCGGGCGCCATCGACACGTCGTGGCGCCAGCGCGTGATGACGATCATGATCGCGAAGGCGAGCGCGGTCATGAACGCGAGCGCGTCGCCCGTCAGGTCGCCCTCGCCCGGCGCGCCGAGCATGAGCGCGACGCCCGCCAGTGCCAGCGCCATCGCCAGGACCGTGCGGCGCGTGATCGGCTCGCCGAGCGTGACCCGGGCGAGCAGGGCGGCGAGCACCGGGGCCACCGCCAGGATGAAGAGGACCCGCGCCACGCTCGTGTGGTTGAGCGCGGCGATGAACCCGCCCGAGGCGGCCGCGACGCACAGCGCGACGGCGATGCCGGCGAGGCCCACCGAGCGGAACGCCTGCACGACCCGCCCGCGTTCGACGACCGCGACGTAGACGAGCAGTGCCGCGCCCGCGAAGGCGGCGCGTCCCATCACCTGCGTCGGGGTGTCGAGCGTGAGCTGGCGCTGGAGGACACCGGCGCTCGACCAGGCGATGGCGGCCAGGGCGACATAGATCTGGCCGCGCCGCTGGCGCCGCGACTCCTCGAGCGCCACCGTCGCCGTCGTCACGCCCTCAAGTCTTACCGGATGGCCCCTGCAGGCCGATCAGCCGCGTCGAGGGTGAGCGCCGCGGAGATGAGGGCCAGGTGGGTGGCGGCGTGCGGGAAGTTGCCGAGCTGCTCGCCACCCGGCCCGACCGCCTCTGAGAGGAGCCCGAGCGGGTTGGCGCGGGCAAGCGTCTTCTCGAAGGTGAGCCGCGCCTCGCCGAGGCGCCCGGCACGCGCCAGGTCCTCGGCTGCGCGGAACGCAGCGTGGGGGAGGCCGCGCGGCTCGGCCGCGGGGTCGACCCCGGGGGCCGATCCGGACGGGCCCGCAGCCGCGCCAGCCCTCGAAGCCGTCCAGCTCGCTCTCGGTGCGGCCGGGGCGCGAGGCCGGTGACGCCCCGGGGTCGTCCTCGAGCCCGAGCCGGAGCATCAGCTCCGCAGCGCGGGCGGCATCGTCGGCTCGCGGGTAGCGCGCGTCGTGCGGACGACCGGCGCCGAGCGGCTCGGGCAGCGAGGTCGTCGCCGCGGCCACCGGCGCCCCTGACGCCGCCTGGGTGAGGAGCCTGAGGGCGAGCGCGGAGCGGTGCACGGTCTCGCGCCACGGGCCGTCGTAGCGCGAGCCGGCCAGCCACCCGCGCCAGAACGCGATCGTCGCCTCGAAGGCGTCGTCCGCGAGCGCGGCCGGGCCGTCTGGGGACAGCACGAGCGCACGCACCTCACCGGGCGCAACGCAGAACTTCGCCTGGACCCCGGCGCGGGTGCGGCGCAGCCGCAGCGGCGCATGAAGCGAAAGCGCCTGGCCGTCGCTCTCGAACAGCGCGCCCTCGTCGTGGAGGTGCACGTTGTGCGCACGCCGCGCGTAGTCGAAGCGCGGCTCGACCTCCATCACGAGGTGCGGCTCGCCGCGCACGCCGACCACGCGCCGGACGAGCGTGCCAGGAGCGGCGCCGACCGGCATGAAGTCCTCCACCTCCAGCTCGCCCTCTTCCGACATGAAGCGCGTGACGAGCACGTTCGTGTCGGGGAGGTAGAGCTGGCGCGAGCGCCACTGCCCACCCGCGGGGCAGAGCGACCAGTGGCCGCCGCGGCGGGCGTCGAGCAGGGCGCCGAATACGCTCGCCGCGTCGATGCGCCCCGGGCAATACCAGTCGATCGTGCCCTCTGCGCCCACCAGTGCGACCGTGTTCAGGTCGCCGACAACGCCGTGCTCCCCGATCGGGAGGTAGCCGCCCGCCGAGGGCGGGCCCTCCGGGCGGAGGCCGCACGAGCGCGGCCGCCGCACTGGACAGGGGAAGTCAGCCAACATCGACGCCGATGATGAGCAGCGCGGCCGCTGCCGCGCCCGCGGCGGCGCGTACGTGATTGCCCCTCGTCCACTCGGTCAGGTAGCGCTCCCACAGGCGCGTCGCCTCCGGCGTGCCCGGGTCGACCGCCGCGAGCGCGTTGTTGCGCGGGACGTGGTAGAGCATCGTCGACCCGATCGTCCCCGCCAGGTAGAGGACGCCGCCCGCGACGAGCCAGCCGCCGTAGCTCTCGTCGAGGGCCGCCAGGCCGGCGACGATGGCCGCGACGCAGAGCGCGCCGGTCCCGAACAGCGCCGTCATGAACACCGGCGTCACGGCCATCACGTTGATCGACTGCATGGCTGCGGCCCCCTCGGCGGGCCGCAGCCGGGCGAGTGCCGGCATGACGAAGCTCGAGAAGCCGAAGAACACCCCGCCGTTCAGCCCGCAGCCGACGGCGGTGGCGATCGTCAGCGCCGTGACAAGCCCGTCCATCGGCTCAGGCGGCGGTCACGGGCGCGTTCCAGACGCCCGTCGCGGCGGTATCGCGCGCATAGTCGGCGAAGTCCCTCGGCTCGCGCCCAAGGGCGCGCTGGACGCCGTCGGCGAGCCGGGCGTTGCGTCCGTCGAGGACCTCGCTGAACAGGTAGGTCAACAGGTCGATCTCGACCTGCGGGACGCCCTGGGCGGCCGCCTCGGCCGCGTGGTCTTCGACCGACACCGGCTGGTAGTGCACATCGCGGCCGGCGGCGCGGGCGATCTCGCCGGTCGCCTCCGCAAAGGTCAGCAGCCGCGGACCGGTCAGCTCGTAGAGCTTCCCGACGTGCGTGTCGTCGGTCAGGGCCGCCGTCGCCACGTCGGCGATGTCCTCGACGTCGATGAACGGCTCGGGCATCTCGCCCGTGGGCAGCGCCACCACGCCGCTGCGCACGTACTCGGCCCAGTAGCCCTCGCTCCAGTTCTGGCTGAACCAGGTGGCACGCACGATCGTCACGTCGCCACCGGCGCTCTTCACGCGCTCCTCGGCGTCCTCGGCCTCGGGCTCGCCGCGCCCTGACAGCAGCACCTGGCGCTTCACGCCGC
The DNA here is from genome assembly GCA_963739095.1 of uncultured Thermoleophilaceae bacterium. Classification (GTDB taxonomy): domain Bacteria; phylum Actinomycetota; class Thermoleophilia; order Solirubrobacterales; family Thermoleophilaceae; genus JACVRW01. Next base: position 65,749 of record CAVTZF010000016.1, read on the forward strand.
TCCGCATCGCCTGCTCGGCGAAGGCGCCGACGGTCTCGGGCGCGCCGGGGAGGGCGATGTCCGGGTAGTAGGAGATGTAGACCGAGCGCACTCCGTCCAGCGCGGGCGCCCAGGTCGAGCGGTCGTCCCAGTCGAAGGGCGGATCGGCGGAGCGCGACCCGATGCGCACCGGGATGCCGCGCGCCTCGAGCCGCGCGGCGACGCGGCTGCCCGTCTTGCCCGTCCCGCCCAGGACGAGGATCGGCTTTTCGTGGTGTCCGTTGTCGGTCATCGGTGACTCCTGGGGGGTTGTTGGTTGGGTTGGGTACGGGTACTCGGGCCGGTAGCCGAACAGGCGGGCGAGCGCCGCGAGCGGTCCCATGAGCACGCGCTGTACGGCGAGCGGTGGCCGCGCCAGGTAGATCTCGTCCTCGAAGTGGCGCAGCACGAGCGCCAGCCGCAGCGGGTTCCTGGGTGCGCCCGCCGACGTGGTCTTGCCGTCCTGCGCCAGCCCGGCGAGCGTCTCGAAGGCCGTCTCCGTCCGCAGCGCCGGCCGGAAGTCGACCAGCGCGTGCAGCTCGCCGGAGCCGGCGTTCCAGGCGGCGTGCGGGGCGCCCGCAGGCGCCTCGAGAACGTCGCCCGGCTCGAGCACGTGCTCGACGCCGTTCACGCGCAGGCCGAGCGTGCCAGAGACGACCTCGAAGCGCTCGTCCTGAAGCGGGTGTACATGGTCGGGGCCCGTCGTCCAGGGCCCGGTTGCGATCCAGTCGACCTGCAGCAGCTCACCGTTGGTCTCCTCTGCCGTTTGGCGGAAGACGGTGCGCAGGCCGGTGGAGGGGTTGAAGAGCTCGTCGCCGTTTCTTGCCATGACCGCGACCGTATGCCCGGCCCGTGCCGACGGGCGTCGGGGAGCACCCCGAACCGGCTCCCTGAACTTCCGGCGGCCCGGATTCTCAGCCGGCGGAGAGCGCGCGCCCCAGCTCGCCGCGGCCGGCGATGCCGAGCTTGCGGTAGACGTGACCGAGGTGGGTCTCGACCGTCTTGCGCGTGACGAACAGCGACTGCGCGATCTCTGGATTGGTCTGTCCCTGCGCGGCGAGCTCCGCCACCCGGCGCTCCGACGCGGTGAGTTGCGCGACGCCGTCGGCCTCCGGGTCGCTGGAGCGCCCGCCGGCCGCACGCAGCTCGGTGCGGGCCTGCTCGGCGATGGCGCGCGCACCGCAGCCATCGGCCAGCTCCAGCGCCTGCTGAAGCACCCCGCGCGCCTCGGCGCGGCTGTTCGCGCGCCGCAGTGCGGCACCCAGCTCGGTGAGCGTGCGCGCGTACTCGAGCCGCGCGGGGGACTGCTCGTGGACGCTCGCGGCCTCGCGCAGCCGCTCGACGACGGTGTCCCCGCCCTCGGCGAGCGCGGCCATGCGGAGCGCGGCCCCGATCCCGCCCGGCAGCCCCCAGCGCCGGGCGCGCTCGACGTCCTCGGCCGCCAGCCGGCGCGCCGTCTCGCCGTCCCCGAGCGAGAGGAACGCCAACGCCGCGTGCGAGCGCCAGCGCGAGGCGAGCGGGTTGGCCCCGCCCCCCAACTCGTCGCGGCGGCCGAACTCGAGCATGTCGTCGATGGCCTGCTCGGTCCGCCCGTGGGCCATGTGCAACAGGGCGCGGGAGCGCAGCAGGAAGTTGGTGGTGGGCCCCGGCTCGATCTCGTCGGGCAGGTCGTAGGCGTGCAGAGCCTCCTCCGCGCCGTCGGGATCGCCGGCTTCGATCAGCGCCTCGATCAGGAGTGCCCCCGCGAACGGCATGCCGAGCGGTATCGCGTGCGAGCTCAGCAGCTCGAGGGCGGTGCGCACGTCGGCCTCAGCGCGGTCGACCGAGCCGCGGCGCAGGTGCATCCAGCTGCGGCGGTTGGTGAGGAACGCGATCGATGGGATCGATTCGCGCGCACGGGCGTTGCTGAGCGCCTTCTCGAGGCTCGCCTCGGCGAGGTCGAACGCGTCGGCCGCGATCAATCCGAGTACGAGGTCGTAGAAGGGGCCGACGATGTCGCGCTGCTGCTCGTCGAGGAGGCGTCCTCCGGCGAGCGCCTCCTCGAGCAGCTGCACGGACTCCGCAGCAGAGTCGCTGGTCCGGGCGCGCTCGCACGCGAGGCTCGCCAGCACGAGCCGCTCGCCGGGGGTTGCGCCCGCCAGATCTCCGCGCCGCTCGAGGCGGCGCGCAGCCGGCGCGCGCGTCTCGAGGCTCGCCTGCCAGGCGTGCGAGGCGAGCTCGGCTTCGAGCAGGAGCCCCAGCTCGGGGTCCTCGGGCTCCACCACGTCGATCGCGTTCTCGAGCGCCTCGACAGACCGGTCGGCCTGGCCCGAGATCGTCAGCGCGTTGGCGAGCTGGCGCGCGGCCGTCGCGCGCGGCCCGATTTCGTGGATCGAGTCGACCGCCTCGCTCAGGTGGCTGATCGCGCCCGGCGCGCCCAGCCGCAGCTCGGCGCCGCCCAGCTCGACGAGCACCCGCGGCCGCGTGTCGGTGGCAGGCGGCTCGGCGAGTGCACGCGCGAGCAGCGTCGTCGCTGCCGCCGGCGCGCCGCGCACGAGGGCGGCGGCGGCGACCCGGCGCAGCAGCTCCACGCGCACCTGGTTGCCCTCCGGCGGGGCCTCCGCGATCTGCGCGGCGACGCGTTCCTCCGACGTGCCGCTCGTGTGGAGCAGGCGCGCCGCCTGCGCGTGCGTGCGGGCGCGCTCGTGCGGGCCCATGTCGGCATAGACGGCCTCCCGAACGATCGGGTGGGCGAACTCGACGAGCTCGGCCGGTGTCAGGATCCCGCGCGCCACGAGCATGTCGCCGGCGCCGGTCGCCTCCTCCTCTGAGAGGCCCGCGAGCCCGGCCGCCTCCGCGAGGCTCGCCCCGTCGCCCAGCACCGCAGCCGCGCGCACCAGGGCGGTGGCGCTCTCGGGCTTGTCCGACAGCGGCAGCAGCACCGCCTGCGCCACCGCAGCCGGGCCGAGCTCGCGCACCCGCTGTGCGCCGCTCGCGTCGACGGGAAAGTGGAGCTCGAGCGCTTCGCGCAGCAGCGCCTCGAGGTAGAAGGGATTGCCGCCCGTGGCCTCCCGGCAGGCCTCGGCGAACTCGGGGGCCACGCCGGAGCCCAGCACGCGCTCGCAGAGCGTGGCCGTGGCCTCACGGCTGAGCGACGCCGGCCGCACCATGGTCGTCTCGGGCGCGGCGCTCAGGCGGCCGAGCTGGGCCTGGTCACCCTCGCCCGGGCGGGTCGTGGCGAGCACGGTGACCGGCAGGCCGTCGAGCCGTCGGTGCCAGATAGACGAGGAAGCGAAGTGACTCGGCATCCGCCCAGTGCAGGTCGTCGACTACGAGGGCCAGCGGCTCCTCGGCGGCGAGGTTGTTGAGCAGCCAGTAGAGGCCGTGCAGCATCGAGAAGGCGCTGTCCGCTCGCACGGACGCCGCCTCGTCGCCGAAGAGGCCGCTCGACATTGCCGCCGCGCCCTCGAACGTGCGCTCGCGCTCGCCGCCCGTGAGCGCGGCGACGGCCGGCTCGAGCAGCTGGCGCACGCAGCCGTACGCGAAGTCGCGCTCGAGGTCGTTGGCCCGCGCGCGCAGGCAGGTGAAACCGCGCTCGGCAGCCGTGTCGCTTGCAGCGCGCAGCAGGCTCGTCTTGCCGAGGCCCGCCGCCGCCTCGATCAGCACGACCCGCCCGCGGCGCTCGGAGGCGTCAGCGAGGGCTTCGCCCAGCGCCGTGAGCTCGCGCTCGCGCTCGAGAAGTGTGGTCGCTGACTCGGTCGGCACTCAGGCCGCTGACACTATCGGCCCTTGTGGTGCTTGCCCCCGTGGCGCTCGCGCAGACCTGCCAGGTAGTCGTAGCTGCGCTCGGTCGTCGAGTACGAGCCGGCGGGGTTCGCCGTCGCGTCGGGCGCCGTGTCGCGTTCGACCAGGTAGTGGTGCGCGCTGGCGTCGAGCCCGCAGAAGAACGGCTCGAACGGGATGTCGCCGTCGCCGACGTCGGTCATCGTCCAGCCGAACGAGGGCCCTCCGTTCATCACGCCGTCCTTGACGTGGAAGAGCGGGAAACGCTTCGGCTGATCCCACGGGTACTCGTGCGGCTTGAAGCCGGGGAAGCGCGACTGGCCGACGTACGCCCAGAAGATGTCGAGCTCGAAGAAGACGAGCCTCGGGTCGGTCTCCTCGAGGAGCACGTCATAGAGGCGCGTCCCGTTCTCGACGGCGAACTCGCCCGAGTGGTTGTGCTGGTAGAAGCGCAGCCCGCGCGCCCGGGCCGCCTCGCCGAAGGCGTTGAAGTCCTCGGCCGCGCGCCGGTAGCCGTCGACGGTCTCGCCGTAGCGCTGGCCGGGGCTGCTCGCGGTGCCGATGTACTTCAGGCCGATCTCCTCGGCGTCGTCGAGCACCTGTTCGAGCTGCGTCACGAACGAATAGGCCGTCGGGTCGGAGGAGAAGTAGTTCACGTGGCTGCCGGCCCCACGAAGCCGGTAGCGCCTCAGCAGTCCGCGCAGCTCCTCGTTCGTCCAGCGCCGCCCCTGGGCGTTGTAGCCGGCGAACTCGATCTCGCGGTAACCCTGGCCCGAGAGCTCGGCGAACACCGACTCGAAGCCGTCGGCCGCGACCCGGTCGCGAACCGTGAACAGCTGCACTCCAATCAGGTCGCGTGGCAGCAGCCGGTCGCCACCGTGGCCGCCCCGGCGCTTCGCGCCCGCCACCGGCGCCCACGGTCCCAGCGAACCGGCCGCAGCGGTGCCCGCCGCGACCCCTACAAAGCCACGCCTACTGAGCTTGCCCGCCATCTGGACTCCTTCCCTCGCGGTTAGGCTGATCGCATTGTCTCCGGGGCGGGCTGCGGAATAACCCGCCCGACGGGCGCGTCTGGTCCTCTATGCGTGTCGTCCTCATAGCCTCGGCTCCGCCGCCCGCGCTCGGGCTGAGCGCGACGCTGGCGCGCATGGGCCACGACGTCGCCGCACTCGTGGCGTTCCGCGGTCCCGATGGCCGCTACGGCTACGACTATCCCTTCGGGCTCCACCAGGCGGCGCCCGACGGCGACCTGCTGTTCGTGCGCTCCGGCGCGCGGCTCGGCCCGCTGCTGCGCGCGTACGAGCCCGAGATCGCGATCTGCGCCTCGTTCCCCGCCCGCATCCCGGACGACGCGCTGACGGCGCCGCGCCACGGCATCCTCAACATGCATCCCGGCCTGCTGCCGCGCTATCGCGGCCCGAACCCGCTCGGCTGGTCGATCCGCAACGGCGACACCGAGCTCGGCATCACCGTCCACCGGATGACGAACGAGCTCGACGCCGGCCCGATCTACGCGCAGGCCGCCGTCCCCATCGCCGAGCACGAGGACCCGGCGCTCGACGGCGTCGAGCGGTTCAACGAGCTGGCCGCGGGGCTGCTCGCCGGAGCGCTCGCGCGCGTCCAGGCAGGCGAGTCCGGCGACGCCCAGGACGAGTCGCTCGCCGGCTACGCGGGCATCTTCGAGCCCGCCTATGTCGAGGTCGACTGGTCGAACGACGCTCGCTACATCCACAACCAGACGCGTGCGTGGAAGATGTCGCCACCGGTCGACGGCCGGCGCGGCCCGCTCGCCAAGCTCGACGGCCGGCGGGTGAGGCTCGTGCGCACGAGCCTCGACGGCGAGCAGGGCGGCGCGCGCGTCGACTGCGGCGACGGGCCGCTCTGGGTGCTCGACAGCGAGCCGGTCGCGGCCGCCGTGGCATAGAGTCGCCCATTCGCCATGGCGAAGGGCGATAAGGCCAAGCCACTGTCCGAGTTGCTGCGCGTCCCCGAGGGGGGCATCGACCTGTCCAGCGTCGACACCTCCGCCACCCCGCAGGCGCCCGGCGGCAAGTCGAAGACGAGGGAGGACTGGGCGAAGCAGGCGCCGGTCCTCGCAGACCTGCAGGAGCGCCTGTTCGCGAACGGCCGCAGCGGCGACCGCCGCAGCCTGCTGCTCGTGCTGCAGGGCCTCGACAGCTCGGGCAAGGGCGGGACGGTCAAGCACGTGGTGGGCCAGGTCGACCCGCAGGGGGTGAGCGTCACCGCCTTCAAGGCGCCGACGCCCGAGGAGCGCCGGCACGAATTCCTGTGGCGGATCCGGCGCGCGCTTCCCGGGCAGGGGATGCTCGGGGTGTTCGACCGCTCCCACTACGAGGACGTCGTGACCGTGCGCGTGCGCCAGCTGGCGCCGCGCTCGGTCTGGTCGCGGCGCTACGGCGCGATCGACCGTTTCGAGCAGGACCTCGCGGGCGGCAGGATGGCGATCGTCAAGTGCTATCTGCACATCTCGCGACCCGAGTTCGTCGAGCGCCAGCTCGCTCGCCTCGACGACCCCACGAAGCACTGGAAGTACAACCCGGAAGACCTCGAGGTTTACGGCCTCTGGGACGACTTCCTCGGGGCCTACGGCGACGCGCTCGCCCGCACCAACCCCGACCACGCGCCCTGGTACGTGATCCCCGCCGACCGCAAGTGGTACCGCAACTGGGCGGTGACGAAGCTGCTGATCGAGTGCCTCGAGCAGATGGGGCTCGAGTGGCCCAAGGCGACCTTCGACGTGGAGGCCGAGCGTGCCCGCGTCAAGGCGCTGAAGTAGCTCGCCCCAGGCGTAGAGTGGCGTCGCGGTGGAGTTCATTCAGCCGACCAACTGGGACGAGGCCCTGGCGGCGAGGGCGGCGGCCCCGGGGAGCGTCCCCATAGCCGGCGGTACCGACGTGATGGTCGACCTGAACTTCGACCGTGCCCGGCCCGAGGCGCTCCTCGACCTCACACGCGTACGCGAGCTGCGCGAGTGGGATGAGGAGGAGGGGATCCTCCGGATCGGCGCCGGCCTCTCGTACACGCGCCTGATCGACGAGCTCGGCGACCGGCTGCCCGGGCTCGCGATGGCCGCGCGTACGATCGGCTCGCCCCAGATCCGCAACCGCGGCACCGTGGGCGGCAACCTCGGAGCGGCGTCGCCGGCGGGCGACTCCCACCCGCCGCTGATGGCGGCCCACGCAGAGGTCGAGCTGGCCTCCACGCGGGGCCTGCGCCGCGTGCCGGTGCGGGAGTTCTACGCCGGGCCGAAGCAGAACGTGGTCGCCGGCGACGAGCTGATCGCCGCGATCCTCGTCGCGCCCGCCGCCGGGGCCGAGCAGTTCTCGAAGATCGGGACGCGCAACGCCATGGTGATCGCGGCGTGCTCGTTCGCCCTCGCGATCGACCCCGTCGCCCGCCGCGTCGGAACCGGGATCGGGTCGGCGGGCCCGACGCCGCTCGCTGCCCGCGAGGCCGAGACCTTCCTCGAGGGCGTCCTCGGCGAGACCGGCGGGTGGGAGACACCGGTCGATCTGGGCCGGGCCGCCGCCGACCGCTTCGCCGAGCTCGTGGCGGCGGCGGCGCGTCCGATCGACGACGTCCGCAGCAGCGCCGCCTACCGGCGCGAGGCTCTGCGCGTGCTCGCCCGCCGCACCCTGGGCTGGGCCCGAGGGGCGGCCTGATGCGCGTGCGCTGCACCGTCAACGGCGAGCCGCGCGAGGCCGACGGCGTCTGGGAGGGCGAGAGCCTGCTGTACGTGCTGCGCGAGCGCATGGGCCTGCCCGGGTCGAAGAACGCCTGTGAGCAGGGCGAGTGCGGCTCGTGCTCGGTGTACCTCGACGGCGAGCTGGTGTGTGCGTGCCTCGTGCTGGCCGGCCAGGCGGAGGGCAGCGAGGTGGTGACCGTCGAGGGGATCGCGGACGGTGACGACGGGCTGCACCCGATCCAGCAGGCTTTCCTCGAGGCCGGGGCCGTGCAATGCGGCTTCTGCACGCCGGGGCTCATCGTCGCCACGCACGACCTGCTCGAACGTGACCCGGACCCGAGCGAGGCGGTCGTGCGGGAGGCACTCGCCGGAAACCTCTGCCGCTGCACCGGCTACGCGAAGATCCTCGACGCCGTCCGGCTGGCGAGCGAGAGGCGGGGTGCATGACCGGGGTAGCGCCGCCGGTTGCGCGTCCGGCCGACGGCGTGGGGGCGAGCTCGGCACGCCCCGACGGAATACCCAAGGTGCTCGGCGAGTTCGCCTACTCGTCGGACCTGTGGGCCGACGGGATGCTCTGGGGGACGACCCTGCGCAGCCCGCACCCGTACGCGCGCATCGTGTCGCTGGACTCCTCGCGGGCGCTCGCCGTTCCGGGCGTGCGCGCCATCCTGAGCCACGAGGACGTCCCGGGCCGCAAGACCTACGGCCTCGAGGTCCCCGACCAGCCGGTGCTGGCGATGGACGTCGTCCGCTATCAGGGCGAGCCCGTGGCGATCGTCGCTGCCGACCATCCGGAGACGGCGCGGCGGGCGGCTGACCTGGTCGAGGTGGAATACGAGCCGCTCGAGCCGCTCGTCGACATGGAGCGGGCGATCGAGGTCGACGAGCCGCTCCTGCACCCGGGCGGCAACGTGCTGCGACGGATTCACGTGCGCCACGGCGACGTCGCGGCCGCGGAGACCGCGGCCGATGTCGTCGTGCACGGCGGCTACGAGCTGGGGATGCAGGATCAGGCGTTCCTCGGCCCCGAGTCGGGGCTTGCGATCCCCGCGGACGACGGCGGGGTCGACCTGTACGTGGCCACGCAGTGGCTCCACGTCGATCGCAACCAGGTCGCGTCCAGCCTGCGGCTTGAACCCGAGAAGGTGCGGCTCACGCTCGCGGGGGTCGGGGGCGCCTTCGGCGGCCGCGAGGACCTCTCCATGCAGACGCATGCCTGCATGCTCGCCCTCCACACCGGACGGCCGGTCAAGATGGTCTACCAGCGCGACGAGTCGTTCTTCGGGCACGTTCACCGGCATCCGGCTCGCATGCACTACGAGCACGGAGCGACCCGCGACGGGAAGCTCGTCTACGTGCGAGCGCGCATCGTGCTCGACGGCGGCGCCTACGCGTCGAGCTCACGCGCCGTGTGCCACAACGCCGCCTCGATGGGCGTGGGCCCGTACGAGTGCCCGAACGCGGACCTCGACACCTACACCGTCTACACCAACAACCCGCCCTGCGGGGCCATGCGCGGTTTCGGGGCGGTCCAGGTGTGCTTCGCCTACGAGGCTCAGATGGACAAGCTGGCCGCCGCGCTCGAGCTGCACCCACTCGAGCTGAGGCGGCGGAACGCGATGGACACCGGGTCGAGCCTGCCGACCGGTCAGCTGATCGACGGCCCCGCGCCCGTGACCCGGCTGCTCGACGAGCTCGGATCGATGCCGCTGCCCGACGCGCCGGCGGAGCACGGGCGCGACCTGCGCGAGCTGCCGGGCGGCGTGTCGAACACGACGCACGGGGAGGGCATCCGGCGCGGGGTGGGCTACGCCGCCGGCTTCAAGAACATCGGCTTCTCCGCCGGCTTCGACGACTACTCGACCGCGCGCGTGCGCGTGTCGGTCGCGAGCGGCGAGCCGCAGGTGGAGGTCCACACCGCCGCGTGCGAGGTCGGCCAAGGCGGCATAACCGTCCAGGCGCAGATCGCGCGCGACCTGCTCGGAATCGAGCGTGTGATCGTCCTGCCGGCGGACACCCAGGTCGGCAACGCCGGCTCGTCGTCGGCCTCCCGGCAGACGTGGTTCACGGGCGGGGCGGTCCGGGACGCCTGCGAGGCGGTCCGGGAAGCCCTGCTGGAGCGCGCGGGCGCGGGCGCCCGTCTCGAGGCCGGAGCGGCGGTGACCGACTCGGACGCTATCCCGCTCGCCGAGCTGGTCGGCGACGAACCGATAGAGCGGACGCGCGAGTATCGCCCGCGCGGCACGGAGCCGCTCGACGAGTACGGGCAGGGCAACTCGCATCTGGCCTTCTCCTTCGCGGCCCACCGCGCGGTGGTCGACGTCGACGTCGAGCTCGGGCTCGTGCGCGTCGTCGAGATCGCGGGGGCGCAGGACGTCGGCAGGGTGATGAACCCGCTCGCCCTGGAGGGCCAGCTCGAAGGGGGAGTCGCGCAGGGCCTCGGCCTGGCGTTGATGGAGGAGATCCAGCTCTCCGGCGGGCGCGTGCGCAATCCGTCCTTCACCGACTACCTGATCCCGACGATCCTCGACATGCCGCCGGTGCAGAACCGGATCCTGGAGCTGGCGCAGCCCGAGGCCCCCTACGGCCTCAACGGGGCCGCCGAGGCGCCCACGATCACGACCACCCCCGCGATCGTCGCGGCCATCCGGGATGCGTGCGGGCGCCCGCTGACGCGCGTCCCGGTGCGGCCGGACGACATCCTCGGCCTGGAATGACGAGCGTCGGCGATCTCGACGGGCTCGATCGCGAGGCGTTCGTCGCAGAGGTCGGGTTCGCCTTCGAATCGTCCCCCTGGGTGGCGGAGGCGGCCTGGGAGGAGCGGCCCTTCGGCTCCGTGGGCGAGCTCCACGCCGCGATGGTCCGGGTCGTCGAGCAGGCGCCGGAGGAGCGCCAGCTCGCGCTGATCCGGGCCCACCCCGAGCTCAGCGGCGCCGACGAGCTGACCGCCGCATCGGCGGCCGAGCAGGCCGCCGCGGGGCTGGACCGGCCCGACGGCGAGGAGCGGGCGCGGCTCGAGCGCGCCGTCGCCGCCTACCGGGAGCGATTCGGCTTCCCCTTCGTCGTCTGCGTGCGCGAGCACACGCCGGCGAGCATCGTCGCGAACGCCGAGGACCGGCTCGGCCGCTCGCCCGGCGAGGAGCGGGCCACGGCGCTGGCGGAGATCGCGAAGATCGCCGCGCTGCGGCTCGAGGACCGCGTGGGGGACGGAGCCCTGTCCGGGACCCACTACGAGATCAGCTACGGCAAGTCGTCGGTTCCGGTCTTCCGCCACTACGCCACGCCGCTCGCGGGCCTCCCCGACGTGCCCGAGTCCGCCTTCCGCGGGCGCGACAACGTGCTGTTCGCGAACGAGATCACGGTGGAGGTCTTCGGCGACAACTTCCTGCCCGCCTACACGCGCGGCGACAACTCGAGCGTGGTCGCCACCGACTCCATGAAGAACTTCATCCTGAGCCAGGCCCGCGAATACGAGGGCGCGACGCTGGAGGGCTACCTGGCCCGGCTCGGCAGCGGCTTCCTGGAGCGCTACGAGCAGATGCACGATGTTCGCGTGAGTGGGCGCGAGCTTCCCTTCGACGCTGCGCAGGTGCCGGGCGGCGCCGGCTTCGAGGCGAGCCGGGTTCTGCGCAGCCGCGGCTCCGGGGAGCACTCGGTCGGGTCGCTCCGCTACGGCCGCCGCGATGGTGGCAGCGCGCTGGTCGAGCAGCGCAGCGGGCGCCTGCAGATGGAGCTGCTCAAGGTCGAGGGCAGCGCGTTCACGCGCTTCGTGCGCGACGAGTACACGACGCTGCCCGAGCGCTCGGACCGGCCGCTCTTCATCCTGCTTGACGTGCATTGGAGCTACGGCGATCCCCACGACGCGCTCGGCGAGGCGCCGGCGCTCTATGTTGCCGGCGAGCAGGTGCGTGACGTCTGTGCGGCGGTCTTCGACGGGCTCGTGAGCGAGTCGATCCAGCAGCTCGTGCACGAGATGGGGAAGCGCCTGCTGGAGCGCTATCCGCAGCTGCGCTCGGTCGAGCTGGCGGCCGGCAACATGACGCGCGACCCGTACGGGGACGATCGCAAGGTCTTCGTGCCGCCCTTCCCGGCTTTCGGGACGATCACGCTGAAGATGACCCGGGGCGGATGACCTCCGCCGGGAAGCTCACCACGCATGTGCTGGACACCGCCCGCGGGCGCCCGGCGGCGGGGATGGACGTCGAGCTGTTCCTGCACCCGCCCGGGGGCGGCGAGCCCGAGCGCCTGAAGGTCGTGCGCACCAACGCCGACGGGCGCACCGACGAGCCCCTGCTCGCCCCCGGTGAACTGCGGGCCGGCTCCTACGAGCTCGTCTTCGACGTCGGCGCCTACTTCGCCGGGGCCGGCCTGGCATCCGCGGACGAGCCGTTCCTCGGCCTCGTGCCGGTGCGCTTCGGGATAGCCGACCCCGACGCGAGCTATCACGTTCCGCTGCTCGCCTCGCCCTGGTCCTACAGCACCTACCGTGGGAGCTGACGGCAGCGCGCGGGCGGTGATGGAGCGGGCGGAGCTGCTCGCCCGCTGCACCGACGAGCCCGGCGAGCTCACGCGGCTGTACGGCACCCCGGCGCTCGCTTCGGCGAGCGACACCCTGGCCGGCTGGATGAGCGCGGCCGGGATGACCGTGCGGCGCGACGCGGTCGGCAACCTCATCGGGCGCCTCGAGGGCGATCGGCCGGACGCGCCGGCGCTGATGCTCGGCTCCCACTTCGACACCGTCCGCGATGCCGGGCGCTGGGACGGGACGCTCGGCGTGCTGGTGGCGATCGCCGTCTGCGAGCGGCTGCACACGGCCGGGCGGCGCCCCAGCGTCCCGATCGAGGTGGTGGCGTTCGCAGACGAGGAGGGAACCCGCTTCGGGACGGCCTTTCTCGGCAGTCAGGTGCTCACGGGCCGCTTCGACGAGGCGGACCTTCGGAGGGTCGACGGGGCGGGCGTCTCCCTGAAGGACGCGATCAGCGAGTACGGGGGCGACCCCGCCGGGCTGCGCGCTGCTGCCCTGGCGCCGGGCTCACTTGCCGGTTACGTGGAGGTGCACATCGAGCAGGGGCCGGTCCTCGACGAGAGCGACGTCGCCCTGGGGGTGGTGACGGCGATCGCGGGCCAGACGCGCGCCGAAGTGCGCTTCCAGGGGGTCTCCGGGCATGCCGGGAGCGTCCCGATGGAGCTTCGCCACGACGCCCTCAGCGCAGCCGCCGAGGTGGTGCTCGCGGCGGAGGCGCTCGCGCGTGAGACCGATTCGCTCGTCGCCACGGTGGGGCGGCTCGCGGCCCTGCCCGGTGCGCCGAATGTGATCCCGGGGTCAGCCGACCTCAGCCTCGACGTACGCCACCCCGACGACGCCGCGCGCGCAGCCGCGGTCACGCAGCTGCGCGAGCGAGCCGGGCGGGCCGGCGAGGCGCGCGGCGTCGGCGTCGAGTGGGAGGAGCGACTCGATCAGCCCGCGGTCGGCTGCGATCCCGCGCTCAGCGAGCGGATGGTGAAGGCGGTGGAGGCCACGGGGGTGCGTCCCTCGCGGCTGCCGAGCGGCGCGGGCCACGATGCCGCGGTCATGGCCGCGATCGCGCCGGTGGCGATGCTGTTCGTCCGCTGTGCCGGCGGAGTCAGCCACCACCCGGACGAGTCGGTGGCCGAGGCGGACGTGGCCCTCGCCGTGGACGCGCTGGCCGGCTTCGTGGAGGATTTCGCGCCATGACCACGCTGCGAATCGAGGCCGGACCGTTCGAGTTCACCGCCCGCATGGAGGAGGAGAGGGCGCCCGAGACCTGCGCGGCGTTCCAGCGGCTGCTGCCCTTCGAGAGCCGGCTCATCCACGTCCGCTGGAGCGGCGAGTCGTGCTGGGTCCCGATGGGCGACTTCGAGACCAACCTCCGCTTCGAGAACCACACGAGCCATCCCGCGCCCGGCGAGATCCTCTGGTATCCGGGCGGCTTCAGCGAGACGGAGATCCTGTTTCCGTACGGCGGCTGCCGCTTCGCCTCGATCGTCGGCCAGCTCGCGGGCAACCATTTCCTCACCGTGGAGAGCGGCGCCGAGCAACTCAAGGAGCTCGGCCGGCTGACGCTCTGGGAGGGGGCGCAGCCGATCGGCTTCTTCCCGGATTCGCCTCGCTCCGGCTAGTTCGCCCGTGATACGTTCGCGCCCCGCCTGCAACGCAGTGCGAAAGGAGGCCCGTGGCCGGTTACTCACCGAACGGCGACGGCGAGCTCCAGCGCGAGTTCGTCGAGCAGTGGCGCAACAACGCTTACGGCTGCTTCTCGTCCGGGCACAAGTTCTGTCGCGAGGTGTGTCCTGTCATGCAGGTCACCCGCAACGAGAACCACACGCCCACGGCGTTCCACGCCAACATCGTCGCGATGGAGAAGGGCCTCGTCTCGGTAGAGGACGTGGCCGACGACTTCGTCCACTGCACGCAGTGCGGCGCGTGCGAGCTGCGCTGCCCGAACACGCTCTTCACCGGCGACTTCTACCGCCACCGCACGCGCACCGTCGACGTCGTCAAGGCGATGCGCGCGCTCATGGTCGCGACCGGCAACGAGCGCGAGGGCTGGAAGCTCTGGAACGAGCGGCTCGCGGAGGGCACGAACGAGCCGGTGCTGGGCGACGTGCCGGTCACGCAGGAGCACGTGCGCGACTGGGCCGAGGGGCTCGACCTGCCCACGGGCGGGGAGACGATCCTGTTCGTCGACTGCGAGGCCGCCTTCTACCGCACGTCCTACAGCCGCGCCTTCGCGCTCCTGCTGCAGAAGGCGGGCGTCGAGTTCGGCCTGATGCGCGAGCAGTGGTGCTGCGGCGGGCCGGCGGCGGAGATGGGCTACGTCGACCTCGCGCGCAAGCACGCCGAGCACAACGTCGCCGACTGGCGGGCGGTGGGGGCGAAGCGGATCCTCGCGCCCGACCCGCACGACTACATCGCCTTCACCGAGGACTACCCGAAGCTGTTCGGCGACGACTACGACTTCGAGATCGTGCTCGGGGTCGAGCTGATCGCCGAGCTCGTGCGCGACGGCCGGCTCGAGCTCACGCAGCCGATCGAGCGGACCGTCACCTACCACGACCCATGCCGGCTCAACAAGCGCAAGGGCGTGCACGAGCCGCCGCGCGAGCTGCTGCGCGCGATTCCCGGGCTCACCTTCAAGGACGTCGACCACGTGACGCAGTGGTCGTACTGCTCCGGGGGCGGCGGCGGGCTGCCGATCGAGAAGCCGGAGATCACGGCCGAGATCAGCCGCCGGCGCGTCGAGCGTGCCGAGCGGCTCGAGGTAGACACGCTCGTGAGCGCCTGCCCGTGGTCCGAGCGGCCGCTGTCCGAGGCCGCGGGCGAGTCGCTCGCAGTCGCCGACCTGTTCGAGCTGGTCGCCGAGTCGGCCGGGATCGAGGTCGGCGGTACCACCCGCGGGCCCGCCGCGACGGCGGAGGGGATGCAGTGAGCGTCGCCTACAAGAGCGCCGTCGACGAGGGCGTCATCGACGAGCTGCGCGCGATCATCGGCGATGACAACCGCGTGCTCCCGGGTCTGAGCTCGCGCGTCAACCGCACGCGCGTGCCGGCGCCCTTCCCTGTGCACCGCTGGGCCGAGTTCATGCCGGACGTGGCGGTGCTGCCGACATCGGCCGAGGAGGTCTCCGAGGTCGTCAAGCTCGCCAACCGCCTCCGCATCCCCGTGGTCCCGCGCGCCGGCGGGACCGGGCTCTCCGACGGCGCGGTGCCGCTCCGCGGCGGCATCTGCGTCGACGTGAAGCTCATGAACAAGATCCACGAGATCGACCTCGAGGACCGCTGCGTCACGGTCGGCCCGGGCATCAACATGCTCAAGCTGAACGAGGAGCTGCGCCCGTACGGCGTCTTCTATCCCGACGACCCGGCGTCGTACCCGTGCTCGCTCGTCGGCGGCCGTATCGGCACGGGCGGCTGGTCGCTGCTCGGCTCGCGCTTCGGCCACACCCGCGACCTCGTGATCTCGATGCAGGTTGTGCTGCCGACCGGCGAGATCGTCGAGATCGGCGAGGGCGGCGGGCGCAAGCTGCGCAAGTCGTCGACCGGGTTGACGCTCAAGCAGCTGTTCACGGGCCACCAGGGCACGCTCGGCATCACGACCGAGGCGACGCTCGAGCTGGTGCCGAAGCCGGAGGTCGAGTTCGCCGCGTTCTTCGCCTTCGACGACTACATGAAGGCGCACCGCACGACCGGCGCCCTGACCCGCGCCGGCCTCGCGACGCTCGCCGGCGTTGTGTTGTTCGACGAGTGGAAGCTGCGCTACCTGCGCCGTGACGACGAGGCCTACATCCCGCAGCCGGACTCGGTCAAGGCCGTCGTGGCGGTCGCGATGTACGGCACCCGCGCGGAGGTCGAGCCGGCCTCGAAGCGGGTGATGGAGCTCGGCCGCGCCGACGGCGGCAAGTACCTCGGCGACGAGATCTCCGAGGGCGACTGGGCGTCGCGGCACGACCGCTACGCGACCCCGCTGCACGGGCGCACGCGTGAGGGGCAGGTTGTGCCGATGTCGTGGCACTGCGAGGACGCCGCGCTCAACTACTCGGTGCTGCCGATGGTCCGCGAGGAGTGGCACGCGATCGTCGAGCGCTACATCGACCAGTACGGCATCTTCGACGACTGGGGGATGTTCGCCTACACGAACGGCCCTCACAAGCCGTGGGCCGACTACCTGGTCGAGATCGACGTCGGCATCTGGGAGCAGAAGCTCGACGACGAGAACTGGGCCGGCTGGGTCGCCTGCAAGCGCGAGATCGCGGAGGTGGCGCTCAAGTACGGCGGCTCGATCACGGCCTGCCACGGCGCGACCCGCGAGGGCGACGCCGAGCTCGTGCCGACCGAGATGGGAAGCGCCTGGGAGGTGGTCAAGCGCATCAAGGCCGCGCTCGACCCGAACAACATCATGAACCCCGGCAAGCAGATGATGGACGAAAGCTACGAATGAGCATTTTTCGTCTGGGCGACCAGAAGCCGCCGGAGCCGAGGCGCATCAACGACGACGTCATCCAGCGCTTCGAGCACGTCTACGAGGTGAACCCGGAGAAGATGCAGACGTTCCCGCAACAGGACCTGCCGGCCTGGGACACGATGCGCATCGTCGCCGCGCGCTGGGATCACCTCGCCTGGATGCACAAGCACTTCGCCGACGACGTGCTCCTCGCGGGGCTCGGCTCGGAAACCATGCCCGAAGAGGAGACGACGGAATGAAGTTCAGCTACTGCATGCTGCCGGACTACCCGCTCGGCGACTCGATCGAGATGATCAAGACGGCCGACGAGCTCGGCTACCACGCCTGCTACGCGGTCGACGAGACCTGGCACAAGGATCTCTGGACGCTGTTCGCCCACGCGGCCGACAAGACCGAGCGGATCCGCTTCGGGCCGAACGTGACTCACGTGTTCCTGCGCGAGCCGACGCTGATCTGCCAGCAGCTCGCGACGCTCGACGAGATCACCGGCGGGCGCACCGAGTGTGTCGTCTCCACCGGCAACTTCGGCCTGATGGCGCAGTACCACCTCGACTGGGCGAGCCAGAAGCCGCTCTCGCGCCTGCGCGAGGCGCTGCATGTGATGCGCACCTTCCTGGACGAGGGCAAGATCGACTTCGAGGGCGATTTCTTCAAGTACACCGGCCTGTTCACCGCCGCCCGGCCCGTGCAGGAGCGCATCCCGCTGCTGATGGGCGGGATGAAGGGGCCGCGCTCGTTCCGGACCGCGGGCGAGCTGACCGACGGGCTCCATCAGGCGCTCGCGTACTCGCGCGAGGCCTACGACTACCAGGTCGAGAACATGCGAGCGGGCGCCGAGAAGGCCGGTCGCTCGTTCGACGAGCTCGACGTCGGCGCCTGGGTCGTCACCGTCGTGGGCGAAGACTCCGCCGCCGCCAAGCACGCCGCACGACTCCTGGTCGCGTTCTACATCTCCTCGATGCCGGCGGAGCAGCTAGCCCGTCACGGGATCGACGCCGCGGACCTCCAGCCGGTCGTCGACGCCCTCGGCGCGGGCGACATCAAGGGCGCCTACGAGGCGTTCACGCCCGACTACGTCGAGAAGCTGTCGCTGGCGGGGACGCCCGAGGAGGTGGTCGAGAAGATCAAGTCCGACATCGAGCCCGCCGGTGTCAACCACATGATCTTCGCGCTCTCCGACCCCCACCTCGTCAAGTTCTTCACGAACGAGGACGTGGAGAACGTGCCCGACATCCAGGGCCAGCTCAAGCTGGTCGCCGATCGGGTGATGCCGGCCTTCGCCGGAGCGGCAGCCGCGAGCTAGAGGCGGCCGTAATTCGCATCCGCCCACGGCGTTGGACGGGTGTGAACGGACCGAGACACGCCACCTTCGTCGCGCTCATCGCCTCACTCCTCGTGCTCAGCCCTGCTGCGAAGGGCTCGATGGACGAGACCGAGCTGATTAGCATCCAACCAACCGAGGCGGGAGGTCTCGGGGCGGACGGGGTCTCATTCGATCCCGTTCTCTCCGCGGACGGGCGCTACGTGGCCTTCGAGTCGAATGCCGCCAACCTGAGCGGCGAGGACAACGACGCGTTCCGCGACGTGTTCCTGCGCGACACCCAGACCGGCGCGGTCACCCTGGTCAGCCGCCGGAGCGCGTCGGAGGGCGGCACAGGCGGCAATGAGGTCTCGGAGCTCAATGGGATGTCCGCCGACGGGCGCTACGTCGCCTTCAGCTCAGACGCCGACAACCTGAGTGCCGCGCGACGACAACGCCCACTTCAACGTCTTCGTGCGGGACACCCTCACCGCCACCACCATCCTGGTCAGCCGCCAGAGCGCCGGGGACGGCGGCGATGGTGGCGATGCCCAGTCGGTCTATGGATCGATGTCCGCGGACGGCCGCTACGTCGCCTTCGAGTCCAGCGCGAGCAACCTCGCCGCCGACGACGACAACGGCGAGCCGACATGTTGAGTTATGCCAAATTGCACGGGGCGCACCCCGGGCCGCTTGCGCTCTCACGCGAGTGTTCGCGACGCTCGGCGAGCAAGGCCTCGGCCAGCCGGTCAAGCTTGACTTGGATCGCGTGCTCGGCTCGATGCTCCGCGTTCTTCAGCAGTGCCACGAGCAGCAAGGTGAGCGCGGCCATGGCATCGGCGAGGAGCGGCCCGACCATCGGTCCGGCCATCCCGTTGCCGCCGTCCAGGACAACGCGCATCGGCCGGATCGTCGGAGTCATGTAGCCGCGGCTCGCGGACGCCTCGCCGATGTTCCAGGCGAATGGCGCCGGGCGTACCGCGGCGCCCCGGCCGAGACGATCTCCCGCAGCTCGTCGATCCCGGAGTCGCCGGAGAGCGCGCCCCGCGCTTCACGAGCTTCGCTCCCGTGTACGCCTTGGGGTTGTGAGACGCCGTGCAGACGAGCCCGCCGTCCAGATCGCGCGAGCCACAGTCCAGTACGTCATCTCCGTCGCCGCCCTCCAGATGTCGAAGGCCGGAGCGGTAGCGGGTCGGCGTCATACCCCAAACCACCGGCCGTACGCAAGTTTTCGTGAGTAGTAGCCAGTTTTGGTTTTCCGGGTTAGGTTGGGAATCAGGCTGGCGCGGGCAGGCCTCGCCCGGGGAAAGGAATGCCAAAGATGGCTGCGGGAGGACGGACGTCCTCGTACATCGCTGTGCTTGTTGCGTCCTTCGGGGCGCCTGTGCTGGCGCTGGTGGCCAGCCCGGCGCTCGCTCAGACGCCGAGCTGCGGTGCGCCGGCCAACGAGATCGTTGCTGAGAACTGCCTGCTGGGAAGCGCCTCGAGTGAATGGGACGCGCAGGGGGCCGGCGACCCCAGCATTCAAGGGTTCGCCAAGCGCTCTGCTCGTAGAGAGCTCGCGCGCCGCCGATCGCTGCTGGTCGTCGCGCAGGAGCGGACTAGCGACGCGGTCGGCAACCGCGCCACCACCAAGACCCGCATCCGTCTCCTCGGGTCACTGAGGCGCGGAGGATGTTCATGTCTCGTAACGAAAGGATCAGGGAGGACATCGTGCGCATAACGCGCTTCATCACCATCTGCGTGGCGGCGCTGCTCGCTATGGCAATCGTCCCGGCTTTGGCGATGGCGGCCCCAGGGTCGAGCGTCGACGACAACTTCGCGGGCGGGACCAGCGACGCCAATGCGATCGTTGTTCCGCCGGGGTCCGTCGAGCTTGCAACCGAAGGTCTGCCCGCGGACTGGACCGTCACACCGTGGACGCTGGAGGGACCGCGAACGCAGTGCCGGCGTCCTGACGGTCGACGGCGCCCTCGGCGGCTCGACGACCACCTTCAGCGCGCCGCAGACGCTGACGTTCACGGCGACGTTCGGGACCGAGCAGTCCCAGCACATCGGCTTCGGCGTCGACTTCGACAACATCGGCGACTGGGCCATGTTCAGCACGGGCGGTGGAGCGCTAGAGCTTGGGCTCTACGCGCGGACGAACGTGGGCGGAACACAGATCGACGAGCGGCTCGACATCGCTCCATTCAACATCGATCCGGTTGTCCCGCACGACTACAGGATCGAGTGGGACGCGACGGAGATTCGGTTCTACGTCGATGACGCTCTCGTTTCGACGCAGACCGCGACCCTTCCGCCGAATCTTCGCGTGCTCGCCAGCGACTTCAACCTCAACGGCATCCCGCTCACGGTCGAGGACATCAACCTCGCGCCGATTCCGTCGGGCACGTTCACCTCGCGGGTCTTCGAGGCCGAGCGGCGCATTACCTCGTGGGGCGCGCTGACCGCCGAGGGCACGCTCGCCGGGGTGACGTTCGCCACCCGCACCGGTAACACGCCCACTCCCGACGCGTCCTGGTCGGCGTTCCAGCCGCTCGGCCCCGGGGGAGCGATCCAGAGCCCAGGTCCGGCGGTACGTCCAGTACCAGGCGGTCCTGACCTCGGACGGCACGTCGACACCGTCGATCGACCGCGTGACGCTCGCCTACGAATACGACGCGGCCGCTCCGTCGGTCGTGATCTCCGGCGTCACGGTGTCCGGGTCCACGGCTACCGCCACGTTCTCGAGCCCCGACGCGGACGTCGCGCGGTTCGAATGCAGCCTCGAGAGCGGGCCGTTCGTGGCGTGCACCAGCCCGAGGGAGTACACGAACCTCTCGCCGGGCTCCCACCGGGTCCGGGTGCGCGCCACCGATCAGGTCGGGAATGTCGGGCCGGCTGCGGAGAGGAGCTTCAGCATCGCTTCGCCGCCGCCACCCCCGCGACCGCCGGACAACACCGCGCCCAAGGTGCGGCCCAAGCCGAAGTCGGTGGACGGTGTCGCGAAGCGGCAGGTTCAAGGTCAGAGTGCGCTGCCCGAGCAGGGAGACGCGCTGCCGGATCGCGCTCAAGTTCCGCTATCGAGGGAAGACGGTGGCGAGCAAGAGCGTGACCGTGCCGGGCGGGCAGTCCGCCAGGGTCACCCTTCGCCTGAAAAAGTCGGCACGCAATGCTCTCCAGATGGGCGGGCGGTTGAAGGTTGAATGCGGTGACGACCACGCGCGACGCGGCCGGCAATCGGGCCACGACGCGCAACGGATCACGCACGACTCAGTGGGTGCGCGCTCGGCGGTCCGGCGGTAGCCGTCCGGGCGAAGGACGAGGAGTACGTCGCGGCGGGTACGCCCCGCCGCGACGCTCCGAGTCAGAGCCAGCCCCGCCGCCGGAAATAGGCCACCATCCCGCCCAAGATCACCGCCAGCGACGCGATGATCACCCAGAACGCGGTCGTGTCCCTGTCGAAGGGGAAGGCGAGCTTCATGCCCCGCACGCTTGCGATCAGCGTCAGCGGCAGGACACGACGCTGACGGCGGTGACACCCGCAGCACTTCTCGCGGCGACGCGCGTTCGGCATTCACCGGCTCCTGGCCTCGGCTTCCACTCGTGGAGCTCCCAACAACCTGAGCCCGCTGGAGAGCCGGGGGTGGGATACCAACATGGCCGCCCGCCAGGTCGGACGGAGGTTACGCCGCGGAGGAAAAAAGCCTGTTCGACATCTTCCGAAATAAGAGGCTCTGTCGGGCCACCGGCGGCCGGACCGCCCCCGCGGCGCGCCCGGGGCTGACACCACCCGCCGAAGCTCTCGAAGCTGTCACTGTCGCGCACGCGGTTCGCTCGCGGCCACGCGACGCGGTTGCGCTTCAAGCTCTCCGAGGCGGCCGACGTGCGGATCGAGATCCGCCGCCGCAAGGCCGGGCGCTACCGCAAGGTCGGCGCGCTCAAGAAGAAGAACCGCGACGCCGGCAGCAACTCGATCCGCATCGCCGCCCGGCTCCGCGGCAAGGCGCTGAAGCCAGGCCACTTCCAGTTCGTGGTGACGGCCACCGACGACGCCGGCAACCGCTCGCTGCCCAAGAAGCTGCGCTTCAGGATCGTTTAGCCGCTCCCGTACATGTCGCGCACGTAGGGCAGGAGGCCGCGCGCCTCGAGCCGGTCGACGGGCGCCCGGAAGGTCACCTGGACGACGCCCGGGTGGCGGCCGATCTCGATCGCCCCCGTGATCGTGGCCCGGTTCTTGACCTCGGGCACCTCCATGTCGAGCAGCCAGGCGGCCCGCTCCAGTCCGTTGTCGGTCGCGCTGTTCAGGTCCGGCCCCGTGCCGACCACGGAGATCGGCGCCGACTCCTCGAGAGCGTCGAGACCCCACTCGCGCGCGAGTCCCTCCGCGCGGGCGCGCTCGGAGCCGGACAGCGGCCGGGCGAGGTAGGGAAGGTCCTCCTCGAGCGGGAGCAGGATCGGCCCGTCGATGCCGAGGCCCTTGAGCAGCTCGACCTGCAGCGTGACCGTGCCGGACACGTCGCAGGTGTGGCCGGCGATCTCGCCGTCGCCCTGGAGGGCGTGCATGTCGCCCATGTAGACGCCGCCGCCCGCCAGTTTGACCGGGCAGATCAGGATCGCGCCGGCGCGCACGGCGTCGATGTCCATGTGCCCGTCGGTGCGGTGCTCGGCGAGCTCGTCGGGGGTGAGCGAGTACGCGTGCGGCGCGCCGATCAGGAACGAGCCGAAGTCGCCGGCGTTGTGCGAGTCGGGCATCGTCTTCGACGGCGTCGTGCCGAGCTGGCCCATGAACGGCCGCAGGCGCGCGGCGAGGCCGACGAGGTCGTGAGGCGCGAAGGCGAGGATCGGGTTCTGCACCGAGTTCTCGGGCAGGGCCGCGAAGCGGGCGGCCTCGTGCGCGATCCGCTCGGCCGACTCACGCCCGACCGTCACGCCCATGTTGTGGCCGTGGTCGAAGGCGATCGTGTAGCCGTTCGTGAACTTGAATGGCGTGGCGTCGGCGCCGCAGTTCGCGCAGCGCACGGCCTCCTGGCCGATGCCCTCGAGCCGCGTCTCGGGGTACTCGGTGCCGCAGCTCGGGCAGACGGCCGCGCAGTAGGGGTCGCCGTTGAAGCTGCCCTCCGGTGAGACGTCGTTGCCGGAGGCGGTGGCGATCGAGGTGACCTCGACGTCCTTGATGCGGATCGCGATCGCATCGCCGGGCTCGGCGCCCGCGACGGCGACCGGGCGCGCCACCTCGTGCCCGCCGCGCAGGGCGGGCGTGATCATCGGGCCCCAGCAGCCGGGGGTGGTGTTCACGACAACGTGGCCGCCGTCCTCGACCGGCCCGAGCATCTCGATCTCGGGGCCGAGCAGCCCGTTCGTGAAGGTGTCGACGAAGACGGTCTGGTGGGCCTGGCCGGTGGCGGCAGGCGCGGCGGGTTCTACGGCCATTGAAGGCTCCTCTCGTGGTCGGTGCCGGCGCCGCCGGCGACTGGGATGAGCAGGGCGACCTCGTCGCCGTCGGCGAGCGCCTGGGCTCGGCTCGCGTGCGTGCCCCTCACGACCGGCAGGGCGGAGTCGAGCGCGGGGGCGATCGCCGGCTCGAGCTCGCCGACGCGAGTGAGCAGCGCGTCGACGGTGGCCTCCCCTGGAAGCTCCACCTGCATCCGCCGGGTGCCGGCTGCGGTGGCCAGCCCCGACCCGAGTCGCACCTGGACATGCACGGCCAGGTCAGCGTACCGCGGGGGCTTCGATGGACCCCTCCGATGCGCTATCACTCCACACATGGCCGTCTGCTCCCACCTCGACCAGGTGCACGTCGAGCGCCCCGATTCGGTGCCCGGCTGCGAGGACTGCCTGCGCACGGGCGACCGCTGGGTGCACCTGAGGGTGTGCCGCACCTGCGGCCACGTTGGCTGTTGCGACTCCTCGCCGAACCGGCACGCGACCGCGCACAACCACGAGACCGGCCATCCGATCGTCAGCTCGGTCGAGCCGGGCGAGGACTGGTCGTACTGCTACGTCGACGACGTGGCGTTCCTGATCGACTAGCACCCCCATGCTGCTCAGCCTGGAGACGCTGCGCGGCATCGAGGCCGGCGAGGTCACGCTCGCCTTCCGGCGCTGGCGCCGGCCGACCGTCAGGGCGGGCGGCACGCTGCGCACGCGGGCGGGAGTGCTCGCGATCGAAGCGGTCGATCCGGTCGAGGAGCAGGCGATCACGGACGCCGACGCGCGCCGGGCCGGCGCGGCAGACCGCGCCGACCTGATCCGGCGGCTGCGCCCGGAGGGCACGCTCTACCGCATCGAGTTCCACGTCGCCGGGCCGGACCCACGCATCGCGCTGCGTGAGCGCGCCGACCTCGACGACGAGGAGCGGGCGGCGATCGACGCGCGGCTCGCGCGCTTCGATGCGGCGAGCCGGCACGGCCCCTGGACCGCCAAGGTGCTCGACCTGATCGCGGAGCGCCCCGCCACGCGCGCACCGGAGCTCGCCGCCGAGTTCGGCCGCGAGACCGCACCCTTCAAGGCGGACGTGCGCAAGCTGAAGGAGCTCGGGCTTACCGAGAGCCTCGAGCGGGGCTACCGGCTGTCACCGCGGGGGCGGGCGTACCTGACCCCTCCTCGACGAAGGCCGAAGCGAGCGACGCGACCAGCCCGCTGAGCCCGCCCTCGCGCACGGCCGCGCGCTGACGGTCCGCGCCAGGCGACTCCATCAGCGCCCGCAGCTCGTCGAGCTCGGCCCGGCTGCCGAGATCGTCGGCGTGCGGCTCGCAGACGGCGAGCAGCTCCTCGAGCTGCTCGCGCACCGGGATCTGGGTCGCCGTCCCGACGTCGATGAGGCGGGCGTCCATGCCGTCGCGAGCGGCGATGAAGCGGTTCTCCTCGAGGACCTCCTGAGCTCCCACGAGCTCTGGCGGGGCGTACCCGTCGGTGGCCTCCATCCGCACCAGCGCCTGGATCAGCGCCGCAATGCCCGCTGTGGCGGCCACGCTCGTCTGCGCGTCGGCGATGCGGACCTCGACCGTCCCGAGGCGCGGCTGAACGCGCACGTCCCACCAGATGAAGGTGGGCTCGGGGAAGATCTCCGCACGCAGCATGACGTCGACGGCGTCGATGTAGGCCCGGTAGCTGCCGAAGCGCCGTGGGACGCCCGACCGCGGGAAGCCCTGGAACAGCGGCGTGCGAAACGAAGCCATGCCGCTGTCGCGGCCACGCCAGTAGGGCGAGTTGCCGGACACGGCGAGGATGAGCGGCAGATGGGCGCGCAGGCGGTCGGCGGTGACGATCGCGAGCTCCGGATCAGGCACGCCGACGTGCACGTGCAGCGCAAACGTAGGCTCGCGGCGCGCCAGCTCGCGCATCTTCTCGTAGAGGGCCTGGTAGCGGGCGCCGCCCGACACCTCGGTGTCCTCACCCTGTGCGAACGGGTGGGTCCCCGCCACCGCGGCGCGCAGGCCGAGCGGGCTGAGCTCCTCGGCGAGCTTCGCGCGCAACGCGGCCAGCTCGGCCACCGCGGCGCGGACGCCGGTATGGACACCGCCCGCCAGCTCCAGCGTGCAGGAGTGCGTCTCGGCGCTCATCTTCCTCGTGAGTCCCGCGCTGAGAACGGGCACGACGTCGTCGAGCCGGTAGGCGAGCGCCCAGCGCTCGGGGTCGAGGAGCATGACCTCCTCCTCGATGCCGACCGTCCACGCCGGGCGGCTCGGGTCGGCTCCCCAGCGGGCCCACTCGGGCTCGTGGCTCACGGCGTCAGGCCGCTCTCAGCTCGGCGGCGGCGTGCTCGGCACCCGCCTGGACGAGTCCCTCGAACAGGGCGAAGTGCTCTGGCATCTCGACGAGGCACTCTGCGTGCCACTGTACGCCGAACACGAAGCGCGTGGCGGTGCTCTCGAGCGCCTCGACCGTTCCGTCCCCCGCCTTGCCGACGGCGTGCAGCCCGGGGCCGAGCGTCGCGGGCGCCTGATGGTGGAACGAGTTCACGCCGACCTCGGTACGGCCCATGAGCTTGGCGAGGCGGCTGTCGGGCGCGAGCTTCACGTCGTGCGTGGCCTGGCGGCCCGGCGCCTCCTGGCGGTGCTCGAGCTCGCCGGCCAGGTCGGGGAGGTGCTGGTGCAGGGTGCCGCCGAGCGCGACGTTCAGCACCTGCGCGCCGCGGCAGATGCCGAGCACGGGCAGGCCGCGGCGGACCGCCCTGCGGGCCAGCGCGAGCTCGAACAGGTCGAGCTCCGGCTCGGTCGGGCCGAGCTCGTCGTGCGCCTCGGCCCCGTAGGCGGACGGGTGCAGGTCCGGCCCGCCGGAGAGGCAGACGGCGTCGAGCCGCTCGAGCAGCGGGTCGATCGCGGAGCCGTGCACGGGCGTGAGGATCACCGGCAGCCCGCCGGCGGAGCGCACGGAATCGAGGTAGCGCTCGCCGAGCGCGAGCTCGCGCCGGCTCGGCTCGCCCTGCGGCACGACGTTGTGGTCCGCGGCGCGCCGGACCTCGGAGGTCGAGACGCCGACGAGCGGCGGCCTGCTCACGACAGCACCCACGTGTCCTTCGCTCCTCCCTCTTGCGAGCTGTTCACGACCAGCGCGTCCCGGCTCAGTGCTACCCGCGTGAGGCCTCCCGGAACCACGTGTGCAGTGTCCCCGGCGAGCAGGACGAACGGCCTCAGGTCGACGTGGCGCGGCTCGAGGCGCCCGTCGGCGGCGGTGGGGTGGCGGGACAGCATGATCGTCTCCTGGGCCACGTAGCCGTCGGGGTCGCGCGTCAGCTCGGCCGCGATCCGGCGCACGTCGTCCCGCTCCGCGTGCGGCGCGACCACTACGCCCACGCCCCCGAACCCCGCGCGCGGCTTGATTACGAGCTCGTCGATGCGCTCGAGCACGGCCCTGCGCACGTCGGCCAGGCCGACGTCGTAGGTACGCACCGAGCCCAGCAGCGGCTCCTCGGCGAGGTAGAAGCGCACCATCGCCTCGACGTAGGCGTGCATCAGCTTGTCGTCCGCGACACCGGCGCCGAACGCGTTCACACAGGTGACCGTGCCGGCGCGGAGCGGGGCGATCAGCGTCGCGCCGACGTAGGTGAGCTTGCCGTGCTCGTCCTCGAGCCGATCCTCATTGGTCCTGCGATAGATGACGTCCACCGGCAGGCGCCGGCCGTTCACGCGCGCGATCAGGCGGTCGCCCGACACCGTCAGCTCGGCGCAGGTCACAACCGGGACCGAGAGGGCTCGGGCGACGCGCTCGTGCTCGTACCACGCGCTGTTCGACGGGCCATCCGAGAGCACCACGACTGACGGGTCGTCGACTCCCTGGGGCGCGGCTGCCCGCAGCGTCTCCCCAAGCGTGTCGAGCAGGTCGTCGAGCGGGCGGCGGCGCTCGGCGAGCCCGGCGGGCAGGTGACGGTCGAGTGTCTCGCGCGCCGCGAGCGCGTAGGTGGCGCCCGACGGCGTGCGCACGTTGTCCTCGAGCACGTGGAAGCGCCCGTCACGGTCGCGGACCAGGTCGAGCCCGGCGATCGCCACCCGCACGGGCGGGGCCGGGAGCCCGACGAGACGCCGCTCGAAGTGGTCGCAGCTCTCGAGCACGCGCGCGGGCAGCACGCCCGCCTCCACGATCTCCTGACCGCCGTAGGCGTCGGCGACGAAGCGGTCGAGCGCGCGGACGCGCTGCGCGAGGCCGGCCTCCACGACCGCCCACTCCTCGGCGGTGATCACGCGCGGGACCAGGTCCAGCCGAAAGGGCTCCCTTCCTCCCTCGCCGCCGAAGTCGACACCGTTCCGGAAGAGGTCGCTGTGCACGTCCTGTGCCAACTTGTCGAGGTCCATCGCCGTGAGCGCCGAGAGCAGGCCGGCATAGGGGGGACGGGGCGTCCCGTCCGGCTCGATCGCCTCGTCGAAGGCGTCCGGCTCAGGCGTGTAGATGACGCCCGTCACCGGCCTCAGCATCGCGCCGGGCCGCCCGGATGTCGTTGTACGAGCGTCCAAAGATGGGCGTCGCTGCCTGCCATTCGGTCGAACCCGGCGGGCCCGCGGCGCCGCTCGCTCACGGATAGAGCGGCGTGCGCAGGTAGCGGTCGCGGACCGTCCAGAAGGCGGGCTTGGGCTCGCCCTCGTAGGTCAGGAGGCCCTTGTGGTGGCGCGTGTTGGGCTCATACTCGGCCGGGCGCCGGCCCGCGCCGCCCATCCAGCCCGGATAGATCTCGAACTCGCGCAGCGTCCAGTAGATCGCGCCCGACAGCACCGGCGAGCGGTCGATCACGTCGAGCGTGCGGGCTGCGTGCATGTCCTGGAAGGCGTAGCTGCCCTTGCGATCGAGGGCGGCCGTCGAGAGCTCGGGACGCGCCTCCGCGCCCCACTCGGTCATCACGATCGCCTGGCTCGGGTAGTGGTCGCGCAGCTCGTAGATGTAGGGCTCGAGCACGGTGAAGTCCTCTACCCAGGGATACCAGCCGAAATACTGGTTCAGCCCGAGCATGTCGAACGCGTGCAGGGTGAACTGCTCGGGGAAGCCCGGACGGCCCTTGATGTCGACCGAGATCGGCAGCGTGGGATCGAGTTCGCGCGCATCCTCCTGAGCCGCGAGCAGGAAGCGCTTCGTCCCGGGCTTGCGATCGGGGGTGAAGGTCAGCTCGTTGGCGACCGAGTGGGTGAGCACGGAGGGGTGCGAGCGGGCGGCGGTCACCGTGCGGCGAACGGTCTCGAGCGCGCGCTCGCGCTCGCGCGGCTGCCACAGCAGGTGCGCACCGGCGTCGCGCTGCCAGATCGGCGCCTGGCTCCAGACCATGATGCCGGCACGGTCGAGGCGCGACAGGAGTGCGTCGTTGAGCAGGTAGTGCGCGCGCGTGACGTTCGCGCCGAGCGCCTTCAGATCCGCCACGATCCGATCCATGTCGGCGCCGGTGAGCGCGGCCCCGGAGCCCGGCATGTCTTCGTGGATGGAGGCACCGCGGAGCTGGATGCGGCGGTTGTTCAGGTACAGGCGGCCGCCCTTGACCGTCACCGAGCGGAGCCCGATGCGGCGGCGCTCGACCTGGACGACGCGATCGCCGTCGCGCAGCGTGAGCTTGGCCGTGTACAGCTGCGGGGCGTCCGGCGACCAGAGCTGCGGGGCGGGCACGGGCATCTCGAGCTGCACGCGCTCCTCGCCGGCGCGGCCCTCGGGCAGGGTGAAGCGCTTGCGCGACCTGCGGCCGCTCGGCGCGCGCAGCTCCACCTCGAGCGTCGGCTCGACGACGCCCCGGCCACTCCGCACGAGCTGGGCGTCGAGCAGCAGGTTGGCCCGGCATCCGCTCGCGGCCCCGCGACAGGACACCTCGGAGAGCGTGCCCAGCTCCTCGAGGTGGGCCGGCCCGGCGGGCACGAGCCGCACCGGCCGCACGATGCCGTTCCAGTTCCACCAGGCCTCGGGGAGCTTCGGGTTCTTGCGGCCGTCCACGACCACGATGAGCTCGTTGCGCGCACCCGGGCGCAGGCCGCGCGCCTCGAAGCTGAAGGGCGTGTACGGATCGGCGTTGCGGCCGAGCCGGCGCCCGTTCAGGTACACGGTCGCGGCGCGCCGCACGCTCTCGAACTCGACCAGCCAGCGGAAGCCACGGGGGGTCTCAGGCCCGGTGAAGGCGAGTCGGTAACGGCGCACCTGCCCCGGGAAGAGCGTCGCCAGCGCGCGCGAGTCGAAGACGCTCGGGACGCGCGCCGGGCGCCACTGGCCGGGCGCCTGGGCGGCCCGTCCAGGCGGGGTGGGGCCGCAGGTTCGGCCGCACGCCCGCCGGAGCGGTCTCCTCGGGCGGGGGCGGCTGCGGCGCGGCGGGGTCGGCGGGCTCGACGCGCACCTCCCAGCCGCTCGCGAGGCTGCGCTCGCGCGGGGGCGGGTCTGCCGCCGCCGCGGCGGGCGCGGAGGCGAGCAGAAGCAGGCATGAGAGCAGCAGCGGGCGCCTCATCAGCCCCTCACCGTAGCCAGATGTGAACGTTCTGTTCTGCCAACCTTGCGCCGTGCCGCTCGCCGCGGGTGTCGAGTTCCTCGAGGAGCCGCTCGCCGTTTTCGGCGTGCTGCTGATGATCGGCGCGCTCGTCTCCGGCCTGGCTCGCCGCAGCTTCCTGTCGCTCACGGCGGCATTCGTGATCGCCGGCTTCGTGCTCGGCAAGGGCGGGCTCGAGATCCTCGACCTCGATCCGACCTCCGACTTCGTCCAGGGGCTCGCCGTCGTCGCGCTCGTGCTGATCCTGTTCAGGGACGGGCTCGAGGTCGAGCAGGAGATGCTCCAGGAGGCCTGGCACCTGCCGCTGCGCAAGCTCGGCGCTCGCTATGCCGCTCACCTGCGCGCTGGTGGCGCTCGCGACGAACCGGCTGGTACTGACCTGAGCTGGACCGAGTGCTTCCTCGTCGGGGCGCTGCTGTCGCCGACCGACCCGGTGCTGTCCTCGGCCGTCGTCACGAACCCGCGCGTGCCTCGGCTCATCCGCCACTCACTCAACCTCGAGTCGGGCCTAAACGACGGGCTCGCGCTGCCCGCCGTGCTCGCCTTCACCGCCGCGGCCGCGGCCGATCGCGGACTTCGTCTGGTGGGAGTTCGTGATCCAGGACCTCGGTGTCGGGCTCCTGACGGGGCTGCTCGTCGCGTTCGTCGCCGCGCAGCTGATGCCGAAGGAGCGGGCACTCGGCTACGAGATCAGCCCGCACCAGAAGTCGATGTACGCGCTGGGCGTCGCCTTCGCCGCCTACGGGATCGCGACGCTGCCGCCCGAGGGCAACGGATTCATCGCCGTATTCGTGATGCGCGATCGCGTTCGGCATCTGGAGGCCGGACATCCTGCACTGCCTTCGAGGACCGCGCCGAGGACATCATAGAGGTCGTCAAGCTGGGCGTCTTCCTCGTCTTCGGAGCGATCTTCACCTTCGACACGCTTTTCGAGGATGGCTGGTCGACCGCCGCCATCGCCGTTTTCACGTTGCTGGCGGCTCGCCCGATCGCGGTCTTCGTCGCGCTCGCCGGCAACCACCAGGTCGACACGGCCGGCAAGGCCTTCATGGCCTGGTTCGGCCCAAGGGCGTCGCGACGATGACGTTCGCGCTGTTCGTGCTCGGATCGACCGTGGCCGACGGAGAGCAGATCGCCGTCATCGCCGCCGTCACCGTCTTCATCTCGATCATCGCCCACGGACTCACCGACCAGCCCGGGGCGGAGTGGATCGGGCGGCGCCAGGAGAGCGCGCCCGATCCGACGCGGGCCGGAGCCGCGCCATAATGCGGCGACGCGCCCCCGAGCCGGAGGAGTCATGGAGACCTGGGACATCGCGACCCACGACGTCGAGCCGCACCAGCCCGAGGTGCTGCGCTCGGACGAACGAGACGCGCGTGATCGCGATCAACCTGCCGGAGGGCGAGCGGCTCCAGGAGCACCAGGTCCACGAGCGCGCGTGGGTCGTGGTCGCGTCGGGGGACGTCGAGTTCGAGCAGGGAGGCGAGTCCGCGCGCGGCGGGCCGGGCTTCCTCGTCCACTTCGGCCCCAACGAGCGGCACGAGGTGCGCGCGGCGGCGGACTCGCGGCTGATCCTGCTGCTCTCGCCGTGGCCGGGCGACGGGCACCCCAGCGCCAAGTAGGCGAGTCAGTAGACGGGCCTGCCTGCCAGAATCCGAGGAGATGGATCCGTCCCGTAAGCGCAAGCTGCGGCTCGGCGTCGCGCTCAGCGCCGCCGTGCTGCTCGCGACGGCGCTCATCTACACCAGCTTCAGCGCCTCCACCGAGGCCAGCAAGCCGAGCGAGATCGAGCCCGGCAAGTCGTACGAGCTGACCGGCAAGGTCGTGCACGGGTCGATCCAGAAGTCGGGCGACGACGAGCTGCGCTTCCGGATCCGAGACCGAGACGGAACCGAGTCGGTCCCCGTCGCCTACGCGGGCGTGGTGCCCGACCCGTTCCGCGACGGGCGCGAGGTGATCGTCTCGGGTGAGCTGAAGCAGGGCACGTTCGTGGCGGAGCGCGACTCGCTCGTCACCAAGTGCCCGTCCAAGTTCACCAAGGACGAGCAGTCGTCCTGACGTGGCCGGAGTCGGCTCTGCCTGCCTGACCGTCGCGCTGCTGACCGCCCTGTTCGCGGCGGGCGCGTCGATCTACGGTGGCGCGAGCGGCCGGCGCGAGTGGGCCACCTCGGGGCGGCGTGCCGTCTACTGCGTCGCGGCACTGTGCGTCGTGGCCTTCGCGATCCTCGAGTCAGCCTTCCTGCGCTCGGACTTCTCGTACAGGCTCGTGGCGGAAGGCTCCTCCACGACCACCCCGACCTTCTACAAGATCACCGCGGTCTGGGCGACGCAGGACGGCTCGCTGCTCCTGTGGGCCACCCTGCTCGGGCTGTTCGCCAGCGCGGTTCTGTTCCTCACGCGCCGCTCGCTGCGTGACATCACGCCCTGGGCCACGGCCGTGCTCGCCTGCGTGGCGGCCTTCTTCCTGTTCCTGATGGTGGGCTGGGAGAACCCATTCGACACCCTCGCGATGGCGCCGCAGGAGGGCAACGGGCTCAACCCGCTGCTGCGCCACCCGGCGATGATGATCCACCCGCCGATGCTCTACACGGGCTACGTCGGCTTCTCGATCCCGTTCGCCTTCGCCATCGGGGCGCTGATCGCCCGGCGCACCGGGGCGGACTGGATCCGTGCGACGCGGCGCTTCGCACTGGTCGCCTGGACGTTCCTCGGGACGGGCATCCTGCTGGGCGCGCTCTGGTCCTACTCCGAGCTCGGCTGGGGCGGCTACTGGGCCTGGGACCCCGTCGAGAACGCCTCGCTGATGCCCTGGCTCGTCGGCACCGCGTTCCTGCACTCGATCATGGTTCAGGAGAAGCGCGGCATGCTGAAGGTCTGGAACGCGTCGCTGATCTGCGCGACGTTCGTGCTCGCGCTGATCGGCACCTTCCTCGTGCGCAGCGGCATCCTCGACTCGATCCACGCCTTCGGGGCCTCGACGATCGGCGTGCAGTTCCTCGTCTTCATCAGCGCCGTGCTCGTCCTGTCGGCGACGCTCATCATCGTCAGGCTGCCGGACCTGCGCTCGAGCGCGAGGCTCGACTCGCTGCTCTCGCGCGAGGCGTTCTTCCTGCTCAACAACCTCGTGCTCGTCACGCTCGCGCTGGTGATCCTGTGGGGCACCTTCTTCCCGCTCATCTCCGAGGCGCTCACCGGCACGGAGTCGACGGTCGGCCCGCCCTGGTTCAACCGCCTCACGACCCCGCTCGCGATCGTGCTGGTGCTGCTGACGGGCATCGGCCCGGTGCTCGCCTGGCGCAAGATGACGCCGTCGTCGCTGCGCCGCATCCTGTTCGTGCCGCTGGCCTTCACGGCGGTCGTGCTCGTTGTCCTGCTCGCCTTCACGAACGCCGCCGACAGCACCGCCTCGCTGATCATGTTCTGCTTCACGGCGTTCGTGCTCACGGTGGTCGGCCAGGAGTTCTGGCGCGGTGCGAGCGCTCGGCGCGTGATGACGGGCGAGCCCTGGCCGCGCGCGCTGGCGCAGCTGATCGGACGCAACAGGCGCCGCTACGGCGGCTACCTGGTGCACGCCGGGATCGCGGTTCTGTTCCTCGGCGTGGCCGCCTCGTCCGCGTTCGTCGAGCAGCGCGACATCCGGCTTTCGCCCGGCGAGTCGTTCACGCTCGGCGACTACGAGGTCACCTACCGCCAGCCGACGGCCCGGCTCGGCGGCGACTCGTCCGGCACCGGGGCGCCGATCTCCTTCGGCGCGGTCATGGACGTGCGCAAGGGCGACGAGACCTTCACGCTGCGCCCCGCGCGCAACTTCTACTCGAGCGGCGACCCGTCGCTCGGCTCGATCTCGCGCTTCTTCGAGGGCGAGGCCACGAGTGAGGTCGACGTGCGCTGGGGCCTGCGCCGCGACTTCTGGCTCGCCGTGCGGCCCGACATCGGCACGCTCGAACGCCCGATCCGCGAGGCCGACGCCAAGTTCGCCGACGCCGGCGGAGACGTCCAGGCGCTGATCATCGCCGCCCTGGCCGAGCGCTACCGGCGTGACCCGCCGCCCGCCGCCTTCCGCGCGATCGTCTCACCGCTCGTCGCCTGGATCTGGATCGGCGGCGCCATCGCGCTGCTCGGCGCCCTCGTGGCGGCCTGGCCGACGCCGGAGGCGCGCCTGCGCCGTGTGCGGGCGATTTACTCCGCCCGGCTCGGCAAGGAGCTGTCGCGGGCGTAACGGCCTGGCCCAGTCGTGGAGTACGCCATCGCACTGCTCGTCCTCGCGGCGCTCGTCGCGTTCGCGGTGACCCGCCCGCTGCGCTCCCCCGGCGCCGAGGAAGACCGCGAGCAGACGCGCATCGCCGAGCTCGAGGCGGCGAAGGAGGCCAAGTACCGCGAGATCCGCGACGCCGAGCTCGACCACCAGATGGGCAAGCTCTCCCGCGAGGACTGGCGTGCGGTCGACGGCGACCTGCGCGCCGAGGCGATCGAGATCCTGCGGGAGCTGGATCGTTTGGAGGGACGCGCGGCCAACGACAGCTGAGAAGGGGTCGGCACGGGCGGTTGGTGCTTCCGTCCCGGATTTGGCCGGTCACAGCGGCCAAAGTCAGGATTCGTCCTGACTTTCTGGGCTCCTGGCCCTACAAGTCAGGATTTCAGCGCTTCGCTAGCGCCGGCTCGGCCGGACGCGGACCACCGAGTCGCGCTTCAGCGGCAGAGCGCTCTCGTTGCCCTCCGTGTCCGCCGCCCTCACCAGCACCCGGAAGGTGCCGACCGGCAGCCGCTTGCCGAGCGCCAGCTGCCACTGCACCTCGCCGCTCGTCGAGGCGAGCCGGGCGTTGAGCCAGCGGGGCCGGTCGCAGCGGCGCGGGTCGACGCTCATCTTGCGCTTGCCCTTGAGCCACCAGCTGCAGCCACCACCGGCGAGCTTTCGGCGCAGTGCGACGCTCACGGACTCCACGCCCGCCGGGTCCGCCGCACTGCCTCGGATGCGCCCGCGGGCTACGTTCACGCCGAGCAACCGGAGCGCTGGGCCGGTGGTGTCGGGAGATCCCGGGACGATGGGGTCGGGGAGTCCCGGGACGACGGGGCCAGGGAGCTCCTGGGCCGATGGGGTCGGGACCTCCCGGGCCGGGGTCGCCCGGAGGGGTCCACCGGGGCGGGGTCGCGCACCGAGACTGGCCAGGTGGCGGTGCCGGTGCCGCCGAGGCCGTCGCTCACAGTGAGGGTTGCGCTGTAGGTGCCGGGCTCCGAGTAGGTGTGGGTGGCGGACCCCTGTGTGCTTGTCGCACCGTCGCCGAAGCTCCACGAGAAGCTCAGCGGGTCGCCATCCGGGTCGTCCGACCGCCGGCCGTCGAAGCTCACGCTCAGCGGTGCGGGTCCGGTCGCGGTGTCGGCGTCGAGGACCGCCTCCGGGTCTTGATTTGGTGGGGGATTGCCGGCGGCCACCGTGACCATGCGAGCGACCGAGGGCACTCCCTCTGCGTTGATCACGAACAGCATGTACGGCCCGGGCGGTGCGATGTTCGCGTTGGCGGGCCCCGTGGCCCTGAGCTTCCCGCCGTCGCGGGCGTTGATGGACAGCGGGATGAAGCGCTGCTCCATGTCGACTGAGTGCGTGACCGCCCCGAGGCGAACCAGCGCCACCCGCTCGATCGAAGCCGCGTTCGGCGTCGAGATCCGCACCTGCGCGCCGTAGTTGACCACGCCCGGCGCCGAGCTGATGGCGGGCCGCGGCGCGAGCTGCCCCGAGCCGTCCTTCTTGAAGAGGTACGGCGGGGTGAACACCTGGGCGTTCTTGGCGAGGTATCCCTGCGAGTCGCAGGCGCCGCAGATGCCGCCGCCGGAGGAGAGGACGCGGGCGTCGGGCAGCAGCAGGGCGGTCGAGTGGTACTGGCGCGTGACCTGCATCGGCGCGAGCGTGCTCCACTCATCAGTACTGGGCTTCCACAGCTCCGCCTCGTACACGCCGTGCTCGACATCCACGAGGTCCTCGCCCGACGAGAGCCCGCCGGTAGCCAGCACGGTGCCGTCGGCGAGCACGGTGAGGTTGTGCTGGCGGCGGCCGTACTCCATCGACCCGGTCTCTCTGGCCTGCGGACTGGCGCCGTTGAGATCAATGACGCTGGCGGTCTCCGTCGAGGGTCCGCCGCCTGCGACAAGCAGCTTGCCGATGTCGTACATCGCCCGGCTGCCGTAGTCGCGGTCGACCCCGTCGCGGATGCCGTAGTTCTGCCAGGAGCCCGACCCATTGGGGTTGAGGCTGCGCATCGTCGGGCTCGGTCCGGAGAAGAAGGTGCGTCCATCCGGCGCGACGTCGAGCCACGGATAATTCGGAAGCCCGAAGCTGGCGCCGGTCAACTGCCTCAGCGCCCCGTTCGTCCCACGCACCTCGGGGATGTTCGGCCCTCCCGAGGTGATCAGCATCTCGCCGTTGCTCAGCGGAGTCACGCTCGGGTACCAGCGCTCGCCCTCCATGTTCGGGCCGAGCGACCACGCGTTGGTCGTTGGATTGAAGATGTGCGTCTGGCGGATTCCCTGGAGCTGCGCGTTCTTGTTTCCACCGGCCAGGAACAGCGAGCCGTCGGGCAGGTGCGCGAGCCCGCTGCAGAAGACGTTGAAGCCGGTGGTGACGTTCACCGGCGTCTGTGTACCGGTGGCCGGGTCCCAGACCGTGGCGCGGGTGTGATCGTGAACCGGATAGGTCTCCGTCGCGTTGTCGCCAACCGAGTCGTATGCCAAGACCTTGCCGTTGGGCATCAACGCAACGTGCACGCCGACCACGGGCCAGTTGACGATCGGTCCCCAGCTGCCGACCTGGTGCTCGTCGCCCGCGACGGCAGCGGCAGCGCGCGCCGCATCGGCTTGCGTCGCGAGTGCCGTACTTCGTTGCAGGCTGGCCTCCTCGGCCGCGCGTGTGGGTGACCGAGTCCTCCGCGATGTGCTCAGCCGCGCCGTCGGTTGACTCATGCGCCGAGGCACCGGGCGAGGCACCGGCTAGGCACAAAAAAATCGCGGCGATGGCCGCGGCGGATGTACGTATCAAGTTGATGGGGGGCAGTCCGGTATGGCTTTCGTCCCCAGACTAGGTCACGTCCTACGATCTCGCCACGGGGAACCGCCAGCTACTCTTTCCGGCCGTGGAAGCGATCCTCTACGGCCTTCAGGTGATCCTCTCGGTGGTCCTGATCGTGCTCGTGCTCATGCACTCGGGCAAGGACTCGGGGCTCTCAGGCGCCTTCGGCGTCGGCACCGGCGCGGGCCCGTTCGGCGGTGGGTCGCTGGTCGAGCGGAACCTGAACCGCTGGACGATCGGGTTCGCGCTGCTGTTCGTCGCGAACGTGATCGTCCTGCTGAAGATCTGAGCGCGCAGATGAGGCGGGCGGCCCCGACCCCCGTCCCCTCAGGTCCGGAGGCCGGTTCCGCCGGCCCCTGGGAACAGCACGCCACAGCGGGCGTGCCCCTTGCTGCTACCCGGGACGGCCGCGCGCAACGGACTTGCCTCAGCCGGCCGGGCCGGTGAAGCGCACGCGCCCCGCCCGCAGGGCGGGGCTCACGACGCCATAGGCGAATCGACGGCCGTAGAACTCGCCGTCGCTCGACAGCTCGAGGCCGGCCGTCAGCGCCTGCGCGCCCGACAGGATCGAGAGCACGCTGTCGGTGAGGCGCAGGTCGCGGAGCGGCCGCGTGACCCGCCCGTCCTCGATCAGGAAGGTCCCGTCGCGGGTGACCGCCGTGACGAGCGTCTCCTTCGGGCGCACGATGTTCTCGTACCAGAGCCGCGTCACGTACACGCCACGCTCGACGGGGGCGCAGAGCTCGGCCGTGTCGGCCGCTCCGCCGCCGGCCAGAACCAGGTTCGTGGGGTGCGGTCCGGAGGGGGCGCCGCCCGGGGCGACGGCGTGACCAGTGGAGGAGGCACCGATCAGCGCCGCGCTGCGGACGTCGTGGACCACCCGATGCGCCACGCCATCCTGGATCAGCGGCAGCGGGGCCTTGGGCGTGCCCTCGGCGTCGAAGCCGCGGGGCAGCGTGCGCGGGAACAGCGGCGAATCGGACAGGTTGACTGCCGGCGCGGCCACGGGCTCGCCGAGCCGGTCCGTGAGCGCGCCGCGCCCCTCCGCATGCGCGAGCCCGTTGAAGGCCGCAAAGGCGAGCAGGTCGAGCAGCGAGCGCATCGCATCCGGCTCGAACACCACCGGGTATGTGCCCGCCCCCAGCTCGGCGGGCTCGCGCGAGCGCGCGAACGAGCCGAGCGCCTTCGAGGCGGTGCGCTCGGCAAGCGCGCGCGGCTCCAGGGCCGCGGCGGACGGCGCCGCCTGCGACGCGTGGCCGCTGCGGCCGTCGCCGCGCTCGGGGGTCATGCAGATGACCTTCATGAACGCGTCGTTGTTGACCTCCGCGACAGCGCTCCCGGGGCGCGCGACAGCGCGCTCGACCTCTGCGGCGGACCAGGTGCCGTGCGCCTCCAGCCCGGCGTCCGCGGCGATCTCGAACACAGCCGCCAGCGCGTCGCCCCCCATCCCGGCGTCGAGCGTCGCCGCCGCGGCCGGGAGCGGAAGGCCGCCGACCTGATCCGGGAAACCCGGGTAGAGCCCGCCGCCCGCCGCCGCCGCGGCCTCGGCCGCCGCCGCGGCGCGCCGCGCGCAGGCGGCGAGCGCCTCGTCGTCGGTCGAGTTCGTCTCAGCCCGGCCGACGTGCCCGCGACGCACGACGGCCAGCTCGACGGTCAGGTCGTCGACCTCCGTCGCCTGCGTCGGGCGGTTGGCGGCGAAGCGCAGCAGCAGCGAGCGTTCCTTTGTGACGAGCGCGAGTGCGTCCGGCCCCGCCTGGCGCAACGCGCGCTCGGCGAGTTCGAGCGCGCTCACGCGACGCCGACCTCGACGTCCCGGAAGCGCGCGGGCGCGCAGCCGTGCGAAACCCGCATGAGCTGCCCCGGCTCGCCCTTGCCGCAGTCGAGCAGCGAGATCAGCCGCCATTCGGCGGGTGAGCAGACCGCGTCGCAGCTCGCCCAGAAGCGCGGCGTCACCCCGCCGTAGCTCGGGTTGCGGACGAGCCCGCCCAGGCGGCCGTCGCGGATCTCGCGCGCCGCCTCGCCCTCGAACTGGAAGTTGAGGCGCTTGTCGTCGATCGACCAGGAGCGGTTCGTCTCGATCAGCAGCCCCTCGTCGGTGTCCGCGATCAGCTCGTCGAGCGTGCCCGCGTCGCCCGGCTCGAGGTTCACGTTCGTCATGCGGACGATTGGCTGGCGTGCGAAGCCCTGGGCCCGCATGCAGCCACCGGAGCGCTCGAGGCCGATCTCGGCAGCGGTCTCGCGCGAGGACAGGAAGCCGGCAAGGACGCCGTTCCGGACGATCGGCACCGGCCGGCCCTCGACGCCCTCGTCGTCCCAGCGGTAGCTGCCCAGCCCGCCCAGGCTGGTGGCGTCCGCGGTCACGTTCATGTGGTCGGAGCCGAAGCGCAGCGAGCCGATGCCGTCGGCCGGCACGAAGCTCGTTCCCGCGTAGGAGGCCTCGCGTCCGAGCACGCGATCCAGCTCCACGGCGTGGCCCACGGACTCGTGCACCTGGAGGCCGAGCTGCTCACCGGCGAGGATCAGCGTGCGCCGGCCCGGCGGGCAGGCGGGCGCGGCGAGCAGCTCGACCGCCTCTGCCCCCACGCGCGGCGCGGCCGCGGCCAGCTCGAGCGCGGCGAACGTCTCGTAGCCGCCCTGCGCCACGTGGCCGCCGTGCGAGGCCGGGAAGGAGCGGATCTGCATCTGGTCGGCGTCGACCGCAAGCGCCGCGATCCCCCCGCCGCACTCCCTGAGCTCCTGCTCGCAGAGCGCACCTTCCGTGGACGCGAAGATGCGCTCCTCGCCGTGCGCCCTGAAGCGAGCCGCGGCGAGCGTCACTCCCGGCTCCTGCCGCAGCGCCTCATCGGCCGCGAGCAGCGCCGACAGCTTCTCCTCGAGTGGCACCTCGAACGGATCGCGCTCGTACGGGCTGCGCCAGGAGCCCTCGGCCGGCGGCTCTGGGGCGAGCGCCACTGCGGAGCTCGGCAGCGGCTGCGCGGCGGCGACCTCGAGCGCCCGGGCCAGGGCAGCCTCGGCGGCACGGCGCTCGCTGCCGCGCACCGCCGCGAAGCCCCAGCAGCCGGCCACGCGCACGCGAACGCCGATTCCCTCGCTCTCGTCGGAGTCGAGCGAGTCGAGCGCTCCGTTGCGGGTGGCGAGCAGCTCGCTGCGGCTGCGCACGTAGCGCGCGTCCGCGTATTCGGCCCGCGTGCGAGCCGAGTCCATGAGCTCTCTCAGGAGGTCCCGCACCTCCCGCGGGAGGCTACCTCCCGCGGGACGTGGCGAGTCGGCCTAGCGGCCGGCGGCCGTGCGCCGAAGGGGAAGCGGGTGACGCGGGCGACCGGGCAGCAGGAACGCCGCCGAGCGCCGGCGCCGTCGGCGCTGCTTGGAGCTCAGATTGGCCCTCGAGGCCCGGTAGGGATCCTCGTTGGGGGAGTAGATATGGCGGGCCGCATAGGCCAGGGGGATGCCGGGGTGCATGA
This sequence comes from uncultured Thermoleophilaceae bacterium, assembly GCA_963739095.1. GTDB lineage: Bacteria > Actinomycetota > Thermoleophilia > Solirubrobacterales > Thermoleophilaceae > JACVRW01. The sequence continues at coordinate 105,962 of CAVTZF010000016.1, forward strand.
CGAGTCCTCCGAAACGGAGTGGGGGGTGTGACGAAGAGACTGGCGTCCCTGGCGGGGCCTGTGTGAGTCGTCCGTCACACAAGCCTGAACGGACGGGCTGGCGCTAGGCGCCGCGCGGCGCCGCGTCCTCGAGCACGATTCGCATCAGGTCGCGGATCGAGAGCATGCCGACGACCTCGTCGCCGTCGACGATCGGCATGTGACGGAAGCCGCCGTGGATCATCAGCACGGCGGCCTGGCGCATTGTCTCGTCTGGCTCCATCGTCTCGGGGTCACGCGTCATCCAGTCGGAGACGAGCGTGTCGTCGGTGATGCCGCCCGCGACGGCCCGCAGGATGTCGCGCTCGGTGAGGATGCCGACCAGGCGGCCGTGCTCGATCACGAGCACCGCGCCCACGTCCCTTGAGACCATCCGCTCGGCTACGGCCTTGAGCCCGAGCCCCGGCTCGACGGTGAGCAGGCTGCGCGACATGTGGTTGCGGGCGAGCGGCATTGAGGGAGCGTAAGCGAACTTGGCGCTCAGAGGGTGACGCCGGCGGTCATCGCCGCCGGGTCGTCCACCGGGAGCGCCTGCGGCCGCTTGCGGTCGAGCCGCGGCCGGCCGCCCGAGATCGTGCCCCGGCGCCAGCGCGCCGCGGCCACGCCCTCGGAGGTGAGGTCGGTCTCGAGGATGCCGGTCGCCGTCGTCTCGTCGGAGACGGCACCGAAGACGAAGTTGCCGAGCGAGTAGGCCACGAGCGCCGAGCCCTGGCGCTTCAGCGGCTGCAGCACGTGCGGGTGTGCGCCGATCACGAGCTGGGCGCCGGCCTCAGCCGCGGCCGCGGCCAGCGCCTGCTGAGCTGCGCTCTCCATGGCGGCCTTCTCGACACCCCAGTGGAAGGTGGCGACGACGACGTCTGCGCGCCGGCGCGCCCGGTGCACCGCAGCCGTCACGGCCTCGGGAGTCGCCCAGGCGGTGCCCGGCCGGTGGGCCGTCGCGGCGAACTCGATCGGCGCGACCTCCGAGAAGCCGACGAAGGCGACCCGCAGCCCGAGCCGCTCGACGATCTGGGGCCGGAGCGCGCGACGCACGTTGCGACCGGCGCCGACCGCCTTCATCCCGAGGCGCTCGATGCCGCGAACGGTGTCCATCAGGGCAACGGGCCCGTAGTCGCCCACGTGGTTGTTGGCGAGGTTGAGCACGTCGAGGCCCGAGTGCCGCGCGAGCCCGCGCAGAGCGGCGGGCGTGCCGCGGAAGTTGTAGAGCTTGTCGAACGGCGTCCCGCGCTTCGAGACGGGCGACTCGAGGTTGCCGAAGGCGATGTCCGCGCGCGCGAGGGCGCGGCCGGCGCTCGTCCACGGGTAGCGGGGGCCCTCGGTCGCGATGTTGGCGCCGGGGACGTCGCCGAGGTTGATGTCGCCGACCGAGGACAGCCGCAGCGGCCGCACGGCCACGGCGACGGGATCGCTCGCCGCGTCACCCTGCTCGGCTCGAGCGCGTACTTCCAGCGCGCCGGGGGCCGCCGCGACCCGGCCGCTGACCCGGAACCTGCCCTCGGCGTCGGCGGACGCTCTTCCCGCGCTCTGCCAGTCGCCCTCCGCCGAGCGCGTCTCGAGCAGCAGCGCCGCGCCCGGAGGCGCGCCGGACCCGCTCAGCGCGATGCGGCCGCCGGGCGCGACCTCCTCGAGCGACGGCCTGCCCTCGAGGTCGACCGCCCCGGCGAGCGACGTGCCGCGATCGGCACCGATGCCGGAGACGAGGAAGAGCAGCATCGCGAGCGCGGAGCCGAGCGTCGTGAGCGCCGCGACGGACGAGCCGGGATGGGGCCGGGGCGGGGGCTCCGTGATCTCGGGCGCGGCCGCGGTCGCGGGCGGTGCCGGCTCGAACAGCGGCTTCGAGCGCCGGCGAGGCGCGCGCCGCCGGGGCCGCGGGCGCGGGGGAGGGGGTGCCGGCTCGGGCGCGGGCTCGACCTCGACCTGTGCCGGCTCGGCCTCGGCCTCCGCGGGCGGGGTCGCCAGCACCGCCGGCGCCTCCTCGGCCTCCTCGAGGTCGGCGAGCTCGCGTGCGACCGGCGTGAGCGGGGCGAGCGGCTCGACGGCCGGCTCCGACGGCGCCTCGGGCATCGGGCGAGCACGACGGCGCGCGGCCGCCGTCTGCGGGCCGAAGCCCGGGCCCTGCTCGCTGACGTCTTCGTCGATCGCCATGGCGTCGCCGCGGCGCCGCCCTTTACGGGCGCGAGCGCCGCCCAGTCCCTTTCGCCGGACGCGCCCCGCGTCCTCCGCGCTGCGAGATCGCGTGCGTGAAACAGCAACCCGTCGGAGGTCTCCGCCGGCCGGGCCAGGCTGGGGAAGGGGGGACCTGCCGAACAATCTCCGGCCGAACAGGCTCGGCGCCGAATCCACATCGGCGTTGGGCACAGGCCCGTCAAGAAACCAGAGTTACGTTGCTGACTTACCCACCCATTTGGTGGTCAAAGCGGCATCGCTCGCGACTCCGATGTTCGGCCGCCGAACAATGTTCGATCAGCGCGCAATCACCCTTCCCCAGCCTGTCGTCGTGGGCAGACGGAGGACCGCGCACCCGCGAGCTGAGCGCAGCGAGGCGGCGCGTGCGTCTCAGCCGCCGTCCCCGCGCGCCCGCAGGGCGAGCTCGAGCTCGAAGCGGGCGTCGGGATCGTCGAGGTCCGTGCCGAGCAGCTCGCGCAGCCGCGCGATCCGGTAGCGCGCGGTCTGTGGGTGGATGTCGAGCGCGCCCGCCATCGCAGCGGCGTTGCCCTGTCGCTGCACATAGGCGAGCGCCGTCTCCTCCATCCGCCGGCGTGCCTTCGGCGTGAGCGGCTCGAACGGGGCGAGCCGGCGGGCGGCGAGCCGCTCGACGAGCGCCGGGTTCTCGTGGATCAGCAGCTCGGGCAGCCGTTCCTCGGCTCGCAGCGGGCCGGCGGCGTCGATCGCGCCCGCCTCCAGCGCCCGCAGCGCGGCGCGGGCGAGCGCCCAGGAGCTCGCCAGCTCGCCGAGCTCCCCGGCCGAGCCGAGCGCGGCGGGGATGCGGTCGGCCGCCTCCTCGAGCTGGCGGGCACGGCCGGGGCCGTGCGGGTCCCCGATCACGACGCAGCCCACCCCGCGGATCTCCGCGGCGAGCGCGTCCGGTGGAAGCCGGCGCGCGAGCCGGCCCAGGTCCTCCTCGCGGCAGGCGAGCGCCGCGGCGGTCCGGGGCGGCTTCCAGCGGGCCGCCTCGGCGGCGGCGTCGAGCTCGGCCTGCGCGGGCGGGGGGTCGCGCAGCAGCAGCGCGATCAGCTCGCGCCGGCGCCGCTGGCGCTCGCCCTCGCGCTCCGAGAGCTCCCGCGAGTAGCCCTCGACGGAATCGGCGGAGAGCTCCTCGATGTAGACGAAGATCGACTCGGCCAGCTTGCTGATCACGCCGCTGTCGAGGCCGGCCCGCCGCGCCGCCTCCGCGAGCCGCCGCCAGGCGACGCGCGCGCCGACCCGGTAGGCGGACTGGAGCGCATCGAGCCTGCGGCCCTGGCGCAGCTCGCCCCGGCCGAGCCCGACGTAGACGTCGCGGCCTGGCTCGCGGCCGCTGTCCGGGTCGCGGATCAGGGCCACGAACTGGCGCAGCGCCTCGGTCACGCCCATCTCGACCCCGCGGCCGAAAGAGCCCTCGAAGGGGCGCACGTAGTCGGGCACCTCGCGCGCGATCGTGGCCATGATCTCGGCCGTGACCGCACCGAGCTCCGGCTCGATCACGTCGGCGACCTCGGCTGGAAGGGCGCGCCAGGGCTCAGATTCCGAAATAGTTGTCATTTAGATGAGCACTTTACATCTCGAATTGGACGAATGCACTCTAGTCCGCGCATCACCGCACACATATCGTTCGATCCATGACACGACTAGAGAAGCGCGTCAACCTGGCGGCCGTGGTAATCCCCTTCGCGGCGACGATCGCGGCGATCGTGCTGCTCTGGAACAGCTTCGTTTCGTGGACGGACCTGGCGATCCTGTTGGTGATGTACCTGCTGACCGGGTTCGGCGTGACGGTCGGCTTCCACCGCCTGCTGACGCACCGCTCGTTCGCGGTCTCCAAGCCGGTCGAGTACACGTTCGCCGTGCTCGGCTCGATGGCCGTGCAGGGCCCCGTGATCGGCTGGGTCGGCGACCACCGCAAGCACCACGCGCACGCCGACGAGGAGGGCGACCCGCACAGCCCGCACGTCGGCCACGGCGACGGGCCGGGCAGCGTCATGCGCGGGCTCTGGCACGCGCACGTCGGCTGGCTGCTCGAGCACCAGGGCCAGTCCGGCAAGAAGTACGCCCGCGACCTCTACGAGGATCGCGGCATGCGCCTCATCAACCGCCGTTTCCCGCTGCTCGTGCTCGCGAGCCTGCTGATCCCGGCGCTGGCAGGCTGGCTGATCACGGGCACGCTGCTCGGCGCGGCCACCGGCCTGCTGTGGGGCGGCCTCGTGCGCGTCTTCATCGTTCACCACGTCACCTGGAGCGTCAACTCGGTCTGCCACTTCCTCGGCAACCGCCGCTTCGAGACCGAGGACCAGTCGACGAACGTCTTCTGGCTCTCGCTGCCGTCGTTCGGCGAGTCCTGGCACCACAATCACCACGCCTTCCCGCGCTCGGCCGTGCACGGCCTGCGGCGCTGGGAGCTCGATCCATCCGCCGCGCTGATCTGGACGCTCGAGAAGCTCGGCATTGCGAAGAACGTGGTGCGGATCACGCCCGAGCGCCAGCTCGAGCGCGAGCGCAAGGGCGCGCCGCGGCGGGCCGCCGCGACTGCGCCCGCCGCCGAGCGTGAGGCCGCTTAGGCCGCCGGCGCGCCGGCGGCGCTGACGAGGCGCCAGGGCGCGTCGTCCGGGCCGTCCAGCGCGAGCGTCCAGGTCTCGGTGAAGGTCGTGGCCGAGTCCTTCGAGCCCGATAGGACCGCGGCCGTGTCGCGATCCTCGACGTAGCGCCGGCCGCCCACCTCGACGACGATCGTCATCGTCGCCGGCTCGCGCTCCACCTGAAGCGAGGCGATCCGGATGCGCCGCACTCCCGCGCCGCGCACGACGAGCCGCGTGCGCCGCGAGGCGTCGCCGCCGTAGAGGAGGGCCTGCACGGCCTCCGGACTGGCCACGGCCAGCAGCGCGTCGTCCGAGCCGTCGACCGCCTCCGCCCAGGCCGCCACCGCGCGCCGCGCCGCGGCCTCGAGCAGGGCCGGCAAGAAGCGCGCGTCGGCCAGCGACAGGTCGAGCGCGCGAGCCTGGGCGTCGCCGCTGAACTCGAGCTCGGCGAGATCCGAGGTCGTGAAGCCCTCCGGCAGCCCGTCCGCGACCGCCAGCTCCGTCAGCGACTCGTCTCCGAGCCGCTGCGTGTCCGACCACGGCGAGGCGATGATCTCGCCGTCGAGGTGATGGTCGCCCTCCCCGCGCTGCTCGATCGAGCCGACGATCCAGCTGTCGCCCCGGCGCGCGAGCGTCCAGTACTCGGTCAGCGTGATCTGATCGCCCTTCTGGCCCTTGCGCATGATCCGGCGCCCGTGCTGGTCGATCACGTAGGCGCGCAGCCTTGCCGTGATCCGCACGACGGCGCGGTCCTCCTCGTCGTCCTCGCGGTTGAGCAGCCCGACGTACTGGATCTCGGGCTCGTCGAGCACCTCCACGCGGTTGTGCCAGCCCTTGGCGTCGAAGTCGTCGAGCCGCCGCGACCACTCGACCAGCAGGTCCTCGCCGACGACCTTGGCGAGCCGCTCGCGGTCGCGCGCGTCCCAGGCCGACTGCGCCTCGAGGAACAGGCTGCGCGCGTACGGCACCAGGTAGTCGGCGCCGAAGTACTCGTCGTCCTCAGCCGCCTCGGCCGAGGCCGTGCGCACCCGCGCGTCGCGCTCGCGCACCTTCCGGCGGTACCGCGCCGAATGGACGGTGAGGTAGATCAGGAAGATCGCGAAGCCACCGAAGAAGAGCACCAGGACTACCGGCGAGCCGGTGCTCCCGGAGCCTCCGCCGCCGCCGAAGCCCCCTCCGCCTCCACCGAAGCCGCCGCCGCCCCCGCCGCCGCCGCCGAAGCCCGAGGAGCCGCCGCCGGCCTGGGCGAGCGCGATGTCGGCGAGCCCGAGCACGAGCAGTGCGGAGAGCGGCGCGATCCAGGATGTGCGGCGCATCGACGGCCAGCATAGAAAGCCCGGCCTGTGGCGGATATGTGAAGGTCGATGTAGCGTGCTGCATGCTCAAGAGGATCCTGTTCGCGGCCGGTCTGGCCGCCTTTCCCGCCGCAGCCGAGGCGAGTGACGTCATCCAGCCGAGCACCGTCTCGCGCAGCGCGACAGTCGCCGGTGGTGCCACGCGGACGCTCGAGCTCTCCTGCCGCGCTCCCGCCATTGCACTCAACGCGACCGCCAGCGGCCTGCCCGCCGGCGCCGGCGTGCGCCGCTCGTCGCCGAGCGCCGGCGTGCTCGGCTGGAGCCTCGAGCTCGCGGCCGCCGAGAGCGCGGCGCGCCAGCGCCTCAGCGCATCGATCCGCTGCCTGCGCCTCGAGCTGCCCAATGGCGTGAGGGACGTGAGCCTCGGCGCCGAAACAAGGCGCTCACCGCGTGTGCTCGTCCCCGCGGGCGCGACGCGCCGGACGTCGGTCCGCTGCGAGCGCGGCTTCATCCCGACCGGCTACGGCCTCGACCGAAGCGACGCGCAGGTGCGCCTCGCCGGAGCGCTCGCGAGCGCCCGGGGCTGGAGCTTCCGGCTCGCGAACGCGGGCAGCGCCGCGGGCCAGGCGAGCGTGAGCATCCGCTGTACGCGCGCCCGTGTCGACGGCGCGCGTCGCGGCGCGCCGGTGAGCCTGCGCCTCGCGACGCGCCGCGTGAGCTTCACCGACACCGTGGAGTCGGGGAAGCCGGTGCGCCATTCCTGCCGCGCCGGCGAGTTCAGCGTGGCCAGCGGGTTCGAGGCGCGAGATCTCGAGCTCGAGTCGGCCCAGCCGGCGGGCGCTCGCGGCGGCCTCTGGAGCTTCCGCGGCGGGAGCGGCCGTGTCGATACGCAGCTGCTCTGTCTCGCGCGCGATTCGACCTTCCGCTAGCGAAGCCGCGGTTTCGTAATCTCAGGGCATGTCCACTCTGCTGCGCGAGGTCGTCGAGGAGCTGGCGCCGCTCGAGCGGCGCGCCGGCTCCGAGGACGAGCGTGAGGCCGCGGAGCGGATTCGCGCCCGCCTGACGGGGCTGGGCCTGGCGGCGCGCGTCGAGGAGGTGCCGTTCCGCGACGGCTACGCGCGCCAGCTGCTGCCGCTCGGCGCCGCAGGCGCCCTCAGCGGCGCGGTCGCGCTGGCCGGTGGCGCCCGCATTCCCGCCGTGCTCGTCGGGACGCTCGCGGCCGGGGCGATTGCCGACGACGCCGCCAACGGCAGGCGCCACTGGCGGCGGCTCGTCACGCGGCCGCAGACGACGGCCAACGTCGTGGCCGAAGCGGGCGACCCAGACGCGGAGCGCACGCTCGTGCTGCTCGCCCACCACGATGCGGCGCCGACGGGCCGCGTCTTCGACCCGTCCTTCCAGCGCACGCTCGCGCGCCGCTTCCCCGAGCTCGTCCAGCGCACGAACGCGTCGCTGCCACTCTGGTGGCCGATCATCGCGGCGCCCGCGCTGGTGGCGCTCGGCGCGGCGACGGGCCGGCGCGCGCTGCTCGCCGCCGGGACCGTGGCGTCGCTGATCACGACCGGCCTCGGAGCGGACATCGCGCGCGGCCGGATCGTCCCCGGGGCCAACGACAACCTCTCGGGCGTCGCCGTGCTCGCCGGGATGGCCGAGCGCCTGCGCGCCGCCCCGGTCAAGGGCCTGCGTGTCCTGCTCTGCTCGTGCGGCGCCGAGGAGGTGTTGCAGGGGGGGATCTACGGCTTCGTCGACACGCACCTGCGCCGGCTCGACCCAACCCGCACCTGGGTGCTGAACCTCGACACGGTCGGCTCGCCGCGGCTCGTGCTGCTCGAGGGCGAGGGCGTGCTCGGCATCGAGGACTACACGGACCCGTCCTTCCGCGACCTGATCGCCGACACGGCGGCCGAGGCCGGAGTGCCGCTCGTGCGCGGCCAGCGCGCGCGCTCGAGCACCGACAGCGTGATCCCGAGCCGCGCCGGCTATGCCACCGCCACGCTCACCTCGTTCGAGCCGGACACGAAGCTGCTCTCGAACTACCACCTGCCGAGCGACACGCCCGAGAACCTCGACTTCGGCACGGTCGGCGAGGCGCTCGAGGTGACCGACGCGCTCGCGCGCCGGCTCGCTGCAGCCGCCTAGCGCGCCTCGCTGGCGATGCCGGGCCAGGTCGCGATGGGGTCGGTCGAGCGCACGACGTTCATGCCCGCTTCCCGGTAGCGCTCGAAGGCCGCGTCCGCCTCGTCCGTGTAGTCGACCACGCCCGGCACCACCACCGGCGACGTGCAGTCCTCGAGCAGGTAGGTCCGCTCGGCGAGCCGCCGCTCCTGTACGTCGTCGTCCTCGAGCAGGTCGTCGATCGTCCAGGCCAGGCAGTGGCTCTTGGCCTGCCCCGCCACGACCACGACGTCGAAATCGAGCAGCTGTGCGATCAGCGTGCGGTTCTTCCCCTCGAGCAGGTCGCCGTCCGGCCCCTCGGTGACCTCAGGGCCGAGCATCGAGTAGTGCTCGGTGAGGCGGTGCTCGCCCTTCACCTGGAAGTCCGGGCTCGACAGGCGCGCCACGCCGTGGAAGAAGATCGCCTCCTCGAGCGCCGATACGAGCGCGTGGCCGATTCCCCCGAGCAGGGCGTGGTAGGGCCAGATCGTGAGGTCGTACTTGCCGCCCTCGGCGAGCTTGCGCGTGTAGTGGGCGAGGTGGCGCTCGGCGTACTCCCGGTCGAGTCCGAGCGCGGTCGCCACGGCCGGGTTCACGTTCCAGCGGCCGGCCGCGACCTCCTCGGCGCTGATCAGGGTGTACGGCGAGGGGTGCTCGCCGTGCTCGTCGACGAGCCATATCGCGTGGAAGATCTGCATCGCGTGGTGCGTGTCGAGGCTCGGGAAGACCTGCGTGATGGTGCCGAGGTTGCGGTAGACGAACTCGCACAGCCGCCGGTTGTCGTCGACGGCGCCATTGCCGGAGCGGCCCGCGACGAACAGCTCGAAGTCCGGGATGCAGAAGGTGTTCTGCACGTCCACGGCGAGCAGGCAGACGCGCTGCTCGTCCTCAGCAGCCGGCCGAATCCCGTGCTGTGCCGCCCAGGCGGGTGCCTCGCGGGCACGCTCCTCGTAGGGCACGCGCCAGACTTCGCCGACGCGGCTCGGGTCGAAATGTGCCGGCAGCGGCAGGTCCTGCATGGCGGCGCCGAGTCTAGGCGCATCGCGGCCGCGTACCCGGGTAGAGACGTGAGGAGGCGGCCCGCCCCTCGCTCGCTAGCGTTCGAAACGAGCGAAAGGAGCGACGTCATGGCCACGGTTGGAGTCCGCTACATCGTCAACGACGTGGACGCGGCGATCGAGTTCTACTCGGGGCAGCTCGGTTTCCACGAGGACATGCATCCCGCGCCCTCCTTCGCGATGCTGTCTCGCGGAGATCTCCGTCTCGCGCTGAGCGCACCCGGAGGTGGACCCGGCGGCGGCGGCTCGCTGCCCGACGGCACGCTACCCGAGCCCGGAGGCTGGAATCGCTTCCAGCTGGAGACGAGCGACCTGGACGCGACCGTCGAACAGCTGCGCAGTCAGGGCGCGCGCTTTCGCAGCGACATCATCGTCGGAGTCGGCGGCAGGCAGATCCTGGTCGAGGACCCCTCCGGCAATCCGATCGAGCTGTTCCAGCCGACGCGGGAGGAGGCCGGCCTGTCGGCCTCCTGACTACCTGGTGCGGGCCTCGCGCACCTGGTCGATCGCCCATGCAGCGGTGATCAGCCCGATGTGGCTGAACGCCTGCGGGAAGTTCCCGAGCTGTTCGCCGCTGGCGGTCTCGATCTCCTCTGCCAGTAGCCCGAGGTCGTTCGCGTAGCTCGCGAGCTCGTCGAAGAGCGCCTCGGCGCGCTCCAGCTCACCGGCCTTGGCCAGGCACGAAACGAGCCAGAATGAGCAGATCACGAACGTGCCCTCCTCGCCGGTCAGCCCGTCGGCGTTCATGCCGTCCACGCTGCGGTAGCGCAGGACGAGCCCGTCCTCGGTCAGCTCCGACGCGATCGCCTCGATCGTCGAGCGCATGCGCTCGTCTGCCGCCGGCAGGAAGCCGAGGATCGGCATGAGGAGCTGGGCGGCATCGAGCTCGTCAGACTCGAACGACTGCCCGAACGCCTGCCTCTTCTCGCTCCAGCCGCGCTCGAGCACGACCGCACGAATCTCGTCGCGGGCCGCCTCCCACTCCTCGGTCTTGGCGTACTCGCCGAGCTGCGGAGCGAGTTTCACGGCCCGGTCGAGCGCCGTCCAGCAGAGCACCTTGGAGGAGAGGTGGTGGCGGGGCTCGCCGCGCATCTCCCACATCCCGGCGTCCTTCTCCATCCAGCGGCGCGCGGCGGTGTCGGCGAGGTCGGCCACGAACGACTGAATCTCCGGGTGCAGCTCGCCGAACTTCTCCCGGTACATCCACAGCGAGTTCATGAGCTCGCCGTAGACGTCGAGCTGCACCTGGTCCCATGCGCCGTTGCCGACCCGCACCGGGCGCGAGTTCCGCCAGCCGCGAAGGTGCGGCAGCTCACGCTCCGAGAGGTCGTGCTCGCCGCCGATCCCGTACATGATCTGAAGCGAGCCCTCGCCCGCGCGCCCGCCAGCCGAGCTGGTCATGAACGAGAGGAACTCCTCGGCCTCCTCGGAGCAGCTGCCGATGTAGAGCGCATCGATCGTGAGGCTGGAGTCGCGGATCCAGGAGAAGCGGTAGTCCCAGTTGCGCTCGCCGCCGACCGTCTCGGGTAGCGAGGTGGTCGGGGCGGCAACGATGGCCCCGGTCGGCCGGTAGGTGAGCCCCTTGAGAACACGCGAACTCATGCGGACGAGCTCACGGTGCGGCCCCTCGTAGATGTCGTGCTCGGCCTCCCAGGAGCGCCAGCCCTCGGCCGTGTCGGCGATCCGGGCTGCGACGTCCTCGACCGCCGTTGGCTGAGGGGCCTGCTGCGCCTCGGGCGGGGCCCAGCGCACCGAGAATCCCAGCTGGTCGCCCTCGGCGATCCTGAACGCCGCGCGCAGCGTCGAGTCCTCGAGCTCCAGCGGGACCGTGGAGCGGATGTGCAGGCGGCCGGCGCCGAACGTGCGCGCGCCGCCCTCCTCGAGCCTGACGAGCGGCTTGATCAGTCCGTATTGCGGCCGCGGAGCGAGCTCGAGCTGCATCTCGACGTCGCCGGAGACGCACTCCAAGGACCGCAGCAGCTCATGCGGGGCGTCGTGGCCGAGGTCGTGCCCGCGCTGGCCCTCTGCGAATCGCATGGCGTCCGTGAGCCGCACCTCGCCGGTATCGGTCGTGAAGACCGTCTCGATGACGAGCGTGCCCGGGAGGTAGCGGCGCGTCGCCCGGTAGCTCCCAACCGGCCGGATCGACCAGTGGCCGGCGTCGGGGTCGAGCAGCCGTGCGAAGACGGCGTCGCTGTCGTAGCGCGGGAGGCACAGCCAGTCCACCGATCCGTTCGAGTCGACGAGAGCGGCGGAGTTGCAGTCCGCCAGCAGGCCGTAGTCGGCGATCGGCTGCGACGAGTGCCCGCCGCGGGCGTCCGATGTCCTTGGATCCTTGACCACGCTTGTCTCCACCCCGGCGGAGTCCGCCGGGCTTGGAAGGTGTTAGACGTAACGCATCAGGGACCTTCGTGTCCGCCCCAAGCAAGGAGGACGCATGGCCAGGATCCACCTCCACGAGACGACGACCTCGACGCCCGAGCAGTTCGTCGCCGGGCTGACCGACTTCGGGCCGGGCCGCCAGGAGCTGTTCGGCCGCAGCGCCGACGGGTACCTCAAGGTGCATGACCAAGGCTCCGATGAGGCCGACGTCACGGAGGGCTCGGGCGGGATATGGGAACGCCTCCATTACGACTGGTCCGATCCCACCCACGTGAAGATGACCACCACCGACTCCAACCTGTGGGGCGGCGATTCCGGCCACACCTACACGCTCACCCGCAAGCCCGACGGGACGACCGACGTGGACGTCGTCGTGGTACGCGAAGGCAAGAACGTCAGGGGACGGCTGCTCGGGCTCACGCTCACGATCTTCGGCAAGCGGGTCCTGGGGAAGGAGCTGGGCAAGACCGTCAAGGCCATCGAAGCCCGGAACGACGACGGGCGACATGACCACCCCCCGCTGTCGGAGTACGTGATCCGGCTTACGTGTCGATGCGCAGGAATTGAGGTCATCGACCGCAGGAGGCGTTCCATGCGCAAGGTCGGTAAGGGGCTGAAGGCCTCGAAGGTCGGAACGATCCGGCGCTCCGACGGCAAGCCGCAGGTCACCTACAACCACCACCCGCTGTACCTCTTCGTGGGTGACAAGAAGCCCGGTCAGACGAATGGCCAGGGCATCGTCGCATTTGGCGGACGCTGGTCCGTCGTGTCACCTGCGGGCCGGCCGGTCTCGCATTAATCAACCCTCCCGCGCGGCGGCGGCCGCCGCCAGGCCGCCGCTGCGTTTCACGCCTCGAGCGCCGTCGACCGGAGCCGCGCAGTTCGGAACGAGTAGATGTTCGCGGCGTACTCTTCGTGGTCGAGAGCGGCCGTATACCGCTCGAACTCCAGAGCGCGGCGCGGATCCTTGGAGTCTTGCCATCGCTTGTAAGCGGTCCGAACGTCCTCGCATGCCTCCGCCCAGTAGACGTAGCCCTCGAGGAACTCGTCGACGAGCTGCCCGGACGGCTCCGTCACCGCGTGTTGCCTCGGGAGTGAGCTCGGCATCCAGGTGAATCTTCGATGCCGCGCGGGCGCTTGTCGTCGGCCAAGAGGCGACTCTTTTCGCGAGCGGTCGTACCGCACGGGGCGTACGGCAAAGAGCCGTCAGGGGAGCGATGACAGGGCCGCCGGGGGCGGGGACGATGTGTGCCATGAGTTCGACCGGACCGCACGACGCCCCTGCACGCGTCGCGCGCCTCAGCGGTGGGCTTGACCGGTCGACACTCGTGGTCGCCGGAGTGGCCACGCTCGGCCTGATCATGGCCGTGCTCGACACGACGATCGTCAACGTCGCACTCGACACGCTGGCGAGGGAACTGCATGTCTCGCTGGCCACCGCCCAGTGGATATCGACCGGTTACCTGCTTTCCCTCGCGGCAGTTATCCCGATCTCGGGCTGGGTAACCGAGCGCTTCGGCTCGAAGCCGACCTGGATCGCCTCGATTGCGCTGTTCGCGGCCGGCTCGGCGCTGTGCGCGCTCGCGACCTCGGCCGCCGAGTTGATCGCGTTCCGTGTCGTGCAGGGCCTTGGCGGCGGCATGCTCGTGCCCGTCGGCTTCACGCTGGTCGCGCAGAGCGCCGGGCCTCGGCGCGTGGGGCGAGCGTTAGGGCTGGTAGGCGTGCCGATTCTGCTCGGCCCCATCTTCGGGCCGATCATCGGCGGCCTCATCGTGGACAACGCGGCCTGGCAGTGGATCTTCCTCGTCAACCTTCCCATCGCCGTCGTGGCGATCGCCGCCGCTGTCCGGCTGCTTCCCCGGGATGCCGGGCGCGCCGATGCCGGCGCGCTCGACTGGCTCGGCATAGCGCTCTTGTGCCCAGGGTTGGTGGGCATCGTGTTCGGCCTCTCGGAGACCGAGAGCCACGGCGGTTTGGGTCACCCGATCGCGTTCGGGCCCATCGCCGCCGGCGTCGTCCTCGTCGGGCTGTTCGTCTGGCACAGCCTGCATGTGGCGCGGCCGCTGATCGAGGTGCGGCTGTTCCGCTCACGGGGGTTCCGCGCCGCCGCGATCGCCACCTTCCTTTTTGGGGGCGCGTTGTTCGGGACGCTGCTTGTGCTCCCGCTCTACTACCAGGTGGATCGCGGCCAGAGCGCGCTCGACGCCGGGCTGCTGCTTGCCCCGCAGGGTCTCGGGGCCGCACTCATGCTGCCGATCAGCGGCCGTCTGACGGACCGCCTCGGCGGAGGTCCCGTGGTAGTCGCCGGCTGCTGCATCATCGCTCTGGCGACCGTGCCGTGGGTCTTCGTGAGCGACCACACGCCGTACGCGCTGCTCGGCGGTGTGCTGTTCGTCCGCGGCCTGGGGCTCGGGGCATCGATTCAGCCAACCATCGCCGCGGCATACGCGCTGCTCGACTCGTCTCAGATACCGCGCGCCACCGCCGCGCTCAACACCCTTCGGCAGGCCGGCGGCTCGGTTGGCACCGCGCTGCTCGCGGTCGTCCTCCAACACCAGGCTGCGTCGGCGCTGCCGGCGGCGAGCGGCGGCGGGGCCGGAGGGCTGCTCGCGCCACTATCCCCGGGCGAGCGCGAGCAGATCAGTGGACCGGTGGCCACCGCCTTCGGACACACCTTCATGTGGGCACTCGTGATGAGCCTGCTGGCAATCGTTCCCGCCATCGCGCTACTGCGCGCCGAGCGCGCCGAGCGGCGCGCGAGCACGCTCGGCAGTGTTCAGCCTGCCGCTGCCGAGCCGGATCCGCCCCGAGTCAACGCGGCCTGACGCTCTCCCGTCGGTCCAGGATCCACCGCGCGCGCGAATCTGTCGTCGGCCCGGAGGCGACAGTCCGGGATACGACAGCAGGCGTACCGGAGCGTTGTGGCTGCCGCAGCGGTGCGAGGTCAAAGAGTCGTCGCTGGCCTGACGACAGCCGGGGCTGCGCGGAGGAGCCTTTGCAGCGACTTGAACCCGTACTGCAGAGGAGCATGAACAATGTCCCGCAAACCCCTCTCGCTGCTGGCAACTGCCGCGGTGATTCCCCTCGCAGCCCTGGCTTTCGCAAGCTGCGGTGGCAACAACGACGACAGCGCGACGGCTGCGAGCCCGCCGCCCAAGACTGCAAGCGGTAAGTCCGCGACACTCGGCGTGGAGAGCACCAGCCTCGGCAAGATCCTCGACGACGGCCAAGGCCGGACGCTGTACCTGTTCCAGGCCGACACCGGCACCAAGAGCAACTGCTCCGGAGCCTGCGCCACGGAGTGGCCGCCCCTTACGAGCGCCAACCCGACGGTCGGCAAGGGCGCGAACGCCTCGATGGTCGGAACCACCAAGCGCTCTGACGGCACGACGCAGGTGACCTACAACGGCCACCCGCTCTACACGTTCGCGGCCGACAGCAGCCCGGGCGACACGAGCGGCCAGGGCGTGAACGCCTTCGGCGGCCTCTGGTACGTGGTGTCTCCGGCAGGTCAGCAGGTGACCGCATCAGCATCGAACAACAGCGAGGAGGCAGCAGCAGCCCCTACTAGGGGTGGGCCTGGTTCCGCGGGCTCGGCCTTCTCGCACGACTGGCCACCCACGCTGGCGACTGGCCGATGCGAGCAGGCCCGGCCTGCGGAACACTCGCTGTATGCGGCACGAGCTCCCTGCGCTCCCGTATCGGTACGACGCACTTGCGCCGACGCCACACCGGCGACGGTGATGTCATCTTCGGCGTCGAGAAGCGCCGTGATGGCGCCGCGAACAAGAGCCTCGCGAACGAGACGGGGCTCGTTCGTCTGAGACGGGACGGCGTGCTGCCGGGAGCGGCCGGCCTACTCGACCTGGCGCTTGCTGCCGCCGCAACGTCAGCCGAACTCGCGTCCGAACAACTCGCCGCGTAGCACCGCGATGTCCGTCACGGCGGCGCCGACGAGCGCGAGTTGGTAGGCGACGATCTCGCTTTCGAGGTCGTCCATGTAGGACCGGTTGCCGCCGAGCCCGGCGCGCTCAGCGGCGACGCGCTCGTGCGCCAGCTCGATGAGCCGGGCGCGGATCTCGGAAGACAACATGGTTCGATCTTCCGTCAGCGGCTCGTCGCTGTCGTCGGCTCACTGGGCGATCTCTCGTCTACCGCCTGCGCGGTACGCCTGTACAGGGGCGATGTCATCCGCTGCGAAGGCCGTAGCCGACGCCGCGAACGGTGTCGAAGCCGCCTTCGAGAAGCTGGTACCGGCTGAGCACCTGATCGGGATGGCGCATGAATACCTCGAGCAGCTGGAACTCCTTCGGCGCGAGCGGAACCTCCGTGTGGCTGCGACGCACCAGCCGCGTCGCCGGATTCAGCCCGATGTCGGCGACGTTCAGCACCGGTAGGGCGGATTCGCCGTACACCCCAGGTCGGAGCACGAGGTGCGGTCCGCAGGCTGACGGCAACAGGCATCTCAGACGTCGCCCTGGCGCCCGGGCGCGTGCGGGCGGCCGTTGCTCGAGCCCTCTATCCGGGCGGCGGCGTACGCCTCCGCCTCGTCCAACGTCTCGCGTTCCATCAGGGCGCTTGCGAGCGCGTCGAGTTGAGGCCGGTGGGCGATCAGCAGTGCCTGCACCGCATCGACCGACTCCTCCACCAGTCGTCGCGCCTCCTCGTCAACCATGCGGCTCGTCTCCTCTGACGGCCCGTCCCTGGGCGGGAACAGCGGGGCGCGGCTGCGATCTGCCAACACCAGGAGCGGGCCGATCTCATGGCTCATCCCCCAGCGGCCCACCATCGCGCGGGCGACGTCGGTGAGCTGGACGATGTCCGACTCGGCGCCGGTCGTGACGACGCCGAAGACGATCTCCTCCGCCACGCGACCGCCCAGTGCCACTTGGATCTTCGCGCGCAGGTAATTCTCGTCGTGACTGAATTGATCGGCCTCGGGGGCGGCGAAGGTCACGCCGAGCGCCGCGCCGCGCGGGATGATCGACACCTTCCGGACCGGATCCGCGTGCGGATTGAGCATGCCGACGAGGGCGTGCCCGGCCTCGTGGTAAGCGGTTCGCTCGCGGTCCGCGGGCGAGAGGACGATCTTCCGCTCGGCGCCCAGAACGATGCGCTCGAGCGAGTCGGTGAAGTCCGCCATGGTGATCTGCGGATGCCTGCGCCGCGCAGCCAGCAGGGCCGCTTCGTTGGCCAGGCCGGCGAGGTCGGCTCCGACCATTCCGGGGGTCGTCGCCGCGACACTGCCGAGGTCCACGCCCGGGGCCAGCGGCATTCCGCGGGTGTGCACTCGAAGGATCAGCTCGCGTCCGAGCCGGTCCGGCGGCTGGACGGCGATGCGGCGGTCGAAGCGCCCGGGCCGCAGCAGTGCGGGGTCGAGGACCTCGGGGCGGTTCGTCGCCCCGATCACGATCACTCCGGTGGACGGAGCGAAGCCGTCCATCTCGGTCAAGATCTGATTGAGCGTCTGCTCGCGCTCATCGTGGCCGCCGAACCCCTCTCCCGCCCCCGCTCGTGAGCGCCCGATGGCGTCGAGCTCGTCGATGAACACGATCGCCGGCGCTGCGCGCTTTGCCTCGGCGAACAGGTCGCGAGCCCGCGAGGCCCCGACGCCGACGATCATTTCGACGAACTCGGACGCGGACATGGAGAAGAACGGGACGCCGGCCTCCCCGGCAACCGCGCGCGCGAGCAGCGTCTTGCCCGTGCCCGGCGGGCCGCTCAGTAGCACGCCCCGCGGGATGCGGCCGCCGAGCGCTTGGTAGCGGCCAGGGTTCCGCAGAAAGTCGACCACCTCTGCCAGCTCGTCCTTTGCCTCGTCGATCCCCGCCACGTCCGCGAACGTCACGCCTTCGCTCGATGCGAGGTCGTAGCGGCGTGCCTTGGAACGCGTGAAGCCCCCGAGCATCCCGCCGCCCGCGGCCGCCCGGCGGAAGATCCAGAACAACAAACCGATGAACACGAGCGTGGGCGCGAATCCGAGGAGGAGCGTCTGCCAGAGCGGTGCGGCGGTCTCGAGCGGCTTCGCGTTGATCACCACGTCGTGGCTCTCGAGCAGCCGCGCCAGGGCCGCGGCGTCCGCGAATTCTGGGATCTCGGTCGAGAATGCGGTGCTTCGCGTTCCGCTCGAGCTATCGGGATAGCGCACCGCATGCCGGAAGTTGCCCTGAACGGCGGTGCCGGTGGAGGTGATCTCCTTGACGTTTCCCGCGCTCGCCTGATCGAGGAAGACTGGGCTGTACGGCACTCGCACGCGCGGGTGCGGCTGCGTCGCGTTGGACGCAATCCAGAAGTTCGCAACGAAGAACAGCAGGGCAATCACGCCGAGGGGCCAGAGCCGTCGGGTGGACCTCGCCTTGGGGTTGTCGCCGGCGCCTGGCATCAGGGGCCTGTCCTGCTTCGTCGGGAAGAGCGAGCGTCGAGGCCGTTCATGAACGCCGCATGAGAGCGGCCGGCGACGCCACTCGCATCCGGCTCTACGACCCGAGCGGGGCGCGCTCCATGCTGCGGCGATGGAAGAACGCCCCGAACGAGCCGGCCAGTACGGCGACGACCGAGATCGCGTAGGCCTGGAGCAACACGTCCAGCACGCGCGCCGGGGTCGAGATGGGGTTCGGCAGCTGAGACGAGACGGTCAGTAGCTGTGTGCTCGTCCAGAACAGGGCGTCGCCCAGGTTGGCGATTTCGGTCCCCGGAGCGTGTCGCTCGAAGAGAAGGATCAGCACGCTCGCGACGGCGTCCACCAGGATCGTCGCTCCGAGCACGAAGGCGATGCGGGAGCGCAGGTGCAGGTGAGCCGGCGTCGCAGCACGTAGGACGTCGCGTATCTCCCGCAGACCCCGGTGCCCCTCGTCGCTGGCTCTCATCGTCGGTTCATAGTTGCCGCCCACCGTGAGGAGCAGATGAGAGCGCGACTCACCTACGGACGCGGCCCACGGCTCATCGCCGCCGCCTTCCTGGCGATTCTGATCGTCGCGACCGTGCTGGCCATCGCGCGCCCCGGCGCCCGCGGGAACTCGCAGGGCAGCCAGAGCACGGTCGGCGCGGAGTTCGCGGGAATCCCGCAGAAGGGCACGGTGCTCGGCGAGCCCCAGGCACCCGCGACGCTGGTGGAGTTCGCCGACCTGCAGTGCCCGTTCTGCGCGCAGTACGCCCGGGACGCGCTCCCCGGGCTGCTCCGCGACT
This sequence comes from uncultured Thermoleophilaceae bacterium, assembly GCA_963739095.1. Taxonomy (GTDB): domain Bacteria; phylum Actinomycetota; class Thermoleophilia; order Solirubrobacterales; family Thermoleophilaceae; genus JACVRW01. Next base: position 124,847 of record CAVTZF010000016.1, read on the forward strand.
GGGTGCGCACCGGCCGGCTGCGACTCGACCTGCGGCTCGTCTCGCTGATAGGCCCGGACTCGGAGCGGGCTGCCCGGATGGCCGGCGCCGCGGCTCTTCAGAATCGGCTCTGGCAGTTCTCCGAGCTGTTCTTCCTGAACCAGGGCACTGAGAACTCGGGCTACGTGACCCCGGCGTTCCTGCGCGCGATCGCCAGCGCGACGCGCGGTCTCAACGCTCAGCGCGCGCTTGACACGCGCGGATCCGACTCCGTCACGGCGCAGCTCCGTCGCGCGGACCAGAGCGCCGATCAACTTCACGTGTCGTCGACGCCGTCGTTCTTCCTGTTGCGACCCGGACATGCGCCCGTACCGCTACACCCGTCCGCGCTGACGGCGCAGGCCCTGTCGTCCGCGATCGAGGCCGCCCTGTGATCGCTGACTGCTCCTGCGGCGCCGTGTACTGGGCGGAGCCCCCGTTCTCGTCATGCCCGCGCTGCCATGCGTCGGTGCTCGGGCGCGCCAAGCTCGAGACCCTCGAGGAGTTCGAGACGCGCATTCTGAGCAACGTCGAGACGAGGGCCCAGATGGCGAGTACGACGGGAGGAGGACCCGAAAGAGTCGCCTCCGGGACGACGACAGGGCCGCGCCCGGCAGAGACCATCAACCTGGTGCAGCAGCTCCACGCAAGCTCCGAGTCCGATGGCCCCTGAACGCGGGCTCGTGCCGCGTGTGGCGCGCTGGTGCGTCCAGCACCGCGGCCGCGTGCTGATCGTCTGGCTGGTCGTGATCGTCGCGGCGCTGGGAGTGATGTCCGGCGTAGGGACGCGTGCCGCCAACCAGTTCTCGCTGAGCGGAACCGAGTCGCAGCAGGCCCAGGATCTGCTGCAGCGATCGTTCCCGGCGCAGTCGGGCGACGTCGACCAGATCGTGTTTCGCGCCCGCCAAGGGCGGGTCACCAGTCCGCCGATTCGCGAGCGCATCGAGCCCGTCCTCGCTCGGGTCGCGCGCCTGCCTCACGTCAGCAGCGTGGTTGGTCCCTACGCCGCGGGCACGACGCAGATCTCCACGGACGGCCGGATCGCGTTCGCGACGGTGACCTTCGACAAGCAGGCGCCGGCGCTCTCGAAGGCGACGGTGGAGCGCGTGATCTCGACCGCCACGAAAGCCCGCTCGCCGGACCTCGACGTCGAGCTGGGCGGCGCGGCCATCGAGCAGACGCAGACCACGTCGGCCGGAGGTGCTGGCGCCATCGGCCTGGCCGCGGCGATCGTCGTGCTGCTGATCGCGTTCGGCTCGTTCGTCGCGATGGGACTGCCGGTCATCACGGCGCTATTGGGCCTTGGCACCGGGTTCGGCGCGATAGCGCTCGCCTCCCAGGTGATCGACATGCCCAACTTCTCCACCGAGCTCGCGGCAATGATCGGCCTCGGCGTGGGGATCGATTACTCGCTGTTCGTCGTCACGCGGTTCCGTCAGACCTACGACGGAGACGCAAAAGTGACGACGCTGACGGCCATGGGAACGGCGGGGCGGGCCGTGCTCTTTGCCGGGTCCACGGTCATCATCGCGCTGCTGGGGATGTACCTCCTGGGTGTGAGCTTCCTCAACGGACTCGCGGTCGCCGCGGCCATTGCGGTGCTGTTCACGATGCTCGCCGCTCTGACCGCGCTGCCGGCTTTTCTGGCGCGCTTCGGCGGCCGGGTCGGTCGCGGCCGCGCCTCGCGCGCACAGCGCCTCGCGGCCGACGGGTCCGGGAACGGGTTCTGGGCGCGCTGGGCACGCCTGGTCAGCCGCCACCCGTGGCCGGCGGCGATCGCTGGACTGGCGATCATGCTGGTCATAGCGACGCCCGCGCTGTCGCTGCGGATGGCCCTGAGCGACGCCGGCAACGATCCGGCCGGCACGACGACGCGCAAGGCGTACGACCTGGTGGCTGAGGGCTTCGGCCGCGGGTCCAACGGGCCGCTCCAGATCGTCGTGGAGCTGCCCCGGCAGAACGATCGAACGGCGCTCGACCGCATCGGCGCCGCGCTCCGCGCCACGCCTGGCGTGGCCGCGGTGGCCCCGGCGCAGATCAGCCCGAGTGGGCGCGTGGCCGTGTACCAGGCATTCCCGCGCACCGCGCCACAGGCCGCCGCGACCAGTGACCTGGTCACGAGCCTCCGCGGCACGGTCCTCCCGCCTGTGGCACAGAGCAGCGGCGCGATCGTGCTGGTGGGCGGGCCCACGGCGGGCAGCATCGACTTCACGAGCGTGCTCTCGAGCAAGCTGCCGCTTTTCATCGCGGTTGTCGTCGGCCTCGCGGGGTTCCTGCTCCTGGTCGTCTTCCGATCGCTCGTGATCCCGGTTCAGGCGGGCGTCATGAACCTGCTCTCGATAGGCGCCGCGCTCGGGGTGACGGTCGCGGTCTTCCAATACGGCTGGTTCGCCGGGCTCGTTGGAGTCGAAAAGGGCCCGATCGACACCTGGGTGCCGGTGATTCTGTTCGCGATCGTCTTCGGCCTCTCGATGGACTATGAGGTCTTTCTGGTCTCCCGTATTCATGAGGAGTGGCTCCGCCGCCGCGATCCGTCGCGGGCGGTGGTCGACGGTGTGGCCACGACGGGTCGCGTGATCACCGCCGCGGCGGCGATCATGGTGTGCGTCTTCCTGTCGTTCGTGCTGTTGCCCGAGCGACCGGTCAAGCTGTTCGGCCTAGCCCTGGCGAGCGCCGTATTTCTCGACGCCGTCGTGATACGCAGCCTGCTCCTGCCCGCGGTGCTCGAGCTGCTGGGCCGTAGGACGTGGGCATTCCCACGGTGGCTGGACGGCATCCTGCCCGGCGGGGCGACCGAGCCCTCCGCTCGCCCGGCCGCGGATCGGCGCAGGGCGGCGTGACGTGCGACCGTCGTCGCCCCGCGGGCCGATCTTTCGACCACGGCGCGCGGGGTAGTCAATCGGACGGCGCCCGTCAGCTCCCCGCACCGGGAGCCGCTTGCGCGTGTGCCATATCCGCGTGTGCCCGGCTGTCGGCGCTGCGGATCAGGACCAGCGTCGCCACGACGCCCAGCGTCGCGATCACCGCGCCGCCGATGAACGCGCTCTGGAATCCCTCGGTGAGCGCGGCCTGCATGCTGGTTCCCCCGCTCGCCAGTACGTGATCGGTTCTCGAGGTGGCGATCGTCGAGAGCACAGCCAGACCGAGCGCCCCTCCGATCTGCTGGGAGGTATTGATGAGGCCGCTCGCCAGGCCCTGCTCTCGCTCCTCGACCCCGGAGACGGCCGCGATGGTGGACGTGACGAATCCGAACCCGAGACCAAGCGCAGCGAGCAGGGACGGGCCCAGGATGTCGCTGACGAACCCGCCGTTCACAGACACCTGGCTGAACCAGGCGAGCCCGAGGGCCACGAGCAGCATGCCCGTCGCGAGGATGGCCTTGAACCCGAACCGGGTGACGAGCTGACCGCCCAGGCCCGCCGCGATGATGATCGTCACGGCCAGCGGCAGATAGGAAAGGCCCGTGTGTATCGGGCTGTAGCCAAGCACCTGCTGCATGTACAGCGAGATGTAGAAGAACATCGAGAACAGGGAGGCGCCCAGCAGGAGCCCGACGACGTTGGCGCCAGTCAGGGTTCTGAGACGAAAGATCCGGAACGGAACCAGCGGTGCCCTCGACCGCAACTCGATCACGACGAAGGCTGCGATCAGGGCCACCGCGAGCGTGAGCAGGCCGACGATCTTCGTGGAGCCCCAGCCGGCGCTGTTGGCGTCGAGCAGCGCGTAGGCCAGAAGCGAGAGGCCTGCGGTGATGCTGACAGCGCCGGCCACGTCATACTGGCGCGTCGCCCGTTCCGCGCGACTCTCCGGAATCAGGCGCGGCGTCAGCGCAAGTGCGACCAGCGATACCGGGACGTTCACCCAGAGCACCCATTCCCATCCCAGTCCTTGGGTGAGGATGCCCCCGAGGAGCACCCCGACTGCGCCAGCCGACCCCGCGACGGCGCCCCAGGCCCCGAGGGCTCTGTTCCGCTCGACCCCGTCGCGGAACAGAGTGGTCACGATCGAGAGCGCTGAGGGCGAGATGATGGCGGCGCCCAGCCCCTGGGCCACGCGCCCGGCGATCAGCTGGCCCTCGTTGCTGGCGAATCCCGCGCCGAGCGAGGCGACCGCCACCAGGAGAAGCCCGGCCATGAAGACACGGCGGCGCCCGAGCAGGTCCGCGGCTCGGCCGCCGAGCAGCAGGAAGCCGCCGAACGCGATCACATAGCTGTTGACCACCCATGGCAGGTTCGCCTCCGAGATGTGGAGGGCTTTACCAATGCTGGGGAGCGCGACGTTGACGATGGACGCGTCGAGGACGACGACGAACTGCGCCGCGCAGAGCACGATCAGGGCGGTCCATCGGCGGTCCAGATAGTCCTGTGTCCTCATCATCTTCTCGACTCCTTGGTCCGACGCATTCGGCGTGCAAATCCCAGCCATTCGGGGCAGCTCGAATGGTCGACGCGGATCGTGAGCGCTGGATGAGTACCGGCTGGGACGACCAGGCCGGCGAGCACGGCAATCGCACCGATCGGGCGCCGATCCGCGCACACGGCGCAGATGACCGCTCGCAGGCGCGGGGACTGAGCCCCCGACTGCGCATATCGCGCGCGTTCGGCGGCGAGCGCGAGGTCGGCTGTCCGCGGGCCGATGGTGCGGCCGAGCACCGCCGCCGACTCGCGCAGCGTCGCGACGTCCTCCCCCTGCCGCGCAAGCCGGACCAGCAGGCCCTCGCCCGTACCGCGGGGCCGCCATCGCCAAACCGCCAGGGCGGAGGCCAGCAGGAAGCACCCCACCAGAAGCGCGAGCGCTGACGTGTGCGAAGGCCCAACCGCTTCCGTGGCCCCCGGTGTCGGATCGAATACGACCCAGCCCAGGCCCTGGTACCAGACCTCGACCCACGCGTGGGCGTCGCTGTCACGCACGACCCAGCGACCATCCGAGTCGCGAACCCCGGGGGCGAACCCGACCGCGACCCTTGCTGGAACCCCGGCGAGCCGGAGCAGCAGGGCAGCGGCTCCCGCGAAGTGCTGGCACGAGCCCTCGCGATCCTCGAAGAGGAACGCGTCGAGGGGCCGGATGTGGTCCGGTGCGTCCGTCGAATAGCGGTAGTTCGCGAGGAACGCCTGCACGCGACGCGTGAGCTGGGCCTGGCTGCCCGCGCCGGTCGCGAGCCGCCTCGCAAGCGCCAGGCTCCTGGCGTAGCCGTGCGATCGCAACTCCGCGTCCGCGCCGGGGTCCCGGGGCGCTCCAAATGGAGCGGCCGCCGTCCCGGACGCCCCTGGCCCTCCGATCCTGAGGTAGTTGCGGGCCCGAGGATCAGTCGGCAACGCGGCGCCCTCGAGTTGATGCCACGACGCGTGGACCGACGCCGCCCATACGCGGTAGCTGTCGCCCCGTCCCGGCGTCCGATCCAGCCTCCAGGAATCTCCCGACAGGGGGATGCGAGCGCCGCCCGACGGAAGCGATTCGATGCGACCCGGCCCGATGGCGTACCTGCTGCGAAGCGCGCGGATCTCCACGGTTGCGTCCTGGGGGTGTGCGTGCGGCTCGGGTAGGCGCGCGGTTGGGATCGCCGTCGCAGTCCGCCAGCCACGGCCATCGACGATGTCGAGCACCCGCATCCGCCAGTACGACTCGCGCGGCGATCGAATACGTGCCACGACCGTTCCGTCGCGTTCGCCGTGCACGGCCCCGTAGGTTTGGGTGGGCGTGAACCTCCTTTCGTCGTGTGGCTGGTCCGACGCCTGCGCGATTGCGTTCAGCCAGCTGCCGTGCGGGGAGGTGACCACCGCCACTGCCACGCCCGCCACGGCGGCCGCGCCGACCGCACGGCGCGCGAGGACCTCGCGGTCGTCGAAGAGCCAGAGTGCCGCCAGAGCCACCACCGCGCCGCCTTGCCAGACCGCGTCGGCGCCGTAGCCAAGCCACACGGCGACGACCCATGGTGCGGAGGCGCAGGCGAGCGCGGCCACGCGTCGTCCGCGCGCCGCCGCGAGCGCTCCGGCCAGCCAGAACCCTCCGGAGATCCAGAGCACGACCGCCTCGGCAGCCGCGCGCTCATCGTCCGTGGGGACGTGCCCAGCGGCGAGCCGCCCTGCACCGCGAAGCACCGAATCGTGCCAGTTCGAGGGCGCCCCAAGGCCCGCGAACAGCGCTATCGCGACCAGCCAGGCGCCAAAGGCCACGGCGTACGCCCGTGCCGGCGCGCGGAGCATGACCAGGGCGGCCGACCCGCCCGCGGCTGCCGTCAGCCCGACGTACGCGTCCGCGCCGAGCGCGCCGGCCCACGCGACGGCGGCGAGGACCGCGAATCCGGCAAGCGCGGCGGCACGGCGGGGCACGAGCTCAGTCCGCTTGTCCGAGCACAGCGAGCCTCCGATGGACGTCCGGCCATCCCTGGAGGTTGGGGGCGACCCACGAGGGCGTCTCGTCCCCCGGCAGGAGGACTGCGCAGCCGCCGGCACGTGCGCACCGGAGGACGTGGGAAACTGCCGAGCGGACGATGCGGTCTGCCTCGACAGTGTCGGCCGCGGCGCTCACGTCGACCACGTAGAGCGGTGTCTCGACACGCTCGTCGCTCCAGCGCCGCTCCAGCAGCCCGGCGCCGCGGGCCAGCGAGGCCCAGTGAATGCGGGACGCCGGCGTGCCCGCGCGGTACTCCCGCAAACCGTCCAGGTCCACCGGCTCGGACTCCTGGGGCAGCGCCCGCAACCCGGTTGCTCGGGGGCCTCGCCCGCCGCGCGGGAGGACGAGCAGCGGGACCCTCTCGCCGGCTCGCTGGTCGCTTGCGAAGAACCCCAGCGGATCGCGCACGCGCACCGGCGTGGAATCGAGCACGTGGCGTCCGCGCCGGGCGAATGTGACCGTGACCCTGTTCGGCCCGGTGTGAAGCGGGGCGGGGGGAACGCCGGGCCTAGCCAGCTCGCAGACAAGCCCCAGCCGGTGCCGGACGGCCAGGCGAATCGTCATCTCGAGCGGCTCGCCTTCGACGACCTCCGTGGCGTGCACGCGCCGATCGACGGCCACCGACCGGGATGCGGCCACCACGAGCACGGCGGCGTAGGCGACCAGAAGCAGGAGCGCTGCGCCGAGCGCCACCAACGCTGACGAGCCCATCCCCGATCCAAGGGCGAGCGACGCCAGGCCGATCGTGACCGTGACCGCGACGCGGCTCATAGGACCGGCACGTCGGTCAGCGCCTGTGCGACGACTTCCTCGGCGGCCGCGTGCGACCCATCGTGGCGCAGCTCGAGCCGGTGGACCAGGACAGCCGGGGCGAGCGCTCGCACGTCGTCTGGAATCACGAAGTCGCGACCGTCGAGCGCTGCGTGGGCGCGGGCGGCCTGGAGGAGCCACACCGCCGCGCGGGGGCTCGCGCCGGTCTCGACCCGGTCGTGCGCTCGAGTGAAGCGGACGAGGTCGACGACGTAGGCGAGCACAGCGTCGGAGGCGTGTAGAGCTCCGACGGCATGCTGTGCCTCGAGCAGTTCGAGCGGGTTCGTGACGGGCGGCGATCCAGCCGGCGGCCTCGTTCGCAGCAGTGAGATCTCCCCGGCCACGTCCGGATAGCCCAGTGACACGCGGGCGAGGAACCGGTCGAGTTGCGCGGGCGGCAGGGGGTGTGTGCCGTCATAGCCCGCGCGCGGGTTTTGCGTGGCGATGACGAAGCAGGGCCGCGGAATCGGCCGGCTCTTGCCATCCACCGTCACCTGCTCCTCCTCCATCGCCTCGAGCAGGCCGGACTGCGTTTTTGGAGAGGCACGGTTGAGCTCGTCCACGAGCACGACGTTGGCGAACACCGGCCCGGGCCGGAAGATGAAGTCGCCGGCCTCCGGCTGCCAGACGTTCGCCCCGACGATGTCGCCGGGCAACAGGTCGACGGTGGCCTGGACGCGGCCGAACTTGCCGCCGATGCTGTTGGCGAGAGTGCGCGCGAGCAGCGTCTTGCCCACGCCGGGGTGATCCTCGACGAGCAGATGGCCGCCTGCGAGCAGCGTCGCGAGCGCCGTGTCCAGGGCCGAGTCCGAGAGCGTCATCGCCGCGCGCACCTGCGCGCGCATGCGGCTTCCGAGCTCCGCTACGTCTGCGACCGAGGCCGGTGCGAGGGGCGGCGACGCAGTTGGAACGCCGACGACCTCGCCAACTCGATGCCTGCCGCGCTTCGGCTCGTCCTGGACGGTCAGTACCTGCACCGGGACATCGTGCTCGGCGGGAGCGCCGATGTCATCGGCCGCGGGGCGACTCCTTTGAAGCCTCCGCCTGCAGTAGCAGGAGACCGCCACTGCGTCGCAGGTGTCAGGTCAAAAAGTCGCCGCCGGGCCGACGACAAATGGAGGCGCGAGGAGGACCGTGTCAGGTCAGTAGCACCAGACAAGGAGCCAACATGACTCGCGGCAGATCCATAGCCCTTCTCGCCTGCGCGGCTGTGACACCCCTCACCGCGCTGGCCGTCGGATGCGGCAGTAGCGACGACGGCAGCGCGACCGCGTCGACACCGCCCCCGAAGAAGACGAGCGCACCGTCGGTGGCGGTCCGGGTGGCGAATACCCAGCTTGGAAAGATCCTCGTCGACTCCAAGGGCCGCACCCTCTACCTGTTCACGAAGGACTCGACGAAGAAGAGCGCGTGCTCCGGCATGTGCGCCACCTTCTGGCCGCCGCTGAAGGCAGGCGGCAACCCGACGGCCGGCCGCGGGGCGAGGGCCTCGCTTGTCGGGACGATCAAGCGCTCTGATGGAACGTCACAGGTGACCTATCACGGCCACCCGCTGTACCGCTTCTTGAAGGACACGAAGCGCGGCGCGATCAACGGCGAGGGCGTGACGGCGTTCGGCGGTAGCTGGTTCGCCGTGTCCCCGGCGGGGAACCGCGTGTCGCCGCCATCGAAGGCGTCGGCCGCTCCGGCCCCGCCGCCCGCTCCGGCCGCGCCGCCCCCGGCCGCGCGCCCCGGCCGCGACGCCCGCTCCACAGGCATCGCCGCCGCCCCAGGACCCCGGCGTTCCCCAGAACGGCGGCGGTGACGACGACGCCGACAACAACGGGGGCCCGGACGACGGGGACGGTGGCGTCTAACCCATGACCTGGACGCGCGCGACAGCCGGCCTGGTCGCCCTCGCCGTGGCCGTGGCCGCGGTGGTGCTGATCGTGGGCGTGGGCGGTGGCGAAGCGGGCAACCGCCACGCCTCCGGCCCGTTCGCCTGGCTGCACCCGGCCCCGCCGCCGGCGGGCTGGACGGTCGCTCGCACCGCGCACGGAGGGACACTCGCGTACCCGCCGGGATGGAAACAGATCAAGACCGACCCCGGTACGGCGTCCGCGGCACTTCTCGGCAGTGGCGGCCGGATTGACGGCTACGTGAATGCGACGCCGAAGCAGGGGACAGAAACGCTTGCGAACTGGAGCCGCTTCCGCCCGGCGCACAACCGTGGGGAAGGCGACAGAAACGTGCGCGTCGTCGAATCCGCCCGCGACTTGAAGTTTCGCGACGGGCGCGGCTCATGCGTGATCGACATCTACACGACCTCGAAGGCCAGCTACCGCGAGATCGCATGCCTCGTGGCCGGCCGAACGTCAAGCGCGGTGATAGTCGCCGCAGCCCCAATCGAGCTTTGGAAAGGCCAGGTCGCCACGTTGCGGCGAGCCGTTTCGAGCTTCGGAACTTGAAAGGACACCCCTATGAGCACCAATCCCACAACCACGGCTTCGGCCACCCCCACCTTCACCACGCGACACCGGTCGGTCATCGCCCAGGCAGCGCTGTACCTCGGTGCACTGGCGGTCTTGGGGACCGGCGTCGTCCACCTCCAGCAGTACTACGCCGAGGACTACTCGACCATTCCGACGATCGGCACGCTGTTCTTTCTCAACTTCGTGGCGGCGGTGGTCATCGCCATCGGGCTGATCGCCCCGCTTGGGCGCGTCACCCCGCGTTACGCGGACGCCATCCGCTCCCTCTTCGCCGTCGGCGGGATCGGGCTGGGCGTCCTCTCGCTTGCCGCGTTGTTCGTGTCAGAGTCGTCGGGACTCTTCGGCTTCGTGGAGAACGGCTATCGAACGGCGATCGTGCTGGCGATGGTGGCGGAGATCGCCGCCATCCTCTTCCTCGTCGTCTTCCTCGCCGCGAACCTCGTACAACGGCACGACGGGTGATCGCCATTGGCACGTACGCCGTGGGGAGTAGGAAGAAGATGGCCCTCCAGGCCGACGACAGGCGTGCCGGCGTTCCGGTGTTGCGGTAATGCGTAGCTGGATGGGCACGAGGCTCTCTCTGGGCCGCATCGCCGGAGTCGAGGTCGGGCTCACTTGGAGCTTCCTGGTGATCCTCGGATTGTTCGTGGTGTCTCTCGCCGCGGGAGTGTTTCCCTCTTCGAACCCGGGACTCGGGACCGCGACGTACATCGCGATGGGGGTCGTCGCGGCGGTCCTCTTCTTCGTGTCGATCCTTCTGCACGAGCTAGCCCACTCCGTGCAGGCTCGCCGGGAGGGAATGCAGGTCAGCGGCATCACGCTCTGGCTGCTCGGGGGCGTCTCCAGCTTCAACGGAATGTTCCGCTCGCCGGGCGCCGAGTTCCGGGTCGGGGCGGCGGGCCCGCTCGTCACACTCGTGATCGGCGCAATCCTGGTGGTCCTGGGCTACGCGATCGCCCTACCGTCAGCCGTCGACGGGGTCGTGGTCTGGCTCGGCTTGACGAACCTGCTTCGTACTCGTCTTCAACCTCCTGCCGGCTTTCCCGCTGGACGGGGGCCGGATCCTGCGATCCGCGCTCTGGAGGCTGAGAGGAGACCTCGGGTGGGCGACCCGTGTGGCAGGAGCGGTCGGCCGCGCGCTGGGAGCGCTGATGATCGCCGTCGGCGTAGTGACCTTCCTTTTCTACGGCTTCGGCGGCCTGTGGCTCGCCCTCATCGGCTGGTTCGTGATGTCGGCGGGGACCGCGGAGGCTCGTTTCGTGGAGATCCGCGACGCGCTGGCGGGTCTCAGCGTGAGTGACGCGATGGTGCGGGACCCGATCACCGTCCCGTCGGACCTGACGCTTCAGGAGTTCTTCGACGGTGTCCTCTCGGAGCATCGCCATGTCGCCTATCCGGTGATGGAAGGGGGCGCGGTCGTGGGGCTGTTCGCGGCCCGCGACCTCGATGCCGTCCCGCGGGCCACTTGGCCCAGCGTTCGGGTGGGCACGCGGATGCAGCCGCTCAGTCAGGCGGTGTCCCTGGACGAGCAGGACGATCTGCCCGACGCGTTCATGAGGCTCCTCGAAACCGATCTCCGACGCGCGCTCGTGCTCCGGGACTCCCGGCTCACAGGGCTCCTGTCGCTGTCGGACGTCGAACGCCTGGCCGAGGCGCGCCGGCCGATTCAACCCAGCACGCAGCGCCGCGTGAGAACCCGGCGCCTGACCACGCCTGAGCGGTGAGCCGGCGGGAGAGGAGCGGACGTTGCGCAGCGAGATGATTGATGTCACGACGCAGGACGGCGTCGCCGATGCCTACCTCGCGCGGCCCGACGACGAGCGCCGGCCGGCCGTACTACTGGTGATGGATGCGTATGGCCTGCGCCCGCAGATTGAGCGGATGGCCGACCGGATCGCGGCCCAGGGCTACGTGGTCCTCGCGCCAAACGTCTTTTACCGAGCCGGGCGTTCGCCGGTGGTTCCGCTCGACGGTCTCGGCGCTCCGGATCAGCAGCGGCCGCTGCTCGATCTGGTCAGGCCGCTGATGCGCGAGCTGACACCCGAGCGGATCGTCGGCGACGGCGGGGCCTACCTCGACCGTCTCGAGCAGATCGGCCGCGGCCCCGTCGCGATCACCGGCTACTGCATGGGCGGGCGGGTGGCCTGGCGCATCGCCGCGGCCTACCCTGAGCGCGTCGCGGCCCTGGGCGGCTTCCACGTCGGCGGCCTTGTCAGCGACGATGACGACAGCCCTCACCGCAGCGCGGGTAGCCTCGCCGCAGAGGTCTACCTCGGCTTTGCCGACAACGACAGGAGCATGACGGCCGAGCAGATCGACGAGCTCGAGCGGGCGCTCGACGCGGCGGGGGTGCGCTACCGCTCCGAGGTCTACAGCGGCGCCGCGCACGGTTACACGATGGCCGACATGCCCGCGTACAACGAGGCCGCCGCGGAGCGCCACTACGCCGAGCTGTTCGGCCTGCTGGAACGCACGGTGGCGCGAGCCGGCTAGGGCTTCACGACAGAAATGCGCCCAGGGAGACTCGAACTCCCACCCCGTTTACACAGGACAAGGCCCTCAACCTTGCGCGTCTACCAATTCCGCCACAGGCGCGTGGAGGCGCCCAGTATAGAGCGGAGTTCTGGGCTTTCCGGGCCTCCGCTTGATGCCGTCCGCCCCCCGGGGTACTCTGCGAACACATGTTCGGATCAGTCAACCGAAACGGCTTCGCAGGGAGGTCTGGATGGTCGAGCTGAACCTCACCAAGCGGCAGCGGGAGATCTTCGACTACGTCAAGAGCTACGGCGAGGAGCACGGCTACCCACCGACCGTGCGTGACATCGGCAAGGCAATCGGCCTGACGTCGTCCTCGACGGTGCACGCGCATCTCGCGAACCTCGAGAAGCTCGGAGCACTGCGCCGCGACCCGACCAAGCCGCGCGCGATCGAGGTGCTCGTCGACAAGGCCAAGGCCGTGGTGGCGCCGTCGGGGCTGCCGATCGTCGGCCAGGTGGCCGCCGGCCAGCCGGTGCTGGCCGAGGAGAACATCGAGGAGTACGTGCCCGTCCCGCAGATCGCGGGCGGCGACGAGGGCGAGTTCGTCCTGCGCGTCAAGGGCGACTCGATGATCAAGGCCGGCATCTTCGAGGGCGACTACGTCGTGGTCCGCCCGCAGGACACCGCGATCGACGGTGAGATCGTCGTCGCACTGGTGGAGGACGAGGCGACCGTCAAGCGCTTCTTCAAGGAAGAGGACCACGTGCGCCTGCAGCCGGAGAACGACACGCTCGATCCGATCCGCAGCCGCGACGTGCAGCTGCTGGGTCGGGTGGTGGGCGTGTGCAGGAGGGTGCAATGAGTACAGCGCTACTGGAACCGTCGGCGCGCCTGTTCGGCGAGTCGCCGTGGGAGGCGGCGGCGAGCGGGCGGCGCGTCACGCTGGAGGAAAGGCTGCGCGCCACCTGGCGGGCCGCGAACGCCGAAGGCTCTGCCGACTGCCCGCTGTGCAGGGCGCGCATGACGTTGAGAGCCGCTGCCGCCGAGTGCGGCTCCTGCGGCACTCGCCTCACCTGACTCGATGCCGCATGCAGATGATGGACGGCTCGGGGGCCGCGCGTCCTCAGCGGATCGCGCGGCCCCGTTGCCGTGTGCAGGGTGCGCCCGGAGGGAGAGGCGCTACCCAGGTCGCGCTGGGAGGGGGGGCGCGACCAGGTCGAAGAGCTTCAGCAAGTCCCGCGGTTCACCAGATGTAGTTGTCGATGACGCCCGCGACCTCGTCCGCGGGGACCGGGCCGACGGTGAGCTCCCAGTTGCGGCCGTCGATCGAGTTGCCGACGGTGGCGGGATAGCCGGCCTCGCTCAGCAGGCGCCGGACCACCACGGCGCGGAGGATGCACTCGCGCCCGTACCAGCGAACGTCGATCCCGAAGGAACCATTCTCGCTCGGCCACACCGTCAACCGGTCCGGGCGGATCGGCGCGGCGGCGTGGGCCGCGGACAGGTCGGCTGGATAACGGTCGACCTCGTAGCTGCTGCGGGAGGCGTGACCGTTCCGGCTGTCTGCGTTGAGCGTGAGGCTGGGCGCTTCGAGCATCGTGTTCCTCGTCCTCCGGTGTCGCATCGAGTGGGACGTGCGTCGACAGCACTTTCGATTACTTGGACCCCCCTATGTGAGCGAGTCGTCACAGATGGGTCAGATGGCGCCGGCGCATACATCCAAAGGCGTACCGCGAGATCCACCCCGAGGCCGATGCGCAATCGCTCTGCGCCGATCACGATCCAGCGCTCCGATTTCGATTCCGGAGGACCCACATGACCACCGCCCCCCGGCCCCGACACCCCCACGTACCGCGCCGGCGCGGCGGTGCGCCCGCCGGGCGCGGGGCGTCGCCGCGCACCCGTCACGGGCGCGAGCACCCGGCCGCGGCGGGCGGCGGCGCCGACCTGCGCGGCCGGGTCGCCATGGTCACCGGGGCCGGGCGAGGCAGCGCGGCGGTAGCGGCCGCGCTCGCCGAGAGCGGTGCGAGCGTCGTGATCGGCGCTCCCGACGAGCTCGCCATCGCTCGCGTCGCACGAGGCGTCGAGGCACGCGGCGGCCGGGCACTCGCGCTCGGCACCGACCTCGGCGATCCCGAAGCGGTGGCCCGCCTGACCGACGCGGCGCTGGCCGTGTTCGGCCGCCTCGACGTCGCCGTGAACGCGCCGGGCCGTGCCCGCGGCCTCGACCACCTCGCCGAGCCGGACTGCCGCGCGGTCTACTTCGCGGTCCGCCACCAGCTGCCCGCGATCGCGGGCTCAGGCGGCGGCGCGATCGTGAACGTGGCGCTCGGCCCGCTCGGCTGGTCGGACGACGCCCGCTGCGTCGTCGGGCTGACGCGCGCGTCGGCCCTCGAGCACGCCGGCAGCGGTGTCCGCATCAACGCGCTCGCCCGCGAGCCGGGTGGCCGCGGCTTCACAGAGGCCGCCTGCTGGCTCTGCTCGGACGCCGCCCGGGAGCTGAACGGCGCCGTCGTGAGCGGACCCGCGGGCACGGTTGACCGCCGCCTGACCCGCGATTGAACCCTTTGAGGGGCTATGGCCCCTACAAGCGTTCAATCGCGGCCGGCGCCGCCTAGCTCACCCAGCCCGGCCACGAGCCTGCGCCTGTCGACGTGCAGCCCCAGGCCGCCTACCATTGATGGGCCGGCCAGGCAGCCGCGGGGAGACCGGAGAGACAACCGGTCCCTCGAGGAAAGTCCGGACACCGCAGGGCAGGGCGGTCGGGAGACCGACCCGGGGAAACCCGCGGGAAAGTGCCACAGAAACACACCGCCGATGGCGGAGCCGCGCGCGAGCTCCGCACAGGCAAGGGTGAAATGGTGCGGTAAGAGCGCACCGGCGTCGCGGCGACGCGGCGGCCAGGCAAACCCCGCCCGGTGCAAGGCCAAGCAGGAGCGATGACGCTGCCCGCCGAGCTCCAGGTAGGCCGCAGGGCCGAGAGGCCCCGCTGCAAGGCGAGATGGATGGCTGCCCACGACAGGATCCGGCTTACCGGTCGGCTACGGAAGGGCCCCCGCTCAGGCGGGGGCCCTTCCATTTCGTGGTCTCGGGGACAGGCATAGCCCAATTGGGGGGTGTTACCAACATTCGGGTTTGGAGAGGCGGATTTGCGGCAAGGAGGGAAGCAGCCTCCGCATGCCCACCCAGACCCCAAGCCGTCGCCGCAGCAAGCCGAGCCGTAGGAAGAAGGCAGCGGACGACGCCTACTGCCCGCACTGCCACCTGCTGATCGACAAGGCCGTCGGCACGGAGTGGCCGAAGGAGCCAGTGCGCTGTCCGCACTGCAGGCTCCTGGTGGGTGCCGGCCGCGCGCGGGCCGAGCCCTCGGCGGAGCCGGGCGCCCGCGGCAGCGCGGCCGGTGTGTTCGCGCACGAGGCGAAGCGCGCGGGGCCTGAGCGGATGGTCTCGAATGCCGTCGTCTGCCGGGCCATATGCGAGGTGGCGGAGCTCATCGGCGCCCGTCCGGAGCGTCTGCTGATGGTCGACTATCAGCAGCAGGCCTCGGACGACGAGGAGCTTCCCGGGCTCGACCAGATCTTCGCGGCCTACGGAAGCTGGAAGCGCGCCCGGCGCGCCGCCGCCAGCTCCGCGTAGACCCCGGCGCTCGTCGCCCGGGGCAGGTAGAGTGCCGCGCCGATGGAGATCGTGCTCGTCCTCTCCCCGTTCGTCGTGGCGGGGATCGCGGTGCTGTTCATCGCGTTCGCCGGCGGAGCGGGCGCGGCGCGCGAGATGTACATGACGCGCGGCGGCAAGCTCTTCACCTTCACGATCCTCATCCTCTACGTCGCGCTCGGGGTGATCGTCCCGGCCGCCGTGATCGCCTCGCGCGGGGAGGCGGAGGGCGGGGTGGGCGCGCTCCGCGGCGAGCAGCCCTCGCACGCCGACGAGTTCGGCAAGGAGCTCTTCATCCAGAACTGCAAGAGCTGCCACACCCTCGCGGCGGTGCAGGCCCACGGCGTGACGGGCCCGAACCTCGACGAGCTTGGCGGGCTCGACAAGCAGCGCGTCCTCAACGCGATCAAGCGGGGCGGCACCGGCGACGGGCGCATGCCGGCCAACATCCTCCAGGGGCAGAACGCCGAGGACGTGGCCAACTGGCTCTCCCAGGTCGCCGGCCAGTAGCCCCAGCCGTCGAGTTCGGGGGACAGATTCCTGCAGCTTGGACGGAATGTTGCAAAAACGCCCGTAAGCAGCGGGCTTTTCCGTCCGGGCCGTCGTCTCTACTGCTAGCATGGCCGCGTCCATAGCCGAGGCCCTGAGCGGAAAATCAGGGCGCGGGGGACCCGTTGGCCAGTAGGCCTGGGGCGAATCACGGAGGTCCGTGTAGCGCACCTCTTTCAGCGCGAGCCCGTCAGCTAACCCCGCAGGCGAAACGAGAGAGAGCTGATGCAGCAAGCCGGTGTACGCGTTCTGCGCGAGGATGATCAGCACGACATGAGCCGTGAGGCGGTGCTCCTTCAGTGGGAGCGGAAGATCGAGGCCGCCGAGCGGAGTCCCAGTCGTTCCGAGTTGCTGGATTCGGAGGGCGGGACGGTCGAGGAGCTGCGGCCGACCGAGGACGCCACGCATCGCGAGCCGCGCCGCTTCGAGCGCCGGGCCGCGTCGCCGGCGACCACTCCGGTTGCGGCCGAGCCCGAGCGCCGCACGATCACGATCACCGGCCAGCCGACCCCCGCGCGCCGGCGCCGGCCACTGATGGACGCACCGATGGCCCAGCCGGACCGGATCGCCCTGTGGGCCTTCCTGCTCGGACTGCTCCTGGTGGCGGTCGCCGCCGGGACCGCGCACGCCTAGCGCCCTCGAGCACCGCTTCCTCGAGCACCCTGCCCGGGCCCGCCCCGGAGCGTGAAGTCATCCATCGCGCCGCCCGCTCCGTATGCATATTGGAGTGGAAATCATGCCTTTTTCCTTTACACTTACCGCAGGTAAGTTGTACGCAGAAAGAGAAGCGCGATGAAGGTCAAGGAGAGCAGGTTCCAGGTCCACGACGAGCTCACGGCCCCCGAGCGCAGCGTCCCGATTCTCAAGGGTGCGCTCGCCGGCGGCGGACAGCTCCCGAACTTCATCGGCGTGCTGGCCGGCTCGCCTGCCGTGCTGCGCGCATACGCCCGCTTCCGGTCTGAGCTGCGCCACGGCGCGCTCCCGTACGCCACCCAGCAGCGCATCGCGCTGGCGGTCGCAGAGCACCAGGGCAGCGAGTACGCGCTTTCGACGCTGCTGCGCACGGCCCGCGACGCCGGCCTCGGCCTCGACGAGATTGCGCTCGCGCGCGAGTTCGATTCGCGCGACGAGAAGGAGTCGATGCTCATGCGCTACGTCAAGTCGCTGATCGAGACCGACGGCTCGCCGCCGCGGCACGTGCTCGAGGAGACGCGTGAGGCGGGCTGGGACGACGAGCAGATCCTCGAGGCCATCGCCCACGTCGCGCTCGCGACCTTCGGCAACCTCGTCACGCGCGCCGGCGACGTCCCGCTGGACGGCTCGAGCGAGGATTCGCGGCTTCTGCAGGCCGCTTGAGGGGCACTGCCGTGATGAGGGTTACGATGTACGACATGGCCTCGGAGCAGGCTGTGGCCGTACGTCGTGAACGTCGCGAGACGTGCTGCGGGCACTACCACCAGGCGGTCGAGTTGGTGGGCAAGCGCTGGACCGGCGCGATCCTGTTCGTCCTCATGGACGGGCCGGCGCGCTTCTCCGAGGTCAAGCAGCTCGTCCCCGACCTGTCCGACCGACTGCTCTCAGAGCGGATGAAGGAGCTCGAGTCCGAGGGGATCGTCGAGCGGCGCGTCATCGGCGACATGCCGATAAAGGTCGAGTACGCGCTCACCGAGAAGGGCGCCGCCCTCGAGCCGGCCGTGCGAGCGCTCAAGCTCTGGGCGCGCGCCTGGATGTAGTCGAGCGGCCCGCCCGCTGTAACTTACGCGGCTCCCGACATCGAGAAGGAGTCGCATGGCCGATCAGCCGCAGACCGCTGACGACGTAAAGGCCCTCGTCAAGGACAGCGACATTCGCTTCGTCCGCCTCTGGTTCACGGACATTCTCGGCCAGCTGAAGAGCTTCTCGATCAACGCCGCCGAGCTCGACGACGCCTTCGAGGGCGGCATGGGCTTCGACGGCTCCTCCGTCACCGGCTTCAACGCGATTGAGGAGTCGGACATGATCGCGATGCCGGACCCGGCGACCTTCGCGGTGCTGCCCTGGCGCCCCGAGGACCGCGGCGTGGCGCGCATGTTCTGCGACGTCGTGACGCCGAGCCGCGAGCCCTACGAGGGTGACCCGCGCCAGGTGCTGCGGCGGACGCTGGAGCGCGCGGAGGAGATGGGCTTCTCGAACTTCTACGTCGGGCCCGAGCTCGAGTTCTTCTACTTCCGCAGCGCGCGGCCGCCCGACGGGATCCCGGAGATCCTCGACGAGGGCGGCTACTTCGACCTCACCACGCTCGACGCCGGCTCGGACGTCCGCCGCGACACGGTGCTGGCGCTCGAGCAGCTCGGCATTCACGTCGAGTACACCCATCACGAGGTCGGCCCCTCGCAGCACGAGATCGACATGCGCTACGCCGACGCGCTGAAGATGGCGGACGACTGCATGACCTACCGCATCACGGTCAAGGAGTACGCCATGAAGTACGGCTGGCACGCGACCTTCATGCCGAAGCCGCTGTTCGGCGAGAACGGCTCGGGGATGCACACGCACCAGTCGCTCTTCCAGGAGGGCCGCAATGCCTTCTACGAGGAGAGCGACCAGTACTTCCTCTCCGACATCGGCAAGGCGTTCATCGCGGGCCAGCTCAAGCACGCGCGCGAGATCACCTCGGTGTTCGCGCAGTGGGTCAACTCCTACAAGCGACTGGTCCCCGGCTACGAGGCGCCGGTCTACTGCGCCTGGTCGCGCCGCAACCGCTCGGCGCTCGTGCGGGTGCCGCTCTACCACCCCGGCAAGGAGCAGGCGACGCGCATGGAGCTGCGCTGCCCCGACCCGGCCTGCAACCCGTACCTGACGTTCGCGATCCTGCTGGCGGCGGGGCTCGAGGGCATCGAGAAGGGCTACGAGCTGCCCGAGCCGATGGAGAAGAACCTGTACCACATCAGCCCCGAGGACCGGAAGCGGCTCGGCATCGAGCAGCTGCCGGAGACGCTCGGCGAGGCCATCGAGCTCACCGCGGAGTCGGAGCTCGTGCTGCGCACCTTCGGCGAGCACATCTTCAACCGCTACATCGAGATCAAGCGGCAGGAGTGGGAGGACTACCGGGTCCAGGTTTCCCAGTGGGAGCTGGACCGTTATCTCGCCATTCTGTAGCGCGAGCGGCGGCGATGTCCGCCGCGCCGTTGAGGAAGTCGACGAGCGCCTTGCGGGCCGTCTCGGACAGGCCGGCGGCGGCGCGCGCGAGCGCCTCCGAGTAGGGCAGGTAGATGCGGGCGCCCGCCTCCATCGACTGCTCGCTCATGCGCACGACGACGGAGCGGCGGTCGCTCGGGTGAGGGCTGCGCTGCACCCAGCCGCCGCGCTCGAGGCGGTCGATCACCCCCGTCACGGCCCCCGAGCTGAGGCTGAGCCGCTCGCCGAGCTGGCCGGGAGTAAGCTCGCCCTCGGCCTGGATGTGGTCGATCGCCTTCATCTCCGCGAGCGACACGTCGTGCGCACGCGCGACGTTCGCGTCGAAGCGGTCGTTCTCCAACCCGTAGCGCCGCAGCGCGACCAGGACCTCGATCGGATCTGTCATCGGACGGAGTGCATCTTACCCGTTAAGTATCTTGACAATCAAGAGATATATCGGTAGCACTTAGCGGCCATGAACCCCCAGCGCCGCTCGATCTTCGCCGTTGCCGCCGGACCCCGTGCCAAATGGGTCGTCTTCCTCATCTGGCTCGTGGGCATCTTCATCGCCCTCGGCGCCAACCTGCCCGGGAAGTTCATGGACGCCGAGGAGAACGAGTCGACCTCGTTCCTGCCGGGCGACGCCGAATCGACCAAGGTGCTGACAGCGGCGGAGGACCTGCAGGGCGGCGAGCTGGCGCCTGCGGTCATCGTCTACCGGCGCGAGAGCGGCCTGACGCCGGCGGACAAGCGGAAGATCGTGGAGGACGTCGGGCGCCTGACCGAGCGGCGCTTCCCGGCCGTGGTGGCCGATGGCGCGACGGCGGCGTCGGGTGGCCAGAGCCAGGGCGGGCAGCAGGGCGGCGGCGCGCCACCCGGCAACGTCCCGGAGGGCTGCGGCGGCCCGACGACGACGATTCCCGGGCAGCCGGGCGACTACGCCCCGTTCGTGGGGCCGGTCTGCTCGCAGGACGGCAAGGCGGCCATCGTCACCGCCTACATCAAGGGCAACGGCGAGTCCGACGACATCCTCGATCCGGTCGATTTCTGGCGCGACACGGTCTCCGACCCGGGCGGGGGCCTCGACGTCAAGATCACCGGCGGCGCCGGCTACGCGGCCGACGCCATCAAGGTCTTCGAGGGCATCAACGGAACGCTGCTGCTGGCCGCGGTCTCGCTGGTGATCTTCCTGCTGATCGTCATCTACCGGTCGCCGATCTTCTTCTGGATCCCGCTGGCGGCGGTGATCTTCGCCGAGCTGCTGGCCCGTTCGGTGGGCTACGGGCTCTCGGAGCTCGGCGTGACGATCAACGGGCAGTCCAGCTCGATCATGTCGGTCCTGGTGCTGGGTGCAGGCACGGACTACGCGCTGCTGATCGTGTCCCGCTACCGAGAGGAGCTGCACCACAGCGAGGATCGGCACGAGGCAATGCAGGCGGCGATGACCTCCGCCGGGCCGGCCGTGTTCGCCTCGGCGGCGACCGTCATCGCTGCGCTTCTGTGCCTGGCCATCGCCAAGGTCAACGGCACTTCCGGGCTGGGCCCGATCGGCGCTATGGGCGTGGCCTGCGCGGCCATTTCCATGCTGACGCTGCTGCCGGCGATGCTCACCATCTTCGGACGGCGCGCCTTCTGGCCGTTCGTGCCGCACACGCCGAACTGGAGCGCCCCGACGGACGTGGCGCAGAGCGGCATCGGCAAGCGCATCGTCGACGGCTCGCGGGTCCGGGCGCTGCTGCCGGTGATCGGCGCCGGGCTCGTGGCGGCGATCCTGCTCCCGCTCACGGTCCTCACGGCACTGCTGCGCCGTTTCGTCTCGCTCGTGACAGGCGGACGGGCGAAGACGCCGTCCGTGATCAGCGTCTTCGACAGCTCGATCTTCAAGCCCTACGAGGTCCGGCGGACTCAGCACGAGCACCTCTCGGACGCGACGCACGGCTTCTGGAAGCGCGTGGGCGACCGCGTGGCGCTGCGTCCCACTCGCGTGATGACCGGCTCGATCGTCGTGCTGCTCGTGATGTGCGCCGGCCTCACCTTCTTCTCCACCGACCTCACCACCAACGACGGCTACCGCACGTCGGTCGAGTCGGTGGAGGGTCAGGACCTGCTCGCTGAGAGCTTCCCGGCCGGCGCCAGCGCGCCCGCCGACGTGATCGTGCCGCCGGGGGGCGACGTCCAGAGGGTGCAGACCGCGCTCGAGCAGACCAACGGGATCGACGCCGTGACCGGCCCCGTGGCGGAGGGCGAGCAGGGCACGCTCATCCAGGCGACGCTCGACCCGCCCCCGTACTCGACCCAGGCCTTCGATCTCGTCGAGCCGATCCGCGCGGCGGCCTCAGAGGCGGTCCCGGGGACGGTGGTCGGCGGCGCGAGCGCCGTCGAGTTCGACGTCCGCGAGGCGGCGGGCTGGGACTCAACCGTGATCCCGCCGATCGTCCTGGTCGTGGTGTTCCTGATCCTCGTGCTGCTGCTGCGCGCGGTGGTCGCGCCACTGATCCTGATCGGGACGGTGATCCTCAGCTTCCTCGCGGCCCTCGGCGTGGGCTACTTCGTCTTCGACGTGATCTTCGACTTCCCGGGCTCCGATCCGTCGCTGCCGCTGTTCGCGTTCGTGTTCCTGGTCGCCCTGGGCGTCGACTACAACATCTTCCTGATGGCGCGTGCGCGCGAGGAGACCCTCAAGCACGGCACGCGCGAGGGGATGCTGCGCGCGCTCGCGGTCACCGGTGGTGTGATCACGAGCGCCGGCATCGTGCTGGCCGGCACCTTCTCGGTGCTGGCGGTGCTGCCGCTCGTGTTCCTCACGGAGATCGGATTCGTGGTCGCGTTCGGCGTGCTGCTCGACACCTTCCTGGTGCGCAGCGTGCTGGTGCCGGCCATCGTGATGAAGTTGGGGCCGAAGGTCTGGTGGCCGTCGCGGCTCGCCCGGACCGATGGTGCGGCTGCGGGCGACGAAGAGCGAACGTTCGTGACGAGCTAGCGCAGCGCCTCGGCGACGAGCCGCCGCGCTTGGCGCAGCGAGACCGGATCGAGTCGGCCGGCACGGTCGCACGGGCTGTGCCGGCACGGCTCGCCACCCGCTCCGACGCCGAGCTTGGCGGCGGGCAGCCCGAGCAGCTCGAACTCGCGGTGGTCGGAGTTGCCGGTCGACTCGTCGCGGACCCAGCTGACCGGCACCCGGGCGCGGGCGGCGGCGGCGAGCAGGTCGCCCTCGACGGCACGGCGCGGGGAGGAGGCCGGCGAGCGCAGCCAGAAGGGCCGGTCGCGCCCGACCTCGTCGAGCGACAGCGCCCAGTCGAGCCGGCGTCCGCCGCCGCGCGAGCGCACCCGGCGGGCAAGCGCCAGCGCCCCGAGGTGGTCTGGCGAGCCCGTGTAGATGCGCTCCTCCGCTCCGGTGGCGACGAGCCAGACGTCGCAGGCCGGCTCGATCCGGTCGAGGCGCCCGGCCAGCTCGCTCACGACCGCCACGCCGGAGGCGTTGTCGTTCGCGCCCGGGGCGTTCGGGGTCGTGTCGCTGTGGGCCATGACGATGCGCAGGCAGGACGAGTCGGTGTCATGGACGCCGATGACGTTGCGGGATACGCCGCGGCCCGGCACGCGGAACTCCTGGATGCCGACGCGCAGGCCCGCGCGCGCGAAGCCGCGCGAGACGAGCCGCTGCGCGCGCGCCTCGGCGGCACTTGCGGCGGGCCGCGGCCCCCAGGATGCGAGCCGCACGGCAAGCTCGTGCGCGCTCGGGGCGGGAGCCACGAGCAGCGCGAGGCTTGCTAGGAGAGCAGTCGTTCGAGATCTCCGGGCTCGGTCACGGGCTGCTTGCAGGCGAAGTGCTCGCAGACGTACGCGGCGGCCCGTCCCTCGACCGGCTCGCGCCCCTCGAGCAGCGGCACGCCGTCCGCCGGGCCGCCCGCGAGCACGATGTGGGGGCGGAACTCGGAGCGCACGACGCGCTCGAGCGCCCGTGCGTCCGGGCCGGCCAGCGCGACCTCCTTGACCGGTGACAGGTGGAAGTCGAGCGCCTGCATCAGGTGGCCGAACGCCTGCGGGTGCTGGGGCGCGAGCTCGTGCAGCAGCCGCAGCGCGGACACGGCCCGTTCCTCGTAGCGGTGCTCGCCGGTGAGCGCCGCGAGCCGCAGCAGCCCGTAGGCGGCGCTCGAGTTGCCGGCCGGGATCGGGTGGTCCTCGAGGTCCTTGCGGCGTGCCACCAGCTGCTCGTGATCGGACGAGGTCTCGAAGAAGCCGCCCTGCTCGTCGTCACCGAAGCGCTCGATCATCGAGTCCGCGAGAGCGCGCGCCTCGGCGAACCAGCGCGGCTCGAAGCTCGACTCGTAGAGCGTCAGCAGCGCCTCGAGCAGAAACGCGTGGTCCTCCAGGTAGGCGTTCAGCTTCGCCTGGCCGTCCTTCCAGGAACGCAGCAGCCGGCCCTGGTCGTCGCGCAGCTCGGCGAGCACGAAGGAAGCGCAGTCGCGGGCGGCGTCGAGGTAGTCGTCGCGCTCCAGCACGGCGCCCGCCTCGGCGAGAGCGGAGATCATCAGCGCGTTCCAGGAGGTGAGGCGCTTGTCGTCGATGCCGGGCCAGACCCGCTGCGAGCGCACCTCGTACAGGCGGCGCCGCCACTCGTCGCGCCGCTCGGGGTCGCCCGGGCCGCGGACAGGGATGTTCCGTCCCTCGAAGTTGCCGCGGTCGGTCGCGCCGAACCAGGCGATCGCCTCGTCTGCGTCGGGCTCGCCGGCGAGCGCCGCGCGCATCTCCTCGACCGACCAGACGTAGAACTTCCCCTCGACGCCCTCGGAGTCCGCGTCCAGCGCGGAGAGGAAGCCGCCCTCGGGCCCGCGCATCTCGGCGAGTGCCCAGTCGAGCGTCTCCTGGGCGACCGTCAGGAACAGGGGCTCGCCGGTGACCTGCCAACCGTGGAGGTACGCGCGCGCGAGCAGGGCGTTGTCGTAGAGCATCTTCTCGAAGTGGGGTACGAGCCAGTAGGCGTCCACCGAGTAGCGCGCGAAGCCGCCGCCAACCTGGTCGTACATGCCGCCCGACGCCATCGCGCGCAGCGTCTGCGTCGTCATATCCAGCTCGCCTCGGCGGAGCAGGAACTCGAGCGTCGACGCGGGCGGGAACTTCGGGGCCTGGCCGAACCCGCCGTTCGCCGGGTCGTATTGCGGGCGCAGCGCCGCCACCGCGTCGTCGAGCGCGCGCGGGTTCATGGGCTTGGTCGAGGGGCTCAGGTGCGCGGCGCCGCGCAGCCGCTCGGCGATCCGGGCGCTGCCCTCGTCGATCTCCGCGCGCCGGTCGCGCCAGGCCTCGGCCACGGCGTCGAGCACGTCGCTCCAGGCAGGCATGCCCATGTGCGACTCCGGCGGGAAGTAGGTGCCGGCGTAGAACGGGATCTGGTCGGGGGTGAGGAAAACGTTCAGCGGCCAGCCCCCGGAGCCGGTCATCGCCTGGCAGGCGTCCATGTAGATCGAGTCGAGGTCGGGACGCTCTTCGCGATCGAGCTTGATGCACACGAACTGGTCGTTCATCAGCGCGGCCGTCTGCTCGTTCTCGAACGACTCGCGCTCCATCACGTGGCACCAGTGGCAGGCCGAGTAGCCGATCGAGAGCAGGATCGGCCGCTGCTCGTCGCGGGCGCGCGCCAGCGCCTCGTCGCCCCAGGGGTACCAGTCGACCGGGTTGTCCTTGTGCTGGAGGAGGTAGGGAGAGGTCTCGTGTGCGAGTCGGTTCGCCATACGCCGGTGAGGCTACCCACGGACGGCTTTACACAATCCATGTGTAGTCATTACACAGAAATCGTGTAAAGTCTGTCGTTGATGCGCCAGGCCAGTGGAGATCTGTTCCCGAGCGACTCGCCGATCCCCGCGAGCCAGCTGATCGGGCGGCGCGACGACGTGCGCGAGATCACCACCCGGCTCGAGGCGGGTACGCACCTGATCGTTGCAGGACCGCGCCGGACGGGCAAGACGAGCGTATGCGAGGCCGCGCTCGGGCGCGCGCGCCGGCGCGGTGCGTACGTGGCGAAGCTCGACCTCTTCCGCGTCTCGGATGCCGCCGAGCTCGCCGAGGCGCTGGCGACGGCGGTGATCGCGAACCGCTCGGGAGTCCATCGCGTGCTGCGCCGTGCCCGCGGGGCGGGCCGGGTGGCACTGTCGGCGGTCCAGTCGCAGATGCTGATCCGCTTGGTCGGCGAGCTGGGGGAGGGGGTCGAGCTGGCCGTCAGGCCGGGCATGGCCGCGCAGGACCCCGAGCGTGCGCTCGATCTGGCGCTCGAGCTGCCGGAGCGAGTCGCGCTCGCGGACAAGCGCCGGATGATGCTCTTCTTCGACGAGTTCCAGGAGGTCGCCGCGGCGCGCCGGCCCTACGGCGACCCGGACGCCGTGACCAACCGGATGCGCGCGGTGTTCCAGCGCACGACCTCGGTCAGCTACCTGTTCGCGGGCAGCATCGAGCACGTCATGCGTGACCTGTTCGCCCCGGCGCGGCGCGCGTTCAGCGGCTTCGGCAGCTTCTACTCGCTGCGGCCGATCACGGACGACGAGTGGCGCCGCGGGCTGGGGGAGCGCTTCGCCGCGGACGACTGCAGCGTGGCCGGGCCGGCGCTGGACCGGATCGTCGAGCTGGGCGGCGGCCACCCGCGCGCGACGATGCGGATCGCCCAGCAGACCCACCTGATCTCGATCGAGCTCGACACCCGCGAGATCGGCTTCGAGCTGGTGCAGCTCGGCTTCGAGCGGGCGCTCGAGGGCGACCGCCCGACGATGGAGCAGGTGGTCGAGCGGATCCGGCTTCTGCACAAGCACGGGCTGCTGGTGGCGCGCACCGTCGCGGCCGGCGAGTCGCCGCCGCGGCGCATTCACGCGGGCGTCCGCGACCGCGTGCTCAAGCTGCTCCGCGACGCCGGCATCATCGAGCACGAGGCGCGCGGCCGCTGGCGGGTGATCGACCCGCTGCTGCGCCACTACCTGGCGACGCTCGACCCCTTCGGCTGATCAGGCGTTCGCGAGCTCGGTCGCGATCCGCTCTGCCAGCTCCGGGAACGAGGGCGAGCCCAGGTGGATCACGTCGTTGACGAAGAACCGCGGGGTGCTCGGAGTCCCGCTGCGCACCCCGCTGAGGTAGTCCTGCTCGACCCGTGCCGAATGAACGCCCTCGGTCAGCTCACGGTCGAAGCGCTCGACGTCGAGGCCGATCGCGGCGGCGTGCTCGCGGAGGTCCGCGTCGCTCAGCTCATGCTGGTGTTCGAAGAGGCGATCGTGCATCTCCCAGAAGCGCCCCTGAGCCGCGGCGGCCTCCGCCGCCTCGGCGGCCGCCGGGGCGCGCGGATGCAGGTCGGCGAGCGGCATGTGGCGGAACACGAAGCGAAGCCCGTCGCCGAAGCGCTCCACGAGCTCCTGCACCACCGGGTAGGCGTCGCCGCAGTACGGGCACTGGAAGTCGCCGTACTCCACAAGCGTCACCTGCGCGTCCTCCGGCCCGCGCACGTGGTCGCGCGCCGGGTCCACCGGGGGATCGAGTGTTGCCACACCAGCGTCCATGCTCAGAGCTTACTGTTCGTAAGTGGATTGGCTGCTCGCAGCTCTGCCCGCTTGATCTTGCCACTGGCCGTCTTCGGAAGCGCGTCAGCGAAGTCGACGACGCGCGGGTACTTGTATGGGGCCGTCGTCTCCTTGACGTGGTCCTGCAGCTCGCGGGCGATTTCGTCGCCCGCGGCATAGCCGTCGCGCAGGACGACGACGGCGCGGACGACCTGGCCGCGCACCTCGTCGGGCGCCGCGACCGCGGCGGCCTCCGCTACGGCGGGGTGGGCGACGAGCGCGGACTCGACCTCGAAGGGCCCGATGCGGTAGCCGGCCGAGATGATCAGGTCGTCCGTGCGCCCCTCGAACCAGAGGTAGCCGTCTTCGTCCTGGCTCACGCGATCGCCGGTGTGCCAGGGCCGGTCGCGCGGGCCGTCGAGGAAGAAGGTCGGGACGGTCGCCGGGTCGATCACGAGCTCGCCCGCGTCGATCCAGGCGCGGAAGCCGGGCAGCGGGCGGCCCATCGAGCCGGGCCGGACCGGCGGGCCGATCGGCATGCCGGTCAGGTGGCCGGTCTCGGTCTGGCCATAGCCGTCATGGATCGAGACGCCGACGTCCTCCTGCCAGGCCCGCACCACCTCCGGGTTCAGCGGCTCGCCGGCCGCGCAGGCGTGGCGCAGCGCCGGCAGCGGCCGCAGCTCGGCGCGCTTGGCGATCGCGCGGTACTCGGTGGGGGACATGCAGAGCACGGCCACGCGCTCGCGCTCGAGCAGCTCGAGCCGTTCGTCCGGATCGAAGCGCGCGTCGTGGAGTAGCGCCGTCGCGCCGCGCAGCCAGGCGGCGACGAAAGCGTTGCGCGCCGACAGCGACCAGCCGCTCGCGGCGGTGCACCAGCACAGGTCCCCGGGCCGCGCGCCGTACCAGTGCTCGGCCTGGACGCGCTGGCCGTAGAGATAGCCGTGGCCGTGCCGCACCGGCTTCGGCTCGCCCGCGGTGCCGGACGTGAAGACGATCAGCGCGGGGTCGTCCGGCGCCGGATCGACGTTGCCGGCGGGCTCGGCGTCGAACACGGCGGGGTCGGGTAGTGCCAGCACCGGCCCGTCGAAGCCGGCCGCCCCAACGAGGTCGAGGTCGCGCTCGTCCGCGACCACGGCACGCGGCTCGACCAGCTCCATGCGCGCGCGCAGGTCGGCGGGGCGCAGCTGCTCGGTGCAGGGCTGGGCCACCGCGCCGAGCCGCCAGCAGGCGACCATTGCGTATGCCCACTCGGGGCGGTTGCCGAGCACGGTCATGACGACGTCTCCGCGACCCACGCCGCGGGTCGCGAGCGCTCCCGCGAGCCGGGCCGAGCGGTCGGCGAGCTCGCCGAAGCTCACCTCGCCACGCTCGCCCTCGCTTGAGATCCAGACCAGCGCGGTTCGCTCGGGGTCGGCCGCGTCGACTATGTCGGCGACGAAGCTCGCGGCCGGCCTTCCGTCAGCCCTCGCGGGTCCAGCGATCGCCCGCGCTGAGCCGCTCGAGCCCGACCCAGGCGAAGTCCATGACCATCTCGAGGGCCTGCTCGCGCGCCACCTCGGGGTGCTCGGCCCACCAGTTGGCGACCGACTGCACCGCGCCGACCAGCATCTGCGCGAGCACGCGGATGGCCGGCTCGGACTCGTTCTTGTCCTGCGAGCGGGCGCCGGGGTCCTGCGCGATCAGCGCCGCGACGACCACGGTCACCTGTTCGACGATGCGGTCGAGGGCGGCCGAGGTCTCCGGGTCGGACACGTCGCGGAAGAGGATGCGCCAGGCGTCGCGTCGCTCCTCGACGAACGAGAAGAAGGCGTCGAGGCCGGTGGCGAGCCGGGCGGCCCCGGACTCGACCTCGACCCCGGCGAGCGACGCCGCGAGACGCTCGAAGAGCTCGTTCGCGTTCTGCTCGAGGAGGTCGCCGTAGAGGCCCTGCTTGGAGTCGAAGTGCTCGTAGATCAGCGCCTTCGAGATGCCCGCCTCGCGGGCGATGTCGTCGATCGACGACGCGTGGTAGCCGCGCGCCGAGAACACGGCCAACGCAGCGTCGAGGATGCCGGCGCGGCGCTCCTCGGCCGTGAGCCGTCGTCGGGTGGGGGGTGAGCTCATGGTCCTTCTGTGATACTTGTCACACTAGACTTACTGAACAGTCAGTTAGTTTGTCCGCCGGACGGGGAAAGCTACCGGCGCATGCTGCATTCGACAGTGGGAGCTTAGGCAGATGGGTGGCGTGACTCTTCTCGCGCAGGCAACCGGAAGCGAGCCGGCCGGCGGCGCAGCCGCGGCCGAGGCGATCGGCGCGACCGTCGGCGCGCTCGTCGTGACCACGCTGATCGCGCTCGTGATCGCCGCCCACCGCAGCCGCCGGATCAGCTGGCTCCACCAGCTCGCGCGCTTCGCCGAGCGCCAGACCGGGCTGCCGGGCTGGGCCGCCCTTCCTTCCGCGGTGATGGGCCTGTCGCTGCTCACCGCCGCGCTCGGGATGTACTGGGACATCTCCCTCCACATCGACAACGGCCGCGACGACGGTCCGCTCGCCAACCCGGCGCACTACCTGATCCTCGTGGGGTTGTACGGGTCGCTGCTCGCGGGGGCGCTGTCGATCGCGCTCGCGGGCCGCGAGCGGCCCTGCCCGACGGCCATCCATCTCGGCGGAGACTGGTGGGCACCGGTCGGCGGGCTGATGATCGCCGCCTGCGGCGCGTTCGCCCTCACCGGCTTCCCGCTGGACGACCTCTGGCACCGCATCTTCGGCCAGGACGTGACGCTCTGGGGGCCGACCCACCTGATGCTGATCG
This sequence comes from uncultured Thermoleophilaceae bacterium, assembly GCA_963739095.1. Classification (GTDB taxonomy): domain Bacteria; phylum Actinomycetota; class Thermoleophilia; order Solirubrobacterales; family Thermoleophilaceae; genus JACVRW01. The sequence continues at coordinate 154,697 of CAVTZF010000016.1, forward strand.
GCGGCGGGTCGCTGGCCGTCCTCGGCGGGATGGTCCTGTTCGCGGAGGGGATCCGGACGGTCGGCCGCGACCCCGAGCGTGACAGCAGCCCGGTCGTGATCTACCACCTGCGCCGCGGCCTGCTCGTGGGCGGTTTTCTCGTCGCGCTGTCCACCTTCCAGGGCGAGTTCGACTTCGGCGTGCCGCAGTTCCGGCTCGTCCTGCACCCGATCCTGATCATGCTGGCGGGAGGCATCGGGCTGGTCGCGGCGCGCATCTACCTCGGCCGCGGCGGAGCGCTGCTGGCCGCAGTCGGCTTCATCGTCATCCGCGGCTTCATAGCGATCATGGTCGCTGGAGTCTGGGACCAGACGCTGCCGCACTTCCCGCTCTATCTCGTCGAGGCCGTGCTCGTGGAGCTCGTGTTCCTGCGCTCCGCGGGCCGCAGCCCGGTCGTGACCGGCGCCCTCGCCGGCGTCCTCATCGGCACGATCGGCCTTGCGGCCGAGTGGGGCTGGTCGCACGTATGGATGCCGATCCCGTGGCCGGCGTCGCTGCTGCCCGAGGCGGCCGTCGCGGGGCTCGTGACCGCCGTCGCGGGCGGAGCGCTCGGCGGCTTCATCGGCTCCGCCCTCAGCGGCGGGCTGCCGTCGCGCGCGCCTGCGGCGCTGCCGGCGCGGCTGGGAGCGGTGGACAGGCGCGCCGCGCTGCTCGGCGCCGTGGCGCTCGTCGCGGTCCTTGCGTGGAACGTGCCGCTCACGGACGACGGGCCCCGGAGCGCGACGGTCGCGCTGCGCGACGTCCAGCCCGGGCCCGACCGGACGGTCGCGGCCGACATCCGGATCGACCCGCCGACAGCCGTCGGCGACGACCCCGAGTTCCTCAACGTCACGGCCTGGCAGGGCGGTGGCAGCGTGCTCGACCCGCTCGAGCGGACCGGCCCGGGCGAGTACCGGACGACGGAGCCGATCCCCGTGTACGGCGGCTGGAAGGCCACGCTGCGCCTGCAGCAGGGAAGCGCGCTCGTCGCGGTCCCGATCTTCCAGCCCCTGGACCGCGCCATCCCGGCGCCGGAGACGCCCGCCGGCTCCGCGTTCACCCGCAGCTTCCGGCCCGACATCGCCGTGCTCCAGCGCGAGCGAAAGCAGGATGTGGCGCCCGCGCTCAGCGCCATCGCCTACCTGACCGTGCTGGCGATCGCCCTGTCCCTGTTCGCGCTGATCGCCTGGTCGCTCCTGCGCCTGGACGCCGGCGGCCCAAGACGGCGCGCCAAAAGCAGGACCGCGCCGTCCCGCGCTGAACTGGTTTGAAACAAAATTAAAGTGGGGAAGTCACCTGCCGAATCATTTGGTAGGTTGCACGCCACGCCGAATCCGCGGTTGCGCGGAGCGGGGGAACCAAAGGTGGCTTCGGCCACTGGGGCGAACTTCTTGGATGTCTCAAGGAGCGCGCAAGCTCTTTCAGCGCGAGCCCGTCAGCTAACCCCGCAGGCGTTCGAGAGAGAATGCCTTCACCTTCACGCAAAAGACTGCTGCGCGCTTTCATGGCGCTCGCCTGCCTCACCGGAGTCGCGACGCTCGCACCCGCGGCGTCCGCCGAGGTCATCGCGTCCGGCGGCGGTGGCGCGACCTTCACGCCTCCTCCGCCCCCGCCGGAGAAGGCGACGCTCGTCAACGGCCGGCTGATCGCCCCCGTCTCTGCGCCGGTTCGCGTTGCGCGTGCGATCGAGGCCGCCAACCGCCTGGTGGAGAAGCCCTACATCTACGGCGGCGGCCACAAGCTCTACAAGAGGGGTCAGCTCGACGCCGGCTACGACTGCTCCGGCGCGGTTTCCTACGCGCTCTACGGCGGCCGTTTCCTGCGCTCGCCGCTGCCGAGCGGCTCGCTCATGAGCTGGGGCGAGGAAGGCCCCGGCACCTGGATCACCGTCTACGCGCACGGCGGCCACGCCTACGTGGTGATCGCGGGCTTCCGCTTCGACACCTCGATGCGGGACCCGGACGCCCCGGGCCCCGGCAGCGGCCCGCGCTGGAGCAAGACGCTGCGCCGCTCCTCGGCGTTCGTCGCCCGCCACCCCTCCGGCTACTGACGCCTGGCAAGCAGCAGCTTCTGGCCTCCGGGGAGCGGCTCGATCGCGACGTTGTGGGCTGACAGCAGTCGCGCCACCTCGCCCGCGGGCGCGCCCATCATCTCCTCGTGGAGCTCGCCGACGATCGTGTCGACGGCGTCGAGCCGCTTCGCTGCGCGGAGCATCTCGAGCTCCATCCCCTCGATGTCGAACTTGAGCAGGTCGATGCGCCCGCCGCAATGCTCAACGATCTCGTCGAGCGTGACCGCGGGGACGGGCCTGCCCTCGCCGGCGCCGGAGAGCGTCGAGCTGGTTAGTGAGTCACCCCACGCGCTCGGGCGCACCCGCAGCTCGCCCGGCGCGCCCGCCACCGCGAGCCGTTCCGCGCTCACACCGGCGAACGGCGCGGTGTTGCGGACGAGCCGCTCGAAGGTGTCCGGGTCCGGCTCGAGCGCCAGGACGCGAGCGTCCGGCCAGCGCGTCGCGAAGAAGACGCTTGCCGCCCCGATGTTCGCGCCGAGGTCGACTATGCGCGCCGGCGGCTCGGCGAGCTCGACCTCGTAGTCGCGCGCGCTGAAGACCTCGCGCAGGGCGAGCAGGTCACCCAGACCGGCGACCGTGAAGCGCACGCTGGCGCCGTTCACTCGCAGCCTCACCCCGCGCGCCCGCGCGGAGCGCCCGAGCCGGCGACCGCCGAGCACCAGCGCAATCACTGAGGCGAGCCGCATTTGTGCCGGCGGGTCCGGAGCGAGACGGACGAGCGGCCACCACCATGCCGCCGAGCCGCGCACTCTCGCTCCAATATCCTTGCTTGACTCGCGAGTCAACGAACCGGAGCATGCCTGAAACCATGGCGGTAGCCACGAGCCCGTTCACCGAGAAGACCGAGGAACAGCAGGCCATCACGGAGATGGTCCGCCAGTTCGTCGACAACGAGGTCATCCCGATCGCCGAGGAGCACGATCACGAGGACAAGTTCCCCGAGGCGGTCGTGGAGCAGATGAAGGAGCTCGGTCTCTTCGGCGTGACGATCCCCGAGGAGTACGGCGGGATGGGGCTCGACCTCACGACCTATTCAATGATCGTCGAGGAGCTCTCGCGCGGCTGGATCTCTATTTCAGGCATCGTCAACACCCACTTCATCGGTTCCTACCTGTTGATGAAGTTCGGGACGGACGAGCAGAAGGAGTCCTTCCTGCCGAAGATGGCGACCGGCGAGATCCGCGCCGCCTTCTCGCTCTCCGAGCCCGAGTGCGGCTCGGACGTGCAGGGCATCAAGGCAACCGCCAAGAAGACGGACGACGGCGACTGGGAGCTGACCGGCCAGAAGATGTGGGTCACGAACGGCCTGCGCTCCGCGGTCGTCTTCGTACTGATGAAGAGCGACCCCAAGGCCGACCCGCCGCACACCGGGATGACCTGCTTCATCACGGAGAAGGAGCCGGGCGCCGAGCGGGGCGACGGGCTGACCGTCCCGCCGCAGATCAAGAAGATGGGCTACAAGGGCGTCGAGTCCACCGAGCTCGTCTACGACGGCTTCCGCTGCCCGCCCGAGCGCATCCTCGGCGGTGAGGAGGCGGGGCTCGGCAAGGGCTTCGCGCAGATGATGGACGCGCTCGAGGTCGGCCGCGTGAACGTGGCCGCCCGCGGCGTCGGCATCGCCCAGCGCGCGCTCGAGCTGGCGCTGCGCTACTCGCAGGAGCGCAAGACCTTCGGCCGCCCGATCGCGGAGCACCAGGCGATCCAGTTCAAGCTCGCGGATATGGCGACCAAGATCGAGGCCGCCAGGCTGCTGACGCTCAAGGCGGCGCGCATGAAGGACGCCGGCCAGCGCAGCGACCTCGAGGCGGGCATGGCCAAGCTGTTCGCCTCGGAGACGGGCAAGGAGGTCGTGGAGGAGTCGTTCCGGATCCACGGCGGCTACGGCTACTCGAAGGAGTACGAGATCGAGCGGCTCTACCGCGACGCGCCGCTGCTCTTGATCGGCGAGGGCACCTCCGAGATCCAGCGCATGGTCATCGGAAAGAAGCTGCTCCAGCGCAACAAGGTCTGAGCGCGCCCCCAGCCCTGCGCACAAGAAGTGCGTTCGTCGTGGCGAACGGCGCGGATTGAGTGTAGGTTCGGCAGTAGGTCGCTACCTAGTGCTGAGTACTCCCGAAAGGGAGCGCTCCGGTTTTGGAGAGATGCCGATGACCCTCAGTGCTGCTGGGGAAGCGACCGTTAGTTCGTCCGAGTCGGAGCAAGTGGCCGTCCTTGCCGGTGCTGATCTGCGCGCTGCCGAGCTGGGCCTGCTGCCCGCGGCTGAGCCGAGCGGCGCCCGCAGCCCGGCCATGGAGCTCCTGGCCGCCGCAGCGATCCGCACGTTCGACATCGTCGTGGCCGCTCTGCTGCTGCTCGTCCTGTTGCCGCTGCTGGTCGTCGCCGCGATCGCCGTTCGCATCGAATCGCCGGGCCCCGCCTTCTTCCGCTGTGAGCGAGTGGGCTACCGCGGGCGGACGCTTTGGATGTTGAAGCTCCGCAAGATGAGCGACCGGGCGCTGGGCGTCGCGCTCACGACTGGCCAGGACGTCCGCCTGACGCGCCTCGGCCGTCGGCTGGCGCAGCTGAAGATCGACGAGATCCCTCAGCTCCTGCACGTCCTGCGCGGAACCATGAGCCTCGTCGGCCCGAGGCCCGAGGTCGCCGAGTTCGTTGGGCTTCATCGCGACTCCTACCAGGAGATCCTCTCGGTGCGTCCCGGCATCACCGGCCTGTCCCAGATCGCGTTCGCCGAGGAATGCCGGATCCTCGACCCCGATGATCCGGTCAGGCACTACGTCAACCGCATCCTTCCTCAGAAGGTTGGCCTCGACGAGCTCTATGTGAGACGCCGGAGCGTGGCCTTCAACGTGAGGATCCTCTGGTGGACGGCCGTGGCCGTTGTCATGAGACGCCCCGTCGCGGTGCACCGCGACACCGGCAGGATGAACCTGCGCAAGCGGTGATCAGAAAGCGATCATCCTTGAGCGCGCCCAGCGGCCGAAAGGGCCGCCCCACCGAGCAGACGCACGGGCTTCATTTACGCAACTTGTCTGTACCCCGTGCGAAGGCGCCAATTCCACAAGGGTTGGATGCGTACACCCTGGCGCGTGAGCGAAATCGGATATACGGTCGACAGACCCCCCTCGACATAGCCCCGCCGCCAAGGCTGGCCTAGCGCCGAGTGCTTCCCGGACGGAAGCACTCCGCCTCTGGAGATCGATGCATATGACCCTCAGTACTGCTGGGGACGCAACCGCCCCTTTGCCTGAATCCGAGCAAGTCGCCGCGCTTGCTGTCGACCTGGCCGTGCTGCCCCCGGCCGAGCTGGCCGTGCTGCCCCAGGCCGAGCTGGCCGAGGCCGCCCGTGCCTCGACCCGCGAGATCCTGAACGGCGCCGCCGTTCGCGCCTTCGATGTCGTCTTCGCCCTCCTCCTGCTGGCCATCCTGCTGCCGCTGATGGTGCTCGTCGCGATCGCCGTCCGAGTTGAGTCCGCGGGCCCCGCCTTCTTCCGATGCGAGCGGGTTGGCCATCGGGGGCAGCGGCTGCTGATGTTGAAGGTTCGCAAGATGTGCCATCACGCGTTCGGCCCGCCGCTGACCACCGACGAGGACGCCCGCTTCACACGCATCGGTGGTCTGCTCACGAGGCTGCGGATCGACGAGATCCCGCAGCTCCTGCACGTCCTGGGCGGGAGCATGAGCCTGGTCGGCCCGAGGCCCGAGGCCCCCGAGTTCGTCGACCTCCATCCCGATGACTATGCGGAGATCCTCGCGGTGCCGCCAGGGATCACCGGCCTGTCCCAGCTCGCGTTCTGCGACGAACGCCGGATTCTCGACCCGGAGCGACCGGTCGAGGACTACGTGAGCCGCATCCTTCCCCAGAAGGTCGCCCTCGACAAGCTGTACGCGAACCGGCGGAGCCTCTGGTTCAACCTGCGCATCCTCTACTGGACCGCGGCAGCGGTTCTCGTGCGGCGCCCGGTCGCCGTTCATCGCGATACGGGCAAGATGAACATCCGCCGGCGCTGATCCGTAAGCCGAAGCCCGGACCGACGGCTAGCATGACTACATGGCCGAGAGGCGGGACGGACCGCGAATCCTGCACGAACCAGATCCTCCACCCGCCGATGCGAACGCAAGCGTCGACGTCGCCGACCTGTTGGAGAGGCTGGCGGACCTTACAGCCGAGCTCGCCGACGCCAGTGTGCGGCAGAAGCACGCCGAGGCGAAGCTGAAGACGAAGGCCGCCGAGCTGGAGTCGGAGCGCAAGGCGCACGACGAGGCAGTCCGGCGACTCGAGGCCGACTGCGGCGAGCTCGAGGCGGAGTGCCAGCAGGTCGCGGCAGCGTGCGGCGAGCTCGAAGCCGTGCTTGCTGGGCAGCGCGACGCGCGCGCCGCCACCGAGGCGGACCTCAAGCGAGCGAAGGAGCGCGGTGCGGCGGTCCACCACCAGCTGCGGGTGGTCCAGGCGCAGCTGGGGCAGGACAAGCCCCAGGGACCGCCGCCCTGGTGGCGCAGGTTCGGTCCGTGACCGGCACCGCGCGCGGTGCCGGCACGATCGCGACCTGAGTCGTCCGTGTTGCGCCTGGAGCGAGTGCCGCTCGACGAGGTGGACTGGAAGGCGCTGGACACGTTCGGCGACCGCAACGTCTTCCAGACACCCGGATGGCTCGAGTTCGTCGCGCGGACGCAGGGGGCCGATCCGGTCGTCGCGCGAATCGTCCGCGCCGGCGAGCCCGTCGGCTGGTTCAGCGGTCTGATGCTGCGGCGCTACGGCGTGCCGATCCTGGGGAGCCCGTTCCAGGGATGGACGACGGGGCCCATGGGCTTCAACCTCGCTCCAGGGATCGGCCGCCGCGAGGCGGTGGAGGCGCTCGTGCCGTTCGCCTTCAAGCAGCTCGGCTGCATGCACCTCGAGCTGCTCGACCGTCGCGCGCGCTTCGAGGAGCTTTCCGGTCTCGGTGCGCGGCTCGCCGAGTTCAACACCTACGAACTGGACCTTGCCCGGGAGGAGAAGGAGATCTTCGCGGGCATGTCGAGCGCCTGCCGGCGCGCGATCCGCAAGAGCGAGAAGGAGGGCGTGCGCGTCGAGGAGGCGCACGGCATCGAGTTCGCCGACGAGTACTACGCCCAGCTCGAGGACGTGTTCGCGAAGCAGTCGCTGCGCCCGCCCTACGGCGTGGAGCGCGTCCGCGAGCTGATCCGCTGTCTCGAGCCGAGCGGGAACCTCCTCCTGGTCCGCGCGCTCAGCCCGCAGGGGGAGGGGATCGCGACGGCGATCTTTCCGGTGCTGAACGAGTTCGCCTACTTCTGGGGCGGAGCCAGCTGGCGCAGCCGCCAGATCCTGCGCCCGAACGAGGCGGTCTTCTGGCACACGATGCGCCGCCTCAGGGAGCGGGGCGTGCCGCTGCTCGACATGGGCGGCGGGGGAGCCTACAAGCGCAAATACGGTCCGAGCGAGCGCCGGATCCCGTTCTTCCGGAAGTCGCGTATACGCGGCATGATGACGCTGAGGGACCTCGCCGCCCAGATCCAATGGAGGCGCGCCACCCGTCAGGGGGCTGGGGCATAGTGACGTCGGTGGGCGCCCCTATCAGAAGTGTCTCGGTGATAGTGCCGATCCGGAACGAGCGTGCGAACGTCGACCCGTTCGTGAGCGACCTCGCCGCCCAGGACTTCGAGGGCGATCTCGAGGTGCTCGTGGCGGACGGCGCCTCCGAGGACGGCAGCATCGAGCGGCTGCGCGCGGCTGCCCGGGATGCCGGCCTTCCCGTGCAGGTGATCGACAACGCCGCCGGATGGGTGTCGCCTGGCTTGAATGCCTGCATCCGCGCTGCGCGCGGCGACCTCATCGTCCGGCTCGACTGTCACTCGCGCTACCCACACGACTACCTGCGTCGCTGTGCGGAGGTCTCGGAGCAGACAGGGGCCTGGAACGTGGGTGGACGGCTGGTGCCCACCGGGACCTCGGCTGTCGAGCGGGCCGTGGCGTGTGCCATGGACAGTCCGTTCGGGGGCATCGGCTGGACGCGCCTCAGCGGGGACGACCGCGTTGAGACCGACACGGTCACCTTCGGGGCTTTCCGGCGCGAGGTGTTCGAGCGCGTCGGCTTGTTCGACGAGGCGCTCGTGCGCAACCAGGACGACGAGTTCAACATGCGCCTGCGCGCGGCCGGCGGGACGATCGTGCTCGACCCCGCGATCACGGTGGCATATCGGCCGCGCGGGTCGTTCGGCGGAGTCTGGCGCCAGTACTTCGAGTACGGGCTCTGGAAGGTGCCGGTGATGATCAAGCACCGGCGGATCACGACGCTCCGCGGGGTGGTCCCGCTCGCGTTCGTAGTCGGTACGGGAGGCCTGCTCGCCGCGGCGCCGCGCTCGCGGATGGCGCGCCGCCTCCTGACGGCGGAGTGGCTCGCGTACGGAATCCTCGCGGCCTTCTTCGCTGCCCGTGGGGTGCACCGCCGTGAGGAGTCCTGGACGCTGCTGCCCGGCGTCCTGGCGGCGTTCCCGGCGTTCCACCTGGGCCAGGGATCGGGCCAGGCGGTCGGTCTGATGCGTGCCCTGCGGCGCGAGCAGCCGTGAGGGTCCGGGCGCTGATGTACCACGGGCTGGTCGCCGAAGGCGGCCCGCGCGACGGGTTCGAAGGGGCCGGTGCCGCCGCGTACGCCGTCGCGCCGGATCGCTTCAGCGAGCATCTGGAACGCATCGCCGCGGCCACCGGGCGCCCGCCCGCGAGCGCCGACGATCTGACGGGCGGAAGCGCGCGCGACGCAACGTGGATGCTGACCTTCGACGACGGCGCCGCGAGCGCGCTGGAGGCCGCGGAGCAGCTCGCCCGGCGCTCCTGGCGGGGGCACTTCTTCATCGCCACCGACCTGGTCGGCACTCCGGGGTTCCTGACCTGGGACGGTGTCCGCGAGCTTGCGCGCTGCGGCCACGTGGTCGGCTCGCACTCGTGCAGCCATCCCGACCGGATGGCCGCGTGCTCCGCGGAGGTGCTGCTGGACGAATGGTCCCGCAGCGGCGCCGTGCTGGCCGAGGAGCTCGGCCGGCGCGTGTCGACCGCGAGCGTGCCGGGTGGGTTGTATTCCCCGAGCGTCGGTCGGGCCGCGGCGGCGGCCGGCTACAGCGCCCTCTTCAGCTCGCTGCCGAGCCAGCGGCCCGGACAGGTCGACGGCTGCCTGATCATCGGCCGCTACGCGATCCGCCGCGACACCGCTGCGGATGAGGCTGCGGCCGCGGCCGCCGGTCGACCTGTTCCCTGGGCGCGTCAGCGCAGCACGTGGGTCCTGCGGGGGGTGGCCAAGCGGCTCGCCGGCGAGCGCTACGAGGCGATTCGACGCGTCCTGCTCGCCCGGCGCTGATCATGGGCGACCTCCTCGTGCTCTGCTACCACGCCGTCAGCGAGCGCTGGCCCGCGCCGCTGTCGGTCACGCCCGAGGCGTTCGAGCGCCAGCTGCGGCGATTGTCCCGGAGTGGCTTCCGGGGTGTGACCTTCGAGCGGGCGCTCAGCCAGCCGTCCGACGGGCCCACGGTGGCGGTCACGTTCGACGACGCCTACCTGTCGGTGCTCGAACTGGCGATGCCGATCCTGGACGAGGTCGGTTTTCCGGCGACCGTGTTCGTGCCCACCGACTACCCGGAGAGGCCGGCGGAGCCGATGGCGTGGGACGGGATCGACCGGTGGCTCGGCGGGCCGTACGAGCGCGAGCTGCGGCCGATGTCCTGGGAGCAGCTCGGGGTGCTCGCCGATGCCGGCTGGGAAATCGGGTCGCATACCTGCTCACACCCTCGGCTCACGACGCTCGGCGATGACCAGCTCGCGCACGAGCTGGTCGAGTCGCGGGCGCTCGTGGCCGAGCGGCTCGGCCGTCCATGCGACGCGCTCGCCTATCCGTACGGCGACCACGACGAGCGCGTGGTGGAGGCCGCCCGCAGCGCGGGCTACGGCGTAGCCGGCACGCTGCCCGGCCGGCTTGGGCCCGCGCTGAGGCTGGCCTGGCCGCGCATCGGCATCTACCACGGCGACGACGAGCGCCGCTTTCGCCTGAAGACCTCACGCGCCGTCCGCTGGCTGCGTGGGACGCGCGTCTGGCCGTCCTAGTCGGCGAGGAAGCGGGCGACGAGCGCCGACTGGGCCTCGAGGGTGCGTCCGCGCAGCCGCTCGATGCCCTCCCTGACGAGCCGCCGGCGCAGCTCGGGATCCGAAGCGAGCCGCTCGAGCGCGCGGGCCGCGGCCTCGGGATCGCCGGGAGGAATGAGCAGCGCCGCGTCGCCCGCCGCCTCGGGAACGCCTCCCACGGCGGTGGCGACCACCGGCGTCCCCGACGCGAAGGCCTCGAGCAGCACCTGCGGCATGCCCTCGGTCCAGGAGACGTGGAGGAACGCGTGGGCGGCCCGGTAACGGTCGAGGAGCCCGTCATGGATGGGCAGGTAGCCGAGCAGCTCCGCCCGGTCCGCGACGCCCAGCTCGCGCAGGCGTGCCTGCAGCTCGCCCTCGAGCGGGCCCTCGCCGCAGACGAGCAGCCGCCAGTCACCGCCGTCGAGCCGTTCGAGGATCTCGGCGAGCATCAGCGGGTTTTTCTCGGTCTCGAGCCGCCCCACGGTCAGCACGGTCCGCTCCCCGTCCCAGCTGCGCCGCGAGGACTCGTCCGCGTCGGCAATGTCGGAGTCGCGCACGAGCGACACGGAGATCGACAGCAGTCGGCGCGCGCCCGAGTAGTTGCGCTCGAGCTCTGGGCCGACAACGACGGTCGGACAGCGCCGGGAGAGCAGCCGATACGAGAGCTCGAGGAGGTCGCCGGCCAGATGGACGATCCGTCTGCCGGGGTGGCGGCTGCGCACATAGGCGGGAAAGTCCTGTCGCACGCCGAGCGCGACCCGTCGCCCGCGCAGCGCCGCGAGCGCGCTGAAGGCAAGGCAGAGCGGATGCGGGCCGAGCAGCCAGACGACGTCGACCTCGCCCAGCACGCGCCAGAAACGCCGGAGCGAGCCCAGCATCGCCAGCAGCGCGCGCGGGCTCAGCATGCTGGGGTAGGAGGGAAGGCCAACGAAGCAAAGCTCGTCGGGTACGCGGTAGTGCGCGCGCGGCAGCTCTGGATCGAGCTGCCCGAGCAGCACCGTGTGCTCGGCCGCCCTGGCCACGCCGGCGATGAATAGGACCAGCGAGCGATCGGCGTACACGCCGTCCGGCTGGGGCCGATACCAGTTGTCGGCGTAGACGGCGACGCGGAGCGGTTGCTTGGCAGTCATTTACGGCGCGTTTGGAGCGCAGGCTGATGTCATAGTTATCCGCATGAACCCACCCGATGCGGAGGCGCCGCGGGATTCCGCGGGCGCTCCCTGGCGCCGTCCCCAGCTGGGGACCTCGGGTCTCGAGCGCTATGTCCACACGTTACGTGAGCGACTCCGGCTGATAGCGGCGGTGACGATTGCGACCACGCTGGTCGCGGCCCTCTACCTGGTCGTCGCCGACGACAAGTATCGCGCGGAGGCGGACCTGCTCGTCTCCCCCGCCAGCCAGAACGACACCGCGCTGACGGGGCTGCCGGTGATCCACGAATCAAGCGACCCAACCCGCGACGTGTCGACCGCCTCTCGGCTCGTGACGAGCCGCGACGTGGCGGCACGCGTTCAGCGCAAGCTCGGCCTCGACGAGAGCGTCAGCGAGCTGCAGGGGGCCGTCTCCGCCGAGCCGGTTGCGCAGAGCAACATCGTCTCGGTGCGAGCGGAGGCCAACTCTCCCGAGCTCGCCGCGGACATCGCCAACGGCTTCTCGACGGAAGTGGTGGCGGAGCGTTCGGAGGAGCTGCGCCGGGAGATCAACCAGCAACTCCCGCGCATCCGGCAGCAGATTGCGGAGGCGGCGGACCGCGGCCAGGACACGCAGGTCCTCAGCGGGCAGCTGGTCCGGCTCGAGAGCCTTCGCGCAACGGGCGATCCCACCCTGCGCGTGGAGACCCGCGCGCAGCCTCCTCCGTCGCCCTTCGCGCCGCGTCCCGGTCTCACCATCGCGGCGGGGATCATCGCCGGCCTGATTCTCGGTGTGGGCGGCGCCTTCGCGATGAGTGCGCTCGACCCGCGTCTACGGCGCGAGGAGCAGCTACGAGAGCTCTACAGCCTGCCCATCCTGGCGCGGGTGCCTCAGGAGAAGCGCGCGCGCACGTTCTCGTACGGGGACCGCCGCTGGGGGTTCGGGCCGCGCGAGAAGCGCCGGCATGCCCTGCCACCCGGTGAGCTGTCGCCCATGACGCTGGAGTCCTTCAGGACACTGCGCACGATGCTCGCCGCCCAGCGGGGTCCCGAGGGCGACAGCCGTTCGATCCTGATCACGGGACCGTCGCCCCAGGACGGCAAGACGACGACCGCCATCAACCTCGCCTCCTCGCTCGCGCTGGGCGGCAACCGAGTGATCCTGATCGAGGCGGACTTTCGTCGTCCGACCGTGGGTGAGGCGCTGGGAATCCAGGCGCGGGCCGGAATCGGCGACGTGCTGCTCGGCAACGTGCCGCTCGAGCGGGCGCTCGTGCCCGCCCCTCCGTTCGACTACAACCTCTCCGTGCTGTTGGTCGACCACGCCGACGACTGGCTGGCCGAGGTGCTCTCGCTGCCGGCCGCGGCGACCCTGCTGGAGGAGGCCGAGGGCCTCGCCGACTACGTGGTGCTCGACACCCCGCCGCTCACGCAGGTGATCGACGCGATGCCGCTCGCCCGCCAGGTCGACGACGTCGTGCTCGTCGTGCGCTTGGGATCGAGCAACCTCGCGCAGCTCGCGCGTCTCGGTGACCTGCTCGACCAGAACGCGATCAGGCCGGCCGGCTTCGTGGTCGTCGGCGGGAGCTCGCCGGAGGAGCAGGGCGACTACCGCTCGCAGCAGCGCCGGCGGACCCCCGAGGCCGAGTGGCTGATGCCCGCGGAGTCCGAGGAGTCCGAGGAGTCCGAGGAGAAGCCGATCTTCCCTGCCGAGCGCTGAGCCGGCAGTCGTGACGGCGCGAGTAGAGCTGCCGGTCAAGCTGCTTGCGGCCGGACTGGCCGTCTCGTCGCTGTCGATGGGCATCCTGGCCGGCGTCGACCCCGCCCTCGCGATCGGTCTGACCCTCGGTCTGGTGCTGCTCATCATCGCGATGGCGAACCTCACCGCCGGCATCTGCCTGCTCGCTTTCCTGACGTTCCTGGAGACGGTTCTCCCCGCGGGGGTGCTCTCGATCTCCAAGGTGGTGGGCCTGGTGCTGGTGCTGTCCTGGTTCGCGCTAATCACTGCGGGGGAGCGCGATCAGCGCGAGGGGATCTTCAGCCCAGCGGCCTTTCTGTTCGTCCTGATCTCCCTGGTGGCCTGGGCCGCCGTGAGCGCCGTCTGGGCGGAGGACAGCGGCGCGGCGATCGACTCGGCCACGCGCTACCTGCCGAACGCGATGCTGTTCCTGATCGTCTTCGCGGGGGTCCGTACGCGCGAGCAGTTCCTCTGGGTCTTGGGCAGCCTCGTCCTGGGCGCCGTTGTCGCCGCCTTCTACGGGATCGTGGTCGGCGCGCCGGCGGACGACCCGGAGCGCGTGGGAATCGGCAACGCGAACGAAACCGCGGCCTCCCTCGTCGCCGGCGGCACCCTTGCCGCGGCGCTTGCCTTCGCGTTGACCGGCAAGCCCGTGCTGCGACTCCTCACGACGATCGCCGTGCCGCTGTGCGTGTTTGCCGTGTTCCTGACGTTGTCCCGTGGTGGTCTCGTGGCGCTGGGGGCCTCGCTGCTGGCGGCCGTCTTCATGGCCGGGCGGCGGCGGCGGGGCGTCGTACTCGGCGTGGCGGTGGCGGCGGTCGTTGCGGCCGTGGTCTACTTCGGCGCCTTCGCGTCGGTCGAAGCGCGCGACCGCATCCTCGACGTCGAGGGGGGCACGGGCCGAACGGACATCTGGACCGTCGGTTGGCGGATGGTCGAGGATCAGCCATTGCGCGGCGTCGGTGCGGGGAACTTCCCAATCGCTTCGATCCACTACCTGCTGGAGCCGGGAACGCTGCTGCGCGATGACTTCATCGTCGACAACCCCAAGGTGGCACACAACACCTACCTGAACGTGCTCGCGGAGCTGGGGGTGGTCGGCCTCGCCCTGTTCCTGGCCGTGATCGCCTTCTCGTTGTGGTGCGCCGCGCGGGCGCTGGGCGTCGCGTCCCGTGCCGGCGACCGCCAGCTCGACGTCCTCGCACGGGCGATGATCGTGGTCATCGTCGGGCTGCTCGCGGCCGACTTCTTCGGCTCGCGCCAGTACAGCAAGCAGCTATGGCTGCTGTTGAGCCTCTGCCCGGCGCTGCTTGCGATCAGCCGGGCTGAGCTGGCGGCGCGCCGCGCGGGCGGCGGAGCCGCCGGATCAGCGCTGCCAGCTCAGCGCGCGTGACCTGCCGAGTCAGCACCAGCATTCCCGCGTAGACGGCCATTCCGAGCGTGCCGCCCACGACGACGAGCGGGACGGCGACCTCGCCGGTGCCGAACGGCAGCAGTACGAGGGACATGGCGCCGGCGGCCGCCAGCGAAGCCAGCAGCGGCGCCACGAGCGGCCTGAGGCGCAGGCCCGCCAGGTCGCGGCAGAGCCGGAGGTGGCCCGCGACGTAGAGCGCGTACGCCACATCGGTGCCGATTGCCCCGGCGATGATCCCGATCTCGCCGAGCAGCGCCACGTCGATCGCCGCGTTCACGACCACGGCGGCGATGGCGATCGGAACGCGCCGGGCGGCGGCGCCGAGGTAGTTGGCGGCGCCCGCCAGCAGAGGGGAGACAGCGGTCAGCAGGGCAAAGGGCGCCAGCGCGCGGAGGGTGTCCACCGATCCCAGGTAATCCGTGCCAAGCACGATCCGGGTGAGCGGCTCGGCCCACACGATCAACGGCGCGAGGATCACGCCCTGAACCAGGACCAGGTAGCGAATGGCGGTCTCGAGAGCCTCGTGGTCGGGCCCGCTGCCGCCGCGGGTGAGGCGGGGCGCGACGGCGCTGCGCACCGGCAGGCCGATGAAGTAGAGGAGGCCGGCGAGCTTGAAGGCGGCCTCGAAGAGCCCGACCGCCGAGACGGTCAGGATCGCGCCGATCAGGAGCACGTCGATCGCGCTGAACAGCGTGAACGCGCCGTCGACCAGCAGGAGGGCCGAGCCGTAGACCGCGATCCGCCTCGTGTGCCCGTGGCCGGCGCGGCGCGGTCGCACGCTGTGGCCGATCGTGCGTGCGATGAGCGCCAGGCCGAAGCCGGCGGCGAAGGCGTAGGCGGCGGCTCGGCCGGCCATCGCCCCGGTGGCGCCCGTGCCGAACAGGACGATCGCGATCGAGAGCCCGGCCTCGAGCGCGCTCTCGGCGAGGACGACGCGCAGGTAGACCGAGATCCGGCCGAGCGCCTCGAAGATCGTGGCCCAGAGCAGCATCAGGCTCTGCCCGAAGATCGCGAGCGCGAGGATGCGAAGCGGCCAGGCCAGGCCAGGTTCGCCATAGGCCGACGCGATCGGGCCGGCGAGCACGATCAGGCCGATCGAGGAGAGGCCGCCGATGACGAGCTTGAGCCGGAAGGCGTCCGCCACGAGCTTCGCCACCGATTCGGAATCTCCGCGGACCTCTGCGACGAAGCGGGCCGCGCTCATCGAGATTCCCAGGTCGGAGGGGACCGTCACCAGGGCGCCGACGCCCATCGCCAGGGCGAAGATTCCGTACTCCGCCGGTCCGAGGTAGCGGACCAGGAAGATCGTCAGGATGGCCGTGAAGACAGTGCCCGTGAGCCTCACGGCGACCGCGAAGGCGGTGTTGCGGGCGATGCTGTCGACTTGCGCGTCTGGTCGGCTCACCGCAACGCGCGCATGGTAGCGGTCTGGATAAGCGGGGCATGGGGGATACTCGGGACGTGGACTCGACAGAGCGCTACTTCTCCGTCCTGGAGGACGAGTGGCCCGAGCGCAACGTCGGCAGACTGCGCTTCTACCTCGAGTACCTCTTCGACGGCGTGCCGCTGGCCGGACGCCGCGTGCTCGACATCGGCGCGGGGGACGGCGTCTACAGCTTCTATGCCGCCGCGGCCGGAGCGGAGCGGGTGGTGGCCCTGGAACCCGAGGCCGCGGGCTCGTCGCCCGGGGTGACGGGCAGGTTCTCGCATCTGGCCGAGGTGCTCGGGCTCGACTCGGTAGAGCTCCGGCCCGACACCTTCCAGGAATTCGATCCGGGGGGCGAGCGCTTCGACGTCCTGTTCCTGCACGCCGCAATCAACCATCTCGACGAGTCCGCCACGATGGCGATCGGCAGCGACGAGGGCGCTCGCGAGGCCTATCGATCGCTCTTCTCCAAGCTCGCCTCCATGGGCGCCCCCGGCGCAAAGCTCGTGGCTTCCGACGCCTCGCGCAGCAACCTGTTCACGCGGCTGCCGGTCACGAACCCACTTCAGCCCACGATCGAGTGGGAGAAGCACCAGGCACCGGAGACGTGGGCGAGGCTGCTCGAGGACGCCGGCTTCGGCGATGCGCGCGTGCGCTGGAACTCTCTCAACGTGCTCCGCCGCCCCGGCCGGGTGCTGCTCGGAAACCGGGTGGCCGCCTGGCTGCTCGACAGCACGTTCTGCCTGACGATGACCCTGAAGCGCGGCTCGGCCGTCTGAGCCGCTACCGGCCCTCGAGGCGCACAGCGGCCCGGCCCACCCGTCCGGCGAGGGCGGCGCAGTGCGAGCCGTGCCTGAGCCGGTAGTCCCCGGCCTCCCGGTCGACGTAGACGGGCGCGTTCGCGACCACGTTGCCGGACGACTGGAAGCCGTCCGCGTAGCCGAGCCCGGACGGCGCCCCGCGGCCGGTGCTGAAGAGGCAGTTCTGCGAGGCGCGGTTGCCGTGGCCGGGCGGGCCGCCGCTCCACGATGACTCGACGTTCCAGCGCGGAGCTGAGTTGGTGATCACGTTGCCGCGCACGACGTTGCCGTCGGAGGTCGCGCCGCCGCCGCTCCCCGCGAAGATGACTCCGCCCTGGTTCGAGTCGATCACGTTGCCCTCCACCAGCGTGCCGTCGGCGTTCGGATACAGGTGGACCGCCCAGCCGCCCGGATTGTCAACCAGCAGGTTGCGACGTATCACCGCGCCCCGGCTCTGCGTCACATAGATCAGATGGTCGAGCTTGCCCGTGCGACCGCAGTTGTGGATGCGATTGCCCTCGATCAGCAGGTCGGACACGATGCGGTCGAGCCGACGAGCACGCAGCTGATGCTGCGCGCCGCGCTGATGTCGTTGCCCAGCAGCTTGACCCCGTCAGCCTGCACCTTGAGCGGAATCGAGAACTCGGAATCGTGTGACGTCAAATTGAGTCCCGCGATGCGTGCGCCGCGCGCGCCGGGCATGACCCAGACCGCCCCGTCGATGGTGGCTCGAGGGCGTCCGAGCGAGCGAATCGTCGTTCGCGCCTCGTCCATCCT
Organism: uncultured Thermoleophilaceae bacterium; assembly: GCA_963739095.1. Taxonomy (GTDB): domain Bacteria; phylum Actinomycetota; class Thermoleophilia; order Solirubrobacterales; family Thermoleophilaceae; genus JACVRW01. Next base: position 172,175 of record CAVTZF010000016.1, read on the forward strand.
GACGACCCCGCCGTGGCGAAAGCGGCCCGGCATCAGGCAGCCGACCTGCCCCGGCCCGAGCGAGCGCACCAGCCGCTCCAGCGACTGATACGGACGGGCCCGGCTTCCGCTCCCCTCTCTGCTCGCGTGCGGCGAGGCATAGCGATCGCACGCTGCCTTCGCGCGCAGGACCGCCGGCGCCGCAGGGGCCGCTCCCCCGAGATCGGAGGCGACGCCGGTGGAGGGCGAGTCTCCGCTGCACGCGGCGAGGAGCACCAGCCCGAGAGCCGGGAGCGCGGAGAGACATGTCAGCCGCAAAGGCACAACGCAGTAGTGGTACGCCCGGCCGGGACGGGCAGTTCAATCGCCCGGCGTACCACCCAGGCTAGTCAAGCGCGATTCGGCGCCGATAATCGGCTCGTGTCCAAGGGTCGAGCCGCAGCGGGTCGAGCCGGCTCGCGCGCCGCAGCTCCCTGAGGACGGCGGGGGCGACGTCGTCGCGCGGGGCGAGTCGGCGCGCCTCCGCCACGAGGCTCAGCGCCTGCCGCGGCCGGCCGCGCTCGGACTGGGCCAGGCCGAGCAGCAGGTACAGGTCGGGGTCGCCGGCGTCGCGCTCGAAGGCGCGCCGGAGCTCGCCGGCGGCGGCGTCGTAGCGCCCGCGCCTGATCTCGACGAGGGCGGCCGTCTTGTACGGGGCGGGCGAGAGGGGATTCAGCTCGCCCGCGCGGTCGAGTCGCTTCAGCGCCTCCTCGGGGTTCGCCCGTGCGACGTCGATGGCCCGCCGCTGCTCCCGGTCGGACAGCCACGGCGGCACGATCGAGACGGCGAGCAGCGCCCAGCACGCGCAAGCGCGCGACGAGCGCGCGCCGGCCGCCGAAGGAGCGGAGCTCGCCTGCTCGGCGCCCTCGTTCTGGCCGCGCGCCACCGCGATGGCGATCCCGAGGCCCGCCAGGGCCGCGCCCGCCAGTGCCGGGAACTCCCAGAACCGGTCGAGCGACCCGTGGACGAGCCAGTACCCGAACATGAGCACCCCGGCGCCGGACGGCGGCGCCGCCCAGATGCGTGCCCCGGCAACCGGGCAGCGCGGCCAGCAGCGCGCATACGAAGGCGGCGCCGAGCAGGAGCGCGCCGACCAGCCCGGTCTCGGCGAGGGCCACCATCTCGGTGCTGTGCGGGAATCGCGGCCGCTGCGGGCTCTCGCCCTGTCTCAAGTAGGCGCGCCCGAAGTTGTCCGCACCGGCCCCCACGAGCGGCGCGTCCTCGAACTCATTCCACGCTACGCGCCAGTAGTCGAAGCGATAGGTGGAGAAGCCGGCGCTCAGCCTGCTCGATCGCTCGGTCGGGCTGTAACCGCCCTGCTTGAACTCGTCCCAGGCGTCGGCGGTGGCCGAAAGCGGGTTGCGTTCGACGACCGCGTATCCCACGACGACGGCGACGGCCGCGAGCGCGACGGCCACCACCGTCGCGGCGCTGATGCGGCGCGCGCGCGCCGCCGAGATCTGAACGCGTCCTTCGGCCACCGCGGCCAGGGCGCCGAGAACGGTGAGTCCCGCGCATGCGAGCAGCAGCGCCCGCAGCGCGCTGTCGAAGACGGCGCCGGGCGGGCCCGCGGGCTGCAGGTCGGTGTACACGTCGAGCAGCGGGTTCACGACGAGCAGGATCGCCGCGCCGATGGCGGCGAACGCCGCGATGGTCCGGCCGCGTCCGGGAACGACGAGGATGGCCAGCACGGCAACGATCGGAAGGGTTATCAGCCAGCCGCGGCTCTGGCCGAGGAGCGCCGCGCCGGCGAGCAGGCCCGCGGCGCCCAGGAACAGCCCGCGCAGCGGGGCCGGGACGCCCCGCCGCCCCGCGAGCACGGCGCAGGGAAGCAGGCCCAACATCCAGAGCCCGACGTTCGCGTTCGTATAGCCGACCGGGTGAGCGAAGCGGCCCTCGTCGAAGTACTGGACCGACAGGTCCGCTCCCGCGGTCTTCAGCAGCTCGATCAGGGCGATCGCGGCGATCCCGAGCCCGTAGCCGCCGAGGAGGACCGCGGCCGAGCGGCCGCGCAGCGGCCAGAGCGCGCACAGCGCGAGGATCACGGCGTACAGCAGGGTGCGGTTGCCCGCGTCCCACGCGAGCTCCGGCTGCTCCGCCCAGAGCATGGAGACCAGGCAGAACGCCCCGTAGCCGGCGAGCAGGAGGATCGCCGCCAGCGCGAGCCGCGCCGGGCGCGGCCGCGGCAGCAGCGCGAGGCAGGCGACGAGAACGACCCCGAACAGCAGCGTCGCCGGCATCCACGTCGTGCCGGGGAAGCCACCCTCGTCGGCGGCGAACCAGAGCAGGACGGAGAACACGGCGAGCGCAGGGCACGAGGCCCGGGTTGCGAGCCGCGAGCGCAGCCACGCGGGTCCGGGCTCACCACCTGCACTGCGCGTGGCTGACGTCCGTGACGCTAGATTCTGGCTCGTCTCTTGACCTCGGCGAACTCTTCGATGGTGGCTGCCCGGTGAGCTCTAGGTATTCCATCATTCCGGGAGACCCGCGAGCGCACAAGCGCCAGGTGCTCGACCTCGCGGACCGCAACCTGCTGATGCCGCTGCAGGGGCGCGAGGCCCGCTACGCGAAGTACTACGAGCGGAACCCGCTCGGGCCGCCCGTCGTTCTTCCTCGCTCGAGAGTCGGAGTCGCAGGAGTACGTCGGGATGGCGGCGGCCTTCCCGACGCGCCTGCGGGTCTTCGGCGAGCTGATCCCGGGGGCGATCTCCGGGGACTTCGCAGTCGACGACGGGCACCGCGGATTCGGTCCCTCCGTCGCGCTGCAGCGGGCGGTGGTGTCGGCGCTCGGCGATCAGGGCCTGAGATGCGCGTACGGCTATCCGAACGAGCATTCGGAGCCCATCGTCAAGCGGGTCGGCTATGCCGACCTGGGTCGTCTCACCCGTTTCGTCAAGGTCCTCAGGAGCCGCGTCGTCGTCGAGCAGATACGTTCGCTCGCGGGGCCTTGCCCGACTCGGCGCCGGGGTGTCGAGGGTCGCCGTCGACCCCTTCCTGTCGGTGCTCTCGCGCGAGCGTGTCGGGGGGCGCCGGCACGGGTTCCGCGTCGAGCAGCCCGACGCGCTTCGACGACCGCTTCGCGGACCTCTGGGAGGCGACCTGGCGCGAGCACGCGATCACGAGCGAGCGAAACCCGGAGCTGCTCAACTGGAGGTACGAGAAGAACGGGCAGGCCGGGGGTCTCTTCACGATCTTCGCGCTCGTCGGAAGCGACGAACGCGTCGCGGCCTACGCCGTCTACCGGGTCAGGGACGGCGTCCGCCACCTGGTCGACCTCGCAGCGCTGCCGTCACGGGTCGTCGTCGACGCCCTGCTCTCCGAGTTGATCCTCGACTCGCGCCGGCAGGGGGCGCTCGCCATCACGCTGCTCCACCTCGGCTCGGCCAACCTGCTCACCCGGCGGCTGACGAGCTTCGGCTTCCTGCGGCGCACGGACGAGAGCGGCCTGCGCGTCTACGTGCCGGGCGACTCGCCGCTCGACAAGAACCTCATCGAGGGTCGGAACTGGTACTTCCTCACGGGCGACGCTGACGTCTAGAAATCCGTGTCGCCCGTCATGAAGCTCCAGCTGTCCTGTCGAGCAGGTTCACCCCGGCCGGCGCCTCCTCTTCGACGTAGACGCGCAGGCCGTTGCGCGCCGTGCGCGGCAGGAACCCAAACGCGCGCAGCCGCTCGGTCAGCAGGGTGTCCGGCCCGACGTAGCCCACGTCGATGCGCGGTCGCCCGCTTGTTCTCGGGCGTCGAGGATGAACTCGGAGAGCAGGGCGTCGATCACCGATCGGTCCGGCAGGCACTGGATGTCGTAGACGAGGCGAGCGCCGTCGCCCAGCCGGTAGACGACGTAGGCGGCCACGTCCCCGTCCTCGCTGAGCGCGAGGATGGAGTACTTGCCGGGCGCCTCGACGGGCCCGGTCTTCTCGTATCTCCAGTTGAGCAGCTCGGCGCCGCGCTCGCTGCTCACGCCCTGATGGCCGCGGGCCACCTCCCACAGGTTCGAGAAGCGCTCGTCGAAGGCGTCGGGCTGCTCGACGGAGAAGCGTCGCGGAGCGCCGGTGGAGCCGCTCTCGGGACACGGCTGACAGCACCGGACTGGCGATCGTCGACGCGAGCGAGGCGAGCCGCGGCCGCCGGATGTAGCGCTCCGCGAGTGGCCGCGCCGTCAGGAGCTTGACGAACCTCGTCAGCCTCGCGACGTCCGCGTACCCCGCGCGACCGACGATCGGCTCGGATGACTCGTTGGGGGACCCGTAGGCACAGCTGAGCTCTCGCTCCTTGAGGACCGTGGTCGTGGCCCGCTGAAGCGCGACCGCCGGGCCGAAGCCACGATGACCTTCGTCGACCGCGAAGTCGCCGCCGATGGCCGCCGGGACGAGCTCGCCGGCGATCCGGAGGCTGGTCGGGAACAGGGCCGTCATCCCCACGAAGGTCTCCGACTCGTTGTCGCGAGCAAGGAAGATCGAGGGAGGGCCAAACGGGTTGTGCTCGTAGTACTTGCTGTACTTGAGCTCGAGTCGCTCCCGGGGCCCTGGACGGTTCCGCGTCGCGATGGCGAGCAGCTCCTCCTTGTCGGCCCGCGGGTCGCCGCTAACTATGGAGTATCGAGCGCTCACGCTCAGGCGATTCGAGATCGACGTGGAACCAGCGTGGCCGGGAGCCGGCCCGGAGTATCCCCGCCAGCGATAGCCGAGGGCGCATGCGGAAGCCGTCCAGGACCTCGTAGGTCCCGTCCGAGCCGTATGAGTGGGTCCTGAGGTTGCCGCTCTCCTGCGCCGGCTCGATGACGCTGACGGGCTTCTCCCGATAGTCGCTGCGGCTGAGGGCCTCGATCCGGTTGAAGACAAGCCGCCACCCGTACGACTGCGAGCAATCCTGCGCGGGCCTCACGAGCTGTCCGTCCCGCACGAGGATCCTTCCTGCCGGACGCGCGCTGACGCACGTCGGAGACGACGGGATTCATGGGATGCGGCTCCCATTCGCCCTGCAGCGAATCGGACGAGAACAGGAACAGCTCGTCCACCGCGCGACCGCCGTCGACGGCGATGGCCACGAACAGCCACAGCCGGCCCTCGTGCCGCAGCAGGGTGGCATCGGTCGCCGCGACATCGCTCAGCAGGACGCGGTCAAGCGTCCACTCGTCCGGGAAGCGCACGGCCCGGTAGAGCTCGACCGTCCGGCGACCCGCGGTCTCGGGCAGCATGTAGACGTCATCCCCGTCCTCGAACACGAACGGGTACGAGAGGTGGCAATCCTGCTCGAGGGCCGGCCGCGGCGAGCAATGGCGGCCGCTCTCGTCGAGCTCGACGTAGCAGATGGCTGCGCGCCCGCAGCTCCAGTCGTAGTCCTCGAAGAAGATGAAGCGGCGGCCGTCGCGCTGGAAGAGAAACGGGTCGGCGTAGAAGCGACCGGCTGGGGGGAGCGATCAGCGTGAGACGCTCTGAGTCGACCCGCCGGTACGCGATGAACCACTGCTTCTCGCCGAGCCGTCCAGCGAGGCGCCTGCGGACTGCTCCGGCGACCACGCGCCAAAGGAAGGGCGCCATCGCCGCGTTCGGCGGCGTGCGAGCACTTCGGCTCGGGAGGGCGTTCGGCATGGACGGCCTCCGAGGCGATGGCGGACCAGCCCCGATCGCGCAGGTCGCGAAGCCGCCGGGCGGGGAGCTGAGCCGCTCTGCGCGCGGCGCGGCAGCGACTCCGGTGAAGCGAGAGGCGATCGGACTCGACGACCGAGCGGTAGATCGTGCGCTCGCCGTCCGCGCTGGTGTGGGCCCGAAGGGTGATGGGGGCGACGAACTCGTCATCGCCCATCTGCCAGAAGAGCTGCGCCTCGCCGGCGCGTCCCCGTAGCCCGCCCGCGTACAGGGACCACGCTCCGTAGCGGGCGCAGCCGGCGAGTCGATCCTCCGGGACCTCGGGCGCGAGGCACAGCAGCACGTCGAGCTGCTCCGCGGCGATAGCCGCGAGGCCGGCGTCCGAGGCCGGGTCGCCGGCGAGCCTGATCCGGTGCGCGCCGGTGTCGCCGCACCGGTCGGTCGGCACCCGCCCCAGGGCATCGTCGGCGCGCCCGAACCAGCGCCGGTCGGCGCGCACGTACGCGTCGTAGAGCAGCTGCCGCGCCACCTCCCGCGGGCCACGCCTGCCGGGAACGCGGCCCTTGCTCGAGAACACGGTCAGGTTGCAGAAGCCCAGCCGCTCGATCTCCGAGACGGCGGTCGCGTGCCAGCGTGGGACGTCCGGTTCGGTGAGCACCACCCCGACCCGCAGCGCTACTCCGGCCATGGTCGCCTTTCGAGCAGGGCGGCCCAACGGGCCGCGACAGCCTCGGGCGAGTGGACGTCCTGGATGAAGCGGCGGGCACGCTCGCCGATCGCCCGGCGTCGGCCCGGGTCGTCCCACAGGCTCGCCGCCGCGCTGACCAGGCGCTCCATCGAGCCGCGCGCCGCGACGCCGATGTCGTTGTCCTCGATCTTCGCGTCCGGATCGACGTTCAGCGACAGCACCGGCACGCCGCGTGCCCACGCCTCCAGGAAGGCGTTCGGCATGCCCTCGATGCGCGAGGTCTTGACGACGGCCACGGCCTGCAGCATCTCGTCAAGCAGCTGGCTGCGCGGACGCGGCGGCAGGAGCTCGAGGTTGGGGAGCCGCTCCGCGGCCGCCTCGATCCGCTCCGCCATGCCAGGCGGCGTCTCGTTGTTCACCGCCCCGACCATCCGAAAGCGGGCGTCCGGAAGGGCCTCGGCGAGCTCGATGTAACGATCCGGAAGCTTGTACTCCACGAGCCGGTCCGCCCAGAGGAAGTACTGCCCGCTGCCATTCGCGCTCGGCGCGGGCTCCGCGAAGCTCGGGATCACGATCGGATCGCGGTCCGGGAAGGCGCGCCGCACCATCTCCGCCTGCTGACCGGTTTGCACGACGAGCTCGTCGGCGAGGCGAAGGCTGGTCCTGTAGAGCTTCAGCGTCCGCGGGTTCCGGTCCGCGCGCTCGAAGTCGAAGTCGAGCTCGCTGGAGCTCGAGAAGATGAACCGCCTGCGCATGGCCCGGCAGAACAGGCTCGCGGCGATGACGTGACCGCCGCTGCCGCGCACGATGTAGGCGTCCGCGTCGGCGCGCTGAAGGCCGCGCCAGATGGCCGCCGTCTCGGGTAGCTCGCCCAGGCGGCGGTGGCGCTGCCACTCCGATCGCTCGACCAGCGAGGGGCTCGAGCTGTCGACTCGCCGCGGCTCCTTGACCGGGTAGAGGATGTGCGCAACCCGCAGACCTCGCGCCTTCAGCGCATGCGCGAGCATCGTGGTCTGCACCTCGGCACCGCCCATGTAGTCGCGGTCGGGGCCGTAGTAGAGCGCCCCCCAGGGCGCATAGACCGCGACGTCGTGCGCCCGGCCCCCTTGCCTAGAGAGAGCGCGCCTCATGGGCTGCCCGCTGCTCGACGATCCACGCGATCGTCCTCTGGAGCCCCTCCTCGAACGCGACGCGGGGCTCGTAGCCGAGCAGCTCCCGAGCAAGTGAGATGTCGGCGAGGCTCTCGGAGACGTCGCCGGGGCGAGGCGGACCGTACTCGGGCTCGATGTCCGAGTCGAGCAGCCGCCGCAGCGTGCCGATGAGCTCGTTGAGCGTGTGCGCGCTCCCGACGGCGATGTTCATCACGCGCCCAGCGGCGGCCGGCGCGTCAGCCGCCGCGAGGTTTGCCTCGACGACGTTCTCGACGTGCGTGAAGTCGCGCGAGGTCTGCCCGTCGCCGAAGATCGTCGGCGAGCGGCCGTCCAGCATCAGGCGGATGAACTTCGGGATGACGGCGGCGTAGCCGGACAGCGGGTCCTGGCGCTCGCCGAACACGTTGAAGTAGCGCAGCGCCACCGTCTCCACGCCGTACACGCGGTGGGCGACCATGCAGTACTGCTCGGCGGCGAGCTTCGACACGGCGTAGGGAGCGAGCGGAGCCGGGGCCTGGGATTCCTGCCTCGGCATTCCGGGCGCGTCGCCGTATACCGAGCTCGACGACGCGAACACGACCCGGCGCACGCCGGCGTCGCGTGCGGCCAGCAACACGTTCAGCGTGCCCTCCACGTTGACGGCGGTGGAGGTCAGCGGATCCTGGATCGACCTTGGCACGGAGGGGAGCGCCCCCTCGTGGAAGACCACCTCGACGCCCTGCACGGCGGCGGCCACGCGCTCGTACGACCTGAGGTCGCCCTCGACCAGCTCCACGTCGAGCGGCTCCAGGTTCGAGCGATTGCCGGTCGAGAAGTTGTCCAGCAGGCGTACCTCGTGACCCGCCTCCAGGAGAGCGAGGGCAAGGTTCGATCCGACGAAGCCGGCGCCGCCAGTTACGAGTGCTTTCATGACTAGCCGATCGTCTTCCCCATGACCTCGACGAGCCGGCGGATCTCGTCGGCGAACTCGGCGAAGCGCTGCGTGGGAATCTGCTGCGGGGCGTCGCAGAGAGCGCGCTCGGGCTCCGGATGAGCCTCGACGATGATGCCGTCGGCGCCGGCGGCCACGGCCGCCCGGGCCAGCGCCGGCACCAGCTCGCGCCGCCCGGCCGCGTGCGAGGGATCGACGATCACCGGCAGGTGAGTCTCCTCCTGGAGGACGGGTACCGCGGCGATGTCGAGGGTGAAGCGGGTCGAGCGCTCGAAGGTCTTGATCCCGCGCTCGCACAGGATCACCCGTGGGTTGCCCTCCTTCAGGATGTACTCGGCGGCCATGAGCAGCTCCTCGATGGACGCCGACGGGCCGCGCTTCAGCAGCACCGGCTTGTCGGTCTTGCCGACCTCCGAGAGGAGCAGGAAGTTCTGCATGTTGCGGGCGCCGATCTGAATGACGTCGGCGACGTCCAGCACGGCCTCCACGTGGCGCGCGTCCATGAGCTCCGTCGCGAGCGGGAGGCCGGTATCCTCGCGCGCCTCCTGAAGGATGGCGAGGCCCTCGACGCCCAGCCCTTGGAAGCTGTACGGCGACGTGCGTGGCTTGAAGGCGCCCCCGCGGAGCATGCTGGCCCCGGCGGCTTCGACCACGCGCGCCGTGGTGAGGGTTTGCTCGCGCGACTCGACCGTGCAGGGGCCCGCGATCAGCGCGAAGTGGTCGCCCCCGACCCGCCGCCCGCGCGTCTGGATCACGGTCGGCCCGGGCGCACTCTCACTCGACACGAGCTTGTAGGGCTTGCTGATCGGAAGCACGCTCTCGACGCCGTCGCGCTGGCCGAGCTGGAGCCCCTTGAGCACCTCGCGGTCGCCGAAGGCACCGATGACGATCGACTCATGCCCGGGTGCCACACGCCCGTATGAGCCGTTCTCCGAGAGCAGGCCGAGAACCTCCTCGACTTGGTCGTCCGGAGCGGCGGCGCTCATCATGATCAGCAGCTGGATCTCGCCGGACTCGTCCACACCCATGACCTCCGAGTCTAATCCCGGATCAGCTCTCCTAGCCACAGACGTCGCAGGGCAGTCGAGATGACACGGGTCACGGCCCCTTCCTCCCAGCGCCGCACGCTCGCGTATTCCTTGACCGGCTCGACCCCGCGCACCGAGCCGCTCACGAACACCTCGTCGGCGCCCCCGAGGTCGTCGTGGGACACGACCTGCTCATGGATCCGGAGGCCGGCTGCGGTAGCCGTCTCCATCACCCGCCGGCGCGCCACCCCGGGCAGCAGGCGCCCGTCGGCCGCGGGGGTGACGAGCGATCCGTCCCGCACCAGAAAGATGTTGCCGCGCGAGATCTCGAGGACGGTTCCGTCTGCGTCGAGCAGGAGCGGTAGCGCCGCGCCGCAGTCGCTCTGTGCCTGGTCGAGCAGGCGGCGATCGGACCACTTGTGGGCGCCGAGCCCACCGCGCACGACGATCGCCGCGAGCGTTGCGGCTCGCTCCCAGGAGGGGAAGACGAGCGCCGGATCCACCGCCGCCACCCTGACAGCTGCAGCCAGCCGGTCCTCTGGATCCGGCACCACGTCCAGCCGCAGCCGGCCGAGCTCCAGCGTTCGGGCGTGCCGGTGGACGAGCTCGCGCGCCACGAGCCGGCGGCTCCTCGCCGAACAGCTCGGCCGTGCTGGACGATAGGCGCGCGAGGTGCGCCTCGAGCTCGAGGGGCTCTCCGTCCGCGACCAAGAGCGTCTCGAAGACGCCCCGGCTCGGGTCGGGGGGCGGGGCTTCGATGCGTGCGCCGTCAGGTCCCAGGGCGCCACCCATTCTAGAATCGCCGTCCCAGCACGGGTCAGGAGGCGCCATGCTTTTGCGGACAGCGTCCGCTCGGGCTACGGTGTACTCGTTGGGGTGACAGCCGAGCAGAGCAAGGGAGGCAGTGGATGAGCGTGACGCAGGAGGTCGGGGACTTCATCGCCAGCGAGCTCATGCCCGGGCGCAACTCGGGCGCTCCGGGCCCCGACGACGATCTGCTGGCGAAGGGCCTCGTCGACTCGCACGGCGTGATGGAGCTCGTGACCTTCCTCGAGGAGCGCTACTCGATCTCCGTCGGGGACGAGGACCTGACGCCTGAGAACTTCCAGACCCTCGGCCAGATCGAGGAGCTCGTCGCTCGCAAGCGGGGCTGAGCCGCCATGATGATGCGCTACCTCTACGAGCACGCCGCCGAGCGGCCGGACCACCATGCCGTGGTCTACCGCGACGAGCGGATCGGCTTCGCCGACCTCGTGGAGCGCATCGAGCGGCTCGCAGCGGGCCTCGCCGACCGGGGCATAGGCCCTGGTGACGCCGTCGCCCTGATCCTGCCGAACGACCCCTCGTTCGTCGTCAGCTGGCACGCCGTGACGGCGCTGGGCGCCATCGTCGTGCCGGTGAACCCGTCCTTCAAGCAGGACGAGATCGAGTTCACGTTCCGCAACTGCGACGTCAAGGCCGTGATCAGCGACGAGCGCACCGTCGGCGTTTGCGAGCGCATCGTCGCGGGCTTCGAGCGGCCTGTCGAGGTGATCCCGACCACCGCCGCGCACGGGCAGTCGCTCACGCTCGACATGCTCATGGAGAACAGCGCCGGCGGGCGCCTCGAGCCGCGTTCTCCCGACGAGGTCTACCTGTACCAGTTCTCGTCGGGCTCGACCGGACGCCCCAAGCGCGTGCCGCGAACGCATGCGCAATGCGTCGCCGAGGGCGAGCTCTACAACGACGTCTTCGGGCGTGATCCCGAGGACAAGGTGTTCTGCGCGATCCCCATGTTCCACACCTACGGCATGGGCGCGTGCCTGTTCTGGAACGCGACCTCCGGGGCCACGATGGTGATCCTCGAGGACCCCAACCCCTTCCTGCTGAAGCGTCACCGCGCGCTGGAGCTGATCGAGCAGGAGCGCGCCACCGTGTTTCCCGGCGTGCCCTTCAACTTCAGGCTGATGGCGGAGGCTCCGGCCGAGGCGGACCTCTCCTCGCTGCGGCTCCTCTTCTCGGCCGGCACGGCGCTGCCGCGCTCCACTTTCGAGGCGTTCGGCGAGCGCTTCGGCCTGCTCGTACGCCAGCTCTACGGGAGCACCGAGGCCGGGTTCATGACGGCCAACGTCGATCCCGACCCCGTCGACACCTCCGAGTCGGTCGGGAAGCCGGCCGGTGACGTGGAGATCCGCATCCTGGACGAGGACGAGCAGCCGCTGCCTCCAGGGGAGCAGGGCGAGGTCGTGGTGAAAAGCCCGGCGATGACCGACGGCTACTCGGACATGGAGGACCTGAACCGCGAGGCGTTCCGCGACGGCTACTTCCACACCGGCGACCTGGGGCGCCTCGACGAGGAGGGGAGGCTCTACATCACCGGCCGCAAGAAGCTGTTGATCGAGGTGGGCGGCTACAAGGTCGACCCGATCGAAGTGCAGGACGTGGTTGTCGCGCATCCGAAGGTGCGCGAGGCGGTGGTCGTCGGCGCAGAGGGGCGCGTCGAAGGGGAGGAGCTCATCAAGGCGGTCGTGGTGCCGGACGACGACCTCGACGACCGCGAGCTGATGGAGTTCTGCCGGGAGCGGCTCGCCAACTTCAAGGTTCCCCAGATCGTGGAGCTCCGCGAGGAGATCCCGAAGAGCCCCCTCGGAAAGGTGCTGCGCAAGTACCTCGTTTGAGGGTTACGCTGGATCGGTGAAGACGCTCCTCCTCGACAACTACGACTCGTTCACCTACAACCTCTTTCAGCTGCTTGCGGAGGCGAACGGGGAGGAGCCGGTCGTCGTGCGCAACGACGGCGCGGTCTGGCAGGACCTGTCGCGCTGGGAGGTCGACAACATCGTCATCTCGCCAGGCCCGGGACGCCCTGACCATGAGAAGGACTTCGGCGTCTGCGCGGACGCCATCCTGGGGACCGCGGTGCCGCTGCTCGGCGTCTGCCTCGGCCACCAGGGCCTCGGCTGGACCTCCGGTGCGCAGGTCGTACACGCGCCGGAGGTGATGCATGGCCGCCTGAGCGCCGTCATCCACGATGACACGCCGCTCTTCGCCGGGATCCCGCGCGAGTTCCAGGCGGTGCGCTACCACTCGCTCTGCGTCGCGCAGCCGCTCCCGGACGACCTCGAGCCGATCGCCTGGACGAGCGACGGTGTGCTGATGGCCGTGGCCCACCGCCGGCGGCCGCTGTGGGGGGTCCAGTTCCACCCCGAGTCGATCTCGACCGAGTATGGACGCCGGTTGCTCGCCAACTTCCGCGATCTCACCGAGCAGGCGGCGGGCCAGCGCAGGCAGGGCCCCGGGCCTGTCCGGATGCCGTTCAAGACCTCGAACGCGGGCTGGCGTCCCGAGCAGCGTGCGCGGCTTCAGCTGAAGGTCAAGCGGCTCGATCGCCTCTACGACACCGAGCGCGCGTTCGTCCACCTGTACGGTGACAGCGAGCACGCGTTCTGGCTCGACAGCAGCCGGGTCGACGAGCGCGCGCGCTTCTCGTTCATGGGCGCCACCGGCGGCCCGCTCAGCGCCTTCGTGACCTACGACGTGGGCTCGAAGGAGGTGCGCGTGGAGCGCGGCGGGGCGGTCGAGCTGCACAGCGAGACGATCTTCGACTATCTCGGCCGCGAGATGCGCCGCATGCGCTATCTCTCCGACGACCTGCCCTTCGACTTCAACTGCGGCTTCGCCGGCTACTTCGGCTACGAGCTGAAGGGCGACTGCGGTGGCGATCTCCCCTACGAGGCCGCGACGCCGGACGCCGCATTCGTCTTCGCCGACCGGCTGATCGCCTTCGACCATCTCGAGGGCGCGACATACGTCCTGTGCCTGACCGACCCTGCGAGCGAGGCCGACGGCGAGCGCTGGATCCGTGAGACATCGTTGCGGCTGGCGGCGCTGCCGCCGATCACCGCTCCGGACTGGGAGGAGCTGTCGCGGGAATCGGAGCCGGCCGCATTCAGGCTCAGCCGTTCCCACGAGCAGTACCTGGACGACATCGCGCGGGTGAAGCAGTACCTGACGGACGGCGACAGCTACGAGGTCTGCCTGACGAACAAGGTGTGGAGCGACCTGGCTCCGCCCGCGCTGCCCCTCTACAGGACCCTGCGCCGCGTGAATCCAGCCCCGTTCTCCGCCTTCCTGCGGTTCGGCGAGACCGCCGTGCTGAGCTCGTCACCCGAGCGCTTCCTCAGCATCGGTCGCGACCGCTGGGTCGAGGCGAAGCCGATCAAGGGCACGAGCCCGCGCGGCGCCAGCGCCGCTGAGGACGCGCGCATCAGCGAGGACCTGCGCACGGACGAGAAGAGCCGCGCCGAGAACCTGATGATCACCGACCTGCTCCGCAACGACCTCGGAGTCGTCTGCGAGATCGGCACCGTGCACGTTCCGCATCTCATGCACATCGAGACCTACGAGACGGTGCACCAGCTCGTCTCGACGGTGCGTGGTCTCCTGCGCGAGGACCTCGAGGCGCCCGACTGCATCCGCGCCTGCTTCCCCGGCGGCTCGATGACCGGCGCCCCCAAGAAGCGCACGATGGAGATCATCGACGAGCTCGAGCGCGAGCCGCGCGGCGTGTACTCGGGGGCGATCGGGTACCTGGGGCTGAGTGGCGCTTCCGACCTCAACATCGTTATCCGGACGGTCGTCATGGACGGCGAGTCGACCACGATCGGAACAGGTGGGGCGATCGTCATGCAATCCGACGCCGAGGAGGAGTACATGGAGATCCTGCTGAAGGCGCGCGCTCTCATCCAGGCGATCGACCGGCGCGCCGACCCGCAGCGCGCCTTCGAAGGCGTCCCCGAAGCGCCGCTCACCGCGGCCGCACCGGACGATGGAAGCTGAGCAGCTGCAGGCAGACGCCCGGGTGGCCCCGGTGACCTCGATGCTCGACGCGGCGGCCGATGCTGGTCGCGGCGGACTCGTCCACGGCCCCGACCGGATCGGCTGGGCCGAGGTGCGCGAGCGTTCCGACCGGCTCGCGCAGGGGCTCGCCTCGACGGGCCTCGGCCGCGGTGACCCCGTGGCGATCGTGTTGCCGAACGTGCCCGAGTTCGTGTTCGCGTTCTTCGCGGTGCTGCGACTCGGTGGAATCGTCGTTCCGCTGAACCCGCAGTTCAAGGACGCCGAGCTCGACTTCCACTTCCGTGAGGCGGGTGTCCGGGCGGTCATCACCGACGAGCGGAGCGCGGGGACCTGTCAGGGGATCGTGGGCGACTGGTCCGACGAGGTGCAGGTCGTCTCGGCGGTGGACGCCCTGATCGACGCCACCTCGGCCGCCGCCGAGGACGCCGGCTCGCCCGACGCCGAGGCGGTTTTCGTGTACTCGTCCGGCTCGACCGGCCGGCCGAAGCGGGTGCCGCGCACGCACCGGCAACTGCGGGTCGAGGCGGACAGCCTGGTGTCGACCGCCGCGATCGGGCCCGAGGACGTCGTCTTCTGCACGATCCCCCTCTTCCACACGTACGGCATGGGCTGCTGCCTGCTGGCGGCCGTGTGCGCCGGCGCGAGCCTCGTGCTCGCCGAGGACACGCATCCGTTCATCCTCAGGCGCGACCAGGTGCTGGCCGAGCTGGAACGCGAGCGGGCGACGATCCTGCCGGCCGTGCCGTTCACCTTCCGGATGTTCGCCGAGGCTCCGGGCTCGGCGGACCTCTCCGCGCTTCGCCTCTGCATCTCCGCCGCAAACGCGCTGCCGCGTTCCACCTTCGACGCGTTCGAGAGCAAGTTTGGCGTCCCGATCCGTCAGATGTACGGGTGTACCGAGGCGGGGGCCGTCACGCTGAACCTCGACGAGGATCCGCGTGCCACCGCGACCTCCACGGGCCGCCCGCTCCTTGGTGTCGAGCTCGCGATCGTCGACGACGCGGGCGAGGAGCTCGAGCTTGGACGCAACGGCGAGGTCGTGATCCGGAGCCCTGCGATGAGCGCCGGCTACGCCGGCATGGACGAGCTGAACCGTCAGGTCTTCCGAGAGGTGGGCTTCCTGTCGGGGGACCGCGGCAGGATCGACGAGGACGGCCGGCTGTTCATCACCGGGCGCAAGAAGCTCCTCATCGACGTCAAGGGCGAGAAGGTCGACCCGATCGAGGTCGAGGACGTGCTCGCCGTGCACCCCAAGGTCGACGAGGTGGTCGTCGTGGGCGTGCCGAGCGACGTCGCCGGCGAGGAGCTGATCAAGGCCGTCGTCGTTGCAGGGCGCGAGTGTGGGCCGCGCGAGCTGATTCGCTACTGCCGCGAGCGTCTCGCCGACTACAAGGTGCCCCAGCTTGTGGAGTTTCGCGAGGAGATCCCGCGCAATCCGGCCGGAAAGGTCCTCCGGAAGTACCTGGTTGAGTGACTCCGCGTGGTAATGGCTAGCATGGCGGGGATGCCTGACATGCGGCCCGACGCACCGCGGTATCTGCGCGAGCAGGATGCACCGGCCGCGGATGTGCGGTCGAACGTCGATGTCCAGGAGCTGCTGACCAGGCTGTCGGAGCGGACCGAGGAGCTGGCCGAGGCGAAGGTGCAGCAGAAGGCCGCCGAGTCCGAGCTGAGGCGCATGACACGGCAGGTGAGCGCGCAGCGCAAGGCGCACGACGAGACGAGTCAGCGACTCGAGACGGATCGCCGTGAGCTCGAGGAGGAACGCGACCAGGTTGCGGCAGAACGCCGCGAGCTCGAAGCTGAGGTAGCACGCGAGCTTGAGGCGCGGGCCGAGCTCGAGGCGGAGCTCGAGCAGACAACGGAGCGCGTCGCCGCGCTCCAGCGCCGGCTTCAGATCGCCTGGACCGAGCTCCAGCGGACGGAGCCCGAGACCGACGAGCGGCGCTGGTGGAACAGGCGCGGGTCCTGAGTCGCCGGCGTGTCCTCGACTCAGACCAAGGCTCAGATCGCCCGCGCCGTCGAGCGGCTGCAGGACGAGGTGCCGTCGCTGCGGCAGCTCAAGCTCGTGGTCAAGGTGCAGCTGCACGCCCGCGGCGGGGACGCGCCGATCTGGCGCGTCGAGCTGCCGGGGCCGAAGATCGACCGCGACCCCGCGGGCGACGCCCGCATCGACGTGTCGGTGTCGCGCCCGCAGTTCAACGAGCTGGCCGAGGACGGCCGCCTGCGCGACTGGGCGCGGGCATACGAGCTCGGGCATGTGCGCGTGGCCGGCGACTCGGCGGTGCTTAAGCTGCTCGCGAACGTCTTGCAGCGCCAGCTGGCGCGGACGCGGGCCTGAAGTTCGCACTATGCGGGCTGTTCGCGCCGGAGTTGCGGCCTTCCGCCTCTGCCCTGGGTAGGGTCAGGGCATCGCGGAGATGAACCCACCGGCAGGGGGCGACCGCCGTACCGTGCAGGCTCGGAACGGTCAGACTCGCCAGAAGAACGGCCGCTTCGCGCGCCGAGACGGCGCCGAGGATGTGACCGTGAGCGGCGCCGAGCTGCTCGATCGCCTCGAGCGCCAGGCCGGCGAGCTCGGCGGAGCGCAGGAGCGCATCGGCGAGCTCGAGCGGACGCTCGCAGAGGCGCGCGAGGGCGGCATCAAGGCAGCCACGGCGCTGAAGGCAGAGCGCCGCCTGCGTCTGGCTGCCGAGGCGTCACTCGGCCGGATGACCCAGGAGCGCGACGAGCTGTCGGGGACGTTTGCGGAGCAGCGCGCGGCGGTCGCACAGCTCGAGGAGGAGCTCCGCGCCGCGAACCTCCAGGCTGAGATGCTCGACGAGCGCATGCGCGCCGTCTGGGCGGAGGCGCAGGCCGGCGAGGGCGAGCGCGGCCAGAAGCGCGGCCTGCGCCGGCTGACCCGCGGCGACGGCTAGCGCGCGGCCGATCAGGAATCGAGAAGCGCTGGTCATGGGCCGCAACTAGCCTGAGCGCCATGAGCATTGCCACGAGAACGGACACGCAGTCGCCAGCGCCGCAGGCCGCAGACAGCCACGATTTGATCCGCGTGCACGGCGCGCGCGTGAACAACCTCAAGGACGTCAGCATCGAGATCCCGAAGCGCCGGCTGACGGTGTTCACCGGGGTCTCGGGCTCGGGCAAGAGCTCGCTGGTGTTCGGCACGATCGCCGCCGAGTCGCAGCGGCTGATCAACGAGACCTACAGTGCGTTCGTCCAAGGCTTCATGCCGACGCTGGCGCGGCCCGAGGTCGATGTGCTCGACGGCCTGACGACCGCGATCAGCGTCGACCAGGAGCGGATGGGTGCCAACCCCCGCTCGACGGTCGGCACCGCGACCGACGCCGACGCGATGCTGCGCATCCTGTTCAGCCGGCTCGGTCAGCCGCACATCGGCGGGCCCGGCGCGTACTCCTTCAACGTCGCGTCCGTGCACGGGAGCGGCGGGCTCACGGTCGAGCGCGGCGACAAGACCATCACCAAGAGCGCGAGCTTCAGCCGCACCGGCGGCATGTGCACGCGCTGCGAGGGCCGCGGCTCGGTCAGCGACTTCGACCTGTCCGCGCTCTACGACGACAGCAAGTCGCTTAACGAGGGCGCGCTCACGATCCCTGGCTACAGCATGGACGGCTGGTACGGCCGCATCTACCGCGGCTGCGGCTACTTCGATCCGGACAAGCCGATCAAGAAGTTCAACAAGCGCGAGCGCCATGACCTGCTCTACAAGGAGCCGACCAAGATCAAGGTCGAGGGCATCAACCTGACCTACGCGGGGCTGATCCCGCAGATCGAGAAGTCGTTCCTGTCCAAGGACGTCGACGCGCTGCAGCCGCACGTCCGCGCCTTCGTGGATCGGGCGGTGGTCTTCACCACCTGTCCGGACTGCGACGGCACCCGGCTCAGCGAGGCGGCCCGGTCTTCGAAGATCGACGGCGTCAGCATCGCCGACGTCTCCGCGATGCAGATCAATGATCTCGCCGAGTGGGCGGCCGGCCTGGACGAGCCGTCCGTCGCGCCGCTGCTACAGACCCTGCGGCACACCCTCGACTCGTTCGTCGAGATCGGGCTGGGCTACCTCTCGCTCAACCGGCCGTCGGGCACGCTGTCGGGCGGCGAGGTCCAGCGCACGAAGATGATCCGCCACCTCGGCTCCTCGCTGACCGACGTCACCTACGTCTTCGACGAACCCACCATCGGGCTACATCCCCATGACGTAGAGCGGATGAATGACCTGCTGCTACAGCTGCGCGACAAGGGCAACACGGTGCTTGTCGTCGAGCACGAGCCGGACACGATCGCGATCGCCGACCACGTCGTCGACCTCGGCCCCGGCGCCGGCAGCGGCGGTGGCGAGGTGGTTTTCGAGGGCACCGTCGACGGGCTGCGGGACAGCGATACGGTGACCGGGCGGCACCTGGACGACCGGTCCTCCTTGAAGCCATCGGTGCGTGAACCCTCGGGGACGCTGGAGGTCCGCGGCGCCGACACTCACAACCTGCAGGACGTCGACGTCGACATCCCGCTCGGCCTGTTGGTCGTCTTGACCGGCGTGGCGGGGTCGGGAAAGAGCTCGCTGATCGACGGCTCAGTCGCGGATCGGGACGGGGTCGTAACGGTCGACCAGGCCGCGATCCGCGGCTCGCGCCGCAGCAACCCGGCGACCTACACCAAGCTGCTCGACCCGATCCGCAAGGCGTTCGCGAAGGCAGGCGGCGTGAAGCCGGGGCTGTTCAGCGCCAACTCCGACGGCGCCTGCCCCAACTGCAACGGCGCCGGTGTCATCTACACAGACCTGGGGATGATGGCCGGCGTCGCCACCACCTGCGAGGAGTGCGAGGGCAAGCGCTTCCAGGCCGAGGTGCTCGAGTACAAGTTCGGCGGCAAGGACATCAGCGAGGTCCTCGCCATGTCGGTGGCCGAGGCCGAGGAGTTCTTCGGCGACGGCGAGGCGCACATCCCGGCCGCGCACAAGATCCTCGACCGGCTCGCCGACGTCGGGCTCGGCTACCTGAGCCTCGGCCAGCCGCTCACCACGCTGTCCGGCGGCGAGCGGCAGCGGCTCAAGCTGGCCACCCACCTGGGCGAGAAGGGCGGCGTCTACATCCTCGACGAGCCGACCACCGGCCTCCACCTCGCCGACGTGGAGCAGCTGCTCGGCCTGCTCGACCGGCTCGTCGGCTCCGGCAAGTCGGTCATCGTCATCGAGCACCACCAGGCCGTCATGGCGCACGCCGACTGGATCATCGACCTCGGCCCCGGCGCCGGCCACGACGGCGGCCGGATCGTCTTCGAGGGCACACCCGCCGACCTCGTCGCCGCCCGCTCCACCCTCACCGGCGAGCACCTCGCGGCCTACGTCGGCACCTCGCAGCGCTGAGCCGTCCGCTGCACTAGCTCCGCTCGAGCGCCGCGCCGCCGTCGTACAGCTTCACCACGCGCACCGCTCCCGGGGGCGCAGCGTCGAGGCAGAGCTCACAGAGGACGCACTCGTCGAGGTTCGCCCGGACGATCTCGACGCCGCCGTCACCCGCCGCGAAGATGTCCACGGGGCAGGCCTCCTCGAGCTTCTTCGCGAGCTCGGCGTCGCTGCGCGCGGCGTCTGAGACCTCGACGTCGATGAAGATGCCGTGCTTCTCGCCGGGCTCGATGCTCATGCCGTGACACCAGGTCCGGGCGCACCCGGCCGAGCCGGCTGCTTGCGGCTTGCGATCCGCTCCTTGACGAGGTCCGGGATCTGGGCGATCTCCTCGGCGACCACGATGCCGGCTGCCGACAGGCGCGCGATCTTCTCGCTCGCCGTGTCCTCCTTGCCCTCGACGATCGTGCCGGCGTGGCCGAAGGTCATGCCCGGCATCTCGTCCATGAAGCGACCGGCCATGAACGCCACGATCGGCAGGCGCGAGTCGTTCTCGGCGACCCAGCGCGCCAGCTCGGCCTCCATGCGGCCGCCGGGCTCGGTGTAGATCACGATGGCCTGCGTCTGCTCGTCGGCCTCGAACAGCGGCATCAGCTCCGCGTAGCTCGACCCGATGATCGCGTCGCCGCCGATCGAGACGGCCGTGGACTGGCCGAGCCCGGCCGCGCTCAGGGTCGAGGACATCTCCGTGGTCATGCCGCCGGAGCGGGAGATCACGCCCACCGGGCCGCGCGAGTAGGCCTTGGCCGCGTCGCGGGCCGGGCCGCCGATGCCGCCCATCTTGATGACCTCCGGGACGATGATCCCGAGGCAGTTCGGGCCGATGATGCGCGCCCCGCGGAGCGCGGCCAGCTCGACCATCTGGGCGACGTCGCCGCGGGGGATGCGCTCCGTCACGATCACGATCAGCTTGACGCCGTTCTCGATCGCCTCGAAGACGGCGTCCTTCGTGAACGCGGGCGGCACCGTCACGACGGAGCCGTCGATCCGCCCGCCGTGGTGCTCGACCGCCTGCGCGACGGTGTCGAACACCGGCACGCCGTGGACGTCGCGGCCCTTGCGGCCCGGCGTCACGCCGCCGACGATCTTGGCCCCGGCGCCGTAGTCGAGGCACTCGCGCGTCAGGTTCACGGCCTCGCGGCCGGTGATGCCCTGAACGATGAAGGTGGTGTCGGGATCGATCAGGATCGACATCAGGCCGCCGCTCCCATGATTACCTCCGCGGGGCATCCAGCCCCGCGTCTTGAGAATGTTGATCGGCCTCCGGCCGCTCTAGATCGGGCGGGCTTTGCCCGCCCTTCTCCACGGCGCGCCTGGCCGCCTCGTGCATCGACACCGAGCGGTCGCAGTACTCGACCCCGTACTTGTCGAGGATCTTGAAGCCCTGCTCCTCCCAGGCACCCGGGATGCGGAAGATCGCGATCTTCTCGGCCGGGTCGTAGCCGAGCTCGAGGCAGGCCTTGATCACGCCACGGGCAACGATGTCGACCCTCGTGTTGGAGACGATCGACATCATCACGGCGATCTTGTCGACGCCCGGCTTCTGCAGCACGAGCTTCGCTAGCCCGCACGCCTTGCGCACGGACGGGTTGCCGCC
The DNA here is from genome assembly GCA_963739095.1 of uncultured Thermoleophilaceae bacterium. Classification (GTDB taxonomy): domain Bacteria; phylum Actinomycetota; class Thermoleophilia; order Solirubrobacterales; family Thermoleophilaceae; genus JACVRW01. The sequence continues at coordinate 193,431 of CAVTZF010000016.1, forward strand.
GATCTCGCAGTAGTTGGCGGGCCGGCCGCCGTGAGCGCGCACGGCGTCGAACAGGGTCAGCGAGCCGCCGCCGGCGCCGATCACGAGCCCGAGGTCGCCGTCGAACTCGGTGACGTTGCCGGCGACGCCGCGATGGTCCATCGCGTCGACCTCCTCGCCGGCCAGCTCGAACGCGGTGGGCTCGCGCGCCTGGCGCGTCTCCTCGTCCCCGACGCCGAGCTCCTGCAGGAGCGCGCGCTGGCGCGGGCGGGCCTCATTCTCCATGTCCATGTGCGCGTCGAGGGCGACGAACGAGCCGTCCTCGAGCTCGCCCAGCGGGTTGATCTCGGCGAGCGTCATGTCGCGCTCGATGAACAGCTGCGCGAGCCGGGTGAGGATCGGGGTGATGCGGGTGAGCTGGCGCCCCGTGACGCCGGTGGAGGCGACCACTTCCTTGGCCATGAAGTCGCTGAACGGCTGAATCGTCGAGAAGTGCCGGCGCCCGACCTTGTCTGGCTGCTCCTCGGCGACCTGCTCGATGTCGATCCCGCCGACGGGCGAGAAGATCATCACGGGGAGCTTGCGCAGCCCGTCCCAGACGACGCCCGCGTAGTACTCCTGCTTCAGCTCCGCCTTGGGGTCGACGAGCACGCCACGCGGCATGTGGCCGCCGATCTCGAGCTGCAGGATCGCCTCGGCGTGGTCGGCGGCCTCGTCCGGGCTGTCGGCGAACTTGACCCCGCCCGCCTTCATGCGGCCCCCGGTCAGGACCTGGGACTTGATCACCGTCGGACCGCCGATCCGGTGCGCTGTCTCACGCGCCTCCTGGGCCGTGGTCGCGAAGCCGAAATCGGTGACCGGGATACCGGCGCGCTTGACGATCTCGCGCGCCTCATACTCGAAGAACCGCATGAGGGGCGGGAAATCTATCGATGGTCAGGCCGCGGCGACGCTCCTCACGGGGGACGGGAGGTCCGGCAGGAGCTCAGGAGAGCCCAGCGGCCGGTACTCGTCGCGCTCCGGCACGTGCTGGTAGCGCGCCCGCGGGCCGCAGGCGGCGATCTCCGTGACGGCGCAGACGAGACGGTCGACGTCGGCGCGTGAACTGCCCAGGCCGATGCTGGCCCGGACGGCTCCCGGCAGTCGCAGACGACGACCCGCACGTAGCGCCGATACGAGCCGCGCGACCTCGGAGTCGGAGATCCCCAGGAGCCGCATGATCAGAGGCTGTGCGCAGAAGCAGCCGTTGCGGACCCCGATCGCGTGCTCGGCGCTCAGCACGGTGGCGAGCAGCGGATGCCGGTAGCCGGCGAGGTTGAATGCCACGACGCCGACGCGGTCGACGCTGCCGGCCGGCCAGAGCGCGAGCGTCTCGATGCCGGGGACTGCCGAGAGGCCCTCGTGTAGCCGCGCGAAGAGCGCGCGCTCGGCCTCGGCGATGCGCTCCATTCCGAGCTCCGACAGGCGGCGGCACGCCGCCGCGAGCGCGACGACGCCGAGCACGTTCGGCGAGCCCGCCTCGTGACGGTCGGGCGCCTCGGCCCAGACGACGTCGTCGAGCGTGACCCACTTGATCGCTCCGCCGCCCTGCAGCAGCGGCAGCTCCTCGAGCAGTCCGGCGTCGCCGACGAGCGCGCCCGCGCCGAAGGGCGCGTACAGCTTGTGGCCCGACAGCGCCAGGAAGTCGATGCCGGCAGCGGTCATGTCGATCGGGCGGTGGGGGGCGAGCTGGGCGGCGTCCACGAACAGCCGCGCACCGTGGCGGTGGGCGAGCGCGGCCATCTCGGCCAGCGGCGGGATCTCCCCTGTGACGTTCGATGCCCCGGTCAGCGCCACGAGGTCGATTGGCGGGCTCGCAGCTTGCAACTCGTCCTCACAGGCGACGAGGAGCTCGTCGGCCGAGCGCGTAAACGGGAGGGTGCGGACGTTGTGGCGCCGCCAGGGCAGCATGTTGGAGTGGTGCTCCAGCGGTGTCGTGAGCACGCTCGACCCCGCGGGCAGCCCCGCCGCGAGCACGTTGATCGCCTCGGTCGTGTTGCGGACGAAGACAACCGTGTCGCCGGCGCGGCCGCCGACGAAGCGGGCGACGGCGTCGCGCGCGCCCTCGAAGGCGGCGGTCGCCACCTGTGACTTCAATCCGCTGCCTCGGTGGACGCTGCTGTACCACGGCATGAACTGCTCGACGGCCTCCCAGACCTCGACCAGGGCGGACGTGCTCGCCGCGTTGTCGAGGTTCGCGTAGCGGCGCATCCGGCCGTCGACGCAAGGGACCTCGGTGTCAGAGCCGACCAGCCGTGCGTGTCGCATACAGCGACCGTAGGTCTCCCCGGTGCGATTCGCATCGTGGGCGACCACGAACCGGTCGCTAGGCCGGCATCGGGGCCTTCGTGGGGACCACCTTGTTCGTCTCCTTGCTCGACTGCGAGCCGGACAGGAAGACGAGGCCGGCGATCATCACCGCAAAACCGGCCAGCGCGACCGCGCCGCCGATGAACGTGTCGTGCAGCGACTCGTCGAAGGCGAAGACGCCGAGCGCCACGCTCACGACTGGATCCAGCGACATCTGAGTCGCCGCGGCGGGCGCCAGCGCGCCCGTTTGCAGCGCCTGGGAGCTCAGCGTCATGCTCACCCAGCCGACCGCGATCAGCGCATACAGCTGCCAGTGAATGAAGATGTCGAGGATGCCGTCGCCGAGCTGGTCGGCGACGCCCTTCGTCAGCACCGCGCTGAGTGCGAACAGGATGCCCGCCGCGCTGCCGAGGAGCGACGCTTTGATGCCCGGCGAGCGCCCGCGGGCGACCAGCGCCAGGGCCCCCGAGGCCGCCAGGCAGATCGCGCCCGAGACGATCCAGACGCTCAGCTCCGGGTTGTCCACCCCGCCGGTCGGGTTCGCCACCACGACGAACGAGGCGACGCCGCCGACCACCGCGGCGGCCCCCACGATCTCACGGCGCGTCAGCCGGCGGTGGTCCAGCCTCGCCCCCAAGGGCAGCGCGAACACCACGGCCGTCGCGAGCAGCGGCTGCACGACCACGATGCGCCCGATGGCGAGTGCGACCGCCTGCCCGGCGAAGCCGAGGGCGTCGGCTGCGATCCCGGCGAGCCAGACGGGCTGCTTCGCGAGCCGCACCAGCAGGCCCGCCTTCATGGCCTCCTCGTCCGGCACCTGCATCGCCGCACGCTGCTGAAGCACGGTGCCGACCCCGAAGCAGAGGGCGGCGGCGAGAGCCAGGACGATGTCCATGATGCGCGACCGCTAGGCCGGCTGCAGCTCGTACGCCTCGGCCAGCTCCGGATCCTTGCGAGCCAGCATCTCGGCGAGGTCGACCATCACCCTGCACTGCTTCCAGGTGGCGTCGTCCTGCATCTTGCCGTCGATCATGTGCACGCCGCGGCCGTCCGGGATGGCCTCGATGACGCGCTTGGCGAACTTGACCTCTTCGGGATCGGGCGAGAAGACCTTCTTTGCGATGTCGATCTGGGCGGGGTGGAGCGACCAGGCGCCGACGCAGCCGAGCAGGAAGGCGGCACGGAACTGCGTTTCGCAGCCCTCGACGTCGCGGATGTCCCCATAGGGTCCGTAGAAGGGCAGGATGCCGGCACCGGCGCAGGCGTCGACCATGCGCGCGATCGAGTAGTGCCAGGGATCCTGCTGGGCGCTGGCGCGAGCCGCGTCCGACCCGTCCTCGGGCGGGTCGGCAATCACGCGGTAGCCGGGGTGGCCGCCGCCGACGCGGGTCGTCTTCATGCGCCGGTTGGCGGCGAGGTCGGCGGGGCCGAAGCTCATGCCCTGCATGCGCGGGCTCGCGGTTGCGATCTCCTCGAGGTTGGTCACGCCCTGGGCGGTCTCGAGGATCGCGTGCACGAGCAGCGGCCTGTCGAGCCCCGCCTTGGCCTCGAGCTGGGCGAGCAGCCGGTCGACGTAGTGGATGTCCCAGGGGCCCTCGACCTTGGGCACCATCACGACCTCGAGCCGGTCGCCGATCTCGCTAACGATCCGGGTCAGGTCGTCGAGCACCCACGGGCTCTCGAGCGCGTTGACGCGGGTCCACAGCGCCGTCTCGCCGAGGTCCATCTCGCGGCCGACGCGAATCAGGCCTTCCCGAGCGGCCTCCTTGCGCTCCACGGGAATCGCGTCCTCCAGGTTCCCGAGCAGGATGTCGACCTGGGGCGCGATCTCGGGTGCCTTGGCCACCATCTTCTCGTTCGAGAAGTCGAGGAAGTGGATCATCCGGGACGGCTTGACCGGGATCTCACGCAGCGGCTCTGGCGCGCCGATCGCGAGGGGCTTGAGAAAGTCTCTCGGGTTCCGCATTCGGCGACGGAATCTACCTGGCGATACGATTCCGCGTCCCATTGACTGACCAGTCAACCAACGCCAATGAGGACTCCATGACTGTCGAGACGAACCAGGCCGAGCGCGAGGCCTCAGGCGCGCGGCCATACGGGCGCTACCTCGAGGACTTCGAGGTCGGCGCCGTGTACAAGCACTGGCCCGCCAAGACGGTGACCGAGGCGGACGACCATCTCTTCTGCCTGCTCACGATGAACCACCACCCGCTGCACATCAACGACGTGTACGCAGCGGAGTCGCAGCAGGGCCGCAACGTGGTCGTCGGACCGCTCGTCTACTCACTCGCACTCGGCATGTCGGTCGCCGACGTCTCCGGCAAGGCGATCGCCAACCTGGCCACCGAGGAGCTCTCGCACCCGGCGCCGGTCTTCCACGGCGACACCCTCTTCGCCGAGTCGGAGGTGCTCGACGTGCGCCCGTCGCAGTCGAAGCCCGACCGCGGCATCGTGAAGGTGCACACGCGCGTCTTCAAGCAGGACGGCACGCTCGTGGCCGAGTTCAAGCGCGCCGTGCTCGTGCCGCGGCGCACCGACGCGCAGATCGGGTAACGCGCTCCCGGGCCCGGCGCTCAGGCAGGTGGTCGCGCGTCTTGGTGGCCCGGTACCCGGCGGTATCGCTGGACGGCATCGTCCACGGCACGGGGGTCGGACCCGATATGGAAGCCGCTGAGACCCCGGAGTGCCCGCGGAACGAGGCACTGGCGGATCCGCTCGCTCCTGCCAGCCGGCACCAGCGCGTCGATGGGACGCAGGCTGTGCTCCGCGTCGACGGCGCGGGCGAGGCCGAAGGGGCCGAGTGGGGAGAGGAGACGAGTGCGTACCGAGCTCGCGCCTGGCCGAGCATCTGAGATCAGCACGACGTCGAGGCCGCAGGTCGCGGCCCGCTCGAGCCAACGCGCCGCCCGCTCGGCCCGCGCCGCCCCGTGCGCGACAGCGACAACGCGGGCGGAGCCGCCCCGGTCGGCGGCGCCGGCCGTGCTGAAGTGCCCGGTCAAGGAGGCAGGCTCGCCCACGGAGCCGCGACGGCCAAGGGCGAGCATCCACACGAGCGCATCGGAGACCGCTGCGAGGGCCAGGTAGACCATGCCGCGCCACCCGTCTTGCCAGCCTCCCCCGACGGTGAGCCGGTATAGGAACTTGGCCGGCGGGCGTACGAGCGCTCCAGTCATGTAGGCAACCGCGCCGCTCTGCGGGTCGAGCTGGGCGGCCTCGCCGCTTGCGTACGACCAGGCGTCTCGAAGCGCCTCCCCGAGCGAACCTGCCAGCTCATGCTGGAGGTCGTCCTCGAAGACGGCGGCCGGGCCTCTAGGCCAAAGACCCTCGTGGACGACGCGACCCGTATCGTGCCGGTAGGCACCGCGTCGGAACAGCCGGTGGCGGTAGTCCGGGTACTTGGCCGACGGGCCGAGACGTTTCCCGAGGTAGCGATGGCGGATCGGCAGCCCCCCGATGTCGATCCCCGCTGGGGGGCTTTCGAGGAACCGCTCGATCTCCCGCGCGAGCTCCGGGCTCACGCGTTCGTCCGCGTCGACTTCGAGAACCCAGTCGCCATTGGCGTTGTCTAGCGCGACGTTGCGCTGGGCCGCGAACCCCAGCCACGGCTGACGGATCACTATCGCGCCCGCCCCGGTCGCGATGTCGACCGTCGAGTCCTGTGAGCATCCGTCGACCAGCACTATCTCGTCGCAGAACGCCAGGCTGGCGAGGCAGGCAGGCAGCCGCTCCTCCTCGTCCGCGGCGATTACACAAGCCGAGATCGTCGCGCGCGCCCCGGTCACGCCGGCGAAGCTAGCAGCGCCTGTCGGCGTCGCGTGCTAGATCACTGTGTCATGACGCCTGACCAGACGGCACTCGATCGCATACCTGTCTTCGACGTTCGGCTCGAGCAGCATCATCTCGATGCGGTTGCGGACACACTGCGCTCGGGATGGCTAACCATGGGGCCGCGCACGCAGACCTTCGAGGAGGAGTTCGCCGAGCACCTCGGGGTAACTCATGCGGTGGCACTGAGCAGCTGCACGGCCGCGCTTCACCTCGCCTACCTCGCAGCCAATGTGGGTCCCGGGGATGAGGTCATCGTCCCCGGCATCACTTTCGTCGCGTCGGCTGCCGCGGTGCGCTACTGCGGCGGGACCCCGGTGCTGGCCGAGGTGCTCGGGCAGCACGACATCTCACTCGATCCCGAGGACGCCCGTCGCCGAATCACACCTCGCACGAAGGCCGTCTGCGCCGTTCACTACGCGGGGTACGCGGCGCCGATGAAGAGACTGCGGGCCCTTTGCGAGGAGCACGGGCTGGCGCTGATCGAGGACGCAGCTCACAGCCCGCACGCGCTCGATGTCGGCGATGGCGAACCCCTCGGAACGTTAGGTCTCGCGGGGGCGTTCAGCTTCTTCTCGAACAAGATCATTTCGTGCGGGGAGGGTGGGCTCCTGGCGACGCGGGACGCCACGGTCGCGGAGCTCGCGCGCAGCCGTCGTTCGCACGCGATGACTTCCGGAACGTGGGATCGCCACCGAGGACATGCGCGCAGCTATGACGTCATGGCGGTCGGCTACAACTACCGCATAGACGAGCCGCGCGCGGCTCTTCTATCCGCGCGACTACCTGGTTTGAGGGCCGATGTCGAAGAGCGCCGCCGCCTGACGCATCTCTATCGCGCGGGCCTTGCAGACGTGCACGGGGTGTCCGTGCCCTATACGCCCGACCAGGTGGACTGCAGCTCCTGTTACATCATGCCCGTCCTGCTCGACGATCCCGCGCTCCGAGATCCGGTGCGCGGAGCGCTCGATCGTCGCGGGGTCCAGACCACAGTGCTCTACCCGTCCATCAACGAGTTCAGCGCATATGCTGGCCTAGCTGGATCCGGCCCGCTGCCGCGTTGCGAGTTGGTTGCACACAGCCAACTCACGCTGCCTCTCTATCCGCATCTCGGTGAGGAGCGGCTAGAGCGGGTGGTGGCGGCCGTGAGCGAGGCCATCGACGAAGTGCGTGCCTGAGCTAGCGCCGGCTCCTCAGGAAACGCTCGGGGGCGTCACCGATGCTCGCGACGGCGCGGTCGTGCTCGCCCGGGGTGCCGATGTCGAACCAGGTTCCCTGAAACTCGTGCGTTCGTACCTCTTCACCGGCTGCCAGGAGCGCTTTGACGACATCCGGAAAATCGAACCGTCCGGGTGGGATGTAGTCGAGGACCCGCGGGCTGTAGACGTAGACGCCCATGCTCACCTCGTACTGCATCGTCGGCTTCTCGATGTAGTCACTGACTTGCCCGTTCTGGTGCTCGATCACTCCGAGCGAAACCTGGTGGTCGCGCTGGTAAGTCGCGATGGTGAGCGCCGCTTCGGTTCGCACGTGGTCGCGCATCAGCTCGCTGTACGAGAGGTCCGTGAGGACATCGCCGTTCATCGTCAGGAACGGCTCGTCGAGGTCATCGATCTGGTGAAGCGCTCCGGCTGTGCCGAGCGGCTCGTCCTCCCAGTGGTACGCCAGCGTCAGCTCGTCCGGAACGTTGGCCTTCTCGGCGAAGTAGGTCTGTATCAAGCTGCCGAGATGACCGACACACAGGTCGACGTGGCGAAATCCCTCAGAGGCGAGCTGGCGCAGGATCAGCTCCAGGATCGGCCGCTCGCCGACCGGCACAAGCGGCTTCGGCAGCACAAGGGTGTAGGGCCTGAGTCGCGACCCCTTGCCTCCGGCGAGAATGACGGCGCGCATGTCTTGGCCTCTATCGACGGCGCTTGGAGAGGCTTGAGCCTTCCACATCCCGCGGACTCAACAGCGCGCGCACACGCCGACGGATGCCGCGCGGCTGCGACCCTGCCGGCGGCGCAGGAAGAGGCGCTCCTGCGAGGATCGCCGAAGGCGCGTCGGTGACCATCCATTCCGCGCGCGCGGGATCCACGGCGGCGGCGGCGGCAAGGCCTTCGGCCAGACCGGTGCGAACGACGGTCTCGGCGCCGTGCATGTCGCTCGCGATTACGTGGGCTTTCCCTTCGGACAGCGCCGCGACCGCGAATCGCCGCGAGCGCGACGTTCGCGGCCTCGCCAGCGAGCCGGCGGTGATCTGGACAAGGATCCCCTGATCCACGAGTCGCCCCAGCCGCCCGGGGTCACCCTGCATGGTGGGGTTGCGTTCGGGATGGGCCAGCAGCAGCCGGAATCCCTTGGATCGAAGTGTCCACAGCATGTCCTCGAAGTGATGCGGTAGGCCGCCGTAGGGGGTCTCGACGAGCAGATCCTTGCCGGACTGGCCGTAGCTCACCGTCCGTAACGTCTCGGCCGACGCGCGCTGGGCCCATACGATATCCAGCTCACCACCGGTGACGAGCTCGAGCCCACAGAACTCGTCGGCGAGGCGCAGCGCAAGCTGATCGCGGCGATCGGACAGCTCGCCGGGGACGACCGCGGGATGATCATCCCGGAGATGAGGGGTCAGTGCGAGCGTGCGTATCCCTTCACGTTCGGCCGCTCGGGCGAGGGCCACGCTCTCCTCCATATCGCCAGGACCATCGTCAATTCCCGGCAGGAGGTGCGCATGCAGGTCGATCACAGGCCCATCGTATTGTTCTCGCGCAGTGCCTCCTCACCGCTCAACGGGCGCTCGGTCGGAGGAGGAGCGCACCTCCCGCCTGCTGCTCTCCGGCCTGCCTGTCGACGGGCGGGCGCTAGCACTGCCCGAAGTCAGACGCGTCGCCCGAGCTACCACCGTGCCTCCGGGTGCGGTCCGGGTCTGGCAGCGACTGATGATTCGCCGCGGGAGGCTTTCGCCCGCTCACGCTTGGCTGCCGCTGGTGGCCGCTGCCCGGCGGGCCGCCGACACCGGCGCATCCGGCGCGCCGCCGCGAGTCCTTCTACGTGTGGACGAGTTCCCGCACGCGCGAGCGCTCGACGGGCCCCGCTACGGACTCGAGGTCTTCGAGCGCTTCCATGCCGTCCTTGCAGAGGCCGGGGTGCCGTACCTGCTCGCGGCGCTTCCACGGCCATCGGAGGATTACCTGGACCCAAACGCCACAGGGGGCCGCTCGCTCACCGACGCTGAGCGAGCCGTGCTGGAACGCGTGCGCGGGGAGGGCGTGGTGCTTGGGTTGCATGGACTCGACCACCGCACTCGCCACGCTTCATCACGCCGCCACTCCGAGCTGTCCGGCCTGAGCCCGGATGAGCTGAACCGGCTGCTCGACGAGGCCCTGGAGCATCTTGGGGCCGCCGCGGGCGAGCCGCGGGTGTTTGTGCCGCCGTTCAACCGCTTCGACGCCGGCCAGTGGCCGGTGCTGGCACGCCGCTTCGACGTGGTGTGCGGGGGCCCCGAGAGCGTGGCCACGATGGGCTGGCAGGGCGCTCCCGTCTGGCGCGGAGACGCCGTGTGGCTGCCCTCCTATCCGCCCTTCTACGGCCGCGCACGGGAGATACGACCGGCGCTCGAGGAGGTATACGGCGTCAGTGCGGGCGCGTGGCTACCGATCGTCATCCACTTCGGATGGGAGGTGGATGACGGGCTCGAGCAGCTCAGTCGGCTCGCGAACGCGCTGCGCGGCTCGGCCGTCTCTTGGGAAACATTCCTCCAGTCCGCCGCCTCGAGCGCGAGGGACGATCAATGAGCAGGGAAGCGGGACTCACGGGCCACAGCATCGTCTGCATCGGCACGGCCGACTGGGCGTCATCGCTGTGGACGAATCAGCAGCACCTCATGTCCCGTCTGGCTCGCGACAACCGAGTGGTATTCACGGAGTCGCAGGGACTGCGCCGGCCGACGCTCGCCGGAAGGGACCTGAGCCGGATCGCCCGGCGAGTCGCATCGGGGCTACGGCCGGCGCGGCTGATGGACGGCGTGTGGGTCGTCTCGCCTCTCGTGCTTCCCGCCCACGGCTCGCGGTTCGTGCGATGGACAAACCTCGCCGTCCTCAGCTACCTGATCCGCCGCGCCATGCGCCGTGGACGCCTGGAGCATCCGATCCTGTGGGCGTACAACCCGCATGCCCACGGGCTCATCGGTTCGTTGGGGGAGACGCTCGTCGTATACCACTGCGTCGACGACATAGCTGCCCAGGAGGGCATCGACACTGCGAGCTTTGTTAGGGCCGAGACGGCAATGGCGACCCACGCAGACCTCGTGATTGTCTCGGCGCGTCCGTTGGTTGAGCACGTGCGGCGGCGGGGCGCGCGGAATGTCGTACTGCTTCCGAACGTGGCCGATGTGGCTCACTTCCGCGGCGCCCGCGACCTGGATGATCCGCCCGTGCTGGCCGGCCTGGCGCGACCACGGCTGATCTTCGCCGGCGCCGTGGTGCCCAAGAAGCTCGACCTCGCCCTGCTGGCCGCGCTGGCCCGGCGGCGCCCCGACTGGTCGCTGGTCTTGATCGGGCCGGTGGGCGAGGGGGACCCACGCGGCGACCTGTCGGACTTGAGCGAGATCCCGAATGTTCACCTCGTCGGCGCGAAATCGTTCAGCGAGCTGCCCGCGTGGATCGGGGCGGGGGAGGTGGGCCTGATCCCGTACGCCGCCAACCCGTACACGGCTGCCGTCTTTCCGATGAAGGTGTACGAGTACCTGGCGGCCGAGCTCCCGGTCGTGAGCACGCCCTTGCCCTCCCTGCGCGGGATCGAGGGCGTTGCCTTCGCCGACACGCCGGCCGAATTCGAGCGAGCGGTGGAGCGCGTGCTGCGGACCGAGTCGCCGGAGCGACGCGCCGAGCGGCTTGCCCTGGCGGAGACCCATTCATGGGAGCGTCGCGTCCAGGAGATCGGTCGGCTGGTGAAGGCAGCGGAGGCCGGCCACCTGGAGCGCTCCCACTAGCATCCGGCCGCGATGGTCGACCGCGTCCTCCGGCTCGAGCAAGCCGCAGCGCTGCTGCTCGCTGCGCTCGCTGGGGCGGCAGTCACGAGGCGTCCGGAGCTGGCGATTCCGGCGATCGGAGCGGCCGCTTTCGTGCTTGCGCTCGCCGTCCTGGGCGACCGGGCGCTCGCCTGGTTTGTGACCGTGGCAGCGGTACTGCCCTACTTCCAGCTCACGGTCGGGTTTGAGGACGAGCCGCGTCTGCCGTCGACGCTTCTCCCTGCGCTGCTATTTCTCGCCGCCGCGGGGCCGTTCGCATGGTCCGTCGCAACGAAGCGGGCCGAGCTGCCGCCGACGCGCGCCCACCTCGTGATCGCGGCGGCCGCGGTGCTCGTCCTGCTGCTGAGCGTTGACGAGGCTGGCACTGAAGCGCTTACGACGTTCACCAGCGGCGGCTTCCTCGCCGGGCTCGCGACGTACGTATGCGCTCGCCGGTTCCCGCGCGCCGGCGACTGGTTGGCCCCCGCCGTGGTGGGGCTCGTGATCCTGCTGGGGTTTGGCGCGGTGGAGTTCAGCATGAATCCCGACGAGCGCATCGGCTGGTTCACGGGCTACCCCATCCTCTACGCCGGCCTTGTGGTGATGCTGCTGCCGCCGGCCCTTGTCTGGTCCTATCGCCGCTCGCGAGGGCTGGCCGCGGTCCTTGCGGGTGGATCGGTGCTGGCGGTCGTCTTGAGCGAGACGCGCAGCGCATGGCTCGCGATCGTGGTGATGCTGTTGGTGGCCGCGGCGCTGCTGATTCGCGCGCGTCGCGCGAGCGCCATCGGGCTGCTCGTCGTCGCCGTTGGCGCTGTGGCACTTGCGATCGCGTTAAGCGGCGACCTGTCAGAGGTGGTGGCGAGGCGATTGTCCGCCGAGGACCTGGCTACCTCGTCGGTCACCCACCGTGAGTTCTCCTACGGATACACGCTGGACCGCTTCAAGGAGGAGCCGCTTTTCGGCCGCGGGGTGGCCGGGGCCCTCAAGCTGGACATCGAGAACAGGACGGGAATCACAGCCGCAGACAATGGCTTCCTCTCGCTCGCGGGCGACTTGGGCGTGCTCGGCCTTCTGCTGGGACTGATACCCGTGGCCGCGGCTGTCGCGACGCTGATGCGGGCCTGGACCGTGGGCGTGACCGATGCGGAACTGGCGCTCGCGCTCGGACTGGTCGGCATTATCGTGGTCACGCTCTTCTTCGATACGTACTACTGGCCTCAGTCCTCTGTCCTGATATACGCGGTCGCTGCGGTGCTGATGGCCTGTCGCCAGGCGGCTCGGGCCAGGCTAGTCGAGCAAATCTAAGTTTGCAGCTCGGCGCTGCCGATCTAGGTCTGGTAGCGTCACGCGGACGAGCCCGCGGTTGCAGGGCTCTCACGAAAAAGGCACACCCGTCGTGAGGCGGGGTCGCAAAGCCAGGGGTCTTTCACGAGACAGCCCAGCAGCCGAAAGAGAGGTCTTTCGTGTCGTCACGGGTTCGGTTTGTCATCAGCAGCGTGATGCTGGTGGCGTTCTCCGTAGTCGTCGGCGACCTGAACTCGCCCACCAGCTCCGAAGCCGCAAAGCTGCACGCCACCGCCGCAGAACGCTCGTGCCAGCCCGACGCCCGGACCGTCGGGCGCCTGCTGAAGGCCAGAGCCGCGCGCGTCGGTCGCAGCGCTAGGCGGAAGGCCCGTATCGCGCGGCGTCTCCACCGCCTCAACCGTCCCGGCCGCTCCGTTCGCAATCGCCGTCAGGCTCGCCGGTACTCCGCGGCTGCCCGGAGTCTGCGGCGCGCCAGCCGGACCTGCCTCCGCAGCGCCAGGAAGACGAGCAGCGACGGTTCGCGCCGGATGATCGCATCTCCGGGCCGGCAGGCATTCAGGGTCGGACTGGTCACGAGCTACGCCAAGGATCTGGGCGAGATCGATTGGGTCACCGACGTGGGTGCGCGGCTGATGCGACACGAGTTCGAGCACGCGCCGGACGCCTGGGATGACTCGTTCTATCGGCGCACCGCTGAGCTGGGTATCACGGTCGTTCCGCTCATCAATGCGACGACGGTTCCCGCCACGGAGGCCGCTCGGCAGGCGTTCGTCGAGCGGTTCAAAGCCCATGTCGTCCGCTACGGGCCAGGGGGAACCTTCTGGCGCGAGAACGCCCATCTGAGCTCAGCTCATGCTCCCAGAGTGTTCGAGGTGATGAACGAGCCGTACGTCTACTGGCAGGGCGGCCCTTACGACCCGTCCGGCTACGCTCAGCTCGTGAAGCAGACCGCCGAGGCGGTGCGTCCCGTCAACAACGAGGTGAAGCTCGCGCTGGCGGCGGCGACGACCTACTTCGGGCCATCCGACGACGGCGCGGAATGGATCGGCGCCCTGTATGCCGCCGTGCCGAATCTGAACGACTACTTCGATGTCGTCGCAGCGCATCCGTACGGACACGATCCTGATTCGTGCGACGCGAGCTCCCGGTGGTGCTTCCGTCAAGTCGAGATCATCCGATCGCGCTTCGTTGCGAGAGGGGCTGCCGACAAGCGGATCTGGATCACCGAGGTCGGAAACAACACCGGGGGCGCCCAGGCGCACTCAGAGGCCGAGCAGGCGGCGTACGTGACACGGTACGTCGAGCTGGCCAAGTCGTACGGGTATGTGGACGGCCTCCTCTATTACACGTACAGAGACTTCTGCACGGACGGCGCCGACAAGGAGTGCTGGTTCGGTGTGATCAGACGGGACGGGTCACGCAAGCCGGCCTTCGAGGCGCTGCGCCAGGCGGCGCTCACCAACCCGTGAGGGCGCCGTGCGTCAGTCGAGCTCTGTGGATCGCACCGTAGCCCGGCGGCGCTTGCCTTCGCCGCCGTTCTCGGCGTACCCGCCGTAATACCGATGGTCCGCGCTGGGCTCGCGTACACCGGTGAGCACCAGCCCGAGCACCGGCCGCTCGCTCTGCTCCAGCACGCGGCGGGCGGCGGCCGCGCGGTCCCGGCGAGTTGAGAACGCGCGAGCGACCATGAGGACGCCGTCGACGTTGGGGAGATCGAGCAAGGCCCTTGTATCCGACACCGGAAGCAGCGGGGCGGCGTCCACGATCACCACGTCCGCCAGCGCGCGTGCCTCGTTCAGCAACTCGTGCATGCGCGTCGTGCGCAACAGGTCAGCGGGATTCGGAGGCGTCGGCCCGGTCGGCAGCAGTCGCAACGCTCCTCCCGGTATCGCATCCACGAGCACATCGGCGATCGGCTGCGACGAAACGAGCGCGGTGGAGAGGCCTTGGGCCCCGTCGTCGAGCCCGAGCTGGCGGGCCGCCGCCGGGCGCCGCAGGTCCGCGTCGATCAGGATCACACGCTCTCCGCCCGAGATGAGAGCACGCGCGAGGTTCACGGCAACCGTCGTCTTCCCCTCACCGGCGTCGGCACTCGTCACGAGCAGGCAGCGGTGTCGGCCGCTGATGTCGAGGAAGCGGAGCCCTTCACGCAGCATCCGGTAGGGCTCGCCCTTCACGCCCGCGAGGTCGCCGTCCGACGGCGCGGGCACGGCGTCGCGTGGAATAGTCACGAGCACGCTCCACCCAAAAACGCGCTCGAAGTCCTCGGAGCTCTTGAGCCGGCGGTCGAGGAAGTCGGCCAGCAGGGCGGCGGCCGTGCCGAGCAGCAGTCCGAGTAGTCCGGCGAAGACGGCGTTTCTGAGCGGCTTCGGGGCGGACGGCGCGTCCGGAGGCGTTGCGCGCGCGACGATGTCGGCATTCCCGGTCTGGAGAGCCTCGAGCACGGTCAGCTGTTCGAGGCTGTCCTGAAGCCCCGCTCGCTCGTTTGTGTCCTCGCCCGGCAGAAGGTCGAGCTTCTGGCGTACGAGCGTTTCGGCGTCACGCACCTTCTGCCGGTCGAGCTCGCGCTGGTAGTCGATGTACTGGCGGGCGTAAGCGTTGGCGATGGCCGCCGCCTTGTCGGGATCGTCCGCCACCGCGGTGATCGTCACGACGTCGGAGTTTTCGTTGGGCTGGACGTCAATGGCCCCCGCGACGTCGGTGCCGGGGAAGCGTGCGTTGACCGCATCCCTCACGCGCGCCGTGACGGCCGGTGACTCGATCACGGCGATCTTGGTGGAGGTCACGCGCTCCGGGTCAACCCCTCCCTCGAACAGGTCCGAGCCGAACAGCGTCCGCGCGAAGCCTGGATCGCGGAGAAGCAGCGACGACTCGGCCGTGTACTCCTTGTCAGAGGTAAGGGAAACGACGAGCGACGCGCACACGCACGCCACCACGACTCCGAGGATGAGCAGCCTGCGTTCCCAGAGCACCCGCAGGAAATCGACGGTTGTCCGTCGGCCACCCTCAGGTGGCCCCGCAACCGTAGGGCCAGAACTCGCCATCAGGAACGCACGATAGCCGCTGATCACGTCGGTTGGGCCGCACGGAGCGGACCACCACCGCTGTTACAGTCGCGCCGGTGCCCGATGAGCTGAGCACGGGGCCAGCTACCGCGACCACGGGGCATGCAGTGCGTGACGTGGCAGTTCAGCTCGTCGCGCGAGCAGGCAACCTCATCCTCGGCGTGGTCGCGACGGCGGTGGTCGCGCGTGCACTCGGCGACGACGGCTTCGGGGAGTGGTCGACCCTCCTGGTGGTCGTGCAGATGGCGGGCTACCTCGCCGACCTCGGTGTGGAACAGGTGGCGGTCAGCCATGCCGCGAAGGACGGGCGCGAGCGCGATTGGATCGGGGCGCTCGTGAGCTTGCGGACGCTCATCTCGGTTCCGGCGCTCGTCGTCGCCGTGATCGTCGTGCTGTTACTCGGCTCGGATCAAATGATGGTCGTGAGCGGGCTGCTGCTCGCGGCGACGATCCTCACAACGGGGCCCGCGTCCGCACGCGCCCTCCTTCAGCTGCGCGTACGCAACGACCTCAACATGATCGTAATCACGGTCAACAGCGTGCTCTGGACTGGCGCCGCGATCGTGCTCGCTGCGGAGGACGCGGGCATGGTCGCCTTCGCCGCCGCCTTCCTAGCTGTCAGCTGGGTCACCGTGGTTGTGCAGGTCGCGTTCGCCCGACGTGCGGGCCACATCAGCCTGAGAGGCGGCCGGGTGCTGTTGCGTCGACTGACGGTGGCCGGGATTCCCGTGGCCATTTCCGGCCTGCTCATCCTTTCCTACGCACGCATCGATCAGGTGCTCGTCTACGAGCTCGCCGGCGCCCGGGAGGCGGGCTTGTACGCGGCCGCATACCGCATTCTCGAGCAGTCGCATTTCATCCCGATCGCCGTCGCCACCACCTTTCTGCCCATGGTCGCCGCCGCGCACGCCGCCGACATTGCGCGCGCGCGGCGGATGACGCAGCTCGTCATCAACTATCTGGCGGTGGGGTCCTTTCCGGCAGTGGGCTTCACGCTCGTGGCGTCCGAGCAGATCATCGAGCTGCTGTTCGGGCATGCCTTCCTCCCGGCTGCGCCGGCACTGCCTGTCCTGATGGGGGCATTCGTCGTGATCTGCTTCGGATACTTGAGCGGAAACCTCGTGATCGTGCTCGGCATGCAGCGTCGCTTCCTGCGCTTCGCGGTGGTGGCGCTCGTATTCAACGTGGCGCTGAACATTGTCTTGATCCCGCCGTATGGGTTCCTTGCCGCCGCCTGGGTCACCCTCGCCACGGAGGTCGTGGTTGTCGGATTGACGATGAAGATGGTCATGCGGGAGCTCGGCCACGTACCGCAACTGGACCGGGTCGCGCGCACTGCATTGGCCACGGCGGGCATGACGCTGGCGGTCTGGGGTGCGCGCGAGCTGGGGGCGCCAACCGGCGTCCTGCTGCTGGTGGCAAGCCTTGTCTACCCCCTGCTCGTGATCCTGCTGAAAGCGCTCACCTGGAGCGAGCTGCGGGAGCTCGCCGCACGGCGGCTACCCGGGTAGCTCAGTGCGCCGTCGACTGAGCAGCTCGTGGAGCCATCCAGCGAGCCGCTCGGCCTGCGTCGAGGCGTCGTACTCTCGTCGCACTCGCTTGCGCGCGGCCTCGCCCAACGCGGCGCGTCGCGCGGGGTCGGCGGCGAGCTCCCGCAGCGCCGTCGCGAGCGCGTCGACGTCGCCGCGCGGCAAGACGACGCCGCTCTCGCCCACCACCTCGCTCACGGCGCCGACGTCGGTGGCGACCACGGGCAGACCGGCGGCCATCGCCTCGATGACCACATTCGGGACCGCGTCCGCGAAGCTCGGAAGCGCAAATAGATCGGCCCGTTGGTAAAGCTGGCGGAGCGCCTCGGAGCGCGGTGTCACGCCATGGTGAACCCTGACGCGCTCGCCTCCCGGCCAGTCGTCGTTCGTCACGACATCGACCATGGCACCATCCACTCGTCCGGCTGCCTCGGTCAAGAGGCCGAGACCTTTCCGCTCGACGTCGTTCCCCACGAAGAGGATCCGCGTCGGCCCGGGAGGCCGGTGGGGGCGCGGCAGTGCCCACCACGCCGTGTCCACCCCCGGGTGGATCACGGCCACGTGGTCGGGGTCGACGCCGTGCTCGCGAATCAATGCGTCACGGTTCCAGTGCGTCCAAGCCATGACGCCTGCGGCTCGGTGCAGCGCGCGCGTCTCCAGGCGTGCGACCCAGTCGGTCACGTGGGGGGTGAAGCGGTCACTCGGGTGATACCCGAGCGCCATGTACTGGCGCACGGTCGCATCTACGCTGAGGACGCACGGGAGTCGGCGCATCAGGCCCGTGCTCAGGCTGCCGCACGCCTGCGTGTGCACCATGGCTGCGTCTGCTTGAGCGCGGTGCGCGGCAAGCAGCCTTCGCGTCTCCCACGACCACCGCAGGCGCCAGCGCAGCAGGTGGAGATCCGCATCGCCGAGCCGACCGGAGCGGCGAAGGAGCCGGCCCGCGACCCGGCTGGGGGGAGGAACCATGGCCAGCATCACCTGGAAATCTGCCCGCTCCTGAAGCCTATCCGTGAGCTGGCTGAGTGCGCTCGTGTGGCCGAGAACTCCCTCGTTTACGACGAGCAACCGAATTGCACGAGGCATGCTCACTCGGCTCGCCGGTCCGGCACGGTGGCCTGTGAGGCCTGCAGGAACTCATCCATCCGCTCGAGGTAAGTCGGCAGGCGAAACGGCTGCACCGTGTCGAACGCCGTGGCAACACGGACCGCCGTCGCCGGCCCGTCCCGAATCGTTCGTGCGAGCGCGTCGGCACAGGCGCGGGCGTCGCCCGGCGGGAACAGCAGCGCGTCGCGCTCGTCGTGCAGCAGCTCGGGGATGCCGCCGACGCGGGACGCCACCACGGGAACCTTCGCGAGCGCCGCCTCGATACAGATGAGCGGGGCGGGCTCCTCCCAGACCGACGGCACGACCACCGCATGGGCCTCGCCGAGCAAGGCGGCGAGCCCGGCCGTGTCGAGCTGGCCGCGCTCCTCCACGGCCGCGACGACGTCGAGCTCGCCGGCCAGCCGCCGGAGTGTGTCCAAGAAACGCGCGTCGCCGGAACCGGCCACGGCAAGCCGTGCGGGGATACCGTGGTCTCTGTGAAGGAGGGCGAGCGCCTCGTACGCCACTCGCGTGCCCTTGTGCTCGTCGATCCGCCCGATGTAGGCGATCAACGGGTCCGGGGCTGGGTCACGCATAAGCCCGACTAAGGCCTCCCCCTGGCGAGTGGCGGGATGGACGATCCGTTCCAGATACACCTCGGCGGTGCCCGGGACGCCGCTCAGCCGTCGCAGCGCTTCGCTGTTCCAGCACACCGCGATCGGGATACTCCGCGTTGTCTCGAGTCGTAGCGACGGAAGCCTGTTCAGCAGCCTCATGAGTCGCGCCCACAGGCCTCTTGCGCCCGTCTCGCCGGGCTCGAGGTGGCGCATGAACCGGTCCGACTTATAGATCCGCCCGAACCAATGCTCGCAAACGCGATACGAGACCGGCACCCCGCTCGTCTCAAAGACACGAAGCGCTGCCTGTGGGATGTTCGCGCCGTTCCAGACGTAGACCAGCTCTGGATCGAATGAGTCCAGGGCTTGCCGGGCGGTCCGCACGGCCCGCAGGGCGTCTATGGGGGCGAGCAGCGACCGCACCCGGCCCGGGCCGACGAACGGCAGCCGGCGGACGACGCTGCGGTCGCCACTCGAGCCGCGACCCTCCGTAGAGGTGAGCACGAGCACGGGGTGTGTCTCCCGCAGGTGATCGACGACGGTCGCGCACTCGCGCTCGTAGCCCCCGTGGACGGCCGGCGGGAAGAGATTCGAGACCACGAGAATGCGAGCTCCCGTAGGCCCGCTCGCTGGCCGCCGCGGGCTCACCGCGAGGCGCAGGCGCGAACCAACAGGTGCTCAGCCTGCGCGGCCACCACCCGGCGATCGAAGCGCTCGACGGCGCGGCGTCGGGCTAGGGCGCCTTCCCGCATGCGCCGGTCCTCGTCGTCGACGTAGTCCGCCGAGCCGCGCCGCGAGGGCGCCGGGATCGTTCTCGGGCACGACGATGCCTCCGATGTCGTCCGTGAGGATGTCGGCCACTCCCTCGGCCCCGGTGGACAGTGAAGGCCGCTCGGCGAGCATGCCGAGGATCACCGCCCGCGGCGCGCCCTCGGTGGGGCTAGGGCAGAAGACGGACACGTCGAAGGCGCTGAGTACCTCGCCGACGGTCTGTCCCGGGGTCGGAATGATGTGAGCTCGTCCGCCGAGGGCACCGGCGCGTCGCCGCAGCTCCGATTCCGTTTCGCCCGCCCCTGCGAGGATCAGCTGGGTCGCTTCACCGGTGAGCGCGACGGCATCGATCACAACGTCATTGCGCTTCTTAGGATGGAACCGGGAGATGCAGCCCACCACGAATGCCCGGTCGGCGATACCCAGATCGTGCCGGACCCGCCGGCGCCCGTCCGGGTCGAAGCGAATCTCGTCCGTACGCATCGCGTTCGGTACGACATGGATCCGCTCGGCTGGCGCGCCGACGTCGGCGAGCGACAGCCTTCGTGCCCGCAGAAACCGCCATCACGACCGCCGCCCTTCGCGCGGCGCGCACGAACATCATCCTCGGCAGCCCGCTGCGAAGCTCATGGGGCACGGGCCCCCACTCGGCCCAGGCGATCGTCCGACGGAGGCGAGCGGGCAGTCCGGCCGCGAGCAGCTGCTCCTTCTTGTAGTGCACGAGCAGAACGTCGTAGGGCCACTCGGCCTCGAGTGCGCTCGCGAGGCGCCTTACGCAAGGCCGGCCAGCGCACGGCAAGGTCGCGCCAGGACGAACGCGACAACTTGGGACCGAGGTCGAGTTGCCGGGCCTCGACCTTGGTGTCTCTCACGAGCGAGGTCTCGTTTGTCAGCATCACGGCCTCGTGGCCGCGCTCCACCAGCGCATCGAGTAGCTCGACGGCAGCGAATTCGGCTCCGCCGCGGGAGCTCGTCGTCATCACGGAGATGATCCTCATGCCAGCCGCCTCGCCAGGGCCTCGATCGAGTACTCGCGCTCGGCCAGCCGGCGTCCAGCGGCCGCTACCTCGTTCGCGGTTCGGTGGTCGAGGGCGCGGAGCAGCGCAACCGCGAACGAGTCGGCGTCCTCACCCCCCTGTATGTACTCGTGGGCGGGCCTCGCGATGAGCCCGGCGGCCGCCGTCGCCGTCGCCGCGACCGGAATCCTGTATGCCAGGGCTTCTATGAACTTGAGCGGCGATCCACCACCCGCGAGAAGCGGGACCGCGACGCACCCCGCGTCGGCATACAGCGGCGCGACCTCATCCACGAATCCGGCAATGGTGACGCGCGGATCGGGGTGCGAGAGGCCGAGAGCTTTCGATGCCGGCAACGGTCAGCGTCGCGTCCGGCGCGGCTTCCCAAACCCGGTCCATCACTTCATTGAAGAGAAAGCGGGCGGCGAGCCGATTCGGCTCGTAGCGCATGTCACCCAGGAAGAGAACGCCACGCTGGCCGCTGCGCGGCGGCAGCGGCTCGATCGTGGACACATCGACCACATTCGGGACCAGTCGTAGCGTTGCCGTGGGCTCCAGGGCCCGAGCGTTCGCAATGTCGGCCTCGGAAACCATCCACGTCTCGTCGAAACGGCGCAGAAGACGGCGTTCGAAGCGCTCGAGCGCGGATCGCCTCGTGCGTGTCTCCGACAGCCGGTGGCGGAAGGACGATTCGAAGTTGTGCGCGCTGTAGATCGCCGCCCGGCGCCCCGCCAGTCCCAGCAGAGCGGCCGCGGCCACAGGCCCGTCGGCCACGACACGCGTGCCTGCATCGTCCCCCGCCAGCTGCCCGGTGAGCGCTGCCATGCGCGGCCAGATTCCACGCGCCAGCTCATCCGGAACCCCGGCTGCGCGCGCCTGCACGTAGGCGGGCATGCGCGCCACGACCGCTGGGCGCTCGACCGAATGCAGGGTCAACGCGGTAATCGCGGCAATGGCGGGATCGGGTTGCGGGGCGCCAAAGGCGGCGAAGACGACGTCGACGGGGCCGTGCAGGGCGAGCGCCCTCAGAATCCCGTAGGTGCGTTGACCACGCCCGGAGCTGAGCGCCGGCGTGTAGGCGGTCGCGACCACCGACCTCACCGCGCGACCAGAATGTCGCCACGGCTCATGGTGTGTTGCGGTAGGCGCTCGCCCACGGATCCCCGAACGCGCCGTCGTCGAGCGCGCCGGCCACCTCGCGCACGCCGTCGGGCACGCGCATGCTGGGCTCGAAGCCGAGCTGCTTCGTGAACCTTCCCGAAGGCGACGCGGTAGTCGCGCGGGTCCTCGTCGCGATGGACGTAGCTGACCTTCCCGCGCCCGAGCTGGCCGGTGATGATCTCGACGAGGTCGAGCTTGCGGTAGTTCTCGTCGGAGTCGCCGACGTTGAAGACCTCGCCGCCCATCGCCTCCGGGCCGGCGTCGAGCACCATCGTCATCGCGCGGGCGGCGTCGCGCACGTGCACGTACGGGCGCCAGAACTGCTCGCCGAACACCTCGAGGGCGCGGTCGGCCCAGAGATCGCGGGTGAACTCGTTGACCGTGAGATCGAAGCGCATGCGTGCCGCAACCCCGTAGACGGTCGCGAGCCGCAGGCAGGTGGCGGCCATCGGGGCGGTCGCGCCCGAGAGCAAAAGCGTCTCCACCTCGACCTTCTGCTCGGCGTACAGCGACACCGGGGCCAGCTCCGCGGTCTCGTCGACGGCAACCGTCGGGTCGGTCATGCGCCCGTAGTTCGAGCAGGTGGAGGCGAACACGATGTGCTTGACGCCGGCGCCGCGCGCCTCGTCGGCAAGCGCGCGCGTGGAGTCCACGTTGACCGCCTGCGCCAGCTCCGGGTCGCGGGCGCAGGCCGGGTCGCCCACGATCGCCGCGAGGTGGACGATGGCGCCCACTCCGTCGAGCGCCGACTGCCGCGCCGCCTCGTCGCGGATGTCGCCGCGCTGAAGCTCGGCGCCGAGCTCCTCGAGCCGTTCGCCGACGCCGCCCTGATCGTGCAGGAACACGTCGAACACGCGCACCGGGCGGCCCTTGTCGCGGAGCTGCTCGACGAGCGAGGCCCCCACGTAGCCCGCTCCGCCCGTCACCAGCACCAGATCACTCATGTCTCACTCCTCGGCGTGCAGCGTCATCAGGAACTCGGATAACTCACGGCGAAAGCGCTCCGGCGAGAACGCGGCCGCGCGCGTGCGCAGCTCGTCCTCGTCGAAGCTCGTCGCTTCGAAGCGCTCGATCGCGTCGCACAGCGCGTCGACGCCCGGATCGTCGTACAGGATGCCGGTCACGCCGTCGACGACGCTGTCCGCCGCCCCGCCGCGCCCGTAGGCGATCACCGGGACGCCCGCGGCCTGGACCTCGACGGGCACCATCCCGAAGTCCTCCTCACCCGGGAACAGCAGCGCGCGCGCCCCCGCGACGATCTCCGCGAGCTCGTCGTCCTCGACGAAGCCGAGCAGCTCGGTGCGCGCCCCGGCGAGCTCGGCGAGCGACTCGCCGCCGCGTCCCGAGCCGACCACCTTCAGCGGCCGGTCGAGGCGCGCGCAGGCGGCCACGGCGAGGTCGGCGCGCTTGTAGGGGACGAGGCGGCCGAGGAAGAGGTAGTAGCCGCCGTCGCGCCGCGGCGTGCCGAGGAAGCGCTCGACGTCTACCGGTGGGTGGATGACGGTCGAGTCACGGCGGTAGTACTTGCGGATGCGCGCCGCGACGTGGCGCGAGTTCGCGATGTAGGCGTCCGGCCGCGCCGACGCGATCGCGTCCTGGCGGCGCAGGCGGCCCAGCAGCAGCGGCAGCAGCGCACGCTCGGCGAGGCCGAGCTGCTCGCCGGCGAAGAAGCCGGGATCCCAGGCGTAGCGCATCGGCGTGTGGCAATAGCACACGTGCAGCGTTCCGGGCGCCGTGATCACGTTCTTCGCGCAGGCGTGGTTGCTCGACAGCACGAGGTCGTAACCGCTCAGATCGAACGACTCGAAGGCTGCATTCATGAACGGCAGCAGGCGCGGGTAGATGCGCTTCGCGGCGGGCAGCCGGTTCAGGTACGACGCGTGCACGCGCGCGCTGGTGATCGCCGCCGGCCACGGCTCTGGGTCGTAGACCGTCGTGTAGATCTCGGCGTCCGGGAACAGCTCGAGGAACTGCAGCACGACCTTCTCCGAGCCACCCGGGATGGTGAGCCACTCGTGGGAGATCGCGACTTTGGGAAAGCGCTTGCGAACGGCGCCTTGCTCAGGCGTCACGCGACCCGGTGAAGATGGCACCCAGGGTCATTAGGAGGATCTTGATGTCCAGGGTGAGGGACCAATTCTCGATGTAGTAATTGTCCCACTCCACCCGGTCGCGTAGCGAGGTCTGCCCGCGGAGGCCGTGAACCTGAGCCCATCCGGTGACGCCCGACCTGACTCGGTGACGGTCCTCGTAGCGCGCGATCCGGTCGCCGAAGAGGTCCACGAACTCCGGCCGCTCCGGCCGTGGCCCGACGAGGCTCATCTCGCCCTTGAGCACGTTGAAGAGCTGCGGCAGCTCGTCAAGCGAGGTGCGGCGCAGGAACGCGCCGGTGCGCGTGCGCCGGTCGATGCCCTCGATCCCGCCCGGCCCCATGTCCGTCGGGAGCGTCAGGACGTTGTTGGGCGTCGCCTCCGGCTGCGGCGGCGCCGGCGCCATCGAGCGGAACTTGAGCATCTCGAAGCGACGCCCATCGCGGCCGATTCGAAGCTGCCGGAAGAGGATGGGTCCCGGCGAGCTGAACCGAACCGCGAGGGCGATCGCAACCAGCACCGGGGACAGCACGAGCAGCATGCTCCCGGCGACGATTCGGTCGAAGACGTGCTTGATCGCGAACTGCCAGCCCTTGGGATCGATCGAGTGGAGCCCGAAGAGCGGCAGACCACCGAGGTGGTCGAGCGCCACGCGAACGTTGACGCTCTCGAAGAGGCGCGGCACGAGCGACACCTCGAGCCCGCGCGCCTCGCACTCCTTGACGAGCGGGATCAGCTCGTGGTCCGGGGCGGTGCTGAAGCCGAGCACGATGTGGCGCGCCCCGGTCTCGGCGACGACGCGGCCGAGATCCGCCGGCGAGCCCAGCACCGGGCCGGTGCGGTCGGGGACCATGTCGGCGGGCGGCGGATCGGAGTCGAGGTAGCCGACCGGCTCGAGGCCGAGCTGCGGCTGAGCGGTCAGGCGCCGCTCCACGTGCGAGCCGATCACGCCGGCGCCCACGATGAGCGTCGGCTTCGCGATCAGGCGGCCGGCGCGCGCCCGCCGCTGCGCCCAGCTCAGAACCAGGCGGCCGCCGACGAGGTAGACGCTGCCGAACAGCCAGGCGCGAGCGAGCAGCGGCGCGAGCTCGACCGTCGGGTCGAGCAGCGCCGCGATGGCGATGATCGCGATCGTCGGCAGCGCGGTGGCGGCGACCACCTGGCCGATGCCGTCCACGAGCCGCAGCGCGGTGCGGTCGCGATAGAGGCCCCAGAGGGCCATCAGAACGAGCGTGAGCGGCGGCAGCAGCCAGACGAGCGCGGTGCCGGCGCCGGCGTCGCCCGCAGGCGCGCCCACGATCGCCGAGACGACGCCGAGGACAAGCAGAACGGCGTCCACGCCGAGCCGGAAGCGAAGCCACCCGCGGCCCTCGAACAGCACCTGCACGACGCGCCGGCGCTCTGCCGACGGTGCGGGCAATGTGGTCTCGGGCGTCCGCGTCCGCGGCAGCGCATCCATCCCTGGATTATGTGCGAAGGCGTGCTGGGTCATCAGCTGGGCGCGATGCTCCGAGGTTTGTCCAGGGACGACCGCCCCACCGTCGGCTGCAGTGCCGCGGTGGGGGGCCATCCTGGAAGGGTCTAGGCCGTGCCGGTCGAGCGCGTCAGGCGACGCATCCCGACTCCGGCCAGAAGCAGCAGGCCGCCGGCGCCGGCGAACAGCGCGACGTCAAGGCCGGTGAAAGGCAGGCTGCCACTGCTTGTGTCGGTGGTGGTGGCGGCGGGCGGCGTACCGCTGCCGCTGCCTCCGACGCCACTCTGCACCTGGCCGCCAATGTCGTTGTAACCGTCCACGGCCGACTGGCCGAAAGCTGTGGTTGCGAAGGCCAGGCACAGAACCAGCGCAAGCAGCAGCGTGCTTATCTTCTTCATCTTCATCCTCATTCCGAGAGTCGTCTTAGAGGGGCTTCGCCGGCCTCCTGGGCCTGCGAGTCCGCGGCGTACCCCTACCCCGCCCGTAAAAAGTCCTACGTTTTCAATACCACGACTCTGTGACCCCCGCCACGCCAAGGTGCAGAATTTCACAGATCTTAAGTTCCCTTTAGTTGCCTGAGCCCGCCGCGCGGTTGGCCACCGACAGTGCACTGCGCGCGATTCTGGCGTTCACGGCGGACGGAGAAACGCGCCTGCCGGCCTTCACGTCCTCGAGCACGTCGAGGACGAGCGGATCGCGCGGATTCTGGGCGAGCGCCAGCTCCAGCATGCGCCTCGCCTCGCGGTTGTTCCCGTTTGCCGAGGCGATCAGGCCCAGTTCGAGGGCGGCGTAGGCGTTCTCCGGGTCGTCGTCGAGCACATCACGGAACTGGCGCTCGGCCTCGTCCGTGCGATCGAGCCGCAGGGCGATCGTGCCCGCCGTCGCCCCGGGAACCGTCGACAGCGGGTTGAAGGTCTCCGCCCGGTCGAGCGCGTCGAAGGCGGCGTCCGGATCCTGGCGCCATATGTCATTTGCGTGATCCACCTCGCGGGCCGAGAGCCAGGGCGCCGCGATCGCGAGCGCGAGCAGGGCCGCCGCAACCGAGCCCACCACGAGGCCGGCGGTGCGCCCGCGCGCGGGCCGCTCGTCCGGCTCCGCGGCGGGCGCCGGCGACAGCGATGCCGCCATCGCGAGCGCCGCGAGCGCAGAGCCGGTGAGGGCGAAGAAGGCCCAGAACCAGTCGACGGATGCGTGCAGCAGCCAGTAGGCGAAGATCCCGAGCGCTGCGGCGGCCGCGCCGCGCGCCTCCGGTGAGGCGAAGAGCGCCCGGCAGCCCGCAATCGTCAGCGTCAGCAGGGCGCCGCCGAGGAGGAGCGCGCCGACGATGCCGAGCCCGGACAGCACCTCGAGCTCGAGCGAGTGCGGGTAGCGCGGCTTCTCGGTGCTCCTGCCCTCCTTCAGGTAGAGCCGCTGGAAGTTCTCGGCCCCGAGGCCGCGGATGGGCTCGTCCTCGAAGCCGTGCCAGGCGACGGTCCAGAAGTCGTAGCGGTTCGAGCCGGCGCTCGCGAAGCGCGACTCGCTCTCGGTTGGAGGCTCATCGGAATAGCCATTCTTGAACTCCGACCAGGTGTCGCTCAGCTTGTCGACCGGGTCGTTCACGGCGGCCAACGCGACGACCCCCGCGCCCAGCGCCAACACGACGAGCACGGCCCCGGTGCCGAGCGCGAGCCGCCGTCGCATCCCCTCGTCCGGCAGGGCGCGCCGCTCGGCAAACGCCCAAACGGCGGCGACGATCCCCACGATCACGGTCACGAGCACCAGCGCCGCGGTGGCGTCCGAGAGCAGGCCGTCCAAGCGGGCCGGGGTGTACTTGTCGTGCACGTCGAGGAGCGTCTGCTGGATCGGCAGCAGCGCGACGCCGACGAGGATCGATGCCAGCGCGATGCGAAGCCGGTCCGGTGAGATCACGAGCAGGACGACCAGCGCCAGCGGCAGCGCGAACACCCAGCCGCGGCTCTGGCCGAGCAACGCGAGGCCGGCGAGCATGGTGGCCCCGGCCAGCGCGCTGCCACGCAGGGCGGGGTGGGCGCGCGGGACCGCCGCGGTGACGACGCAGCCGAACAGCCCGACGGTCCACATCGCCACGTTCGCGTTGATGTAGCCCGCCGGCTCGGCGAAGCGCACGTCGATGAAGAACGTGCCGGGCGCCGCGGCGGCGTCCGCGCGCAGCAGCTCCACCACACCGATCAGGGCCACCCCGAGCGCGAAGACGGCGATCAGGAGCCGCACACCCCGCGCTCCGGGGGGCCAGAGGATGAAGAGCGCGATCACCACCAGGTAGCCGCTCGTGCGCGCCGCGGCCTCCCACGCATCGGCCGCGACGCCCGCCCAGGTGATCGAGAGGAAGCTCCAGGCGGCGTATCCGGCGAACAGGGCGAGGCCGGTGAGCTGGAGCGCGCCGGGGCGCCGCGGAAGCGGTACCGCGAACGCCGTCACGACCAGCAGACCGAGCAGGAGCAGGGCCGCGGGCGGCCAGTTCGTGTCGCCGTAACCGGCCTCCGTGGCGACCATGACGAGCAGTACGCAGACGGCCAGCAGCTGCGACGGCAGCGCCGGCGCCTCGGCCAGCAGCTCGCGCAGCCAATCAGGCAGCCGCGGGAGCCGGTAGCGTCGCGCTCTGCTCTCGATGCGCATCCTGCTGAAGCTCCTCTATTGGCTCGCGGTGCTCGCCATCGCCCTCGCGCTCGTCATAGGGCTCATCCTGTGGTTCGAGTCGCGGGACCAGTCGGATATCGAGGGCGCGATGGTCCCAGGCCACGTCCCGGTGCGCCCGGGGGCAGTGTAAGGGCGCAGGGCGGCGGAGCCCGTCCTACGTGCCCCGCACCGTCGGGGGCTGCCGCTTGACCAGGCGCGCGAACGCAACTATCCGCTGCGCCGCGCTGTAGAGCGGATGGCAGGCACTCAGCACGAGCCGGTCATAGCCGACCGGATCGGTGATCCAGAGGGCGGAGTCGTCCACGATCTGGGTCTTCTCGACGCGGTAGACGAAGCGGCCGTACGGCATCGACATGATGATCCGGTTGCCGTGCTTCAGCTGGTCGATGTTGCGGAAGGGGGCGCCGTAGGTGGTGCGGTGGCCGGCGACCGCGACCGTCCCCCGCTCGCCCGGCAAGGGCGTGTCCGGGTAGTGACCCGGGCCCTTGCGGAGGTTCTCCGTGTCGGTCCCCTCGACCATGAAGTAGTGCTTGCCCAGCGAGGGCAGGATGATCTCGCCGATGGAGTCGCCGGGGAGGGGGCGCTTCTCGCGAACCCGCTTCTCGACGTGCGGTGGCGGGTTGTAGAGCTCCTCCTTGAGGGCGTTCTGCTGGCGCTCCGCGAGGAACGCCGAGACCGGCTCCTGCCAGGCGAGCGTGACGCCCGCGTCCGCGATCAGAAGGACACCGCTGACCATCAGCACCGAGCCGAGGAAGCGGAGCACGTGCCGCCATGGACCAGATCGCCGCGCGTTCAAGGTCCGGCTCAGTGTAGGGGGACGTGGGGTACGGTTAGCGGCCCCCGGAGTGACCTTAAGGAGATCGCGAGACCAGTGACACAGACGACCACGGCCCCCACCACCCACAAGCGGTTGCTCGCCTGGGTGGAGGAGGTGGCGGAGCTCACACAGCCGGAAGCCATCTACTGGTGCGACGGCTCAGCGGAGGAGTACGACGAGCTCTGCGAGCGCCTGATCACGGCCGGAACGTTCGAGCGGCTCTCGGACGCCAAGCGCCCGAACTCCTACCTCTCGCGGTCCGATCCCGACGACGTCGCACGCGTCGAGGACCGCACCTTCATCTGCTCCGAGCGCGAGGAGGACGCCGGCCCCACGAACAACTGGCGCGATCCGGAGGAGATGCGGGAGATGCTCGGGGGCCTCTTCCGCGGCTCGATGCGCGGCCGGATCATGTACGTGGTGCCGTTCTCGATGGGCCCGCTCGGCTCGCGGATCGCACACATCGGGGTGCAGATCACGGACTCCTCGTACGTGGCCTGCTCGATGCGGATCATGACCCGCATGGGCCAGGGCGCGCTCGACGTGATCGGCGAGGACGGCCACTTCGTGCCGTGCGTGCACTCGGTCGGAATGCCGCTCGTTGACGGAGTCGAGGACGTCCCATGGCCGTGCAACGCCGAGAACAAGTACATCGTCCACTACCCCGAGACGCGCGAGATCTGGTCGTTCGGCTCGGGCTACGGCGGCAACGCGCTGCTCGGCAAGAAGTGCTTCGCGCTGCGGATCGCGTCGGTGATGGCCCGCGACGAGGGCTGGCTCGCCGAGCACATGCTGATCCTCAAGCTGACCTCACCGGAGGGCGAGGTCAAGCACGTGGCGGGCGCCTTCCCGTCCGCCTGCGGCAAGACCAATCTCGCGATGCTGATCCCGACGCTCGAGGGCTGGACCGTCGAGACGGTCGGCGACGACATCGCCTGGATGAAGTTCGGCGACGACGGCCGGCTGTACGCGATCAACCCGGAGGCGGGCTTCTTCGGCGTCGCCCCCGGCACGGGCGAGGACACGAACCCGAACGCGATGGCGACGGTGGAGTCGAACACGATCTTCACCAACTGCGCGCTCACGGACGAGGGCGACGTGTGGTGGGAGGGCATGACCGCCGAGCCGCCGGCGCACGCCGTCGACTGGAAGGGGCGCGACTGGACGCCCGAGGCCGATGAGCCGGCCGCGCACCCGAACGCGCGCTTCACCACTCCGGCCGAGCAGTGCCCGTCGATCGCGCCGAACTGGGAGGACCCGGCCGGCGTGCCGATCGACGCGTTCGTGTTCGGCGGCCGGCGCGCGTCGGTCGTGCCGCTCGTGTTCGAGGCCTTCGACTGGGACCACGGGGTCTTCCTCGGCTCGATCATGGGCTCGGAGAAGACGGCAGCCGCGGCGGGCAAGGTCGGCGGCCTGCGCTTCGACCCGATGGCGATGCTGCCTTTCTGCGGGTACGACATGGCGCGCTACTTCGAGCACTGGCTCGAGACGGGCCGCCGCGAGGGCGCGGTGCTGCCGAAGATCTTCATGGTCAACTGGTTCCGCAAGGACGACGACGGCAACTTCCTGTGGCCGGGTTTCGGCGAGAACAGCCGCGTGCTCGCCTGGATCTTCCGGCGCTGTGACGGTGAGGGCGAGGCCGCCAAGACGCCGATCGGGCTCGTGCCGACCAAGGACGCGCTCGACCTGACCGGGCTGGAGCTGAGCGACGAGGCGCTTGAGCGGCTGCTCGCGGTCGAGCCTGAGGACTGGAAGGCGCAGCTCCCGCAGCTGCACGAGCACTTCGCCCAGTTCGGCGACACGCTGCCGAGCGAGCTGCGCGAGCAGCTCGCGAAGCTAGAGCGCCGGCTCGACTAGCGTCCGCCGAGCTGGAGCACCCAGACGGTGCTCCGGCGCCCGTTGAAGCTGCCCTCGACGGCCGCCGCGCCGGCGTGCCGGAAGCTGCGGCTCAGGAGCAGCGGCCGGTGGCCGGGAGAGGCGAGCCAGCGGCGGACGGTCCAGCCGGGCCGCGACGCGCCGCCGGTGTGCATCGCTATGCACTCCCCGAGCCGCTTGAAGCCGCCCGCCGCCTGGATCGTGCCCGCGTGGGCGAACACCCCCGTCCGCATGATGTGGCCGGCGAAGGCCTCGGACGAGCGAGTCAGCGCAGGGGAGAGGGCCAGCGGCCGCAGGCCGGCGCGAGCGCGTGCGTCGTTGATCGCGTCGAGCGCCGCCTCGCTCTCGCCGGGGGCAGCCAGCGCAGGCTGCGCCGCCGACAACGCCACGGCAAGCATCACCAACCCCCAGCGAACTCGTCGCATTCGGTCCTCTCTCACAGGCCTACGGGGTTAGCTGTCGGGCTAGCGCAGAAAGAGCAGCGCTTCGCGGCACTCAGACCGCGATTCGCCCCAAATATGTCGTGGGTCCCCCGCTCGCCACCGCACGTTTCGGCGGCGATTCGGCATTGACGGCGCGCACCCTACACACCCTTACGGCCGTATTCCAGCCCTGGGACTACGCTTGCGGCCATGAGCGTCACCGAGACGAGGACCGTCGCATCGATCGTGGGCGGCGAGATCCGGCCCGAGGGGGAGCGGATCGAGTCGCGCAACCCCGCCAACCTGGAGGACGTCGTCTGCGAGGCCGTGCTGGCCGACGCGGGTGTCTTCGTGGACGCCTGCCGCGCCGCCCGTGCCGCCCAGCGCGAGTGGGCCGCCGTGCCGGCGCCCGTGCGCGGCAAGGCGATCCAGCAGATCGGCCGGCTCGTCGAGGAGAACAAGGAGGCGCTCGCCCGGCTCGTCACACGCGAGATCGGCAAGCCCTACCCGGAGTCGCTCGGCGAGGTGCAGGAGATCGTCGACACGTGCGACTTCTTCGTCGGCGAGGGGCGCCGGCTGTACGGGCAGACGGTGCCGAGCGAGATGCCGGACAAGCAGCTCTTCACCTTCCGCAACCCGGTCGGCGTGGCGGCGATCATCACCGCCGGCAACTTCCCGGTGGCCGTCCCCTCCTGGTACCTCGTGCCGGCGATCCTCTGCGGCAACGCGGTCGTCTGGAAGCCGGCCGAGTACGCGCCCGCGCTCGGTGAGGCGCTCGCGCAGCTCTTCATCCACGGCGGTCTGCCGGACGGCGTGCTCAACCTCGTCGAGTGCGACGGCCCCAGCGCCTTCGAGGGGCTCGAGCGGGCGCTCGAGGAGAAGCTCGTCGACAAGGTCGGCTTCACCGGCTCGTCCGCAGTCGGCTCCGAGATCGGCGCGCTCTGCGGGCGCCACGTGCAGTCGCCCTGCCTCGAGCTCGGCGGCAAGAACCCGCTCGTCGTGATGCCCGACGCCGAGCTCGACCTCGCCGTCGAGGGCGCGCTCTTCAGCGGCTTCGGCACGGCCGGCCAGCGCTGCACCTCGCTCGGCACGGTGATCGTGCACGAGTCGGTCCACGACGACTTCATGGAGCGCTTCACGAAGGCGGTCGAGGAGGCGGCCATCGGCGACCCGACGCAGGAGGTGCTCTACGGGCCGATGATCCACGAGCGCTTCGCAGAGCGCTTCGAGGACTGGCTCGGGCTGATCCGCGACCACCACACGATCTCCGGCTCGACGGGCACCGGCCGCATCGGCGCCGACAACCCGCGCGACGGCTTCGTGGGCGACCCGGACGCCGGCATCTACTGCCACCCGACGATCGTCGACGGCGTGACCGCCGGCGACGAGATCTACTCGACCGAGACGTTCGGGCCGATCGTGGGCGTCGCGAAGTTCAGTGACTTCGACGAGGCGGTCCAGCTGGCCAACGGTCACGGCTACGGGCTCTCGGCGGCGATCTACACGACGAGCGCGAAATGGGCGTTCCGCTTCCGCGAGCGCGTCAGCGCCGGGATGCTGTCGGTCAACAACTCGACGAGCGGCGCCGAGGCCCACCTGCCCTTCGGCGGCAATGGCCGCTCAGGCAACGGGAGCCGTCAGTCCGGCATCTGGGTGCTGGACCAGTTCACGCGCTGGCAGTCGATGAACTGGGACTACGCGGGCAAGCTGCAGAAGGCGCAGATGGACGTCGCCGAGCTGACCGGCGACCCGGACTTCCGGCTCGACGCCTAGCGACCCTCACGTGGCGTGAGGGTCAAGCGTCGCGCGCACCGCCTCCTGCGCGCGGTGGCGCTCCATCCCGGTGGCGCGCAGGATGTCGACGGCGATCAGGCGGACCTGGCCGACGATGTGGAGCGCCGACATGTTGCCGGTCCCCTCCAGCACGGCGTTGGCGACGCTCGCGGCGCGCACGGCGGCCTCGCGCGCCGGGTGCGGGTCGCCGTCCTCGAGCAGCCGGTGGAGCGCCCGCGTGGCCTCCGCAAGCTCGACGATCGAGGCGCTCACCTCGGGCGGCGTCGCGTCCCCGGTCGCGATCGCGCGGCCGACCCCGCGCGCGAGCGAGCGCGCGTCCGCGATGGCAAGCCGCAGGTGGCGGGCGAGCTCGGACAGCTTGCCGATCTCGACGAGCGCCTCGCGCCGGCCGAGCGACAGGCGCGCCGCGTCCGCCGCGGCGGCGATCGAGTCCTCGAGCTCGTCGTGCTCGGGGCGAAGCCCGGCAACCGCCTCGACGGCGCGGTCGGCCTCGGCCTCGTCCCTGTCCTCCACCGCCTTCGCGATGAAGTCGAGCGCCGCCGCGAGGCCGTCGATCACCGGGCCGAGGTCCTTCCGAACGAGCCGCTGGGGATTGACCGGCAGCAGGACCGAGCCGACGAGCAGCCCGATGGCGGCGCCCGTGGCGGCGTCCACGGCGCGCGTGAAGTCGAAGGCGCCGTCCGGCGGCTGGAGCGTCGCGACGAGCACGGCCGAAGCCGCGGCCTGCGACGCGAGCAGCGGGCCACCGCCGACCAGCGTTGCGCCGAACATCGCGAGAGCAACAACAACCCCGATCTGCCAGGCGCCGGTGCCGATCAGCGCCACGAGCAGGTCCGCGATCGTGATGCCGACCGCCACCCCGAGCCCGAGCTCGACCGCGCGGGCCCGGCGCTCGCCGACGGTCAGGCCGAGCGTGATGATGGCCGAGATCGGGGCGAAGAAGGGCGTGGCGTGGCCGATCAGCTCGGTTGCGACGAGCCAGGCGAGCGAGGCCGCGACGGCGCTCTGCAGGATCGGGCGGGCCGTGGCGATCATGCGCACGCGGCGCGCATCGATGCCGGCCAGCGAGGCGGTGGCCGCCTCCTCGAGCAGCTCGGCGCGCGCCGGCGCTCGCCTCAGAGCGCCGGCTCGCCGGGCGGCGCGCGAGACGTCGTCCATCCTCGAGGGCGGGATTCCCGGCGCGGGGTCGCGCCTGTCGGTCATCGCCTGTACCAGCGCGGCGACACGTTCGGCGGCGGGCCCAGCGCGGCGCGCGCGACGAGCAGCGTCGGCTCCCTGAGCGTGACGTGCCCCCTGAGCGCCATAGCGAAGTGCTCACCGAGGCCGTCCACCTGGTCGGCGCGGACCCCGAACGAGTGCGCCAGCGCGACGAAATCCGGGTTGACGAGGTCGACGCCCTCGCGCGGGTCGCCGTGCCGGTCCTGGTCGAAGCGGATCATCCCGTAGCCGCCGTCGTCCACGACGACGGCCGTGAGCGGGATGTTCTCCTGCTTGGCGGCCGCGAGCTCGCCGCAGGCGTAGAGAAAGCCGCCATCGCCCGAGATGCTCACCGCCGGCCCCTCGCCTGCCAGCGCGGCGCCGAGCCCCTGCGGGAAGGCGCAGCCGAGCGTGCCCCAGCCGAGCGGGTAGGAGAGCTTGCGCGGCGCCGGCGTGCGATGGAAGCCGCCGAGCCAGTAGCCCGGGATGCACATGTCGCTCACGACCACGGCGTCTGCGGGCAGGGCCTTCTCGATCGCGTCGAGGAAGCGCATCGCCTCCGGGTCGCTCGCCGCGTACTCCGAGCGCACCTCGCTGCAGACGCTCTTCAGCCGGCGCGCGAGCGAGTCGAGGCCGCCGCGCTCGCCGAGCCGCTCCGCGAGCGCTGCGGTGGCACCGGCGGCGTCCGCCTCGAGGAGCACGTCCGGCAGGTAGTTCTTCGATGCGTCAACCGGATCGACGTTGATCGCCACGAGGTGCGGTGGCTGCGGCTGCTTCCAGCCCTGGGTCATCATCGCGTCGAAGTCGGTGCCGATCGCGACGACCAGGTCGGCCTCGTCCCAGAGCGCGCCGACCTGGGGCACGTGCGGCGGCGCGTCGACGAGGCACGGGTGCCCGGGTGCGACGAGCCCGCGCGCCGAGTAGGTGAGCAGGAGCGGCGCCACGAGCCGCTCGGCGAGCAGTGCCACCGCCTCGCCGGCGCCGGACTGGAGCGCCCCGCCGCCCGCCCAGATCAGGGGCCGGCGCGAGCGCTCGAGCAGCTCGAGGGCGCGGCCCAGGTGCTCCTCGTCGGCGTGCGGCACCGGGGTGGGGGAGGGCACGTCGGCCGGGTGGTCGTCCTCCGCGCCGGCGGCGAGCAGGTCGGTCGGGATCTCGACGTAGACCGGCCGCGCCGGCGGCGCGAGCGCCATGCGCGCGGCGGCCGCCACGACGGCACCGGCGTGCTCGGCCTGCGTGACGCGGTAGGCCTCCTTGACGACCGGGGCGAACATCGCGGCCTGGTCGGTGGCCTCGTGCAGCATTCCGCGCCAGACGCCGGGGCGCCGAGCGCTCGCCGGGACATCCGTGGCGATCACGAGCACGGGCTGGCGCGAGGCCCAGGCCTCGCCGACCGCCGCAAGCGTGTTGGCCGCGCCCGGCCCCGTGGTGGTGAGGGCGACGCCCAGCCGGCCGGTTGCGCGGGCGTAGCCGTCCGCCGCGTAGGCGGCCGTCTGCTCGTGACGAACTCCCACGAGCCGGATCGGGGATCCGTTCAACTCGCGCCAGAGCGAGAGGTTGTGGACGCCCGGCAGCCCGAAGGCCAGCTCGACGCCGGCTTCCTCCAGCGCCGCCACCGCGAGTGCGGCGCCTGTCAGCATGCCCGTCCGGGATGAGCTCACCGGACCAATCCTTACAGGGTCGGCCGCCGCTTCACGGTGTGCGCGTGGCGGACCTGTCACGCGTGCTCGCGGGCCCGTACTGCACGATGGTGCTGGCCGATCTCGGAGCCGACGTCGTCAAGGTCGAGCGGCCGCAGGGCGGCGACGAGACGCGCACCTGGGGGCCGCCCTTCGCCGCCGGCGAGGCGGCGTACTTCCTGTCGGTCAACCGCGGCAAGCGCTCGTGCGCGCTCGATCTTGCGAGTGAGCAGGGGAGGGCGATCGCGCTCGATCTGTGCGCCCGCGCCGACATCGTCATCGAGAACTTCAAGCTCGGCGGGGCCGAGCGCCTCGGGGTCGGCTACGAGCAGGTGCGCGAGCGCAACCCCGGCGTCGTGTACTGCTCGATCACCGGCTTCGGCTCCGAGCGCGAGCCGCGCGGGCGGCCCGGGTACGACTTCGTCGCCCAGGCGGAGACCGGGCTGATGTCGATCACCGGGCCGCGCGACGGGCAGCCGTTCAAGGCGGGCGTGGCCGTGGTGGATGTGCTGACCGGGCTGCACGCGGCGGCCGGGGTGCTCGGCGCCCTCCACGGCGGCAACGGCGGGCGCATCGAGGTCCCGCTGCTCGACAGCGGACTGGCGGGGCTCGTGAACGTCGCGCAGAACGCGCTCGTGACCGGCATCGAGCCGGGCCGCTACGGCAACGCCCACCCGAACATCGTCCCGTACCAGGACTTCGCGACGGGCTCGGGCCGGATCGCTGTGGCGGCGGCCAACGACGGGCTCTTCCGCGCGCTGTGCGCGGCCATAGGGCTGACCGAGCTCCCGCCGGACGAGCGCTTTGCGACCAACGCAGCGCGGGTCGAGAACCGCGACGTGCTGATCCCCGATGCTCGAGGCGCGCTTCGGCGAGCGCAGCGCGGAGGAGTGGCTGCCCGCTCTCGACGCGGCCGGCGTGCCGTGCGGCAAGGTGCGCTCGGTGACGGACGCGCTCGCCGCCGCCGCGAGCTCCGGCAGGCCCGCGACCATGCAGGTCGAGCACCCGGCCGCCGGCCCGCTCGAGCTCGTGGCCTCGCCGATCTGGGGGGCGGTCGACCCGGCTTCGTCGCGGCCGCCGCCGCTGCTCGGCCAGCACACGGCCGAGGTGCTCGCCGAGCTCGGCCGCTCGGACGAGGAGATCGCCGAGCTGCTGGCCTCGGGCGTCGCGGCTACTCCGTGAGCCCCGCCGCTTCGAGCGCCTGGTCCCAGGTCGTGAAGTACTCGATGCGGACCATCACGCCGTCCTCGAACGTGCTGACCTGGTGGTACAGCTCCTCGTCGATCACAAGGCCGCTGCCCTTCCCCACGCCGTAGTGGCGCAGCTTCACGGCCACCAGATCGCCTCCGTCGCGGTACTCCTGCGGGAGCAGGCGCAGCTCCTCCATGTTCTCGTCGATCTCCTCCCAGAACTTGATGACCCCGTCGGGTCCGATGGCGGAGTCCGAGCGCTGGAGGTCCGGGAGCACCCATTCGACCTGTGGGTGGAAGTCGCGTACCGCGGCGTCGAAGTCGCGCCTGTTGTACGCATCGATGAATTCACGGGTCTTGTCGACGTTCAACTGCGAAATGACCCGCGCAGTATCGCGCTGAAAGGAGACACGATGGACTACAAGCTCGAATTGGTCGTGATGCCGGTCTCGGACGTGGACCGGGCCGTCGACTTCTATTCCGAGAAGCTCGGCTTCAACATCGACGGCGACCACAGGGCCGGGGACCACTTCCGCGTCGTGCAGCTGTCGCCGCCCGGATCGGAGTGCGCGATCGCGGTCGGCATCGGAATCAGCCCCGTCGCGCCCGGCACCTACCAGGGCCTCCACCTGGTCGTGGAGGACATCGAGAAGGCGATCGCCGAGCTTTCGGACAAGGGCGCCGAGATCGGCGAGCCGTTCCACTTCGGCGAGGCCGGGCAGACGACCGGGCTCCATCCCGAGCGCGCCGACTACGGCACCTTCGCCTCCTTCAGCGATCCCGACGGCAACGGCTGGGTGCTGCAGGAGGTGCGTGAGCGCGCGGCGGGCGGCTAGGCCCGGCTCAGTGCGGCTCGTCCGGCGAGGAGGCCGGCGGCCGCGACTCCTCCGCGAGCGAGGTGATGGTCAGCGAGCCGCGTGCGGCCTGCTCCATCACCTCGGTCGCCTCATCCGAGGAGCGCGCGTACAGCTCGACGAGCATGTGGATGACGATGCGCTCCTCGTCGTGCTTGTGGAAGCGCACGTGGGTGAAGAACTCGCGCGTACCGTGGTCGCCGAAGGCGGCGAAGGCGAGCGACTCGGCGGCCTCGGGCCCGGAACAGGACTCGACCTGGTCGGCGTCGACCGTGACGGTGCACGAGGCGACCCAGGGCGTGCCGGTGACCATGCGCTCCCAGCGGTCCTCGATCGGCTCGATGCGTGAGATGCGGCGGCCGTTCTCCTCGTAGAAGGTCAGGCTCAGGTGGGGCTGGTCGTGCAGGCAGTCGAGGCACTGGACGACCGCCTCCTGCACCTCCTCGACAGGATCGACGGCCTCGCCGGTATCGGCGTCGACCTTCAAGATGCCCTCGTAGTGAAGCTGAACCTCGAGGTTCTGCGACCAGCAGCGGTAGCAGCGAAGCCAGCTCGACTGGGTTCCAAGCGACTCGGGCGCGGATCCCTCCATGCCTCCATTATGGCCGTCGCCGGCTTTCTTGCCCTGACGGGGTGCTCGCTGGGGGCCGACGAGGAGGCCCCACGGGCCTCCGGACCGCCCGCTCGCATAGCCGCCGTGGTGCAGCGGCTCGAGCGCGCGACGGCCGAGCGCGACTGGGCGACGATCTGCGCAGACCTGCTCACCGCGGCCGCACGCGAGCGCGCCGGCGGTGCCGACTGCGCCCGCCTCTTGGGCCAGGCGGCCGCCGATGTGCGCCGCCCCGCGATCGAGATCCGGGGCATCCGCGTCGAGGAGGGCGGCCGCGCGAGCGTCGACGTCCGCACGCGCGCCGAGGGCCAGCAGGCCGTCTCCGACGTGCTGGAGCTGCGCAGCGAGGACGGCGAGTGGCGCGTCGAGGCGCTGACGGGCTGAGCGGTTCGCCTCAGTCGAGGCAGCCCGCGAGCGCCTCGAGGGTGGCGTCGAAGTCCGTTTTCGTGATGCCGCCGATGCATGGTGAGGTGGTGCCGCTGTCGCGGTAGCGGCGCACGGACGCGGTGGCCTCCTCCGGGTTTCCGATCGCCGCCAGCAGGCCGAGGTACTCGTCCGAGATCGCCTTGACCGCGGCATCGGGGCCGCCGTCCTGCATGCCGCGGTCGAAGCCGGCCACGTCCTCCTCGAAGCCCGAGGCCTCGATCATCGCCCGGTAGAACGGCAGCGAGAAGTACGTGATCAGCTCGCTGCGCAGCCGGGCGCGTGCCTCGTCCGGCTCAGCCGTGACGGCGGACGGCACCGCGGCCACGATGTCGAAGCCCTCGAGCGGCAGGCCGGCCTTCGCGCGGCCCTCGGTGACGGCCGGCACGACGACGTCGCGGATGTAGTTCGGGTTGCAGAGCCAGAGCACGACGCCGTCGGCGATCTCGCCGGCCAGGCGCAGCATCCCCTTGGACAGCCCGGCGAGGTAGATCGGGATGTCCGGCCGCGGGTCGAAGCCCATGAAGCGGAAGCTCGAGCTGAACTTTTCGCCCTCGGGCGGGTTCTCCCCGCGCAGCGATCGCGCGCACGATGCCGACGTACTCGACGCGTCTCGCGCAGCGGCTTGTCGAGCGTCTGGCCGTACCAGGCCTCGACCACCGGCCGGTGCGACACGCCGAGGCCGATCACGGCGCGTCCGTGCGAGAACTCGTCGAGCGTCGCGAACGACTGCGCCGTGGCGACCGGCGTGCGCGAGTAGATCGGCATCACGCCCGTGCCGAGCAGGATGCGCTCGGTGCGCGACGCGTACGCCATCAGCA
Source organism: uncultured Thermoleophilaceae bacterium (assembly GCA_963739095.1). GTDB lineage: Bacteria > Actinomycetota > Thermoleophilia > Solirubrobacterales > Thermoleophilaceae > JACVRW01. The sequence continues at coordinate 233,022 of CAVTZF010000016.1, forward strand.
TGGTCACCGAATCGCGCGCCGCGATGTGCGTCACGTAGGCCGATTCGTAGCCGAGCTGCTCGGCGCGGCCGGCGCGCTGGATCGCCTTCTCGAGCGAGCGTCCCGCACCTATGAACGAGCCGAGGGCCAAGGGCGGGCGCAAGCCTATACCGACGTCGCGCACGGGTAGGCTCGCGCGCTGTGATCGGCGTGGTGCTTGCCGGCGGCGAAGGACGGAGGCTCGGGGGCGGCTCGAAGGCGGCTGCACGGCTCGCGGGCCGGCCGCTCGTCGAGTACCCGCTCGACGCGCTTGCCGAGGTGTGCGAGCGCGTGGCGGTCGTCTGCAAGCGCGACACGCGCCTGCCCGAGCTGGGGGGCGCCGAGCGCTGGGACGAGCCCGACGAGCCGCGCCACCCGCTCACCGGGATCGTGCACGCGCTCGAGACCGCCGGGGCGCCGGTGCTCGTCTGCGCTGCCGACATGCCGTTCGTGACCGCCGACGCGTGCCGGACGCTGATCCAGGGCGCGGGCGGCTCGCCGGCGGTGGTCGCCAGTGCCGCCGGGGTCCTGCAGCCGACCTTCGGGCTCTACGCCCCGGCCGCGCTCGACGTCCTGCGCGCGGCGCCGCCGGACGCCCCACTGACGAGCACCGTCGAGGCGCTCGATCCGGCCCGGGTGGCGCTGCCGCCGTCGCTCGTACGGAGCATCAACACGCCCGAGCAGCTCGCCGACGCCGAGGCGCTGCTGGCGGCGCGCTAGGGGGCGATGAACATCGGGACGTCGCGGGCGCGGGCCCGCATCGTCCGCAGCGTGCGCCCGCTGCGCAGGTCGAGTACATGCAGCCTCTTCGTCGGGCGAACCCAGACGTACGCGTGCGTGTCGGTGGCGCCGGCCAGCACGACGTCCTGGCCCCGGAAGCGGCTGAACACGGGTCGCCCCTCGGCGTCGAAGGCGAGCAGCCCGGTGCTCTCGCTGTGGCGCCAGCCCCGGCTCCAGCTCGTCCCGTGGGCGAGCAGCCGGTCGCCGGCCACCTGTGCCTGGTTCGGCTGCTCGGCGAGCGTCCGGATGCTCCAGTCCGAGGTGTCGATCAGCCGGACCCCGTAGGGCTCGTCCGGCGGCGGGAAGCGGCTGCCGCGCCGGGCGGGCCGCGTGCGGAAGCCGGTCACGGCGATCGAGTCCGTCCCGAGCCAGGTGGCGTCCCGCCAGCGGACGTCGAGGTTGCCCTTCGCGGCCAGGGCGGCCGGCGGCTCCGCGGGCTCGTGGTATTGAACCGCGCCCGAGCTGAGCTCCACGGCCGCGACCAGCGGGCGGTCGCGGGCCGCAACCACGTAGGCCCGATCTCCGGCGGGATCGACGCTGAGGCCCGGCCGGCGGTAGCGGACGGGCCGGGCACGGCCCTCGGTGCCTCCCGCCTCTATCCGCGCCAGCGTGATGCTGCGCAGCGCACCCGACGCCTCTCCCACCAACAGCCGTGCGGGCCCAAGGTCGCGCTCGGGCGCCAACAGCACCACGAGGCCGGTGGGGGTGGGGGCATGCGCCAGGAAGCGACCGCGAAAGCGATGCCGCGCGTGGACGCGGGCGCTGAGCGGGTCGACGACGACTACCTCCTGTCGCGAGTAGTGGCCGCCGGCCACCGCCACGACTCGCCTGGGCGTCGGCCACTCGACTAGCACCGGCCCGCGGCGGTGCAGCTCGATGACACGGCCCGAGCGCCGGTGGGTCAGGTCGATCACGCGAATAGCGGCGCTGCGCCCGAACGCGCTGCCGACCGCGAGGCGCCGGCCGTCGGGCGACCGGGCGCCGGTGAACGCCTCACGGAAGCCGCGCATCCAGCGCGAGGCCGGCCGCAGCGTGAGCGGGTCGAGCAGGCGTAGGCGCTTGGCGCCGTCGGCGCGGTCGACCGCGATGAGCGGCCCCGCCGGCTCGCGCTCAGCCGCGACGACCGTGACCGGGATCGCGATCGCGATCGCCGCGAGAACCGCCAGGGGCAGCGCTGTCCGCATGTCCTCTATACGGCTCCGCCGTGCCGTGAGGTTCCGTGCTAGCGCCAGACCATCAGCGCGACGATCGCCACCCCGAAGGCGATCTGGCCGATGCCGAGCGCGACGCCGAGGTTGGCGGCGCCGGCGGCCCAGGCGATCAGCGTCACGACGACGAAGACCCCGAGGGCGACGCCGACCGACTTGCCGAGGCTCCAGCGGGGTTGTTCCGGCGGGTCCGGCCGGCGGGTTGGCTCGGGCTCCGGGCGTCCCCGGGCGGGGCGCTCGGCAGGGGTGCGGCGGCGACGGCTCACGCGCTCGCCTCGAGGCTCGCCACCAGCTCGTTCACGCTCAGGCCCGGGTCGCTCGCCGCGAGCAGCCGCTCCGCCTCGCGCCGTCCGCCCAGCGCGCGCAGCGCCCGCTCGCCGTGCTCGGCGCTGAACTCGCGCAGCGCCGAGGCGCGCCGAGCGCGCAGCCTGCGGGCCGGCAGGTCGATGCGCTCGCGATGCGCGTCGAGCGCCTCGGCGAGCTCGCCGACTCCGCTCGGCGGCGGCACCGACGAGACCGCGACCACGGGCGTCTGCGACGAGCCGATCGCCGTCAACGCCTGGGCGAGGTCGCGCCGCGAGCGCGCGGCCGCGTCACCCAGGTCCGCCTTGGTCACCACGAGCACGTCCGGCACCTCCATGATCCCGGCCTTGAGGAATTGCAGCACGTCGCCCGAGGCCGGCTGCACCACCACGGCGACGGTGTCGCATACGTCCGCGACGTCGGTCTCCGACTGGCCGACGCCGACAGTCTCCACGACGACGACGTCGAAGGCCGCGGCGAGCGCGTCGGCCGCCTCGCGCGTGGGCGGAGCGAGGCCGCCGAGGCGCGTACCGGCGGCGGTCGAGCGGATCAGGACCCCGTCGTCGCCGGGGTCGTGCTCGATCCGGGCGCGGTCTCCCAGGAGCGAGCCGCCCGAGCGCCGCGAGGAGGGATCGACGGCCAGCACGGCGACGCTGCGCCCGGCCCCGCGCCACTCCGGGAGCAGCGCGGACAGCAGCGTCGACTTGCCGGCCCCGGGCGGCCCCGTGATCCCGATCAGGTGCGCGGGCGCATCGCCGCCGAGTGTCGCCGGAGCGACCTCGGCGAGGAGCAGCGCCGCAGCCTCGCGCCCCGACTGCGAGCGATCCTCGATCAGGTTGAGCGCCGCCGGGGCGGCCGAGCGGTCGCCCTCACGCAGGCGCCGGCCGAGCTCTTCGGGGTCCGGGGCCATCGCGGTGGGCAAGCTAGCTGACGCGGCCGAGCACCTCACGCAGCACCTCCTCGACCTGCTCTGGATGACGAGAGAGCTGCCGCCACGTGATGCGCAGCGGCTCGTACCCCGCGAGGCGCAGCAGCTGGTCGCGCCGGCGGTCCCGCTCGAAGGCCTGACGGGTCCCGTGGAACTCGTAGCTGTCGGCTTCGAGCGCGACCCGCTCGTTGGGCCAGAGGAAATCGATCCGCACGGGCTCGCCGCCGAGCACCATCGGCGCTTGGCAGATGGGCTCCGTGAGGTTCGACGACCGCACGAGGGCTAGCACCGCGGCCTCGTAGTCGTTCTCGGTCCAGTCCGGCTCGCGCAGCTCCGACAGAACGGTCCCGAGCACCGGAACGCCGCGGTGGCCCGCGGCGCGACTGAGAAGCTCCCCGAAGCCCCGTAGGTCGAATACGCGCAGGATCTCGGCTCGCTCGACGACTCTCTCGGTGCCCCTGACCCCGAGCTCGACTGCCGAATCGAGCAAGCTCCGGGCGAGGGACGTGCATGGGATGCCATCGACGACTGAACGGTCCGCCGGGGTCAGCGCCGTGCTTGCATGAGCGCGGACTCCCTTTCTTGAGCGCGCGGAGGCGAGCGGCACGGTGATTTCAGTGAGCGGCCGATTGTCCGGCCGGACGCCGTGGAGGGCCAGCGCGGACAGGTGCGACAGCAGTGCGTCCGGGCCGTAGGCCAGGACGGCCGCGATCCAATTGCCCTCGCGGGTCAGCCTGCGGTGGCCGACTGCGTACACACCCCTGTGCACGCGATGCAGTCGTCCCGCACTCGCGCGCCGGGCCACCGCCTGCCGGCTCAGCCCAAGCCCAAGGAGCTGGGGAAGGGAGACGACTCCATGCCGGCGTGCCGCGAGCTCCGCCAGCCGCCGATCGAGCGGGGGTCCCTGCACTTTGTCAACTCCTGGTTGACCAACTTCAGGGACCCCCGGCATGCGCCGCGAGGCTGCCAGAAGGCGGCGCGCCTGTGGGTTACGAGGGTTACGAGACGGTGACTACGCCGTGATGGCTGGCCACAAGGTCGACGATGTCGCCCATGATGCGGCTGACCTCGAAGTCCTTGGGCGTGTAGACGCGCGCCACCCCCGCCTCGAGCAGCGCGGCCTCGTCCGCGGGCGGGATGATCCCGCCGACGACCACCGGGACATCGGCGCCGGCCTCCTCGAGCTCCGCAAGCACGCTCGGGATCAGCTCGGCGTGCGAGCCCGACAGGATCGACAGGCCGACCACGTGCACGCCCTCCTCCACAGCCGTGCGCGCGATGCGGGCGGGAGTCAGGCGGATGCCCTCGTAGACGACGTCCATGCCGGCGTCGCGGGCGCGCACCGCGATCTGCTCGGCGCCGTTCGAGTGGCCGTCGAGGCCGGGCTTGCCGACGAGGATCTTGATGCGCCGGCCGAGCGACTCCGAGACGCGCTCGACGCGTTCGCGCAGCTCGGTCAGCGAGTCGTCGGCCCCAGGAGCCGCCGCATCGGCGACACCCGTCGGCCCCCGGTACTCACCGAAGACATCGCGCAGCGCGCCCGCCCACTCACCGGTGGTGACCCCCTTTGCCGCTGCCGAAAGCGTGGCGGGCATGATGTTCGTCTCGGGGTCGAGCGCGGCCTCCCGGAGCTCCGACAGCGCGGCGTCAACGGCGCCCCGGTCGCGAGCGGAGCGCCACTCGGCCAGTGCGGAGATGGCGCCCGCCTCAACCGCCGGATCGACCCGCAGAATCCCGCCGTCCTCGCCCTCCTGGAGTGGCGAAGGCTCTGCCTCCGTGTAGACGTTCTGCCCGACCACGCGCAGCTCGCCCGTCTCGATGCGCCGCAGCCGCTCGCGATGCGACTCGACCATCTGGGTCTTCATGTACGGCACCGCCGCGACCGCGCCGCCCTGCTCGGCGACGATCGCCATCTCCTCGCGGGCGCCCTCGGTCAGCTCGTCGACGAGCCCGTCCATCACCTTCGAGCCCTCGAAGATGTCCGGGTACTCGAGCAGGTCCGTCTCGTAGGCGAGGATCTGCTGGATCCGCAACGACCACTGCTGGTCCCATGCCCGCGGCAGCCCGAGCGCCTCGTTCCAGGCCGGCAGCTGGAGCGCCCGGGCGCGTGCCTCGCGGCCCATCGTCACGGCCAGCGCCTCCAGCACGATCCGGATGATGTTGTTCTCTGGCTGCGCCTCGGTCAGCCCGAGCGAGTTGACCTGCACCCCGTAGCGGAAGCGCAGCAGCCGCTCGTCGTCGACGCCGTAGCGCTCGCGGCCCATCTCCTCCCACAACCGCCCCATGGCGCGCAGCTTCGCGTGCTCCTCGACGAAGCGGATGCCGGCGTTGACGAAGAACGAGATGCGCCCGAACACGCGCGGGAAGGTCTCCTCCGACACCCGCCGGCGCACCCGGTCGAGCACGGCCTGGGCGGTGGAGAGCGAGTACGCGATCTCCTGCACCGGCGTCGCGCCGGCCTCCTGCAGGTGGTACGAGCAGATGTTGATCGGATTCCAGCGCGGGACTTCGTCGACCGTGAAGGCGATCATGTCGGCGATCAGCCGCATCGAGGGCTCGGGCGGGAACGCGTACGTGCCGCGCGACAGGAACTCCTTGATGATGTCGTTCTGGGTCGTGCCCTGGAGCGAGTGCCGTCCGACGCCGTTCTCCTCGGCGACCGTCATGTAGAGGGCGAGCAGCCAGGCCGCCGTGGCGTTGATCGTCATCGACGTGTTCATCTCGTCGAGCGGGATGCCGTCGAGCAGCGCGTGCATGTCCCCCTTGTGGGCGATGGACACGCCCACCTTCCCGACCTCGCCCCGTGCCAGCTCGTGGTCAGGGTCGTAGCCCGTCTGGGTGGGGAGGTCGAACGCCACCGACAGGCCGGTCTGGCCCTTGGCCAGGTTGCGCCGGTAGAGCTCGTTCGACTCGCGCGCGGTCGAATGCCCTGCATAGGTGCGCATCACCCACGGGTTGTCGCGCTCGGGCAGCCGGTGCTCGCTCACACGGCAATTCTATGTTGACCCCGCTCGCTGAACGAGCAGGTAGCGGCCTGAGCAGCCGCGGCTAACGCGAGGGTTGCGGCCGTCGCCGGTATCGTCGGCTGTTCGTGAGCAGCGCGATTGACGTCATGCACATGGATCGCGACCGCGTGATCTGCGCCTTCGAGATCGACGGCCTCATCGTCGACCCGGGACCGGCCTCCTGCGTCGAGACGCTGCTCGACCGGCTCGGCCCGGTCGAGCCGCGCGGCCTGCTCCTGACCCACATCCACCTCGACCACGCAGGCGCCGCGGGCGTTCTCTGCCGGCGCTTCCCGGAGCTCACCGTCTACGTCCACGAGCGCGGCGCGCCGCACCTGATCGACCCCTCGAAGCTGCTCGCGAGCGCGAGCCGCCTGTACGGGGACCAGATGGAGGCGCTCTGGGGCGAGGTGGCCCCGGTGCCCGAAGAGCGCGTGCAGGTGCTGGCGGGCGGTGAGACGGTCGAGGGCTTCCGTGTCGCGTACACGCCCGGCCACGCCTCCCACCACGTCTGCTACCTGCACGAGGACTCGGGTGACGCCTATGTCGGCGACATGGCGGGTGTCCGCATCCCGCCCTTCGAGCACACGCTGGCGCCCACGCCGCCGCCCGACATCGACGTCGAGCAGTGGCTCGACTCGCTGCACACGATCGCGAGCTGGAACCCGCAGTCGCTCTGCCTCACCCACTTCGGCCAGGTCACGGACGTCGCCGAGCAGCTGCACCGGATCCGCACGGCGCTCGCCGACCAGGCCGACTCCGCCCGGATCGACGGGGAGGAGCGCTTCATCGCCCGGCTCGAGAGCGAGGTCGGCACCGTCGCCGACGCCGAATCGGTGAAGGCCTACGAGCAGGCCGCTCCGCCCGATCAGCTCTACAAGGGGCTCGAGCGCTACTGGCGCAAGCGGGCCGGGGCGGCGTGACTGGGACGATCGAGCTCCCGCGTGCGAAGGAGCCGGGCAGCGGGCTCGACGACAACTGGCGCGTGATCGTCCTCAACGACAACCACAACACCTTCGAGGGCGTCGCGTCCGCGCTGTCATCGACGCTGCCAGGCGTCAGCTACGACCAGGGCATGGCGATGGCCAACACGATCCACAACAAGGGCCAGGCGATCGTCTGGACGGGCGCGCGCGAGCCCGCCGAGCACTACTGGGAGCTGCTCAAGGAGTCGGGACTGACGATGGCCCCGTTGGAGCAGGGCTAGGCGCCTCGCTCGCGGCGACCGGCTCGACGGCCTCGCCCGAGCCCACGATCTCCCAGAAGGTCGGCAGCAGCGGCACCTGATAGCAGCCCGACAGCTCGACCCGCTTGTCGGCGATCTCCTCGGAGTACCAGTAGCGGTCGAAGTGCGCCTTGGACGGGAACCGGGCCGTCTGGACGAAGTCGAGCCGGCCGTCGAGGTTGCGCGTGAACGACCACTCGCTCGCGCCGTAGTCGAGCACCGCCTCGGCCGCGGGCAGCCAGCCCTCGGCGAAGCGGTCGCCCCTGAAGGGGTTGATCCCCCAGCGGATCTGTACCTCGATCATGCTCCGACCTCCGCGTGGATCGCTCCCGGATGCCCGTCCTCGGTGGCGCCCTCGCCCTTCTCCGCGCCGACCAGGATCGAGATCTTGCCCAGGTGCTGATTGTCGCGCATCAGCTGGTGCGCCTCGGGGACGCCGTCGAACCCCAGCGTCCGCCACAGCACCGGGCGGATCTGGCCCGAGTCGATCAGCTGGTTCGCCTTGTTGCACTCGTAGGCGTTGGCGAAGTGCGAGCCGAGGATCTCCTTCTGGCGCATCCAGAGGTAACGCACGTCGAAGTCGAGCTCGAAGCCCGTCGTCCCGGCGCAGATCACGACCTTGCCGAACGGCTTGCAGGTGAACACCGAGGTCGGGAAGGTCGCCTTGCCGACGTGCTCGAAGACGATGTCGGGCTGGTCGCCGAGGATCTCCTTGACGCGCTTCGAGAAGGCCCGCGACACGCCGAAGCGCTCCTTCTCCTCCTCGGGCGTCTCGCCGCCCTTGCGCATCATCCCGGCGAACTCGTTGCGGTCGATGTAGTCGACCGCGCCGAGCTTCTTGACGAGCTCGCCCTTGCCCGGGCTCGACACCACGCCCACGGCGTGCGCGCCCGCCATCGCGCAGATCTGGGTGGCGAACACTCCGAGGCCGCCGGCGGCGCCCCAGATCAGGACGCGGTCGCCCGCCTGCAGGTCGCAGCGCGTGAGCAGCATCCGGTAGGCGGTGAAGTAGACGAGCCCGTACGAGGCCGCCTCGCCCCAATTGAGCCCCTTCGGCTTCGGCAGCAGCTGCTGCGCCTGGACCTTCGTGAACTGGGCGAACGAGCCCCAGGTCGTCTCGTAGCCCCAGATCATCTGCGACGGCGCGGCGAGCGGATCGAGCCCGTGCACCTCGGGGTCCTCGTACGAGGCCATGTTGCAGTGGACGACGACCTCGTCGCCCGGCTTCCAGCGCGTGACGCCCGGGCCGACCTTCCAGACGACCCCGGAGGCGTCCGAGCCGCCGATGTGGTGGCCCCACTCGGGGTGGTCGCCGTAGCGCATGACCGATACGGGCTTGCCGAGCGCAGCCCAGACGTTGTTGTAGTTCACACCGGCGGCCATCACGCGCACGATCACCTCGAACGCGCCCGGCTCCGGTACCTCGATCTCCTCGAGCTGGAAGGCGTCGCGCGGCTCGCCGAAGCGCTCCTCGCGGATCACCCACGCGGCCATGGTGTCCGGCAGCGTGCCGGGTTCCACGTCCAGTTCGGACACCTTGCTCACGTCGACGGCCATGTTCGTCTCAAACCCTCCGCAGTCAGTCCAGGGGGCGGGAGGTTACCGGCGCCGATTGCGATAGCGTCACGGCGACCGGGGAAACGGGGGACATGTTGGCCCTGTCGGTAGACGCGTGTGCCCGCGCGTTCAGCGGCTGCCTCGCGGCGATGCTCGTGCTGGGCGCATTGACGGCCTCGCAGGCGAATGCGGAGACGATCACGGTCAACACGACCGTCGATACCTACTCCGCCGGCGGCAGCTCCTGCTCGCTGCGCGAGGCGATCACTGCCGCGAGCACCGACGTACCGTTCGCCGCCTGCTCGGGTGGCCGCGGCATCGACATCATCGTGCTGCCCGCCGGCACCTACGCGTTGACGATCCCACCCAGCGGCGCCAACGACAACGCCAGCGGCGACCTGGACATCACGGGCACCGAGGACCTGACGATCGACGGGGCGGGCGCGAGCAGCACCGCCATCGACGCGGGCGGCGGCGGCTTCGGCAGCATCGACGACCGGGTCCTCCACATCTCGTCGGGCAGCGTTGCGATCGAGGGCGTGGAGATCACGGGCGGCCTCGGGATCGCGGGCGCGAACGGCGCGCCGGGGAGCAGCGCCAACGGACAACCGGGCGCCGCGGGCGGCGGGATCCTCGACAGCGGCGACGGCGACCTGACGATCACGGACAGCCTGATTCAGGACAACACGAGCGGCGACGGCGGCGACGGCGCGAGTGGTGCGAGTGGGGGAGGCCAGGGCGGCAACGGCGGAGCTGGCGGGGCCGGAGGCGGAGTCGCCAAGACCGGTCCTGGAAGCCTGACGATCAGCGCCACCACGTTCGACGACAACGCAACCGGTCAGGGCGGCCCAGGGGGTGCGGGCGACGACGGCGACGACGGCGGCGACGGAGGCGTGGGAGGCCCGGGCGGCGCCGGCGGCTCCGTCTTCTCCGCCACGGCTCCGGTCTCGATAACCACCACGAGCATCAGCGGCAACGCCGCAGGCCTCGGGGGCGCCGCCGGCATCGGCGCCGACGGGCCCGAAGTGACGAACGGGAACGGTGGAGCAGGCGGCGATGGTGGCGGCCTCGCCACCGGGACCGCGTCCGTCGAGATCGTTGGCAGCACCGTGAGCACGAACCTCGCCGGCGTCGGCGCTCCAGGCCCCCCGCAGGGCACGTTCATCCTCGCGGGCAACGGCGGCAACGGCGGATCCGGCGGAGGCATCAAGACCGAGGGCGGGTCCGTCAACATCGAGAACAGCACGGTCACCGGCAACGCCGCGGGCGCAGCCGGGACGGCGGGCAGCGGGATGGGCGGCCTCCCGGGGACCAACGGCGTGGGTGGGGGCATGGACGCCGCCGTGAACGCCGCTTCGGCGATCGTTGCCGGCACGATCGCAGCCAACACCGCACCGACCAGCGGGGGCTCGCTGAACGTGCGAACGGGCAGCCTGTCGGTGCTCGCGACGATTTTCTCGGGCACCGACACGGACGACAGCGGATGCGCCGGGGCCATCGTGGACGGCGATGACAATCTGCAAGGCGACGCCACCGGCTGCCCGGGCCTGCCCGCCGACGCGGGGCTTGGGTCGCTCGCGTTCAACGGGGGCCCGACGCAGACGATGCTCCCCGCAGCCGACGGTCCGGCGATCAACCAGATCGCCTCGGGATCGCCGGGCTGCCCCGCCACCGACCAGCGCGGCTTCGCGCGGCCGCAGGGCCCGCGCTGCGACATCGGCGCCGTCGAGCTCACCGTCGCGCAGGCGAGCGTGGCGCCGCCCAGCCTGAGCTTCGGTGCCCAGCCCGTGTCCACGCTGTCCCAACCGCTCGGCGTAACGCTGGACGTGCAGGGCGGGGAGCTGCCGCTGGTCGTGACCGACACCACCGTCGCCGGCTCGGATGCCGACGACTTCCTGATCACGAGCGACTCCTGCCTGGACAGCACGCTGTCCGACGGTGAGAGCTGCGCGATCCATCTGCGCTTCGCGCCGACGGCGACGGGCGTGCGGGCGGCGACCCTCGAGCTCGACGCCGACACACCCGGTCAGACAGTGCAGGTGCCACTGGCGGGCACCGGCACCGACGCCCCCGGACCGCCCGGCCCGCCCGGACCTCCTGGACCCTCGGGCCCGAGCGGGCCGGCGGGCCCGCCCGGACCTCCCGGGCCCGCCCGCCTCGTCGCGGTCCTGACCGCCAGGCACTACGAGGGGCGCGCGCGCCGGCAGCTGACAATCGGCTACGCCTCGACCCTGCCCGGCCGAGCGCTGCTGCGCATCACGCGGCGGGGGCGAACGCTGCGGCGGCATGGGCAACGCGCCCGTGCGGGCGCGAACCGCTTGAGGCTGCGGCTTCCTGCTCGACCCGGCTCGTATCGGATCGTCCTGCAGGTCACGTCCGGGAACAGCCGGGCGACGGCGAGGGCCGGGCTGACGGTCGCGCCAGGTCGCCGCTAGGGGCTGAATCGGTACCGCGGTCGGTGTCCCGGGGCCGAGACGGGCACAATCCCGAGGCGATGCCCGATCCCTTCCTGATCGCCCAGCTGAGCGACTCACACATCGGAGCCGATTGGATCGCACCCGATCCGGCGACGCTGCTGTCCGCGGCGGTTGCGGCGGTCGGCCGCGTCGGCCCAGACGTCGTGATCGTCTCCGGTGACCTCGTCGAGAACGCGGAGGAGGCCGAGTACCAACAGGTCCAGGAGGCGCTCGAGCCGCTCGACGTGCCCGTGCACGTGCTGCCGGGCAACCACGACGACCGCGACGCGCTGCACCGTCACTTCGGCGTCCCGGGGGTGGGCGGTGAGCCGGTCCAATACGCGGTCGAGCTCGGGCCGCTGCGCCTGGTCGTGGTCGACAGCACCGCTCCCGGCCACGAACACGGCGAGCTCGACGGCGAGCGGCTCGGCTGGCTCGACCGCGAGCTCGCCGCGGCGCCCGAGCGCTCGACGCTGATCGCGATGCATCATCCGCCGCTGTGCACCGGTGCGCCCGCCGTCGACGCCATCGCGCTGCGGGACGACGCCCGGCGAGCGCTCGGCGAGCTGCTCGAGCGCCATCCCCAGGTGCTCAAGGTGGTGGCCGGCCACGTCCACCGGACCGTTGCCAGCGAGGTCGGCGGCCGGGCGGTGCTCGCCATCCCGAGCACGTACGCGGAGCTGCGACTCGACTTCGAGGCGCCCGAGTTGACCGCCACTGACGAGGGCCGTGCCTACGCGGTGCACGCCCTCATCGACGGCACGCTCGTCTCACACGTCGAGAACCTGCCCTAGGCGGGTCCCCTCAGACGAGCTGCAGGTCTCTCGCGACGACGATGCGCCCGCTGAAGTACGGCCGCACCTCGGCCAGCCAGGCGTCGTCGGAGACCAGCGGATTGCCGGGGATCAGGTGATAGAGGACGAGCGTCCCGACCCGCGCCCGTGAGGCGAGCTCTCCAACCTGCTTCGGGTCGCAGTGGTTGTCGACCAGAGCGCGGATGAAGCGCGGATCCGCGTTCTGGTTCCTGAGTGCGCCCGCGACGAGCTCGCGGTGGAGCACCTCGTGGAAGAGAAGGTCGGCGCCGCGCGCGAAGGAGGCGAACGAGTCGCCCCGCGGCCCGCGGTCGCCGCTGAAGACGATGTCGGCGTCGGGGGTGCGGATCCGGTAGCCGAGCGCCGGGATGTCGCCGTGCTTGACCCGGGCGCAGCTGACCCTGAAGCGCTCGCCCGAGATGAGCGTGCGGGGCCGGCGGGGGAGTGAGAGCTCGTGCCAGCGCGCGAAGCGTTTGAAGCTGGGTCGCAGGCCCCACCGGCCCTGCTGCTCGGTGATCGTCATACGGGTCAGCTGCTTGTAGCCCCGCTCGTACGCGTTGGTCCCGGCGGGGCCGTAGATGTCGAGCCGGCGGCGGGCGCTGTCCGGGCCGCGGTCGGATGCCCAGGCGAACCCGGCGAAGTTGCCGAGGTCGGCGTTGTGGTCCTGGTGGTGATGGGTGATGAGGATGTTGCGGACCAGGTTCGCGTCGTAGCCCGCCTCCACCAGCCGGTGCAGCGAGCCGATGCCGCAGTCGACGACGGTCAGCACTCGGTCCACGTCGATCACGACTGAGGTGCCCGAGCGGACGTTGGCGCCGGTCAGGACGGTTGCCTGCTGACCGCCGTGGGAGCCGAGCACCATGACCTTCGTGCGCCCCCGCGAGACGGTGGGCTCCTGGACGGCCCCCTGGGCGTGGGCGCCGCCGGCGGCCAGGCCGCCGAGGCCGGCCGCGGCGGCGCCCTCGAGCAGGCGGCGACGGGTGAGCGAGCTCCATGCCATGTGCGGACCTTCCCACGCCATCCTGCCGCGCGCGGTGCGCGCCCGTCGTTCCCGGCCGGCCCGGCCTAGCCGGGCACGGAAACCTCGGCCGCCGCCTCGGCCTGGACCGCCGGCTGGGGCTGCCCCGCCGGCTGCGTGTCGATCGTGAACAGCGCGACCAGCACGCCGACGGCCGCCACGCCCGCGGCCAGCCACATGCCCGTCGAGAGCGCGTGGATGAACGCGTTGTGCGCCGCCTCGGCGGCCTGCGGCGACAGTCCTCCGATGCTGCCCGAGCCGAGGTTCTCGACGATGTGCTCGCGCGCCGCCGCGCTCACGCCGGTGCCGCTCAGCTCGTTCTGGAGCTCGTTGCGCGCCAGATGCTGGAACAGCGCCCCGATCGCCGCGACGCCGAAGGTGCCGCCGACCATGCGGCTCATCGAGAGGATCCCGGAGGCCACGCCCGCCTTGTCCGGGCTCACGGCGTTCATGGCCGCGGTGGACATGGGCGACATCACGAGCGCCATGCCGATGCCGAGCAGGATGAAGGCCGGCAGCAGCAGGCCGTAGCCGGTGTCGACGTCGATGCGCGTCTGCAGGAACAGCGACAGCGTCGCGAGCGACAGCCCGGCGACCATCAGCGGGCGCGCGCCGACACGGTCGGTCAGCCGTCCCGCCAGCGGCGCGATCAGCACGATCATCAGCGTCGAGGGCAGGAAGCGGACGCCTGCCTCCACGGCCGTGTAGCCGAGGATGTTCTGCATGTAGAGCGCGATGAAGAAGAAGGTCGCCAGCATCGAGAAGGTCACGATGAAGGCGACGACGTTCGCGCCCAGGAAGGTCCTCGAGCTGAAGAAGTTGAAGTCGACCATCGGCTCGCGCACGCGCGGCTCGAGCAGCGCGAACGCGATGAACGAGACCGCCGAGAGGCTGAACAGGGTGATGATCTCGGGCGAGCCCCAGCCCCAGGCATTGCCCTCGACGAGGGCGAGGACGAGCGCCGTCAGCCCGACCGACAGCGCCGCGATGCCGGGGATGTCGACGCGATGCTCGGTGGTCTCGTCACGGGATTCGTGCGTCGCGAACAGGGTCACCGCCACGGCGCCGACGGCGACCGGCAGGTTGAGGAAGAAGATCGCGCGCCAGGACACGTACTCCGCGAGCGCGCCGCCGACCACGGGCCCGATCGCGAGCGCGAGCGCGGACACGCCCGCCCAGGTCCCGATCGCCTTGCCGCGCTCCGCGGCCGGAAAGGCGTTCGTGATGATCGAGAGGGTGGCCGGCATCATGAAGGCGGCGCCGACGCCCTGAATCGCCCGGCCCGCGACGAGCCAGGTCTCGCCGGGCGCAAGCCCGATCGCGGCGCTCGAGACGGCGAACACGACAACGCCGAACAGGAACATCCGGCGCCGGCCGAAGATGTCGCCGAGGCGGCCACCGGTCACGAGCAGCACGGCGAAGGTGAGCGTGTAGGCGTTGACGGTCCACTCGAGGCCCGACAATGTGGCGCCGAGGTCCTCCTGGATGGAGGGGAGCGCCACGTTCACGACCGTGTTGTCGAGCATGATCATGAACAGCGCGAAACACATCGCCGCCAGCGTCCACCAGCGGCGGTTGTCGTCATTCAGGCGAATACGGTCAGTCATGGGCGAGGTCTCCTGATCACGGGAGCCAGCGCGTCGGCGAGCGCCCGCTGTTGTTCTGGGTCGAGGTCCGCCACGAAGCCGCGGATCCCGGCAAGTCTGAGTGCGGTGAGGCGCTCGTAGGTAGAGCGCCCGCGCCCGGTGGCCGTGACGAGCTTGCAGCGCCGGTCGCGCGGGTCCTCTTCGCGTTTCACGAAGCCGCGGCGCACGAGCGCGTCGACGGACCGGCTGATCGCGGGCAGCGAGAGACCGAGCGTCTCAGACACGGCGCCGAGCGACAGTGGCTCGTCGGCCTCGGCCAAGGCCCGGAGGGTCTTGACCTGTGTGATCGAGACGCCAGCCTGCTCGATCGCCGCGAACAGGTCCCGCTGCCCGGCGGTGAAGAGCTGATTGACGAAGTCGAGCAGGTCGCGTGCGAGCGCCTGCGTGGCCTCCTCGGTGGCGGGCGGGATCAGGTCCGGCTTCTTGACGGAAGAAGATGCTTGCACGCAAACAAGTATTGCAGGCAAGCAATCATTTGTCCCACGGCGCGATTTGACCCCCTGAGGGTGCATCGCGGTGGGCACTCGCCGCCGTAGGATGCGCGCCATGACGGCGACCCTGTTCGGCGTGCCCGCGTCGCATCCGACGCTCGCGGCGGAGCTGATGCTGCGCCAGAAGCGGATCGGCTACCGGCGCATCGACCTCGCCGCCGGCCTCCACCGGGGGATCCTGCGCGCCCTCGGTTATCCGGGCGTAACAGTCCCGGCCCTGCGGCTGAACGGCGCTCGTTTGCAGGGCACGAAGGCGATCGCGCTGGCGCTCGATGCGCTCGACCCGGAGGCGCCGCTGCTGCCGGCCGACCCCGAGCGCCGCGCCGCCGTCGAGGCCGCCGAGTCGTGGGGCGACGAGGTGCTGCAGCCGGTTCCGCGGCGGCTCACCTGGGCGTCGCTGAAGAAGGACCACTCGACGATCGCCACCTTCCTCGAGGGCTCCCGGACCGGCATGCCGATGCCGGTCGCGAGCCGCGCCGCGCTGCCGATCATCCCGTTGGCGGCGCACCTCAACAAGGCGACCGACGAGAACGTGCGCCGCGACCTCGCCGCGCTCCCTGGGCTGATCGAACACGTGGACGAGCTGATAGCCGAGGGCACGCTCGGCGGACCCGAGCGCAACGTCGCCGACTACCAGATCGCCACCAGCGTCAGCCTGCTGCTCACGATGGAGGACCTGCATCCCTACCTCGCGGGCCATCCCGCGGAGAAACACGCGCGCGCGATCATCGTGCGCCAGCCGGGACGGGTGGCGCCGGCGCTGCCGGCCGACTGGCTGCCGCCGCGCGGCTGATTTCGCCCATTCCGTCAGGTCGCCCCCCTACGGTGCGACCAGACAGATATGGAAGCTGCAACACCCCTCAGGCCGCCTCACGTCCGGGTAGTGGGAGGACGCGTGGTCGTCGACGGCCTCGTCGTGGACGACGAGTGCGCGGTTCGGCTCGTCTCGGAGCGCGAGCAGAACGGCGAGGACGCGGCCAAGCTGATCCGTGACGCCGTGGAGATCGGCGCGCGTGTGCTCGACCGCGAGCAGGCCGGCGCGAACGCCGAGTTCGTCAAGACCGAGTTCGAGCGCGCCGCCGCCCAGCTCAACAGCGAGTTCACCGACAGGGCGCGCCAGGTGGCCGAGTTCCTCGGCGAGCGCGTCGACAGCGTATTCGGACCCGAGAACGGCCAGCTCGCGAAGGAGCTCGAGAGGCACTTCTCGGACGGCTCGTCCGCGTCCGTGCAGAACCGCGTGCGCGAACTCGTCAACGAGACGCTCGCACGCTCGCGCGAGGACCTGATCCGGCAGTTCTCGGCGGCCGACGGGAACAACCCGCTCGCCGACTTCAAGGCCGGCACGATCCGCGTCCTCAAAGCCGCCGAGGAGCGCCAGCACGAGAGCCAGCAGGCCATGCTGCGCCAGATGTCCGAGCTCGAGAAGCAGCTGCAGGCGCTGCGGCTCGAGAAGGAGAAGCTCGAGGAGGTCGAGGCCGAGCGCGAGCGGGGCTCCGCCAAGGGCCGGACCTTCGAGGAGCAGGTCGCCGACACGCTCGACCGGATCGCTCTGGGGCAGGGCGACGTCGCCCAGGCGGTCGGCGACTTCGTCGAAGCCACGGGCAAGGTCGGCGACGTGGTCGTCGCGATCGACGGCGCCCACGGCCCGGCGCGCGGCCGCATCGTGATCGAGGCCAAGGACAGCCGCCTGTCACAGCCGCGGGCGATGAAGGAGCTGAACGAGGCGCTCGCGGAGCGCAGCGCCGACTTCGCGCTGCTCGTCGTCCCCACGGAGGCCGAGCTGCCGTCGAAGGTCGAGCCGCTGCGCGAGTACAACGGCGACAAGATCGTCGTCGCCCTCGATCCCGAGACGGGGACCCTGCCGCTCGAGCTCGCCTACCGCCTGGCAAGGGCGCGCGTGCTGATGAAGCGCTCGGATGCCGACGGCGTCGATGCCGACGCGCTGCGCGCCGCCGTCGAGCGGGCGCTCGCCAGCCTGGGCGAAGAGCGCAAGGTCAAGCAGCAGCTCACCGGGGCCAAGACGGGCATCGACAAGGCCTACGAGCTGGTGGAGGCGATGGCGGCGCAAGTGCGCGGGCAGCTCGACGAGATCGACGCGCTCGTGCGCGAGGGCTGCGACGAGGAAGGGGCCGAGGGCGAGCCCGCGCGGCGCGCCCAGGCTCCCAGCCCTGCCCGAGCGCCGGACTCCGAGCCGCCGCCGGACCAGCTCGCGCTCTAGGCGCCGCCGCTCAGGGCAGCATCAGGTCGTTGTTCGAGGCGGGCCGCTCGGCGCCGATGTCGAGCACGGCCGGCTCGATCTCCCTGCGCACCGCCGTCATCGAGCCGGCGCGCACCTCGTAGCTGCCCGGCGCGAGCGTCCGCTGGATCGTGGCCGTGTCGCCGGGGGCGATCGGGCCCGAGCGCTGCACGAGCGTCTCGCCCTCGAGGGTGATCGTGCGCTCTCGCTCCGTCTGGTTCGAGATCGTGATGACGATCGGGCCGGCGCCGACGCGAGCGGGGGAGACGGTGACCCTGTCGCTCTGGATCACGCCGCTGAGCCCGATCGGGACGGGTGGTCGCGGGTCGTTCTTGAAGTCCTCGTCGCCGCAGCCCGCCACGAGGGCCGCGGAGATAACGACCCCCAGCAGCGCTCCTGCCCTCCTCGACCCCACGCGGGAGAACCTACCCGAACCAGACCGACCGGCGCGCCAGCAGGAGGTCGTCGAGCTCCTCCTGGATGCGGGTGCGAATCCGCTCCGAGAGCCGTTGCACGAGCGCCACGTCCTCGGCGTCCTCGGGGCCGTAGCGCGACATGTCGACGGGCTCGAGGAAGCGGATCTTGAACTTCGCGGGGAGATACATCAGCGCCGCCGCGAGGCCGAACTGCGGGAACGCGTGGTTGACCGGGAAGTAGATCAGCCCGGTGAGCCGCTGCAGCAGCGGGATGTGGGCGAAGATCGGCATCGCCTCCTCGGCGCCGATCAGCGCGACGGGGACGATCGGGGCGCCCGCGCGCATCGCGGTGCGGACGAAGCCGCCGCGCCCGAAGCGCCGCAGCCGGTAGCGCTGCCAGTAGAGCTTGCGGGAGCCCTTCTGTCCCTCCGGGAACACGAGCGCGAGCCGCTGCTCGTCACGCAACAGCCGCTGGGCGTTTGCCGGGTGGGCGGCCACCAGGCCCATCTTGCCGGTCAGCATCGACACGCCGGGATAGCCCTTGAACCAGTGCTCGCCGAGCATGTAGACGGGCCGCGGCGCGGAATGCTCGAGCTGGATCGCCTGGATGATCATCGGCGCGTCCGGCGGCAGCGCGCCGGAATGGTTCGAGACGATCAGAGCCCCGCCCTCGGCGGGCACGTGCTCGATCCCCTCGACCTCCACGCGGAACCAGTAGCGGTAGTAGAAGTCGAGCAGCGGCTCCACGAGGTCGAAGACGCGCTGAGAGCGGCCCCAGTCGTCCACCTCGCGGCCCGGCTCGGCGGCGGGGACGAGCCGGCGCAGCTCGCGCAGGTCCGGGCCCGGCTCATCGACCGGCTCGGGCATGTGGGGCATGTCGAGCACGTTGCCGCGCGGGTCGTACCCGAGCAGCGGGCTCTCGCGCGAGAGCCCGCTCCTGCTCGTGGGCGTCCGGCGTTCAGCCACGGGTGAACGGTAACCCGACCAGCTCGGCCGTCGCTCCGTTCACGCTCACGCTGGCGCCCGGCTCCGCCTCGCGGCGGACGAGCGCGAGCGCGATCGGCCCGAAGCGCGGCGAGACGCAGGTCGACGCGACGCGACCGACGACCTTGTCGCCCAGCAGGATCTCGCTGCCCCGCTCGACCGGCTCGGGCAGCAGCAGCCCGCGCAGGTGACGGTTGGGCCGGCCCCTGTAGTGCAGCCGCGCGACGGTCTCCTGGCCGACGTAACAGCCCTTGGTGAAGCTCACCGCGCGCTCGTTGATGCCGGCCTCCTGCGGCATCGTCTCGGCGTCCATGTCGTAGCCGAGCCGCGGCCGGCCGCTCTCGATCCGCACGCACTCGGCGACCTGCTCCGAGACCGCCGGCACGCCCAGATCGAGGTCCGGCTCGCCGATCACGTCCACGCCGACGTCCGTCGACACGTATAGACCGTGCTCGCCACGGACGAACGCGTGCTCCTCCTCGGGCGGCTGCACGTCCAGCGCCGCGCGCGCCTCGGGGCCGAGCAGCGAGACGAGCGTGCGCGTCGTGGTCAGGTCCTCGTGCTGGACGTCGCGGCCGAGCGAGTAGGTCTCGAGCATGTGGCGCAGCACGGCGTGGCCGATCGCGTCGGTGTCGAGGAAGAACCAGTCGGCGGAAGCACCCGGCTCGGCCGGGTGCGCACCGATGTCCCTCCCGCGCAGGATGCGCAGGTCCGTGCGCAGCTTGCCCTTCACGTTCAGGATCGTCGCGTAGCAGCCCTGTCCCGGCTCGAGCGCCTCGACGTCGTTCGAGACCTGGCCCTGCAGGAAGTCGGCTGCCTCCGAGCCGCGGACGAGGAACTTCGCACGTCCCGAGCGGTCGACGGCGCCGACCGCATCGATGGCCAGCTCGTATTCGCTTGTCGCGATCACGAATCCAGTGTACTTTTAGGCGCGGCTAAACCTGCTCCGCATACTGGCCAAATTGTGAAACCCGGATCGAACAAATTCTCGCGGCGGAAGCTGCTGGGCGGCGCGGCCGCCGCCGGGGCGACCATCCCCGTCCTCCACGAGCTCGTCCCGCATCAGAGCCTGCACAACGGGAACGCCGCGGCATCCGAGCACCTTGCCCACCGTGCGAGCCACAACCGGGCGTCGGGCCACATCGGGTCCCAGGGGAGCGTCGACCCGCGCGTCAACGGCTTCGACCCGCAGGAGATCCTGCGCGACTTCGACGAGGGCACCCTCGTCGACGGCGTGCGCGAGTGGGAGATCGTCGCCCGCGAGAAGGAGATCGAGGTCGCGCCGGGGGTCAAGTACCTCGCCTGGACCTATAACGACCGCGTGCCCGGTCCGACGCTGCGTGCGCGCGAGGGCGAGCGCATGCGGGTGAAGTTCGTGAACGGCTCGACGCACCCGCACACGATGCACTTCCACGGCATCCACCGCGACCTCATGGACGGCATCCCCGGGATCGGCGCCGGCAACATCGAGCCCGGGCACCGGACCGTCTACGAGTTCGACGCCGCTCCCTTCGGCCTGCACCTCTACCACTGCCACTCGACGCCGCTCGCCGAGCACATCGCCAAGGGCCTCTACGGCGCGATGGTGATCGATCCCAAGGACGGCCGGCCGCCCGCCGATGAGCTCTTGATGGTCATGAACGGGTTCGACACGAACTTCGACCGCGCCAACGACGTCTACGCGGTCAACACGGTCGCCTTCGAGTACATGCAGCGCCCGATCCAGGTGGGTCAGGGCGAGCTCGTGCGGATCTACCTCGTGAACGTGCTCGAGTACGACCTCCTCAACTCGTTCCACCTCCACGCGAACTTCTTCGACTACTACCCGACCGGCACGCGGCTCGAGCCGCGCGACTTCACCGACACGGTGATCCAGGGCCAGGGCGAGCGCGGCATCCTCGAGGTGCGCTTCCCGTACACCGGCAAGTACATGTTCCACGCCCATGTGAGCGAGTTCGCGGAATTGGGTTGGATGGGCTTCTTCGAGGTGAGCTGATGGAAGCCGCCGCCGTCACCGCCCGCCGCCGGCCCGCCTGGCTCGCGGGGCTCGCCCCGCTCATCGTGCTCGCGCTCGCCATCGGCCTGTTCGTCGCTCTCGATGCGCCCGGCCTCGACCGGGTGGGGGTGCCGGAGGAGAACCTCGCGGTCGAGCGGACCGTGCTCGCACCCGGCGAGATCGAGCTGCACGTGCGCAACGACGGCGCCGATCCGGTCGAGGTGCGGCAGGTGATCGTGAACGACGGCTTTGCCGCGTTCACGCAGTCGAATGACGACATCGGCCGTCTCGGCGGCTCGACGATCGACGTGCAGTACCCGTGGATCGAGGGCCAGAACTACGAGGTCATCCTGCTGACCGCGACGGGCGCGACGATCACGCATGAGATCGAAGCTGCCGTCGAGACGCCGGATGCGGACGCCGGCTTCTACGGACTGATGGCGCTGATCGGCCTCTACGTCGGCGTGATCCCGGTCGCGATCGGGATGCTGTGGCTGCCCTGGTTGCGTGCCGTCGACGCGCGCTGGATGCGCTTCCTGCTGGCGTTCACGATCGGGCTGCTCGCCTTCCTCGGTATCGACGCGCTGCTCGAGGGCACCGAGCTCGCGAACAGCGGCCCGGGCGCGCTCGGCGGCGCGACGCTGGTCTGGCTTGGCGCGGCCGGCGCCTACCTCGCGCTCGCCGCCGTGGACGGCTGGCTCCGCTCCCGGCGCGACCGCCTCGCCGGCGAGGAGGAGGGCGGAGGTGGCGGCGCGGGGGCGTTCGGCTACCGGGCCGCCTTCCTGGTCGCGCTCGGCATCGGCCTGCACAACCTGGGCGAGGGTCTCGCGATCGGCTCGGCTTACGCGATCGGCTCGCTGGCGCTGGGCGCGGCGCTGGTCGTCGGCTTCGCGCTTCACAACACCACCGAGGGCCTCGCGATCGTCGCGCCCGTCGCGCGCGAGGGCAGAGCCAGGCTCGACCGCCTGCTGCTGCTCGGCGTGCTCGCGGGCGCACCCGCTGTGCTCGGGGCCTGGATCGGCGCCTCTGCATTCCACCCGAGCGTGGCCGCGCTGATGTTCGGCATCGGCGCCGGCGCGATAGCCCAGGTGGTCGTGCAGATCGCTCCGCAGGTGCGCGATGAGAGCGGGCGCTTCCTGCACCCGCTGGCGAGCGTCGGCGTGCTGTCGGGGCTGTTCGTGATGTACCTGACCGGCCTGCTGGTGTCGGTCTGATGGCGACTCGGACCGAGGCGACCGAGGTCACGGGCGCCGTCCAGGACTACGCGAAGGCGATCTGGTCGCTCGCGCGCCGCGGCCGCGGGCCCGTCGCCACCTCGGCGCTCGCGGACCGGCTCGACGTGTCGCCGGCCTCCGCCTCGGCCATGATCAAGCGGCTCGAGGCGCTCGGGCTCGTCTCCCGCGAGCCCTACCACGGCGTGCGGCTCACCCGCGCGGGCGAGCGCGTGGCGCTCGAGGTGCTGCGCCACCACCGCCTGCTCGAGCTCTACCTGGCCGAGGCGCTCGGCATGCCCTGGGACCGCGTTCACGAGGAGGCAGAGGTGCTCGAGCACGCAATCTCCCCCGAGCTCTCCGAGCTGATCGCCGCCAAGCTGGGGAACCCGACCCACGACCCCCACGGCGACCCGATCCCGACGCGCGAGGGCGAGATCGACGAGCCGCCGTCACGGGCGCTCGCGGACCTCGGACCGGGCGAGCGCGGCACGTTCTCGCGCGTCTCCGACTCGAACCCCGAGATGCTCCGCTACCTGTCCGAGCGCGGGATCGCGCCGGGCGACGAGGTCGAGCTGGTCGGCCATGAGCCCTTCGGAGGACCGCTGACCGTGCGCGCCAAGGGGCGTGAGCACGCGCTCGGCGACCAGCTCGCACGGGCCATGCGGATCGAGGGCAGCCGAGCGGCGCGCCGGCCCCGATAGGGTTCCGGCCGGATGGCGCTTGCCGACGATTTCCAGGGCGTGGTCGACACGCTCCCGCCGGACTGGACGCAGCTGGAGCTCGACCTGCGCATCGCGGACGAGGACCGCTACATCGAGGCGGCGACGCTACTCGTGACGATCAACGCGATGCCCTACTCGCAGGCCGACTGGCACTGGCGCATCCGCACGGCTCACTCGTTCGGGCACGCTGCCGCACCGGAGACCGTGCACGGCACGCTCGCGCTGCTCGACGACAACGGCATCGAGGGCGAGCTCGTCGTGCGCGAGGCGCGCTCGGGGCGCGCGGAGGTGGTGCAGATGTGGGGCCGGACGGAGTCCGTGCGCGAGGAGTTCCGTCGCCGCCGCGAGCTGTAGCCGCCGTGGCGCGCGTGGCGGTCGACTGCCCGGATCTGCTGTTCGGCTCGAAGCTGCAGGGCGCGCTGCGCGCCGCCGGTCACGAGGTCGTGCAGCCGGGGGAGGAGGCCGAGCTGCTGATCGTCGACCTGACGGCCGATCCGCAGGAGCGGATCGAGCGCTCGGCGAGCGCCGGCCTGCCGCGGCTCGGCTTCTACTCGCATGTCGAGCAGGACGTGCGCAAGAGCGCGGAGGAGGCCGGCTTCGAGCGGGTCGTGCCGCGCTCGCGCATGGCGCGCGAGGCGCCGGCGCTCGTCGAGGCGATGCTCGCGGGCTGAGCCCGGTCAGTCGAGCGGACGGTCGCCGATCCAGTAACGCGGGCCCGGCCCGCCGCGGCTCGCGCGATCGCCCGGGTTCGCGAGCTTGCAGCGGTCGAGCGACAGGCAGCCGCAGCCGATGCACTCGGTCAGCCCGAGCTTGAGCCGCTCGAGCTCGGCGATGCGCTCGTCGATCCGAGAGGTCCAGCCGCTCGAAAGCCGCGACCAGTCGCGCCGCGTGGGCGCCCGCTCGGGCGGCAGCTTGGCGAGCTCGGTGCCGATCTCCTCGAGCGTCAGGCCGACGCGCTGCGCGAACACGATGAACGCGATGCGGCGCAGGACGGGGCGT
Organism: uncultured Thermoleophilaceae bacterium; assembly: GCA_963739095.1. Taxonomy (GTDB): domain Bacteria; phylum Actinomycetota; class Thermoleophilia; order Solirubrobacterales; family Thermoleophilaceae; genus JACVRW01. Next base: position 257,036 of record CAVTZF010000016.1, read on the forward strand.
TGGTAGCGCCGGTGCCCGGAGCCGGCGCGCTCCGAGTTGATGAGCCCGCGCTCCTCGTAGAAGCGGAGGGCGGAGGCGGCCACTCCGCTGCGGTCCGCCACCTCGCCGATCGTGAGCAGCTCGGACATTTCAAGCTCACTTTAGCTTGAGGGAGGCAGCAGGAAGGCGCGATCGACGTCGGGCGGCGCCTCGAGGATGCCGAAGCGCGCGTCGAACTCGGCCCACGCCTCGAGCACCTGCCGGTCGAGCACGCCGGGCGGCAGGAACGCCGGCGCGACCGCGTCGAGCTGCGCGCGGACCAGCGGCTCGTCGGCCCCAGACGCGGCCACTATGTCGTCCACGGCAGCCTGGCGGTCGACGAGCGCGGCCCGCGTGCCGGCTCGTATGGCCTTGAGCAGCTCCTCCGTCCGCTCGCCCTCCTCGTCGAGCGTCTCGCGCCTGGCGGCGATCACCAGCTCGGGGTATGGCGGCGCGCCGAACTCGTCGACGCGGAACTCGCGCGTCTGCACGCCGCGCTGGCGCAGCGCGACGCCCTCGGCGTTCCAGAACGACACGACCGCATCGACGCGGCCCGCGATCAGCGACGGCACCGCCGAGAAGCCGATCGTGATGGTCCTGACGCGCTCGAAGTCGCCGCCGTCGTCCTCGACCACCGCGCGCAGGAGCGCCTCGTCCGAGGGCAGCCCGGTCACGCCGACGCGGCGGCCCTCGAGGTCGCGCGGGCGGCGGACGTCCGGGGCTCCTGCGATCACGGCGGCGAGCGGCCGCTGGACCAGCGCTCCGAGCCCGACCAGGTCCTGCCCGCGCTCGCGGGCAAGGCCGAGGTCGTGGATGTCGACCACGGCCATGTCGGCCCTTCCGGCCGCCAGCAGCTTGAGCGAGTCCGTCGATGCGGACGGCACGCGGATCTCGAGGTCGACGCCGTTCTCGCGGTCCAGACCCAGGCGCTTGGCCGTGTAGATGCCGGCGTGGACCGCGTTCGGCTGGAAGTCGAGCGCCAGCGCCATCTGCGGCGCACCGTCGCCGGAGTCGCCGCCGCACGCGGCGAGCGGGAGCAGCAACGCGAGCAGCAGGAGCCGGCGCACGGCCGACAAGGGTATGCGGGCGCTGCGGCGAACCCGGTGGGCGTGGAGGACCGCGGGCCCGCCGCATACATCGCCGAGTTCGTCGGCACCTTCCTGCTCGTCTTCTTCATCTGCGCGGCGGTGTCGCTCTACGGGCCCGAACCATCACCGGTGAACCCCAACCCGTTCGTCGACTTCGGGGTGATCGGGCTCGTCCACGTGCTGGCCCTGTTCGTCCTGATCCAGACGCTCGCCATCGTCTCGGGGGCGCACTTCAACCCGGCGGTGACCGTGGCGCTGACGGCGCTGCGCCAGATCAAGATCCCCGACGCGGCCATCTACATCGTCGCTCAGCTCGCCGGGGCCGTCGCCGGCGCCCTGCTAACGAAGGCGATCCTGCTCGACGAGGGCAAGGCCGAGAACTACGGCGCGCCGGCGGTCTCCAATGTGGTCGACGGCGCCGCCCTCCCGGGCATGGTCGTCGAGGCGCTCGGCACGTTCTTCCTGCTCTGGGCGATCATCGGAGTGGCGGTTCACCCCCGGGCGGCCAAGGACTGGGCGGCCTTCGCGATCGGCGGCGCGCTCGGCATGGGCGTGATGGTCCTCGCGCCGATCACCGGCGCGGGCTTCAACCCGGCGCGCAGCTTCGGGCCGATGCTCGTCTCAGGCGCGTGGGACGACTTCTTCTTCGTCTACCTGATTGGCCCGCTGATCGGGGCGCTGGTCGCCGGGCTCGTCTACTTCTATGTCTTCGTGCAGCCCGGCAAGAAGGGCGAGCAGGGCATGACGCCGGTCGGCTAGGCGGGGTCACACGACTTTCACGGGCTGTTTGCACGGTCTTCACTGACGTCCGGAGTGCCTTGCCACACTGGCGGTGAATGGACGTTCGCCGCCGCGAGCTGATCGGAATGGGACTGGGTGGAGTGGCGGCGGTCACGCTGGGCGCCGCCTTCTGGGACGACCTGTTCGGCGAGGCCGAGAGCCGGCCGCTCCGCACCGGCCCCGGCTACGGGCCGCTCGCCCCGCCCGACGAACACGGCATTCGACTGCCGAACGGCTTCCGCTCGCGGATCGTCGCGCGCGGCAACGAGCCGGTGCCCGGCACGGGCTACCGCTGGCATATCGCCTCCGACGGCATGGCCGCATTCCCGCGCGAGGACGGCGGTTACGTGCTCGTGTCCAACTCGGAGACGCTCGAGGGCGGCGCGTCCGCGCTCCGCTTCGCGCGCGACGGGCGTGTCGAGGACGCCTACCGGATCCTCTCGGGCACCACTCAGAACTGCTCGGGCGGGGGGACGCCTTGGGGGACGTGGCTCTCGTGCGAGGAGGTCGACGACGGGCGCGTCTGGGAATGCGACCCGAGCGGACGCAGGCGGGCTGTGGTGCACCCGGCGATGGGAGTCTTCAAGCACGAGGCCGCGGCCGTGGACCCGCGTGACAGGCGCGTCTACATGACCGAGGACCTCGAGGAGGGCGGCCTCTACCGCTACACGCCCTCCGCGTGGCCCGACCTCTCCAGGGGACGGCTCGAGATCGCACGCGCCGAGGGCGGCGCGGTCGAATGGGTCGAGGTGCCCGATCCGCTCGCTCGCCGCCGCGACACCCGCCGCCAGGTTCCCGGCTCGCTTCAGCTCAGGCGCGGCGAGGGCATCTGGCTCGACGGGCACACGCTCTACGTCTCGACCACCATGGACCACCGCGTGCATGCGTACGACACCCGGCGCGAGCGCATCGAGGTGATCTACGACGGACTGGCCACCCGCAGCGCACCGCTGCTGCGCGTCGACCAGCTGACCGGCTCGCGCGCCGGCGAGATCTTCGTCTGCGAGGACATCGCGACCGACGAGATCGACATGGGCGTGATCGACCGCGACCGGCGCGTGTCTCGCTTCCTGTCGGTCACCGGGCCGCAGCACGAGCGCTCGGAGCTCACCGGCGTGACCTTCGACCCGAGCGGCCGGCGCATGTACGTCTCCTCGCAGCGGGCCTTCCCGGAGAGCGAGCTGCTGCCGGGCCCGGGCGCGATCTACGAGATCACCGGCCCGTTCAGGGGCGCCGCGGCCTAGATGCGGCACGTCAGCGGAACAGGTCCTGCTCGCGCGGGCGCAGCAGCGCCGCGGCCCCTGGGCCGTCGTCCGGGGTGACGTAGCGCTCGAGCCCGCGGACCAGCACGGCCGGTTCGAGCGAGTCCTTGGCGCGGGCGAGGTCCGCCGCCGCGGCCGCAGCGTCGGCGATCGCGATCGCGCTGACGCGCAGCTCGCGCCCGAACGCGTCGGGGCGGCCGTGCCAGTGGTCGACCGCGGTCAGGCCCGCCAGGCCGATCGCCACGTCGGTCTGGCCGACCCTCCAGGCGCGCCCGAACGAGTCCGCGACGATCAGCGCCGGGCGCACGCCGCGCGCGGCCTCGATGCCCGCCCGCAGCCTGCGCGCGGACGCGTCGGGGTCCTCGGGCAGCAGCACGAGCTCGCCCGCGGCGCCGGCGTTCGACTGGTCGACGCCTGCGTTCGCGCAGACGAAGCCGTGCCGGGTCACGCAGATGAGCACGCCGTCGGCGGCGCGCAGCAGCTCGGCGGACTCGTCGAGCACCGCCTGCACGAGGCGGGCGTCCTTGTCGTGCTCCGCCGCGAGCGCCCGGGCGCGCTCGCCCGGCTCGATCTCATCCAGCTGCCGCACGCGGCCCTCCGCCTTCGAGACGACCTTGTGCGCGACCACGAGCACGTCGCCGTCGCGGAGGTCGGCGGGCGCCGCTGTGGCGATCTCCGCCGCGAGGTCGTCCCCGGGCGTGATCGCCGGCAGCGAGGGCAGCGCGACGCAGGTGAGCTGGGCCACGGCCGGGAGACTAGGCGCGAGCGCCGGCTAGGCCGAGGCCGGCGCAACGCGCGTGGCCGAAGCACGCGCCCGCGAGCGGTCGAGCTGGCGCAGCGCCCCGCGCGTAGAGGCGGCCTGACCGCGCCGCTCGTCGAGAGCGGCCGACAGGTCGGCCAGGTCGTCGGGCGTGTCTACGTCGAACATCAGCGCCGGGATCCGCGCGACCTCGTACTCGACGCCCGCGTCCCGGGCAGCCGCCACGTGGCGGTCGAAGCTGCCGGGTCCGAAGCTCGGTGCGATCACGTCGAGCGGGGTGAGCACCAATGCGTTGGTGCCGGTGCCGTGGCGATCGGGGACGATCGCCACGGGGCCGTCGAGCTCGAGGAGCGCGACCACGTCGTGTGGATCTACGAGGGGCGTGTCGCCGGGCACGAGCAGCACGCGCTCGTAGCCGGCGGCCTGCGCGTAGCGGATGCCGATCAGCGCGGCCTCCGACTGCCCCGCCTGTTCGGTGTCGCGCAGCACCTGCACGCGCTCCCCGAGCGCCGCCGATTCCGCCACACGATCGGACGTCACGACCGCGACGGCGTCGAGTCCCGGCACGTGCCGCAGCGAGGTGAGAACGTCCGAGAACATCGCCTGCGCGAGCGCCTGCCTCGAGCCCGCGCCCAGCAGTCCGGCGAGGCGCTGCTTCGCCACACTGAAGCTTTTGACCGGGAGGATCGCGATCGTTCTCATATGAGACGTCGGGCGGGTCAGTCGAGACTAGCGCGCATGCGCTTCCGGCTTCGCCTCAACTCGTGAGCTTCGCCGCAAAGTCGAGGGTGTTCGTCGCCAGCGCGACGCGCTGCTCGGGGCTGTGCATCAGCGTGTCCGTGACCAGGCAGTCGATGCCCGGCACCTCCTCGTCGGCCACGATCCCGTCGAGCACGTCCCCATAGGCCCTGGCGATGCCGGCCGCGTTCGTCTCGATGCCGGCGAAGTGGCAGAAGTCGTCCGTCGGGCCCTTGAGGGTGCGCCCGCCCACGAACGGGCTGACCGCGACCACCGCCGCGGGCGCCTCCCGGAGCGCCGCCGACATGCCCGGGAGCGCCAGGATCGGCCCGATCGAGATGACGGGGTTCGAGGGGCCGATGACGATCGAATCGGCCTCAGCGATCGCCTCGAGCACCGCGGCGCTCGGGCGCGCGGCGTCGAGTCCGCGCAGCTCGACCGATTCGACCGGGCCCTCGGCGTGCTCGACGATCATGAACTCCTGGAACGGCAGCGCCCGGCCGCGGGCGCCGACCCAGGTCGTGACCGGCTCGTCCGACATCGGCAGCACGCGCGCCTTGACGCCCAGCGCGGCCGTGACGGCGGCCTGCGCCTGCGTCAGGCTGGCGCCTGCGCGCAGCCGCTCCGTGCGCAGCAGGCAGGTGGCGAGGTCGCGGTCGCCGAGCCGGAACCAGTGCGGCACCCCGGCAGCCTCGAGCGCCTCCATCACCTTCCAGGTGTCATCGCGCAGGCCCCAGCCGCGCTCGTCGATCGCGTCTGCGAGCCAGTACGTCACGAGGTCGGGATCGGGCGAGACGTGCACCCCGTAGACCTCGACGTCGTCCGCCGTGTTGGCGACGACCGTCAGCTCGGCGGCGACGTCGAGCAGGCCGCGGGCGAGCTTGGCGCCGCCCGTGCCGCCGGACAGCAGCAGGGTCAGACGCGCTCCTCGGGCCAGCTGTCGACGAAGATGTCGAGTATCAGATCGCCATCAGGGGCGGAGTATCCGGACAGGTCGGTGACGCCCGCTTCGGCGAGCACCTCGTCGTCGATGAAGGTGTTGCCGCTGGTCGTGCGCGGGTCGCGCACGAAGATCGCGTGGGCGGCGTCAGCCACGATCTCCGGCGTGCGTGCGCGCGCCATCGCCTCGTCGCCGCCGAGCAGGTTCTGGACGGCCGCGGTGGCGATCATCGTGCGCGGCCACAGGCAGTTCGCGCCGATTCCGGCCTCCGTCTCGTCGGCCGCGAGCCCCAGCGTGAGGATCGTCATGCCCATCTTCGAGAGCGTGTAGGCGCTGTGGCCCGCGAGCCAGCGCCGGTCGGTCGACAGCGGCGGCGAGAGCGTCAGCACATGCGCGTGCTCGGACTCGCGCAGGTGCGGCAGGCAGGCGCGCGTGACGACGAATGTCCCGCGCGAGTTGATCGTCTGCATCAGGTCGAATCGCTTGACCTCGAGGTCGCGCATCGGCGACAGGTTGATCGCGCTCGCGTTGTTGACCACGATGTCGATGCCGCCGAAGCGCTCGACGGCCTGCGCCACCGCGTCGTCGACGGCGCCGGCGTCGCGGATGTCGCCAACGATCGGCAGCGCCTCGCCGCCCGCCTGCCTGGATCTCCTCGGCGGCCGTGTAGACGGTCCCCGGGAGCTTCGGATGCGGCTCCGCCGTCTTCGCGATCAGGACGACGCGCGCGCCGTCCTGCGCCGCGCGCTTGGCGATCGCGAGCCCGATGCCGCGGCTGCCGCCGGACATGAAGATGACGCGGCCGTTCAGGGAATCTGCCATTCCTCGGGTTCCTCTCGTGTCGAAGTCACGCAAGCCGCTCGCGCAGGAGCGGCAGCACATCCTCGCCGAACTGGTCGAGGAAACGGGCCTGATCCGGCCCGGGCGCGTGCAGGACGAGCTGGTCGAAGCCGAGCTCGTGGTAGACGGCGATCTTCTCGACGACCTCCTCCGGGTCGTTCGAGGTGATGAAGCGCGTGTGCGCCCTGTCGAGGTTCTCGTTCGCCACCCGCTCCATCTCGATCGGGTCCTCGATGCCCTCCTTCTGCTCGGGCTCGAGCGCGAGCGCAGCCCAGAACTCGCAGTTCTTGTAGGCCATGTCGAGGTCGCGGTCGTACGAGACCTTGATCTCGATCATGTGCCTGATGCCCGCCACGTCGCGGCCCGCCTGCCTGGCGCCCTCGGCGACCCTGGCGATGAGCTCGTCGTAGAGCGCCGGGTCCTTGCCGCTCGTGCAGATGAAGCCGTCGCCGACGCGTCCGGCGAGCTCCGCCGCGAGCGGCCCCGAGGCGGCGACGTAGATCGGCACCGGCTCATCGGGACGGTCGTAGACGGTGGCCTTGACGGTCCTGTAGAAGCGGCCCTCGAAGTCGACGCGCTCCTCGGTCCAGAGCCGGCGGATCAGCTCGATCGCCTCCGCGAGCCGCTGGCGTCGCTCCTTGCGCCCGGGCATCTCCATGCCGGTCGCCGGCAGCTCGTTGACCGCCTCGCCCGTGCCGACCCCGAGGAAGATCCGCCCCGGCGTGAGGCAGCCGAGCGTCGCGAAGTCCTGGGCGACGACAGCGGGCTGGTAGCGCATCGTCGGCGTGAGCACGCTCGTGCCGAGCAGCGCGTCCGTCGTCCGCTGGCCGACCGCAGCAAGCCAGGGGATCGCCGCGGGCGAGTGGCCGCCCGTGTGGCGCCAGGGCTGGAAGTGATCGGAAACCGCCACGATCTCGAGCCCCGTCCGCTCCGCGTGGCGCGCATACTCGAGCATCGTGACGGGGTCGAACTGCTCCGCAGAGGCCTTGTAGCCGATCCGCGCGCTCACGCGGCGACTGAAACCGGATAGCGGCGGCGGATGCCGTACAGCGTGTCGCGCTCGGCCGCGGGGCGGCCGGCGGCGTGCGCCGCGCCGATCAGGTCGGATGGCTCGAGCCGGACGCCGTGCTGGGAGCCCGCCATGCGCGAGATCGACTCCTCCATCAGCGTCCCGCCCAGGTCGTTGACGCCCCAGCGCAGCGACTCGGTGGCGGCATCGAGGCCCATCTTCACCCAGCTCGCCTGCAGGCTCGGGATCGTCCTGCCGAGCGCGAGCCGGAAGGCGGCGGTGTGCTTCAGATTCTCCTCGCGCGAAAGCTCCTCGATCCCGTGCGTGCGGCCGAGCAGCGTGTGATACGGGATGAACGAGAGCGGCACGAACTCGGTGAAGCCGCCGGTGCGCTCCTGCAGTGAGCGTACGACGCGCATGTGCTCCGCCAGCTCCCAGGGCTCCTCGACGTGGCCGAACATGACCGTGACTGTGGTGCGCAGCCCGGCGCCGTGCGCGGCCTCGATGATCTCGACCCAGCGCGCGACGGGCAGCTTGTTGGGCGAGATGCGCTGGCGCACGCCGTCATGGAGCACCTCCGCGGCCGTGCCCGGCACCGACCCGATGCCCGCCGCCTTGAGCCGCTCGAACACCTCGGGCAGCGGCCGCTCGGAGGCCAGGTGGTCGATCTCCATCGGGGAGTAGGCGTGCAGGTGGATGCCGGGCGCCTCGTCCTTGGCGACGCGCAGCCACTTCTCGTAGTCGGCGATCGTCCAGTCGGGGTGGATGCCCGACTGCATGCAGATCTCGGTGGCGCCGAACGCGACGGCCTCGCGCACGCGGCGGCGGAACTCGTCCTCGGAGTGCTCGTAGGCGTCGGGGGAGCGGCGGCCCTGACCGAAGCCGCAGAAGGCGCACCCGACGGTGCAGATGTTCGAGACGTTGATGTTGCGGTTGACGACGAAGGTGACGGTCTCGCCGGCCAGCTCGGCGCGCAGCTCGTCGGCCGCCTGGCGCATGTCCTCGATCGCCTCGGGGCGCGTCTCACCGAACAGCGCGGTCAGCTCGTCCTCCGACAGCGCGACCCCGTCGCGGGCGCGCGCGACAGCAGCCGGGACGAGCTCAGAGCGGATCACGCGGTCCTCGCGCCTGCCCGATCCGCGCCGCGGGATGAACGACCAGTAGGTCGTCTTGATCGCGTCGAGCACGCCCTGCTCGAGCCAGCCGGCGTCCATGTACTGCGGGTAGACGCACAGCCGCTCGGTGAGCGCGTGGCCGTCGGCCGCGAGCCGCTTGCGCATCTCGTGGACCGACGGGAACGGGTGCTCCGGCGAGATGTGGTCGCCGTTCGCCGACAGGCCGCCCAGGTCGGTGGCGCCCTCGGCCACGAGCGGGAGCCACCAGTCGGACAGGTTCGGCGGGATCTGGATGCCCACCTCCGGCATCAGCCGGCGGCACTCGCGCACGAGCCGGCGCATGTCGTCGAGCGTGATCTCCGTCGCCCAGGCCGGTAGCTCGAGCGCCGCACCGGCGGGGCGCTCGCCGCGCTGGGCCTCGTCCGCGATCTCGGCGGGCTCGGCACCGTAGTAGCGCGGGTGCGGGACGAAGTTCTGCAGGATCACCTCCTGCAGGTGGCCGTGGCGCTCGTGCAGGCGGGCGAGCGCCTCCAGCGCCGCCATGCGGTCGTCCTCCGACTCCCCGATCCCGACGAGGATCCCGCTCGTGAACGGGATGCGCAGCTCGCCGGCGGCTTCGAGCGTCCCCAGCCGCAGGCCCGGGTCCTTGGTCGGCGAGCCCTGGTGCGCGACCAGGTCGTCGCGCAGCGACTCGAGCATCATCCCCTGCGACGCGGTGACCTCGCGCAGGCGAGCGAGGTCGGCGCGCGAGAGCGCGCCCAGGTTCGTGTGGGGGAGGATGCCGCGCTCGAGGGCGCGCTCACAGCACCACACCACGTAGGCGACGAAGTCCTCGAACCCGAGCCGCGCGAGCCGCTCGCGCACGCCGGGGTGGTGGCCGGGGTCGTCGCCCGTGAGTACGAGCAGCTCCTTGACCCGGCGCCGCGCCGCGCCCGTGAGCAGCTTCTCGACCTCGTCGGGCTCGTGCAGGTGAGGCCTGTGCGTCGCGAACGCGCAGTACTTGCAGTGGGAGACGCAGGTGCGCGATAGCGACAGGGTCAGGTTGCGCGAGAAGGTGATGCGGCGCCGCATCGTCGAGAGCATATGCTGCTCCGCCGTGCGACTCGCGGAACGCACAGCCCTCGTGACCGGCGGAGCGTCGGGCATCGGCGCGGCGACCTGCCGGCGGCTCGCCGCCGAGGGCGCGCGCGTGGCCGTAACCGACGTGAACCTGGAGGGCGCGCAGGTGGTGGCCGGCGAGATCGACGGCGCCGCGTTCGCGCTCGACGTGCGCTCGACCGAGTCGATCGGCGCCGCCGTCTCCGCTGCGGAGTCAGAGCTCGGGCCGCTCGACATCCTCGTGAACAACGCGGGCTACGACGAGTGGGCCTGGTTCACGGACACCGATTCGGATCTCTGGGACCGCGTGCTCGCAGTCAACCTGCGCGGCGTCATCGCCGTCACGCACGCGGTGCTGCCGGGAATGCAGGAGCGGCGGCGCGGCCGCATCGTCAGCACCGCCTCCGAGGCCGGGCGTGTGGGGTCGAGCGGGTCGGCGGTCTACTCGGCCGCCAAGGCGGGCGTGATCGGCTTCACCAAGACGATCGCCGTCGAGAACGGGCGCTACGGGATCACCTGCAACGCCGTCGCGCCGGGGCCGATCGAGACGCCGCTGCTCATGGCTGCGCCCGAGCAGCTCGGCGACGTTGGCAAGCGGATCGTCGAGGCGATGATCGGCTCGACCACCATGCGTCGCCTCGGTCATCCCGACGAGGTGGCCGCGGCGATCACCTTCCTCGCGTCCGACGACGCCTCCTACATCACCGGCCAGTCGCTCGGCGTGAGCGGCGGGCTTGCCAGGATCTAGTCATGGTGAAGATCCGCGAGGTCGGCCCGCGCGACGGGTTCCAGAACGAGCCCGAGGTCATCCCCACGGATGACAAGGTGCGGCTCGTCGAGATGCTCGCCCGCACCGGCGTGAAGCGGCTCGAGGTCACGAGCTTCGTGCGCCCCGACGTGATCCCGCAGCTCGCCGACGGACCTGAGCTGCTGCGCCGCGCCGACATCCCTGACGACGTCGCCGTGACCGTGCTGATCCCGAACGAGCGCGGGCTCGAGAACGCGCTGCCGCTGCGCGAGCACTTTCAGGAGGTCAACCTCTTCCTGTCGGCGTCGGAGACGCACAACCAGAAGAACGTCAACCGCTCGATCGAGGAGTCGCTGACCGGGCTCGAGCGAGTGCTCGAGCGGGCGCGCGCCGAGGGGCTCCGCTGCGAGGGCGTGATCTCAGTGGCCTTCGGCTGTCCCTACGAGGGCGAAGTGCCGCGCGAGCGCGTGCTGTCGATTGCGCACCGGCTCGTCGAAGCGGGCTGCGAGGAGATCGCCTTCGGCGACACCACCGGCATGGCCAACCCCGTACAGGTCGAGGAGTTCTTCGACGGGCTCGACCTCGGCGCGGAGCTGACCGCCCACTTCCACAACACGCGCGGCCAGGGCCTCGCCAACGCCGTTGCCGCTCTGCGGGCCGGCGTGCGCTCGTTCGAGAGCTCCTTCGGCGAGCTCGGCGGCTGTCCCGTGCCCGCCGGCGCGACAGGCAACATCGCGAGCGAGGACCTCGTCTCGATGCTGCACGAGATGGGCTACGAGACCGGGATCGACCTCGAGAAGCTGATCGAGTGCGCGCGCGAGGCGCAGCGGGTGCTGGGCCGGCCGCTCGGTAGCCACGTGCTGACGGCCGGACCGGTGAGATGGCAGCCGGGGGCTCGCGCCCCCGGACCCCCGCGGCGCCTGGCCGGGTGATCGCAGGCCGCTAGGGCCGCCTGACCCGCTCGCAGCGGCGCAGGCGGTCCTTCCGGTCCGCCACGACGGCGTCGCGGCCCGGTCCGCAGTCGACGCGCTCGCGCGCGCCGTCCTTCGCCTGGATGCGGTCGTTGCCCGGGCCGGCGCTGAAGCGGTCGACCCCCGGGCCGCCGATCAGCAGGTCGTTGCCCTTGCCTCCCTTGAGGCAGTCGGCGCCGCTGAGCCCGCGCAGTACGTCGTTGCCGCCGAGCCCCGAGAGCAGATCGCCGAGGGAGCTGCCGCACTCGCTCGGCGAGGCATTAGCGTGTTAGACGAAGCGTGGCCCGGGTACCGCCTGCCGCATGGCGACGCCGACGAGGGAACGGCGCGTCGAGGAGGAGGAGGTCCGTACCAACGGCGACGGCCGCTTCGGCCGCGGCGGGACCTACCGCACTCTCGACGAGCAGACGGAGGCCGGACGACTCTCGCCCGCCGAGGAGCGCTTCGAGCGCCGGCGGCGCACGGTGGGACTGTTCATCGGACCGCTGCTGTTCGCCCTCGTCCTGCTGATCCCGTTCGACCTCGAGCCCAATCAGCACCGGCTCGCCGCCATCCTCGCGCTCGTCGTCGCCTGGTGGGTCACAGAGGCGATCCCGATTCCGGTCACCGCGCTGCTCGGCGTTGCGCTGGTCGCCCTGCTCGAGGCCACGCCGCCGCCCGCGGAGGGCGACGCGGCGACAGACGTCGTCTTCGGCACCTTCGCGGAGGACACCGTCTTCCTGTTCATCGGCAGCTTCATCCTCGCCGAGGCGATGGTGGTGCACGGGCTGCACCGGCGGCTCGCCTATCGCGTGCTCGCCCTCAAGAGCGTGGGCGGCTCGACCTACCGGATCATCCTGGCCTTCGGCCTGATCGGCGCGCTCACCTCGCCGGTGATGTCGAACACTGCCGGCGCGGCGATGATGTTGCCGATCGCGCTCGGCGTGATGGGCGTCGTGGGCGGAATGGTGGCCAGCCAGGCCGGCGGCGAGCAGCAGGTCGAGAAGCTCCGCTTCGGCGCCGCGCTCATGCTGGTCATCACCTACGGCATCACGGTCGGCGGCCTGCTGCTGCCGATCGGCAGTCCGCCCAACCTGATCGGCCGCGACCTGCTCGAGTCGGAGACCGGCGAGCCGATCACCTTCGTCGAGTGGTTCGCGATGGCGCTGCCGATCGTGATCGTGATGTTCGTCGCCGTGATCGCGATCGTGCTGCTCATGAACCGCCCAGAGATCCGGCAGGTCAAGGGCGTAGAGGAGTACGTGGCCGAGGAGCGCAGCAAGCTCGGCCCGCTCAGCCGCGGAGAGAAGAACACGCTGCTCGTACTCGCGTTCGCACTGATCGGCTGGTTCCTGCCCGGCCTCGTCGGGGTGTTCGCCGGTGACGACTCGGACGCCTACACGCAGGTGAGCGAGGCGGCCAACGAGGGCACGGTCGCCCTGATCGCCGTGGCACTGCTGTTCCTGCTGCCTGTCGACTGGAAGCAGCGCAAGTTCACGCTCAACTGGAACCAGGCGGCACGGATCGACTGGGGCACGATCCTGCTGTTCGGCGGCGGCATCGTGCTCGGCGCGATGCTGAGCGAGACCGGCCTGGCCGAGCGCATCGGCACCTCGCTCTCCGACGCGCTCGGCGTCACCGAGGTGTTCGGCATCACCGTCGTGGTCGTCGTGATCGCCGTGCTGATCTCGGAGACGACGAGCAATACGGCCAGCGCAGCGATCGTGGTCCCGATCGCGATTTCGATCGCCGCGGCCGCGGACGTGAATCCGACGATCCCGGCGCTGGCCGCGATCTTCGCGGCAAACTACGGGTTCATGCTGCCGGTCTCCACGCCTCCCAACGCGATCGTCTACTCCTCAGGGTTGCTTCCGATCACGCGGATGATCAAGGCGGGCTTCGTCTTCGACATCATCGGCGCGGTGCTATGCATCGCCGGCGTGATCGTGATGGCGAACCTGGTGGGTCTCGCGTAGGCCTCGTCCGCCCCTCACTGCTGGCGGTTGCGGCCGGGACGGTGACCGTGCTGCCCGGGTTCCTCGTGGGCGCGCTGGCCCTGCAGATCCGCGGCGACCTCGATGCGAGCGTCGAGGCCGTGGCCGCCGGGGTGAGTGTGTTCTTCCTGGCGGGCGCGTTCGGCGCCGGCCCCGGTGGGCGGCTGTCGGAGCGCACCGGCGCGTTGCGCGCGATGACCGTCAGCGCGCTCGTCACGTGCGTCTGCCTGCTGGCGGCGGGCCTGCTCGCCGGGTCGCTCGTGGTGCTGTTCGCGTGTCTCGTCGTCGCCGGGGTCGCGAACGCCGTCGCCCAACCCGCGATCAACCTGTTCATGGCCGACCAGGTGCCGATGGAGCGCCAGGGGCTCGCCTTCGGGATCAAGCAGTCCGCGATCCCGGCCGCCGTGCTGATCAGCGGGCTCGCGCTGCCGGTGCTCGCGATCCCGCTTGGTTGGCGCGCGACGTTCCTGATCTGCGCGCTCGCGCCGCTCGCAGTGGCGATCGTGCTCGCCCGCCATGCCGCGTCGCTGCGCCCGATCCCGGAGCGCGAGCCGCCGCCGCGCCCCTCGCGCGCGCTCATCCTGATCGCGCTGGGGGCGGCGCTCGGCAGCTCGGCCCCCTGCGCGCTGAGCGCCTACCTCGTGGCTTCGGCCGTCGATGTGGGGATCGCCGAGGGCACGGCGGGAATCCTGGCCGCCGCCGGCAGCGCCGTCTCGCTCGGCGTGCGCCTCGCCGTGGGCGTGCGGGCGGACCGGCGCGTCGACTACGGCTTCCGGATGGTCGTGACGCTGCTGGCCCTCGGCTCGGTCGGCTTCGCGCTGCTCGCGGTCGGGGCGCCGCTGCCCTTCGCCGCCGGGGCGGTGCTCGCCTTCGCCCTCGGCTGGGGCTGGCCGGGCATCTTCAACATGGCGGTCGTGCACCTGCACCGCGATTCGCCGGGCGCGGCGACCGGCATCAGCCAGACCGGCATCTATGTTGGCGCGGGCGGCGGCCCCGCCGCCTTCGGGGCGCTCTCCTCGATGAGCGGATACACCGTCGCGTGGCTCGTGACCGCCGTCGTCGCCCTCAGCGCGGCCCTTGTCATGGCGCTTGCGGGCCGCCAGGTGGCGCTCAGCAGACGCTGACCCTTCCCCGATCGGCCACTTTCGGGCCGGTTCCGAGGTGTACGACCCATAACGTCCGGGTACTAACCCAAATAGCCGCCGAGGCCGGTTTTCGGCACATATGGGTTCCCCCGACCCAGCCTCGGCATGAATGCGCACTCGAGCTCGGAAAACCAGATCCGGGCTCGAGTCGTTTTTGGGGTGACCCCTTCGCTCTTAGCGGCCCGCGAACTGGGGCGGGCGCTTCTCGAAGAAGGCGCGTGCGCCCTCGGCGAAGTCCTCGCTCGCGGCGAGCTGCTCCTGGGCGGAGACCTCCAGCTCGAGTGTCGCGGCGAGCCCCGGCTTGGCGGCGGCGTCGAGCACGCGTTTGGCGAGCCCCACCGCCCGCGGCGCGCAGGCGAGCAACTCCTCCGCGAACTTGCCCGTGAGCTCGTCGAGCGAGTCCGCCGGTGCGATCCGATTGGCGAAGCCGATCCGGTGCGCCTCCGTGCCGTCGATCACCTTGCCGGTCAGGATCAGCTCCTTGGCGTTCCCGAGCCCGACGACCGCCGGCAGCCGCGAGCAGCCGCCGACGTCCGGCAGCAGCCCGATCCGCACCTCCATGACCCCGGCCACGGCGTCCTCGGCCATCGTGCGGAAGTCGCAGGCGAGGGCGAGCTCGAACGCGCCGCCCAGGGCCGCGCCGTGGATCTGGCAGATCGTCGGCTTCGGCATCTCCTCGAGCAGGTTCCACCAGCCGATCAGGGGTCGCCGGAACGTGCGCAGGCTGTCCGGGTTCTCCGACAGGTGGCGCAGGTCGGCGAGATCCATTCCCGAGGAGAACATCGGGCCCTCGCCGCGCAGCACCAGCACGCGCACCGCGTCGTCGGCGGCAGCGGCCTCGAGCGCGGCGCCGAGCTCGCGCACCACCTCGCCGTTGAGCGCGTTGCGCTTCTCCGGCCTGTTCAGAACGACGTGGCGAACGCCGTCGTGGTCCTCTGTCAGCACAAGTCCCATGGTGGGCGGGACCCTACCGGGAGCGAAGTTGCAGCTTGGAGGACTGCACCGGGTACAGGCGAAGCGAGCTTTATGTCCGCTTCCGGCCCTGATCAGACCAAGCTCGCCCCGCGCCCGATCGTGGCGGCGCTGATCGGCGCCGAGGCGGGAGCCGCCGTCGGCCTGGTCGTGCTCGGCGGGACGACCTTCGCGCCGCTCGGGCTCGCGGTGGCGGGCGCGGCGGTAGGCCCGCTCGCGCTGGCCGGCGGAGTACGCCTGCAGCACGCGCTCGTACGGCGCGGGATCCGGCAGCAGCTGCGCCAGGGGCCCCCCGCGCCCGACAGCTAGGGCTAGGCCGCCAGCCGGGTGAGGACTGTATGAGAGACCCGTGAGAGATCTCTCATCTACGTGGGGAGAGGGGTGAGAGAGCTCACATTTCCCCGCGTAGACTCGAATGGGTGACCGTCTACCGATGACAGCCGCCAAGCCGAAGCCCGCCCGCTATCGCTGGGTGGTCCTGGCGGTCGGGGCGGGGGCGACGGCGGCGCTGTCCGCGGTGCAGGGTGGGTTGCCGGCGCTCGGGCCGGCAATCCAGGGGACCTTCGGGCTCTCGCTTGTCGAGGTCACGGCGGTCTTCAGCTCGTTCGGCCTCGGCACGGTCGCGACGCTGCTCGCCTGGGGCGTGCTGGCCGACCGGGTGGGGGAGAGGCCGGTCATCGCGTGTGGACTCGGAGCGGCGTCGCTCGTCATGGCAGCCGTCGCAACCGTCGACGGCTACGGCGCCCTGCTCGCCGGAGTCGCGCTGGCGGGAGCGCTCGGCGCGGCGGGGATCGCGGCAAGCGGACGTGCCGTCTTCCACTGGTTCCCGCGCGACGAGCGCGGCTTCGCGCTCGGGCTCAGGCAGACCGCGGTTCCCGTTGGCGCCGCCGCCGCGTCCTTCTCGCTGCCGCCGCTGGCGGCCGGCGCCGGCCTCGACGCGGCCCTGTACGCGCTGGCGGGCGCGCTGATGCTTGCCGCCGTCGCCGCGGCGCTCTGGCTGCGCGAGGGGCCACGGGTCGAATCGGCCGCACCGCCGGCGCCGGACGCCGCCCGTGACCCGCGCATCTGGCGGCTGAGCGCCGCGTCCTCGCTGATGATCATCGGCCAGGTGGGGGTGACCTCCCTGCTTGTCCTCTACCTGTTCGACGAGCGCGGCTGGTCGGCCGCCGCGGCCGCGGTCGCGCTCGGCACGACCCAGCTGGGGGCGGCCATCGCGCGCGCGGTCGCCGGGCGCTGGTCCGACCTGCGCGGCGAGCGCATCGAGCCCTTCCGCCGGCTCGCCACCGCCGCCGGGCTACTGCTGCTCGCAGCGACGGCGCTTGTCGCCGGCACCGGCCGCGATCGCGGTTCCGGTGCTGATGGCCGGGGGCATCGCCGCGATGAGCTGGAACGGGCTGTCCTTCACGGCCGCGGCGGAGATCTCCGGCCGGCGTCAGGCCGGCAAGGCGATGGGGATCCAGAACACCGCCATGCGCGTCGTCGCAGCGGGCGTCCCGGTGGCGCTTGGCGCGCTCGCATCCGAGGTCTCGTGGGCGATGGCGTTCGCGGTGATGGGGCTGACGCCGCTGATGGCGCGAGCGCTGCTCGAGCCGCTCGTAGAGGACGAGCGCCGGCGCGGCCGCGAGCGCGTGGCGCGCCTGCAGTCGGCTCCCGCCAAGCCCTAGGGTTAGTCGCCGATGCGTGAGGGAGATCTGCTCTGGGAGCCGCGCGGCCCGTCGAAGCTGTCGGCCTACATCGAGGAGCGCGGCTTCTCCGATTACCACGAGTTGTGGCGCTGGTCGGTCGAGGACCTGGAGGGCTTCTGGGGCTCGATCTGGGAGCGCTACGAGGTCGGGCCGCCGCCTGAGCGCGTGCTCGGCAGCGACCGCATGCCGGGCGCCGAGTGGTTCCCGGGAACGCGGCTGAACTACGCCGAGCAGCTGTTCCGGCGCGCGCGCCCGGGCGCGACGGCGATCCTGCACGCGAGCGAGTCGAGCCCGCTTGCCGAGATGTCCTGGGACGAGCTGCGCGAGCAGACCGCCCGCTGCGCGGCGGGCCTGCGCAGGCTCGGGGTCGAGCGCGGCGACCGCGTGGCGGCCTACATGCCGAACGTCCCCGAGACGGTGGTGGCGTTCCTCGCCTGCGCCAGCATCGGCGCCGTCTGGTCGAGCTGCGCGCCCGAGTTCGGCGTGCCCACGGTCGTCGACCGCTTCAAGCAGATCGAGCCGCGCGTGCTGATCGCCACCGCGGGCTACCGCTACGGCGGCAAGGACTTCGACCGCCGCGACCGCGTGCGCGAGATCGAGGCGGCGATCCCGTCGCTCGAGCACACCGTGCTCGTCCCGTCCGGCTGGGACGAGCTGCTCTCGGAGCCCGCCGAGCTCGAGTTCGAGCAGCTGCCCTTCGACCACCCCCTGTGGGTGCTCTATTCGTCGGGCACCACCGGGCTGCCGAAGGCGATCGTGCAGGGCCAGGGCGGCATCCTGCTCGAGCACCTGAAGAAGGCGAACCTGCACTCGGACCTGTCCGAGCGCGACCGCTTCTTCTGGTTCACCACGACCGGCTGGATGATGTGGAACTTCCTCGTCGGCGGGCTGCTCTCGGGGGCGGCGATCGTGCTCTACGACGGCCAGCCCGATCCCGAGGGCCTCTGGCAGCTCGCGGCCGACGCCGGCGTCACGAGCTTCGGGACGAGCGCGGGCTTCATCGCGGCCTGCATGAAGGCGGGCATCGAGCCGGCGAGGCCGGCCGACCTGCGCGCGATCGGATCGACCGGCTCGCCGCTGCCGGTCGAGGGGTTCGAGTGGGTCTACCGCCACTTCCCGGACGCCTGGCTGTTCTCGACGAGCGGCGGCACGGACCTCTGCACGGCCTTCGTCGGAGGCGTGCCCGTGCTCCCCGTCTACGCGGGCGAGCTCCAGGCCCGCTGCCTGGGGGCGTCCGTGGAGGCGTGGAGCGAGGACGGCGAGCCGCTCGTCGATCAGGTCGGCGAGCTCGTGATCACGCGGCCGATGCCCTCGATGCCGCTCTACTTCTGGAACGACCCGGACGGCGAGCGCTACCGGCAGAGCTACTTCGAGATGTTCCCCGGGATCTGGCGCCACGGCGACTGGATCAAGATCACGAGCCGCGGCAGCGCCGTCATCTACGGCCGCTCCGACTCCACCATCAACCGCGGCGGTGTGCGCATGGGGACGAGCGAGATCTACAGCGCGGTCGAGGGGACGCCAGAGGTGCTCGACTCGCTGGTCGTCGACGTCGACGAGCAGATGCTGCTGTTCGTCGTGCTGCGCGAGGGCGCCGAGCTCGACGACGAGCTGCGCGCGACGATCCGCAAGCGGGTGCGCGAGTACTGCTCGCCCCGGCACATGCCTGACTCGATCGAGGCGATCGCCGAGGTGCCGCGAACGCTCTCGAACAAGAAGCTCGAGGTCCCCGTCAAGAAGATCCTGCTCGGGGCCGATCCCAGCACCGCGGCGAGCCGCGACTCGCTCGCCAATCCGGCGGCGCTCGACTGGTTCGCCGAGCGGGCGGCGGGGATCAGCGCCCGCTGAGCGTGCCGAGGCCCACGAGCGCCGGCCCGACCTCCTCGTCGAGGCGCGCGATCAGCTCGAGGCAGAACGCCTCCGCCGCGCTCAGCGCGTCTTCGTCGAGCCGGCGCGAGGCGGAGCCGCGCTCGTCACGGCAGCTGACCGTTATCGCCGCGATGCCGGCCGCGCGCGCGGCGTAGCCGTCGCTCGGGACCCGGTTCGAGAGGGGACGCGCGGCGACGTGCTCGGCGCTCTCCGCGCTCAGACGGACCAGCTGCGGATGGCAGCGCAGCGAGGGAAAGGCGCCCTCGCGGCGGGTGTAGCGCGGCAACCCGTCGCCGACCTCGTCGAGGTTCAGCACGACCGTACGCTCGCGATCGAGCTCGTCCCGGTGCGCGCGCACGAAGGAGCGCATCCCCTGGGCGAGTGCCTTCTGCGATCCGGTCAGCAGCACGTGCACCCCGAACAGCTCCGGCTCGGCGCGCTCGGCGAGCCGCAGTGCGAGCGCGACGCCGGACGCGTTGTCGTTCTCGCCCGGCTGCACCGCGGACATCGCCATGTCGAGGAGCAGCGGGAACGCCACGATCAGGGCGACGGTCGGGATGAACTGGACGACGCTCAGCCAGGTCTCATCGACGCCGGCGAGCCGGACGAGGCAGCAGACGAGCACGAGCACGAGCGACCCGAAGAAGGGCGTCAGCGGGCCGATCGCCGTCAGCCGGCGGCGCCAGGCGTCGCGGCGGACGAGCCCGCCGCGGCCGCTGTCCAGGTGTGCGACGAGCAGCAGCGCGCCGGGGGCGCCGCGGTCACCCCACGAGATGACGTTCTGCGACGCGCGCCGCCCCAGCAGCCGGCGTGTCGTCACGAGCGTGCCGCTGACGTCGAGCAGCGTCAGCAGCACGGCCACGAGCACGAGCGCGGCGCCGACGACCGGGAACTCGACGGACAGGGCGCTCCCCGCGATCGCGAGCGCGGCATGGATCGCGTAGGCGAGCTGCCAGGCCGGCCAGGCGTTGAACGACTCGAGTCCCGCCTCCCGTCCGAGTGCCCGCAGGCGGCCGGCCAGATGACGGGCCGCGCGCCGCTCGGCGTCCGAGCCCGGCGCGCGTGCGCCGAAGCCGTCGACGAGCGCCTCGGCCTCGGCGAACGTGTCGATCGTCATCGCTCGGCGCGAGGATAATCGGCCGCGTGGAGCACGCGCCCCAGAACGCGATGACCGACGCCGCGGAGGTCGAGCGCTTCCGGGATCGCTGCAGCGAGCTGATGTCGGCGCTGCTCGACGAGCTGGCGCGCACGCCGGACCGGCCGCGCACGTTCCCCGACGTCGAGGGCTCGCTGAGCTGGCCGCGGCGACGGATTGCCTCGGTGTTGGGTGGCGTATTCCACATGCGCCAAACCGAGTTCGCGGGGCGGCGCCCGTACCACTTCCTCGGCGCGCGCGAGTCGCGCTCGGGGCGTTGGGAGATCTGGGTCGATGCGGCCCAGGCGCGCGCGCTTCGGCGCGCAGCGGCGGACTAGCTCGTGTGACGCAGGAGCGCCGGGACCACCACGTCCCAGGTGTGGCGCGGGAAGTACTCGTGTCCGGTCGCCTCCAGCGGCAGGAGCTCGGCGCCCGGGATCTCCTCCGCCAGCGCCAGCGCATGGCCATAGGGGAAGAGTGGGTCCTCGTTGCCGTGGATGACGAGCGTCGGGACCGCGATGGCTCCGAGGCGCTCCCGCCACGGCTCGCCGGCGTCCTGGGAGAAGGCGTTGGCGAGCCCCCACTCGAGGTTGGTGCTGCGGTCCGCGACGCGGCCCGCCAGTTCGCGCATGGCGCTCTCGTCGAAGGGCCACGAGAGGGCTGCGAAGGGCCGCTCGGCCTCGACGAGGTAGTCGATGACGGCCTCGCGGTTGGACCAGTCGGGCTCGGGCGGCTCGCTCGCGAACAGCTGCGGGGCAGGGTCCGGCAGGTCCGGGTTTGGAGGGCCGGGACCGCCGGGCGTCGAGGACGCGAGTGTCAGCGTGGCAACCCGCTCTGGGTGGTCGAGCGCGAGCAGCTGACCGATGCCGCCTCCGGCCGACATCCCGACGATGTGGGCGCGCTCCACACCTAGCGCGTCGAGCAGGCCGACGGCGTCCTCGACCAGGTCGCCCATTCCGTACTTCGTGGTGCCCGGCTCGTAGGTGACGGAGCGGCCCGCGTCGCGCAGGTCGTAGCGGATCACGAAGCGCCCGGCGCCGGCGAGGCGGCCTGCAGAGATCATCGTCCCAGGAAAGCAGCGAGCTGCCCGCGCCGTGGATCAGCAGGATCGCTGGGTCGGCGGCGTCGCCGAATGTCTCCACGCACAGCTCGACGCCGCCTACCTGAACGATGTAGTCGCCTTGCGGGTTCAGTACGGCGGGTGGGACTCGAACCCACACGCCCTTTCGGGCAGCGGTTTTTGAGACCGCCTCCTATGCCAATTCGGATACCGCCGCTTGTTCCTGGAAAGGATAGGTGCGTCCCGGTCAGGCCGCCTGGGGCGCCGTCTCGTCCGGCGCCACCTCGACCTCGACGTTCCACTGTTGCTGGAAGCCGCGCATCGCGAAGGCGATCAAGAGCAGCTGGACCGGCACGATGATCGCGGTCAACAACCCGAGCAGCGACGGATCGAGCGCCGGATCGTTGAACCCGGCCTTGTCGCGCTCGAACCACGCCGGTGCCGCGACGAGGGCGACGACCGCGAACAGGATCGCGAGCGCGGCGGCCACCGGCAGCACGCCGCGGTTCCAGCGAGCGACGTAGAAGGCCATCACCAGGTACACGATGATGTAGCCGATCGAGATGATCTGAGCCCCCTGGAGCTCGGACCAGCCGCCGGCCGTGACCGCGAAGATCAGCAGCGCGCTGATAACCAGCAGCAGCACGACGATCGCCCTCGTGGCCTTCGATTCGGCCTTGTCCCGGTTGGGATGAACGACCACCGTCTCGGCCATCGCGGACACCCTAACCCGTGAGCGGCCGGATTGCGCCGGTGCGGGCCCCGCGCCCGGGTCTAGAATCGGGCGCCGGCGCGGGCGTGCTGGAACCAGGTAGACAGGCCAGGTTTAGGTCCTGGTGCTCGAAAGAGCGTGGGGGTTCGATTCCCTCCGCCCGCACCTCAAACCCCACGGCCTAGAATCGACCCAGCCACGGGGCAGTGGCCAAATGGTAAGGCACCGGTCTCCAAAACCGGCGACTCCAGGTTCGAGTCCTGGCTGCCCCGCTTCTCGTACGCGGTTAGGTTCTCCGCACCGCGACCCCGGAGGAGAGCCAGATGGCCGCAGTCGAAACCGTCAACGGGCCGATCGATGTCGACCAGCTCGGTAGGACCCTGATCCACGAGCACTTCCGCGCCGCCGACGAGGCGACCCGCTTCCAGTTCCCCCACCTCTATGACGAGCAGGCCGAGTGGGACGCGGCGATCGCCGACGCGAACGCCGTCAAGGGTCACGGCATCGCGACGGTCGTGGAGCCGAGCGCGCTGTTCCTCACGCGCGACGCGGCCTTCAGCAAGCGCGTCGCGGACGAGAGCGGCCTGCAGGTGGTGCTCGCCACCGGCATCTACACCTACGACCACCTGCCGCAGCCGTTGCTGAACCGCAACGAGGACCAGCTCGCCGACATCTTCGTCCACGAGATCGAGAACGGCATCCAGGGGACCGGCATCAAGGCCGCCTTCATCAAGTGCGCGGCCGACGAGCCAGGTGTCACCCCGAACGTCGAGAAGGTCCACCGAGCCGCGGCGCGGGCGTCGAACCGGACCGGCAGGCCGATCATGGCTCACTCCAGGCCGGCGAGCGGGACCGGGCCGGAGCAGATGCGGATCTTCGCCGAAGAGGGCGTCGATCCGGCCAAGGTCCAGGTCGCCCACGCGGGCGACACCAGCGACCTGGACTACATCGAGCGCCTGCTGGACACCGGCTGCTACATCGGCCTCGACCGCTACGGCATCGACATCTATCACCCGACGGACAGCCGCCAGGCCACGACCCTGGCGCTGCTCGAGCGCGGCTACGCGGACCGCATGTTCATCTCCCAGGACTACTGCTCGACGATCGACTGGTTCCCGCGCGAGATCCAGGAGTACCTGAAGGCGAACGAGGTGCCGGACTGGTCGATGACGTTCCTGTTCGAGCAGGTGATCCCCGAGCTGCGCGAGCGGGGGATGACGGAGGAGCAGCTCGACCAGATGATGGTCGAGAACCCCAAGCGCTGGCTAGGATCCTGACTACCTGAAGGCGCTCGCGGGCGTGGTGTAATGGCTGCACAAGAGCCTTCCAAGCTCTTAGTACGGGTTCGATCCCCGTCGCCCGCTTCAATCGTCCCGCGCAAGCAACCGATGGAGGCGACGTGAGCGAGAGCGAGGACAGGAGCGGAACCACGCTCACCGACGAGGAGATCGCGACGATCCGGGTTGGCGCGGCGTCTGCGCCCGCCGCATTGACCGCCGACGACGGCGACGACAGCGGCGACACGGGCGACGACAGCGGCGACACCAGCGACACGACAGACACCGGGGACGACTCGGGCGACTCGACCGACACCGGTGACGACAGCGCCCCGGGCGCCTAGTCGCGGCCAGGCCGAGCGCGGCGCGGCCGGAGACGCGCTCGCGCTGACGCTCGAACCGGTCAGCGCGGCAAGCTTTCTCGACGAGTACTGGGAGCGGCACCCGCTCGTGATCCCGCGGGCGGAGCGCCGGCGCTTCACCGACCTGCTCGACGTGCCGGACATCGAGCGGCTCGTCTGCGAGAGCGGGATCCGGATGCCGGCCTTCCGGCTCGTGAAAGACGGTTCGCCGCTGCCGCCGAGCGACTACACGGACGACATTCCCTGGCGCCCTGGGAGCTTCTCCCAGATCGCGTCCGTCGAGCGGCTTGCCGCCGAGTTCGCCGCGGGCGCGACGCTCGTGCTTCAGGCGCTCCATCTGTGGTGGCCCGCGGTCGCCGTCTATTGCCGCGGGCTCGAGATGCGTCTCGGCTTCCCCGTGCAGGCGAACGCGTACCTCACGCCGCCCGCCGCCCAGGGGTTCGCGGTCCATCACGACACGCATGACGTGTTTGTCCTCCAGGTCGCGGGCCGCAAGCGCTGGCGGCTCTACGAGCCCCGGCTCGAGCTGCCTCTGAAGGATCAGCGCTGGTCGCCGGACCTGGGCGATGTCGGGCCGCCGGTCGACGACTTCACGCTGGAGGCGGGGGACACGCTCTACGTCCCGCGCGGCTGGCCTCATGAAGCCGAGACGTCGCACGAAGAGGCGCTGCATCTCACGATCGGCCTGCACCCGCCGACCCGGATGGACGCGCTCCGCGCGGCGCTCGAGGGCTGCGCGGACGACGTCGAGTTCCGGCGCAGCGTTGGCGCCGAGGGTGAGCTTCCGGACCACCTGGTCGAGCGTTTGGCTGGCCGACTGCGACCGGACGAGGTCGCCCGGCGCGCACGGCGCCGGTTCGTGGCCGGGCGACGGCCCATCCTCCACGACGGGTTCGCCCAGCTGCGGGCGCTCGAGCGGCTGACGGTGGACGCACAGCTCGAGCGGCGCCCGACCGTCATCTTCGAGCTCGAGCAAGACGCGACCGGCGTCGCCCTCCTGTTCGAGGGCAAGGAGGTGCGCCTCCCCGCCAAGGCGGCGGCGGCCGTGGACGCCGTGGCCGAGAGCGCGGGAGCGTTCACTGCCGCGGAGCTGCCGGGTCCGCTCGACGAGCAGGGCCGCCTCGTGCTCGTCCGCCGGCTGGTGCGCGAGGGCTTCCTCCGCGTGCTCACCTGAGGTCCGGCGCGCGGCTATGATGCACGCCTGCAGCACCCCGGGGCGTGGCGCAGTTTGGTAGCGCATTCGGCTGGGGGCCGAAAGGTCGCTGGTTCAAATCCAGTCGCCCCGACCTCACGAAACCGCCGCATATGCGGCGGTTTCGTTGTTTGAGGGCGAGCTCGTCGTAGGTTCGCGGGGTCCAAAGAGGGTCCAATTTCTCTGGAACTTCCCGCCGAGGGTCGGCCAGGAGCCCGGCGCGCGACCCATCCGGCGCCGTTTCTCGGCGAGGTTCGGGCGGGCGGTGTTGTTGGCCAGGAGGGCGACGAGTTCGCGCCTGTCAGGGCGGCGCCACCGGGGTTCCGACCGCTCGCCCTG
>CAVTZF010000017.1:0-109973 GCA_963739095.1 uncultured Thermoleophilaceae bacterium
GCGCCGAGCCCGTCGGTCATCTCCTTGACGGTGTCGACGTGGCTGCCGTCGACCTTGACCGTGTGGTGCGCGCCCATCTCCTCGGCCAGCGCAAGCGCGGGCTCCGACGGATCGATGACGATGATCTCGGCGGGTGTATACGCCCGCAGGCACTGGATGCCGATGTGGCCGAGGCCTCCGGCGCCGATCACGACCGCCTTGGTGCCGGCGCCGAGGACCGGGATCGCCTTCTTGACCGCGTGGATCGCGGTGAGCCCGGCGTCCGCCAGCGCCGCGATGGACTTTGGCTCGAGGGACGGGTCGAGCTTTACGACCGAGCGCGCGCTCGTGAACAGGAAGTCGGCGAACCCGCCGTCGCGGTTGATGCCCGGGAAGGAGCCGTTGAGGCAGTGCATGTCGTCACCGGCGCGGCAGGGCCCGCAGAGCCCGCAGGAGATGAACGGGTGCACGATCACCGTGTCGCCCACCTCGACGTTGGTCACCGCCGGGCCGACCGCGTGCACCCAGCCGGCGTTCTCGTGCCCGGGCGTGTACGGGCAGCTTGACCCCGGACTTCTCGGCCCACTGGCCCTCCTGGATGTGCAGGTCGGTGCGGCACAGACCCGCCGCGCCGATCCGCACGACGACGTCGAGCGGACCCTCTGCCTTGGGCTCGTCGACCTCGTCGAGCTTGAGCGGCTCGTGATAGGCGTGCAGTCTCGCGGCCCTCATGCGGCCACCTCCTTGGCGTCGGGCAGGTCGTAGCGGATGCGCAGCAGGGAGCGGCAGATGCCCCCGTTGACCTCGAGGCTCGTCCGCACGAGCCTCGCCTTGCGCAGCCAGTGGCGCAGGTCGGCGGCGGCGATCGGCTCCCCGTCGGGCCGGACGAACGCCGGGCGCATCGTCCTCTGCCGGGATGCCGAGCTGCTCGCGCAGCTCGATGCAGCGGCGAGCATCCGGGTCGTCGGGGAGGTCGGCCACGCGCCGGGCGGTGACCTCCTCGGGCGTCGCGCCGGCGGCCAGCAGCGCCTCGCACAGGCGCGACTGCCGCGCGACGAGCGCCTTGCGCTGAAACAGCTCACGCAGGGCATCCAGCTCGCCCTCGGTCTCGCCCGGGAAGGCCTGCGCGAATCCCTCGCCCCGCCCGACCGCGGCGTTGATCTCCTCGCCGGTGTAGTGGTCCTCGAGGAGGACCGTGACCTCGCGGACCTCCGGCAGCCGGCGCACGGCGTTGCGTGCGTCGGCGGCCATGAGGTACGCGAAGTTCGGCGCGCACTGCGGCGTCGGCAGCCGCAGGCGGACGTCGACGTCCCCGTCGGCCGACACGTCGCATGAGGTCACGAACCTCAGCGACGTGATCGGCTCGTCGAGCTCGGGGTCGTAGACCGTGCCGAGCGCCTCGAGGACGCGCGAACGGATTGTCACGCGCGGTCTTCCACCAGCTGTGCGTCGTCGCGGGCGGCCGGCTCATCGGCCTCGTCGGGCGCAGCTGCAGCTCCTGCGGGACCTCGACGCCGTAGAGCTTCGCCGCGTTGAGGCCCATGATCTTCTTCTTCGACTCCGTCGTGTACTCGGGGTAGTCGGAGAAGGCTCGTCGTCCGGGTAGTTCCAGTCGACCATCCCCTCGACCTGCCACTTGGGCTCCCAGATGCCGTAGTCGCTCCCGAACAGCATCTTGTCCTCGCCGACCCAGAACAGCAGCTCGCCCATCACCTTGGCGAAGAAGCGCGGCCGCGCGTACATGAGCCCGCCGATGACGACCGCGAGGCCGGCGTAGACGTTGGGCTCCTGCGTCGCCATGAAGCAGAAGTCCTCGATCCGCGGCAGCCCCACGTGCTCGACGATGAAGTTGAGCTCGGGGAAGTCCGTCGCCACGTGGTCGACGTCGGAGACGTCGAAGGCGTCCTTGTCCAGCGGCCAGATCGTCGGGCCCTTGTGGACGTGGATGTTCTTGATGCCGAGCTCCTGGCACATCTGGAGGAACGGAACCGCCTCCGGGTCCGTGAGCTTCCACCCGCGCGAGCCGTTGCGCCACTCGGCCGTGTAGAGCTTGACCCCCTGCAGGCCGTAGCGCTTCGCGTCCTCCTCGAGCTGCTTGAGGCCGGCCTCGCCCTCGCGTGGATCCCAGCGGCCGTTGACGATCAGCCTGTCCGGGTACTTCTCGGCCATCCGCGCGTTGCGCTCGGCGGTGTTGAAGCCCTCGGTGTACCACTGCTTCAGGTAGGTCGACTGGAACACGCCGACGTCGACGTAGCCGTCCTCGAAGACGTCCTTGACGAAGTCCTCCTCGGAGTACTTCCGGAACTTCTCGATCGGCCAGTGCGTCTCCGGCGGCGCCAGACCCATGTACGCGTGGAAGCAGTTGATCCAACCGTCGGCGAACTGCTCCTGGCCCTTCACCCAGTTCTCCGGACTCGCGTCCCAGAAGTGGATGTGGCTGTCCATCACGAAGTACTTCTCACCGTTGCTGCTCGTACATGGCTAGCTCACCACCTCGAGGTCGAAGCCGATGTACTCGGCGGCGTCCTCCGGGTTGGCGAAGAACAGGACGCGGTCGTCGAGCACGACCATGCGCCCGTAGTGGGTCGACATGATCTCCTCGAAGTCGTCGTTCCCGAAGTCGGCCCAGCCGAGCGCGTCGGCCAGCTCCTCGTAGTCGAAGTCGACCTTGCCGACTCCGTCCACGCGGATCATCGACGGCAGGACCGTCACGGTCACGTTCTCCTTGCCCCTCATCACGTCCGCGACGACGTGGCCGACCTGATTGTCCATCAGGGTGACGCCGGTCTTGTTCGACGACGTCGGGTCCGCGTTGAACTCGGTCATGCGCTCAGCTCCTTTGGGGTGTCGAGGCCGAGGTCCCCGAGCAGGCTCTCGAAGCGCTGCTGCGAGCGCTCGAAGGAGTCCTCGAAGCGGACGACCTTCTCGGGCAGTTGGGACCAGATGGGCTGCAGTTGGCGGGCCGCCTCGACGCTCGTGGCGGTCCAGCCCGACAGCCATTCCTGCATCGTGGCGCGGTTCTCCTCGCCGTGCGCCTCGTCGTTCGAGAGCATGCCGAACAGGGCGCGGGCGCCGCGCTGCTCGCGGGCCGCGTCGGACTCGCCGTTGCCCATCAGCGACGGCGTGACGTAGTCGCCGTGCAGCGCCGCCGCCTGCATGACGAACCCGCTGCGGAACAGCTCGCCCACCAGCGGCTCGAAGACCACCGCCGTGGCGAAGAACGCCTCCGCCCAGTCGCGCACGCCGGTCAGGCGCTCGACGTTCTCACGCGTGGCCTGCCAGATCGGGTCCTCCTGCCAGGTCTCCTTGTGCGCGGCGCCGTCGAAGCCCTCGATCTCGTCGGTCAGCTCGAGGTTGTAGAGGATGAGGTCCTGCGCGAAGCGCAGCTTGTGCGCCGCGGCGACCGCCAGCGCGTTGTTGATCATGTTGGTCGGCGCGTCGCGGTTGGCCGGGATGTAGACGTGCATGCCGATCCCGTGCTCGGCGTGCGACCAGGCGAACACGTGGCGCTCGAGGATCTTCGCCCACCCGCGGTTGAGGTTCGCGAAGGACCCGGCCGCCTTCGCGTTGGCGATGTTCTGCTGGACCTGGCGGACGATGGCCGCGTTGTTGCGGTAGATCGTCTGCTCCCACTCCTCGTTGGGATCGAGGAACTCGTGCCAGTTGGAGGACTTCAGCGCGGTCCACTCCTGCGGGTAGCCGGCCGTGCCGTCGGCGAAGGCGTAGACCCACCCCTGGGTGAGGTAGCGGTCGGGGTCGGGCTGCACGTCGACGGTGACGTCCTCGTACACCGTCGCCCGCCGCTTGCGCGGCGTGAAGTAGTTGAAGCTGCGGCTGGTCGAGGACGGGAACTCGCGCGCCCCCGCCTCCGCGTCCGTGAACTCCGGCTTGGGGACGCTGCGTTCCTTGACGGGGGCATCCGTGGCCATATGGCTCCTCTCTCCTCCTACTGCTCTGTGGTGGTGAACTTGTCGAAGTGGATCTGTGACTCGGGGACGCCCCTGCGCTCGAGCAGGGCGATGGCGGCCTCGACCATCGGGGGCGGACCGCAGACGTAAGCCTCGACCTCGCTCACGTCCTCCTCCAGGCGGTCGACGACATCGGTGATGAGCCCTGTCTCGCCCGTCCAGCCGTCCTCGTCGGCCTCGGTCTCCGACAGCGCCGGGACGAAGCGGAAGTCGGGCAGCCTCTCCGCGAGCCCCTCGAGCTCCTCGACATGGAAGAGGTCCTCGGGCCCGCGCGCGCCGTAGTAGTAGACCGCCGGACGCCCGTTCCCTGACTCGTCGAGCGAGCGCAGCAGCGACAGGATGGGCGCCATCCCGGCGCCGCCGCCGATGAACAACATGCGCCGCGTCGATGTCGCCCGCAGCGTGAACACGCCGTACGGCCCGGTCAGCTCCAGCTCGTCCCCGACCTTGATCTCGCCGTTGTCGAGCAGCCCCGAGAAATGCCCGTCGGGGAAGATCTTGATCATGAACTCGAGCTCGTTGGCGGTGGCCGGCGTGTTGGCCATCGAGAACGAGCGGTGCTCCTCCCCGCCGCCCGGGATCTTTATGTCGACGTACTGCCCCGCCTGGAAGGTGAGCCGCTCCGGGTCGACGAGCGCGACGCGCAGCAGGCAGATGTCGTGCGTGAGCCGCTCGATGGCCTCCACACGGACCTTGGCCGTCTGAAGCGCGACCCCGCTGCGCAGGATCTCCTCGTCGAAGTTGAGCAGCTCGACCTCGAGGTCGGACATCGGGTGCGCGCGGCAGAGCAGGGTGTAGCCCTCCGCCTCCTCGAAGTCGGGCAGCGCGAAGGTCGAGTAGCGCTCGAGGTCGACCTCCCCGTCGAGCAGGAACGACTTGCACGACGAGCACTGCCCCTCCTTGCAGCCGTGCATGAGCATCAGGCCCTGGCGGAAGGCGGCGTGGAGGACGGTCTCGTCCTCGTCGACCTCGATCTCGATGTCCACCGGCTCAAACCGGACGGTGAACTTCTCCCCCATGGACGGAGCTCCTTGGGCCCCCTGGCGGCGCCGCGCGCGTCGAGCGGCGCCGCCACCCCCGGGAGACTCAAGTCGCGGCGCCCTCTGGCGCCGGCCGGCCGGCGGGCCCGCCGGCCTTGTACTTGGCCATGTACGTCTCGCGCTCCTCAGGCGACATCTCGTTGAGGAGGACGTTGGGGCTCTGGAGCGTGATGCCCTTGACCTCGTCGAGCGTCCACATCTTCTTCGGATCGAGATCCAGGTGCGGCTGCGGGACGAGCGTCTTGCCGTCGTCGCGCACGAAGCCGCTGTCCTCCATCATCTCGCCCACGTCCCGGCCGTGGTGGAGCGTCTCCCACTCGCGCTTGCCGGCGAGCTGGCCCATGGCGGGCGTCGGGCGCCCCTCGTACTCGGGCCGGAACGCCACCTTGTCGGTCCAGTGGCAGGTCTCCGAGCAGTACGTGCGGACCTGGCCGTCGACCTCGTCGACCACCGTGTCCTCGCGGATCAGGCACGGGACCATGCACGTCCAGCAGCGGTGCGGGTACTCGTAATCGGCGCCCGCCTCGAACGCGATCGGCTTGTGGCCGTTCTTCTTCGAGAAGTCGGCGTAGCGCTCCCACCACTTGCCGTACTTGTCGTACCAGCCCGGGTACTTGTGCTCGAACCACTCGAAGTCCTCGTCGTCGAGCGTGTCGATGCGCCAGTAGTTGGCGAACCAGCCGGTGGCGAAGAACTGGCCGACCTCGTGGATGTAGCCCTTGTTCCAGATCCGGTTCCAGGCCTCCTCGACGAGGTCGTGCGGGATGACCAGGCCGTACTTCTCGAGCGGGACGAGATAGGAGCGGTAGTAGTCGTCGTAGATCCAGCGCCGCCACATCTCGGCGTAGCTCTCGCGGTCCTTGCGGCGGTCCTTGGTGCCGTACTCGATGAACGTGCCGATCGCCGCGTCGACGACCGCGTGGTTGTTCCACCAGGCGTAGCGGAGGTCGCGCTCGAGCAACTGGCGGTTCCGCTCGTCGGCGAGCGCCATCAGGATGATCGAGTAGCCGTTGGAGATGTGGCGCGACTCGTCCGACTGGACGGAGTGGAACACCGTCGGCAGCAGGTAGTCGCCGTTGGCGGCGGCCTCGGCGGGCATTGCGACGAACAGGACGTTCGTGAACGCCGTCTCGGCCACGATCGTCAGGTAGATGTCGGCGGCGGTGATCGCGTCGCCCGTGATGAACCCCTCGCCGAACTGACGCCCGATCGTGCCTGCGTAGCAGTTCGCAAACCCCTTCTCGGTGATGTCGAACCCGGCGGGGTCGATGTAGTGGTTCATGTAGAGCCGCTTGAGGTTCATCTGGATCGTCGAGTGGCGGACCTCGTCGATCATCTGGATGGCCAGCCCGTTGTGGACCTCCGGATTGGGCACGGCGTTGATGGCGAGCGGCATCGCGCGGGCGGCGGAGATCTCCGGGAACGGGATGATCGACAGGAAGAGCTTCTGCCACTCCATCCAGCGCTCCTGGACCTGCCGGAACATGTTGCCCCGGATGGCGCCGTCCATGGCCCCGAAGACGCGGTTGTCCTTCTCCTCCTCCATAGGGAAGTAGGAACGGAGGACCTGCTTGAGCGGATCCTTCTTGGGGGCTTTCTCGAAGGTGTAGTCGGTCGGGTACTTGTCGACCGGCTCGACGAACGTCGGTTCCCAGGAAAGCTCCTGGATCTTGTTGTGTGCCTTGGTGATGCTGGCGCGACTCACGGGATGCGTCCTCCTTTGCGGCTAGGCCGTTAGGGGCACTTCTACTCCCGGGGGCGTTTCATCAGCGTTACGCGAGCGCGTTACACTGCGGCTGCTCGGCCCCGACCAGGGAGGAGGGGGGTGCCCGCCAACCCATGGCTTGCGATCGACGCGGCCACATCACCGCGTAGGCGGGCGCGCGAGCTGAAGCGGCTGTGGGAGCGGTTCGTCGGCGATGGGAAGTTGGGCGCGGTGCGCGCGCCGATCGCCGACTCCTGGCGCCGCTCGCACGAAGCCGGGGTCGATCCTTCAGGCGAGCACCTCGCACCGGTCCTCGCCGACGAGGAGGAGACCTCGGCGCGCCTGGACGTGCACCCGCTGGGCGCCGCGCTGCCCTTGATCGAGGACAGCCTCACGGCCATCGCCGACGAGTCGGCCCACCTCATCGTCGTCAGTGACGCCGACGGGCTCCTCCTGTGGATCGGGGGCAACGCGAGGGTGCGCATGGCCGCCGCCGACTCGATGAACTTCACCGAGGGGGCTCTGTGGAGTGAGAACGGCGCAGGCACCAATGCGATCGGAACGGCCCTGGCCGCCGACCACGCCGTCCAGGTCTTCGCGGCCGAGCACTTCAACGAGATCGTGCAGAGCTGGACCTGCGCGGCGGCTCCCGTCCACGACCCGGACACCGGCCGGCTGCTCGGCATCGTCGACCTCACCGGCAAGATGACGACGGTGCACCCGCACAGCCTCGCCCTGGCCACGACCACGGCCAAGACGGTCGAGGCCCAGCTGCGCTGGGCGATGCACGAGCGGGATGACCAGCTCCGTGCGCGCTACCACGAGCGGCTCGCGACGGTGGCCGATCCGCGCGCGCTCGTCAGCTCGAGCGGGCGGGTGCTGGCCGACCGTCCCGACGGGTGGCTGCAGGGGCAACGGCTCGAGGTGCCCGCCGGCGGCGGCGAGCTCGTGCTGGATTCGGGGACGCGCGCATTCGCGGAGCCCGTCGGCCACGAGGAGGCCTTCGTCGTTCGCGCCGTCGCGACCGAGGGCGCAGCGCGACGTCGTCCGCTGTTGAAGCTGACCCTGCTGGGGCGCGACCGTGCCGGTGCCGAGCTGGGCGGGCGACCGATCCAGCTCAGCCGCCGCCACTCCGAGGTCCTGGCGCTGCTGTCGATGCGACCGGGCGGGATGACGAGCGAGGAGCTGGCCGCCGATCTTTACGGGGACCCCGGGACGTCGAGCACCACCCGGGTCGAGGTCCATCGCCTGCGCAAGCTTCTCGGCCGGTGGCTGGACGCCGATCCGTATCGGCTGTCGGGGGACGTCGAGTCCGACGTCGCGCGCGTGAAGGGCCTGCTCGACCGCGGCTCTGTCAGGAAGGCGGTCGAGCTCTACGACGGACCGCTGCTGCCGCACTCCGAAGCGCCGGGCGTGGTGCGTGAGCGCGACTCCCTGGACGCCTGGCTGCGGCAGGCGGTGATGACCGCCGACGAGGACGACACGCTCTGGGCGTGGGTCCAGTCAGCCTCGGGGCGCGAGGATCTGGGGGCGTGGAAGCGTCTGCTCGCCCGGCTGCACTACCACGACCCGCGGCGCAGCCTCGCCGTGTCCGAGGTCCGGCGGCTGCGCGAGGCGTACGCCGTCGATCGCTAGGCCGCCGAGCGTTCTTCGGCGTCGTCGGGCTCGTCCGAGCCCGACGTATCGGTATCCGGCTCGTCCGAGGCTGTCCGGCTCCTGGGCGTCCCCGTTCGTCTGCTGCGTCTGCACGAGCGCCGCGTCCTCGGCGCCCTGGGCCTCGCCACCGCCGCCCTTGCGCCTGCGCCGGCGGCCGCCGCGCTTGCGCTTGCCCTTCGGGAAGTTGCGCAGCAGCTCGCGCGCCAGCGCGCTCGGCTTGCGGGCCATGCGCATGCGCGCACCGTCCAGCACCTGCTGGGCCTCCGGCGTGTGCGCCAGGGCAGCCGCGAGCAGCGCAGCCGACAGCCGGCGGTCCTGCTTGCGCGCGGCCTGGACGAGCCGGCGCGCGTTGCGGGCGTGCGCAGCGCCGGCAGAGTTGACGAGCAGGCCGAGCAGGCGCTTCGTCTCGGGCCAGCGCTGGACGGCGTACTCCTCGTGGACTTCGCGCGAGTACTCGGCCAGGTGCCAGAGCCAGCGTGCGGCCTGGTCGCGGCGCCCGATCTGCTTCTCGGTCAGCGCCTGCAGCAGCAGCTTGACGCCCTCGCGGCGCTCGTCGCGGGACCAGCTGCCGACGATCTCGACAGCGTCGTCGAAGGCCTCCGGGTCGCGCAGGTTGCCGACCTCCGACAGAGCGCGCAGGCGCAGCTGGGTGTTGCGGTTGCGGCGCAGGCAGGTGATCAGGAAGAGCCGGCGCAGCTCGCCCGACGAGTCGAAGTGCAGCATCGCCTTCGCGCGTCGCCAGTTGTTGGACGCGACGCGCGCGCCCGCCAGCATCGCCCAGGCCTGCTGCTGGCCCCAGGTCAGGTGCTCGACCGCCATGCGCCAGAGCTCGCGCTCGAAGACCTGCGCGCGCCGCTCCTCGTCGGCCGTGACCGGCACGACGCGGCGCTCGACCCGCAGCCGCCGCCCGCGGCCACGGCGCACCGGGCCTACGACGATCGCCCCGCCTCGGTACACGTCACGGTCGAGCAGCGAGTGAAGGGTGACCACGGGGTCGTCGTTCGGGGTGGCCGGGTGGACGAAGTCCACGACGATCCCCGCCTCCTTGCCCGGCGTACGGCGCGTGACGCGCCCGACGCGCTGCTGGTAGATGCGCTTCGACGCCGTCGGCGCGAGGTGCATGCAGACCGTCGCGCGCGGCGAGTTCCAGCCCTCCGCGAGCAGCTGGGCGTTGACGAGCACGTCGATGTCGCCGCTCTCGTAGGCCGCCAGGATGCGCGTGAGCTCGCGCTTGGGGGTCTCGCCCGAGACGGCCTTCGCCTTGATGCCGGCTTCGCGGAAGGCGTCAGCGACGTTGTGCGCGTGGCGCACACCGGCCGAATACACGACGCCCGGCAGGTCCTTGAAGCGCGTCTTGTAGAGGTCTGCGACCGCCAGGTTGAACGGCGTCTGGTCGAGCAGGGCGGCCAGCTCTTCCTGGTCGAAGTCCTGGTCGACCTCACCGCGTCGCAGCGGCACCTTCGAGATCGAGCGCACGCCCACGCCGGGCGGGATGCGCACGCAGCGCAGCGGCGCGATCACGCCGCGGCGCGCGGCCTGGGCCAGATCGAAGCGCGAGGTCTGGGTCGGGAAGAGGTCCGTGACGTGGCGGGCGATCAGCGCGCCGGTGGCGGTCATGCCGACGAACACCGGGCCGACCCACTGGCGGATCGCCGCGCTCGTCTTCTCGCCGAGCGCCGTGTGGGCCTCGTCGCAGATGACGATCGTGTAGGCGTCCGAGACCTTGGCTGGGTTGCGCACGAACCACTGATAGGTCTCGACCGTGACCGGCCCGCCGGCCGGCGGCTCGCCCGCGCCGTTCTTCAGCAGCGGCGGCGAGATGCGGTCCTTGTAGCCGCGGTCGCGCAGCTCGCCGAGAAACTGGTCGACGAGGTTGCGGCGGTGGGTGAGGATCAGGATTCCGCCGGTGCGGGAGGCCTCCACGAAGCCGAGCGCGGCGACTGTCTTGCCGGCGCCGGTCGCGTGCTCGAACCAGAAGCGGCGCGCCGAGCCGGGGTCCTCGAGCAGCGCCTCGCTGGCGGCTACCTCCTCGGCCTCCTCGTCCGGATCCCAGTCGAGCGGCTCCTCGTCCGGCAGTTCGTCGCCCTCGAGCTCGACCTCGCCGGAGTGGAGCTCCTCGTCGCCCGCGGCGTTGCGGCCGTTGCGGGACAGCTGCAGCTCGGTGGTGAGCGCGATCAGCGTGCCGGACAGTGCGTCGACCTGGTGGGCGGACAGCTTCGTGCCGTCGACCAGGTGCGGCTCCTCCTCGGAGAGCAGGCGCTCGAGGCCGAGCATCAGGGAGTAGTTGCGGCGCCACTCGACCGAGGGCTCCGTGCGGCCGCCGTGGATCTCCTCGAGCGCTGAATCGAGCGCGCTGCGCCGCGCCGTTCCACGCGCAAGCGCGAGCGCCGCGTCCTCCCCTTCGAGCACGAAGGGTTCGCGCGCAAATTCTTCGGCGCGCTTCAGGTCGTCGCCGGGGACCGGCGAGGCTTCAGCCACGGAGCTTGTTTCAGCCACAGGGGTTCAGGCGCTTCTGGGTAAGGGGGACGAGCCGAGCTGGGCCGTCGAGGCTCAGCGGGGCCGCCCGTCGTGTTCGCCGCTCTCAAAACTTCCCGCGAGCGGCGAACATGCCAAGTCCGAGGTGGACGGCGGCAGACACCATTACAGCACACAGAAGCGAATATGGGGTCTGCCATCCTTCGCGTGGTGCGCCGCCTCGCGCCACTTCTCGTGTTCGCAGCGCTGATCGGCTGCGGCTCCGACGACGAGCCCGCCCCCTCGGTGAACCAGAGTGCGGCGCCCCCACAGTTCCTCGATGGCGGCCGCGACGCCTTCGAGAAGAAGATCGCCTCCGAGCGCGGCACGCCGGTCGTCGTCAACAAGTGGGCCTCATGGTGCGGCCCCTGCCGCTTCGAGTTCCCCTTCTTCCAGAGCCAGCAGAACAAACGGGACGGCAAGGTCGTGTTCCTCGGCGTGAACTCCAACGACAACCAGGGCGACGCCGAGGACTTCCTCGCCGATTACCCGGTCGACTTCCCCCACTTCAAGGACCCGAACCTCGAGATCGCGGCGTCCTTCAACGCGGTCCAGGCCTTCCCCGCCACCGCCTTCTACGACTCGAAGGGCGAGCTCGCCTACGTGCACCAGGGCGGCTACTCGGAGGAGACCAAGCTCGCCGCGGACATAGACCGCTACGCTCGCTGACAGAGCGCCCGTGGACGTCCGCGAAGTCCTAACCGACGACGAGCTCGCCGCCGCGCTCGAGCTGCGCGAGCGGATCTTCTGCGGCGAGCAGGGGGTGTCGCTGGAGGCGGACCGCGACGGGCGCGACCCCGAGGCGACGCACATCGTGGCCGTCGACGGCGGGCGCGTGATCGGCACCTGCCGGCTGCTGTTCCGCGGCGGGGTGGCGCGGCTCGGCCGGCTGGCTGTCGAGCCCGACCGGCGCGGCGACGGTGTGGCGGCCGCGATTCTGCGCGAGGCCGACCGCATGGCCCGAGCGGAGGGCGCGGACGCCATCTCCCTGCACGCGCAGACCTACGCGAAGGAGCTCTACCTGCGCGACGGCTACCACGTACGCGGCGCGACCTTCGTCGAGGAGGGCATCGAGCACGTGTCGATGGAGAAGACGCTCTGAGCCCCGAGCTGCGCATCGACCCGCTGTCCGGGCTGAAGGTGATCGTCGCCGGCGAGCGCGGCTCGCGCCCCGGCGCGTTCCTCGACGTGGCCCCGCGGCCGCCGATCGACCGCGAGCGCGACCCGTTCGCGGCCGGTCACGAGGACCAGACCCCGCCCGAGGTGTACGCGTTGCGCGACAACGGCGACTGGCGCGTGCGCGTCGTCCCGAACCTCTATCCGGCGCTTTCGCCCGGGGAGCCGGACGGCGACGGGGACCCGCTTGCGAGCGGCCGCGGCGAGCCGGACCTGTTCGCCACCAGACCCGCGCACGGTGCCCACGAGGTGATCGTCAACGCCCCCGACGCCGTCAGCTCGCTCGCCGAGCTCGAGCCCGAGCAGGTCGAGACGGCGATGTCGGTGTGGCGCGAGCGCATGCGCGCACACTCGGACGCCGCCTACGTGCACATCATCGTCAACGAGGGCAAGGAGGCGGGCGCGTCGCTGCCGCACACGCACGCGCAGCTATATGCGCTGCCGTTCGTGCCGGCCCAGGTGGCGCGCGAGCGCGAGCGCTTCACCGCCTACTCCGACCGCACGCAGGGGCGCAACCTGCTCGAGGACCTGCTCCAAGAGGAGGTGCGCCGCGGCGAGCGGATCGTCGCGATCGACGACGAGGCGGTGGCGCTCTGTCCCTTCTCGGCGCGCGTCCCCTTCCACCTCCAGATCGTCCCGCGGCGCCCGGCGGCCCGCTTCTCGGACGACGGGCCGCTCGGCGGGCGCCTTCTGAACGAGACACTGCGGCGGCTCGGCGCCACGCTCGGCACCCTGCCGCCGCTCAACATGTGGGTGCGCACCGCGCCGCGCGACGCCGAGCGCTTCTGCTGGCGCATCGAGATCATGCCGCGGCTTGCCCAGCTCGCCGGCCTCGAGATCGGCACCGGCGTGCATCTGAACGTGCTGGCGCCCGAGGCCGCCGCGGAGCAGCTTCGCGCTGCCAGCGTGTAGCGTCCCCGCGCGCCGTGCCCCCGACAACCCGACAGATCCCGCTGTTCGCCGCCGAGCCGCCCCAGGAGCCGCTGCCCTACGGGCGCTGGGGCGAGGCGCTCGCCGAGCAGTTCAGGGCCAAGTGCGACAGCGAGATCGGCGAGATCTCCTGGTTCCCCGACCGCACATGGGAGGGCCGCACCTACGTGCCCGCCACCGCGCCCGCGGCGGACGGCGGCGAATGGTTCGGGTTCGTCTCCTACACGCGCGAGCACGAGGGCGCGCAGGCCACCGACTTCGCCGCCGAGGCCGACTTCACCGAGGAGACCGCCGACCTCAACCCGGACTGGTCGCTCGACCTGTCGGACCATGAGATCGGCCACTGGCGCGGCACGCAGGGCCGGCGCGGGGTGATCACGCTCGTCTGGGGCGTCGCGCTCGTGACGAACGGTGCCGTCGCGACCACGGAGCTCGGGCCGGACAGCACAGACCAGTGCGAGCTCGTCGACAACCGCTTCACGCTCGTCTCGATCGACGCCTTCACGGGCGACTACATCGAGGTGCGCCTGTACGGCGCGCGCGGCGCCGAGCTGGCGCGCGAGTCGCTCTACGAAGACGACGACGAAGCCGAGTAGCCGGGTCGAGATATCTTCCTGCACATGGGGGACTTGAGCGCGGAGCCCTGTGTGGTCCTGAAGTTCGGCGAGCTCGCGCTCAAGGGGCGCAACCGGCCCGCCTTCGTGGCCGTGCTCGAACGCAACCTGCGGCGCCTCAGCAGAGACCTCGACCGGATCGAGATCCGCCGCCGCGGCGGCGTCTTCATCGTGACCGGCGGGGAGCCGCAGACGACCCTGGTGGAGCGCTGCCTCGCCCTCCCGGGCGTGAGCGTCGTGCAGCCCGGGCTGCGCTGCGAGCGTGATCCCTCCGCCGCGGCCGACGCCGCCGTTGAGCTGCTGCGCGGGCGCCCCGGCCGGACCTTCGCGGTGCGCTCGCGGCGGCGCGACAAGCGCTATCCGCTGCGCTCGATGGAGCTGTCGCGCGTGATCGGCGACGCGGTGCGCGTCAGGCTCGGACTGGGGGTCGACCTGTCGGAGCCCGACCTCGAGCTCCACATCGAGGTCGACCACAAGGAGATGCTCGTCTCGTGCGACCGCCTGCGCGGCGCGGGCGGGCTTCCGGTCGGATCGAGCGGCCGGGCGCTCGTGCTGCTGTCGGGCGGGCTCGACTCGCCGGTCGCCGCCTACCGGATGATGAAGCGCGGCCTGCGCTGCGACTTCCTGCACTTCTCCGGCCGCCCCTTCACCGGGCCGGAGTCGATCTACAAGGCATACGCGCTGGTCGGGCGGCTCGACCGCTTCCAGGGCGGCTCGCGCATGTTCGTCGTCTCGTTCGGCCCCGCCCAGCGCCGGCTCGCCACCGCGGGCGCCGGGCGGCTCCAGGTGCTCTCACAGCGGCGGCTGATGGTCAAGGTCGCGTCCGAGCTCGGCCGGCGCGAGGGCGCCGAGGCGCTCGTGACCGGCGATTCGCTCGGTCAGGTCGCCTCGCAGACGCTCCCCAACCTCGCCGTCGTCGAGGAGGCGGCGGAGCTGCCGCTGCTGCGGCCGCTGATCGACCGCGACAAGGCTGAGATCGTCGAGATCGCGAAGCAGCTCGGCACCTACGACATCTCGATCCTGCCCGACGAGGACTGCTGCCAGCTCTTCTCGTCGCGGCTCGCCGTCACCCGCGGCCAGTCGGACGACCTCCGCCAGATCGAGCGGACCGCCGACATCGAGGACATGGTCGACGGCCTCGTCGAATCCGCGCAGCTCTACCGGCCGCGGCTCGACGCGGAACGGCCCGCCCTGACGCCGGCCTGATCGGCGCCTCAGCCGCCGCCGATGTAGTCGACGTGCCACCACTCGCCGGGCGCGTGGGCCTTCCCCCAGCCGTATTTCCAGCCGATCTGGTCGATCACCGAGCGCATTCCGAGCGTTGGCACGTCGACGGCCGTGCCCAGCTCGTGGGATGAGGTGCCGGGCGGATTGGCGGGCGCGCCGAACCCGTCGAGGAACGCCTGATAGAGCTGGGACTGCTGCGCGTAGGTGCGAAAGGCCGAAGCGGGCCCGCCCGGATAGAGGTCGATGCCGTAGACGCTGAGCGCCTCCGCACGCATGTCGTTCCAGCTCTGGGCCGCCGCGGGCGTCAGATACAGGTCGCCGAATGGGGAGGGGACCGGGCTCATGCCCAGAGCCGCGCCCGTCGCCGGGATCGGCGCCGGCGCCTGCACCGATCCGCCGGCGCCCGCGAGCGCTGACGCACCCTCAGCGACGGTCGGCACTTCGATGGTCGCTCCAGCGATCAGGCCCGAGTCCTCCGGGAGGCCGTTGTAGACCGCCACCGTGCGGACGGTCAGATTGTTCGCCGTCGAGATCGACCAGAGCGTCTCGCCGGGCAGCACCGTATGCGTCACCGCCGCCAGCGCGGGGGCACCGGTGAACAGCATTCCTCCAAGCGAGCAGGCCAGTGAGCCTGCGAGCACGCGTCGCAGCATGACGGTCCCTTCGCGGCGCGTTGCGACGCCCCTTCGCTTGAATGGATCCGCCCGCGTCAGCGGGCTATCTTCTGCGCAGGGCCCCGATAGCTCAGCCGGATAGAGCGACTCCCTCCTAAGGAGTAGGCCGCAGGTTCGAATCCTGCTCGGGGCGTACGGGATTTGCAGGGGAAACGCGCAGGCGCTCGGTTGGGCGCCGGTGCGCGCGGGCACTCAACGCGCGGGGCTACCCCTGCGGTTCGTTGTAGGTGTCGTGTTTGTGCAGGACCTGGCCGCCGGGGCCGATGACGCGGCCGGACCGGACGCCCACGTTCGAGATCCCCATGCAACCGATGTCGCCGCTCGTAAAACGCGACGGCGCGGGTGCGGTGACGCTGAAGCGGGCGTTCCTGACGGTGAAGGTGCCGCGGCGGACGACCGCGTCGACCTGGCGGCCTGGGCCACCGCAGTCGGGAGGGCCGGCGAGCGCGAGGTTGTTGAATGCGTAGTACCTGGATGCGATCGGGCCCTGCGCCGGTCCGTGGTCGACCTTGAGCATGCCGTGGCTGAAGCTGCCGCTTGAGAGCTCGCCGGCGCCCGAGCTGTCGAGGCCGTGGCGGGCGGCCAGCTTGATGCCGCCCCCGCGGGCGTCGACGACGACGGGGTGTGTGAAGCTGCGGGGGCGTGAGAGCGCCTGCCAGCGGCCGCCGAGTTTGATGCGCACGCTGCCGCTCGCCCGGCTGATGGTGAACTGCGGCGATTTCAGCGGCGGGTTGCGGCGGGTGAAGCTGATCCGCAGCGAGCCGAGGCTCGATTTGAGCTCGCCGGCCGGCGTCTTGGCGGTCGCCCAGTAGGTGAACTCGTCGTCGCCTGTGTAGGCGGGGTCGGCCTGCCAGATGCCGCTGCCGGACCGTTCCAGCTTGAGGTACCCGTGCCGTGGCTTGCTCTCGATGTGGTAGCGGTAGTTGCTGCCGTCCGGAACGTGGCAGGTCGCTGTGACGGTCAGCCGCTCACCGGCCTGCGCCTCGCCGGTGGCGTTGTCGCAGGTGAACGCGTCCGGTTCGGTGCCGCTGACGATGGCGTAGCTTGATTCCGCCGCGGGCGCGGCGAGCGCGAGCGCCGCCGTGAGCGCGCAAGGGATGAGGGCTGCGACTCGTCGGATCGTCTGCGTGATTCCAAGCGCGGTCACCATGAGTTAACGCGCCAGGGTCGTCGGGATTTCTGAGGGCGGGAGGGCTGCAGCGCCCGAGGACTCGGAGCGAGCCCAGCAAAGACCGCGCGGGCTACCAGAGAACCGCGGGCGACGTCTGCGGTGGGCGCGCGCTGCAGCTGCGTCGCCGCTGGTAGATGAGGAGAGCGATCGCGCCGTTGACCATGCAGTAGTAGAGCGGGTAAACCAGCAGGGAGGCGTCGAGGGCCCCGACGGCGCCCGCCGCCAGCGCGCCGCCAAGGCTCGCCAGGGCGAACGTCACGAGCGTCTCGGACTGGGGATTGCGGTAGGTCTTGGGCACCATCATCGCGGCCCCGATGAGGTCTGCCGCTACCACGCAGGCCGTGGCGACGATCGGCTCGTCGGCGACGATCCACCCGGTCACCCCGACACCCGCGACGGCGATCACCATGAGCTCAGCTGGACTCACGCCTCCTTCGCCGCGGCTGATCGCGAGCACGAAGATGAGGCTGGTGAGGGCGGCCTGGGCGCCCGCCATGATCAGGCTCCACGACGCGCCGTCGGCCCGCTGGGACAAGCAGACCACGATCGCCAGGACGCCCCAGATCAGCCACGTCCCCGGATGCGGCCGGGTGGTGCCGCGGAGTATGTCGCGCACGTACGGAATCGTGTCCGCGACGCCGATCACTCCGGCCAGGACACCGGCAACGGGGACGATCTCGGTCATCGCTCGAGCACGGTCACCGCGGGCGTGCCGCCGAAGTGCGCGGCGGCGATCGCGGCCGCCGCGTCCGGCTCGAACGGCCGGCACGAGAAGATGTCGATGAAGCACCGGCCCCACACCTCATCCGCGTGGAGCGTGATGGAGCTGGTCTCGATGAACTGCATCGCCGACCACCCCTCGAGTTCGTCGTCGCCGAACCTCTCGAGCGCAAGCGGGCCGTGCGCGCGCATGCCGATGGCGTCGACCAAGGTCGGCACGAAGCGACGGATGCCGTCGGGGTCCGCGAGCGAGCTGCGGTCGCACCCGTGCAGGTCGATCGCCGCGAGCATGCCCCAGGGGGCAAGAGTCCGACGACGGAGGCCGGGACGAACGGCGATCGTCTCCTTCATGGAGACACGCTGACGCCGTGCGCTGTCTGAACGCCGTGCCCGTTGTGCAAAGGGCCGAGCGAGTGGCGGATCGCGAACCTTCCGACCTTGCGTCCCACCTCCACTCCCCTGACGCAGGCGAAGCGGAAGTGGAAGCCGGCCACAACGCGTGAGTTCGCATTCTCGAGCTCGGCCTCCGTGAAGCTGTTCCAGCAGCGCTCGGCGTTCGCGGGGACGGAGGTTGTGGACGTCATGCAGAAGCGAAAGCGGTCCTGTCCGGTGAACCTCCGCAGGATCTCGGCTGCCGCGCCTCCGAGGAGGCTGTGGGTCGAGGGGTAGTCCGGAAGGGCCGGCGTCGGACGAAGTGGCAGCCAGTTCGGGTCCGGGCTGGTGTCGGGGTTGCCGTCCGTCTCTGCCTTCTGGATCGCCGTCACCGGCCGCCAGAACGCGAAGTGCCGCTTCTCGTACCAGCCGGTCACGAATCCGTCGGCCATCCCCATGTTCAGGAGAGCGAGCAGCCGCGCGGTCCGATGGAGGTCGTAGTCCCGGCGCGACGAGACGATGCTCCCTACACGGCTCCAGCCGACCGGGGAGCCCTCCGCCCAGAAGTGAGCCAGCTGAGTCTCATCCGCCGTCCGAAGCGGGCTGATGTCCTGACCCAGGCGCTTGACCTCGTTGAAGTCTCTCGCGTACCTGGCGCTCGCCAGGTCCGGCGGCGGGGGAGGCAGGAACTGGCTGCGGTCGCGGAGCGTGAACGGGCTCACGTTTTGGAACTGGGCTTCGAGCATCGGCGCGAACGCCGGAGGGGTCGGCTCC
This sequence comes from uncultured Thermoleophilaceae bacterium, assembly GCA_963739095.1. GTDB lineage: Bacteria > Actinomycetota > Thermoleophilia > Solirubrobacterales > Thermoleophilaceae > JACVRW01. Next base: position 18,521 of record CAVTZF010000017.1, read on the forward strand.
CAGACTCCCGGTCCCGGCGTCGGAGCGAACGGATCTGGAACGTCGAACCCGTCGTTCGCCCGAACGTCGAGCAGGAGTTGGCCCACCGCTTGGCCGAGCGCCACGCCCGCGATCTCGGCCGGGCCATCGGAAATGCTCGTGAGCGAGTCCACGAGCGCGGCGTCCAGCGATGCCTGGTTTGCCGGGAAGAAGGAGACGAGCACTCGGTGCGCTGCAGCCGCAGCGGCAGCTTCCGCGTCCGCCTTCCGATCCGAGAGACGCGACGCATAAGTCTCGTATCGCGGCTCCGCCCCGTTGACGGCGTCGTGCTGGGCGGCGTGCATGATCGCGAGGACGCGCGAGAGCATGACCGGGTTCCCAAAGGCCTGTGAGCGCGCGATCTCGCTCCAGGCGCGGACGACCTCGCCCGACCGCCGGCCGTGCTGCGGCTTCGCGATCGCTGCATCTCCAGCAACCGCCGCCAGGACCAGGCCGATGCAGGCTGTGGACAGGATCCGACCGATCCGATGCACGGCTTCTCCTCCCGTCATGGGTGGGCCTTTCGGCCGGCGGCGACCTTCACCGAGACGGGGAGGGCGACGTTCCCGTCGCCAGCGGTGTATTCGCCCACGAGCCGGTCGAATGAGGCCCGGATGCGCGCCAGCGTCTGCTGCGGCTGGCCGAGCAGCAGCGCCCTCGTGCGGACGGTTCCGTCGCGAAGCAGCTGCCACAGCTCGTCCGCGCTGGACAGGCGATGGGTGAACGAGACGGTTCCCACCTCGACGTCGCTCAGACCGGCGCCCTGAAGGAGACCGGTGAACTCGGGCTCGTCGGCGAAGCGGAAGAAGGGCGGCCCGACCGGGATGTCGGCGAGCGGCTCGGCGCCCGCTTGGTGCGCCGCTTCGAGGAAGACGCCGAGGAGGCGCGTCCGCTCGGGGACGTCCCAGGTGGAGAGCGCGACCGTGCCACCCGGCGCGAGCACGCGCGCCATCTCGGCAGCAGCGTGCTCCGGCCGCCCGAGATGGAGGATGAGGAAGTTCCCGACCACCGAATCGAAGGACCCGTCAGCGAATGGGAGACGCTCGGCGCTCGCCTGCACGAACTCGAGCCGCGGATGCAGCCGGCGGGCGAGCGCAACCATCTCCGCCGCCACGTCGACGCCGACCGTCGTTGCGCCGCGTGCGGCGGAGGCCGCGGCCGCGTAGCCGGGGCCGGTCGCGAGATCGAGGACGCGGGTTTTCGCCCCGACATTCGCCGCGTCGAGCAGCGGCTCGATCACCCGTGTCGTGAGTGACCCGACGAGCCGGTCGTAGCTCCCTGCTCGCTCGTTCCAGCCAGCCGCCTCGAAGGCATTGAAGGCTTCGGCATCGATTGCCTGCGCGCCCATTCCGCGTTCGATGCTGGCCCTAAGGCGGGGTCCGCGCATCGGGCGAACCGCCTTATCTTTCGCGCGCGGGCGCCGCTCAGACTGGGGGGATAATCGAACACGACATGGAGCCCGTAGCAGCGTCGCCGAGCCTGGTGGGCCGCTCAGACGAGTTGCGGCGTCTCGAAGCGGCGCTCGCGGGGGCCGCCGAGAGCCGCGGCTCCACGGTGTTGATCGCGGGCGAAGCCGGAATCGGCAAGACGCGACTCGCCTCCGAGCTGGGGCAGCGCGCCCGCGAGTCGGGTGCGACGGTCCTGAGCGGGCGTTGCATCGACCTCGTCGGCAGCGGCCTGCCCTATCTCCCGCTCGTCGAGGCGCTGCGGCCGCTGCGTGGGTCACCGGCTCTCGCCGACGTCGGCAGCTCGCTGCGTGAGCTGTCGCGCCTCATTCCGGAGCTGTCGGAGCAGGGCACGCCCGTGCCGCCCGATGCAGGTGGCCCGGACTCGCAGCTCCGACTCTTCGAGGAGACGCTCGCCGTGCTCGGGCGTGTCAGCGCCGAGGCTCCGCTCGTACTCGTGCTCGAGGACCTGCACTGGGCCGACGGATCGACGCTGGATCTCGTGGCCTTCCTCGCCCACGCGGCTCGCGAGCAGAGGATGCTGCTCGTCGCGACCTACCGAAGCGACGAGATCGCGCCGGAGAGCTCCCTGCGACCACTCGTCGCCGAGCTCCTGCGGGCGCGGGAGGCCGCTGCTCTGGCGCTGGAGCCGCTCGGCCGGGACGAGATCGCGCGACTCCTTGTCACGATCGCCCAGGTGCCGCTGCCGGCCGAGCTCGCGACCGAGATCTGCGAGCGCTCGGAGGGAAATCCCTTCTTCGCCGAGGAGCTCGTCGCGGCGGCCGAACGAGGCGAGGAGACGCTTCCGCAGGTTCTCCGCGACGTGTTGCTGCTGCGGCTCACCGGCCTCGATGGCGAGACCCAGTCGCTGCTGCGGGTGACTGCGGCCGCCGGCCGCGACGTCCCGTACCGGCTCCTCGCCGCGGTCGTACCCCTGTCCGAGGCGCAGCTCGTCGAGTCGCTACGCCGGGCGGTCGAGCACGACGTACTTGTGCCCGACCAGCCGGCGGGGTCGTTCCGGTTCCGGCACGCGCTCCTGGCCGAGGCGATCTACGCGACCGTCCTCCCGGGCGAGCGCGAGGAGCTCCACGCGCGCCTCGCCCGCGCCCTCGGCGACGACCCTGCCCTCGCCGCAACCTCGATCGCCGGCGAGCTGGCGCATCACTGGGCGGCGGCCGGGAGGCCGGTCGAGGCGCTGCAGGCGTCCGTCGACGCGGCCAGGGACGCAGCGGCCGTGTCGGGGCCGTCTGAGGCGTTCCAGCACCTCGAACGCGTGCTCGAGCTCTGGCCGCAGGTGGACGATCCCGGAGCTCTGCTCGGACTGGAGCTCCCGGCGGTCCTCGACTGGGCTGCGGAGGTCGCCTTCTTCGCGGGCGCCGCGGGGCAAGCCGCCGAGCTCATCCGGCGGGCGATCTCCCTGGCCGATCCCGCCGATGAGGTGCGGCTGGGTCTGTTGTACGAGCGGCTCGGCACGTTCCTGCTCCCCCCGTCGGACGGCGATCGCGAGGCTGCTCTGGCGGCGTACAACCGGGCCACCGAGCTCGTTCCCGAGCAGCCGCCCTCGGCGGAGCGCGTTCGTGTGGTCGGGGCGCTCGGCCACGCGCTCATGCTCTCCGGGCGGTTCGCCGAGTCCCGCGCTGCATGCGAGGAAGCGCTCGCGGTCGCCGACGCGATCGGGGACGATCGACCGGCCCTGCGGGCGCTCGGCATCCTCGGCGTCGACCTCTATCACCTCGGCCGGAGCGCCGAGGGGATCGAGTGCCTGCGGGACGCCCGCCGGCGCGCAAGGGAGCGCGGCATGGTGCCGGACGAGCTCCGGACGTACGTCAATCTCTCGGACATGCTGATGATCGGAGGCAGGCTGCCGGAGGCGGCTCGGGACGCGCTCGAGGGGCTGGCGGCAGCTCGCCGGCTCGGGTACGAGCGAAGCACCGGGATCGTCATGGCGGCCAACGCCGCGGAGGCGCTCCTCGGCCTGGGCGACTGGGCACGCGCCGAGGAGGTGCTCGACGCCGCCCTCCGCGCACCCGGCGGCTTCCGGCGGGAGGCGCTGCACCTCGTCCGCGCGGAGCTGGCGCTCGGGCGCGGCGAGCTCGAGCTGGCGCGGCGGCACCTCGAATCGGGCTCGCGAGCGACGCTCGAGCCGCAGTCGACCGCCCCCTACGCCTGCCTCCAGGCGGAGCTCGCCCTCTGGGAGGGACGCCCGGAGGCGGCGGCCATCGCGCTCGACGAGGTGCTGCGCAGCATCGCGCAGGATGACGTTCAGATCCGCGGGGCGCGGCTCTGCGCCCTGGCCTTGCGCGCCGAGACCGAGCGGGCGCAGCTCGCGGCTGTTCGGCGCGACGTAACCGGTGTTGACGAGGCGCGGCAACGAGCCAAGCGTCTGCTCGATCGAGCGCGACGCTCGGCCGCCGACACGGCAGCCGTGACGCCGGACGCCGCGGGCTGGCTCGCAATCGCCGAAGCGGAGCACAGTCGCATCGAAGGCCGCTCCAGCCCCGAGCGGTGGGAGTCTGCCATCGCCGTCTGGGACGAGCTGGAGCGCCCGTATCCCGCTGCCTACTGCCGCTGGCGCTATGCGGAGGCGCTGCTCTCGGCCGGCTCGTCGCGAATGGAAGCAGCGATCCCCGCGCGCGAGGCGCACCGGATCGCGAGCGATCTCGGCGCGCGGCTCCTGCAGGGCGAGCTCGAGTTGCTCGCTCGGAGGGCCCGCATCGATCTCACGGATCACAGCGCGGAAGAGCCGCTCGACGAGGAGGATGCCCTCGGCCTGACCCCGCGCGAACGCGAGGTGCTCCAGCTGCTCGCACGCGGCTACACCAACCGGGAGATAGCGACAGAGCTCGTCATCAGCGTCAAGACAGCGAGCGTCCACGTCTCGCACATCCTCCGCAAGCTCGACGTGCCGAGTCGTATCGACGCAGCGCAGATCGCACACCGGCTCACGCCGCCTCCGCTCGTCGCGCCCGAAGACTGACCAGCCCGCGCCCGCCGTCAGGGCCGTCCCGCGAACCAATAGCTGTTCGCGGTCGTTTTGCTGCAGTGGAGCTTCACCTGGTACGAGTTTGTGTTGATGCTCCAGCTGGTCGCGCTCGAGTTCGGGAAGCCGGTCAACGTTCCGATCGCCCACCCGCCTGACGTCTTGATCCCCGTGATCGAGACGCCGATCGGTCCCAGGCCGCTGACCTCGACGCCCATCGGCAGCGACGTGCCGGCGGGCGCGTAGTCGTGCGCGTAGAGGTAGGGGTGTGTGGCAGGGCACTTGTAGGCGGGCACGTTCTCGCTGTCCCAGAGCTGGCTGAGACTGCGTGCATGGAACGAGCTGACGGCGCAAATGGTTTGCGCCTCCTTGTCGCAGGGCGCCGAGTAGGGGTTGTCGGTGCTGCCGTCCCCGGTGATGGGTTTTTGTTGGGCGGTGTGGGTTGCCGGCGCCTGGCTGGCGGGCTGGCGGTAGAGGACGATCGAGGCTTGGCTGCGGCAGCGGGGGTGGAGCCGGTCGCCGCGGTCGACGATGATGCGGTTGGTCGAGCCGGGCGAGCAGTGGACGCGGTCGCGGTGGCTGCCGTCGGCGACGTCGACGTGGTTTGTTCCGGTCCCCGTGATCACGACCGTGTTTCCCTGCCGATCGAAGAAGCGGTCGTCGCCGGGGCCGCCGTGCAGCCGATCGTGGCCAGGGCCGCCGCGGATCAGGTCGTGCCCGTGGCCGCCGACGATCCGGTCGTGTCCGGCGCCGCCATGGATGAGGTCATGGCCGTGGCCGCCGTGCAGCCGATCGTGGCCGCCGAAGCCATGAATCAGGTCGTGGCCAGGGCCGCCGTGAACGACGCCGCCGGCCCCGCGGACGCCGAGCTGGTCGTGGCCGCGGCCGCCGACGATCCGCTGGCTGGCGCCGAGCCCGAGGATGAAGTTGACCCGGCCGGGCACCCCCACAAGCCGCGCCCCCGCGACGCTCGCCACCTGCGTGTTGCCACCAACCAGCGCCCCGGGATCGAGCCGCAGCAGCCGGATCGCCAGCCTATCCCTGTCGCTGAGGCCCCCCGCCTGCGCATCCTCCAGCACCACCGCAGCGGCCGCCCCCACAACGACCACCACCGCCAAGACCCAACCAGCATCCGTGTCCAACGCAGGCAGGCAAACACGAGCATCAAGAATCTCCTAGCCGGGGTAGCGGTTCGACTCGCTCTTGGTGCAGTGGAGCTTCACCTGGTACGAGTTCGAGTCGACGCTCCAGCTCGTCGCACTCGAGTTGGCGCCGCCGGTCCTGGTCCCGACGGCATATGACGAGAGGTTCAGAAGGCCCTCCCAGACCGTCAGTTTGCCCGTGATGGAGACGCCGATCGGCCCGAGCCCGGCCACCTCGACGCCCTTCGGCAGCGCTGTGCCAAAGGGCGCGTAGTTCTGCGAATAGAGGTATGGGTGCGAGGTCGGGCACTTGTAGGCGGGCACGTACTCGTTCGCCCAGAGCCCGGAGAGGCTGCGCCCCGGGAAGGAGCTCACGACGCAGTCGGTCTGCTTCTCGTCGTCGCAGGGCGCGATGTACGGGTCGTCATTGGTGCCGTCCCCTGTGACGGGTTTCTTCCGCTGGGCGGTGTGGGTGCCCGGCTGTATGTAGAGGACGATCGAGGCTTGGCTGCGGCAGCGGGGGTGGAGCCGGTCGCCGCGGTCGACGATGATGCGGTTGGTCGAGCCGGGCGAGCAGTGGACGCGGTCGCGGTGGCTGCCGTCGGCGACGTCGACGTGGTTTGTTCCGGTCCCCGTGATCACGACCGTGTTTCCCTGCCGATCGAAGAAGCGGTCGTCGCCGGGGCCGCCGTGCAGCCGATCGTGGCCAGGGCCGCCGCGGATCAGGTCGTGCCCGTGGCCGCCGACGATCCGGTCGTGTCCGGCGCCGCCATGGATGAGGTCATGGCCGTGGCCGCCGTGCAGCCGATCGTGGCCGCCGAAGCCATGAATCAGGTCGTGGCCAGGGCCGCCGTGAACGACGCCGCCGGCCCCGCGGACGCCGAGCTGGTCGTGGCCGCGGCCGCCGACGATCCGCTGGCTGGCGCCGAGCCCGAGGATGAAGTTGACCCGGCCGGGCACCCCCACAAGCCGCGCCCCCGCGACGCTCGCCACCTGCGTGTTGCCACCAACCAGCGCCCCGGGATCGAGCCGCAGCAGCCGGATCGCCAGCCTATCCCTGTCGCTGAGGCCCCCCGCCTGCGCATCCTCCAGCACCACCGCAGCGGCCGCCCCCACAACGACCACCACCGCCGAGGACCCCAACCAGCATCCGTGTCCAACGCAGGCAGGCAAACACGAGCATCCAAACCCTCCTAGGCTGAGGCCGCGACGCTACCAAACTCTCCGACGCCGACCAAATGGGGTAGAGAGCCCACGCGCTCGCGGTGCTGCTCCGACCGAATCGGCCGTCGAGATCGCGATCCGCTCCGCCGCGTGCGAGTGATCGCGTTTGGCTATCACGCGATCGCGATTCCGGGCCGCGCGGCGCGCCCTCCGACCTACCGTTCACAGGCATGCGCCCCGCTCATTTCTTCAGCTCGCTCCTCGCCATCGCGGTGTCGGCCATGCTGCTCGCCGCATGCGGTGGTGGAGACGACGGGAACGACGCATCGGCGAGCAGCAGCTCCGCGTCTTCCCAGTCGGGTTCCAGCACGAGCTCGAGCGAGGTGACGATCAGCGATTTCAAGTTCAAGCCCGCCACCATCACCGTCGCGGGCGGCGCTCAGGTCACCGTGACCAACGACGACAGCACTGCACACACCGCCACTGCCGACGACGGCAACAGCTTCGATACGGGCACAGTGGACGCCGGCTCTTCAGGGACGATCAGCGTGAAGAAGCCGGGCAGCTACCCGTATCACTGCGACATTCACCCGTTCATGCACGGCAAGCTCGTCGTCAAGTAGTTGCCGCGTCAGCCCTCTGGCGGGCCCCAATGGGGGCGCCGGCGCCTACGCCGCGCGAACCTCGAACTGGCTGAGCGTCACAGGGCCGAACGACGTGATCAGCGCGACGTCGACGGCGTCGCGGCCACGCCCGACGACCACGCGGCCGACGCGGCGGCGGTTGTTGCGGGCGTCGAAGGTGTGCCATGTGCCGTCGAGGTAGACCTCGAACCACGCTGCGAAGTCCATCGGCTCGGCGGGCAGCGGGGCGTCAATCTCCGGGATGTACCCGCACACATAGCGGGCCGGGATGTTCAACGCGCGGCAGAACGTGATCGCCAGGTGCGCGAAGTCGCGGCAGACGCCCTGGCCGGCGCGGTAGGCGTCGACCGCCGTGGTCCATGGGTTCGACGCGCCGGCCATCCATTCGAGGTGACCGTGCACGAAGTCGACGATCGCCTGGACGCGCTCCCAGCCGGGTGCGAGGTCGCCGAAGCGCTGCCACGCCTCGTGGCCAAGCTCGTCGGGCAGGCAGAACCGGCTCGGCATGAGGAATGCGATGTGCTCGTCGGGCAGCGCCATGATCGGCGTCTCCGGCGTGCCAGGCGAGATCCGGTCGCGCGGCGAAGACAGCACGACCTCGGCCTCGTAGACGATCTGTGACGCGCCCGCGGGGATGGTGACCCGTTCGCAGCGGTTGCCGAAGAGGTCGATGTAGCCGTGGTGATCGGCGCCGGTCTCCCAGTGTTCGGCCCGCACTTGCAGGTCGCGCCCCGATGGCGCGACCTGGAGCACCGCCGAAACGGGCTGCGGCGTCTCGAGACCGAAGGTGCATCCCACGGTGAGGGCCAGCGGCCTGTCGTCGTCGACGGGAACGCGGTGCACGCTACCCCCTCGGCGACCGTCGGCCCGACCGACGCGGCCGAGATCCAGACAACCTCAGGCGGGATTCAAGCGGTCGTCTCCGGGCGGCGTATCAGCGAGCGCGGCTGCATCCTGTGCCGCCGCCCGCTTCCTGGCGTCCTTCTTGGCCTTCTTCTCCAGCCGCCGCTCGAGAAGCCTGCGTTCACGGTTGAGCTTTGCCATCGTGGTCTTTCGCTTGCCGCTTGAGGCCATGCTTGTCCTCCCCAGTTGTCGAATTTCGAGCGCGTCGACGTTGCACGCGGGCGAGCAGGCGAGGGCCCGCCCACTAGCCCCCGTCACTCATCGACACGCGGAGGGTGCTCGATGGCAACGACTGCGGATACGCGGAGCACTGCTGCGGCCGAACGGATGCCCGACCCGAACCACGAGCGTAGCGCTCCGCGCCACGGGCCGGGCGCCGGCAGGCGACCGCGAGGGCGGAGATGGTGGTCAGTTGTCGTCGTCCAGGACGTCGCGCAGTTTGCGCGCGAAGGGTTCGGGTTGGCCTGCGTAGCCGAACTCGCCGCCAAGGAAACCGCCGTGGTGGCTTGGGAAGACGGTCGCCTGCTGACCGAGCAGCTCGGCGGTGGCCACCGCCGAGCGTCCGGTGAACGTGCCCAGCGACTCCTCGCCCACGGCGATTACCACGCGCGTCGGCGCCGCCGCCAGCGCGTCGACGTCGGGGCGATAGCTGCTGACCGCCCAGGACCGGTCGGATAGCAGCGGGTCGTCGCGGGAGCCGTCATCCTCGGCCGGCATCCCGAACACGGCTGGATCCGCCGCGGGCTGCGCGAAGTACTCGTCGGTGAACTCGCCTTGCCACGACGTCATCGCAACGAAGGTCGCCATGCCGGCGCCGAACCCGTTGGCCTCGTACGCCTCGCGAACGCCGGCGCGGGCGCGCTCGGCCGCCGCGGCGTCGGGGAGCACCGGGATGAGCGGCGGCTCGTGTGCCACCAGGGTGCTCACGTCGCCCGGATAGGCGGCCACGAGCGCGAGCGCGGCCACCGCGCCCCCACTGCTCGCGAACATCTCGACCGGGCCGGCGCCGAGCGCTCCGATAACGGCGTGCACGTCGTCCGCCTGGACCTCCGGCGCATTGTCGACCCGGCCGTCCTTCCGGGTGCTGCGGCCGAGGCCGCGCGGGTCATAGGTCACCACTGTGCGGTCGGGGAAATGGGACGCCAACGTGGCGAAGCCACTGGCGTCCATGGGCTGACCGATCATGAACAGCGGTGGGCGTCCGTCGGCCGTGGGCAGCGGCCCATCGACGTAGTAGGCGATGTCGACCTCGGCGGTTTCAAGCAATTGCAGTGTCGTCATGACGGTTTTGACCGCTGCCGTACCGAAGACTCGTCGGCCTAGGCCCAAGTGACCGGTGCGGCCATTTAAGCGGCCTGGCGCTGCCGGTGTAGACCGAGCTTCCGCATGACCGTCTCCCTGTTCGGGTCACTCCTGGTGACCGCCGGCGCCGGTCGGATTAATCGCGGCTGGGAGTCAGCGGCTTCTCGTAGACGACGAACTCGCAGGGAGTGGCCAGCAGCGGCGCCAGCTCGGGCTGGAGGTCGTCGACGCTCGTCCTGCGCACCACGCGGTAGCCGATCCGGCGATACCAGTCGTCGAGGAACTCCTTGCTCGGATGGCTCCACGTGCGTGGAACGAGCAGCTCGAGCTGCATCGCCAGCAGCCCGCGGTCGTGGCTGTGGCGTTCGGCAAACGTGATCAGCTCCCGGCCGACACCGATGCCCCGGTGCTCTGGATCGGCGGCCAGCAGGCCGAACTCGCCGGTGACGTCGGACAGCGCCTGGACCCGGACGGCACCGGCAAGCCGGCCGTCCACGGTCGCCACGGCGATCTCCCCCGCTTCGATGAGCACGGCCATCTCCGAGGGGGTGGTGCGGCTGGCGCCGTCGCGCCAGAGCCCGTCCTCGGCGGTCACGTAGACGTCGTTGACGAGCGCCGCCAGCCGCTCGACCAAGCCGGCGTCAGCGGCGGCCGCCGGGTCCAGTAGCTCGACTGCGATCGCGCCGCTCATGTCTCGAGGGTGGCGCGAACCATTGAGCGGTGCAATACATAGTTCTCACCGAAGCAATCGTGTTCTACGATCGCTCGAATGGATGTGCGGCAGCTGAGGTGCGTCGAGGCGGTGGCCCGGCACCGTCACTTCACACGCGCGGCCGAGGAGCTCCATGTCGCCCAGTCGGCGCTCTCTCATCAGGTGCGCCGGCTCGAGGAGGAGCTCGGCATCGCGTTGTTCGAGCGCACGAGCCGGAAAGTGACCCCGACGGAAGCCGGCCTCGCGATCGCGGCCCGCGCTCGCCGGGTCATTGCAGAGGTCGACGGTGCCCGCGAGGAGGTCGATCAGCTTCGCGGCGCGCTCCGCGGACGCATCTGGATCGGAGCGCTCGTGCGTGCCGGCGACATCGACGTCCCGGGGCTGCTGGCGCGCTTCAGCGAGGAGCATCCCGGCATCGAGGTCGGCCTGCGCGAGGGGCTCGCCGACGACATGCTCGCCTACCTCGGAGACGACGAGATCGACGCCGCCTTCTGCCTCCTCGCCGGCGATCTCCCCGACGACATGGCGAGCGAGCGTCTCGGCGACGACGAGGTGGTCGTCGCGTTCAGCCCCGGCACGGCTCCCCCCGAACCGCGCGTCGGCGTCGCGCAGCTGGCGCAGCGCACCATCATCGGGCCGCGACGAGGATCGGCGGTCACCAGCGTGATGGAGGAGCGCTTCAGGCGAGCTCGGACGCCGCTTCGCCTGGCCCTCGAGAGCGGCGACCCGTTCCTGCTGCGCTCGCTGGCGGCGCGCGGGTTCGGCGCGGCGATCCTCTCGCGATCGCTCACTCAGCTCGAGGGACCGCCCGTCGAGGTACGGAGCCTCGATGGGCCCGTGACTCTGGACGTGGCGCTGGTCTGGCGCCGCGAGCGCCACCCCTCGCCGGCGGCACGAACGTTCATCGAGTTCGTCCGCGAGCGTCTGGCCTAGGCGGGACCGGCAAGGCACCCCGCGCTAGCGGTGGCTCGTTACGGCTGCAGGCGGCGGTACATCACGAGCAGCCCGACGTAGCCCTGCTGCGGGTGGCGAAAGCCCTCGGGGATCGTCGCCAGCACCTCGAAGCCGAGCCGGCGGTAGAGCGTGATGGCGGCCGTGTTGGACTCCGCCACGGCGTTGAACTGAATCGCCCGGAAGCCCCGGCCGCGGGCCCACTCGATCATGTCCTCGCACAGCGCTCGACCGACACCCCTCCCGCGCTGAGCCGAGTCGACCATGAAGTTCCCGCTGGCGACGTGCGCCCCGGGCCCGTCGTGGTTGGGATACATGTTCGCCGAGCCCAGGACGAGGCCGTCCTCGACGGCCACAGTTGTGCGGTCGGGCGGGTCGAGCAGCCACATCGCCCGCGCCTCCGCCTCGCCCATGTGCTCGTCGTAGGAGAAGGTGTCGCCGGCGGCCACGATCTCGTGCAGGAAGGGCCAGATCGCGGGCCAGTCGGCGTCGGTTGCGTCCCTGACCTCCATCACGCGCTCGTAGCGTTGCAGGAGCCAGGCAGGGGGGCCTGTGGTGGCCGTGCAGCGCACGGTCAGAGCTCGTGGATGTCCTCGGCGATCACCCGTAGGAGGCTCGCCGCCGACTCGCGCTCGGCGTCGCTCAGGCTGTTGAAGATCGCGTGCTGACGATCCCGCACCCAGGTGCGCTTCTCCCCCAGGACGCGGGCGCCGGTCGCCGTGAGGGAGACCGTGACGAGGCGCCCGTCCGCACTCTGATCGCGGCGGCGCTCGACGAAGCCGCGGCGCTCGAGCCCGCGCAGCGCGCGCGTGGCCGTCGGCACGGCGACGTCGGCGGCGGCGGCGACCTCGGTGACCGTTGCGGTGCCGTTGCCGAGGGCCTGCAGGACGTTGTACTGGGACAGCGTCAGCTCGGTGTCGCCGCCGGGCACTCCGCGCCCGGTGGCGCGCAGGATCGCAAAGCAGAGGTCGTCGAGGGCCTCGGCGAACTCGGCCTGCGCCTCCTCCTCCGCCCGGGTCTCGTTCGCTCCGGCCACTCCAAACAATTTAGCGTGCTAAGGAGTTGTGGTAAACTCGTGGCACGCAATCAAGAGGTGGCTGGTGTTCCATCGGATACTCGTCGGAGTGGATGACAGCCCCGCCGCTTGGCTCGCTCTTCAGAGGGCGATCGAGCTGGCGGAAGAGGGACACGGCCGCATCGGGCTCCTGACGAGCGCCCCGGAACCGGCGAGCGTCATCTGGGCGGGGCCGATCGCGGTCCCGCAGAGCCGCGCCGGACTGTGCGCGCAGCTCGAGACCTGGGCCTGCAGGTGCATCGAGGCGGCCCTGGCGGCCGTTCCCGACGATGTCCCGGTGACCAAGCTGATGACCCACGGCGATCCCGCCGAGGCGCTGCTGCGGGAGGCGGAGCGCTGCGACTGGGACCTCGTCGTCGTCGGACAGGCGAGCCGCCGCCACCGCATTCCCTTCCAGCGCCCTGTCGGTGAGCGCCTGCGGAACATCTCGGTCCCGGTGCTGGTGGTGCACGCCGAGCCGGAGCCGGGCCCGGGCGCCAAGGCGGCCCGCCGCAAGCTCTGGTCGCGCAAGCCGGACACCGCGCTCGAGGGGCTTCCCACTCAGCTGCCTGTTGAATAGGACGGGTGATCGCCTTCTCCGGCGCCGCGCTCGACCGTGCGTCGAGCAAGCGGCGCGATTCTGACTGGCTCGCCGCGCGCCGGGCCGACCCGCGTGCCCGCTCGCTGCAGCTCTCCGACCGCGGCGTCTGGATCGCGGACGGGCGCCTGCTGCTCGGCCCGCCCGACGGCTCCGAGGTGTTCCTCGGTCTGGCCGGGCCGGTGCCGCTGTTCGCGTCCGACGTGAGCGCGGCGGAGCCCGAGGGCGGCCGCCCCGCCGGGCTGCGTGATGCAGCGGAAGAGCTGCCCGCCGAGGAAGCCGCCCTGGCCGCCTATGCGGCGGCGCTGCTCGGCTGGCACCGGCGTCACGGCTACTGCGCCAACTGCGGCTCGGCCACCAACGTCGTGGACGCCGGCCATGAGCGCCGCTGCCCGGTGTGCGAGGCACACCACTTCCCGCGCACCGACCCGGTGGTGATCGTGCGTGTCTCCGACGATCTCGACCGGCTCCTCCTCGGCCGCTCGCCGCACTGGCCACCTCGCCGCTACTCGCTCCTCGCCGGCTTCGTGGAGCCAGGCGAGACGCTCGAGGACGCGGTGCGCCGCGAGGTGCTCGAGGAGTCCGGGATCGAGCTGAGCGAGGTGTCCTACGTGGCCTCGCAGCCGTGGCCCTTCCCGAGCTCGCTCATGCTCGGCTTCGATGCGCGCGCCGAGCCGGGCGAGCCCCACGCGGCCGACGACGAGCTCGAGGACGTGCGCTGGTTCGAGCGCTCCGAGATCGAGGACGCCGCCGCCGGCCGCGGCGACCTGCTGCTCGCCCCTCCCTACGCGATCGCGCGCCGGCTGATCGACGCGTGGCTCGCCGCCGGCCCGCGCTAGCGGTCCGGGCGCTCTGGATAGACCTCGTCGATCGTCGTGAGCGGCGTATAGGGCGCTCCCGCCGCCGCCTCGATCGCCTCGCCGCCGCCCGCCAGCCGGTCCAGCACGCTGACGACGGCGGCGATCTCGAGGCCCTCCTCGCGCACCCGCTCGATCGCGCGGACGGTTGAGCCGCCCGTCGTCACGACGTCCTCGACGATCAGGCAGCGCTCGCCGGAGTCGAGCAGCGGCCCCTCGACCCAGCGCTGCAGCCCGTGCTGCTTCTTGTCCTTGCGGACGAAGAACGCCTTGATGTCGGCGCCCGCCGCCAGCGCGGCGCACGCGACCGGGTCCGCTCCCATCGTCATGCCACCGACGGCGGTCGCTCGCGCACGCGCCGCCTCGGCGGCGACGAGCTCGCCCAGGGCGAGGAAGCCGGCGGGCAGCAGAATCGCTCGCTTCGCGTCCACGTAGTACTGCGCCGTGGCGCCGCTCGTCAGCGTGACCTCGCCGATCACGAGCGCGTGCTCGCGCAGCTCGGCGACCAGGCGCTCGCGCGCGTCAGCCATCCGTGGACGTGTGGATTGCAGAGGTCATGCTCGGCGAAGGCGTGCCGATGGTAATGGCGATGGGATCCGCCATTCGTCTACTGGCGATCCTCGCCTCGGGGATCGTGCTGCTCGGATTCGCCTTCTTTGCGGTCGACGAGATGAACCGCGGATCCCAGAATCAGCAGAACGCGCTCGAGTCCGAGCTCAGGTCCGAGGCCGACAACCCGGCGGTGATCGCACCGAGCCCGCGCGAGGAGATGCTGCGCGAGCGGCGCAACGGCGACTTCCGCGAGCTCATCGACGACGCGAACGACGTCCTGCTGATGCCGTTCGCCCACGTCGTCGACTCGGACAACGTCTGGGTCCAGAACGGCGTGCCCACGCTGCTCGGCCTGCTGCTCTACGGACTGCTGCTTGGGCTGCTCGCAAACATGCTCCCGAAGCAGCGCGAGCACCGCGGCGACTGGCGCACCGTCGAGTCCTAGGAGGGTTTCGCCAAACCCCGGCGAAGGATTGCGCTAGTCTGCTGCCGCGCAACTTTCCCTGCAAAGGATGGTTGTGTCTGAAGTCAAGCGCCGAGTCGCGTCGCCCGCCGCCGGGCAATGCGAACGGGGGAACCAGTTTGGTGGCGCAGTGCCACCGGGGGCGAGTCGTGGCCCCATGAGCCACGTAGCGCATCTTCCAGCGCGAGCCCGACAGCTAACCCCGTAGGCCCGAACGGAAGGGGACAATGTCGGATGAACGCCCACAGGGATCTGGCCCAGCCTGACCTCTGGATGCACTCGCTGGCGCGCTCGCGCAAGCGCAGGAAGCTCCTGGTCAGGGGACGGCGCGAGCACACGCGCAAGAAGCACATCTCCGCAGCCCTGGCCACCGCGATGGTGGCCGGCCCGGCGGCTCCCTTCGCGGCGGCTCAGACGTCCAGCGGCCTGCAGGCCAGCGTCGCCTCCGAGTCGCCCGCCAACCGCGCCATCGAGATCCGCGAGGGCGGCCTTCCGCTGCACCTCGGCAGCTCCGGTGACCTCGTCGCGCACGTCCAGCGTGCCCTGGGGCTGCCGGCCGACGGCATCTTCGGACCTCAGACCGACGCCGCGGTGCGCGCCTACCAGGCCCGTGCCGGGCTCGCGGTGGACGGCGTCGTCGGCCCGATCACCTGGGGGTCGCTGTTCGAGCGCCAGGCGAGTGCCTCTGCGGTCGGAGGCGACAACGTCCCGACGGCGGTCAAGCAGCGCCTCGAGAACCGGCTTATCGAGGCCGGAGAGGCGGTCGCCGCGTCGTCGCAGACCAGCTCGACAGCCCAGACCGATGCGCCGAGCGACCCTGTGACCACACCCGTTGCCGACACCGGCAGCGGCACCGAGGGCACCGAGGGCGGTCAGCCCGGAGGCGGCGAGACCGGCACCACGCCGGAGGCGCCCGCGACCCCCGAGGCAACGCCCGCGCCCGCCCCCACTCCGCGCAGCGTGCCCGGCACCGGCAGCTGCGGCTCGTCGACGATCTCCATGCCCGTCAAGGGCACCCAGTCGTCACCGTTCGGGCCGCGCTGGGGCCGCAACCACGACGGCGTCGACCTCGCCGCGCCGACCGGCACCGCGATCCACGCGGCTGCGTGCGGCAGCGTGAGCTTCGCCGGACAGCAGAGCGGCTACGGGAACATCGTCTGCATCACGCACACGAGCCAGTTCTCGACGTGCTACGCCCACATGTCGCGCTTCGCCGTGTCGCAGGGCGCGCAGGTCAGCCAGGGTCAGGTGATCGGCTACGTCGGCTGCACCGGCAGCTGCACCGGCCCGCACCTGCACTTCGAGACGCGCGTGAACGGTCAGGCGCAGAACCCGTCGCAGTACCTGGGCGGTTCGTCGATCCCCGGCAAGAGCACCGCCGTGAGCGCGAAGACGGGGACGGCCAAGGTCACGACCGCGGCCGCCCGGCCCAACACCAGGGCGGTGCGCATGGTGGCCCGCTACCGCGCCGAGGCGAAGCAGAGCGTCCAGGCGACCGCGAAGGCGTTCGCACACACCGGCGGCGTCGCGGCCGGCTCGACCCAGCCCGCCGCGGTCGCGCCCGCTCCCGTGCCCGCAGAGGTGGCCCCGGCGCCGGCCGCGCCGGTCGAGGCTGCGCCTGTGGCGCCCGCTCCGGTTCCGGCCGCTCCCGCTCCCGCAGCTCCGGCTCCGGTCCCGGCGGCTCCGGCCCCCGCAGCTCCGGTCCCGGCGACTCCGGTGGAGGCCGCGCCTGTGGCACCGGCCCCCGTTCCGGCGGCACCGGCTCCGGTCCCGGCGGCTCCCGTCGAGGCCGCTCCGGCACCGGTGGAGGCGGCGCCTGTCGCTCCGGCACCGGCGCCCGCTCCGGCGGCTCCGGCTCCGGTCCCGGCGGCTCCCGCCCCGGCCCCGGTCGAGGTCGCTCCGGCCCCGGTCGAGGCGGCCCCCGCTCCGGCCCCGGTCGAGGCCGCTCCGGCTCCGGCCCCGGTCGAGGCGGCCCCGGCTCCCGCGCCCGTCGAGGCGGCGCCGGCGGCGCCGGCTCCGGTCGAGGCCGCTCCGGCGGCGCCGGCGCCCACGGAGGCCGCGCCGGTCGATGCCGCCGCCACCGGCGGAGCCACGGCACCCGTTCAGTAAAGACTTCGGAGGTCCCTCCTGGGGAGGGGCTCAACCGAGGGGGAACCGTGGAAGCCCCGCCCGCAACGCGGGCGGGGCTTTCGCGATTCTGCTGCCTACCTGTACAGGAAGATCGGGTCGCCGATGTCGACCCAGTTGAAGATCGACGACGCGTTGGGGATCGGCACCCTCAGGCAGCCGTGGCTCGCCGGGTAGTTAGGCACCGAGGCGTACCCGTGGATTGCGTAGCCGCGGATGAAGTAGGACGAGTGGACCATCCCCTTCGAGTTCGTCCCGGGCGTCTGCAGGTAGAAGCGATAGGTGCCGAAGACGGTCGGCGTGGCCGGCGTGCCCGAGGAGGTGTGGTAGACGCGGAACGGCTTGCCCTTGTCCGCGAGCACGAGCACCTGGCGCGACCAGTCGAACTCCACGTGCTTGCCGGCCTTCGGGTAGCGCAGCTTGTACGCGCCCTCGCCGCGCAGGACCTTCGCGTAGACGGACTTCATGGCGTAGCCGTCGCGGCCCATCCCGTTCGTCTTGCGGAAGGCGTTGACCGCGTTCGAGGTGAGCCAGTCGTAGTAACCCGTCACCGGCACGGAGAAGCCGAGCCTGTAGAGGCCGCGCTGGAGCATCAGCACCTTGGTGCCGCGCTCGCCCTCGCCGGCCTGCCAGTCGACGACCGTGATCCGCTTGCTCTTCGTCTTGAACGCCTGCTGCGTGGGGCTGCCGGCGTGCTTGACGACCAGCCGGAACAGTCCCTGCTTCACGAGCTGGACCGGGATCGAGTAGCGCCCGCCGCGGCGCACGGCGGCCTGGACCCGTTTCGTCACCTTCCCGCGGCGCAGGACGTAGAGCACCACGTTCTCGCCCGCCACGTACGGCCTCACCCGACCGCGCACGCGGACCTGCTGGAAGGGCGCCGCGTAGCGCATGGTCTTGGTCGCGAGCCCGTGCGAGACGGAGATCGACGCCTTGCCCGCCAGCGGCTGGGGAACGGGAGGCGGCGGGGGCGTGGGTGTGGTGGGCGGTGCGGGGGTCTGGGCCTGGGCGGTCGCCGGGACCAGAGCGAGTGCCAACAGGGCGATCGAGACGGCGCGCGGTCGGTTCATGTGGCGCCCACTATGCCATGAGGCGCCCCCGGTATCAGTTCGCGTGGCGCGGAATTGGTACCGGCGGGGAGAGCCGTGGCAGCAGCATGCAGGCGACCAGCATGAGCGGTCCGAGGACGAGCGAAACGCTCGCGTCCTCGACCGCTACGCCGTACGCGATCGCGTTGTTGAAGGCGTGCAAACCGATCACCGGCCACAGCGAGCCCGTCTTCTCGTAGACGAGGCAGAACATGAAGCCGAGCACCGCGAGCGGCGGCAGGATCAGCAGGGCGTCGGCGCCCGAGAAGTCGTAGTGGATCACCCCGAACAGCGCTCCGTCGATGAGCGCCGCAACGATCACCGAGTACTTGCTGCGCAGCGCCTTGTAGAAGAAGCCGCGGAAGAAGAACTCCTCGGCGAAGGGCGCAACGCAGATGACCATGAAGCCCGCGGCGATCAGCCCGAACGTCCCCTGGTCGGCTCCCAGGTCTTGGGCGACGGTCTGCTCGGCGTCGGGTGACACGAGCGCCGTGTAGACGGCCGCGACCACGTAGAAGGAGACCATGCCGAGCGCCGCCCAGCCGAGCGTCGGCCAGAAGGGCGCCCGGCGAAGGCCGAAGTGCCATGGCTTCGGCTTGCGCGTGAAGGAGGCGAACAGCACGGCGGTGCCGATGAAGATGAGGCTCTGCATCAGCGTCGCGATGATGGTGAAGGTCGGGTCGTCATCGTCGCTGCCGGCTCCCGTGGCCGCGGCCACCACCCCGACCGCGATCAGCGTCCCGATCAGCGCCACGAGGAAGCCGACGCCCGCGTACCAGGCAGGCCAGCGCGGCGCGACGCCCTCCGGCAGCTCCGGAGGCTCGGGCGGCTGGGCTGGCTGGACGACCGACTGCTGCATGGGCACCTCAGAGTAGGGAGGGGAGCTCCGCGAGCGTGGCGATCGATTCGACGCCCGCGGGCGGCTCGCCTTCGCGGCAGAGGAGCACCGGCCTGATGTGTGCGGCGCGCGCGCCGGCCACGTCCTTGTCGAGTGAGTCGCCCACGTGCAGCACGTCCGCCGGATCGGCGCCCGCGTACCAGAGCGCACGAAGGAAGATCGCCGGATCGGGCTTGGCGACCCCCGACGCGCCGGAGCTGACCACGCCGTCGAGGAGGTCGAGCAGCCCGGCGTCCTCGAGCCACCGGCACAGGGAGCAATCCCAGTTGCTCACGGCGATCAGGGGGCTGCCGCGCTCGTGCAGGGCGCGCAGCGTCCCCGGGACCTCCGGGTAGGGCTCGAACCTGAGCGCCGCGAGCATTGCGCGGCGGGCGCCGGCGTGGTCGAGCCCGGGCAGCTCGAGCGCCTCCAGCAGGACCGCGGCGCAGCGGTCGCGCAGGCCGTCCAGCGCCTCCTCGTCGGAGCCCTCGAGATGGTGCTCGACGTAGTAGGAGATCTCCGCCCCGAACGCGGCCTCCGCGCGCTCGGAGCCCACGTCGTGACCCTGCTCCGCGAGCAGGGCCTCCAGCCGCGGCGCGGGCGGCTCGAGCCGCACGAGCGTGCCCAGCGCGTCAAGGAAGACGATGGTCACGAGATCCAGTGCCAGGTCGCGAATTGGGCGGTGAACAAACCGAGCCCGATCGCGGACACGGCGATCACGCGGTCTGTGATGCGGCGCTCGTCGCACACGATCGCGAGCCACATGAAGATCGGGAACAGGACGGCGACGAAGCGCGGCAGCGACATGAGCGGCTGGGGCGTGACCGGGAACGACAGCGGCAGCAGGAGCGATGCGCCCACCCAGGCACCGTATGCCTTGGGCAGACGCCGCCACACGCCCACGAGCGCGACCAGCGCGAAGACGAGCGTCGCGAACAGCATGATGTTGATCGCCGCGATCCGGAACGGGTCGCCGGCGGCGAGCTCGAAGTAGACCGGGCTGCGCGAGCCCGAGGCGAGCTGGCGCACTCCGTCGACCGCCGCCGAGAGGCCGTCCCAGGCCGCGGTGAATGGAACCGCGAGCTCGCGCGACCAGGCGTCCTGGACGTCGAGGAAGCGCAGGGCGTCGCCCTCCACGAGGCCAAGCCAGACGGCGTACGCGACGAGGCCGAGTGGCCCGAGGAGGAGCCAGGCGGCGTCGCGCGGGCGGCGCTGGCGGGAGCTCCACCAGAGCATCGCCAGCGGGATCAGCAGCAGCAGCCCGGCGCTGCGGGTTGCGGCAGCGCCCATCGCACAAACGCCCGCCCACGCCCAGTGTCCGGTTCGGGCCGCGTAGAAGCCGCCGACCGCCAGCGCCAGGAAGAGGCTCTCCGAGTAGGGCGCGCCGAAGAACACAGCCGCAGGGAAGACGGCCAGCAGCAGCAGCGTCGGTGGGGCCAGCCGGCGCCCCAGCTCGAGCGAGACGAGCCGGTAGAGCAGTGTCAGCGCGACGACGAAGGCCGCGAATGCAACGAGGTAGGCGGCCACCAGCAGCGCGGCCGGCGAGCCCCCGCCAAGCGCCCCGAGCGAGCGCACCAGCAGCGGATAGAGGGGGAAGAACGCCGCCCGCGGCTCGCTGTCACCGTAGCCCGAATCGGCGATCCGCAGGTACCAGGCTGCATCCCAGCGCGCGAGCGGAGCCAGCAGCGGATCGGCGAAAGCGTGCGTCAGCTCGGGCTCATCGAACTTGAGTTCGTTCTCGCGCGCGAGGCCGCCGGCCGCAGGACCGAAGGAGAGCGCGGCGAAGATGGCCACGAGGAGCACCGCGGCGCGGGTCGTCCAGGCCACGCGCCATGCGGCGCGGAGCGCCTCAGAGTCGCGGATCGCCGCTATAGCCCTGGTCGCCGCGGGGGTAGCTTCATAAGCCATGCCGGGAGTCGATTTGTACACGGCCGCCTCGTTCCTCGACGACAACAGCAACTGGCTCACCGCGATCGTCACGGTGATCCTGGCGATCGTGCTCGCGCGCGTTGTCGACCGCGCGCTGGAGCGCCGCGGGCGCCAGGTCACCGAGCGGGTCGCCGGCGGCGAGCTCTCCCCGGTCGCGATCACGCGCCTGCAGCTGATCCGGCGCCTGGTCTTCGCCCTGATCCTGGTCATCGGCCTCGCGGTCGCCGCCTGGCAGTTCGACTCGGTCCAGCGCGTCGCCACGGCGGTGCTCGCCTCCTCCGCGGTGCTCGGCCTTATCGTCGGCTTCGCCGCGCGCGCGACGCTCGCCAATGCGATCGCCGGGATCCTGCTCGCGATCACTCAGCCGATCCGCATCGGCGACCTCGTCACGTTCGAGGACAGGACCGGCCAAGTCGAGGACGTGCGCCTGAGCTACACCTACATCCGCCTCGACGACGGGCACCGCCTGATCATCCCCAACGAGCGCCTCGCCCAGGGCTCGATCGAGAACCACACGATCGGCGACCCGCGCGTGCAGGTCGAGGTCTCGGTATGGCTGCCGCCGAGCGCGGATCTCGACAGGGCGCTCGAGCTGATCGCCTCCGAGGACGAGGAGATCAACGCGGGCGTGGCCGAGGTCGACAAGGAGGGCGTGCGCCTGAGCGCCACCACCTGGACGACGAGCGCCACGGAGCGCGGGCGAGTCGGCGAGGAGCTACGCCGGCGCTGGCTGAGGAAGCTCCGCGAGCACGGTCTATCCTCCGAGGCAGCTGCCTCCTGAACGGGAAGCGTGCCCGAGTCCGTTTTCCATGACCTACCGTCAACGAAAGGCAAGGAGGCGAAAGCGCCCAGGCGCGCGGGGGAAGTTCCTGCTGGGCCTCGGCGTTCTCGCCACCGTCGCTGTGATCGCCGTCTGCTCGGCGGCCGGCTACGTGCTCGCGATCGCCTCCAGTGCGCCTGAGCTGGACGAGCTGAAGGCGCAGGACAAGGGTGAGGTGTCGGTCGTGTTCGCGGCCGACGGCTCGCGGCTCGGCTTCGTCCAGTCGGACGTGCTGCGCCGCGTCGTCCCATTCGACGACATGCCCCAGGAGATGCGGCAGGCCACGGTCGCGATCGAGGACGAGCGCTTCTACAAGCACAAGGGCGTCGACTTCAACGCGATCATCCGCGCCGGCATCAAGAACCTCGAGTCGGGCAAGACGGTGCAGGGCGGTTCGACGATCACGCAGCAGCTCGTGCGCGCGCTCTACATCCGCGACCCGAAACGCGACTTCGCCCGCAAGATCCGCGAGGCCAAGCTCGCCTCCGAGCTCGAGGAGAAGCGCTCCAAGCGCTGGATCCTCAACGAGTACCTGAACTCCGTGCCCTACGGCACGGTCGGCGGGCGCACCGCGATCGGGGCGCAGGCCGCGGCGGTCACCTTCTTCGACAAGAACGTCGACGACCTCAACCTCGACGAGTCGGCGCTGCTCGCCGGGCTGCCCCAGGCGCCCTCCGAGTACAACCCGTTCCGCAACCCGCACGCCGCGCTCGCCCGCCGCAACGAGGTCCTGCGCGCGATGTACGACAACGACTACATCACGCAGGCCGAGCTGCTGGAGGCGATGGACGCGCCGCTGAAGCTGAAGCGCGGAACCCGCTACACGAAGCGGCGCGAGCCGTACTTCTTCGACTACGTGCAGGAGGAGCTGATCGAGCGCTACGGCGTTGGAGTCGTGCGGCGCGGCGGCCTCAAGATCCACACGACGATCCAGCCGGGGCTGCAGGACGCGGCGCGCGAGGCGATCAACGCCTACTACGGCGACCCCGCCGGGCCCGCCTCGGCGATCGTCTCCGTCGACCCCGCCAACGGCAAGATCCGCGCGATGGCCTCGAGCGGCACCTACGACGAGCGCCGCTTCAACCTCGCCGCGCAGGGCCATCGCCAGCCTGGGTCGTCCTTCAAGACGTTCGTGCTGACCGCCGCGATCCTCAAGGGCGTCGACCCGGACGCGACCTCATACACCTCGAAGCCGCTCAACATCAACGATCCGGTGTACGGCCACTGGGAGGTCAAGACCTTCGGCAACACCTACTCGGGCACGATCAGCCTCACGCGCGCGACGCTCTCCTCCGACAACTCCGTCTACGCACAGCTGATCCTCGACGTCGGTCCCGAGAACGTCTGCAAGGCGGCCAAGCTGCTCGGCATCACAACGAAGCTCGACTGCTATCCGGCCGAGGGCCTCGGGGGCCTCACGCGCGGTGTCACGACGCTCGAGATGGCGAACGCCTACGCGACGCTCGCGAGCGGCGGCATCCGGCACAAGGTCACGGGGATCGAGAAGGTCGTCTTCCCGGACGGCAAGAGCGAGCGGCTCGCGAACCCCAAGGGCAAGCGCGTGATGACCGACGGCCAGGCCTACGAAGTCACGAAGATCCTCGAGATGAACGTCCAGTCCGGCACCGGCACCGCGGCCGGCTACGGCTGCCCGGCGGCCGGCAAGACCGGCACGACCGACGAGGCCAAGGACGCCTGGTTCGTGGGCTACACGCCGCACCTGTCGTCGGCCGTCTGGGTCGGCTATCCGGACGCCGGCGTGGCGATGCCCGGCGCCCAGGGCGGCACCTACGCCGCGCCGGTCTGGCACGCCTACATGCTTCCAGCACACGGTGAGGATTGCGACGACTTCCCGCTCCCCACCGAGCCGTTCCAGTCCTCGCCGTTCTTCGGCAAGTACTCGAGCACGGGCAGCTCGAGCAGCTACGACGACGGCTACGACAGCGGCGAATACGGCAACTACACGGAGTCGCCGGACACGGGCGACGGCGGCACGGACTACGACCCGAACCTCTACGAGTCCCAGCCCCAGCAGGAGCCGGACGTGCAGGTGCCGCCCGCGCAGGAGGAGCTGGCGCCGCCGCAGGGAGGCGGCACCGGCGCTCCCGACGGTTAGGCCGGCGCGCTGGCCGAGCTCGAGCTGATCGCTGCGATCGAGGCCGCGCTCGAGGACCGCAGCGGCCGGCTCGTTCGCTGGACTGGTGACGACGCGGCGGTGGTCCGCGCCGCACCGCTGGCGGTCACCTCGATCGACACGATCGTCGAGGGCACCCACTTCAGGCTCTCGACGCACTCGCCCGCCGACGTCGGCTGGAAGGCGCTCGCCGGCGCTCTGTCGGACCTGGCGGCGATGGGCGCCCGCAGCGGCGAGGCCTACGTGTCGCTCGTGCTCCCGCCCGGATTCGAGGGGGCGCTCGAGCTCGTGGACGCGATGGAGGAGCTGGCGGCGGAGTCCGAGACGACGATCGCGGGCGGCGACGTGGTCGGCGGCCCGGCGCTGGCCGTGACGGTCGCCGTCACGGGCTGGGCGGACGACGAGAGCGAGCTCGTCGGCCGCGACGGCGCAAGCCCCGGTGACCTCGTCGCGGTGACGGGCGTGCTGGGGGGATCCGAGGCGGGACGCCTGCTGCTGGAGCGTGGCGAGCGCGAGCCCGCCGAGCTCGTCAGCCGCCATTTGCGGCCGCGGCCGCGCCTGCGCGAGGGGCGCGCACTGGCTGCGGCGGGCGTCACCGCGATGATCGACCTGAGCGACGGGCTCGCGACCGATGCCCGGCACGTGGCCGAGCGGAGCGGGGTCGAGCTGCGCGTTGAGCTGGAGCGGCTGCCGCTCGCGACCGGCGTGACGGCCGAGGCTGCCGCGGCCGGGGGCGACGACTACGAGCTGCTGGTGACCGTCCCACCCGATCGGCGCGCCGCCGCCGGCGCGGCGGCCGGGCTCACCTGGATCGGCGAAGCCGCCGAGGGCGAGGGGCTCGTCCTGCTCGGCCCGGCCGGCCCGGTCGAGGGCCTGACCGGCTACGAGCACAGCTAGCGGCGCAGCGCGGAGCTCGTCCCTCCGAGCGAGCCCGGGCCCGCGTACGCGCCGGGGCCGAACACGGACGGCCCCTTCTCGCCGGGCGCCGGCTCCTCCTCGCCCGGCACCCGCCAGGTGATCTCGACGGTGGCGCAGGCGGCCGCCAGCATCAGGCAGCCGGCCAGCGACATGGCGATGCCCACGCTGTGCCCGGTCACGAGACCGAGCAGGTACCAGGCGCCGTGGAGCGGGTCGAGCGAGAGCGCGAACAGGTAGTAGACCGTCACGAGCAGCGGCGCGAGCAGGCCGCCGGCCACCATCAGGAGGCGCGCGCGGCGGCTCGGCGGCGGGCGCACGAGCACCGCGAGCATCCACAGGTGAGCCGCCGGGACGGCCAGCAGACCGGCGTACGGGTTCAGGATCCAGAGCGCGAACGAGCCGAGGCTGATCGTGAGCGCCACGGCGACCGCGGCGCCGGGCTCGTCCGGGCGCTTCAGCCGGGCGTCCGGCCGCGCTGCGAGCCAGCGTGCAAGCAGCAGCGCGAGCGCCATGCCGGCCAGCACGCCCCCCAGCACAGCGAGCGCGGGGCCGTCGAGCGGCCACTCGGAGGGCGCAACCGGCGCCGGTGGCGGTGGTGGCGTCGCGCCCGTTGCCGCGAGCAGCTCGGCGAGCGCAAGGCCCGCGAGGAAGGGCGCCACCCAGGCGCCCATGAAGCGCAGCCACGGCAGCACGTCCTGGTGGCGGCGGCGCGCCCGCGCGAACGCGTCGACGGACGCCACGAGCACCGGCAGGAGCATGGCCCCGGCGAACAGCGATATGACCCAGCCGGGCAGCACCTGGCTGACGGCGAGGACGTACGACTCCGGGCCGTGCTCCGGCCGCCGCCCCTGGTCGAGCGCCGTGACGGTTCGCAGCGTGGCACGCCCGAGCGCGCCCAGCCGGTCCTCGTCGATCTCCTCGACCGGGCCGTCGCCGGGCGGCGGGAGCTCGCCGCTGCCCGAGATCCGCACCGCCTCGTAGCCCTCGGCGAGCAGCGGCCCCTGCGGCCCGATGCCGATCGGGAAGGCGAGCCGGGCGAGCTGCCCGAGGACGCCGGTGCCGCCGCCGCCCGCGCGGTCGAGCTCCTGGCGAATCGAATCGGCGACCGTCCGCTGCAGGCCTATGCTCGCCCGTCGCGCGTCGTTCGACCAGGCCTGCACCGACGGCTCGCTGGCATTCGAGCCGATACTCGAAATCACCAGCACGGCGTCGACGAAGCCTGTCGAGCCGAGCTCGGAGACGAGTTGCTCGGTGCCGACCTCGCCAAGCGTCGAACCGTCCACCGAGGCGAGCACGAGCGTCTTGCGCGATGGCCGGCCCTGGAAGACGCGTGCGAGCTCGAGCAGTGCGGCGGTGTCGGAGGCGCTGCCGGGAGCGTCCGGCACGGCGCCCGCGTCGCGAGCCGCGACGATCACGATCTGACGCCGCGACCCCCCGGCGCGTCTCGCGATCACGTTCTCGAGCCGCTCGCCCGCGTGCGTGAACCGCTGACGCTCGATCTGGTCGGGCTGGAAGCCGCTGCGCGCGAACTCGCGCGCCACGAGGCCGGCGGTCGCCGCGTCACCCGGCCTGCCGGCGCGCCGGTCCGGCTGCTCGGTGGCGATTCGCTCCGCCAGCAGGGCCGCCTCGCTGCCGTCGAAGAGGATGTCGGCGGCCAATCCCTGCTGCAGCGGCGAGGGCCGCGACTGGAATGAGAACATGGCCAGTACAAGCGCCAGAAGCGCCGGGATGAATGCAGCCCGGTAGACACGCGCCTCTATCACTCTGCGTCCAACCTACAATTCCGAAGGTGACGGCCTCAGCCCCCCGCATCCTGCTCGTCGACGACGAGGACGCGGTTCAGAAGCTTCTGACGTATCCCCTGCGCAAGGAGGGCTACGAGGTCGTTCCGGCGCTCGACGGTCGCGAGGCGCTCGATCGCCTCGCGGAGGACAACTTCGACCTCGTCGTGCTGGACGTGATGATGCCCAAGATGGACGGCTTCGACGTCTGCCGCGAGATCCGTGCGCGCAGCACCGTGCCGATCATCATGCTCACCGCGAAGACCGAGGAGATCGACAAGGTCCTCGGCCTCGAGCTCGGCGCCGACGACTACATCACGAAGCCGTTCTCGGTGCGCGAGTTCCGCAGCCGCGTCAAGGCCGTGTTGCGGCGCGCGGCGCTCACCCACACCGAGGAGCAGTTCGAGGAGCCGATCGAGGCCGGCGAGCTGCGCATCGACTTCGAGAAGCGGCTCGTCGCGGTGCGCGGGCAGGCCGTGCGGCTCACGTACGTCGAGTTCGAGATCCTCGCGGCGCTTGCGCGCGCGCCTGGACGGGTATTCAGCCGCACGATGCTGCTCGAGCGGGTATGGGGGGACGCCGCCTACCGTGACCCGCGGACGATCGACGTCCACATCCGGCATCTGCGCGAGAAGCTCGAAGCCGAGCCGAAGACGCCGGAGCTGATCCTGACCGTGCGCGGGGTCGGCTATCGCTTCAGGGACGGGTGAAAGGCATCAGGTCACTCGGAAACAAGATCGCGATCCTCTTCTTCCTGATCACGGCGGCGGCCTTCGGCGTCATCTACTTCTGGGTCGTGACGCAGCCGGAGTCGAGCCTGGAGGAGCGCCGGCTGAGCGACCTCGGAGCCGTGGCCGGCGCGTTCCAGGGCAGCGTCAATCGCATGCGCGTGGGCAAGTACAGCGATGAGTCGCTCGAGCGGCAGGTGCGCGGGCTTGCCGAGGCCACCGGTTCACGCCTGACACTGATCGACTGGAAGGAGGACCCCGAGGGCCGCCAGCTCGACAAGCGCGGGCTCGAGTTCAGGGTGCGGGGCGACTCCGGCGAGGGCCCCGCCGTGCCGCGCGCTTACAGCCTCGCGGGCCGTGCGATCCGCACGGGGAAGACGCAGAGCGGCTTCGGAACCTTCCAGGGCGAGGACATCGGCATCGTCGCCCAGCCGATCGGCCCGAAGAAGAACCCCCAGTGGGTGGCGGTCTACTCGCGCAACTTCGAGGAGGTCGCCGAGACCGTCTCGTTCATCCGGGGACGTGTCCTGTGGGCCTGTGCTGCCGCGCTGCTCGTCGCGCTGATCGGAGGCTGGTTCGTCGCGGCCAGGCTCGCACGGCGCGTGCGGCGCGTCGAGCGTGCGGCCAACGACGTGGCGCGCGGCCACTTCGACCGGGACCCGCTGCCGGTCGACTCCGAGGACGAGCTCGGCCAGCTCACACGTACCTTCAACGCCATGCAGCAGCAGCTGCGCGAGGTCGACATCGCGCGCAAGGAGTTCATCGCCACGGCCTCGCACGAGCTGCGCACCCCGATCTTCTCCCTGGCCGGATTCGTCGAGCTGCTCCAGGACGAGGATCTCGACGACGAGACGCGCCGTGAGTTCGTCGACACGATGCGCGAGCAGGTGGAGCGCCTGCAGAAGCTGTCCGTCGACCTGCTCGACCTGTCGCGACTCGACTCCGGCTCGGTCGAGCTGCACACCGAGGAGGTCGACCTCGCCGAGCTGACACGCTCGGTCGTGGGTGAGTTCCGGCCCGCGCTCCAGGACCACCGCACCGAGCTCCGCATGGACGTTCCTGAGGAGGGCCCACTCGCGGACTGCGACCGCGAGCGCGTGGCGCAGATCATGCGCATCCTGCTCGACAACGCCCTGCGCCACACGCCCGCGGGCACCGACGTCACCGTGACCGCGCAGCGCGAGAACGGCAGCGCCGAGTTCACGGTGGCGGACCAGGGGCCGGGGCTGCCGCCGGGCTCGCGCGACAAGGCCTTCGAGCGCTTCTACACGGGCGACGCCGCACGCGGGGCCGGCCTCGGCCTCGCGATTGCGCGCGAGCTCGCCGAGCGCATGGACGGCAAGCTGGTCCTCGACGACCGAGCGGACAACACCGCGTTCGTGCTCAGGTTGCCCACGAACGGATCCGAATCGTGAGGAGGGTCATCGCGGTTGCAAGCGCGATGCTCGCGCTCGTCGCGGCAGGCTGCGACGCCTCGGGCGACGACGATGGCGCCGGCTCGGGCTCGGCGAATGCGACGCGGGAGGTCACGACGACGCGCGTCGAGGTGGTCGAAGGGATCGGCCGCGAGGGTGGCTTCAACCCGGCCGAGATCTACTCACAGCTATCCCCCGGCGTCGTCACCGTGATCTCGCTCTTCGACGGGGGAACGAGCCTGCTGGAGGACGGCGGCGAGGGTGGCCAGGGGTCGGGCTTCGTGCTCGACGACGAGGGCTACATCGCAACCAACGCCCACGTCGTCACGAAGGAGGACGACAACTCCGCGCAGGCCGAGCGCGTCTTCGTCCAGTTCCCGGACGGCAACCGCGTGCCCGCGGAGATCGTCGGACACGACCCCAACGCCGACGTGGCGCTGCTCAAGGTCGAACCGGAGGGGCTCGATTTGACCCCGCTGCGGCTCGGCCGCTCATCCAGGCTCAACGTCGGCGAGCCGGTGGCCGCAATCGGCAGCCCGTTCGGTGAGGAGCAGTCGCTCTCGGTCGGAGTCGTGTCGGCCCTCGACCGCAACATCCAGTCGCTCACCCGCTTCGGCATCGGCGACGCGATCCAGACCGACGCCGCGATCAACCCCGGCAACTCGGGCGGGCCCCTGCTGGACGCCAACGGCCGTGTGATCGGCATCAACGCCCAGATCAAGTCGCAGTCGGGTGGCGGCGAGGGAGTGGGCTTCGCGGTCCCGGTCGACGCCGTGCGCCGCTCGCTCGCCGAGCTGCGGGACGACGGCCGCGTCGAGTACGGCTACCTCGGGGTGCAGACCATGATCCTCTGGCCGCAGCTCGCGGAGCGGCTCGGCATCGACGCGCAGGCGGGTGCGCTCGTGCAGCGGGTCGAGCCCGACAGCCCGGCCGAAGACGAGGGCCTCGAGCCCGGCGACGAGACCATCGACTTCCAGGGCCAGCCGGACATTCCCTCGAACGGCGACGTGATCGTTGCCGTGAACGGCAACCCGCTCACGCGCACCCAGGACCTGTCCGACGTGATCGGCGGGCACGGCGAGGGCGACAAGGTCGCGCTGACCGTCGTGCGCGACGGCGACAGCCGCCGCGTTTCGATCACCCTCGGCCGGCGCCCGCTCGGCAGCGGCCCCTGATCCCGCACCTGATGCGGGCTTTGGAGGAGATCCGGGTAGGGTGCCAAGCGTGGCGGAGACGACCGACGTGACCAGCAGCCGCGACGTCTCTCTGACCATCCCGGCGCGCCCGGACTACCTCGTGCTGGCGCGGCTGGCGCTCTCGGCCGTGTGCCGGCTGACGCCGCTGTCGCCGGAGGAGGTCGCCGACCTCAAGCTCGCGATCACCGAGGCGGCCAACGACTACGTGGACGAGGCCCGCCCGCTCGACGACGAGAGCAGGCTCAGCTTCTCCTTCAAGCTGGGCGACGACCGGCTGCAGATGGACCTCGACGGGCCGTCGGGGCCGGTGGCGGCCACCGAGCAGGAGCTGAGCCGCGCGATCATCGAGGCGACCGTCGACGAGTCGACGTTCTCCTCAGGCCGCACCCGGCTCGTGAAGTACCTGAAACTTTCCGCCGAGTAGTCTGGCGCGCGTGCTCCAGCCGGTTTCCGTAGGCACCAAGAGCCTTGCCGACTACACCCACCTGGTCGGCCGGCCGCTCGTTCAAGAGATCAGGGACCTCGCCGAGGACCTGAAGGGGCTGCGCGTGCTGCACGTCTCGGCGACCGCCTTCGGCGGCGGCGTCTCGGAGATCCTCTACACGCTGATCCCGCTGATGAACGATGCCGGGATCGACGCCGAGTGGCAGGTCATGCTCGGCCGCGAGGAGTTCTACAACGCCACGAAGCGCCTGCACAACGCGCTCCAGGGCGCCCCGGACTCGCTCACGGACGAGGAGTGGGAGGTCTACTACCGCTACAACGAGATGAATGCCGCGGAGATCACGAGCGGCTGGGACGTGATCATCGTCCATGACCCGCAGCCGGCCGGCATCCGGCGGCTGGTGCCGGACAAGGCGAAGACATGGGTGTGGCGCTGCCACATCGACCTATCGACACCCAACCCGTCGGCGATCGAACGGCTTGTGCCGCTCGTCAAGGAGTACGACGCCTCGGTGTGGCACGTGCAGAACTACGTCCCCGCGGCGCTCGACGGCGCCACCCCCGGCGTCGTCATCTGCCCGCCGGCGATCGACCCGCTGTCGCCCAAGAACATGGCGCTCTCGCCGGAGGACGCCGCCTTCGTATGCGACCAGTTCGGCATCGACGTCGACCGGCCGCTCATGTGCCAGGTTTCGCGCTTCGATCCCTGGAAGGACCCGATCGGCGTCATCGACGCCTACCGTCTGGTCAACCAGGAGATGCCCGAGGTCCAGCTTGCCCTGATCGGCTCGATGGCCACGGACGACCCCGAGGGCTGGGAGTTCTTCAACTCGACGATGGCCCACGCAGACGGCGACCCGGACGTCCACATCCTCAACAACTTCAACAACGTCGGCGCGATCGAGGTCAACGCCTTCCAGTCGCAGGCCGACGTCGTGATCCAGAAGTCGACGCGCGAGGGCTTCGGGCTCACCGTGTCCGAGGCGCTCTGGAAGGGCCGGCCCTTCATCGGGGGCAACGTCGGGGGCATCCCGCTGCAGGTGCAGGACGGCAAGACCGGCTTCCTCGTCTCCTCGCCCGACGAGTGCGCGGACCGCTCGCTGCGGATCCTGCGCGAGCCCGACATGGGCAAGCAGCTGGGGCGGCAGGGCAAGGAGCACGTGCGCACCCACTTCCTCACGCCGCGCCTGCTCCGTGACTGGCTGAGGCTCTTCCGGGACCACAGATGACCGCCGAGGTACCGCTCGTTCTCGTCTCGAACCGCGGCCCGGCCACCTTCCAGGACGGACAGCCGCGACGCGGCGGCGGCGGCCTCGTAACCGCACTGCAGGGCCTCGTCCACCACCGCGACGCGGTCTGGGTGGCCTCGGCGATGACCGACGAGGACGCGGAGGTCTCCGAGCAGCACGGCGGGGCGTCCTTCGAGGTCGAGCTCGATGGCACCACCTACCGCGTGAAGCTCGTCACGAGCGACCCGGAGGCCTACGACCGCTTCTACAACGTCGTGGCGAACCCGATGCTGTGGTTCATCCAGCACTACCTCTGGGACCTCTCCAATGCGCCGGACATCCGCCGCCATGAGGTCGTGGCCTACGAACAGGGCTACTGCAGCGTCAACGAGGACCTCGCGCGCGCTGTGCTCGAGGAGGTCGAGGGCCACGACGACGCAGTCGTGATGCTGCACGACTACCACCTCTACGTCGCCCCCAAGTTCATCCGGCGAGCCCGGCCCGACCTGTTCCTCCACCACTTCGTCCACATCCCGTGGACCCAGCCGGATGCCTGGCGCGTGCTGCCGGCGGACATCCGCGAGGACATCTACGAGGGCATCCTCTCCAACGACATCATCGCCTTCCACACGCGCTCCTATCAGCGCAACTTCCTGCTCTGCTGCCGGGAGCTCTTCGACATGGAGGTCGACGAGGAAGCCGGCGTCGTGCACTTCGACGACCGCGACGTGTGGGTGCGCGCGTACCCGCTGCCGATCTCGGCCGAGCACTTCCACCACACCGCGCAGCGGCCGTCGGTCCACCAGTACGAGCGCGAGATCCTGCGACGCCGGCGCGAGCACCTGATCCTGCGCGTGGACCGCGCCGACCTCTCCAAGAACATCCTGCGCGGCTTCACGGCCTTCGACCTCTTCCTCGAGCAGCATCCGGAGTTCAAGGAGCACGTCACGTTCATCGCGCACCTGATCCCCTCGCGTCAGGACGTGCCCGAGTACGCCGAGTACCTCGAGCGGATCGAGGCGCTCGTGGCGGTCGTCAACCACCGCCACGGCACAACCGACTGGATGCCGATCGAGCTGCGCCTTCGCGAGAACCTCGACGAGGCGATCTCGGCTTACAAGCACTACGACCTGTTGATGGTCAATGCGATGTTCGACGGCATGAACCTGATCGCCAAGGAGGGGCCGCTCGTCAACGAGCGCAACGGGGTGTCGCTCCTCAGCGAGAACACCGGGGCGCACGAGGAGCTCGCCGAGTTCGCGCTCTCGGTCAACCCTTTCGACGTGCAGGAACAGGCCGACGCGATCCACCGTGCCCTGACGATGTCCGCCGAGGAGCGCTCCTGGCGGGCCCAGGGGCTGAAGCGGATCGTCACATCGCGCAACCCGGGCGACTGGGTGGACGACCAGCTCACCGATATCGACGCAAAGCGCCGCGGACACGCGCCCGTGGGCTGAGCGGGGCGGCCGTGCCGTCCCGCTCAATGAGCCGTCATATGACGCGCAAACTTCGGATCACCGCTCTCGTCGTCGTCGTCGCCGCTGCCCTTGCGGGAGCGGGGTCCGCACAGGCCTCCCCGCCGGGCGCCGCCGGCGGCCCGGTGGCGGTTGGAGCGAACGCCTCGAGCACCGGAGAGCAGGCATGGACTCCGGCGCGCATGCGCCGAGCCGAGGCGAACGCCGCGCAGTCGCGCCGGCAGAAGCGGAAGCGCCGCCGCAAGCCTCACTGGACCAGCCTGAACCCGGGCGCGAAGCCCGTGACCACCGACCTGCCCGGCACGCGGACAATCGGCCGGCTCTTCTCGAAGCGGCCCGACGGCAGCGACTGGGTCTGCTCGGCGACGCTCGTCGACAGCACGAACCGCAGCGTCGTCTGGACCGCCGGCCACTGCGTGCACAGCGGGCGTGGCGGCGCACCGCACACGAACTTCGCGTTCGTGCCGGGCTACCGCCCCGCCGCGGCCGGCGGCCCGGCGCCGTTCGGGATCTGGCCGGGGATCTTCTGGGGCGCATCTCAGAGCTGGACGATCGAGGGCGACGCCACCCACTTCCGGCGTGACTTCGGCGGAGTCGTGCTGGCCAAGGACGGCCTCGCCCGGACGCTCACCGACGTCCTCGGCGCCGCGCAGCACATCGCCTTCGCGCGCAAGGCGCCGACCAAGGCCGCCGTCTTCGGCTATCCGGCGCTGCCGCCCTTCGACGGCGAGTCGCTGTTCCAATGCGGCCCGAACCGCCTGGGGCGCACGGGGCGCGTTGGGGGATCGGGGCCCGATCCGGTCGGGATCTCATGCAGCCAGACGGCCGGGACGAGCGGCGGCCCTTGGCTCAACAATCGCGACCGGGCGACCAACGTCGGCACGGTCGTCAGCGTGACGAGCGTGAAGGCCGCCGGGCTCCCACGGCTCTACGGGCCGGTGCTGAACTCGGTCGCGCGCCGAGTGCACGCGGTGCTGAGCGCCATTCCGAACTGACGGCCGGCCTCACCGGAGCATTCCTGGATCGCCTACACATACGGTGGGTGATCCAGGACGCGTGGCCGATCACGGGGCCGGGTTCGGCGCGAACTCACCGGGTTGCGGCGGCCGCGGCGGAGGCGCCGGCGGTGGGACGGGCCGGGGCGGCTGCGAGCGGTGGTGCCGGGGGCGATGGCAACAGGCGGCGGTGACGGCGGCGGGGCGGGCCGCGGCGTGGCTGCCCGTCGTCGCTGCCGTTCTCCCCCACGAGGACCGCGGGACCTGGATTGTCGCCGCGGTGGACGGACCGGCTTGCGTGGGCGGGGCCGCCGCGCCGGCTCGACCGCCGACGCGGCGGAGGTGGCCTGACCGGCGGCGGCTCGGCAACCGCGGGCGGCTCCGGCCGCGCCGGGGGCGCCGCCCCGCGCGGCTCGGGACCGCAGCCCCGGATCGTGCTCAACCCCA
The DNA here is from genome assembly GCA_963739095.1 of uncultured Thermoleophilaceae bacterium. Classification (GTDB taxonomy): domain Bacteria; phylum Actinomycetota; class Thermoleophilia; order Solirubrobacterales; family Thermoleophilaceae; genus JACVRW01. Next base: position 52,909 of record CAVTZF010000017.1, read on the forward strand.
GAAGGCCGGCGGCGAGCAGGGCCATCAGCCGTCCGACGTTCCCCCAGCGCACCCGGCGCAGCAGCGCCGCGACGCCGCCCGCTCGCCACCGGTCCATGTCCCGGTGAAGCACGGCCGGGACCCGCTTCGCCCCCGGCGTTGCGGATCGCCACTGCTATCGTGCCCCGCTCGAATGGCCGGTTTCTACGACCTCATGCTGCTGATCGATCCGAACGCCCCGGAGGAGCGGCGCACCGCCGCGATCAACGAGGCGGAGTCCCTGATCGGCTCCGGCGGCACGCTCGCCGGGAGCTACGACTGGGGCCAGCGCCGCATGGCCTATGAGATCGACCACCGCCCGGAGGCCGACTACCGGCTGTACCAGTTCGAGGGCGACAACCAGCTGCTCGAGCGGCTGAACCAGCGCTTGCGGATCTCCGACGGCGTGCTGCGCTTCCGCATCATCAAGGCGAAGCCGGGCCAGCCCGTCCCACCGGCGCCCGAGCACCAGGCCGTCCGGCGCCGCGACGACCGCGAGCCGCAGGACACCAAGGTCGCCGCCCGCGCCGCCGCGGACGCCCCGCCGACGGACGAGGCAGCGCCCGCCGCGGCCGACGAGCCGGTTGCGGAAGCCGCCCCCAGCGACGCCTGAGCACCCTTCCGTAACGCTTTCGCGAAAGAAGCCGCAACTCGGCGGCGAATTCCTGTCAGACGGCGTCCAAGCGCTCCGACTCCATTTGTACCCTCGTCGGACAGCCCAATCAGCCGCCCTTGTTTCGAAGCAGGACAGGAGGAAGTCAGCCTCATGGCCGGAGTCAACATCAACAGAGTCGTCCTCACCGGGAACCTCACGCGGGACCCGGAGCTGCGGACGACATCGGGTGGCACGTCGGTGTGCAGCCTGCGCGTCGCCGTCAACACCCGTCGCAAGGACGGCTCCACCGGTGAGTGGACCGAGAAACCCAACTACTTCGACGTCACCGTATGGGGCGTCCAGGGCGAGAACTGCGCCCAGTACCTCTCGAAGGGGCGGCCGATCGCGGTCGACGGGCGGCTCGAGTGGCGCGAGTGGCAGGACAATCAGGGCAACAAGCGCCAGTCGGTAGATATCATTGCCGACTCTGTTCAGTTCCTCGGCTCCCGTGATGGTGGCGAGAACGGCGGTCGGTTTACGCCGCAGAGCGATGTTCCGGCAGATACCGCGGACTTCGCTCAGGCGCCTGTGGGCGCCGGGGGATCGGACGACGACATTCCGTTCTGACCCCGAAGTAGCGAGTACGTAGGAGCAAACTGGTGGCCAAGCAGCGTGGAGGAACAGGCACCGCGACCCGCGACAGGCGTCGCGGCCGTGGGAAGGGCGCGCCCGGTGGGCCGCGCCGGAAGTCCTGCCCGTTCTGCAAGGACAAGGTCGACGTCGTCGACTACAAGGACCTCGCAGCGCTGCGCCGCGCGATCAGCGACAAGGGCAAGATCCGCTCGTCGCGCGTGACCGGCGCCTGCCGGCGCCACCAGTCCCAGCTCGCCACCGCGGTCAAGCGGGCGCGTGAGCTGGGCTTGCTCCCGTACGTATCGGATCGGTGATGGCCGCTCAGGCCGCGCCGGTCGTGTAAGGACGGAAGCACCATGGCTCAGGCAATCCTTCTCAGGGACGCGGACAACCTCGGCGAGCGCGGCGACGTCATCGACGTCTCGCCGGGTTACCTCCGCAACTACCTCGTCCCCCGCAAGATCGCGCAGCCGGCCACGCCGGCGGCGATCGCGGAGTCGCAGCGGCGCCGCGAGGCCGCCGAGCGTGCGGTGGTCGAGGCGGCCGAGAAGGCCGAGGAGACGGCCGCGCTCCTGCGCAAGACCGTGCTCACGATCTCCCATCAGGCGGGTGACGACGGCCGGCTGTTCGGCTCCGTCACCTCGCAGGAGATCGTCGACGCGATCCGCCAGGCCCGCGGGGTCCGCCTGGACAAGCGCCGCGTGGCGCTCGAGGAGCCCATCAAGACAACGGGCACCCACATGGTCACCGTCGAGGTCGCGGACGGCGTGACGACGGAGATCAAGACCATCGTCACCCCCCAGGCATAGGCCCTCAGTGACGCTGCGGGGCATCGCCTGCCGGCGTCATCGGGGCTCCGCGTGCTGAGCACGCGTTCGCCCCTGCTTCCTTGGCAGGCGGGCCCCTCGCGCCCTGAGACGCTATGCGGCGGCTATGAGCAGTCGCGACTCCGCCTGAGGCCGCCTCCAACGGCGTTCCTCCTCATAACGAGGAGGCCGAGGCCTCTGTCCTCGGGGCGATCCTGCTCACCGAGCAGGCGCTCGACGGTGTGCTTCTCGAGGTCGGGCTGCGCTCGGCGGACTTCTACCGGCCGCGCCATCAGCTGATCTTCGCGGCGATGATCCGCCTCAAGGAGAAGGCGGAGCCCGAGGCCGTGGACGCGCTCACCGTCTCCGAGGAGCTGCGCCGCGGCGGCGATCTCGAGAAGGCGGGCGGCGAGTCGTACGTCAACTCGCTGCCGACGGTCGTGCCCGCGTTGGGCGCGGTGCTCGACTACGCGCGGATCGTCAAGGAGAACGCACTCCTGCGCAGCATCCTGACGACTTCGCGCCAGATCCAGGACGACGTGATCGCCCACCGCGGCGACGCGCGCGAGCTGATCGAGCGGGCCGAGTCGATCCTCTTCAAGATCGGGCACGACGGCGGGATGTCCGAGATGAAGACGATCGAGGCCGTCCTGCACGATGAGATCGACAAGCTCGAGGAGCTCTCACGCAGCGACGTCGGCCTCACCGGCACCCCGAGCGGCTTCCAGGACATCGACGACCTGACGGGCGGCTTCCAGCCCGGCAACCTGATCGTGCTGGCCGCCCGCCCATCCATGGGCAAGTCGACCCTCGCCACCAACATCGCGGAGAACGCCGCCATCGAGCACGGTCGTTCGGTCGCCCTGTTCTCGCTCGAGATGTCCGAGACCGAGCTGGCGCACCGCTTCATCGCGTCGCAGGCCAAGGTCTCGAGCGACGAGCTGCGCAAGGGGCGCGTCAAGGCGGACCGCTGGCCGAAGGTCCTGCGGGCGGTCGAGAAGCTCGCCCGCGCGCCGATCTACATCGACGACTCGAGCGACATCAGCGTGCTCGAGATGCGCGCCAAGGCGCGCCGCCTCCACGCCCGCAGTGAGAACGGGCTCGGGCTGCTGATCGTCGACTACCTGCAGCTGATCCGGCCGGACGGGCGCGCCGACAGCCGCGTGGAGCAGGTCGGCCAGATCAGCCGCGGGCTGAAGATCCTCGCGCGCGAGCTCGAGATCCCGGTGATCGCGGTGTCGCAGCTCTCGCGCGCCGTCGAGTCGCGCAACCCGCCGATCCCGATGCTGTCGGACCTGCGCGAGTCAGGGCAGGTCGAGCAGGACTCGGACGTCGTGATGTTCGTCTTCCGCGACGAGTACTACAACCGCGAGTCCGAGCGGCTCGGCGAGGCGGACGTGATCTTCGCCAAGCACCGCAACGGGCCGATCGGCGAGGTCACGCTCACCTTCCAGCCGCGCTATCCGCGCTTCAGCAGCATGTACCGCGAGCGCGGCGTCGAGGTGCCCACGTCGCCGTCCGGTGAGGACTAGTGCTCCAGCCGGTCGACACGAAGCCGCGCGTCTGCCCGTTCGCCGAGTGCGACGGGTCGACATGGATCCTCGACGAGGCGACGAGCGAGGCGCGTCCCTGCCGTTGCCGTGAGCAGCAGCAGCGCCGCGCCGCAAGCGGCGGGATCGGCAGCGGGATCGGCCGGCGCTTTCGGGAGGTGTCGTTCGAGCGCGAGCCGATCGTCTCGCTCGACCCGGTCGTCCTGCGACGCGTGCGCGCCTTCGTGCGCTCGCTCGACAGCCACCTCGAGGCCGGCCAGGGCCTCTGGTTCGACGGCCCCGTCGGCACCGGCAAGACCTCGCTTGCGATTCTGGTCGCGAAGGCGGCCCGTGACGCCGGGCGCTCGTTCGCCGTCTATCCGGTGCCGCTGCTGCTGGCCGAGATCAAGCGCACCTTCGACCGCGACTCGGGCGACAACTACCTGGCCTTCTTCCGCCGCCTCTGCTCCGTCGACCTGCTCGTGCTCGACGACCTGGGGGCCGAGAAGCAGACCGAGTGGGTCCTCGAGCAGCTCTTCTCGATCGTCAACGAGCGCTGGCAGGACCGCCGGGCGATCGTCGTCACGACGAACCTGCCCGATCCGGACCCGGAGTCGGCGAGCCGGATGCTCTCCCGTGGCGCGCGCGACCTGCGCGACGCCGTCAACGGCGGCCGCGTGGACGGCCGCGACATCGATGAGCTGCGAGTGCTGATCGAGCGGCTCGAACGGGTCGTGGGCGAGGTATCCGCGCGCGAGGTCGCCGCCGAGCTCGATCCGATCGTGCGGCTTCGCAAGCAGATCGGGTCGCGGACCGTCTCGCGGCTGATGGAGATCTGCGACGACCCGATCCCGATCCAGGGGCCGGACCTGCGCATGGCCGCGCAGGGCGCCTGATAACCCGCCCCTCGCTCCCATCTAGACTCGACCGCGCATGCCCGGCCTGGTGATAGTCGGCGCCCAGTGGGGCGACGAGGGGAAGGGAAAGGTCGTCGACCTGCTCGCCGAGCAGGCCGACCTCGTGATCCGCTTCCAGGGTGGGAACAACGCCGGCCACACCATCGTCCGCGACGGCGAGACGTTCAAGTTCCACCTGATCCCGTCGGGGATCCTCTACCCCGGCAAGCTCTGCGCGATCGGCAATGGCGTCGTGGTCGACCCGAAGGTGCTCACCGCCGAGATCGACGACCTGCGCCGCCAGCGGATCGACATCAGCGGGCTGCGCATCTCCGCCAACGCGCACCTGATCATGCCGTACCACAAGCTGCTCGATCAGGAGGGTGAGGCGAAGCTCGGCAAGCTCCAGATCGGCACGACCCGGCGCGGCATCGGGCCCTGCTACGCGGACAAGGCCTCGCGCCTCGGCATCCGCGTCCAGGACCTGCTCGACGAGAAGATCCTGCGCAAGAAGATCTACGCCGCGATGGAGCCGAAGCGGCTGATGCTGCGGCCCTACGCCAAGGAGCCGGCGCTCGACCTGCACACGATGACCGAGGAGTACCGCATCCTCGGCCACCGGCTCGAGCCGCACATCGCGGACACGGCGCCGCTCGCCTGGCGCGTCATCGACGAGGGCGGCCTGGTCGTGTTCGAGGGCGCTCAGGGCACGCTGCTCGACATCGACCACGGCACCTACCCGTTCGTGACCTCTTCCAACGTCGTCGCCGGCTCGGCGTGCGCGGGCGCGGGTGTCGGCCCGAGCTCGCTCGACGAGGTGTGGGGGATCGCCAAGGCCTACACGACCCGCGTTGGCGCAGGGCCCTTCCCCACCGAGCTCGACGACGCCCTTGGCGAGGCCATTCGCGAGGCCGGTCACGAGTTCGGCACCACGACCGGCCGCGCGCGCCGCACCGGCTGGCTCGACCTCGTCGCGCTGCGCTACGCCACCAGGATCAATGGCCTGACCGGCCTGATCCTGACGAAGCTCGACGTGCTCACGGGTATCGACCCGCTCAACGTCGCGGTCCGCTACCGCGGCCCCGAGGGGGCGACCTTCGACGAGTTCCCGTACCACCAGTCGATCCTGCACAAGGCGGAGGGCGAGTACATTCCGCTGCCCGGCTGGCACGAGGACCTCGGCGCGGCGCGCTCGCTCGAGGACCTGCCGCAGAACGCGCGCGCCTACCTCGACTACATCTCGGACTTCCTCGGCATCCCGGTCGTGATGGTGGGCGTCGGACCGGGCCGCGACGAGATGATCTGGACCGGCGCGGCCGAGCGGCTGCGACCGGCCGCGGCCTAGATCAGGTCCTCACCACGTGTGACTTCACGACCATGTCGTGCAGGCAGCGGTTCTGGTCGTCCCAGAGTGGCCACAGGTAGTCGAGGATCGTCGGGATCGAGAAGAAGAAGCTGCCGACGAAGTTGAACAGCAGGTACTTGACGAGCACCTCGCGCACGAACGCGTAGCCGAACGTGACCTCCTCGCCCGTGTCGTGCACGACGCGGATCGCAAGCGCCTGCTTGCCCCAGGTCTGGCCGTTGTGCGCTCCCGGGCGTTTCATCAGCACCGGCGCGTAGAGGATCACCGCGACCACGTAGGCGAGCGACGCAATAACGCCGATCACGACGGCACCCACGTCGCTACCCGCCGCGACGACGACCACCAGGACCACGATCAGGGCCACGGGGATCGTGAGGATCAGGCTGTCCAGGACCTGCGCGCCAACGCGTCGCCACCAGCCCGACAGCTCGGCGCCCGCGAACACGTGCGGCGCCTGCCCGAGCGGCTGATCCCATCCGCCGGGGGGCACGGGCCCGCCGTAGGCCGGGCCCTCCGGAGCGGGAGGCGCCTTCGGCAGCCCGCCAGGGCCCTCCGGTCCCGGCGCCGGCGCCTGCGGGCCCGGCGGGGGCGCCTGCGGTCCTGGAGGGGGTGGCGCCGGCGACTGCGGGCCCGGATCCGGCCCGGGCGACTCCGGGTCGCGGGGGCGGTCAGGCGTGGGGGGTCCGCTTTCCATGTGCGGAATCAAATCACTGGTCGCGGCGGTCCGGCTCCAGCACGAGCTGCTCGCCACGCCGCAGGAAGCGGACGCTCAGAGCGAGTGCGCCGAGCATCGCCATCACTGCCAGCGTGACCTGCACGCTCAGCAGCCCCTCCTCGGACCAGTAGACGTCCTCGAGCTCGAGCAGCAGCGCAGACTCGTCGAGCGTCAGGCCCATCCCGACCCCGAAGGGCACCGCCAGAACCGGCTCGAGTCGCTCGTCGCGCGACACGATTCCGACCGCTCCGGCGGCGAACGCGAGCATGATCCCCGGGACGAAGTGGTGGATGTGGCGGCGGCCCACGCGCACGTTCCTGAACGGCCCCACGCGCGGGCGCGCCCGAAGCAGGTAGGTGATCGTCCTGACCGACAGGAAGGTCCCGGCGAACGCGGTGAGCAGGTTGAACGTCGAGTTCTCGCGTGTGGAGCCCCCGCGGTAGCCGACGCGCGCCACCTCTGCCGTCTCCGCGACCGCCTCCTCCGCGGCCAGGAGCAGGTCGTCCGTCTCCAACGGGAGCGGGGCTCGCCCGCGCCTCCACACTCGGCCGACCTCCACGACGACGACTGCCGCGAACGTGACCGTCGCGAACGTGCCCAGCGCGAGCGTGCCGCGCCCGGGCGCGAGCGGCCGGCGGCGGCGCAGCTTCATGCGGGGAGGTGCTCCTGCGCCGGCACGTCGCGGACCGGCCGCGCCGGCACACCGACCACGACCGCGCCCGGCGCCACGTCGCGTGTGACCACCGCTCCCGCGCCCACAAACGCCTCGGCACCCACCTCGATCCCGGGCAGCAGCACCGCGCGCGCCCCCACCCGGCAGCCGCGCCTGAGCGTCGCCCCGCGCAGCTCGACGCCCGGCGGGCGGCGGCCCGCCGTCGGGTCGTTGGTGAGCATCACGCCCGGCGCGATGAAGACGTCGTCCTCGACGAGCGACCAGGCGGTGACGTAGGCGCCCGTCTGCATGCGCACACGCGCGCCAACCCGCACGTCGTTCTCGACCGAGGCGCCGCGGCCGACGACGGTCTCGGCGCCGATCGTGGTGCGCTCGCGGACGTGCGCCTGGTCGGCAACCACCGCGCGCTCGCCGATCTCGGCGCCCGCCAGCACGACGGCCCCGGCGCCCACGGTCGCGCCGGCACCCAGCACCGCCGGCGGCAGATCGGCCCCACTCGCGGAGCTCGTGTGCGGGCCGAGCGCCGGCGGCTTCCCGACGACGCAGCCGTCCTGCAGGACAACGCCCTCACCGACGACGGTGCCGGCGTGCACGATCACGTTGCCGCCCAGCTCCACGGTCTCGGGGAGCACCACGCCGTCGCCGAGCAGCAACCCGGGTGCGCGCTCGGAGCGCGACAGCCGGGCGCTCACAGCCGGACCAGGTTCGCCGCCTCGATGCCGCGTGTGACGCCGCGGAAGTCGACGACGAGCGGCGACTCGCGCACGATCCGCTCCAGGTCGAGGCCGGGGTGGGCGGTCACGATCACCGAGCAGTCGGCATCCTCGGGCCACTCCGAGACCAGGCCGTGGTCGGAGAGCTCGGGGACGAAGTCGTCGTGGTAGCTGAGCTCGGCGCCGCGCGCGCGCAGGATGCGCATGATGCGCAGCGCCGGAGATTCGCGCAGGTCGCCGACGCCCGGCTTGTAGGAGACACCGAAGATCGCGATCCGCGCTCCGCGCACCGCCTTCGAGTGGTCGTTGAGCGCGCGCGAGATGCGCTCGACGCAGAAATACGGCATCGCCTGGTTGACCTCGCCCGCCAGCTCCACGAACTCGGTCTGCATGTCGAACTCGCGCGCCCGCCACGACAGGTAGAACGGGTCGACCGGCAGGCAGTGGCCCCCCATGCCCGGACCCGGCTTGAACGACATGAACCCGTAGGGCTTGGTTGCGGCGGCGTCGACGACCTCCCAGACGTCGATGCCCATGCGGTCGCAGAGCACCGCCAGCTCGTTGACGAGCGCGATGTTGACCGAGCGGAAGATGTTCTCGAGCAGCTTCGTCAACTCGGCGGCCTCGGGTGTCGACACCTCGACGACCTCGTCGCAGACGAGCCGGTAGAGGTCGATCGCGCGCTGCAGGCACTCCGGGGTCAGGCCGCCGACGACCTTGGGGGTGTTGCGGAGCGCGAAGTCGGTGCGGCCGGGGTCGATCCGCTCCGGCGAGTAGGCGGCGTGGAAATCACGGCCGGCGGCCAGGCCCGACTCCTCGAGCAGGGGCACGAAGCGCTCGCGCAGCGTCCCGGGGTAGGTGGTCGACTCGAGCACCACCAGCTGCCCCGCCTGCAGCACCTCGGCGAGCGCGCTGCCGCAGGCCACGAGCGGCTGCAGGTCGGGCTCGCGGTTGCGCGTGAGCGGCGTCGGGACGGCGACGACGACGGCGTCCGTCTTAGCGAGGTCGGCATAGCGCGTCGTCGGACGCAGGCGCTCCGCGGCGCCGGCGAGCACCTCGTCAGGCACGTCCTCGATGTGGGAGCGCCCGGCGGCGAGGGCCTCGACCACGCGCGAGTCGCTGTCGACCCCCACCACGTCGTGCCCCGCCTCGGAGAAGGCCACGGCGAGCGGGAGGCCGACGTAGCCGAGCCCGACAATCCCGATCCTCATAGGCGCGCAGTGTAGGCAGCGAGGACCTCGGCAACGCGCTCCGCGGCCCGGCCGCCGCCGTACAGCTCGGGGCGCTCCGCCGGAGGCCGCGCGTCCAGCGCGGCGAGCGCCGCGTCGGCATCGAGGTCGACGAGCGTGTTCCAGCCCGTCTCGACCGTCTCGACCCACTCGGTGCGGTCCCGGAGCGTGATGCACGGGACGCCGAGCAGATACGCCTCCTTCTGCACCCCGCCGGAGTCGGTGAGCACGGCGCGCGCGTGCCGAGCCAGCTCGAGGAAGTCGAGGTAGCCGAGCGGCGGGACCACCGTGACGCCGGCCAGGCGGTCCGTCAGGCCGGCCGCTTCGAGCCGCGCGCGCGTGCGCGGGTGCAGCGGGAACACGACGGGCGGCGGCAGCCGCTCGAGCACGGTCACGAGCGCCTCGAGGCGGGCCGGATCGTCGACGTTGCCGGCCCGGTGGGCGGTCACGACCAGATAGTTGCCCGACTCGAGAGCGAGCTCCTCGAGGATGCGCGAGCGCTGCTCCGCGACGTCGCGGAACGCGAGCGAGACGTCCGCCATGACGTCGCCGACCAGATGCGCCTCGCCCGCCGCACCCTCGCGCTCGAGGTTCGCCACGGAGGTCGGCGTCGAGCACAGCAGCAGGTCGCTCGCGTGGTCCGTCAGCACCCGGTTGAGCTCCTCGGGCATCGTGCGGTCGAACGAGCGCATGCCCGCCTCGACGTGTCCCACCGGAATGCCTGCCTGAGCGGCCGCAAGCGCCCCCGCGAGCGTCGAGTTGGTATCCCCGTAGACGAGGGCGAGCTGGGGCCTCAGCTCCGCCAGCACGGGCTCGAGGGCCGCGAGGATGCGCGCCGTCTGGGCTGTGTTCGAGCCCGTCCCGGCGCCGAGCTCGCGCGCGGGCCGCGGAACGTTCAGCTCCTCGAAGAACACCCGCGAGAGCTCGTCGTCGTAGTGCTGGCCCGTATGCACGATCAGCTCGTCGAACGTCTCGCGCAGCCTGCGGGAGACGGCGGCCGCCTTCACGAACTGCGGGCGGTTACCGATGATCGTGACGATTCGCACGTCGAATGGTTCGGCGATCGGTCCTATGATGTCCTGCGTGTTGGCCGGAAAGGTCGTGGGGGGCGCCGCAGGCGTGCTGAGCCTGGCAGCAGACGTCGTGAAGCACGTCGCCTGGTACCTGTCACACCGGATCGACTCGCGTCCGCGCGAGCGCTCCGAGCCGTCGGACTAGGCCCCCGCAGCGAGCTCGTCCTCGACACGCGCGCGGAACGCCTCCGCCGCCTCGCGCGTGCGCGCGCCCTCCGGGAGCTCGATGTCCTCGACGGCGGCGATCGACTGCACCTCGCGCGTGGTCGAGGCGAGGAACGCCTCGCTCGCCGAGCGCAGGTCGTCCATCGTGCAGGGCCGCTCCTCGACCGCGACCAGGTCGAGCACACGCGCGCGCGTGATCGAGGCCAGGACGTGCTCCGAGAGCGGCGGCGTGAAGAGCGTGCCGGACGCGTCGGCCCAGAAGAGCGACGAGGTCGGCGCCTCCAGCACGCGCCCGTGCGGGGTCACGAGCAGGGCCTCGTCGAAGCCGCGCTCGCGTGCGAGCCGGCTGCACAGCATGTTCGCTCCGTAGGAAAGCGACTTGATGCCGTCGAGCACCCGCGTCGGCGCGTATTCGACCACACCCAGCCGGATGCGCTCGGGGGCCGGAGGCAGCGGCTCCGTCAGCAGCAGCCGCCGGCCTCCGCGCGTGAGCACCACGCGCAGGCAGCCGTCGAACTCGCCGCTACCGCGCTCGGCGAGCAGCTCTGGGATCTCCACCTCGAGCTCCGCGCGGAAGGCCTCCGGCAGGCGCAGGTTCGCGGCAGAGCGCTCGAGCCGGTCCAGGTGGTCGCTGAGCGCGTACGGGCGGCCTTCGTAGATGCGGATGACCTCGAAGGCTCCGTCGCCGCGCAGCAGCCCCTCGTCGGTGGCCGGGATCGTGGCCTCGTCGGCGGGCGTGATGCGTCCGTCGACGCAGGCCAGCTCGGCGGTCGTCGTGGAAGGCTGAGACATGGCGATGATGATCGCAGAGGCGCGATCGCCATAGTGAGTGCAGATGGCGCTGCTTGTGATCTTCGCGGTGCTGGCGGGGGCCGGCACGGCGCTCACGCCGTGCGTCCTGCCGGTGCTGCCCGCGCTTCTGTCCGCAAGCGCCGCGGGCGGGCGACGGCGACCGCTCGGCGTGATCCTCGGGCTCGTCGTGACGCACACACTCACGATCGTCGCGCTCGCCTCGGTGATCGACGGAGTGGGCCTGGCGGACGACTTCACCCGCACCGTGGCGGTCGTCGTCCTCGCGCTGTTCGGCATCGCGTTGCTGTGGCCACGGCTCGGACTGCTCGTAGAGCGGGCGTTCGCGCCGCTGCAGCGACTCGGCCCGCGCGACAAGGGCAGCGGCTTCTGGTCGGGGATCGTCGTGGGTGGGGCGCTCGGGTTCCTGTACGCACCCTGCGCCGGTCCGATCCTCGCGGCTGTGATCTCGCTGTCGGCGACGCAGGGCGTGTCGGGCGAGCTCGTGGTGGTCGCGCTCGCATACGGCCTCGGCTCGGCGGTCATCCTTCTGCTGATCGCCTTCGGAGGTCGTGCGCTGGTGGAGCGGATCCGGCGGGCCGGGCACGGACCGACGGTCCAGCGCGCGCTCGGCGTGCTGCTGCTCGCGACCGCCGTGGCCATGGCCGCCGAACTCGACGTGCGCTTCCAAACCGTGCTCGCCAACGAGCTGCCGTCCGTGTTCTCGAACCCGACCAGCGGGCTCGAGCGCAGCGACGCGGTCTCTGGCCGCCTCGCCGACCTGCGCGGCCCGTCGCGCTTTCACGAGCGCGACCCGGCCGCCGGGCTGCCGGTGCTCGGGCGGGCGCCGGACTTCACGGGCAACGACTCCTGGCTCAACACGCGCGCCGACCGTCCCCTGACGCTGCACGAGCTGCGCGGCAAGGTCGTGCTGGTCGACTTCTGGACCTACACGTGCATCAACTGCCTGCGCACCTTCCCGGCGCTGCGCGCCTGGCACGAGCGCTACGCACGCGACGGCCTCGTGATCGTCGGTGTCCACACGCCCGAGTTCGCCTTCGAGCGCGAGCGCGACAACGTGGAGCGGGCGGTCCGCGACAACGACCTCCGCTACCCGATCGCCCAGGACAACGAGTACGCGACCTGGAACGCCTGGGGCAACCAGTACTGGCCGGCGAAGTACCTGGTCGACGCGGAAGGCCGGGTCCGCTACGCGCACTTCGGCGAGGGCGCCTACGGGCAGACCGAGAGGGCCATCCGGACGCTCCTCGCGGAGACCGGAGACCGGCGCCTCCCGTCCGCCTCAGGGGTCCGGCCTGCGAGCGCGGCGCCCGGGGTGCGCACCCCCGAGACCTATCTCGGCGCGTCGCGGGCGCAGGGGTTCGCCGGTTCGCCGCCACGTCCGGGACAGCGCCGTTACCCGGCCCCTACCGAGGAACTCGAGCCGAGCCGCTTCGCCCTCAGCGGCATCTGGGACGTCCACGACGAGGACGCCGCCGCCGTGGCCGACGCGCGGATCCTGGCGCGGCCGGTGGCACGCGAGGTCTACCTCGTGATGTCCTCGCGCGGTTCGCTCCCGCGGCGCGTGCAGGTGCTGCTCGACGGCCGCCCGATTCCACCGGAGCTCGCCGGGCCGGATGTGAGCGCCGCTGCCGTGACCGTCCAGCGCCAGCGCCTCTACCGGATCGTCGCGCTACCCGAGGTGGGCGAGCATGAGCTCGAGCTGCGGCTGCCTGCGGGCGTGAGCGCCTATGCGTTCACGTTCGGCTGATCAGCAGCGGCGCGCGGCCGGCGGCAGCGCTCTCGCCGCCGCAATGGGCCGTGAAGGAATCGAACCTTCAACCTTGAGATTAAGAGTCTCCTGCTCTGCCAATTGAGCTAACGGCCCGGGCGAGCAGACGATTCTAGAGGCGCTGCGCTACTCGGTGGCTCCCGATGCGACGGCGTCGAGCGCCTCCTCACGCGACGAGTGGATCGGGAACACGCGGTCGAGCCCGGTGATCTCGAAGATCTTCGTGATGTTGTCGTCCGTGCAGACGAGCGCGAGCGAACCGCCGGCCGGCCGCAGGCGCTTGACGCCGCCCACGAGGACGCCGAGCGTCGTCGAGTCGATGAAGGTGGCCTTCGACAGATCGACCACGATCTGCTTCTTGCCCGACTCGATCAGCTCGACCATGCGCTCCTTGAACTCGGGCGCGGTGTAGAGGTCGACCTCGCCGCCAAGCTCGATTATGTGAGTGGAGTCGTCGACGGCCTCGTCTTCGATGTGGAAGTTCACGTCTCTCCCTGTTGGTCTTCTTGGCGCGGGGAGCCAGTCCTTGCGTTCCCGTAGCCTACGTCAGCCGCCTTGCGGCTGCGCCTGCTGGGGTTTCTTCAGCGCCTCGGCCTGCTGTTCGACCTGCTTGCGCTGACTTTTTGGAGCGAGATCCACCGCCTTCTGCGTAGCCAGATTCGCAGTCCGCTTATCCCCGGCCAGAGCAGCGTACGCAACGAGCTGCAGGTATGCGGACGAATCGTTCTGGTCCTCGGCGATGATCGAGGCCGCCTGCGCTGCCTGCTTGGGCTGATTGAGGGCAGTGACGTCGTATACGCGCAGCGCGTACAGAGCGGTTGAGGGACTCGGCTTCTCGCTCTCGGCCTTGAGGTAGCGCTGCCAGTAGTTCGCCGCCTTCTGGAGATCGTCGCGAGCTTCATCCGGGAAGGCCGTCGCACCCGATGGCTGCTGGCTCGTCGCCAGCTGGTAGTTGTCGCGCACGAGCGACTGGAGCACCGCGATGTTGGCCGGGTTCGACTGCAGGCGCTGCTCCTGCCTGTCGATGCGGTCCTCCAGGGCCTGGTTGACGTCGCTGCCGCCGCCGCTGCCGTCGAAGGCGTTCAGGAGCCCACCTGAGACGTCTCCGCCGATTCCGAACAGCACGAGTCCGCCGCCCATCAACACGGCGAGCGACAGGTAGGTGGCCTGCACCAAGCGGCGCCGCCGTCCTCTCAGATCGAACAACATGCGACAGCGAAGGCTAGTGGGTCACGAACCCTCGGCGGAGGCGATTTGGTCGGCTGCCTCGGGTGAGGGTCTGCCGAGTGCTGAGGCGAGCCAGATCGAGAGCTCGTACAGCAGGATCAGGGGGATCATCTCGAGGATCAGGGTGAGCGGGTCGAGGGTGGGCAAGAGCGCGGCGAGCACCGCGATCACGACGATCGCGTAGCGGCGCCCCGCGCGCAGCTGCTCCGGGGAGGTCAGCCCGAGCCGGCAGGCCGCGATCACCCCGACCGGGATCTGGAACCCGATCCCCATCGCCAGCATCAGCAGCGTGATGAACGAGTAGTAGTCGCGCGCCCGCACCTGGGTGTTGAACTCGTCCGCGTTGAAATTCAGCAGGAAGTCAAGCGCCGGCCCCAGCACCACGAAGTAGCAGAACACAACCCCCGTGATGAACAGGATCGGCACGAGCAGCAAAAGCGGCGTCGCGACCCTGCGTTCGGTCGGGCTGAAGGCCGGCAACACGAACGCGTACAGCTGGTACAGGATCACCGGCAGCGCGATCAGCAGCGCGGCGTAGGCGGAGTTCGTGAGTGTCGTGTAGAACGCCTCCGCCGGCCCCAACGTGATCGGCTCGATCCCGTCCGGCAACGGCGCGTTGACGATGTCCAGCACCAAATGGTTCTGCCACGCCGTCAACGCCCACGCCGCCCCAAACGCAACCGCACAAAGAATCAACCGCGTACGCAGCTCGTCCAAATGCTCGACAACCGACAACCGGTCGTCGTGTGAGATCGGTCGTATGCGCCGCACGCCCTACGCGGCTCCTTCGGCTAGGGCTGCTGCTCGCGCGTCGTCGTGGAGGTCGTGGTCGTCGCCGGCGGCTCCGGCGTGTCCCCGACCGTCTTGACGGAGTCGATCTGCTCGTGCTCCTTGTCCTTGCCCGTCACGGAGTCCTTGAACTCGCGCATCCCCTTGCCCAGCGACCTGCCGAGGTCGGGCAAGCGCTTGGGCCCGAAGATGACGAGCACGATGATCAGGACGATGATGATCTCGAGAGGCCCCGGAGTCGGCATGTCCTCCGCATGGTAGCGGCGCCGCGCCGCCCGTTTGTTGGAATTGCGAGGATGGGCGCGTGAACGGCGCGGTTCTCTCAGACGGCACGATTCGCCGGCTCGTCGACGAGGGGCGCATCAGCATCGATCCCTGGGATCCCGAGATGGTCCAACCGGCCAGCGTCGACCTGAAGCTGGGGCCGTCCTTCCGCGTCTTCCACAACCATCGCCTGCCCGCGATCGACCTGGCGGAGCCGCCCCAGGGCGTGACCGAGCACGTGCGAATCGAGGACGACCAGTCGTTCGTGATCCACCCAGGCGAGTTCGTGCTCGGCACGACGGTGGAGTCGGTCGCGATGCCGGACGACCTGGTGGCTCGGATCGAGGGCAAGAGCTCGCTCGGCCGGCTCGGGCTGATCGTCCACGCCACCGCGGGCTTCGTCGATCCGGGATTCAGCGGCAACCTGACGCTCGAGATCACGAACCTCACGCGCGTCCCGATCGTGCTCTGGCCGGGCAAGCCAATCGCCCAGCTTTCGTTCATGGCGCTCGACCGGCCGGCCGAGCGGCCCTACGGGCACCCCGACCTGGGCAGCCACTACCACGGCCAGGTCGACGCCACGGAGTCCCGCTACGAGGGCGGGCCGCGGCGCCCCTCCTGACGCTTCCGTGCTCGATGTCACGTCCAATTCGCCGTGACCGGCGTAAGTAAAGGACGTACACAGCAGTTGGAGGAACTGCCAGCCCACAAATTTCCTTCAAGTTCGGCGATGGAGTGCCGATACCGGGAGCAAGAGGATGCGAGAGATGGAAAGCCACGGAGAACAGACCCACTACACGAAACGAGTGGTTCTCCCTAGCGGGAAGACCATCGAGGTCGTGTACTTCAAGGACGCGGATGAGCCGCGTGCGGAGGAGCCGGAGTCCCAGACGCCCGCGCACACCCCCGCCGAGACCCATCAGGACCTGCACGTCTGCATCGACTGCGCTTCCGAGCTCGTGTACCCGGTCCAGTGGGATGAGGCCGGCCCCGAGAACTGGAGCGTCCTGCTCCACTGCCCGAACTGCGACGTCTACCGCGAGGGTGTCTTCACCCAGGAGAACGTCGAGGAGTTCGACGAGGAGCTCGACCGTGGCGGCGACGCGCTCGCCCGCGACTACAAGCGGCTGATGCGCGCCAACATGGCGGAGGAGATCGAGCGCTTCGTCGGAGCGCTCGAGGCCGACGCCATCCTGCCGGAAGACTTCTAAGGGGTGACCCCTTAGGCGTACCGCTCCACGACCCCGTCGGCGACGAGGTCGAGGGCCCGGCGGCGCGCCCCGCTCAGATCGAGCTCCGTGAGCTCCGCCTTGGCGGCAGCCACGTGCGTGAGCGCCATGCCGCGCGCCTCGTCGAGCGCGCCCGTCGCGGCGATGCGCTCGCAGACCGCCTCGGCCGTGGCCGCGTCGCGCACCTCCGCCCGTAGGTCGAGCGCCGCCAGCTCCGGATCGCTCCGGCGACCCAGGATCAGCGGCAGGGTCACGGTGCCGTCCAGCAGGTCGGTGCCGCGCGGCTTGCCCGTCCGCTCGGCCGGCCCCGACACGTCGAGCACGTCGTCGAGCATCTGGAAGGCGAGCCCGACGCGTGCGCCGAAGCAGCCGAGCGCATCGGCCAGGTCGGCGCGACCGCCGAACAGCGCCCCGAGCCGGCAGGACGCGTCGAACAGGCTCCCCGTCTTCAGCCGGCAGCGCTCGAAATAGCGCTCCGGGGTCACGCCCGCGTCCCAGGCGTCGGCGCGCTGCATCAGCTCCCCGCGCGCGAGCGCCGACGAGGCCGCCGAGAGGGCCCGTACCGCGTCCTCGGCGCCCGGCTGGGCGATCTCGGCGAAGGCGCGCGAGAACAGGAGGTCACCCGTGGCGGTGGCGGCGAGGCGGCCGGCGGAGGCGAACACGGTCGGCCTGCCCCGGCGCAGCTCGGCGCGGTCGAGCACGTCGTCGTGAACGAGCGTCGCCATGTGCAGCAGCTCGACAGCGGCGGCGGCCGAGACGAGCTCGTCGGGGTCGCCGGCGCCGCACAGGAAGACGAGGATCGGGCGCAGCCGCTTGCCGCCCGCCGACAGCGTGCCGTCGGCATGCGCGCCGAGCTCGGCGCCGTGGCCCGAGCCCACCTCCGCGAGCCGCTCCTCCGTTCGCTCGAGCAGCCGCGTGAGCTCGGGGCCTCCCGCCGCCAGCACCGCTCCGAGCTGCGCCTGCGCAGTGTTCACGCGGCGCGTGTACCCGAGTGGATCGCGATGATTCCGCCCGCGGTCAGGATCCAGCGGACGTCGACGAGCCCGGCGCCGGCCATGCTCGCCGCGAGCGCCCCCGGGCCCGGGAAGCGACGCACGCTGCTCGGCAGGTAGGTGTAGGCGTCGGAGTCGCCCGCGAGCCGGCCGAGCAGCGGCACCACGCGGTCGAACCAGGCCCGGAAGAACCACGACACCGGCGGCCGCTGCGGGGCCGTGATCTCGAGCACGACGACGCGGCCGCCCGGCTTCGTCACACGCGCCATCTCGCGCAGCCCACGATCGAGGTCAGCGAAGTTGCGCGCGCCGAAGCCGACGGTGACGGCGTCGAAGGAGGCGTCGTCGTAGCGGAGGTCGAGCGCGTCGCCCTCCTCGAACTCGATGCCGGGCGCCTTCGCGCGCGCCAGCTCGAGCATCGCCGGCGAGAAGTCCATGCCCGTCACGGACGCTCCACGCGACGCGAGCTCGAGCGCGAGGTCGCCGGTCCCCGTGGCGACGTCGAGCGCGTGTGAGCCCGGCCCCACGCCGGCGAGATCGGCGCTGCGCCGTCGCCAGGCGTGGTGCATGCCCGCCGTCATCAGCGTGTTCAGGGGGTCGTAGATGCGAGCGATGCGGTCGAACATCGCGCGCACCTGCGTCTCGGGCAACGTCCCGGACGCGGGGGTGCCCCCGCTCATGGATCTACTCCTCGCCCTTGAGCGAGGCTACGTACTCGACGAGCTTGTTGAACTGCTCGGGGTTCTCCTTCTGGAGCGCGGCGTACGACGGCATCGGCGACGTCGGGTTGACGAGCGTGCGTGCGATCGCGTCAGGCCCGAGCCGGGCCCCGATCTCGGTGAGGTTGGGCCCGAGCGTGTTGCCGTTCTCGCCGATCTTGTGGCAGCCGAGGCAGCCGGAGGAAGCCGTGATCTCCTTTCCCTCCTCGTACTGCGGCGCCGTCGCGAGCTCGATCTCGGTCGGCGAGCCGGCCAGCGCCCCCAGAATCGTGAGGTAGGCCATCGCCGCGATCGTGGCGATCCCGGCGGTCGTGGCGATCGGCCGCCGCAGCGGGTTGCGCTCCGGGTTGCGGTCGTAGAACGGCAGCAGCAGCAGCAGGACGAGGCAGATCGTCGGGATGCCGATCGTTGCAAGGAAGACGAGCGACGGCGGCTTGACCACGCGCAGCAGCTCGAACAGGAAGAAGAAGTACCACTCGGGCCGCGGCGTGTAGGTGGTGGTCGTCGGGTCCGCCTTCGGGCCGAGCTCGGCACCGAGGATGATCGACATCGCGATGATCACGGCGAGCACGAGGCACGCCATCAGGCTGTCCTTCGCGACCGCGTACGGGAAGAAGGGCTTGCCCTGGCCCTTCAGGACGGAGTACTCGCGCAGGTACTCGTCGCGTTCGCGTGCGTTCACCGGGCCTCAGATCTCCTCGGTAAGGAGGTCCTTCTTCTCGGCCTTGAGCCACGGCGGAGCCGTCGTGCCGAGCTTGGCGACCAGGTAGAGATGCGCGCCGATCAGCGCGATGATCAGACCGGGTACGAGCAGCATGTGGAGCGCGTAGAAGCGCGTGATCGTCGTTGGGCCGAATTCGGCGCCGGCTCTGAGGAAGTCGGCCAGGTAGGGGCCGACCAGCGGGCCGGAGGCGTTGATGTTGACGGCGACGACCGTGGCCCAGAAGGAGCGCTGGTCGAACGGCAGCAGGTAGCCGGTGAGGCCCATCAAGAGCGTCAGCACGATCAGGATCACGCCGATCACCCAGTTGAGCTCGCGCGGGTACTTGTACGCGCCGAAGAAGAACACCCTCCCCATGTGCAGGAAGATCAGGATGATCATCACGGACGAGCCCCACTTGTGCATGCCGCGCACGAACTCCCCGAGGAAGACCTCGTTCGTGATGCGCGAAGCGGACTCGTAGGCGCGCGTCGGGTCCGGCTCGTAGTACATGGCGAGGAACACGCCGGTGACCGCCTGCGAGAGGAAGGCGAACAAGGTCGCCGAGCCGAGCGTGTAGAACCAGTTGGTCCCCTTCGGGACCTTGCGGAACAGGAAGCCGCGCAGGAATGGGCTGAGGCCGGTGCGCTCCTCGACCCAGCCGATCGCCGAGGCCGTGCCCTCGCGTGCGTGGTCCTTGACGGTGGGCTTGGGTGGCGCGACGGTCGATCCGTTCGGGCCGCCAGTGCCGTTGCCGTTGTCCCCCGGGCGCCGGGGCTTCCGCCGCAGGGCGCGTGGAGGGCTCATGTGGTCGGCCTCGACGGGTAGAGGTACTGCCAGAGCCCGTCGAGGTGGTTCGACGGGTCACGCGGAGCGAAGCGCTCGAGATCGGAGTTGAGCGAGAAGCGGTCGCCGATCTGGACGCGGCCGACCTCGACGCGCGTGTAGAAGCGATCCAGCGGCCGCACCGGTGGGCCGCCCTCGACCTGGCCTTCGAAGCCGTATATGCCGCCGTGGCAGGGGCAGACGAACTTCTGGGAGGCCTGGATGTAGCGGACGGGGCAGCCGAGGTGGGCGCAGCGCGTCGAGATCGCGACGTAGGGCTGCGGGTCCTGGCCCTCGATCACCTTGTCGCGCCGCGGGTTGAAGGTCCGCACGTAGATCGTCGTCTTGCCGGCGTCGCCGATCTCGGGCGTGATGTTGATGACCCGCGGGACGTAGGTGTCCTCGTTGAAGTCGTCCTCCGGGCCTACGTCCTGCCAGACCGTGGGGGTCGTGTCCTCGAAGATCGGCCCGAGCGCGAAGCCGAGGCCCGGCAGCGCGAACGCCATCGTGGCGATGCCGCCGGCCGCGAGCGCGGTCCCGGTCATGAGACCGCGGCGGGTCATCGTCTCGCCTTCAAACGCGCCGGCCACGCCACGTTCTGCGGTGTAGCGGGACTTTCTTTCTGGCTTTGGAGACGGTGAGTCAGCCACGGAGTCTGTGCGAATTGTTCCGCTCGGCGCAGCGTAGTGCCAACTTGGTTACGGAGCGCACTACCTGCGCAGTCGAAAGCAGCGGCGGGAGCCTATCGCGCAAGCCGCTCGGCGCTCCTCACCCAGAGCGCCTCAGCGGCCTCCGGACGGCGCTCCGCGTGGGCCTGCGCCGAGCCCGAGATGAGGTCCGACAATTCGGCGACGGCCGCCAGGTCACCCGCCTCGGCCAGGCGCGACAGGCCCAGCGCGTACAGGGCGTCGCCGGCCAGCAGCCGCAGGTCGTCGTCCATCCCCGCGTAGGCGCGCGGATCGCCGTAATGCATGAGGTAGCCCTCGTGGACCGCCTCGAGCACGAAGCGCCGCTCCGGCGCCGCGTCGAGGTCCTCGAACCGGCCCCGGCCGGGATCCGCCACCGCGTGCCCGGCGAGGGCGGGTGCCGCCTCGACGACAGCAGCGAGCAGGCTCACGCGACGGCCTCTCCCAGCGCGTCGGCGACCGCCTCGAGCGTGCGCTCGACGTGACCCTCCGTGTGCGCGAGCGACGGAAACCAGCACTCGAACTGCGACGGCGGCAGGTAGACCCCGCGTTCGAGCATCGCGCGGCAGAAGGCGGCATGCGCCTGCGTGTCGCAGGCGCGCGCGTCGTCGAGGTCGCGCACCGGCTCGGCGCTGAAGAAGAGCGTGAGCAGGCCGGTCGTCCACTGGACGCGCACCGGCAGGCCGACCGCAGCGGCCTCGATGCCCTCGGCGAGCGCTCGGGTCGTCTCGTCGAGCCGCCGGTATGCGTCCTCGTCGAGCAGCGCGAGCGTGGCGAGCCCCGCCGCCGTGGCGAGCGGGTTCCCGGACAGCGTGCCCGCTTGGTAGACCTCCCCGGCCGGCGCGACCAGCTCCATGAGCGCGCGCGGACCGGCGAACGCCGCGGCGGGCAGGCCGCCGCCGGCGATCTTCCCGAGCATCGTCAGGTCGGGGATCACGTCCTCGCGCTCCTGCGCGCCGCCGCGCGCCACCCGGAAGCCCGAGATGACCTCGTCGAAGACGAGCAGCGCGCCGCTGGCGGTGGTCGCCTGGCGCAGGAACCCTAGGAAGCCGGGCTCGGGCGGGACCACGCCCATGTTGCCCGGGTAGGGCTCGCACAGGAGCGCGGCGACCTCGCCCTCGGCCAGCGCGCGCTCGACGGCCTCGCGGTCGTTCCAGGGCACCACGAGCGTGTCGGCGGCCTGGGCGGCGGTCACGCCCGGGCTGGCCGGGATGCCCTGCGTCGCGAGCCCCGAACCGGCGTCAGCGAGCAGCCCGTCGACGTGGCCGTGGTAAGCACCCGCGAACTTCACGATCCGGTCGCGGCCGGTCGCGGCGCGCGCCAGCCGGACCGCGCTCATCGACGCCTCGGTGCCGGAGGAGGTCATGCGCACCATCTCCGCAGACGGGATCCGTGCGCAGATCTCCTCCGCCAGCTCAACCTCCGCCTCGGTGGGCGCGCCGAAGCTCGTGCCGGCCGCGGCGGCGGCCTGGACCGCCGACACCACCTCGGGGTGCGCGTGCCCGGCCACCAGCGGTCCCCACGACATCACCCAGTCGACGTAGCGGTTGCCCTCTACGTCGATCAGCTCGGCGCCCTCGCCGCGCGCGACGAAGATCGGGTCGCGGCCGATCGAGCGCATCGCGCGGACCGGCGAGTTGACGCCGCCGGGCAGCCGCTCGAGCGCCCGGGCGTACAGCTCGGCAGAGGATGCCGCACCCTGCGCAGCCGGCCGAGCCGGCTGCTTCGTGCCTAGGAGTGCTCGGCTTCCCACCGCTTGTACTCGTCGGTGAAGTAGCGCAGCCGGATCTTCTTGAACTCGGTCGACGAGTAGAGCGTCCGCCGGTCCTCGATCCCGGTGTCCGCGGCGATCGAGTCGAGGATCGCGTCGCACTCCTCCTTCGAGCGGCCGTGGGCCATCGTGAAGACGGAGTAGGGCCAATCGGCGTAGGTGGGGCGCTGGTAGCAGTGCGAGATGCCGCGGAAGGAAGACATCCGCGGCCCCAGCTCGAGGATGCGCTCCTCGGGCACGTTCCAGACGCCCATGCCGTTCGCCGAGAAGCCTGCGCGGCGGTGGAACAGGATTGCCGCGACGCGCCGCAGCGCGCGCCGCTCGCGCATCGACTCGAGCCGAGCGAGCAGTTCCCCCTGCGGGACGCCGAGCTCGGCGGCAGCCGGCGCGTAGGGCTCGGGCGTGACCTCCATCGGGCCCTGGGCCGCGCGGATCGTCGCGACGTCGTCGTCCGTCAGCGGGATCGCCTCGGGCTCGCGGTGCGGGGTCGCCTCCGCCGCGGCCGCAAGGGTGTCGGTCCCCTTCTCCATCTCGAGGTCCATGCGGATCTTGAAGAGGCGCAGCGTCGGCAGCTGGCGGATGGACTGCGCCCCGGTGAGCCGCTCGAGGACCTCGAGCGTGCCGTCGAGCCCGAGCGGCGAGTCCGGCTCGGTTGCGATCGTGAACCAGAGATTGAAGTCGTGGTCGCGCAGGTAGTTGTGCGACACGCCCGGGTGCGAGTTGATGATCTTGGCCGCGTGCCACGGGTTCTCGGAGTCGACCTTGGCGGCGACGAGCATCGAGCTGTAGCCGAGCACGCGCGTGTCGAAGATCGGCGTGATCTCGCGAATGATGCGCTCGTCGAGCAGGCGCGCCGTGCGGCGCAGCACCTCGTCCTCGCTCAGCTCCGCGAGGCCCGCCACGCGAGCGAACGGGCGCGGCTCGAGCGGGAAGCTGCCCTGAAGCAGGTTGAGGAGCTTCTTGTCGAGCTCGTCGAGCGGGATGGCGGAGCCGTCCTTGCGGCTGCGCACCTTGGCTATCGGCTGAGCCACCTGGCGGCGTCCTTCGCGTGGTAGGTGATGACGATGTCGGCGCCGGCGCGCCGGATGGCGGTGAGCGTCTCGAGCACGATCGCCTGCTCGTCCACGTAGCCGGCGGCGGCGGCCGCCTTGACCATCGCGTACTCGCCGCTCACGTTGTAGGCCGCCACCGGGACGTTGGTGGCGTCCTTGACGCGCCGGATCACGTCGAGGTAGGGAAGCGCCGGCTTGACCATCACGACGTCCGCGCCCTCGCCGACGTCCAGCAGCGCCTCGCGCACCGCCTCCTCCGAGTTGGCCGGGTCCATCTGGTAGCTGCGCCGGTCGCCGAAGGCGGGCGCCGAGTCGGCCGCCTCGCGGAACGGCCCGTAGAAGGCCGAGGCGAACTTCGCCGAGTAGGCGACGATCGGCAGATCCTTGTGGCCCTCGGCGTCGAGCTGGGAGCGAAGCGCACCGACGCGGCCGTCCATCATGTCGCTCGGCGCCACGGCGTCGGCGCCTGCGCGGGCGTGCGAGATCGCCGTCTTGGCGAGGAGCTCCAGCGTCAGGTCGTTGTCGACGCTGCCGTCCTCCATCACGACGCCGCAGTGGCCGTGCGAGGTGTAGCCGCACAGGCAGACGTCCGTGATCACGACGAGCTCGGGGTGCGCCTCCTTGATCGCGCGCACGGCTAGCTGGACGACGCCCTCGTCGTCGTATGCGCCCGAGCCCTGCTCGTCCTTGTCGGCCGGCAGACCGAACAGCAGCACGGCCGGGATGCCGAGCCCGGCAACCTCGCCCGCCTCCTGGACCGCGTGCGAGATCGACATCCGCTCGACGCCCGGCATCGCCTCGACGGGCGTGCGGCCCTCGCCGAGCTGCACGAACATCGGGTAGACGAGGTCGGAGGGCGACAGGCGCGTCTCGCGCACGAGCTCCCTGAGGACGCCCGTCTTGCGCAGCCGGCGCAGGCGTGTCGCTGGGAATGCCATCGTCGTCAGTCTAGGACCTGCTCAGAGCGCGTCCGCACCGCCAGCTCGGGCAGGTCCGTGATCACCCCGGCCACCGCGGGGTGTCCGAGGGCGTGGCGCAGATCGCCCGGGGCGTTGACGGTCCACGGGATCGCGGGCACACCTGCGCGTGCCGCGGCGTCGAGCACGCCCCGGCGCAGCGCGGATGCCGGCGGCAGGAGGTAGCGGGCGCCGCTCGTCGCCAGGCGCCGCGGAAGCCTCACGACGCCGGTGCGGACGAGTAGCCCCGTCTCGATGTCCGGATCGGACGCCCGGACGCGGCGCAGGGCCCGGACGAAGAACGAGGTGGCGATGAGCGGCAGGCCCGCGGTCCGGGCCGGCTCGAGCGCGGCCAGCACCTGGTCCTCGTAGCCCGGCTCCTTCAGCTCCACGTCCAGGCCGATGCGGCCGGCCGCGAAGTCGACGACGTCAGCGAGCTCCGGCAAATCGAGCCCGCTCGCGGACCGCAGCGCCGCGAGCGACGTGCGCCGGACCGCGAGGCGTGCAAGCGCGGCGTCGTGCACCACGACGAGTCTGCCGTCGCCGCTGCGGCGAACGTCCAGCTCGATCATGTCGGCGCCGGCCGCGTGGGCGGCGCCGAAGGCCGCGAGCGAGTTCTCCTCGACGCCCCTCGCGGGGCCGCCGCGGTGCGCGATCACCCAGGGCAGCGTCACCGGGCTAGGCGAAGCGACGTAGCGCCAGGCGCGCAAGCGCCCCGAAGACGAGCGCGAGCGCCGCAAGGTGGAGCAGCGGGCCGCCCAGGTCACCGGCGTCGTTGAGGGCCGCGTCGAGCGCGTCCAGCGCCGGCTTGAAGGGGAACGCCGCCGAGACCGCGCGGATCACGTCGTAGAGCGCCGGCGCCACCGCGCCCGACGGGACGAGCGCGAGGAAGGCGAGCGGCAGGCAGAGCATGAAGGCGAGCAGCGAGGCGGCGCGCACCTCGCGCGTCAGCGCGCCGATGGCGAGCCCGAGGGCGGCGAAGGCGAGCGCTCCGAGCGCGAGCGCGGCGAGCCAGAGCGGGAAGCGCCCCCAGTCGAGGTCGACGAACAGGGAGAGCCCGGCCAGCATCAGCAGCGACACGGCCACAGAGCAGACCGTCGCGAGCCCCGCCTTCTCGACCAGCAGCGCCGTGCGCGACACGAGCCCGCGGACGAGCCGCGCGAATGCGTTCTCCTCGCGCTCGAGCGCCAGCGTGCCGGCGGCCAGCAGCAGCGTGATGAACATCAGCGAGACGGCCACCGCCAGCGCGATCGCAAACGAGTTGAGCGACGTGGTGCCGCCGTCGAGCGCCGTGGCCTTGACGCGGATCGGCTCCCCGACGACGTTCAGCACCTCGTCCGAGAAGGCGAGGTTCTCCCGGGCGAGGCCGGCGAACGCGATCACGCGGTCGAGCTCGGCGCGCTCGGGCGAGTCCGCCGGCAGATCCGCGCGAGCCGCCTTCAGGATCCGCTCGGAGCGCTGCAGGCCGAGCACGTCGAAGTCCTGACCGAGGAAGTTGTAGTCCCCGCCCTCCGAGATCAGGTCGAGCAGCTGCAGCGCCTCCTTAGCGACGCGCTTCGTGAGTGCCGAGTTGGCCTGCTGGACCTGCGACTTGATCGTGTTCTCGACGTACTGTCGCTTCGCCGGGTCCTCGGCGTTGTAGTAGACCTCGACCGTCCCCGGCTCGAGCGCGGACTGGATGTTGCTCGCCAGGTCGTCCGGGATCACGAGCGCCCCGAGGACGTCGCCGTCCTCGACCTTCTGGATCGCCTCCTCGCGGCTGCCGACCCGCACGGGGTCGATGGCGTCGAAGAGCCGCTGGCCCTCCTGCGCGAGGTCGATCTGCTCGCCGCCCAGCTCCACCTCCGTCGGCTGCCCCTCGAGGCCGTTGTACAGGGCGACCTCGGGCTTGTCGGGCCCACGCGAGAGGGCGAACCCGATCAGCACGGCGATCACGATCGGGTAGATGACGAGCAGGCTCACCAGCAGCGGCGAGCGGCGCAGGATGCGCAGGTCCTTGGCGAGCAGCCAGCGCACTCAGTGACCCCGCTGGTGGAGGAAGTGCACGAACGCCTGCTCGAAGTCGAGCCCCGTCGTCCCGGTCGCCTGCTCGAGCTGCCGCGGTGAGCCGTCGAAGACCCGCTCGCCGTCGGCGAGCACGATCAGCTGGCTCGCATAGCGGTCCGCCTCCTGGATGTGGTGGGTGGCGAAGACGACGGTCGTGCCGTCCTCGGCGAGCCGCAGGATGAACTCCCAGAGGCGCTCGCGCTGACGCGGGTCGAGCGCCGAGCTCGGCTCGTCGAGCAGCAGCACCTCCGGCTCCCCGAGCAGCCCGATGGCGATGTTCACGCGCTGGCGGTTGCCGCCCGAGAGCGTCGACACCTGGTCGTCCGCGCGCTCCTCGAGGTCGGTCAGCGCGAGCATCCGGTCGACGACGGCGCTCGGCTCGGCGACGCGCTCGAGCCGGGCGAACAGCATCAGGTTCTCGGCGACGGTGAGCTTGCCGTAGAGCGCCGCCTGCTGAGGCACCCAGCCGATCCGCGAGACGGTGTCCACGGTGCCCTCGTCCGGCTGCTGGATCCCCGCAAGGATCGAGAGCAGGGTCGTCTTGCCGGCGCCGTTTGGCCCGATCACGGCCACGAGCTCCCCGCGGCCCGCGGTCAGCGACACGCCCCGAAGCGCAACGCGGTCGCCGTAGCGCTTGACGAGCTCGCGCGCGGCGATCGTGGTGGCGGCGCTGTCCGCCGCAATGCCCGAGACCCTCTCCACCGCGCGCAGGTTGGCAGAATCGCACGCCGTGAAGCTGCTGTTCGTCGGCGACGTGGTGGGCGGCATCGGCCGGCGAACGCTGGCGGGACTTCTGCCGGGGTTGCGCGACGAGCTGCGCCCGGACTTCGTCGTCGTCAACGGCGAGAACGCGGCCGGCGGTGTCGGGATAACCGAGAAGACCGCCCGCGAGCTGCTCGAGCTCGGCGCCGATGCGATCACGCTCGGCAATCACGCCTACCGCCATCGCGAGGTCTACGGGTTCCTCGATCGCGAGCAGCGCATCGTGCGCCCGGCGAACTACCCGAAGGGCAGCCCCGGCCGGGGTCACACAGTCGTCGAGCAGGGCGGTCAGCGGCTCGGCGTGATCAACCTCTCGGGCCAGGTGTTCCTGACCGCCGTGCGCTCACCGTTCGCGGAGGCGGACGCGCTGCTCGCCGAGCTGCGCGACCGGGCCACTCACGTGCTGGTCGACATGCACGCCGAGGCGACGAGCGAGAAGGTGGCGATGGGCTGGCACCTCGACGGCCGCGCGACCGCCTGCCTGGGCACGCACACGCACGTGCCGACCGCCGACGCGCGCGTGCTGCCCGGCGGCACCGCGTACGTGACCGACGTCGGCATGACGGGCCCGCGCGGCGGCGTCATCGGCGTCAAGCGCGAGCAGGCGCTCGAGCGCTTCCTGACGCTGACGAACGTGCGCTTCGAGACCTCAGACGAGGACCCGTGGCTGAACGCGGTGCTAGTCGAGGCGGACGGCGAGGGCCGCGCGACGCGCATCGAGCAGCTGCTCCTGCCGTTGAACCCATAGGGCGCGCAGCGAGAGCGCCAGCACCGCCAGCAGCACGAGGTCGCGGACCGCGACCAGCGCGAGTGCGAGCGGCTCGCGCGCGACCACGTCGAGGTAGTGCGCGGGGAACTCGATCTGCGTCAGTACGAGCGCCGCCAGCACCGTGAGCGCCAGGGCGTGCATGCGCCAGGCGAAGGCCAGCACCCCGAGGGGCAGCACCCAGATCACGAACTGCGGCGACAGCACCTTGCCGAGGACCGCAAACGCTGTGACGGCCGCGAGCGCGGCGAGCACGAGCCGACGCCCGCTCGTCGTCTGCTCCATCGCTGCGCGCCGCCAACGCGGCGATCAACGCCACCACCAGGACGAGCGCCAACGCTCCCAGCCCGGCGACCGCGCCGTCGATCGGGTGCAACAGCCCGTTGGAGCGATGGCTCGAGACGCTCACGGCCTCCCCCAGGCCGGCGCCGTCGAGGCCGAGGAGGACGGCGGCGGGGACGCTCTCGATCTGCACCGGGCGCTCGAGGTGGTAGCGCAGCGCGTCGAGCGCGCCGTCGGGAGAGACGGCGACCGCCGCGCCGACGCCCGCGAGGAGCACGGCGAGGCAGGCCACGGCGCCCTCGAGTGCTTCGCGCGTGCGGCCCCGGCCGAGGAGCCAGGCGAGCACGACCGGCACGGCGACCAGCGGGAAGCCCTTGACGAGGGCCCCGAGGCCGAGCAGGGCGAGCCCCGAACGCGGCCTGCCGGCGCACACGAGCCATAGCGCTGCGAGGGTCAGCGCGACCGGCACGAGGTCGAAGTGGGTCCGCAACAGTGCGCCACAGGCGACGGGCGCGAGCGCGGCTGCAAACAGCGCCCGCCGGCGGTTGCCGCCGGTGCGCGCGGCGAGCGCGCCGCAGAGCAGGACGAGCGCTCCCGCCGCCGCGAGCATCCAGACGGCGAAGGCGAGCCGGAACGCCTCCTCGCCCGTCCCGGCCACGCCCGGCAGCGCGATCACGGGCGCGGCCAGCGGCGGGTACTCGAAGAAGACGTCGCGGTACGGCAGGCCGCCCGCCAGCACCGGCTCGGCGAAGGTGCGGTAGACGAACAGGTCGTTGACACGCTCGTCCGACCAGGGCATCACCCACAGCGTCAGAGCCCAGCCGAGGACGAGCAGCCCGAGTGCAGCGAGCGCGTCCCGCCTCACGCGGGAACGAGCTCCCGTTCCGGCTCTGTGTCGCGGGTCCGCTCGGCCGGCAGCACCCGGTGCTCCGCGAACAGCGCCACCAGCACGAACGGCACGAACCAGACGATGTAGAGGTAGAACCAGTGGGTGGCGGTCAACTGGAGCATGATCAGCACCGCCGCGCCGAGGGCCGCCACCCCGCGGGCGTCGACCCGCCGGGGCACGAACGCCACCAGCAGCGCCAGACCGGCCGTCCCAATCTTGAACGCGAGCTGCAGCCAGTCGAGCGACTCGACCTGACCCCAGATGCTGAACGGCGAGGGCCGCGACGCCTGGTAGCCGACCGTGCGGTCGTACAGCTCGCGCAGCCCGCCATCGGGCACGAACGGGAGGGTCACCGCCGCCAGGGTGAGCAGCAGCGCCGCCCCGAACCAGAGCGGCGCCCTGCGCGCGAACAGCGGCGCGAGCGCCAGCGGCACGAACTTCGCTGCGGCGCCGAGCGCGAGCGCGACCCCGCTCCAGGCGCCGGCGAGCTCGCGCCGCGCCATCGTGAACGCGAGCAGCGCGCCCACGCACGCCAAGGCCACGAGCGAGTCGTTCGAGTTCGACTCGAGCACGAACGACGTGTACGGATAGGCCGCCCAGCCATAGGCGAGCGCCACCCCGAGCGCGGCGCCCTCGCGCCCCGGTCTCAAGCGCCGGCCGAGCAGCAGCAGCCCGCCGATCACGAGCAGGTCGATCGCGATCGCCGCCCCGTGCGCGGCGGGCAGGTCGTCCCAGCTGCCGCTCCAGCGCAGCAGCTGCTCGAACGGCACGTAGAAGAGGTAGTTGACGGGGCCGTAGGTGTCGCCGCGCTCGACGTCGTTCGAGAAGCCCTCGCCGTAGAGCGGGTCGCCGTCGACGATCCGGTCGGCGCCGATGACCCCGGCGTAGCCGACGTCGATCACGTTCGAGTCGGCCACGTTCAGCCCGATCCGGAAGGTCACGAGGAAGGCGAGCCCGAGTCCGACCACGATCAGCGGCAGGTGCGGGACGAGCGGCCCGCTGCGCGGGCGCGGCCGGAAGCCGGCGTACAGGAGGCGCCCGAGCAGGTACAGCAGCACCGGGTACGCGAGCGGCACCGACAGGCCGATCTCACCGCGGTTGAAGAAGACGTGCGAGACGCCGAAGGCGAGCAGCACCAGCAGGTCGAGGTGCAGCAGCCGGAACGGCCTGCGGACGTCGACGAAGGGCGCGATGAACAGCAGACAGAGCGGGATCCACACGTACGGAGCGTTCAGCTTGCGCCCGAAGGCCCCCTCGTAGCCGCGCGCCATCGTCCAGGCGATCTGGTCGCCCGTCCACTGCTCGAGGATGGCCCCGCTGCCGTCGTCGACGAGGACCTGCGCGACCTGGTCGCCGTCGCGGAAGAAGCTCACCTGCCAGCGCGTGCTGCCCTTCGTGTAGGCGACGGCGGTCAGGCGCCCGTTCGCGCGCTCCTCGCGCACCTTCTCGGCCCGCCCCGCGATCCGCTCGACCTCGCGTGCGCTGCGTTCGAAGAAGCGCGGCGGCTCGGTCTCCGAGGGCGGGCGCACCGGCTCGACGTCGGCACTGGCCGGCGTCGCAAGGGCGAGCGCGGCCAGCAGAACCGCGAAGAACCCGATGCAGAACCCTGCGCAGCCGGCCAGGCCGGCTCCTTCGGCCCTCAATCTCGCGACAGCTCGATGCGGAAGCTCCACATCTTGTTCCCGATGAAGTTGAGCGGGGTCGCCGCCACGATCGAGATCGCCTGGGCCGCAAGCTCGGGAACGCCCGCCACGCTCACGAGCAGCTCGAGCACGAGCGCCGCGAACAGGAAGGCCGCCACACTGACCGTGAAGAAGCGGGCGGCCTGGAAGCCGGCGTGGCCGCCGCGCGCCCTGAACGTCCAGTGCCGGTTCCACCAGAAGTTGTTGGTCACCGCGACCACGAACGCGGCCGTAGCCGCGACCAGGTGGTGCAGGTCGAGCACCTCGACGCAGAGGGCGAACACGGTCAGGTTGACCACGTAGCCGGACGCGCCGACCGCGCAGAACTTGATCAGCTGCAGCCAATTGTGTGGCTTGCTGAGGCCGGCGCGCACTCGCAGATGGATCGCGCGCGGGCGCTCGGCGACCACAGGCCCGGGCTCCTCAGTCACCCCGACGAGGGTACACCGAAGTGCCGAAGCACCAGCGGAGTCACGTCCGTGAGCGACCACTGCTCGCGCTCCGGGACGTCGAGCCCGCTCATCAGGAGGACCCCCTCGGAATCGTCGCGGTGAAGCGATCCGTGGCTGCCGCCGCCGACGTGATCGGCGCCGCCCCAGTCGACGAACTCGAAGCCGGGCTCGGCCGAGATCAGCACGTCGCCGGCGTGCGGGCTCGCGAGCGCCGACCACAGCCGCCCCAGCGCATCCGGGTAGACCGCGCTCGTGACCGTGCCGTCCGACGTCTCGAGCGCGAGCACGGCCTCCTCTCCCTCGACGCGTCCAGCTTCCCCCGCGCCGGTCGCGCAGGTCGTCGCCGGGCCGGAAGCGCAGGTCGCCCGCCGCCGAGCGCACGGCGGCCGTGCCGTTCTCGCGCCACACGAGCAGCTCGACTCCCTCGAGGCCGGTGAGCGTCGCGACCACGCGCGGCAACAACTCGTCGCGCCGTGCCTGGTCGAGCACGTACACGGAGCCCGAGCGCGCCGACGGGCACACCGCCAGCTCGGCCTCGACCGGGGCCGGGTCGGCGGGCACGAGCACGCGGAAGTCCTCCAGCGCCTGCGCCAGGTTCACACCCTCCTCGACCGTCGTCTGCGAGTGGTCCGACATCACGATCACCGCGTGCTCCTCGAGGAACGCCTCGGCGCCGCCCGCCACGTGCATGATCCGCTCGAGTGCACGGTCGGCCTCGGCGATCGAGGTGACCTGGCCGTCGGGGCCGAGCTTGTGCGAGTGCGTGTCGTTGTCCGGGAGCGAGAACAGCAGGAAGTCGAACAGGTCGTGCTCGACGAGATAGGCCCCCACGCAGCCCGTGTGGCGGTCGCGCTGCCCCGGCATGCCGAGCGCCGAGGTGCAGCCGGTGTCGCGCGAGTCGAACAGGTCCGCGTAGAAGAGCTCGCGTGCGCCGTAGACGGGGTGGCGGAACTGCACGGCCTCGGCGATGCGCCGGTAGACGCTCACCCCGGAGGGCTCGTGGCGCGTGCGGCCGCGGTAGATCAGATAGGTGGTGCAGGCGGTCCGCAAGCCGGCGTCGTCGAGGTGCTCGAAGACCGTCTTGCGCGCACGCGTGAGGTGCGCCATGTTCATGTTGTAGACGGTGTCGTAGAGCGAGCGGACGACCCCGAAGGCGCGCGTCGCGGGGAAGGAAGAGCCGTACTCGACGTAGCGCTCCTCGCCGCGGTGGTACCAGTTCATCGACGGGATGTGGTGCTCGCCTGGCCCGCAGCCGGTCGCGATTGCGGCCGACGCCACCGGCGTGACCGACGGGAAGGTGGACAGGCAGTCGCGCACGTAGGTCCCGCTCGCGCGCAGCGCCTCGAGCGCGGGCGCGCGGCCCTCCTCGATCGCGAGGTCGAGCATGTCCGGCTTGAGCGAGTCGATCACCGCGAGGACCAGCTTCTTCGGCCGCCCGTTCTGCGCCCGGGCCGCCACCTAACGGAGGATCCGCAGCCCGGCGTACTTCTCGCCCTCGCGCCGCCGGCCGCCCAGCAGTAGGAGCACGAAGCCGATCAGAGCCAGGAACGAGAGCGGCGGCACGAAGATCGCGATCGCGGCCAGGACGAGCGCCGCGATGTCGGCGTAGACGGTCAGCAGCGCCGCTGCCCCACCCTCGAGGCGGCGCCGCGCCCGCTCGACGAGCCCTCCGACAGCGAGCCAGCCGAGCGCCGCGCACAGCGGCCCGAGCACAAGGCCGATCCAGCTCTCCTCACCCCCGTCCGCCAGCGCGCCCGCGAACAGCAGCGCGCCGAGCACGATGCCGACGATGCCGGCGAAGAGCTCCACGGGACTTCGGCCCTCGGGCGCCTGCGGGCCCGCGCCCCTGCGCTCGATCAGGTAGGCCGCCACGCCGAGGCCGAGCACCACCGCCAGGAAGACGGGCGACTCGAGGAAGCTCCAGTCGGTGCCGTCGAAGTCGATGCCGGTGTCCGAGCGCGCGAGGGCGCCGGCGAGGAGCGGCGGCAGGTAGGGGCGCACGCCGGTGGCGCCGGCCAGTCCGGCGCCCGTGCCGATGTCCATGAACAGGCTCATAGGAGGTCAGGCAAGGTCGGTAGCCTGCGGCCGGTGAGATTAGCTCCCGCGGGCCGCGCATGAGAGCGTCGGTGCAATGAGCAGCTCTCGCGACCTCGAGCGCTACGCGGGCCTGTTCGCTTCGCGCACGAAGGTCATGAAGTCGTCCGCGATGCGCGACCTGATGGCGGTGACAGCGCGCCCCGAGGTGATCTCGCTGGCCGGCGGTCTGCCCGACACGAGCAGCTTCCCGCCCGACACCTTCGCCGCCGTCACGCAGCGGATCGCAGCCGAGTCTTGCGCCAAGGCGCTCCAGTACGGGCCCACCGAGGGCCTCGGGGAGACCAAGGAATGCATCGCTCAGGTGATGGCCGCGGAGGACATGCATGTCGATCCCGAGGACATGATCGTCACCACCGGCGGCCAGCAGGTCATCGACCTGGTCGCAAAGACGCTCATCGACCCCGGCGACGTCGTGATCGCCGAGGGCCCCACCTACCCCGGCGCCGTGCCGGTCTTCTGCGCCTACCAGGCCGACGTCGTGCAGATCGAGATGGATTCGGCCGGCATGCGCGTCGACCTCCTCGAGGCGACGCTCGAGCGGCTCGATCGCGAGGGCAGGACGCCCAAGTTCATCTACACCGTCCCGACCTTCCAGAACCCGGCCGGCGTGACCATGTCGCTCGCCCGCCGCAGGCGCCTGATCGAGATCGCCCACGAGCGCGAGCTGCTCGTGCTGGAGGACAACCCGTACGGCCTGCTGCGCTACGAGGGCGAGCCGCTGCCGCCGCTCTACAAGCTCGACGGCGGGATCTTCGTCATGTACCTCGGCACGTTCTCGAAGATCCTCTCGCCCGGGATCCGGCTCGGCTGGGTCGTGGCGCCCCCGCCCGTGCTAGACAAGATCAACCTCGGCAAGCAGGGCACCGACCTCTGCACCTCGACGCTCTCGCAGCTGATGGTCAAGGCGTACTTCGAGCGCGGCCGCTGGCAGGACTATGTCGAGTCGCTCACCGACCGCTATCGCAGCCGGCGGGACACGATGCTCGACGCGCTCGCCGATTACTTCCCGCCCCAGGCCGAGTGGACGCGGCCCTCCGGCGGGCTGTTCATCTGGGCGACCCTGCCGGACTTCATCGACACCACCGACCTGCTGGCGCGGGCCCTGCGCGAGAACGTCGCGTTCGTGCCGGGCGAGGCGGCCTTCCTCGACGGCCGCGGGCGCTCGTCGATGCGGCTCAACTTCTCCGGCTCGGACGAGGACGGCATCCGCGAGGGCATCCGCCGCATCGGCGAGGTCGTGACCGAGCAGGTGCAGCTCTACGGAACGCTCACCGGCGAGCTGCGGGTCGAGCCCGCGGCAGGCGCCGAGGTCGTGCCGATGCCGACGCCAGCCGAGCGCGAGCGGCGGGCGCGGGGCACGTGATGATGAACGCTGCGCTGCCGACCAGGCCGGGCGCCGGCGCCCGGCGCGTAGCCGTCCTAAAGGGCGGCCGCTCGCTCGAGCGCCAGGTGTCGCTCCGCTCGGGAGCGCGCGTCGAGGACGCGCTCGGGCGGCTCGGCCACGAGGTGGTGCCGATCGACGTCGGCGCCGACCTGATCGCCCGCCTGCGCGCGGCGGAGCCGGAGCTCGCCTTCATCGCGATGCACGGCCGGGACGGCGAGGACGGCACCGTCCAGGAGCTGCTCGAGATCCTCGGCATCCCGTACACCGGCTCGGGCGTACTCGCCTGTTCGCGCGCGGTCGACAAGGTGCTCGCCAAGCACCTGATGCTCGAGGCGGGCATCCCCACGCCCGACTTCTTCGCCTTCAACGAGACCGCGTTCCGCGAGCTCGGCGCAGCGGACGCGCTGACCGCAATCGAGGAGCGTCTCGAGTTTCCGATCGTGGTCAAGCCCTCGTCCCAGGGATCCGCCCTCGGCATCCGCTTCGCGCGCAGCGCGGCGGACGTGCCGGCGGCGCTCGTAGCCGCGTTCTCGTACGACTCGCGTGTGCTGCTCGAGCGCCACGTCGCCGGCCGCGACCTGGCCGTCTCGATCCTCGACGACGAGCCGCTGCCGGTCGTCGAGGCGGTGCCGCGCGACGATGAGTTCTACGACTTCGAGGCCCGCTACGAGATCGGCCGAACCGATTTCGTCTGCCCGGCCGACCTGCCCGCCGGGCTCACCGAGGCGGCGCACGAGCTCGCGCTGCGCACCTACACGCTGCTCGGCTGCTCGGGATTCGCGCGCGTCGACCTGATGCTGGATGCCGCAGGCGCGCTGACCGTCCTCGAGGCGAACCCGATCCCGGGCCTCACCGAGACGAGCCTGCTGCCGCAGGCCGCCGACGCCGCGGGCATCTCCTTCGACGCCCTGATCGACCGGATCCTGGAGCTGGCGCTGCCGCGCCAGCCGGCCTAACGCTCGGGCTCGGGCTCGGACTCCGGGTCGTCGTCGCCGCCGGCGAAGTCCTCGGGGGTCACGTTGTCGAGAAAGTCCTTGAACTTCTCGACGACCTCCTCGGTGTCCTCCACCTCGTGCTCGAACTCGATCGCGGACTCCGTGATCACGTCCTCGGCGGCGAAGATCGGCGCGCCGGTGCGCACCGCCAGCGCGAGCGCGTCGGACGGGCGCGAGTCGATCGGGATCTCGCGGCCGTTCAGCTGCAGGGTGACCTCGGCGTAGAAGGTGTTCTCGCGCAGCTCCGTGACGGCGACGCGCGTGCAGGACACCTCGAGCTCCGACAGCATCTCGCTGATCAGGTCGTGGGTCATCGGCCGGGGCGTGTTGGCCCCTTGGAGCTTCATGAGGATGGCGGCGGCCTCGGGGTGCCCGATCCAGATCGGCAGGAACTTGTTCCCGTCGCGGGTCTTCAGGAGCACGATCGGTTGCTTGCCGACCATGTCGAAGCTGACGCCGTAGATGACCATCTCCTGCATGGCTCCACGACAGTCTAGTCCCGGGTGGAAGCAGTGCCACGGACGTCCACCGAACAGCAAGGGGGCCCCACTCGGGACCCCCTCGGCACTCGCCTGTTGCGCTCGAGTATGAACCAGCGGCACAGGCGGCGATGGGCGATCCTGGACTCGAACCAGGGACCTCGTCCTTATCAGAGACGCGCTCTAACCGACTGAGCTAATCGCCCGGGACGGGTGATCATAGCGCCGGCGTCCGGCTCTCAGGCGGCGCGCCGGAGGCCCCTGGAGAGGAGCTGCTCGGCGAGCTGGACCGCCTCGGCGGGCGAGTCGAAGTCGAGCTCGACGCGGCAGCCGTCGCCCCGCGCCTTGACCCGGACCTCGCGCCCCAAGGCGGCCGAGAGGGCGTCCTCGGCCGCCGCCAGCGCCTCCTCCAGATCCGGGTGGATGACGGCCCGCGGGCGGCGCGGCTCCTTCTCCCCGGTCTCCGCCTCGCGGGCGCGGCGCTCGGTCTCGCGGACCGACCAGGCGGCGTCGCGGGCGTCGAACGCGAGCCGGCGGCGGGTCGCGTGGTCCTTGCAGAGAAGCAGTGCGCGGCCGTGGCCCTCGCTCAGGTGGCCGTCCTCGATCAGCTCGAGCGCCTCCTCGGGCAGCTCCAGCAGGCGGATCAGGTTCGAGATCGCGACGCGGCTGCGTCCGACGCGGCGGCCGACCTCCTCCTTGGTCAGCCCGAGATCGTCGACGAGCATCGCGCACGCGCGCGCCTCCTCGACGGCGTTGAGGTCGACGCGCGCCATGTTCTCCGCGAGCGCCAGGTCGAGCCGCTCCCAGTCGTCCGCTTCGCGGACCATCGCCGGGACGCTCTCGAGCTCCGCGATGCGCGCGGCACGCAGGCGGCGCTCGCCCGCCACCAGCTCGTAGTGCCCGCCGGGGAGCGCGCGCACGACAATCGGCTGCAGCACGCCGCGAGCGCGGATCGACTCGGCCAGCTCGGCGAGGGCGTCCTCGTCGAAGCTGCGCCGCGGCTGGCGCGGGTTCGGCTTGACGAGCTCGACGGGGATCTCGCGCAGGCCCTCCTCGCCCTTCTGGGCGCGCGGCAGGATCGCCGAGAGCCCTCGGCCCATGCCGCGCCGGTCGGCCTCAGCCACGCGCGGCCACCTCCTTGGCGAGCTTCAGGTAGGCCGCGCTGCCGGCGCTCTGGGGCGCGTGGCGCAGCACCGGGATCCCGAAGCTCGGCGCCTCGCCGAGCCGTACGTTGCGCGGCACGACCGTGTCGAAGACAAGCTCGGGGAAGTGCTCGCGGACCTCGCGTTCGACGTCGCGCGCGAGCCGCGTGCGCCCGTCGTGCATCGTCAGGATCATCCCGGCGACTGTCAGCCGCGGGTTGAGCTCGCGCTGGATCAGCGAGAGCGTGTCGAGCAGCTGTGCGAGGCCCTCGAGCGCGAAGTACTCCGTCTGCACGGGGACGATCACCTTGTCGGCGGCGACGAGCGCGTTGACCGTCAGCGGCCCAAGCGACGGCGGGCAGTCGAGCAGCGTGAACAGGTAGCGCTCGCGGACACCGCCGAGGCGCTCGCGCAGGATCGTCTCGGAGCCGGCGATGCGCGGCAGCTCGACGTTCGCTCCGGCCAGCTCAGGCGTCGACGGGACGACGTCGAGGCGCTCCACGCCGCTCGCCACGGCTGCGTCGGCGAGCCCTAGATCGCCGGACAGGCAGTCGTAGACGTTCGGCTCGCTGTCCTTCGGCAGCCCAAGTGCAACCGTTGCGTTGCACTGCGGGTCGAGGTCCGCGAGCAGCGTCGGGTAGCCGGCATCGGCGATGCTGGCACCGAGGTTGACCGCGGTCGTGGTCTTCCCCACGCCGCCCTTCTGGTTTGCGACTGCGAGAACGCTGCCCATCGGGGTTGAAAGTACGTAGTGGCCCGGTCGGAACACCCCTTCGACGATTCGTGCGCGAACCCTTCAGGCGGACGGTTCGGAGCCGCTCGTCTATACAGAGAGGTATGAGGAGCATCACCGCCCTCCTTCTGCTCGGCGTAGTGGCAAGCGCCGGCTGCGGCGGTGCCAAGGACGTCATCGGCCGCTACGGGCCCCAGGCGGCGAGCCTCGACGTCGTGGTCCGGCCCGAGGGGCCGGGCGGGCCCGAGACCAGCAACGAGATCAGGTGCGCCCGCTTCGGCCCCGGCTCGCCCGGCAGCCCGGAATGCGAAGACCTCGAGGGCCTCACCGCGCAGGACCTGGCTCCCACCAAGCCCGGCACGGCGTGCGCCGCGATTTTCGGGGGACCGGCCACGGCGACCGTGCGCGGCGCCGTGCTGGGGATACGCCTGGACGCCCGCTTCACACTCGAGAACTCCTGCGAGATCGAGCGCTGGCGGCGCAACAGCGCGATCCTCGGCCCACCGCCGCGGCGCGGCTAGCGCCGGCGATCAGCCGAGCGGCCTCTTGCGCGCCATCCCGGTGCGGCGCGGGAAGCCCTCGGGCGTCGGCCCGATTTTCTCGAAGACATGCAGATGCCGGTTCTCCGCGCCCTCGAACGGCACCACGCGCTCCGCCCCCCTCACCGCCATCTGCAAGCGCTCGGCAGCTGCACCCCCTCCCGCCTCCTCCGCGGCATCCCGAGCACCCTTCCAGGCCACCAGCACTCCGCCGGTCCGCAGCAGCGGCGCCGCGTACTCCACGAGCACCGCGAGCGGCCCCAGCGCCCGCGCGGTGACGACGTCGTAGGCCTCGCGGCCGCCGCCGAGCGGGGCCGGCAGCTTCGCCCACTCCTCCGCGCGCGCCGTCAGCGCACGCGCGTTGGTCAGCTCCGCAGCCTGAGCCAGCCGCGAGGCAACCGCTGTCTTGCGCCCGGCGGACTCGATCAGGTCGACCTTCACCTCCGGCAGCGCGGCGGCGAGGGCCAATCCCGGGAAGCCGGCGCCTGAGCCGACGTCGGCGATCCGCCGCGCCCGGCGGACCTCCTCGACGGACAGGCCGCTCAGCGAGTCGGCCAGGTGCACGTCGACCGCCTTGCTCGGGTCGGAAACCGTCGTGTGCGGGTCCGGCTCGGCTGCGAGCGCCGTGAGCAGCCGCTCGAACTGGCCGGCGGCCGCCGCGGGCAGGCCGAAGCGCCGGCACAGCTCCTCGAGCGTTTCCCGTGAAACGCTCAAACCGACGCGGGCGGCCTCAGTCGCGGAAGCCGCGCGTGGGCGAGACGACCAGGCGCCGATCGGGCTCGTCGCCCTCGCTGTGCGTATCGACGTCGCTGCGCTCGCTCAGGTACGTGTGGACGATCTTGCGCTCGGTGGCGCGCATCGGCTCGAGCTCGACGGCGCGGTCGTAGCGAATCGCCTCGGCAGCGGCGCGGTCGGCCATGCGATGCAGCGCGCCCTCGCGCCGCTCGCGGTAGCCGGCGGCGTCGATCGTCACCTGCTTGCGCTCCTCCGAACCGAGGAAGGCGGCCCGGAACGCCAGGTGCTGGAGCGCGTCGATGGTGGCCCCGTGCTTGCCGATCAGCAGCCCGAGGTCGTCGCCGTTGACCGTCGCGCGGATCTCCTCCGCGCTCTCGTCGATGTCGACGGTGGCTCTCAGGCCGAGGGCGTGCACCACCCGGGCCACGATCGCCCGCACCCGCTCGGCCGGCTCCCCCGGGATCTCGTCGGCGAGTCGCCGCCAGGACTCGACGTCGACCTCGGCGCGCACGCGCGCGGAGCGGCCGTCGCTCGGCTCCTCGACGACGTCGAAGCTGACGCACTCCGCGCTGAGGCCCGGGAAGCGCGGCTCGAGCGTCTTCATGGCGGCCCACTTGGCCTCGCCGAGGCTGTCGCCCTCGGCCTCCGCCACCAGTTCCTCGGGGCGCGGCTCTTCGCTCACGGACATGACGGGGATCCTCTCAGCGCCGGCGACCGGAGCGCTTCTTCTTCTTGCGTGGCGAGGCGGGCGGGGCCTTGGTGCGGGCGCCGCCTGAGCCAGTCGCCGGGGCTCCGGCCTTGGCGGCGGGCTTGCCGGCGTCCTTCCCGTCCTTGGCGTCCTTGGTCGTCCTTGCCGTCCTTGCCGTCCTTGCCGTTGCCGCCGTCGGAGGCGGCCATGACCGTGCTCGGCGGCTTGCCCCGTGCAGGTGTCGAGGCCGCCATCTCGGCCTCGGCCTCGGCCTCGATCACGGGCTTCGGATAGAGCTTCTTCACGAGCAGCTGTTGCCCGATGGTCCACACGTTGGTGGTGATCCAGTAGACGATCAGGCCCGCCTGGAAGTTGATGATGAAGACGACGAAGACGAACGGCAGCGCGAACATGATGCGGCGCTGCATGGGATCCGCGCTGAACGCGGTCACGGCGCTCGCGGCAAGCTGGGTGCCGACGTAGAGCACGATCAACGAGCCGAGCAGGACAGGGTCGCCAGAGATCTTCTCGGCGAGATTGTCGATCGGGTAGAAGCCCGGGTTGCTCGCGATGTCCGCCTTGAAGGCGTCCGAGCGGAGCAGATAGAAGAGCGAGATGAAGAACGGGATCTGCAGCAGCAGCGGCAGGCAGGAGCTCAGCGGGTTGACCTTCTCCCGCTGGTAGAAGGCCATGATCTCCTGCTGCTGGCGCTGCTTGTCGTCCTTGAAGCGCGCCTGGATCTTCTTGATCTCGGGCTGCAGCACCTGCAGGCGCTGCATCCCCTTCACGCCCTTGAAGGTGAGCGGCAGGATCAGAAGCCGGACCGTGAACGTGAGCAGGATGATCGACCAGCCCCAGGAGTTCGGCCCGTCGCCGATCACGTCATGCCAGAACTCGAGCACCCATTGGCAGGCGTCGATTAGAGGCTGAAGGACGTTGGCGATGAACATGGGCTAGGGCTGGGGGCGTGGGCGGAACAGCTTCTGGTCCTCCACGAAGTCGACGCCGCCGTGAC
Organism: uncultured Thermoleophilaceae bacterium; assembly: GCA_963739095.1. Taxonomy (GTDB): domain Bacteria; phylum Actinomycetota; class Thermoleophilia; order Solirubrobacterales; family Thermoleophilaceae; genus JACVRW01. The sequence continues at coordinate 93,797 of CAVTZF010000017.1, forward strand.
TCCAGGGGTTGCACCGGAGCAACCGCCAGGCGGCCAGCACGACCCCCCGGAACACACCGTAGCTACGCACGGCTTGCACGGCGTACTCCGAGCAGGTCGGATAGTACTTGCAGCGCGCCGGGAGGCCCGGGGAGATCGCGCGCTGGTAGAGGCGCACCGGCGCGGTGAGCAGCGTGCGGAGCGCCTGGGTCACGGCCGCGGCTCCTCGCCTGACAGGCCCGCCTCCGAGAGCACGCTGCGCAGGTCGCCCGCGATCGCGGCCTCGCCGCCGTTCGCCGCGAGCTCGCCGGCCGCCGGGCGGGCGACGATCACGAAGTCGTGTCCGGGCCGCAGCGACTCGGCGTTCGCCCAGAAGGCCTCGCGCAGCAGCCGCTTGATGCGGTTGCGCTCGACCGCACCCCCGAGCTTGCGGCCGACCGAGACACCCAGCCGAGCGTCGCCGTCGTCCTCCGAGCGCGGGAACGCGTAGACGACGAGATAGCGGCTGGCGTGCGAGCGGCCCTCGCGATAGACGCGCTCGAACTCACCGCTGCGGGACAGCCTGCGGCGCTTCCGGCGCGCACGATCGGCCATCGGTTCTAGGGGGTCAGCCGCTTGCGACCCTTGTCCCGGCGGCGCTTCAGCAGCTTGCGGCCGGCGCGCGTGGACATGCGCGCACGGAACCCGTGGGTACGGGCACGCTTGCGCTTCTTCGGCTGATAGGTGCGCTTCATCGGGGAGGAGCCAGGGTACAAGATCGCGCCGCGGAAGCCTGTCGATTTCCTGTCGATCGACCTCGGCTGAGGTCGCCGCGACGCTTTTCTCGCGTTTTGCGGGAGCCCGCCGGATACCCCTTCCGGCGGCCACGAGGGCCGTTGTACACTCGCCCGGCCGAGGGCAGCGGCGGCCGTCTCTCCGCTCGTTTTCCTCCTCTTGAAGAGACCTTTCGACCTGGCCCCAGAGGAGGGGCGCGACTGCCCTTGCCCGCAACGCTGGACGAGATCTGGGACGACATCCGCGAGGAGCTCCGCGCGGAGACCGCGGACTTCAAGTTCCACATCTGGATCGAGCCGCTGGAGCTGGCGGGCCTGCGCGGCCGGACGCTCTACATCCGTGCTCCGGAGCACATTCGGACGTCGGTTGCCGAGCGCTACCTGCCGTTGCTGCGGGGCGTGGCGCAGCGGCGCTTCGACGAGCGCGCGACCGTCGAGGTCGTGGGCGCGGAGTGGCGCGCGCCCACGGACGACGGCTCCGCTCCCGCCCTGACGCCGTCGAAGCCGGCGGCCGGGTCGAACCTCAACCCGAAGTACACCTTCGAGCAGTTCGTGATCGGCGAGGGGAACCACTTCGCCCATGCTGCGGCGCTCGCCGTCGCCGAGCTCCCCGGCCACTCCTACAACCCACTCTTCCTGCACGGCTCGCCGGGCCTGGGCAAGACGCACCTCCTGCACGCCGTTGGCAACTACGCCGAGCGCTTCGGCTCGGGCATGACCGTCCGCTACGCCACGATCGAGGAGTTCACGAGCGAGTTCGTCGACGCCGTACGCGAGCGGCGCACGGGCCGCTTCAAGAAGAGCTTCCGGCAAGCGGACGTCCTCTTGATCGACGACGTCCAGTTCCTCGCCGGCCGCGAGAAGACGCGCGAGGAGTTCTTCCACACCTTCAACTCCCTGCTCGACTCGGGCCGCCAGCTCGTGATGACCTCGGACCGCAGCCCGGAGGACATCCCGGGCATCGAGGAACGCCTGATCGAGCGCTTCCGCGCGGGCCTCGTGGTCGAGCTCGCGCCGCCGGCCGCGGCCGCTCGCCAGGCCATCCTCGCGAAGCGCGCCCGCCTCGACGGCGTCGACGTCGACCAGGCGACGCTGGCTGAGATCAGCACCCGCGTCACCACCAGCGTCCGTGCCCTCGAGGGCGCGCTGATCCGCGTGGTGGCCTATGCCTCACTCAAGGGCGAACCGCCGACGCCCGGCCTGGCGCGGCACGTGCTCACGCGGCTCGGAGCCGATACGGGCACCGACACCTGCGGGATCGCCGAGATCATCGATGCCGCCGCGAGCGAGTTCGGGGTCGAACGGCAGGCGCTCCTCGCACGCGACCGCCGGCCCCCGGTCGCCACCGCCCGCCAGGTCGCGATGTACCTCGCTCGCGAGCTCACCGGCCACAGCCTTCCCGAGATCGGCCGCGGCATGGGCGGTCGCAGTCACACCACGGTCCTGCACGCCGTCAACCGCATCAGCGCGGTCATGAGCAGCGATCCAGATGTGCAGAGCGCGGTCGACAACCTCCGCCGTCAACTCAGCCGCCCCGCCTGACGACCGGTCGTGATGGAAGAATCAACAGCTTCCACACAGGCACCATCCCGCTTCCCGCCTGACCTCCCGCGGGATGTCAAGGTTCTCTACAGCCCCAACTACTTCAAGAGATAAGGCAGCATCAGTTGAAGCTCACCGTTTCCCGTGAAACGTTCCTCGCGCGGCTCGGCATCGCCGTCCGCGGCGCCTCCACCCGCAGCGCCATCCAGACCCTCTCCGGCGTCCTGATCCGGATCGAGGACGGCAAGGCGGAGCTCCAGGCCACCGACATGGAGCTCGGCGTGCGCGTCTCGCTCGAGACGCAGGAGGCCGCTGCCGGCCAGGCGGTGGTGCCCGCCCGGCTACTCCTGGACGTGGTTCGCTCGCTGCCGAAGGACGAGCTCACGCTCGAGTACCGCAGCTCGCACCAGGACGTGGAGGTCGTGAGCGGACCTGCCCGCTTCCACCTGCGCACGCTTCCCACCGAGGACTTCCCCAAGCTGCCCGAAGCGCCTGCCGAGGGCGGTCTGAGTGTCCCGGCTGCAGCCTTCGTCGACACGATCGCCCGGGTCGCCCGCGCCGCCTCGCGGGACGAAACGCGCCCGCACCTCACCGGCGTCCTCGTGACCGCCAGCGGCACCGAGCTGCGCATGGTCGCCACCGACTCGTACCGGCTGAGCGTCAAGGAGACGACGCTCGAGACCGCGCTGAGCGGCGACCTCGAAGCCAACGTGCCGGCACGGACCCTGCAGGAGCTCGGCCGGATCGCGACCGCCGGCGAGGCGGAGACGATCGCCGTCGCGGCGCTCGAGAACCAGGTCGTCTTCACGGTCGGCGACGTCGTGCTGTCGTCGCGGCTCGTCGAGGGCCGCTTCCCGAACTACCAGCAGCTCCTGCCGGAGTCCTACGAGCACGAGCTCAAGGTGGGCCGCGAGGAGCTGCTCGAGGTGGTGCGCCGCATCGGGCTGCTCGCCCAGAAGAACGCCCCGCTGCGGCTGCGCTTCTCCGAGGGCGCGCTCGACGTCTCCGCGCAGACCCCCGACGTCGGTGAGGCGAGCGAGTCGCTGCCGATTCCCTTCAGCGGCGAGGAGCTCGAGATCGGCTTCAACCCCGAGTTCTTCCGCGACGGGCTCGACATCGCCGAGTCGGAGGAGCTCGTTCTCAAGCTGATCAGCCCGCTGCGGCCGGGGCTGATCGAGTCGGGCGCCGACGATGCGGGCTTCCGCTATCTCGTGATGCCGATCCGCCTCAACGTGTAGGACCGCCGTGGTCGCGAGGCGCATCGAGCTGCGCGACTTTCGCAACTACGAGCTCGCCGAGCTCAGCATCCCACCGGGCCTGACCGTGGTCGCCGGTCCCAACGGCGCCGGCAAGACGAACCTGCTGGAGGGCCTCTACTTCGGCTGCACCGCGCGCTCTCCGCGGACCTCCAACGAGCGCGAGCTCGTGCGCCGGGGGGCGTCCGTCACGCGTGTGGTGCTCGACACCACGGACGCGGAGAACCAGGAGCACCGCATCGAGGTCGGCTTCGAGCCGGGCGAGTCCAAGCGGGTGCGCGTCGACGGCAGCGCTGTCGACAGCCTGTCGGCAAGCCAGGCGAGGCCGCTCGTGAGCGTGTTCCTGCCTGAGCGGCTCGAGCTGGTCAAGGGTGCGCCCGCCGGCCGCCGGGCGCATCTCGACCAGGTCGTTGCGGCGCTGTGGCCGGCCCGCGCTGAGACGCGAGCGTCCTACTCGCGCGCGCTCGCACAGCGCAACGCCCTGCTCGCGCGCATCCGGGCGGGGGCGGCGGGCCGGGCTGCGCTCGACGCCTGGGACGCCGAGCTCGCGCGCCAGGGCATCCGCCTGATGGAGGATCGCGCCGAGGCGGTCGCCGGCCTGCGCGACCCCTTCGCCGACCTCGCCATGCGGCTCGGGCTGCCCGGCACGGCCGAGCTGCGCTACCGCCCGCGCTCCCCCGCCGAGGATGCCGACGGCCTCGCCGCCGAGCTGGCGGAGCGGCGCACGGCAGACCTCGAGCGCGGCTTCACCGCCCACGGGCCCCACAGGGACGAGCTGCAGCTGCTCCTCGAGGGCGCCGCGCTGCGCTCCTACGGGTCGCAGGGCCAGCAGCGGGCGGCGCTGCTCGCCCTGCTGTTCGCCGAGCGCGGGCTGCTTGCGGAGCGCCGCGGGCGCGCACCGCTCATGCTCCTGGACGACGTGATGTCGGAGCTCGACGCCGCGAGACGCGACCTGCTTGCCGACCTGCTCCGCTCGGGCGGCCAGGCCGTGATCACCGCGACGGAGCCCGAGCACGTGCCCGGCACGGCGCTCGCGGACGGCGGGCTCGTGCGGGTCGAGGGCGGCTCGGTCCGGCCCGTCACGCGGGCGGTGGCGGCGTGAGGCGGCGGGCACCGCGGCGGCTCGCGGTGGCCCTTGACGATGTCGTCGAGCGCTCCAGGCCGGCAACCGCGCTTGGCCGCGCGCAGGGTGTCTGGAGGGACGTCGCGGGCCCCGGCCTCGCACCCTTCACCGAGCCCGTTTCGGAGCGCGACGGCGTCCTCACCGTCGCCTGCGAATCGGCCGCCTGGGCGCACGAGCTGGAGCTGCTCGGGCCTGATCTGCTGACCCGTATGAACGAGGCGTTGGCGGGCCCGGAAGGGGGAACGCTCAAGAGGCTCAGGTTCGTCGTCGGTTCGGTCCCGAACTGAGCGCACGGAGCACCGTTGCGAGGCCTCGCCGGCGGCGGCGACACGTTGCACATTTTTGCGCGATTTGCGGGCATTTTGTAACGCTCTGGCCCGTCCGGAGCGGGGGGTAGCCTGCTAATATCAGAGGCGGTCTTATGTACCGCCCCGGCCCGTGTTGACAGGCGGCACGGCGTCGGGGCTTTTCATGGTGTTTTCAGCGGCCCGCCGGGCCGCGAGATGAAGGGAACGGTTTGGCGGAGCAGCCCGAAGACGGAAGAGAGCAGAATCAGGGCGACGGCGCGGCCCCCGGGCGGGACGGGGGCGCTTCCGCGAAGGGCAGGGGCGGAGGCAACGGCTCCTACCGAGCTCAGGACATCACCGTCCTCGAGGGCCTCGAGGCGGTCCGCAAGCGACCGGGCATGTACATCGGGTCCACGGGCCTGCGCGGCCTCCATCACCTGATCTATGAGGTGATGGACAACTCGGTGGACGAGGCGCTCGCCGGCGAGGCCGACGAGGTCGAGATCGTCATCCACCCGGACAACAGCGTCACCGTCACCGACAACGGCCGCGGCATCCCCGTCGACGTGATGGAGAAGGAGAAGCGCCCGGCCGCCGAGGTGGTGCTGACGGTCCTGCACGCGGGCGGCAAGTTCGGCGAGGGCGGCGGCTACAAGGTGTCCGGCGGCCTGCACGGCGTCGGCGTCTCCGTTGTCAACGCGCTCTCCGAGTGGCTCCACCTCACGGTATGGCGCGACGGCTACGAGCACACCCAGTCGTATGAGCGCGGCAAGCCGATGGGCGACCTCGAGCGCGGTGACAAGACCGACCGCCACGGCACCCGCATCAGCTTCCTGCCGGACATGGAGATCTTCGAGGAGATCGACTACGACCGCGCGACGCTCGAGCAGCGCTTCCGCGAGATGGCCTTCCTCACGAAGGGCCTCAAGATCGGCTTCCGTGACGAGCGCGGCGAGCGCTTCGAGACGAGCTTCCAGTACGAGGGCGGCATCGTCGACTTCGTCAACTACCTGCACAGCCAGGGCACGCGCGAGCCGCTCCACAAGAAGATCGTCTACCTCGAGGAGTCGAGCGACATCGGCGAGGTCGAGGTCGCCCTGCAGTGGAACGACTCCTACCAGGAGAGCCTGCTCTCGTTCGCCAACAACATCAACACGCACGAGGGCGGCACGCACCTCTCCGGCTTCCGCTCCGCGCTCACGCGGACGATCAACGCCTACGCCCGCCAGAAGGGCGAGCTCAAGGAGAAGGACCAGAACCTGCAGGGCGAGGACATCCGCGAGGGCCTCACAGCGATCATCTCGGTGAAGATCGCCGACCCGCAGTTCGAGGGCCAGACGAAGACGAAGCTCGGCAACCCGCCGGTGGAGGGCTTCGTGCAGGCTGCGGTCAACAAGGGGCTCGCCGAGTTCCTCGAGGAGAGCCCGACCGACGGCAACCAGATCATCAAGAAGGCGGTGGCTGCCCAGCGCGCCCGCGAGGCGGCCCGCAAGGCGCGCGACCTCACGCGGCGCAAGTCGGCGCTCGAGAACTCGACGCTGCCCGGCAAGCTCGCCGACTGCTCGGTGCGCGACCCCGCGCTCGCCGAGATCTTCATCGTCGAGGGCGACTCCGCCGGCGGCTCGGCCAAGCAGGGCCGCGACCGCAACACCCAGGCGATCCTGCCGCTGCGCGGCAAGATCATCAACGTCGAGAAGAATCGCATCGACAAGGTGCTCTCGAACAAGGAGATCCAGGCGCTGATCACCGCGATCGGCACCGGCATCCGCGAGGAGTTCGACATCGAGAAGGCGCGCTACCACAAGGTCGTCGTCATGACCGACGCCGACGTGGACGGCGCCCACATCCGCACCCTGGTGCTGACCTTCCTCTACCGCGAGATGCCCGACCTGATCGACGCCGGCTACGTGTACATCGCCAAGCCGCCGCTCTACAAGGTCAAGTCGGGCAAGCAGGACATCTACATCGAGAAGGAGTCCGAGCTCGAGGAGGTCCTGCTGCGCGACAAGCTCGAGACCCTCGAGGTCACGGACCGCGACGGCGAGGCGTTCAGCCTCACCCACGCGCGCTGGCAGAAGTACGGCCGCCTGCTCAAGCAGTACGAGGGCTGGGCCGCGGCGCTGCGGGCCGAGTGGGGGCACGACCCGATCGAGTTCCTCGAGGAGTCGGCGCTGCTCGACGAGGGGGCGTCCGACGCCGAGGCCGTGGTTGCCCTGCTGAAGGGCGCCGACCCCGAGGGCGAGCCCTTTGAGACCAAGCTGGTCAGCGACGACGAGACCTACATCGTCGCGGGCGTGATCGAGCGCAAGACCGGCACCGCGAAGACCTACACGATGCCGCGGGCGCTGTTCGACACGGCCGAGTACAGGGGCTTCGTGAAGATCCACAAGGAGCTCGACGAGCTGGCCGGCACGCCGCCGTTCCACGTCGTGCTCGGCAAGAAGGACGCCGACGCGCTCTCCTTCGAGGACCTGCGCGTGAAGGTGCTCGAGATCTGCCGCGACGGCGTGCCGCTGCAGCGCTTCAAGGGGCTCGGCGAGATGAACGCCAGCCAGCTGTACGACACCACCATGGACCCCGAGCGGCGCACGCTCCAGCTCGTCACCATCGACGACGCCAGCGCGGTCGATCAGGTCTTCTCGATGCTGATGGGCGACGCCGTCGAGCCGCGGCGCGACTTCATCGAGACGCACGCACGTGAAGTCACCAACCTGGATGTGTAGCCATGTCTATTGAGCAACTGACCGGCGGGAACATCGAGCCGCGCGGCCTCGAGGAGGAGATGCGCTCCTCCTACCTCGATTACGCCATGAGCGTGATCGTGGGTCGCGCGCTGCCGGATGTGCGCGACGGCCTCAAGCCCGTGCACCGGCGCGTGCTGTTCACCATGAACGAGAACGGCCTGCAGCCGACGCGGCCGTTCCGCAAGGCCGCGACGACGGTCGGCGACGTCATGGGTCGCTACCACCCGCACGGCGACTCGGCGATCTACGACACGCTGGTGCGGCTCGCCCAGGACTTCGCCATGCGCTACCCGCTGGTGGAGCCGCAGGGCAACTTCGGATCGATCGACAACGATCCCCCGGCCGCCTACCGGTACACCGAGGCGCGGCTGTCGCGGCTGGCCACGGAGATGCTCCGCGACATCGACGCGGACACCGTCGACTTCACCCCGAACTACGACGAGTCGCGTCAGGAGCCGCTGGTCCTGCCGGCGCGCTTCCCCAACCTGCTCGTCAACGGCGCCACCGGCATCGCGGTCGGCATGGCGACCAACATCCCGCCGCACAACCTGCGCGAGGCGATCGACGCGGTGGTGGCCTACATCGACGACCCGGCCATCGACGTCAAGGGCCTGATGAAGCACCTCAAGGGCCCGGACTTCCCGACCGGCGGCATCATCGTCGGCCACGGCGGCATCCGCGACGCCTACGAGACCGGTCGCGGCCGCGTGATCGTGCGCGGGCGCGCGCACATCGAGCCGATGGAGCGCGGCAAGGAGCGCATCATCGTCACCGAGATGCCCTACCAGGTCTACAAGGGCGACGGCCGCGGCGACGGCAGTGGCCTCATGCAGAAGATCGTCGAGCAGGTTCACAACGGCCGGCTCAAGGAGATCGCCGACCTCCGCGACGAGTCCGACAAGCAGGGCATCCGCCTCGTGATCGAGCTCAAGCGCGCCGAGAACCCGAAGATCGTCCTCAACAAGCTCTACAAGCACACGTCGCTCCAGAACACGTTCGGCGTGAACATGGTGGCGCTCGTCGACGGCGTGCCGCGCACGCTCGGGCTGCTGCCGATCGTCCGCAACTACGTCGACCACCAGCGCGACGTGATCGTGCGCCGCACCCAGTACGAGCTGCGCGAGCGCGAGGCGCGCCTGCACATCCTCGAGGGCCTGCTGATCGCGATCGCGAACATCGACGAGGTCATCGAGCTGATCCGCGGCTCGCGCGACCCCGACACCGCGCGTGCCGGCCTGATCGAGCGCTTCGAGCTGTCGCGCATCCAGGCCCAGGCGATCCTCGACCTGCGCCTCCAGCGACTGACCGCGCTCCAGACCGACGAGATCAAGACGGAGCACGCCGACGTCGTCGAGCGCATCAAGGAGCTGCGCGAGATCCTCGGCGACGAGGCCCGGGTGATGGGGCTGATCAAGGAGGAGCTGCTCGAGATCAGGGAGCGCTACGGCGACGATCGCCGGACGCAGATCACCCACTCCGAGGACGAGATCGACATCGAGGACCTGATCGCCGACCAGCAGATGGTCATCTCGATCACGCACTCGGGCTACATCAAGACCCTGCCGCTCGCCACCTACCGCCAGCAGAAGCGCGGCGGCGTGGGCGTGATGGGCATGGACATGAAGGACGACGACTACATCGAGCACCTCTTCGTGTCGTCGACCCACGACTACCTCTTGTTCTTCACGAACCGAGGCAAGGTCTACCGCGAGAAGGTCTACGAGCTGCCGGAGGCGCAGCGCACGGCCAAGGGCCGCGCGCTCGTCAACATGCTGCCGCTGCGCGAGGGCGAGCGCGTCGAGGCCGTGCAGGCCACGCGCGACTTCAGCGAGGGCAAGTACCTCGTCTTCGCGACCAAGAAGGGCCAGATCAAGAAGACCGAGTTCAAGGCCTACAACACGCCGATCAAGGCCGACGGCATCATCGCGATCAACATCCGCGACGACGACGAGCTGGTCGAGGTCCGCCGCACCAGCGGGGACGACGACATCATCATGGTGTCGCGCTCGGGGCAGGCGGCGCGCTTCAACGAGGACCAGGTCCGGCCGATGGGCCGCGACACCGGCGGGGTGCGCGGCATGAACGTCAGCCGCGGCGACAACCGCGTGTTGTCGATGGACGTGGTGCGCCCCGACACCGAGCTGCTCGTCGTGACCGAGAACGGCTACGGCAAGCGCACGGCGATCGAGGAGTACCCGGTCAAGGGCCGCGGCGCGATGGGCGTCAAGACGATCGGGCTGACCGAGGCGAAGGGCGCCCTGGCCGGCGCGCTGATCGTGCGCGAGCACCACGACCTGGTGTTCATCTCTCAGAACGGCATGGTGCAGCGCACCGGCGTGAAGGGCATTTCGAAGCAGGGCCGCCCGGCCCAGGGCGTCCGCGTGATGAATCTGCGCGAGGACGACACCGTCAGCGCGGTGGCGTTGGTGATGGAGACCTCGGGGGACACCGCCGCGCCGGTCGCGACGGACGAGTTGCCCGACGAGGGGTAGCGCCACAGCCGACCTCCGCGTCTGCTTCAATTTCTCTCACCAGAGAAAGGGGGTGGTCCGAGCTTGACTGACAGATTTCTTGGGACCCTGGAGGTGTCCGGCCGCTAGACCGGTGCTGGGCCCCGTTTAGCGGAGTCCAACCGAGACGCCGTCGGTGGTTCCGGCCGGGAGTGGTTCCTCTGGCCACCAAGGACCCACCGATCAAGTCCAGTCAACAGTCATGCGAGGGGCGCTCCCCGAGGGGGCGCCCCTCGTGCTTTCTCGGGGGACGCGATACTGCGTACGCCGTGTCCGCCGAGAACGTGGAACTGGTTCGCCGCTCCTTGGAGGCGTTCGCGCGCGGCGACCTCGAGACGTTCTTCGCGACGCACGACCCGGACATCGAGTGGACGACCGGCGCCGATGAGCCAGACCCGCAGACCTACCGGGGCGCCGAGGGGATGCGGCGCTTCGCGGCAGACACCTCGGAGGCGTGGGTCAACCGCCTCGATGGGGTGGTCCGGTTCACGGACTTCATCGACCGGGGCGAGTGGGTTGTGGCGCCGTGGACTGCGCGGCTCGAGGGCAGGGGCAGTGGCGTCGTCGTCGAGGTGTACGAGACCTATGCGATCCAGGTGAAGGAGGGCCGCATCGTGCGGGTCGACGAGTACCGCACGACCCCGGAGGCGCTCGAAGCCTGTGAGCAGCGCGGCAGCGCGGGAGGCGCCTAGGGCGTCGTCTCGGTGCCGGTGCCCGCGCCCTGGTCGGAGAGATTGGCGACGTCCTGCTCGAGCTGGTCGACCCGGCCCTCGAGGTCATCGACCCGGTTGCCGAGCCGCTGGGCGCTCTGGGCCGCCTGCGAAGCGTCGTCCTCGACCTGACCGAGGCGGTCCTCGAGCTTCGAGACGTCCTCCGAGGTCGGGAGGCCCTTGATCTGGTCCTCCAACCCGTCAATCCGGCTGTTCAGCTGACGCTGCACGCGGCCGAGCTCGCCGGCGGCCTGCTCGCGGCCGGCGTCGTCCTCCTGGTTCGCCTGGATCAGAGCGAACACGGCCAGCGCCGTGGCGGCCACCACCCACACGCCGGTCACGATCAGCCAGCGCCGCAGGGTCTTGACCTGGCCGACCGTGGCCGGCAACTGGTCGTCGGTGAGCAGGCGCTCGCTGCGACGAACCGGAGGCTGCGAGCCCGGGCGGTCGGGTTCGCTCATCAGGCGGCCACGAGGTACTGCTCCCACGCCGCCGGGATCGTCGGTGCGGCGACGTGGATGAAGATGGCCGGGTTCGGCGCGCGCGGGGTCTTGACGGGGACCATGTTGGCCTGCTGGGGCAGGCGGTCGCCCTTGCGCCGGTTGCACGGGGCGCAGCAGGCGACGATGTTCTCCCAGGTCGAGGGCCCACCCTTCGAGCGCGGGATCACGTGGTCGACCGTCAGGTTGCCGCGCTCGTGCCCGCAGTACTGACACCTCCAGCGGTCGCGGGCGAAGACGGCGCGGCGGGTGATCTTGCGGCGGTGGGCGTCACGCGGGATGCGCACGTAGGTCAGGAGCCGGATCACGACCGGGCGGTCGAGCGTGAAGGACTCGGCGTGGAGCGCCCAGTCGCCCCTCTCGAGCATCTCGGCGCGGTTCTTCAGGATCAGAACCGCGGCGCGCCGGACGGTGCAGACGTTGATGGGCTCGTACGACGCGTTGAGGACGAGCACCCGGCCGGAGGAGGAACGGCGCTGCGCAGGCCGGCCGGCCCCGTGCAGCGCGGCGGCAGGGCCTGGTTCCGTATCACCCGCCTCGAGCGTCAGGTTGACCCGGACTGCCATAACTGCGCTGAGTGTACCCGCAGGCCCTGCGGCCAAGTCCCTGCCAGGTGTCGCGGGGGTCCGGGGGCGCGAGCTCCGGCTGCAATCCGTGCTCAGGCGGTTGACGCGCCGTAGGAACCGAGCACGCGGACCTCCTCCACGTGCGAGCGGAGCGCCTCGAGAGCGTCGCTCACGGGCGGCCCGGATGCGGGGCCGTCGAGGTCCGCGACGAACATGTAGTGACCGAGCCGTATGCGCCGCGGCCGCGATTCGATCCGGGTGAGGTTGACGTCGCGGCTCGCCAGCTCGCCGAGCACGTCGACGAGCCAGCCGGGTGCCTCGTCGCCGGCGCCCCAGAAGACGATCGTCGTCTTGGCCTGACCCTCGGGCTCGTGCACCTCGCCCGCGGGCGCGAGCCAGACGAAGCGGGTGGCGTTGTCCGGGTGGTCCTCGACGTCGGCCGCGATCAGCTCGCAGCCGTACAGCTCGGCGGCGAGCCGTGTGCCCAGCGCGGCGGTGGAGCCGTCCGCGTCGCGCAGCGACGCCACCGCATCCGCCGTCGACGGCGCGCTCACGTGCTCCGCCTCCGGCAGCCGCTCGCGCAGGAAGCGCGCGCACTGCGCGATCGCCTGGGGGTGGGAGACGACCTGGGTCACGCTGCCCGGATCGAGTGGCTGCGCGGCGATCAGGCAGTGGTGGATCGGGTGCACGACCTCGGCGCCGATGCGCACGTCCACCGCCTCGAGCACGAGCGTGTCGAGCGTCACCGCCACGCCGCCCTCGAGGGCGTTCTCGATCGGGACCACCGCGCGCTCGGCGGTGCCCTCCTGGACGGCCATCACGGCGTCGTAGATCGTCGGGCAGGGCAACTCCTCCACGCCGTCGGGGGCGGACGCGCGCAGCGCCTCCTCGCTGTGGGTCCCGGCGGGACCGAGGTAGGCGACCCTCACGACGAGGGGTTGCGGGCCGTCTCCGAGAGCGCGGCCGCCACCGCCTCCTGCTCCTCCGGCGAGAGCTCGTGCTCGGAGCTGCCCTCGTGCAGCCGCTTCACGTAGAAGCGCGCCTGGTCGCGGTGCAGGATCGAGGAGATCACGACCCCGGTGTGGCGCGAGTCGAGCAGCGCGACCGTGCTCGACTGCTGGCCCGAGAGCTCGTTCATCGCGTCGTAGCGGACGAGCGAAGTGTGCGCGACGCAGCCGTCCATGCGCCGCTCGGCATCGCCGACGCGCGACTCGAGCCCGGCGGCTGTCTCCTCGACCCAGTCACGCAGCTGCACGAACGCCTCCTGCAGCGTGGCGGAGTGCTGGACGATGTCCTGCTCCTCGCCCCCGAGCACGGTGCGCTGGGCCGCCCGCAGGCGGCGCAGCTTGACGGCCAGGACGATGCAGAAGATGAAGGCCAGCAGCGCCACGGCCGCCGCCCCGAGCGCGACGAGGCCCTGCGTGGAGGTCAGGTCATCCACGTCGGCTGAGGGTATCGGTGGCGGTCAGCTTGTGAAGATGACCGTGAAGTCCGCCGAGTTGTTGTCGGTCTTCTCCTCGCCGGGGACCGGCTCGACCTCCACCGTGACAGGGATGTTCTCGCCGGTCGGCGGCTTCTCGGCCAGTGGGATCGTCACGTTCTGCTGCTCGCCCACGGCGATCTCCGGGATCGCCTCCTCGAGCTCCGTGGCGTCGTTGCCCTCGCCGACCGTGACCTTGACGTTCACGTCGGTTTCGGTGTTCTCACCCTGGTTCAGGACCTGGACCTCGAACGAGAGGTCGTCGGTGAGTGGCACCGTTGCGGACGCGCCCGGAACGAGCGCGACCCCGCCCAGCGTGACGGTGCCGAGCCCGTTTCCGTGCAGGCCGGGCGCGGCGGACTCGTCGGTCCCGCCGCCGCCCTCGCCGCGCAGGCCGGCGATCTGGTCGGCCACGAAATCGGGATCGACCCACTGGACGTCCGGCACGAACTCGAGCCGCCGCTGGCTCGGCACCGTGACCTCGCCCTCGAGGTCCTCGTCGCGCAGTGTCTGCTCGAGGCTCGGTTTGAAGCGGTACTTGAGCAGCACGTCGCTCGCGAGGAAGACCTGCATCATCTCGGCGATGTCGCTCGTGCTCTCGCGGCGCTCCTCGTCGGCGAGCGCCCCCGGGAGGGCGTTGGCCACGGCCGCAAGCGCGTCGCGACGCAGCTCGAGGGCGTCGAGCAGGCTGGCCTGAGCGGTGGAGACCTCGTCCGGCGCGTCGAGATCCTGAGCGCGGTCGACGAGCGTCGCCGACTCGCTGCGCAGCCCGTTCACGACGTTGGCGGCGTCGACGGCGTCGTCCTGGCTGCCCGAGCCGCCCAGCAGCTCGAAGAGCTGGTTGCCCTCGAGCTTGGACTGGTTGATCAACTCGGAGGAGTTGCCCACGTAGTCCTTGATGGCCCGCTCGCCGCGCGCGTTCAGGCAGCCGCGGAAGGCCAGCACGAGCAGGATCAACACGAGCAATCCGGCGCCAATAGCTAAGGTCCTGCGGACCATGAGCGTCTGGCGGTCGGTGCCGCGGCCGCCGCCCGATGGCCGGCGCCGTGCACGTCCAGCTACAGGCTCGTCCGGTTCGTCGAGGAAGGAAAGCAGTATCGCTCCTAATACTTCGAGGCGCAGGCAGCGCTTCGATTGGAGTATGAACGGGGGGCAGGACGCGCTCTCCGCGGACCGAACACAGAACCTGGAATGAAACGTTCCGACACAGGCCTGACCGAAGAGCCCGGCACCCTGCCACTGGGTGGGTCTGACCCTACCGAAAGCCTGCCGAGCGGTCCCGGTCCGCGGACCGTCCTGGGTCGCTATCGGCTCGAGCAGCGGCTCGGCGCGGGAGGGTTCGGGGTCGTATGGCATGCCTGGGACGAGCGCCTCGAGCGCGAGGTCGCGGTCAAGGCGATCCCGCGCGAGCGGGGCGGCGGAGAGCGGGTCGAGCGTGAGGCGCTCGCCTCCGCGCGCCTGAACCACCCGGCGATCGTCGGCATCTACGAGCTCGCCGCGGACGAGCACGATGTCTACCTCGTCTCGGAGCTCGTTCGGGGCCGAACCCTTGCCGAGCTGCTGCGCGCCGGCGCGATCTCCGACCGCGACGTCTCGCGCATCGGCGCCGACCTCTGCGACGCGCTCGCGCACGCCCACGCGCGCGGCGTAATTCATCGCGACGTCAAGCCCCAGAACGTCATGGTCGTGGCGGAGCCCGCCGCCGGCGTCGGCTTCGCCAAGCTCACCGACTTCGGCGTCGCGCACCTCGTCAGCGGCGACGTGCTCACGCGCACCGGGGATGTGGTGGGCACGCTCGCCTACATGGCACCCGAGCAGGCGGAGGGCGCGCGCATCACGCCGGCCTGCGACGTCTACTCGCTCGCTCTGACCCTGTACGAGGCCTGGACCGGCCGCAACCCCGTCCGCGCCGGCGGGCCCGCCGCCACGGCGCGACGGCTCGGCCGCCCCCTGCCCTCCCTCGGCTCCCAGCGGCGCGACCTGCCGCGCGAGCTCTGCGACGCCATCGACGACGCGCTCGACGTCGACGCCGGCCGGCGGCCCTCGCCGGCCGAGCTGCGTGCCGAGCTGCGCGCGGTCCAGAGCGACCTGACCGACGAGGGAGGCCTCGTCGAGCCCGAGACGCTGCGCCGGGTCGGCCTGCCCACGACGCGCCGCACGCGCAGGCTCTTCAGCCGCCGCGACGACTCCCCCGCTTCTGCGCGTGGCTTCTTCCGCGAGGACCCGGGCGGTCCGACGGGCGTGCTCGGCCGCTCGGAGCCCGGCATTCAGCCCGCGCGCTGGGTGAAGCTCGCGGAACGCGCCGGGGCCGGCCTGCTGGCCGGCGGGATCGTCGTGGGAGTGCTCGGCTCGCTCGGTCCGGACCCGTCCTTCTCGACCGCGGCGGCCGCGGGCGCCGCCGCGCTCGCCACGGCGCTGCTGCCGCGGATCGGCTGGATGCTGACGGTGTTCTGCCTCTGCGCCTGGCTGGTCTCGCCCGAGGCGGACCGCCAGGGCACGGCGCTCGTGCTTGCCGCGGCCGCCGCGCCGATCCCGTTCCTGCTTCCGCGCGCGGGCCTGCTCTGGTCGGTGCCGGTGTTCGCGCCGCTGCTCGGCACGGTCGCGCTCGGCCCTGCGTTCATCGGCATCGCCGCGCTCGCCCCGACGGCGTGGCGGCGCGCCGGGCTCGCGATCGCCGGCTTCTGGTGGCTCGGGCTCGGCGAGGCGA
>CAVTZF010000018.1:0-336655 GCA_963739095.1 uncultured Thermoleophilaceae bacterium
CCACTGTGCCGGGACACGGGCGACGGCGGCTGCTCGCCGAGGCGCTCGTCGGCAGGCCGCTCGAGGGCAGCCGCGCGCAACGCCTGCGACTCGACGTGTTCCCCGCCTTCTGGGAGGACGTGGACCCCGAGATCGCCGAGCTGTGCCAGGCCGCCGTCGACGACCTGCGCGAGGCCGGGATGTCCGTCACGGAGGTGGCATCTCGACGGCATCGATCACGTACCCAGTCCCAGGTGCTGAGGCTGCTGCTCGAGGATGCTGCGGCCGTGCCGCCACAGACGGCGCGCGAGCACGAGCCGGCCCTCTTCCCGGTCGGGCGTGCCCTGACGAAATACCGGTCCCTGATACCGGCCGAGGCGCTGGTGCGTGCGGATGCCGTCCCGGCCAGGCCCTCGCCGGTCCCTGGTCGACGCGGGCACGCACGCGGACGTGCTGGTCTGGCCCACGGTTGCGGCCCCCGCGCCGGCGATCGAGGACACCACCGTGCAGCTTCCCTCGGGACCCGTTCCGGCCGACTACGCGAACGTCCGGATGGGCGGAATCCGCGAACCTGACCGGCGCGCCCGCCCTGTCGGCGCCCGTCGGGATGACGCGCGCCGGGCTCCCGGCCGGTCTGCACCTGATGACGCAATGGCGCGACCCCGAACGGCTGCTCGACGTGGCGGAGTTACTCGAGCAGGTCACGGACCGCCGGCACGTGGACGCCGTGCCCCCGATGGCACAGACGACGGCAAGCCGGTGTGAAGCCGTTTACTTGTAGCGATAGGTGATGCGGCCGCGATCGAGGTCGTAGGGCGAGAGCTCGATCTTGACGCGGTCGCCGGGCAGGATGCGGATGTAGTGCCGGCGCATCTTGCCGGAGATGTGGCCGAGCACCATGTGGTCGTTGTCGAGCTTGACCCGGAACATCGTGTTGGGCAGGGCCTCGACGATCTCGCCCTCCATCTCGATCTTCTCTTCTTTGCCCATGCGGCCGGAAAGGTTACCAGCGGAGCTGCCGCAGCCTGACGGCGCACGCCGCCGCGATACTGCGCTGCAGTCCGCGCGAGCTCCTCGGGGTCGGCCGGGCTCGGAATCCATGGCAGCTCCAGCGGGTCGTCCTCGTAGCGCGGGATCACGTGCAGGTGGAAGTGGAAGATCGACTGCCACGCGGCCGGCCCGATGTTGAGGATGTTGAAGCCCGCCGGGCTCGATCGTCTCGCGCATGCGCACGGCGAGGCGCCGCGCCGACTGCATGCGGCAGCAGATCCTCGTCGGCCACGTCGAAGAGGTTCTCGGCGTGCGCGCGGGGGATGACGACGACATGCCCGCGCGTCGCAGGGTTGATGTCCATGAAGGCGACGGTGCGCTCGTCGGAGTCGACGATCTCCGACGGGAGCTCCCCCGCGAGGATCTTGCAGAAGATGCAGTCGGGTCCCGGTCGGCCACGGCGCGGAAGCTTAGAGCGTCTTGTTTATGCTGCGAGCCGCACATGCCCGTCGACAACCAGCTCTACGACCGCCTCGCCGAGACCTGGTGGGGCGAGGACTCGTGCTCGGCCTGCTGCGAACCGGGCTCAACCCGGCCAGGTTCGGATACATGCGGCGCGTGCTGACGGAGGAGTCGGCATCGATCCGGGCGGCAAGACAGCGCTCGACGTGGGCAGGGGCGGCGGGCTGCTGGCAGAGGAGTTTGCCCGCCTCGGCTTCCGGTGACCGGCATCGACCTCTCCGAACAGTCGGTAGAGACTGCCGGGCGCACGCGGACCGAGGGCCTCGAGATCGAGTACATCGTCGGCGCCGGTGAGCAGCTTCCCTTCCCGGACGGGTCGTTCGACATCGCGTACTGCTGCGACGTGCTGGAGCACGTCGACGACCTCGAGCGTGTGCTGGCCGAGACGTCACGCGTGCTGAGGCCCGGCGGCATCTACATGTACGACACCATCAACCGCACGCGGCGCAGCAAGCTGGTGCGATCAAGCTGATGCAGGAATGGCGCGTCGACCGCCCTCATGGAGCCGAACCTCCACGACTGGGACATGTTCATCAAGCCGGACGAGCTGGTGGCCGCGATGGCCCGTGCCGGGCTCGAGAACCGCGACATCGTCGGGAGTCGGGCCCGCACGGAACCCGGTGTCGCTGGTGCTGGACATGCGCCGCCGCGCGCGAGGAGAGATGACCTACGGGGAGTTCGGGGCGCGAAACAAGTTCCGGGAGACCCGTGACAAGTCGCTCCTGTATGCCGGTCATGCCGCTGAAGCAGCCGTGACGCGACAGCCGTGACGGCGCCGCCGAGCGGCTGCGCGAGCAGGTCACCGAGCTCGCGGCGATCCACCGGCCATCGGCGTCGGAGGGTGAGCGCCAGGCCGCCGAGTGGGTGGCGGCGGATGAGGAGCTCGGCGCCGGTGCGCAGGTCGAGCCCGAGCAGTGCGCACGGCAACTACTGGGTCCCGCTGGCGCTGCTCAGCGTCGGCGCGGCGCTGGCCGCGCTCGCCGGCGGCCGCAGCCGCATCGCCGGCGGCCGTGCTCGCGGGAGCCGCTGCCGCCGGCGTGTGGGACGACATCACCGGCGGGCAAGCACTACGCCGCCGGCTACTGCCCAAACGCGACACCTTCAACGTCGTCGCGGAGATCGGGCCGCAGGACGCGCGCCGGACAGTGCGTGCTCGTTGCCCACCACGACGCCGCTAAGTCCGGACTGATCTTCCACCCCGGGATCCCGGCCTTCGTGTGGCGGCGGTTCCCGTCGCTGATCGAGCGCAGCGACACCAGCCCGCCGCTGATGTTCCCCGTCTTCGGCGGCCCGGCGCTGGCCGCGCTCGGATCGCTCGCCGGCAGCCGCGCGGCCCGGAGGCCGGCGGGATCGTCTCAGCCGGCGCCGCGGCCGTGATCGGGCAGATCGGCTCGACGAAGGTGGTGCCGGGCGCAAACGACAACGCCACCGGCGTCGTGTCGCTGCTCGAGGTGGCGCGGCGGCTCGCCGAGCGGCCGACCACCGGTGTGCGCGTGCTGCTGGTCTCCACCGGGTCGGAGGAGTCCTTCATGGAGGGAATGCGGGCGTTCATGCGAGCGGCACGGTCCCTCGCTGCCGCAGCGCGACACCTTCGTCCTGGCCGTCGACACGGTCGGGTCGCCCCATCTCACCGCGATCCGCGGCGAGGGCATGCTGGTGATGAACGAGTACCCGCGCGCCCGCCCTCGACGTGGTCGACCGGGTCGCGGAGGAGCTGGGCATCTGGCTGTTCCCGAACCTGCGCCTGCGAAACGCGACCGACGGCCTGATCGCGTTGAAGCAGGGCTACCCCTCCGCCTGCCTCGGCTCGGTCACCGACTACAAGGCGCCCTCCAACTACCACTGGCGCACCGACACGCCAGAGAACGTGAACTACGCCACGCTCGCCGACGCGGTGCGTCTGTGCGAGGGCGTCGTCAGGCGCCTCGACGAGCGCTGGCTCGACTAGCGCGCCGAGCCACGTCCAACGCCTCCTCGGGCGTACGCGCCTCGCCCGCGAAGGCTGCCTCCTCGAGGATCTCGAGCAGCCGCCCCACCTCGGGGCCCGGCTCGAGCTCCAGCTCGGCGATCAGCTCGTCGCCGCGCACCGGGGGCGACGGTGGGTGGTCCCGCCACGCGAGGGCCTCGGCGGCCAGCTCCCGGGCCAGCTCCAGGTGAGCCTCCACGGCCTCGGTGCGGGTTCGCTGCCCGCGGGTGGCCAGCCGGTCGGCGGCGGACAGCACCGTCACCTCGAGCTCGACCGGCTCGCACGCGCGCATGTAGCGGTACACGTGCCGGCGGTTCAGGGGCCGCTCGTGAACGAGGAAGCCGAGCCGCAGATGATGCTGCGCCAGCGCCGCGACGTAGTCGGCCAGCGCGGTGCTCGCGTGCAACCGCCGCACACCTCCCGCGCCATGCCGGCGCCGACCCCGTCGTGGCCCCAGAACAGCACACGGCCCTCCGGGGTGACCGCGCGCGTTGCCGGCTTACCGGCGTCGTGCAGCAGCGCTCCCAGGCGCAGCGCCTGCCCGCGCGTCAGCTCGTCCGCCAGCGGACGGCGCAACTCGGCGCCGATGCGCTCTCCCAGATCACCGAACACGGCCTCCGGCTCGCGCTCGATCTCGACGAGCCGCTCCAGCACCTCGAGCGTGTGCCCCCAGACGTCCAGGTGGTGGTAGGGGTTCTGCTCCACTCCCTTCAGCCGATCCAGCTCCGGCAGCAGATGTGGCAGGAGACCCGTGCGGTCGACCAGTCCGATCCCGCCGACCGGGTCCTCGCTCGCGACGAGCCGGCGCAGCTCGTAGAACGAGCGCTCCGGCGCGACCGCGTCGATGCGGCGCGGCAGCGCGCCGGGCGAGCGCCTCGGTCGCGGGTTCCACCTCGAAGCCCAGCTCGCAGGCGAACCGGGCCAGGCGCAGCACCCGCAGCGGGTCGTCCTCGAAGGAACGCTCGGTCACGGCGCGCAGGAGGCCCTGCGCCAGGTCCGCCTCCCCGCCGTGCGGGTCGAGCAGGGTGCCGATCGCCTCGAGCGGACGCGCCATGGCGTTGACGGTGAAGTCCCGCAGCGCGAGGTCGGCCTCGATGCCGTCGCCGCGCAGCGGCGTGATGTCGGCCTGCCACGAACGATCGCGCGCGATCGTGCGCCAGGCGCCGAAGCGCTCCGAGAGCGGGAACAGATGCGCGTCGGCCGCCGCCGCAAGGCTCGCGCGGCCCGCTCGGGCTCGCCCGCGACGACGATGTCGACGTCCGTCGACCGGCCGGTCGAGGAATGCATCGCGCACGGGCCCGCCGACCAGCCACGCCCGCTCGCCCGCCAGCGCCGAGCGCGCGACGCGAACGGCGGGTGAGCGCTCGATGCGCGCGACGGGATCGGCTCAAGAGGGCTCGGCGCGGCGCCGGCCACGCGCGGCACCCGGGGGGAGATCCCGCAGGTGACCTCGTAGTTGATCGTGCCCAGGATGCGCGCAAGCTCCTCGGCGGTGATGCGGTCGTCGCCCTGCGTGCCGATCAGCACCGCCTCGTCGCCGCGCTGCACGTCCGTGTCCGGGCCGACGTCCACCGTGATGTTGTCCATGCTGACCGTGCCCACCACCGGGCCGCCGGCGCCCGCGGATCAGGACCTCGGCCGAGTCGGAGAGCCCGCGCCGGTAGCCGTCGCCGTAGCCGATCGGCAGCACCGCCACGTGCGTGGCCGCGGGCGCCGACCAGGTGCGCCCATAGCCGACGGTGTCGCCCGCGCGCACCTCCTTCACGTCCGCCACGTAGGAGCGCAGCGACAGCGCGGGCTCCAGGCCGTGCGCCGACGGGTCGATCGCCGAACGGATCCATGCCGTAGATCGCGATCCCGCAGCGCGCCATGTCGAAGTGCGCATCGCTGTCGCGCAGCACCGCTGCGCTGTTGGCGGCGTGCACGACGCATTCGGGATACGCGCGCCTGAAATCCTCGACGACCGGCATGAAACGGTTCAGCTGCTCGTCGAAGAATGCCGAATCCCGATCGTCCGCGGTCGCGAAGTGGGTCATCAGGCCGGCCACGGCCAGGCCCCGGGTGGACTGCGCGAGAGCCGCGACCCGCATCGCCTCCTCCGGGTCGCGGGTGCCGAGCCGGCCCATCCCCGTGTCGAGCTTCACGTGCAGACGGGCGGGGCGGTCCGGTGACGCAACCGCGGCCGCCGCGCGGGCGAAGTCTTCGCGCCAGGCCACGATGTCGGCATCCGCCTCGAGCGCCAGCTCCAGCTCGGCGCGTGTGAGCGCGCCCATCACGAGGATCCGCTCCCCGACCCCGTCGCGGCGCAGCTCCGCCGCCTCGTTGGCGGTCGCGACCGCGAGCCACGTCGCGCCTCCGGCCACGGCCGCCGCCGCACACGCGGTCGCACCGTGGCCGTAGCCGTCGGCCTTCACGACCGCGCACAGCTCTGCGGCACCCAGCCGCTGCTTCAGCAACGCGCAGTTGCGCTCCACCGCGACGGGGTCCACGTACGCGATCGCGCGTCCGGGCGCTGCTGTCGCCTGCGAGGCGCGCGCCGGCGCGGCCGCCATGCTCAACCCTCGCGGGTGAGCGCTTCCAGGGCGTCGACCCGTGTCACGACGCCGACCAGGCGGTCGCCTTCGACCACGGGGACGCGGTTGTGTCCCGAGCTCGAGATCATGCGCGCCGCCTCATGCACGGTCGCGTCCGGGGAGATCGTCTCCACGTCGGTGGTCATCATGTCCGACACGCTGTTCGCGAACGCCTTGCGGATGCGGTCCTCGAGGTGTTGCAGCGGCTCGAGGAACACCACCCCGCCGAACAGCTGGAAGTAATGCGGCAGGTGCAGGCTCGAGTCGTCGCCCTGCAGCACCAGGTCGCTCTCGGTCACGATGCCGACCAGCCGGTCGCCGTTCGACCACGGGGAGCCCGGGCAGCTCGTTCTCACGCAACATGCGGAGCAGCGTCTCGAGGTCCGCATCCGGCGCGATCGTCACGGGATCGCGCTCCATCACGTCGCCAACGGTCAGTTCCGCCATGCCGGTGAGCTTACTGTCCCCATCCGTGGGAGCCGGAGGAGCCACCAGAGCGCCGGCGCGGCGCAGCACGGCGGGCAGCGCATCCACCACGTCGCCGGCGATCATCGACCCCGCGCCCAGCGCCTCGGCCGCGCCGCGTCCGGCGTCGGCATGAACCCTGACCGCGGCGCACGCCGCCTCGAACGGATCGAGTCCCTGCGCGAGGAAGGCGGCCCCGATGCCGCTCAGGACGTCGCCCGTGCCGGCGGTCGCGAGCGCCGGGCTGCCGCCCATGCTGACGCCCGTGAGCCCGTCGGGGTCGACGACCAGCGTGTCGTCGCCCTTCAGCACGACGACCGCTCCCGAGCGCTGCGGCCGCCTCGCGGGCCGCGGCCAGGCGGTGGGCCTCCACGTCCGCCGAGGGCCGCCCGAGCAGGCGGCCGAGCTCACCCGCGTGCGGCGTGAGGACCGTCGGGGCATCGCGACCGGCCAGTACCTCGAGACCGGACTCGGCCAGCGCGTTCAGGCCGTCGGCATCGACCAGCAGCGGCTTCTCGATCCGCTCGGCGAGCCTCTGCGCAAGCGCGAAGCTGTCCGGCTCCCGCCCCAGGCCGGGTCCCAGCACGACCGCATCGGCCCGCTCGGTCGCCTCCATCACGGCGTCCATCGCGGCGAGCGTCAGCGAGCCGTTCTCGTCGGGCAGCGGCACGCTCATCACCTCGGTCAGCTTCACCTCGAAGATCGGGTTCAGCGAGGCCGGCACCCCGACGCGCACCCACCCCGCGCCCGCGCGCATCGCCCCCGTCGCGGTCAGGCAGACCGCGCCGGTCAGGCCCGTCGAGCCTCCGACGACCAGCACGGTGCCGGAGCTGAACTTCGTCGACCGCGGGCCGCGCGGCGCCAGCCGCACGGGCGCCCGCGCGCCGATCAGGCCGGCGGTGCGGGGCTCGGGCGCGCCGCCCCATGCCACGGGGATGCCGATGTCGACCGTCTCGACCCGCCCGGCATGCTCCTTTCCCGGGTGCACCCAGAGCCCGACCTTCGCGGCATGGAAGGTGACGGTCACGTCCGCCCGCACGCTCGCGCCCTCGACCTCGCCGGTGGACGCGTTCACCCCCGAGGGCACGTCGACCGCGACGACCGGCGCACTCGGAATCGTTGACGGCCGCGATGGCGGCGTCCAGCGGCGCGCGCGGCGCTCCCTCGAAGCCGGTGCCGAGCAGCGCGTCGACCACGCAACCGGAGCCCTCGAGCGCCGCCGGTAGATCGGCCGCGTCGATCGCGCGCCACGGCGCACCCGACTCCACGAGGCGGGCGTGGTTCGCGCGCGCGTCCGGGCTGAGGTCGTGCGGATCCGCAAGCAGCAGCGCCTCGGCGGCCACGCCGATGCCGTGCAGCAGCCGCACGACGACGAGCCCGTCCCCGCCGTTGTTCCCCTTTCCGCACACCGCCCGGACCGGCCCCGACGGCGCAAGCGCCGTCACCACCCGCGCCACCTCGCCCCCGGCGCGCTCCATCAGCTCGAGCGACGGCACGCCCTGGTCCTCGATCGCCCATGCGTCGAGGGCCCGCATCTCGTCGGCGGTGTAGAGGGGGTCGAGCCAGTCGGGAAGGTCGCTCACCGCGGCGCGCAGCCTATCCGCCGGCTGCAGCGGGTCACGGCGGGCCTACGGGCAGGGCGGCGGCCACGAGCCGGACGGCCCGTGACCCCGGCACTGACGGTCCCTCTCGAGCTGACTGCCCAGGATCGCGTCCGAGGGCGTGGAGCCGAGGTCATCGCCCCCGCCGGGCGTCCCATCGGCCCCGAACAGGTTGTCGAGCTGCAACGGATCGCTGTTCCGGTAGAACTCGCGGAAGATCGTCCTGTTCTCGAGCGGCGGGTCGGTCGACGGGTCGAACAGGTAGTACCGGTTGTAGTAGTAGCCGTGCGGCCCCAGCCGCATGGTCGCGGCCCAGGTCGGGGATTCGTCGCTTGGGACGGCCTGGCCCGGCGGAGTGGGAGGCTCCGTCTCCTCCCGGCAGTACGCCTGCTCCTCGCACAGCGGCCGCACGACCGCCGGACCCGGGTATCGGGTCCTTCACCCACGCCTCGAGCAGCAGCCGGTTACTCGTCCTGGGAGCGTTGGCCGCCGCCCTCTTCGCGCGGACCCGCCAGGCGCCGTGGCTCCCGGCCGCAGCGATCGGAGGCTCGAGCGCAGTCGTCGCGGCCAAACTCGGCCATGACGTGCGAGCGCGACTCAGCCAGCATGTGCCGGACCCGGCCGTCGCCGTCGTCGAGGACGCGCTGGCGCTCGGGCTGGCCGCCGCGGGCACCTCACGCTGACGTGCGCTGACTGGGGACCGGGACTAGGGACCTCTCGGACGAGACGGAGCCGCAGAGCCCTCAGGGTCCAGACCGTGACCACCAGCGGCCCTGGCTTTCTGCCGCGCGTGCTGTTCACGGCTGCATCCTCGGGTCCTGGGTGGGGTCGCCATACATGGGCGGGCACCCGTGATCGATCGCGTCGGGGCGCAGTTCGTAGTGCCAGGGTTCGTTGCCGTAGATCCGGCACAGCCCGTACTCGGCGCCGTGCTCGGACAGCCACGCGGTGGCATCGAAGGGCCCGATGTCGACCGCGTCCCCCGACACGTGAGGAGACGTGTCGGGGGTGGCCACCCATCGGGCAGCTTCCGCTTCTGAGCCGTACTCCGAGACCGCCTCCTGGAGTAGTTGTTCCTGATACTCGGGGGAACGCCAGCCACTATTGACGATGAACTCGACCCCGTCGCCCGCAGCATCCGTTGCAGCCTGGCGCAGGGCACCGAGGAGGGCTGGATCAAGGTTGGCTACGGCCGGGAACTCGTCATCGAAGACCGTCGTGCCGTCGGGGACGGCACTGTCAGCCTCGCCAGGCGCACCACGGTGCTCGCTGCGAAGGACATCGGTGAGTGATGCTGCCGTCAGACGCCAGCGACTGGTAGCCGAGGACTGCGGCGATCGCCGCGATGACGACCAGCAGGCCGGCGACACGGATCCTGCGCATCCGAATCCGACGGGTCCGTTGTTCGTGCTGGTTCGCTGTGGGTCATCCCTCCAGTCAAGGCAGCGTGGTGTTGCCAGCACGTATGTGGTTTTCGATATGCCGGCGATATGCGCCAGCTCGTAGCATCGGAGCATGCGCGTGTTGCTCGTTGAGGACGAGCCCTATATGGCGGACGCCATCCGCGATGGCCTACGCCTGGAAGCGATCGCGGCAGACATCGCAGGTGACGGCGCCACCGCTCTGGAGCTGCTGAGCCTCAACGCCTACGACATCGCCGTCCTCGACCGAGACATCCCCGGACCTAACGGTGACGAGATCGCCAAACGCATCGTCGCCTCCGGCGGCGGCATGCCGATCCTCATGCTCACCGCCGCCGACCGGCTCGACGACAAGGCCACCGGGT
This sequence comes from uncultured Thermoleophilaceae bacterium, assembly GCA_963739095.1. GTDB lineage: Bacteria > Actinomycetota > Thermoleophilia > Solirubrobacterales > Thermoleophilaceae > JACVRW01. The sequence continues at coordinate 9,883 of CAVTZF010000018.1, forward strand.
TCGAGCTCGGCGCCGACGACTACCTCACGAAGCCGTTCGAGCTCCAAGAGCTCGTGCTCCGTCTCAGAGCGCTCGACCGCAGGCGTGCACACAACAGGCCGCCCGTGCGAGAGATCGCAGGCCTGCGGCTGGATCCGTTCCGCCGAGAGGTCTCCCGCGACGGCCGCTACGTCGCGCTGACCAGGAAGCAGTTCGCAGTGCTCGAGGTCCTCGTCGCTGCCGAAGGCGGTGTCGTCAGCGCCGAAGAGCTACTGGAAGGGGCGTGGGATCAGAACGCGGACCCGTTCACCAACGCCGTGCGCATCACGGTCTCGGGACTGCGCAAACGGCTCGGCGAACCTTGGATCATCGCCACCGTGGCCGGCGCCGGGTACCGCATCGACACTCAACCAGACACCGGACGGGAGGGACGGGACCGTGGATAGGGCGCCTGGGTTGAGCGTTCGCCTCAAGCTCACCCTCAGCTACACCGGGTTCCTCATGCTTGCAGGCGGCTTGATGCTCGTGGCCGTGTGGTTCTTCCTACTGCGCTACATATCCGACGATGTGAAGTTCAGGACCTGGGGGTTCATATTCAGCCGCTCCGACCCCCTGAACGGCTTCGCCTATCCCGCCGCGATGGTGCTGGCGTTCCTGCTCGTGTTCGGTCTCGTAGGAGGATGGATTCTCGCCGGCCGCATGCTCGCCCCCCTGGCTCGCATCACGGACGCCACACGCACGGCCGCGACCGGATCGCTCTCCCACCGGATCGAGTTGGAAGGCGCTAAAGACGAGTTCCGCGAGCTTGCCGACAGCTTCGACGCCATGCTCGCGCGGCTCGAAGCACACGTCGCCGAGCAGCAGAGGTTCGCAGCCAACGCCTCCCACGAACTGCGCACCCCGCTGGCGATCACGCAGACACTTCTCGACGTGGCCCGCAACGATCCGAACCGCGACAACGGCGAACTTGTCGAGCGCCTCCACGCCGTCAACACCCGAGCGATCGACCTCACTGAAGCATTGCTCCTGCTCAGCCGCGCCGACCAGCGGTCCTTCGCCCGAGAACACGTCGACCTGTCCCTCACAGCGGAAGAAGCCACCGAAACGCTCCTCCCCCTCGCAGGAGAACGCGGCGTCACCATCGAGACCTCCGGCGACATGACCCCCACCAGCGGCTCACACGCGCTCCTGCTGCAGATGGCTACGAATCTCGTGCACAACGCGATCGTCCACAACCTGCCTGAGCAGGGCACCGTGTGGGTCACGACCAGCGTTCACCCGACGAGTGTGGTGCTCACTGTCGAGAACACCGGCGAGAAGCTCACCCCACAGTTGGTCTCCACGCTTGGCGAGCCGTTTCTTCGCGGCACCGGACGCATACGCAGCCACCACGTAGGTGTCGGCCTCGGCCTCGCAATCGTCAAGAACATCACCCAAGCGCACGGCGGAACCCTCACCCTCACCCCCCGGGCCGCCGGGGGCCTGTGCGTCACGGTGCAACTACCCGCCGCGCCACAGACTGCAGAAGGTCGTGGGTTCGAACCCCATCAGCCGCTTCGCGAAACGCCTGCAAATCGCGGGCGTTTCGTCTTTACCAGCCGGATAGTGCGTCTGTTTCTTCGGACACCAAATGGACACCCGGGTCACGGCCACCCGCACAACGCCGAGTGAAGGCGGGTGCTTTGCACTGCTGTGGTCTGGCCGAGCCGTGAGCGCCTAGAGCGCGAGCATCGCCGCGGCGACTTCACTGGCGGCCGCATCGGGGATCGCCGTCGCGGCACGTTCGAGCACGAGCAGCCGTGCATCGGGGATCTCGCGCGCGAGCGCTTCGCCATTGCCGACAGGGAAGAACGGATCGCGGCGACCGTGCACCACCAGCGCCGGGATCGCGAGCTCGGACAGGCGCTCGCGCCAGCGCGGCTTGCAGTTGAGCTTGGAGAACACCATGGCCAGCTGGTTGGCCATCTGGACCGCGGGCTGCGTGCCCGGCGTGCGGTCCCAGATGCGCTCGGCGGTCGCGCGAGCGGCGGCGGGGTCGTCGCCGAGGATCTCCGCGCGAGCGGCGGCGAACTCCGCCACTGCGGCGCGGTCGGACCAGTCGGGCATCGAGCGCGAGAACAGCCGGTCCATCGTCGCCGCGTCATGGTCAGGCAGGTCGTCGTCGAGCCGGCCTGGAGCGACGGGTCGCGTTCCGGCGAGGGTGAGCGCCGAGAACGCGTCCGGGTCGTCGAGCGCGGCGACCTGGGCGACCATCCCGCCCACGCCGATGCCCGCCAGGTGCGCCGGCCGGTCGTCGAGTTCGCGGGCGAGCGCCGCGGCGTCGGCTGCGAGATCGCGCAGCGTGTACGTCGGAGCCTTGCGATCGACGGTGGTCGACGCGCCGGAATCGCGCAGGTCGTACCGCACGACGTGGCGCCCGCCGCGCGCGAGCGCCTCGCAGAGCGCGTCGGGCCAGGAGAGCATGGTCGTGCCGCCCGCGAGCAGAACGAGCGGCGCCGCCGCGTCGCCGAAGTGCTCGACCCCGAGCGTGACGGCGTTCGCCTCGACCGTCGTCATCACGCCTCCGCTGTCGCCTGAAATGCTCACTCGACGAACTGGTAGTCGGTTGCGATCCGGCCGTCGGCGGCGAGCATCACGAACTCCAGGCCGGCGCCGAGCACCTCGCCATCCGGTGAAACTCCTTCCCAGCGCCAAGTGACCACATCCCCAAGGCGTTTCGCGCCGCCCCGCGACCGAAAAGACATCTGGCCGGTCGCCACGAAATCCTCGTAGGCTGAGGTCACCCTCGCTTCGAGTTCGTCGTGGCCGCGCACCTGCCAGGTCGGGTGGACGGCCCGCTCAGCGGCGGCCTCGTAGACCTCCTGCGTGGGCTGGAGGATATGAATCGCATCCTCGCTCCAGAGATCGGCGATCGCCTTGCGGCGGCGGTCGGCATCCGGCTCCATCCAGACCGCCGTGTAGCGCTCGGCGAGCTCGTTCGGATCATTGACATTCATTCGAACCTCCACTGTGTCGGTCATCGGTTAGCTCCGTTGATCGTCTGGTTGCTTCGCCGACAACGGTCCCGGAGGAAGGCGCACGCGTCCATTACCTCTCGTGTAACGCCGGGCTCTACACGCTGGGTAATGGAACGGGATCGGACGCCCCGCTAACTTCAATCGGGTGGTCGTCCAGACCGAGCAGGAGCCCCAGACCGCGGGCGAGTTGATCCGCTTCTGGCGCGGGCGACGCGGCCTCAGCCAACTCGAGCTGTCCCTGGACGCGAGCGTCTCGACCAAACACCTGAGCTTCGTCGAGACCGGCCGGTCCAGCCCGAGTCGCCAGCTCCTCGTGCACCTGGCCCAGCACCTCGACTTGCCGATCGCCGAACGCAACCGCCTGCTGCTCGCAGGGGGTTTCGCCCCTCCCTACCTGGAGCAGCCCTACGACGGCGAGGTCATGCAGCCCCTGCGGGAGTCGCTGAGCAGGCTGCTGGAGGCGTACGAGCCGAACCCGGCATTGATCGTCGATGGGCTCTGGAACCTGATCGAGTCCAATCGAGCCGCGTCGCTTCTCTGGGAGGGGGTCGACCCGGAGCTCCTCGAGCCACCGATCAACATGCTCCGCCTCGGCGTTCACCCCGGCGGCCTGCCGAAGATCTCGTCGATGACCGCCGCGTGTAACGCGCCGCTGATTCACCGGCTGAAGCGGAGGAGCCGCGAGGATGCCAATCCGGCCCTCGGCCACCTGATCGAGGAGGTCGAGTCCTATCTCCCGGACGATCCGCCGGCCGGCCACGCGACCCAGCCCGTGGTTTCACTGAACCTGCGTACGCCCCTCGGCGATGTCAGCCTCTTCACCGTGATCGCCACCCTCGGAGCCCCGCTCGACGTCACGGCGGCGAACCTCGCGATCGAGACCTTCCTGCCGATGGACCCCAAGAGCGCAGCGCGCCTCGCCGAGCTCAGCGCGCCCCGATCTGCCTGAGCATGCGCCCTCCTAGCGGGGAAATACCGCCCGACGGGAGATCACCGGCGCGGCCGTCGTCCGCAAACCGGCCGGCACCTACCTGGCGCTAGTCAGCCCACCAGTCGCGCTGGCCATCGACGTCTTCGCGCGGAGCCTCGCCGAGATTGGGCGCGCCGATGACGAGGATCTCGAGGCCCTTCGGCCCGGCCTCGTAGCCTCGCCACGTACCGGGCGGGACGCGCACCGCGTCCCACTCCTTGAGCTCGACGATCTCGTCGTCGAGCTTCATCCGCCCGCTCCCGCGCAGGACCACGTACACCTCCTCCTGCGTCTTGTGCGTGTGGCCGTACGGAAAGCGATAGCCGGGCGGGACGCGCTGGTAGCCCAGGCCGGATTGCTCGAGCTCGAGCGCCTCGGTCGCCAAGCGGAACTCCAGGTCCGGCGCGCCGTCGAACCTGGACCCGACGTCCTCCAGGTCCTCCTTGAGGTTCCTGAGCGTGAACGGCACGGCGCAATCCTATGCTGCGACGGGCGGGCAGGGGAAATCAAACCGCCACCCGAACGATGCCGGCCCGGTCGATCGACGCCGACCTCCCTCAGTCCGGATACTCGTCCTTGCGCCAGGCCCGGAACTCGTCCTCGGGCCGCCCCGCCTTGGGCGTTCGCTGCAGCAAGAACGAGTAGTAGGGCGCGACGAACGGATCGGGCGCCGAGACGGTGTACGTGTGGTAGACCGTCCCGTTCTCGCGCGCGAAGGCGATCCAGCTGGGGTTCTCGCGGAGCCCGTCCTTCAACTCGGCGCCGATTTGCTCGCCCCAGTCCTGCAGCCATGCCGGCGGATCGGCGAGCATCTCCTGGACCTCGGGGATCTGCTGCGCCTGCTCCTCGGTCAGGGCAAGCCCGAAGTCCCAGGGGAAGTCCGTGTCGTAGGTGGACACATACGGGAACGGCCAGTCCATCCGCCGCTTGTAGGCCACGAGCCGGTCGATCGGCGCACGCGAGAAGCACATCAGCGTCACGTCGCGCTTGTTCATGTGCAGCACGGATCCCTCGAGCCCGTCGGCGAGGCTCGTGCACCCGGGACACGCGCCCTTCGAGTAGTCGGGGCCGAACATCACGTTGTAGGCGAGCAGCTGGGAGCGCCCCTCGAAGAGGTCGCCCAGACTCTTCTTGCCGTCCTCGGTGTCGAAGACGTACTCCTTCTCGACTGGTACCCACGGGAGCTCACGCCGCTTGCGCTCGATCTCCTGGTTGCGCTCGGCCTGCTCGGCCTCGAGCTTCGCGAGCTCGTCGCGGGCGACCTGCCACTCCTCCCTGGTCCCGATCTCGCGGTCGGTCAACGTCATCCACCTCCTATGCCTGCAAGGTACTCCGTCGCTACTTGAGACCCGCGCGCGCGCCGGAACTCATCGCGATCAGCGCGAGATGGGCGCTCAACCGCCTGGGGCCCTGCAGTTGTCGGACGCTACTGCGGCGAAGGGAAGATCGACTCGGTGCGGCCCGCGCGCTCCTCGAGCAGCCGGTCGGCGTAACGGAGCAGAGCAACAAGGGAAACGAGAGCCGCGACGCCGCCCACGCCCGCGGCTACGCCAAGCGAGCTATCGGCGATCGCACCGAGCGCGATCGCGATCGCGCTGCCACCGACCACGCTGGTGATCACGGCGACGACGGTTGCGAAGGTGAAAAACTGCTTGCGCCTCTCGGGCGGCACCGCAGCGTTCTCGAACACCCCTCGTCCGTCGTCGTGCCCGGAGAGCAGGAAGAGCTTCGCTTGGTCGCCGGCGATCTGCTTGTAGTAGTTGCGGATCCGGTTGATTGCGACGCCGTAGCGGAAGTCCTCGGCACCGCACTCGACCACTCGCACAAAGGTGAAGACGCCGAGGACATAGAGCGTCGGGAATACGGTGAGGGCGAAGACATCGAAGGTGGTGCCGGTCTGCGATGCCTGGCCGATGAACCCCAGCGCGACCAGGGCGCTGGAGACCGAGAGGATGTAAAGCGAGGAGCGGGAGGCGCTCTCGCTCGCGGTCTGCGAGCGGGCGCCCTGGAGCGTGAAGTGCTCGGTGGTGAGAGCGGTCAACAGCTCCTGGCGATCCGGGGCCTCCGCCACCTCCCCAACGTACCAACGAGGTCGTTTGACGATCGCATCGTCGGTCAGATTCTGAGCTGCTCGGCGTACCTGGCCAGGTAGAGCGGCCAGCCGTCCTCGGCGTCGACGCCGTCGCGCTCCGATTCCCAGCCCGCGCCGTGACGGTCCAGGTTGCGGTGCTCGAGCTCGACGCGCGTGCGCTCGGGCCCCTCGGCGACGAAGCGGACGTCGACCTCACTGGTCTTGTCGTGATCGGTCTCGATCTGCCACCTCGGGCTGATGTCCCAGCTGAACACGACCCGGTTGGGCGGCTCGTAGAGGAGCACCCGCGCCCAGCGGCACTCGCTGCCGTCGACGCCGCGGTCGTAGATGTGGCCGCCCACGTGCGGCTCGAAGACCGTCTCGGCGATCGGCGCATCGAGCAGGTTGTGCTCCGGCGGCTTGAACGTGCCGAAGCCGTCCGTGAAGACCGAGAACGCGCGCTCGATCGGCGCCTCGACGACGATCGAGTGACGGATCGAGGTGTCCGATGCCTGCGTGCTCATGAGCTCTCCTTCGCTTGTTGCTCGACGGCCCTCTTGTAGCCCGCCAGAGCTTGGTCCCAGAAGTGGTCGAGATAGGCCCGCAGCGAGTCGACGCCGTCGGGGTCGAGCCGGTAGATGCGGCGGGTGCCCACCGGCTCGTCCACTACCAGCCCGGCTTCCTTCAGCACCTTCAGGTGCTGCGAGACGGCGGGACGGCTGACGGGAAGCCCGCCGGCGAGCTCTCCGACGGAGCGCGGCCGAACGGCGAGGTGCTCGAAGATCGCGCGCCGGGTCGGGTCGCCGAGCGCGGTCCATCCATCAGCTTGGTAAGTCTGCACGAACGGTAAGTTCCCACTTACCGTTCGTCATGTCAAGTCGGCCGCAGCTCGATCACCGGGATCGTCCGGTGGGTGCGCTTGCGGTACGAGGTCCAGGCGGGATAGATCTCGACACCGCGGGCGTACCAGTGCTCGCGTTCTTCACCGCCCAGCTCGCGCGCGACCACCTCGCGGCGCTCGCCCTCGAAGATGATGCTGGCCTCGGGGTGGGCGCGCAGGTTGTAGTACCAGGCCGGGTTGTGGTCCTGCCCGTAGTTCGAGGCGATCACCACCAGGCTCCCGTCATGCGGCACGGCCAGCACCGGCAACGTTCGGCGGCGGCCGCTCTTCGCGCCGGTGGTGGTGAGCATCACGATCGGCAGCCCGGACACCCACGACGTGAACGTGCCGCGGCCGCGGCTCAGGCGGTACACGACGTGGTCGATGTGGTGCAGCGCGCGGGCGTAGAACCAGGAGATCGGGCGCTACCGATCCCGACATCCGCATCAGGCGTGCCGCCCAGTTGGTTTGCTCGTAGCCGTACATCGCAAAGGGGACGCGTACGGGCAGCAGAATATTCCGAGCGTCAATCGAGCGGGAACGAGTGGTGCTCGTGGGCGACCACCCAGCGCCCGTCCTCGCGCCGTAGCCCGAGCGTCAGCCGCAGGCGGCGCTCGGGCCGCTCGGCGAGCTCCTCGGGCATCCCGCAGCGCAGCAGCGCGTGGGCGTAGGCGACGTCGTCGCCCGCCGTGACGTCGAGCTCGACGATCTCGAACGACGCCCCGCGTGCCTGCCACTCGAAGAACGGCGGCCAGGTCTCGCGGTAGGCGTCGATCCCGCGGACGCCGTCATCGGGCGGCGGGACGTCGAACATGACGATGTCGTGGGAGTGGTCGGCGAGCACCGTGTCCAGGTCGCCGGCGTGGACGGCCCCGGCCCAGCGCTCTATGAGGGTGCGGATCTGCTGTTGGTCAGTAGGCATGTCGCTCGGTTGGTGAGACGGGAGCGAACGGCGAAAGTCATCGCGGCTCTGCGCCCGCGAACTTGATCAGGTCGATCATGCGGAAATCGGGACCGATTTCAAGGTCCTTGCCCGGCTGCCAGGGCTCGTCCGCATTCAGGTATGAGGTCGGGTCCCCCTCGCAGCAGCCCGATGAGCACCTCGGCGACGATGCGGCCGCCGACGGGCCCGAGATGGGAGTCCTTGGTGGGCTGACCATCTGCGCCCAACGTCGTCGCGGCCTCGCAGAGGACGTAGTACCAGAGCGGGGTCGAGCGCACGAGCAGGTCACGGGCCCTCCCCTGGATCTGGTCGTCCAGCTGCAGCTCCGGCTCGCTCAGCACCCCGACGCGCATCTTCGTCGCAACGGACTGGCCAGACGGCAGCGAGAGGGAGTGTCCGCGGGTCAGGTTGAGACGAGGCAGCGCGCCCTTTCCCTCCGGGAGCTTGTAGAGGGGCGACGCGACCGCCGGATCGATCGCGAAGCTCGGCTGCGGCGCCAACGATCTCGCCCCCAAGCGCCTTGAGGTCGAAGAACAGGTCCCATCGAAGGACGCGATCCTCCGGCAGCCAGGTCAGGCCCTTGAGGTCGTCGAACAGCGGCAGCGCCTTTACCTGTCCGAGCTCGCCAGGGAGCTTCCCGCGGATGGTGTAGTTGGCGCGCGCCATGCTGTGACCGAATCGGTAGGCGGCGCCCGAGAACTCGACCGGGATGAACGGCTCGCGCTTCCACTTGTAGTGCCGCCGGCGAACCCTCGGCCGCCGGCCGGCGCCTGCGTCCACGAGCACGTCGTTCTTCATGGCCGCGCCGACGACCTTGGGCAGGTACTCGTGGGCGACTATCCACTGGTAGTGCCAGCGGACGATTCGCTGGGCGGTCTCGAAGAGCTCGTCCTCCGTCACCCCCTGCTCGACCAGGTGGTCGACGACCGCGTTGTGAAAGCGGATGAACAGCAGGTGGAGCTGCGAGATGATCACGTGTTCGTCGTTGCGGGGATCCCCGATCAACGCTCGTCCCTGCTCGTTGCGCGGCAGGTCCTCGGGGGCCGCTCCGTTCACCGGTCCCCCGCCGCCGACGAGCAGCTTCGTGCCGCCACCCTTCCCCGACTCCGGCCAGTCGTAGAGATAGGGCTGGTCGCTGGGGCCGCCGCCGTACAGGCTGTCGAGGTCGAGGCGCGGCGTTCGGAAGTTGACGAGCGAATGGGGATCGTTGATGTCGTCGAGCTTCGACATTGGGTCGAAGGTGATGTCGTGATCGACGAACTGCCCCAGGTAGGTGTAGCCCGCCGGGACGAAGGAATTCTGGGGCGCACTGCCCTTGCGGCGGTCCATCTGGCCGACGAGCAGCTCCAGCTCGTCTGGCCCGGCCTCGCACGCCGGCAGGCGAAACATCCGGCCGAAGCGCCCGTGTGGAGGGCCCGCGCGGTCGTCCGCTCCCTGGCCTCGCGGCACGGACGCCCCGTGCCCGGCAACCGTCCGGAGTGATCGGGTGCGCCGCCTCGGCATGGTCTGCCGCCCGCGACTGGGCCTAGTTACCGATGGTCTTCGACTCTGCCCAGGTCAGCGTCAGGAAGTTCTCCCTGTGCGTCTGGATCCCGAAGAGGACGGCGGGGCCTGGCTTGAAGCCCCCGATGGGAAAGCGGACGCTCCAGTTCGGGTCGAGCACCGGCCTTCGACGGTTGACCTCGAGATTCACGTTGCCCCCGTCCGTCACCGATTCCTGGACGAGCACGACGCGGATGCTGATGACGTCTTCGAATTCCTCCGGGTCGGATTCCCCGGTGACCTCCACCTCATTTCCGACGATGTTCACCGCATGGAAGTTCGGCCTGACCATCGTGGCCATCAACCTCCTTCTCGTGGGTCCGCGGGCAACGACCGCGACCGCTCAGCCGCGGCGTGGTTGCCCTTGAGTTCATACATCGCGAGTCCGTCCCGGGTCGCGCGGTCGGCCTCTTCGAGCCGCTCACACACACGGAGCACGTGGGCCAAGCCGAGCATCGCATCCCCGCGCTGCGAGAGCAAGTCGGTCGGCTCGAGGAGCGCGACGGCCTGGCGCGCCAGTCTCTCGGCCTCGTCGCACTCCCCGCGGCGGGCGAGCACCTTTGCCCGCACCCCGCGCCAGGTCGTCTGCGTCAGCGTGTCGTCCCGCGCAGCCCCCTCGGCTGCCTGGAGGGAGAGATCCCCCGCCTCGTCGAGGCGGCCCTGGTCATACACGGCCTGCGCCAAGAGGGCGGTCGTTGTGGCCAGCACGCTGCCCTCGCTCATCGATGCCAAGGTCTGCACATCGGCGCGCAGGCGCTCCTCCACCAGCTCCGGCCTGCCGGCGAGTAGCCGTGCAAACGCCTCGAGGTGCGAGACGCCGGAGCCGAATCCGCCTAGGTCGTCTAGCAGCTCGCTTGCCTCTGTCAGTAGACGGTCGCTGGTCGCGAAGTCGCCCCTCATGGCATGCAGCAAGGCCAGGGGGTTGAGCGTCGACGCCGTGGCCAGCGGGCTCGAGCGGACGGAAGCGCGGAAGTCGTCGCAGAGCTCGATCGCCTCATCCACCGGTTTCGGGCCGAGCGCCGCTGCGAGCGCGCGCCACCCGACCAGCTCGAATACCTCGGTACGGCTCGCACGTTCCGATGCCTCGGACCACGCGTCGTCCGCCTCGGCAGCCCGCCCCGAGCGCCACGCCAACTCGCCGCGCAGCAGCCCAGCGCGCGACACACCCTGGTCGTCGCCGGCGCCTTCCAATACCGGCTGAGCCGCGTCAACCACGGCCAGGCCCTGCTCGCTCCCCGCACTCGGCTCGACCTCGAGTCGCAGGAGCTCACGCTCAATCTCGGCACGTGCACGCCGGCGCCCGTCCGGAGCCCGCTCGATCGCCTCGTCGAGCACGCGCAAGGCATCGTCCATCCGTCCCGCCTCGAAGAGCGCAGCACCGAGCGCAGGAAGCAGCTCGTCGCGGGCCGGCTCCTCGGGCGAGAGGAGCGCCTCGGCGCGCTCGAGCAGGCGCGCCGCGGCCGGCGCCGCGCCGCGGACGAGCGCAGCGCTCGCCGCCGCTGCCAGCCGCTCCGCCGCCTCCGCTCCGAGAGAGCTCTCCTGCACGCCCAGCTCGCTCAGGTTCCGGTACGCCTCAGCGAGGTGGTAGCCGACGACCTCGTCCGAGCCCGCGTCCGGCCGGCGCGCCAGCGCCTCGTGCAGCTCGGCGCGTCGCTGCTTCGGCAGGCCGTGGTAGGCGGCTTCGCGGATCAGCGCGTGCGCGAAGCGGAAGACGTCCTTGCCGGGCGCGGCCCCGCGATCGGGGCGGATCAGCTGCTTCTGGACGAGCGAGACGAGCTGGCCGGAGACGGCGACCGGGCCGGACTCGCCGAGGAGCTCCGCCAGCGCGTCCGCCTCGAAGCTCCGGCCCTGGACGGACGCGTGCTCCAGCACCGACCGCTCCGCCGGATCGAGGCGGGCGATGCGTGCCGCCAGCACGGCCTGGATGGTTGATGGCAGCGGTGCGTCTCCACCCTCCGCGCCGATCGCCGCCAGCTGCTCGAGGAAGAGTGGGTTGCCCTCGGCGAGCGCAACGATGCGCGCGGCCGTGTCGGTGCCGAGCTCGTGGGCGCCGGCGCTCTCGACGAGAGCCCGCGCTTCCTCCTCCGGGAGCGCGTCGAGCGCGAGGAACGTGCGCGTCGACATAGGGGTCGCCCAGCCCGGCCGCATCTCGACGAACTCCGGCCGCGCCAGGCAGACCAGCAGTATCGGATGCGCGCTCGCGAAGACGTGGAGGTACTCGAGCAGGTCCAGCAGGCTCGGCTCCGCCCACTGGACGTCGTCGACCACGGCCACGAGCGGGCGCTCGGACGCAACGTGTTCGAAGAGCTTGCGGACCGCCCACGAGGTCTCCTCGGCCTGGGCGGGCTCGTCGGACATCCCGATGGCACGCAGGACGAGCTGCGCGGGCTGTTCGTCGAGGGCGTCCTCGACCCACGCCTGGGGCTCGTCGCCGCCCAGCGCCCGCACGATCTCGGCGAGTGGCCCGTAGCCGGCCGCGTCGCCATAGGAGCGGCAGCGCCCGACTGCCACGGTCCCCTCGTCGGCGAGCCGGTCGAGCAGCTCGCGCGTCAGCCGCGACTTGCCGATCCCCGGCGGGCCGACGATCGTCGCCGCGTGACAGGCGCCGCCTGCCTGCACCCGGGCAAAGGCTGCCGTCAGATCCCCGAGCTCCCGCCCGCGATCGACGAAGCGACTGCCCGGCGGGGCGACGCGCACGGGATGGTCGGTCTCGATCGCGACGAGCCGCCACGCCCGCACCGCTGCATCCCTGCCCTTGAGCGCCAGCGGCTCCAGCGGCTCGGCGCTCACAGAGCCGCGCACCAGGTCGTGGACGTTCTCGCCGAGCAGGATCTCGCCGTCCGTCGCCTCACCCTCGAGCCGTGACGCGACGTTGAACGCGTCCCCGGCCGCGAACGAGCGCCGCCGCGCTCCGGCGCTGACGAACACCTCGCCCGACTCGACACCGATCTTCAGCGCAATCCCGACGCCCCGCTCGCGCTCCAGCTCGCTACTCAGGCGCACGCCCTCGTCGCGGATCTCGAGCGCCGCGCGCACCGCCCGCAGCGCGTCGTCCTCGTGCACCTCGGTCTGCCCGAAGACGCCAACGACCGCATCGCCGACGAAGCCCTCGACCGAACCACCGTGCCGTTCGATCACCTCGCTACAGCGGTCGGTGAAGCGGTCGAGCAGGTCGTGCAGCGACTCCGGGTCGAGCCGCTCGGCGAGGCCGGTCGATCCCACGAGATCGACGAAGACGATGCTCACAAGCCGGCGCGCAGCGGGCGCCGGCGGCGCCTCCGGCTCGGCGGGTGGCGAGGCCGGGGCCGGCGCCTCAGGCGACGCCGCGACCGGCACGGGGAGCGCCAGCGCCGGATCCTGCGCGAGCACCGCCTGCTCGAGCTCGCGTAGCTGTGCGCCCGGCTCGATCCCGAGCTCCTCCACGAGCCGCCGGCGGGCGTTCTGGTAGGCCTGCAGCGCGTCTGCCTGCCGGTCGGAGCGGTAGAGCGCCAGCATCAGCTGGGCATGCAGGCGCTCGCGGTAGGGGTGCTCTGCGATCAACCCCTCGAGCGGGCTCACCACCTCGCCGTGCCGACCGAGCGCCATCTTCGCCTCGAACAGCTGCTCGAGCGCCGTCACGCGGACGTCCTCGAGGCGGGAGCTCTCTCGCTGCGCGAAGGGCTCGTCGGCCAGGTCGGCGAAGGGGCGACCGCGCCAGAGCGCGAGCGCGCGCTCGAGCCGCTCGATAACGGCCTCCGGATCCCTCGCTGCGACCTCGTCGCGACCCTCCGCCACCAGCCGCTCGAAGCGGTGCGCATCGACGTGCTCCGGCGCCACCCGCAGCTCGTAGCCGTGGTCGCGCGTAAGCACGATGTCGTCGGCTGCCAGCGCCTTTCGCAGGCGCGAAATGTGGACCTGAACGGTCTTGGCGGCGGTCGCCGGCGGGCGCTCGCCCCAGAGCTCGTCGATCAGCCGCTCTGTGCTGAGCGTTTCATTCGAATGCGTCAGGAGCAGCGCGAGCAGCGCTCGCTGCTTGCTGCCACCCAGAGTGAGCGCCCGGCCCTCATCGAGGGCCTCGAGCGGGCCAAGTATCCGGAATTCCATGCCAGCGGGCATGCGAGCCGAGTCCAAGTTACCGTGGCTGGTCGACCCGCGCCATGGGCTGTTACCGAGCAGTTGCCCGCTGCTTCGGCGCGCCGCCGTTCTCCTGAGCCTTACGGTTCAGCGATGGCGAGCGACCAAGGAGTGATCGTCGTGGCCGGCGAGGCACTCGTCGACATCGTGGCCGGTCGCGACGGCGAGCTCGTCGGTCATCTGGGGGGCGGCCCGTACAACGTTGCACGCACTCTCGGGCGGCTCGAGCAGCCCGCGGCCTTCCTCGGGCGCCTCTCGAACGACGGCTTCGGCGCACGCCTGCGACGCCGGCTCCAGACGGACGGCGTCGCGATCGACGCCGTGGTCGCAACCGACGCACCCACCACGCTGGCGGTCGTCGAGCTCGACGAGTCGGGACACGCTGACTATCGCTTCTACGCGACCGGTACGTCCGTCCCGGGGCTGACGCTCGATGCCGCGACCTCCGTGCTGCCCCGGCAGCTCGAGACGCTCTACCTCGGCTCGCTCGGGCTCGTCTTCGAGCCGATCGCAAGCACGCTGGAGCAGCTCGCGGGCCAGGTTGGCGACGACACGCTCGTCGCGCTCGACCCGAACTGCCGCCCGGCGGCGATCGACGATCCGGCCGCATACCGGGAGCGGCTCGGGCGCATCCTGCGCCGCGCCGACGTGCTGAAGGTGAGCGACGACGACCTCGAGTGGCTCCTGCCTGGGCGCCAGCCCGCGGAGGCTGCCCGCGAGCTGCTGGGTGATGCCGGGGCGGTCGCGCTCGTGACGCTCGGCGCCGAGGGGGCGCTCGTCGTCAACGGACAGGAGGTCGCCGCGGTCGACGCTCCGCGCGTGGAGGTCGTCGACACGATCGGTGCGGGCGACGCCTTCATGGGCGCCTTTCTCGCCGACTGGCGCTCGCGCGGTCATGGCCGGACCGACCTCGGCAGGCGCGAGGAGCTCGCCGACGCGGCGCGCTTCGCCTGTCGCGTCGCTGCCATCACCTGCACCAGGGCGGGCGCGGATCCCCCCCGGCTGGCGGAGCTCGAGGGCTACCCGGAACGGGGCTCCTGAACGACCGCTGGGGCGTTGTCCTCAGTGGGCTCCCAGCGCCGCATCCGACGACGCAGGTCGACGTAGCTGGCGAGCCCCGGCAGCGCGGGCAGATAGGTCGAGATCAGCTGATAGCTGACGACAGCCAGCAGGGCGAGGCCGGCGTCCACGCCCGACGCCGCGAACGCCCCCACCATGCCCCCCTCCGCGCCACCCACTCCGCCCGGCAGCGGCAGCAGGTTGCCCATCTGGCCGAGGAAGTAGCAGAGCACGAGTGTGCCGGTGGCGGGCGGATCGCCGAACGCGTGGAAGGTCGCCCACAAGGTGGCGACGTCGAACGCCCACCAGACGAGCGGCCACACCAAGACCGTCGGCCGCTCGCGCGCGATCGAGAGCGCGAGCCGGGAGCCGGTGCCCGCCACCTGCGGCACCGTTGCAAGGAGGGTGGCGAGTCGGCCCATCCAGCCGGAGCGCTGGGCGAGCGCCGCGACACGCCGTTCGAGATCACCGGGTATGCGGATGAGCGCGAACGCCAGTGCCGTGACCGCGCCGCCCACCACCATCGCGATCACGCCCAGCAGGGTCGGTACGCGCGGCAGCGCGCCGGTCACGACGAGGATGCCGCCGAGGAGCAGCGCGGCGATGTAGACCGAGTAGAGCAGGATCATGAACGCGGTCAGCTGGCGCGCCGCGACCCGCGCGCCCATCCCGACACGGTGGAGCGCCCAGCCGGTGAACGCGATACCGCCCGCGCCGCCGGCGGAGAACACCCGCGTGGCCACGACTCCCGCGAGCGTGAGCTCGGTCGAAATCGCCCAGTCCAGGCGCGGCGCCCGCGGGCGGTGCACGACGTAGGTGAGCACCACGTATCCGCTGAACGAGACGATCTCCAGGGCCACGCCGACGGCGAGCCAAGCCGGGTCGCCGCGCTCGACCCGGTCGACCAGCTCCTCGAGGTCGTTCAGGTGCGCGATGCCGAGCGCCACGACGATCACCACCACCGCCCCGATCACGCCGCGGCGGACCAGGTTGCGATGCGCCTCGAGCTCGGTGATCCACGCGTCGCGAGTCGCGACGAGCACGCACGCGACGAGCACGGCGGCGGCCGCGACCCCGACGAGCACGATGGTGTGCTCGGATGGGATCCAGCCGGCTGTCACCGAGGCGGCCCTATTGCCGCGCCATCGCGATGCGCAGCAGCTCCTCCGGGCTGATCAGGTGGTCGAGGTCCTCGGCGGCCTCGTCGAGGTCGATCTGGACCCAGCGCACCCGGCCGGTGAAGCCATTGTCGGCGCCGTGGTCGTCGCTCACCGGCGTTGCGCTGTCGCGGCCGAGGTCGAGTGTCTCGTCGGCGGAGAAGACCGCCGGCACCGTGTGCTCGACTCGTCCGTCCGCGACCTGCCGGCCGTCGAGATAGAGCGTCACGTCGCCGCCCTTGCCGAGGCCGCCGCCGTCGTAGGCGAACTCGACACGGACCTGATGCTCGCCCGGCGGAACCTGCTCGTCGGCGGCGATCTTGAAGCGCTGCAGGCCGAGGAAGTTGTAGCAGTAGACCGGGCGCCCACCGAGCAGGTACAGGCTCCAGCCCGCGTAGGCGCCGCCCTGGGCGACGAGCACCCCCTCCGCCCCGCCCTCGGGCACTTCGATCTGCGCCGTGACCGCGTGTGACTTGTTCTTGATGTTCAGTACCGAGTTCTCCGACAGCCGTCCCATGCCACCGAACAGGAGCTGTGAGTTCCCGTGCACCAGCTGTGGACGGCCGGCGATCTCCGGGTTGAAGCGCTCGAAGCGGCGGTCGTCGAGCGGCAGCACGCCGTATCGGGCCGCCTCGATCAGGAACAGGCGCTGCAGCTCCCGCAGCTTCTCCGGCTGGTCGGCCGCCAGGTCGTGCGACTGCGTCCAGTCCTCGGGTGCGTACAGCTCCCAGACATCGTCGTCATAGCCAGGCATCTCGGTGGGCACCCAGGGGATGCTGTGCCGCGTCACTGCGGTCCAGCCCTTGTGGTAGATGCCGCGGTTCACGAACATCTCGAAGTACTGCGTCTCGCGGTGCTCGGGCGCGCCGGCATCGTCGAAGGTGGGGACCAGGCTGCGCCCGTGCAGCGGCATCTGCTGGACCCCGTGCACGAAGGTCGGCTCCGGGAGGCCGGCCACGTCGAGCACGGTCGGCGCGATGTCGATCACGTGGCTGAACTGTGAGCGCACCTCGTCACGCGAGCTGAACCCCTTCGGCCAGTGGACAACGGTGCCGTTGCGGGTCCCTCCCCAGTGCGAGGCCACCTGCTTCGTCCACTGGTAGGGCGTGTCCATCGCATGCGCCCAGCCGACGGCGTAGTGGTTGTTCGCCGCGATCGTCCCGAACTGATCGATCCTCTCGGCCATGAACTCGGCGGTCTCGATGCCCGCCGCGCCGTTGAGCGAGATCGTCTCGTTGAAGGTGCCCTGCGGGGTGCCCTCGCCCGAGGCGCCGTTGTCGCCGACGATGTAGAAGACGAGCGTGTCGTCGAGGATCTCCAGCTCCTCGAGGGCGTCGATCAGCCGGCCGACGTGGTGGTCGGTGTGCTCGAGGAAGCCCGCGTAGACCTCCATCTGACGCACGAGCACGGGCTTGAGGTCGCCGGGCATGTCGTCCCAGGCCGGGATCTCCTCGGGACGCTCAGTGAGCTCCGCCTCGGGCGGTATCACCCCGAGCTCCTTTTGGCGAGCGAATGTCTCCTCGCGCAGCGCGTCCCAGCCCTTGTCGAACTTGCCCTTGTACTTGTCCGACCACTCGACGGGGACGTGGTGCGGGGCGTGCGTCGCGCCCGGCGCGAAGTAGGTGAAGAAAGGCTTGTCGGGCATGAGCGACTTCTGCTGGCGGATCCAGTCGATCGCACGGTCCGTCATGTCCTCGGTCAGGTGGTACCCCTGCTCGGGCGTGCGATCGGGCTCGATCGGGATGGTGCCGTTGTAGAGCGCCGGCGCGTACTGGTTCGTCTCGCCGCCGATGAAGCCGTAGAAGTGCTCGAACCCGCCGCCACCGGACGGCCATGCGTCGAACGGCCCCATCGGGCTCGTCTCCCACACCGGGACCTCGTGGCACTTGCCGAACTGGGCCGTCGAGTAGCCGTTCAGCTTGAGCGTCTCCGCGAGCGGGGCGGCGCTGTTCGGGCGCACCGAGTTGTAGCCGGGCGCCGAGGTGGCGATCTCGGTGATGCCGCCCATCCCCACCGAGTGGTGATTGCGGCCGGTGAGCATCGCTTGGCGGGTCGGCGAGCAGAGCGCGGTCGTATGGAAGCGGTTGTAGCGAAGGCCGGCGGCCGCGAGCCGCTCGGCGGTGGGCGTCGAGCAGGGGCCGCCGAAGGCGCTCGAGGCGCCGAAGCCCGTGTCGTCGAGCAGCACGATCAGGACGTTCGGCGCACCCTCCGGCGGCCGCAGCGGCTCGAGCGGGGGGAAGGCGGTGTCCGGATCCTTCGCGTCGTAGGTGACGAGACCCTCGTAGGGCCGGTCCGGGATCGGTAGGACGTCACGCGCTGGGTCAGCCACTTGCGCTCCTGTGCGGTTGTTCAGGCCTGCGGTTCCGCCGCCACCCTAAACCCCATGTGGCCGGTGCTGCTGTCCGGCGTGTTGCGGCTGCGCGCCGCCACCCGGTAGCGGTTGCAGTAGGACTCGTGGCAGAGGTAGGAGCCGCCGCGCATCACCTTGCCACGGCCCGGGCCAGGCCCCGCCGCCGCGTCGAACCAGTCGCTACACCATTCCCACGCGTTGCCGGACGTGTTGAAGAGGCCGAAGCCGTTTGGCTCGAAGGAGTCGACCGGGGCCGTCCCGTAGTGGCCGTCCTCGCAGCTGTTGTGGTCGGGGAAGCGCCCCTGCCAGATGTTGCAGCGGTGCAGTCCCCCTGGCGTCAGCTCGTCGCCCCAGGGATAGCGCTTCTGCTCGAGCCCGCCGCGGGCGGCGTACTCCCACTCGACCTCGGTGGGCAGCCGCACGCCCGCCCAGCGGCAGTAGGCACGCGCGTCGGTCCAGGAGACGTGCACGACGGGGTGATCGCCGCGCTCGTCGATCGACGAGCCCGGCCCCTCGGGCCGGCGCCAGTCGGCACCCTCGACCTGGCGCCACCAGGGCGCCTGCGCCACCGCGCGGGTGGGCGGGAAGCTGTCCGGCAGCAGGCCGGCGAAGACGAACGACCAGCCGAAGCGCTCGGCGGTCGTGCGGTGGCCGGCGTCCTCGACGAACGCGGCGAACTCCTCGTTCGTGACCGCGTGCGCGGCGATGCGGAATGGCTCCACGACCACCTCCCGCACGGGCCCCTCGCCGTCCTCCGGGAAGCCGCCGGGCTCCTCCGAGCCCATCAGGAACGTGCCGCCGTCGAGGTCCAGCAGGCTGGCGGTCGACAGGGACATCGCTTCGCTGAGACTATCCGCGCTGTGAGCGAGCCCGCCGACGTCGACGTCACCCGCCGCACCCGCCTGGCGGCCGAGCGAACCTGGCTCGCCTGGTGGCGCTCAGGGATCGCGGCGGCGGCCACCTCGGTGGCCGTCGGCGGCGTGGTGCCGCAGCTGGTCGACGGCGCGCGCACGCCATACGTCCTCCTGGGCTGCGGGTACGCGCTGCTGGCGCTGTCGCTGTTCATAGGCGCCTGGGTACGCCAGCGTCAGGTCGAGAGCGCTCTATCGCGCGGGGGCTACGCAGGCATCCAGGCGGGCTGGGTGCTCGGCCTGACCCTCATGGCGGCGGTGCTGGCGCTCGCGACGCTGCTCGTGATCATCGTCGAGTCCTAGCCCGAGCCACCTGTCTCGCCGTCGTAGTACTCCACTCCGCTCGAACGCCTGACCATCAGGTCCTCGTCGCGGATCCCGGTCCAGACCGCGATCTTGTCGCTGTCGGGGTAGGCCGTCGCCGACGGGTAGACGATCGTCGACCACATCATCACGCGGGCCGGCTCGTCGCTGTCGTTGCGGACCTGGTGAGCGCCCTCTGGCCCCTTCGGGAAGAAGACGGCGTCCCAGGGCTCGAGCTGCTCGGTGCCCTCCGGCGTGCGGATCGACGGCCGCCCGGCGAGCACGACGAGCCACTCGTCTTCGCCGTACTCGTAGTGGTACGGGCAGATCGCCTGGCCGGGCGGGAGCTCGTAGATGCTCATTCCCGTGTCCTTCGCGCCCAGGTCCGGGCCGGGGCGGATCATCCCGGCCTTGAAGCCGTCGGGATCCTCGTCGGGGTCGTAGCGGAACTCGGGATCGGCGATGTTGACGCGACGCATCGTCAGTCGCTCGAAGACATCGCCTGCACCGCCCAGCCGTTCCCGTCGAGATCGCGGAAGAAGACGAAGTCGCCCCAGGGGAAGCTCTGGACGTCGCTCGCGTCGACGCCGCGCTCCACGAGCTGCCGGCGCGCCGCCGCCGCGTCGTCGACGACGAGCTGCAGTCCCTGGGCCGCGCCCGGTGACGCCTCGGTGATGCCGGTGCCGATCGCGATCGAGCAGGCCGATCCGGGCGGCGTGAGCTGCACGAAGCGGATCTCGTCGCTCACGCGGAAGTCGTGGTCCTCGTTGAAGCCGACCTTCTCGACGTAGAAAGCCTTGGCCGCGTCAACGTCGGAAACCGGCACCGCGACCAGCTCGAGCTTCCAATCCATCTTGAATCTCCTCCTGTGGGGGTACGCGGCGCCGCACCCTACCGCGAAAGAATCTCGAGCCCGTGTCGATTTCCACCGGACTCGTTCGACGCCCGATTAGAAGCCCCCGAACCGAGGAGTCACCCAATGCGTTTCATGATCATGGTCAAGGCCACCGACCAGTCCGAGGCAGGCGAGATGCCGAGCCAGGAGCTGCTCGAGCAGATGCAGAAGTACAACGAGGAGCTCGTGAAGGCGGGCGTGCTGCTCGCCGGCGAGGGCCTGCACCCGAGCGCCAAGGGCGCGCGCGTCAAGTTCTCGGGCGACAAGCGCACGGTCATCGACGGCCCCTTCACCGAGACCAAGGAGCTGGTCGCCGGCTTCTGGCTGTTCGACGTGAAGTCGAAGGAAGAGGCCATCGAGTGGGTCAAGCGCTGCCCCAACCCGATGGACGAGGAGTCCGAGATCGAGATCCGCCAGGTCTTCGAGATCGACGACTTCGGCGAGCTCACGCCTGAGATCCGCGAGACCGACCAGCGGCTCCGCGACCAGGTGGCTCGCAACCAGTAGCGCATGGGCGAGCCCGATGTAGGTCGCGCGATCGAGGCCGTCTGGCGGATCGAGTCCGCGCGCCTGATCGGCGGGCTCGCCCGGATCGTGCGCGACGTCGGGCTCGCCGAGGACCTCGCGCACGACGCGCTGGTCGCGGCGCTCGAGCAATGGCCCGAGTCAGGCGTCCCGGACAACCCGGGCGCCTGGCTCATGGCCACGGCGAAGCACCGCGCCATCGACCGGCTGCGACGCAGCGAGGTGCTCGAGCGAAAGCAGCAGGAGCTCGGCCGCGAGCTCCAGATCCGGCAGGCGCTCGCCGAGGCGGACTGGGACGCCGCGATCGACGACGTCGGCGACGACGTCCTGCGGCTGATCTTCACGACCTGCCACCCCGTGCTCTCGCGGGAGGCGCGGGTGGCGCTCACGCTGCGCCTCCTGGGTGGCCTCACCACGCCCGAGATAGCGCGTGCGTTCATCGTCTCGGAGTCGACGGTGGCGCAGCGGATCGTTCGCGCAAAGCGGACGCTCGCCGAGACAAAAGTCCCGTTCGAGGTGCCCGCGCGCGACGAGCTGGCGGAGCGCCTCTCGTCGGTGCTCGAGGTCGTCTATTTCATCTTCAACGAGGGCTACCAGGCCACCGCGGGCGACGACTGGATCCGCCCGCACCTCAGCGCCGAGGCGATGCGGCTCGGCCGCATCCTCGCGGCCCTCGCCCCTGACGAGCCCGAGGTGCACGGTCTGGTCGCGCTGATGGAGATCCAGGCGTCGCGCTACCGCGCCCGCGTCGGGCCGTCGGGCGAGCCGATCCTGCTGCTCGACCAGGACCGGTCGCACTGGGACTACATGCTGATCGGGCGCGGGCTTGCCGCGCTCGAGCGCGCCGAGGAGCTCGGCGGGCGGCTCGGGCCGTACGCGCTGCAGGCGTCGATCGCCGCCTGCCATGCGCGTGCCCGCGTCGCCGAGGACACGAACTGGCCGCGCATCCTGGCGCTCTACGACGCGCTCGCCGAGCTGTCGCCTTCGCCGGTGATCGACCTGAACCGGGCGGTCGCTCTCGGCATGGCGTTCGGCCCCGAGCGCGCGCTCGAGGTCGTCGACGAGCTGGCGGAGGGGCCGCAGCTTGCGGGCTACCACCTGCTGCCGAGCGTGCGCGGCGACCTGCTCTTCAAGCTCGGCCGGCTCCAGGAGGCGCAGGCGGAGTTCGAACGCGCGGCGTCGCTCACGGACAACGCGCCCGAGCGCAAGCTGCTGCTCGAGCGCGCCGCGGCCTGCGCCGCCAACGGCCGCTCAGTCGGATAGCGAGCCGGGATCCGCCGGCACGTCGACGGCGTGCTCCTCGAGTGCCTCGAACGGCACGAGCTCGAGCGCGCGCTCGTTCGTGGCCGACAGCACGACGTAGGCGGCGACGCCATCCTCGTATGCGCGCCACCAGTTGAGCGCGGTCACGCACCAGCGGTCGCCGGGCACGAGCCCCGGGAAGCGGAACTGCGGCACCGGCGTCGACAGGTCGTTGCCGATCGAGCGCTGGTGCTCGAGGAACTCCGCCGTCACCACCGCGCAGATCGTGTGGCTGCCGGCGTCCTCGACCCCGCTGCGGCAGCAACCGTCGCGGTAGAAGCCCGTGATTGGATCGCTGCCGCAGGGCTCGAGCTCGCCCCCGAGGACGTTGCGTTCGCTCACCAGAGCTCGGCCTTCTTCGCCTCCACGTCGATGCCGTGCAGCCGGGCCAGGTTCTCGCCGAGGATCTTGCGCTTGGACTGCTCCGTCAGCTGCGGATAGCCGCGCTCCTCGACGATGTCCTTCGGCAGCTCGAAGTTCCAGAACTCCTCGAGCGCCCACTGCGGGTGCCAGATCGGCGACTCGCCGCCGTAGATGATCTTGTCCTCCCCGCACCACCACATCATCTTTCCGAGCATCTCCGCGAAGACCCGCGGCTGGCGGGCGATGAAGTTGACCGTCGCGGCGATCGAGGCGTACAGGTTCGGGTAGCGCACGATCTGCCAGAGCACCTCGTCGAGCCAGGGCAGGCCGACGTGGAAGATCACGAAGTTGATGTCGGGGAAGTTGGCCGCCGCCCCGTCCATGTCGAACGTGCGCGTGTGCTCGATCGGCTGCGGGCCGAGCGGCACGCCCTTGTGGACGCCGATCAGGTTGACGCCCAGCTCCTGCGCCTTCTCGAACGCCGGAAAGGCCACACGCGGGTCGTCCATGCGCCAGGGGAACGGCCGCCCGTAGTCGTAGCGCACGTTGTAGAACTTGAACGCGCGGGCGCCGAACTCCTTGACCTGGACCTCCATCAGGTCGAGGGCCTTCTTGCCTTCGAGCGGGTTGACAGAGCCCCAGAAGATCGCCCGGTCGGGATGCCGCTTCGCCATCTCGGCGCACTTCTCCCACGACGAGAGCCCGTCTTGGAAGAGGTCGGTCAGCGGCAGCGGCTGCGCGACGATCATGTCGGTGTCGGAGCCCTCGATGACCATGTCGTAGATCTCGTCGACGCTCCACTCGCGGAAGAACTCCTCGCGCGAGAGCACGCGCTCGCCCTCGCGGGTCAGCAGCGTGTGGAACGCGTAGAGGTGCTCGTCGAACAGCTCGCCCGGCGGGCCGAGCGCGTTCTTCTTGTCGAAGTTGAAGACGTGGCAGACGCAGTCGAAGACGAACGCGGACACCTTGCGCTCGCGCGCCTCCGCCTGCTCGGACTGGGTGTCGATCGCCATGGATCTAGGCTCCTTCGGTTTGCGCGAGCCGGCGCTCGCGATAGGGCTCCAGCTCGTCTAGCGGCATGGCGAGCTTGTCGCGCGCCGACGGCGACAGCCGCTCCATCGTCCACACGGGCTCCCACACGACCTGGACATCGACCGTCTCGACGCCGTCGAGCTGCTTCAGGCGATCCGGGATCGAGCTCGACATGTTGGCCACGAACGGGCACCAGCCGGTCGTCGGCACCAGGTCGACGCTCACGTGGCCGCCCTCCCTGCGCACGTCCTCGACAACGCCCATGTCGACGATGCTGATGCCGCGGTCGGCGCAGCAGGGGTCATAGACGTCGCCAAGCGCTTCCATCAGCTCGGCGCGGTCGGGCGCTCGTGCTGCTGTCATGCGTCTCTCCTCTCGTCGAATGCGAGCCGGAAGCCGGTGGTCTCGGTCCCGCGCGCCGGATCGGCGGGCAGCGCCCGCGACGCGCGCACGCCCCACTCGTGGTCGAGCCACGAGCCGCCACGCACCACTCCCCAGCCGTCGGGCGTCCGGTCTGCAACCCATTCCCAGACGTTGCCGGCCTGCTGCTCCGAGCCGAACGGGCCGGCGCCCGCCGGGTGCGCGGTCACGGGGACGGTCCAGCCCCAGCCGGACTCGTCGCAGGCGCAGCGCTCGGAGTCGAAGCTGTCGCCCCATGGCCAGGTGCGGCCGTCCGTCCCGCGCGCGAGCGCCTCCCACTCGTCGCCGCACGGCAGCCGCACAGGCCTGCCGAGCTCCTCCTCCGCCCACACGCAGAACGCCTCGGCGTCGTGCCGCGACAGGCCCGTGACCGGATGCTCGGCGAGCGCGGGCGCCTCGAGCCGGGCGGCGAGCTCGGCGTCGACGCCGAGCCCGGTCGCCTCGACGAAGCGCCTTGCCTGCGCGTTCGTCACGGGCCAGCGGCCGATCAGCACCCGCGCGAGTTGGGCGCGGCGCTCCTCGCCCGGCTCACCCAGGCGGTAGGTCCCGGCCGGCAGCTCGACGGGCGTGTCGAGCCGCACCTCGTGCGCCAGCTCGGTGGCCATCGAGTCGCAAGCTACTCCCTCAGATGGTCCCCGGGTAGTACGGCAGAGTCCCACCGGCGCGGGCGCGCACGACGCCGTACAGCTCGCGCGCCTTACCGGGGTTCGAGCGCGCCAGGTCATGCGTCTCGCGCCGGTCGCGGCGCGGGTCGTAGAGGTGCAGCTCGTCGCCGTAGTTGCGCCCGAACGCCTTCCAGCGATCGCTGCGCGCGAAGAAGCTGTTGCCGTAGCCGCCCCACGCGTAGTCGCGCTCGGGCACCTTCCGCCCGTCGAAGAAGCGCGACAGGTCGATGCCGTCCATCGCGTCCGGCACGGGCACGCCGGCCATCGACACGAGGGTCGGGGCCACGTCGTGGGTCGAGGCAAACCAGCGCCGCGTCTGCCCGGCCTTGCGGCGCTCGGGGTCGACGACGATCAGCGGCACGTGGATCAGCTCCGGGTGGAGCCGCGTCGAGAGCTTTCCGGTCAGGCCGTGGTCGCCGACGAAGAAGCCGTGGTCCGAGACGAGCACGATCACCGTCTCGCGCTCGAGCCGCAGGTCGTGCATGCGATCGAGGAAGACACCCAGCCAGCGGTCGGTCATCGTGACCTCGGCCGCGTACAGCGCCTTCATGCGGTCGACGAGCACGAGCTCGGAGCCGCTCAGGTAGCTCGACACGGGCGCGTAGTAGGGGCGCGCCGGCTCCGGCCCGCGGTAGTCGGGGTCGCCGTACATGTCGATGTAGCGGCGCGGCGGCGTCCACGGCTCGTGCGGCTCGAAGGTGTCGACGACGAGCGCGAACGGCTCGTGCCGCCGGGCCGCCGTTCTGAGCACGTGCGAGGCGTCCTTGAAGACTCGTGCGGCGAACGAGTTGGTCTCGTCGTGCGAGTAGCGCCCGTTGGCGAGATAGCGCCGGATGCGGTCGCGTGTGTCGGGGTCTTCGAGCGCCGGCGGAAGCCAGTGGCGCAGCTCCGCCTCGGACACGCCGGCCGACGTCCCGCCGAACTGGCCGCCCCTGCGGACGAAGTGGTCGAGGCTGCGCCGGTACGCCGCCCACGGCGGTGAGAAGCCGAGGCCGGTGTTGTCGGTGACGTAGGCGGTCCAGTAGCCGGCGCGGTGCAGCGTGGTCGTGAACGAGATCGCCGGGCTCTCGAGCGGCGCCCAGCCCGGCTCGCCGATCAAGCCCGGGTATGGATGCCAGCCGCGAAACGGGAACGTGCGCCGTCCGCTCAGGATCGAGCGCCGTGCCGGGATCGTCGGCATCGCCTCCGGGAAGCAGCGCGTGAAGCTGATCCCCTCGCGGGCGAGCGCGTCGATGTTCGGCGTGCGGGCCCGCTTGCCGAAGACATGATCGGCGCGCAGCGTGTCGACGATGATGAGGACGACGTTCGGGCCGTCGTGCCGGCGGCGACGCTCGCCCAGGAAGGCGACGCCGGGCGCGGCCGCGAGCGCGGCCGCGCCCCCTTGAATGAAGCGCCGCCTCGTCGTCCGCGCGTCCATGCGCGGAGATTGCCACAGCGGCCGGAGGCGTCCGGCTCGACCTCGATGGGGCGAGTCGAGCCAGGACGCTCCTCCGCTGCCTCTAGCTCAGCCGGCCTTCGCGCAGACGACCCACGGCCGAACGACCAGGGGGATGCTGCTGTTGTTCACGACCTCGACGAGCCAGCCGTTCGGCCTGATCGACCCGGCTTCGTCGCCGGGGATCGGCTCGTACCCGGGCGCCGGCGGATCGCCGACGATCTGCGTCGGCTCCGAGGCGAGCACAGTGATCAGCTCAGCTGCCTCCTGCGTGTTGTCGGCCGCCAGGCGGAATCCGCCTCCCAGCGCCACCTTCCCGGTCGCGCACTTGACCCAGACCGTATGGCGCGCGTTGGTGGGGGGCACCAGCTCGTCGGAGTTGTCGCCCTCCGAACCGTTCTCGCCGAGGTCACCGAGGTCGGTCGCGCCCGGATATGGGCCATCCGACTCGAGTTCGGCAAGCCCGGGATCCCCCTTGGGACCCGGCGCTCCCTGCGGACCCGCCGGGCCTTGCGGCCCTGCCGGACCCTGCGGGCCTGCCGGGCCCTGCGGACCGCGCGGGCCGGGCTTGCCCTTTCCGTCGTTGATGCGCTCGCACACGGACCTCCTCAGGTCCTTGCACTTGATGGTCCCGTCCGCGATGTCCTTGGACGTTATGAGCGAGCCGGCCACGGCGTAACCGCCGCCGGCAATCAACGAGAGCGCGAGCAGCGCTCCCGCGTAGCGAAGTGACTTGGTCACTTACTCCTCCTCTTGGGTTTGGGCGCGGAGGCGCTACACCTCCCCACCCTCGGGGCTCTGAGCTCGGTGGAAGTCGCCACGGAGAACCGCCACCTGACGGCACCTCGCGAAACCACATCCGACGGGCTCGGGGCGTCCCTGCACACACCTTCTGTCCCGTCCTAGGAAGGTCTTAGGTAGCACAATCCCGCCCGGGCGTGCGCCGTTTCGGCGGCCTGCCGTTACTCTGCGACCGTTGGCTGTCTCCAGGGGTTCCAAAGGATCGGCCGCGGCGACGCCGCGGGTGACGTTCGAGGTCGAGCGCTTCGGCTGGGTCTCTGACGATCGGCTCGAGATCACGGGCCGCTGGTCGGGCCTGCGCGGTCACCGCTTCCTGCGGCCCACGCTCGACATCCACGTGGACGGCCGACACCGGCGGCTGCTCGCGCTGCTCGAGCACAAGCCCTGGGCCGCGGACGACGGCGACGAATGGGTCGCCGCCTTCCCCTGGCAGGGCGAGCCCCTACAGGTGGACGGCGCCGAGCTCGCGCTCGGCCCGGACCTGGCAGTGGAGCTGCCGCCGCCCGCCGGCGGACGGGCGGCGCCCGCTGACGATCCATCGCGCCCCTCCGCCGAGCTTCTCGCGGCCGGGCGGCCGCGGGCGGAGATCGAGGTCGAGCTGAGCGCGGCACGCGACGAGGGCGAGCGCCTGGGGCGCGAGCTCGAGCGCCTCAGGGCGACGCACGCCGCGCGCGTCGAGGAGCTCCAGCAACGCCTGGGCGGCGAGCGCGAGGCAATCACGGAGCTCAAGGCGGAGTTCGAGGCGGCCCGCAAAGCGGCCGCGGCCGCGGAGGCCGAGCACGCCGACCGCGTGGCCGGCCTCTCCAAGGAGCGCGACGCGGCCGTGGCGGCGAGCTCGGCCGCGCTCGCGGAGACCAAGCGCATCGAGAGCGAGCGCGACGCTGCCCTGCGGGGGCGCGCCGCGGTCGAACAGGAGCGCGACGCCGCGGTACGGGCACGTGACTCGGCGCGCCAGGAGCGCAACGCCTGGATGTCGCGCGCCCGGACGGCACTCGCCGAGCGGAGCACCCCTTCCGGCGGCACCGTGCGCCGCCGACCGGAGCGCCCCCGCCCGCAGGGCGCGAAGCCCGCCGAAGAGGCCGCGCCCACTCCCGAAGCCAGCCCGGCAGCGACCGAGCGGCTGAAGACGAGCCCGCCGGCGAGCGCCGAGCCCAGGCCGACCGTCAGGCGCGTCCCCGCCCGGCCCGCCCCCGCCGCCGCCGAGCCGGAGCCGCAGCCGCCTCGGACCGGACGAGCGAAGCCCGGAGTCAGGACCGTTCGGATCGGCGGCGCCGCGCGCGAGCACGACCTCGAGTCGTCGTCTCAGGAAGAACCCGCGACGAACCTGCTCGGCATGGCGGCGCCCGAGCGCCCGCGGCGGCCCGTCCCACTCTGGGCCTCACAGTTGCTCGCTGTCCTGGGGCTGCTCGCCGCGATCGCCGTAATCGTGTTGCTGCTGCTCTGACGGATCAGCGCGGCCCGCGCCGGCGCTTCTTCTTCAGCAGCGTGAACCGCGCCCGATCGGGCCGCGACGCGTTGCCGGCCTGGTCGCGCGCCGCGAGCGAGAGCCGGTAGGCAGCCGGCTTGAGGCTCCTGCGCCGCGAGATGCGTCCGGCGAAGGTGATCCGCCTCGCGCCCGCGCCCAGCGAGCGCGTGATGGCGGCACCGCGCACGTTCACGAAGCGCGTGCAGCGGCGCCGGCTGCGGTTGCGGCGCGTCGGCTTGCGGCAGGCGCCTCGAACGCGACGCCCGGGTAGCGCCCGGCTGAAGGTCAGCCGGACCGCGGCGGCTTCCGAGAGGCGGAAGCGGATCACGGTTCCCGTGCCCACCGCGGCCGCCGACGGCAGCGCCGAGCCGAGCCGGAAGCGCTTGCGGCTGAGCCGGAGGCCGGTGACGTTGGGGGCGGTGGTGTCGGCGCCGCCGTTCGGAGGCGGCGGGGGCGGCTGCGGCAGGTCGACGACCGCGGCGACGATCGTGCGGTTCGTGGCTCCGGACACCTGCAGGAAGGTGACCGCCGCGAACGCACCCGATCCGGCCGCCGTGTCCGGCGCCCCGGACACGTCGCCGAAGGTGGGATTGGAGAGCGTCTGCGTCGCCGCCGAGCCCGCCGAGCGTGGTCTTGGCCCGGTTGATCG
This sequence comes from uncultured Thermoleophilaceae bacterium, assembly GCA_963739095.1. Taxonomy (GTDB): domain Bacteria; phylum Actinomycetota; class Thermoleophilia; order Solirubrobacterales; family Thermoleophilaceae; genus JACVRW01. The sequence continues at coordinate 38,730 of CAVTZF010000018.1, forward strand.
ATGGGCTCCGTCGCCCCGCCCTTGAAGTTGTAGGTCACGAGTCCGGAGCCGTTCTCACCCAGGGCAGGGCTGCCCTGGGGCACCGCGGCGTTCGACGCGGCCTCGACGAGACCGCCCTTGGTCCACGTGCCGCCGGCCAGGCTCGCGAACTCGAACGGGTTGGTCAGGTTGCCGTGGTGCGTGATCAGGCCCTGTCCGGCGCCGTTGACGTCGATGCGCGTGAGGTCGCGTCCCTCCGTCGGCACCTCGGGCATCGCGTCCACGAGCTGGGCACTGCCGAACGCGTCGCCCACGAAGGGGCGGCTGAAGGCCCGATGCTTCGCCGCCGCGCTGTAGGTGATGTTCTGGCGGAATGCGACCCAGGCAGTGCCGCTCGCGTCGATGTCGACGTCGGGCTGGTCGGCACTCGGCAGGAGCATGCCGCCATAGGGATCGGCTCCGGGAAGCGTCGTGACGATGTGCGCGCCCGCGCCGACCGGTCCGGCGTTGGCCCCGGTGAGCCGGCGCGCGAACACGTCCGCCTCCGGTCCCCCGCCGACGAGCTCGGCCCACGTGACAACTCCGGAGGCGCCGTCGGGCGCCGTGGCGATCCTGGCCTCGTTGTTGCCGCCGACGCCGGCCTCGGCCAGCGGGTCCTTGTCGAGGACGGCCGGCGCGACGGGCGTCCAGGTCGTGCCCTCGAGCCGCGCGGCGAAGACGTCGTTGTTGCTCGAGCCGGCCGCGTAGCCGTTCCCGTTGCCCGCGAGGTCGATCTCAGCGGACGTACCCGCCGGAGCGAGGTCCTGCGAGGCCCCGAAGGGAGCGCCCGCCGAGGGGCGCACCTGCGCCACGAGCGGGCCCGCTGCGCCCTTCTTGTAGGTCACGACCACCTTGCCGCCGTTCGCGACCGCGATGCGCGCGCCGCTCGTCGTGACCGCGAGCGCCGGATCGACTTCGACCGGCGCGCTCCAGGCCCCGCCCTCGAGGGTGGACACGAACGGGTGGAGGTTCGCGCCCACCAGTTTCAGGTAGACGAGCGCGGCGCTCCCGTCGGGCGCTACATCGACGCGCGGTGCCGCCCCGTCGATCTGGTTCGACGGCCCGTCCACCGCCACCCCGGGCACGATCCCGGCACTCGCGGGTGAGGCGACCGCCAGGAGGACGACGCAGGTCAGGGCAGCGGTCAGCGACTTGTACATACCCCTCCAAGGGGTGGCGAGTCCGGGAATTACGCGAGCGCGGCGAGACTACCCGAGGGCGCGGTCGAGCGCCTCGTTGACGAGCTCGTCCGCGCGCGTGTTGTGCTCACGGCGCACCGGCCGCACCGACCAGCTCTCGAAGTCGCGCAGCGCGCGCATCGCCTCGAGGTAGAGCGGCCTCAGGCCGGCGTGCTTGACCTTGTACTCGCCGCCGATCTGGCGGGCGACGAGCTCAGAGTCGTTCACCACCTCGACGTCGGTCGCGCCCAGCTCGTGCGCCAGCTCGAGACCGAGCAGGAGCGCCCGGTACTCGGCGACGTTGTTGGTCGCCTCGCCGATGAACTCGTTGCGCTCGCCGAGCTGGTCCCCGTCGGGCGAGGAGGCGACGGCGGCCACCGCCGCGGGGCCGGGATTGCCGCGCGCCCCGCCGTCGACGTGGACGACGACCTTCACCCGCCGGCGGGCGCCTGGCCGGCCACGACCCGGCCCTGGTCGTCGAGGGCGGCGTTCCAGTCGCGCAGCGAGTCGTCGATCTGGTCCATCTCCTCGCCCTTGTCGAGCATCTCGACCGGATCCGCCTCGTCGCCGAGGTCGACCCGGTAGCGGTACCAGGACAGCTCCCAGGCGACGAGCAGCGAGACGGCGCTTGGCTGGGCCGGGTCGGGCTGCGCGCTCACCCAGGCGGGTCCTAGTGTGCGCGCCAGACCGGCGATCGTGCGCTGGTGGCCCGAGCCGTTGAAGAGCTCGAGCGCGCGGTCGACCTTCACTTCGGCCGTGGTCGGCACGGCGCGCACGTGGCGCGGGTCCTTGGGCCGGCTGCGCGGGCGCTCACGGGGCGGCGGAGCAGACTCCTCGGCACCGGCGTGCTCGCTCTGCTCGGCGCCCTCCCCGGAGCCGTACATCGCCTCCTGCTCGGGGAACGCCGGCTCCTCGCGCTCGGGACGGCCGGGCTCTGCCGGCCGCCGGCGGCGCAGCCGGCTGAACATGCCTCCGCTGTCGTTGCGCGGCGGCCGCGTCGGCACGTCGCCGGCGGCGGACTCACGGATCCAGCCGTGATGACGCGCGCGCACGGCGCACAGATCGCACACCTTCTGGCGCTGTCCACCCGGTGCGAGATACCACTCGACCTGCTCGCCTTTGAGAATCGTGCGGCCGCAGACGTCGCAGTTCACGACGTCGTGGACCGGCCTCAGCTCCTTCTTCACGGGCCTCGATGATAGGGGTGCGGATCCGAGTTGTTCCCTGCGCAGCCGGCCGAGCCGGCTGCTTCGGCGCTCTCAGGCCTTGACGGCCTCCTTCTCCTCCTGCGTCCGCTGTACCACCTGCTGCGCCACGTGTCCGGGCACCTCTTCGTAGCGCGCCAGGTCCATCGTGTACTCGCCCTGACCGCCGGTGATCGCGCGCAGGTCGGGGGCGTACTCGAGCAGCTCGGCCATCGGCACCTCGGCCTTCACCTCGGTCACCGCTCCGCGCGGCTCCATTCCGAGCGGGCGGCCGCGGCGCGAGTTGAGATCGCCGATCACGTCGCCGACGTACTCCTCGGGCACCGTCACGGTGACGGTCATGATCGGCTCCATGAGCGTCGGCTGAGCGTTCTCCATCGCGTCCTTGAACGCCATCGAACCGGCGATCTTGAAGGCCATCTCCGACGAGTCCACCGAGTGGTGCTGCCCGTCGAAGACGGTCACGCGCACGTCCTGGACCGGGAAGCCGGCGATCGTGCCGGCGAGCATCGCCTCCACGACGCCCTTCTCGACGGCCGGGATGAACCCGCCCGGGATCACGCCGCCCTTGATCGCGTTGACGAACTCGAAGCCTGAGCCGGACGAGAGCGGCTCGATCGCGATGTGGCAGTCCGCGAACTGCCCGCGCCCCCCGGTCTGCTTCTTGTAGCGCGCGTGCGACTTGGCGCTGCCCTTGATCGCCTCTCGGTAGGGCACGTGCGGCGGGTGCAGCTCGACCTCGGCGCCGAAGCGCTCCTTCATGCGGTCGACGATCACCTCCACATGGATCTGCGTGATCCCGGCGAGGATCTGCTCGCCGGTCTGCAGATCACGGTGGAAGTCGATCGTGGGGTCCTCCTCCTGCAGCCTGCGCAGGGCCTGCCCCATCTTCTCCTCGTCGCCCTTCGCCTTCGCCTCGATGGCGAACGCCATCACGGGGCGCGGCATCTCGGGCAGCGACAGCGGGATCTCCTCATCCCTCGCGGCCAGCACGTCGCCCGCGTGCGTCTCCTTGAGCTTCGCCACGGCGCCGATGTCGCCAGGGCCGAACTCATCCGCCTGCTCGTTCTCCTTGCCCTGCGGCACGAGCAGCTGGCCGATGCGCTCCTTGACGTGGGCGCGGGGGTTGAACACGTGCGAATCGTGCTTGAGGACGCCCTGGTAGACCCGGAAGAGGTTCACGCGGCCGGCGTACGGGTCGGCTAGCGTCTTGAAGACGAAGGCGACCATGTCCTTCGACTCGTCGGGCTCGAGAGTCACGCCATCGACGTCGATCGGCCCGCGCTTGGCAGGCGAGGGCAGGTCCTCGACGAACGCGTCGAGCAGGCGGTTGATGCCGAGGTTGCGGGTCGCCGCGCCGCAGGTGACCGGGAACAGCTTGCCCTCGGTGACCCCGGTCTTGAGGGCTGAGACCGTCTCGTCGTGCGAGATCTCCTCGCCCTCCAGATAGCGCTCCATGAGCGCGTCGGAGACCTCGGCGACCTCGTCCATCAGCTTCTCGCGGTACTCCTCGGCCTGCGCGCGCAGATCGTCGGGGATATCGATCTCCTCGCAGTTCTCGCGCGCGGCGCCGTCGTAGCGGTAGGCCTTCATGTCGATGAGGTCGATCACGCCCTGGAGCTCGTGCTCCGCGCCGATCGGGATCTCGGTGGCGACCACGTGGGGCCCGAAGGCCTCCTTGAGCGAGTCGAGGCTGCGGAAGAAGTCGGCGCGCTCGCGGTCGAGCATGTTCACGAAGATGATGCGAGCGAGCCCGAGCTCCGAGGCGCGCTCCCAGAGGCGGGTCGTCGTGACCTCGACACCCATCACGCCGTTGACCACGAAGACGGCGCCCTCCACGACGCGCAGCGCGGCGAGCGCGTCGGCAACGAAGCTCGGCTCACCGGGGGTGTCGATCAGGTTGATCTTGCGGTCGTCCCAGCTAAACGACGACAGGCCCGCCGAGATCGACATCTCGCGCGCCTTCTCGTCGGAAGCCGAGTCCGACACCGTGGTTCCGTCTGCCACCGAGCCAAGGCGGTTAACCGCACCCGCACTGAACAGGAGCGCCTCGTTCACGGACGTCTTCCCGCTGCCCCGGTGGCCCACCAAGGCCACATTGCGGATCCTCTTCGGCGACTCATGCGCCATTTGCGTCTCCTCTCCCTTGACGGCGTGCGGACTGCTCAGCCTACCCTGCGACAGCCGAGTCCACGGTCTCGTGGATCGGCGCCGCGGTGTCGACCTCGGTGAGCTCGAGCACGCGCGTCAGGGGCGAGCCGGGCGGCACGACTATGCGCAGCTCCTGGCGTCGGCGGCGCAGCCTGCGGGCGAGGTCGAAGATGACCTCGATGCCGGCGGAGTCCAGGTAACGGCACTCGTTGAGATCGATCACGAGCCCGAGCGCGTCGTTGGGCACGGAGTCGAGCAGCTGGTCGCGGACGTAGCTCGCGTTCGTCATGTCGACCTCGCCGGTGACGTGGGCGACCAGAGTGCCACCGTGGCGCTCGACCGCGATCTCGGCCGGGGCGGTCACGCGGCCCTGGCGTGCGCCAGGCGCCTCCGCATCGTCACGAGCGTGCCGCCGTTCTGGTTCTCGATGTTCACGTCGTCCATCAGGCCCATGATGATCTTGATGCCGCGGCCGCGATGCTCGCCGCGCCGATCGCGCCAATGTCCGCGATCGCGCACGCTCGCGACGAGCTCGTCGGCCACCAGCGCCGCCTCCACGTCGAAGCTCGCGTCGCCGGGACCGTAGGCGTGCTCGATCGCGTTGCCTGCCGCCTCGCAGACGGTCAGCATGATCTCGTAGGACTCGAGCTCGTCGGCGCCCGCGGCGTGCAGGAAGCGCTCGAGCCGGCGCCGCAGCAGGGCGAGCGACTCCGGCTCGGCCGGCAGCGAGAGCCGGAGTGTGTCGGCGCTGACCGCCGACGGCCGTACCGCCAGCAGGGCCACGTCGTCGCTCGGATTGAGCTGGGGCAGCACCGCGGCAAGGAGACGGTCGCAGAGCTTCTCGAGGTCCTCCTCGGCCTCGCCCGCCGCCTCGGCGAGCGCCTCGAGGCTGTTCTCGAGCGGCACGTTGCGGCGCTCCACGAGGCCGTCGGTGTAGAGCAGGAGCGTCGACCCCGGCGGTATGACCCCGCTCGCCTCACGGAAGACCGCCGGGTCGGCCGCCCCGATCGGCATCGAGCGCCCGCCCTCGAGGAAGCGGACGCCGTCCGGAGCGAGCAGCAGCGGCGGCGGATGGCCGGCGGCGCTGTAGGTGACCTCGCCGGTTTCGCGGTCGAGAACGAGGTAGAGCACCGTCGCCATGGCGTCCTCGCCGCTCATCACGAGCCGGTTGACGCGCGCCATCACCTCCGCCGGCGAGGACTCGATCAGCCCGTAGGCCCGGAACGCGTTGCGCAGCTGGCCCATCGTCGCCGCGGCGCGCAGCCCGTGCCCGACGACGTCGCCGACGATCAGAGCGACGCGCCCGTCCATGCGCTCGAGCGCGTCGTACCAGTCTCCGCCGATCGCCTGGCCGGCGGGCAGGTAGCGCGGCACGAGCCGGAGACCCTCGATCTCCGGCAGGCGCTCCGGCAGGAGGCTGCGCTGGAGCGTCTCGGCGATCGTGTGCTCGATCTCGTAGACCTCGCGCAGCTGCTGCTGCATCAGGATGCGCTCGTGGATGTCCACAGCGGCGCCGACGTAGCCAACGAAGCTGCCGCGCTCGTAGCGCGGCACCCCGCGGTCGACGATCCAGCGGTACTCGCCGCTATGGCTCATCAGGCGGTACTCGTACTCCCAGACCTCCCGCGCGCCGAGCGACGCATGCCAGGAGTCGAGCATCTGCTCCACGTCCTCCGGGTGGACGCCGAGCGCCCAGCTCGAGCCGAGCTCCTCTGCGAGCGTCGTCCCGGTGAAGCGCATCCAGCCCTCGTTCACGAATGTCACGAGCCCGCGCGTGTCTGTGGTCCAGATCATCACGGGCGCGCTGTCGGCGAGGTCGCGGAAGCCGGCCTCCGATTCGCGCAGCGCCTCCTCCATCGAGCGCCGCTCGTGGATGTCGGTGGTGGTCCCCACATAGCCCGCGAACTCGCCCTCGGCGAAGCGCGGGGTTCCCACCTCGAGTACCCAGCGGTAGGCCCCCGTCGGGGCGTGCATCAGCCGGTACTCGAAGCGCAGCTCCTCGCGCCGGCGGAAGGCCTGGCGCCAGCGCGTGAGCAGCTCGGCGCGGTCGTCGGGGTGGGCGCTCAGACCGAAGGTGTCGCCGAGCTCCTCGTCGCGCGTGCGGCCCGTGAAGCGAAGCCAGCCCTCGTTGACGAAGGTCACGTGCGCGTCGGGATCGGTCATCCACATGAGCGCGGGAGTCGTGTCGGCGAGCTCGCGGAAGCGCGCCTCGCTGTCGCGCACGCGGCTGGCGTGGTGGCTGCGCTCCGCCGCCAGCCCGATCGTGCTCGCGAGCGCGCGGACGAAGTTGACGTCGTCCGCTTCGTAGGGGCGCGGCTCGCGCGCGTATACGCCGAGCACGCCGAAGTGGCGCCCCGGGACCCCGATCGGCGCGACGAGCGCGCTCGTGACGCCCAGCTCGCGCTGGACGGCCGAGGGCTCGAAGTCAGGCTCGGCGCTGAAGTCGGCGATCGCCAGCGGCTCGTCGCGGTCGAGTGCGATGCGCGACAGCTCCTCCGCATCGGCCCGCAGGACCCCGCCGAGCATGTCGTCCGGGAAGCCGGCCGTCGCGCGCACATGCAGGCTGCGCCCGTCGCTCGTCAGCTCGAGCACGGACGCGTAGTCCGTGCGGAGCTCGCTGCGCGCGGCCTGCACGGTGTCCCTGAGCAACGCGTCCAGATCGTCGCTCGCGAGCGCGAGACGGCCGATCTCCGCCACGACCGCCTGCCGGCTCGCCAGCGTGCGCAGGTCGTCGCGCCGACGGTGGCTCGGGCGGCGCAGCATCGGTCTCAGGCCTCGCTCGCCCTCACTCGGCGTCGGCGAGCGGGTCGCCCTGCAGCCGCGACTTGAGCCGCAGCACGGCCTTGGTGTGGAGCTGCGAGACGCGTGACTCGGTCACCCCGAGGACCTCGCCGATCTCGCGCAGGGTCAGGTTCTCGTAGTAGTAGAGGGCGACCACGAGCTTCTCCCGCTCCGGCAGGCGAGCGATCGCGTCCGCCAGCCGGTCCTTCATCTCGGTCGTGTCCATCTCCGCGGCCGGGTCGAGCGCCTGCGGGTCCTGGATCGTGTCGAGCAGCGACACCTGGTCGCCGGAGGAGTCGGAGACCGTCCAGAGCTCGTCGAGGGCGACCACCGACGAGTTCGAGATGCGCACGAGCGACTCCTGGAACTCGTCGACGGTGATGCCGAGCCCCTCTGCCATCTCCTGGTCGGTCGGCGCCCTGTGCAACTGGTGCTCGAGCTTCGCGTTGATCTTCTCGATCTCGCGCGCCTTCGTGCGCACCGAGCGCGGCACCCAGTCGAGCGAGCGCAGCTCGTCGATGATCGAGCCCTTGATGCGGGTGATCGCGAAGGTTTCGAACTTGATCTCGCGCTCGGGCTCGAAGCGCTTGATCGCCGAGATCAGGCCGAGCAGCCCGTACGAGATCAGGTCCGCCTCCTCGACGTGCGAGGGCAGCCCGCTCGACATCCGGCCGGCGACGTACTTCACGAGCGGCGCATAGGAGAGCACGAGGCGCTCGCGCGCCTGCTCGTCCTGGTCGTCCTTGTAGCGACGCCAGAGGTCCTTGAGCTCGATCGCCTTGAGGTTGCTCTCCATTAACGGGCCTTGATCACGCCCGGGGATGCGAGCGCGCGTAGACGGTCTTGAGGCGACTCGACTCTACCCGAGTGTAGGTCTGGGTCGTGCTGATAGAGGCGTGGCCGAGAAGCTCCTGAATCGCCCGCAAATCGGCTCCGCCTTCGAGTAGGTGGGTGGCGAACGAGTGGCGCAGCGTGTGCGGGGTGATGCCGGCGCGGCGCGCCTGCAGGCGGAGCCGCCTGCGGACGTCAGAGGTCGACAGGCGGCGCCCGCTCTTGGACAGGAAGAGAGCGTCGCTGTCGCCCGTGGCGAGCGCCGGGCGCCCGCGCGCGAGGTAGCGGTCGAGTGCCTTCCAGGCGTGCTCACCAGCCGGCACGACGCGCGTGCGTCCGCCCTTGCCGTCGACTCGCACCTGCTCGCCGTCCGGATCGACCCCGGTCGTGTCGAGGTTCACGATCTCCTCGGCGCGCAGGCCCGCGGCGTAGGCGAGCTCGAGCATCGCGCGGTCGCGCAGGTCGAGCGGGGACGAGGCAGGGATGCGCTCGAGCAGGTCGCTCACCTCGCCCGGCTTGAGCACGCGCGGCAGGTACTTGTCCTTCTTCGGGCTCGACACGAGGTCGGCCGGGTTCGCGGAGAGCTCGCCGCGCTCGACGAGCTGCCGGTAGAAGGTCCGGATCGCGGCCAGCTTGCGGGCGATAGTCGACTTCGCCGCGCCGCGCTCCGACACGACGCCGGCGAAGTGGCGCAGGTCACGGTGCCCGAGCTCGTGCGGGCCGAGCCCACGGTCGGCCGCCCAGCCGGCGAGCTGGGCCAGGTCGGCGCCGTAGGCGCGCCGCGTCTTCTCCCCCATGCCGTGCGCGCGCTGCCAGTCCTCGAAGCGCTCGAGGGCATCGCTCCAACTAGCCTCAATAGGGGTGGGTGTCTTCTTCGTCAACACGGAGGACGGTCGGGTGGCGACTCGCACTCAGCTCGCCGAGGCCGGCTTCGTCGACGACTTCGACAAGCCGGTCAAGCCCTGGCACCAGATCCAGGGGCCGAGCGACGCCTCCACCATGTGGTACGCGGTCCTGCGAAAGCGAGAGCGAGGCGTCTTCATCGGCACGCTCTGCATTCGACACACGGGCCGCCAAGCCTCCCTGGAGGAGCGCGGCTGGGAGGAGATCCCGGTGCCCGAGATCGGCGTCTAGGCCACCTGGCGAGCCAGCGGCTCCGCGAGCCGTCAGGCGATGTAGATGGGTGCGCCGACGGGAACCTGGTCGTACAGCTCGATCACATCCGGGATCGCCATCCGGATGCAGCCGTGTGAGGCGGCGCTGCCGAGCGAGTAGGTCTGGTCGGTGCCGTGGATGCCGGCGCCGTCGAATATGCCGAGCCAGCGCGCCTTGAGCGGGTTCTCGGGCACGCCCCCCGGCACCACTGTGCCGGCGAGGTCGCCCGCCCAGTCGCTGTTGGGCACGGTCCAGGCGGGGTCCACCGCCTTGTTCTGGATGTGGTACATCCCTGCCGGGGTGTCGAAGCCAAGGGCTCCGACCGCGACCGTGTACTGCTTCTGCAGCTGGAGGTCCTTGTAGAGCCGCAGCTGGAAGGCGTTGCGGTCCGCCACGAGCAGGACGGGGTACTTGGTGGCGAGGTCGGCCTGGGTCACCTTCGGCTGGACCACGGCCACCGTCGCCTTGACCCTGCGGTCGACGCCCGGCACCGTCAGCGCCTGCGCGATCCGCTGCTTGAGCACCTCGCGCTTGACGCGTACGCCGGTCTGCTCCTTGACCTCCTCGAGCGACGGGAAGCTGACCTCGGCGTCCCTCGCCGGCCGGTCGAGCCTGCGCTTGACGCGCCTGACCAGCTTGTTGACGGCGTCTTCGGAGTAGCTCACCCGCGCTGCGACCTGGACGCTCTCCTCGCCGCCGGTGAGGTCACGCGCCACGCGGCTGACGATGTTGCCCTCGCGGCTCTGCGCGACCGCCTCGTCGACCATCCCGCCGACATCCGCGGTCACGCCCGCGTCCTCGGCGGAGAGGTTGAAGCGCCTGCCCTGGTAGACGACCGCGATCGGCTGCTCGAGCGGCTCCTTGAGGTCGCGCACGACCACGCGGCGAGCCTCGGCCGTCGTCATGCCGCCGACATCGGTTCCGGCCACGGTTACACCCTCGGCGATGCGATCGCTGCGCGACGAGTCGTACGCGTAGGCAGCGACGGCTCCGCCGACCAGTAGCAGGAGGAGAACCGCCACAAGGATGAAGGACCTGTGCCTCATGCCGGGACCCGAATCAGTGTAGGGACCGTTGCGGCGTCCACCACGCATGAAAGCGCTCTTGCGCCAAGCGCGCGCGCAAGAGTTGCTTCAGGCGGCGATCGCGCCCGTCGGCGTCAGGGCGACGATCCGGTACGCAATCGCGCAGGGCCAGCTGCTAAACGCCTGTAGCTGCAGGTGCACCCAGGCCGGCAGTGCCCGAGGGTCGTCTGATGCGCGGCTGGGTATCGACCTGGATGTCCATCAGCCGCGTGCCAGCACCGAGTCGATCGCGCTGATCACGCGTGCGCGATTGGCGTGTTCGCGCTCGTAGTCGCGCAGCGCGCCGAGGTCGTTGCGCTCGAGCGAGGCGAGCAGCGCGATCACCTCCTCGGCCGCGAGCTCGTCGTAGTGGTCGACGGGCTGGAGCGGCGGGCTCTCCGGCTGCGTGGGCAGCTGGGCCGCGCGCGAGGCCCGCTCGACCGCATCCTCGGCCGCCTGGCGCGCGCGGCGCTCGGCCTTCTTCGCCCGCTCGGTCGCCTTCAGCGCCGCCTCCGCCGCGCGCCGCTCCGCCTTCTTCGACCGCTCGGTCGCCTTGGCGGCAGCCTGCTCGGCCTGGAGGGAGCGCTCCTCGGCGGCCACGAGCCGATCCTCATCGCTCGGGCCGCCGTCCTCCTCGTCCCCCACCGCCGCCAGCAGACGCTGCAGCTCGGCGATCTGGCCGCGGCTGAGGGCGGCCGCGTGCCCGCTGCCAGAGCGCCTGACGTGCGGGCTCCAGCGCAGGAACTCCTCGACCTCGCGCTCGTATGTGTAGCGCTCCTGCGCTCCGCGCACGACCGGGTGCAGGCGCATGTACTCGCCCAGCTTGAGGACCGCCTCGCGGCTCGTGTGCTGGTAGTGGAAGCCGGTCGCCTTGTAGCGGCGGTTGTCGACGCCGCGGCCGTAGCGCAGCTGGTTCATCGCCTCGGGCGGGATCCGGACGCCCACGCGCCGCAGCATCGAGGCGGCGATGCCCGTGCCCCAGGGCGGCAGCACCGGCGCGTAGGGCTTGCCGAGCAGGCCGGCGACCTCGCTGAGCGCGAGCACGCCGTCGCCCGCAACGTTGAAGACGCCGGGAGTGCGGTTGCGGACGGCGTGCTCGAGCGCGTGGACGACATCGTCCTCGTGGACGAACTGGTAACGCGGGTCGAAGCCGAGGATCATCGGCACCGCGGGCAGCGAGAACAGGTCGATGTGCGAGGTACGCACGTCCGGGCCGAGCACGTTCGCGAAGCGCTGGACCGTGACCGTCGCGTCGGGATTGCGCTCGGCGAATTCGCCCAGCGAGGCCTCCGCCTCGACGATGTCGCGCTCGATGCCGGTGCGGGGCGGGTGCGGGCGGCGCATCGTCTCCTCGAAGAAGGCCGGGTCGTCCTGCTCGCAGCCGTAGTAGTGGGCCGAGGACTTGAAGACGACCTTGCGCACGGGCGAGTCGGGCCCGCTGCAGGCGGCCAGGATGTTCATCGTCCCGATCACGTTGTTCTCGTGAGCCTTCGACGAGGACGTCGTGTTCGAGTCGACGACGAGCCGGGTGTCAACGACCGTGTCGATCTCGGCCGCCTCGACGACGCGCCGCAGCAGTGCGTGCTGGGCGCCCACCTTCACGTACTCGGTGCGCTCGAGCTCGACCGAGGGCTCCTCGTTGTCGACGCCTATCACCGCCTCAACCTCGGCGAACGACTCGAGCGCCTGCGCGAGCCGTCCGCCCCAATAGGTCGACAGCCCGGTCACGAGTATCCGGCGCGAGTCCATGCCTACCCGAACCACACCGACTTGCGCTTCGCGAGCATGTCCCAGAGGTTCTCCTGAATGCGCGCACGCACCTCGTGGGCGACGGTCTGGACGAGCGCCTTGTCCTCGTGCGAGTCGCCCGGGCCGAACTCGATGGGCTCGAGGAAGCGCAGCTTGAACTTGGCGGGCAGGTACCCCAGCATTCCGAGGAAGCCGAAGTGCGGGAAGGTCGGCGTGATCGGGAAGTAGAGCAGCCCGGTGACGCGCTTCAGGAGGCCGACCTGAGCGAACACCGGCGCCGACTCCTCGGCGCCCACGACGCAGGCGGGGACGATCGGCGCCCGCGCGCGCATCGCCGCCTCCACGAAGCCGCCGCGGCCGAAGCGCCGCAGCCGGTAGCGGTCCTTGTAGAGCTTCGCGGTCCCCTTGCGGCCCTCGGGGAAGACGAGCACGAGCTGCTCCTCGTCGTGCAGGAGCCGGTGCACGTTGGCGGGGTGTGCCGCCACGCAGCCGATCTTCGGCAGCAGCGCGCTGAAGCCCGGGTAGCCCTTGAAGAAGTGCTCGACGGTGATGTTGAGCGGGCGCGGATGCGGGTGCTCCTCGCGGATCGCCTTGGCGAGCATCGCGGCGTCCGGGGGCAGCGCGCCCGAGTGGTTCGAGACGAGCAGCGCGCCGCCGCTGGCGGGCACGTTCTCGATCCCCTCCACCTCGGCGCGGAACCAGTAGCGATAGAAGAACTCGACCAGCGTCTGGTCGAAGATCCCCTCGATCCGCTCCGAGCGCCCCCAGTCGTTCAGCCGCCGCTCCGGCTCGACCCCCGGCAGGTGGTCCTTGAGCGCCTCGCTCGGCACGAGCGAGCCGGCGGTCGGCGCGCGCTCGCGGACCGACAGGGTTGTGCGCACGGGTTCGGCCATGGCTGCCCGATTCAAGCAGGCTGCGCCGGGCGCCGTGTGATCAGGTTCCGATGCGCTCCAGCAGCGGCTCGAGCTGCCGCCGCAGGCCTTGCCAGTCGCGGGCGGCGATCACGCCGTCACGCTCGACGAGCTCCTCGTTCCAGGGGTGGACGATCGTGGCGGGCACGATGCCGGCCTCCTGGGCCTTCGCGATGTTGACGGGGCTGTCGTCCACGAGCACGTCGATCCGGAGGTCGACGCAGCGCGAGACCTTGTCGAACGAGCAGTGCAGGTCGTGGTAGGGCAGTCCGATGGCGTCGAGCCAGGACTCCGTGGCGGCATACGTGCTGACCCTGCGGTGGCTCGTGATGTGGATCCAGTGCCCCTGCTCGTGCCAGCCGCGGACGGTCTCGACGGCATCCGGATAGGGCACGCCGGCGGCGATGTTCTCGTCCGAGTGGGTCTCCTCCACACAGTGGATGACGGCGTCGCGCTCGAGCTGGGTGATGCCCCAGTCGCGCTGCTCCTCGTAGGGCAGCTCGATGCCGTAGCGCTCCCTGACAACCCGCTGGAGCAGGTCCCAGTAGGGGTGCAGGGTCGAGTCGATGTCCAGCGCGATCCTCGCCATTTCGCCCTACCCTAGAAAGCCATGGCGAACTTCTCTCTCCCCCCGCCGCCCACGGGCTACCGCCGTGCGCGCGATGCGGATGCGGAGTACGGCACCACGGCCTCGCCCGACTGGCGCACGATCGACTGGTCCGCGCACCTGCATCAGGTCGAGATCGACGGCACGCCCGTCAACTACGTCGATATCGGTGAAGGCGACCGCGAGCCGATCGTGCTCGTCCACGGACTCGCCGGGCAGTGGCAGAACTGGCTCGAGAACATCCCGCGCCTCGCTGAGGAGCGGCGCGTGGTCGCGCCCGACCTGCCGGGTCACGGCCTCACCCCGATGCCGCGCGACCAGATCACGATCCCGGGCTACGGCCGCTGCGTGAACGCGCTCTGCGAGCAACTCGATCTCGGCAGGGTCGACATGATCGGCAACTCGATGGGCGGCTTCGTGGCCGCGGAGGTCGCGATCCAGTTCCCGGAGCGAATCGACCAGCTCGTATTGGTCTCCGCGGCCGGGATCGGCAGCGCCAACGTCGCGAAGATGCCGGTCATGACCGTCGGGCGGGTTATGAGGGCGTTGGCGTCCCACGGCACGGCGAGCTTTGACCGCTCGATTGCCGCCCGGCCCCGCTCGCGCCACCACTCGCTCGCGCTCGTGGCGCGCTATCCGAGCCGGCTGAAGGCCGACCTCGCCTACGAGGCCTTCTTCAAGGGGGCCGGCAAGCCGGGCTTCTTGGACGCGCTGCGCGCGAACCTCAACTACGACTTCCGCGACCGCCTGCCCGAGATCCGTCAGCCGACGCTGATCATCTGGGGGGAGAACGATTCGATCATCCCCGTGCGCGACGCCAACGAGTTCGAGCGGCTGATCCCGGACTCGCGCAAGGTCGTGATGCGGGCGACGGGCCACGTCCCGATGGCGGAGCGGCCGTCGACCTTCAACGAGCTCGTGCTCGACTTCCTCGCCGAGACCGGCCGCGCCAGCGAGGGCGAGACGGCCCCCGGCGAATCGCAGGCGGCTTAGCGGATGGCATCCGGGGGCTCGCCCCCAAGCGCCGAAGCAGCCGGCTCGGCCGGCGGCGCAGGGGTCCGGATTCCCCCGGTGGCACCTGGCAGGCCTAGGTGGTGACTGCGCCGGCGGACGCCGAGCCGACGTGCTTGGCGTACTTGCCGAGCACGCCGCCGTTGTACTTCGCCGCCGGCTGCTCGTAGGCCGCGACCCGCTCGGCGATCTCCTCATCGGGGAGCTCGACGTTCAGCTCACGCGCGGCCACGTCGAAAACGATCGTGTCACCGTCCCGGACCGCAGCGATCGGGCCGCCGCGTCGGGCCTCGGGTGCCACGTGGCCCGCCATGAAGCCGTGCGTCGCGCCCGAGAAGCGTCCGTCCGTGAGCAGCGCGACCGAGTCGCCGAGCCCCTCCCCCACGAGCGCGGCGGTCACGTGCAGCATCTCGCGCATGCCCGGGCCGCCGCTCGGACCCTCGTTGCGGATCACGACGACCTCGCCCGGCTGGATCGACTTGTCGATCACGGCGCTGAAGGCGTCCTCCTCGCACTCGAAGACGCGCGCCGGGCCGCGGTGCTCCAGGCGGTCGTGGCCGGACAGCTTCACGACGCAGCCATCGGGAGCGAGGTTCCCGCGCAGGATCGAGAAGCCGCCGTTCGGCTTCAGCGCGGCGTCGGGCGTCCGCACCACGTCCTGGCCCTCGGTCTCCTCGGCCGCCGCAGCCACCTCACCGATCGTCTGGCCGGTCACAGTCGCGGCGTCGCGGTGGAGCAGGCCGGCCTCGTCGAGCCGCCGGATCACGAGCGGAACGCCGCCCGCGCGGTAGAGGTCGGTCGCCACGTAGCGGCCGCCGGGCTTGAGATCGCAGAGCAGCGGCGTCTGCCAGGCGATCCGGTCGAAGTCCTCGATGTCGAGCTGAACGCCCGCCTCATGGGCGACGGCGAGCAGGTGCAGGACGAGGTTGGTCGAGCCGCCCGACATCGCCCCGGCGGCGATGGCGTTCTCGAGCGACTCGCGGGTGATGATGTCTGCCGGCGTCCGGCCCTCCTCGAGCACCTCCATCACCAGCCGGCCGCAGTCCTCGGCGACCTGCCCCTTCTTGCCGTCCTCGGCAGGAACCATCGAACTGCCCATCGGCGAGATGCCGAGCACCTCGAAGGCCATCGCCATCGTGTTGGCGGTGAACTGACCACCGCAGGCGCCGGCGCCCGGGCTCGCGTGGTTCTCGAGGTCGACCAGGTCGGCGTCGCTCAGGTCGCCGGCGGCATGGGCCCCGATGCCCTCGAAGACGTCCTGGATCGTCACGTCCTTGCCGCGCCAGCGCCCGGGTGCGATCGAGCCTCCGTACAGCATCAGGCTCGGCACGTCGCTGAGCCGGGCGAGTGCCATCACGCAGCCGGGGATCGTCTTGTCGCAGCCCGACAGCGCGACCAGCGCGTCGAACATGTGGCCGCGCGCCACGAGCTCGATCGAGTCGGCGATCACCTCGCGGCTGACGAGCGAGGAGCGCATGCCCTCCGTACCCATCGTGATGCCGTCCGAGATCGCGATCGTGTTGAACTCCATCGGCGTGCCGCCGGCTGCCCGCACGCCCTCCTTCACCCGCTCCGCGAGGCGGCGCAGGTGGAAGTTGCACGGCATCGTCTCGGTCCAGGTGTTGGCGATGCCGATGATCGGCCGCTGCAGGGCGTCGTCGTCGAAGCCGATGCCCTTCAGGTACGCGCGTGCCTGGGCTCTATCCGGGCCGTCGAGGATGACCCGGCTCCGCCTGCGGAGGTCGCCGCTCACCGGCTCTTTTGCTGAATCTCAGGCCGGCTGCCGCGGCGGCGCTCCCACTCCGCGAGCCGCCAGAGGTCGCGGCGGACGCGGGCGGGGTCGTGCTGGCGACCTACGAGGTGCAGGTTGGCGCGCCGGATGACGCGATCCTCGTCGGAGGTGAGCGCCATCCACTTGGCGAGCACGTCGTCCGAGGCGGGCAGGCGCCGGCGGCCACCGGCCCCGGTCAGGTCGGGGAACTCGACGCAGTACTCGCTGAGCAGCTGGCCGCTCGCCGGCACGTAGGCCACGATCGGCTTGTGCGGGTAGACGAGGTACGCGTAGGCGGGCCCGCTCTGCTTGTCGGATTCGCGGCGCGCGTGCCTTCCGCCGACCCGGATGAACCCGAGGTCGCGGTACATCGACCACTCCTCCTCGTTCACGCACGAGCGCAGCAGCTCGCGGGCGCGCTGCTCGGCGCGACGCTCGCGGCCGGGGTCGTAGAGCGAGAGCTCCTCGAGGCCGCCCGCGCCGCGGCGCCGCGGCGGCCTGGTCGCGCGGCGGCGCTCGATCGCGTTCACGATCAGCGGAGCGGCCAGTACGAGCGCGATCAGGACGAGTGCCAGGAGGGCGAAGAGCATCGGCTCGGCCGGGTCAGCCTCCCGAGGCGCGCGGGAAGAAGATCACGCGCTCGGCCTCGATCGGGATGTCGGCGAAGTCCTTGACGAGCTGTGCCTCGCGGCGCCCGCTCCCCGGGTGGGTGGTCGGGACGGCCGCCCACATGCCCTCGTCGAGCTGGCGTCTGAACTCTTCGATCAGACGCTCCTCGTCCTCTTCCACACGCGGATCGCCCTCGGCGAGCAGGACCTCGCCGTGTCCGGGCTTCATGCGCAGGAACTTGATCGGTCTCTCCTCCGAGGGGGTTTGAGGGTCACTCATACCGCCGCCCGCGGCGGGGGTGACCGATTATGGCACGGAGGTGTGCCCGGCCCGCCGCTCCGCGAGGCCGATCGCGTCAACCGGGCCGGCGCCCCCACCGACGTCGCGCAGGCCGTCCCTGATCGCCTCTGAGGCGATCCGCTTCGCGCGCTCGGCGGCCTCGAGCGGCTCGAGGCCAAGCGCGAGGCCCGCCGCGAGCGCCGACGAGTGCGTGCAGCCCGAGCCGTGCGCCGCGCCGTCGGGATAGCGCTCGCCGGGGATCTCGACGAGCCGCTCGCCGTCGAAGAAGACGTCTGTGGCCTCGTCGCGGTGGCCGCCGGTCACCACCACCGCGTTCGCGCCGAGCGAGTGGATCGCCTCGGCGAGCGTCACCGGGTCGGCGTCCTCCCCGGCCAGGATCCGCGCCTCGGGGAGGTTGGGCGTCACGACCGTCACCTTTGGGAGGAGCTTGGCGCGCAGCGCGTCGAGCGCGTCCTCGTCGAGCAGGCGGGCGCCGCTCTCGGCGATCATCACCGGGTCGAGCACCACGGGTGCCGCGGCGATGAGATCGAGCGCGCCCGCGACCGTCTCGATCGTCTCGGCCGTCCCGAGCATGCCGATCTTGACGGCGTCGACGCCGATGTCCTCGGCGACCGCCCGGACCTGCTCGACGATCGCCTCTGGCGGCAGCGGGTAGACCGCCGTGACCGCGCGCGTGTTCTGCGCCGTCACGGCCGTGATCGCCGTCATGCCGTGCACGCCGCAGCGCGCGAAGGCCTTCAGGTCGGCCTGGATGCCCGCCCCGCCGCCGGAATCGGAGCCGGCGATCGAGAGGACGCGCGGGGTGCGTTCGGGGTCGGTCATGGCCGTGCCGAGGATAGGGCTGCGTCTGTTTTCGCTCACTTGTTACTCGAGCGTCCCCACGCGTAACGGCGCCCGTCCTAGCGTGGCCTGCCGTGCTTGCCGCCGTCAGCACCTTCGCCCTGGAGGGCATCCGCAGCCACGAGGTCACGGTCGAGGTGGACGTCCGGCGTGGGCTGCCGACGTTCACCCTGGTCGGCCTTCCCGACCGCGGTGTGCGCGAGTCGCGCGAGCGCGTGCGGGCTGCGCTCCTCAACTCGGAGCTCGGCTTCCCGCAACAGCGGATCACGGTCAACCTCGCGCCCGCGCACGTGCGCAAGGCGGGCCCGGGCTTCGACCTGGCGATCGCGGTGGCGCTGCTCGTCGCGACCGAGCGCGTGCCGGCCGAGGCGCTCGCCGGCTGCGCTCTGGCTGGGGAGCTGTCGCTGTCCGGCGAGATCCGCCCGATCCGGGGCGCGCTCGCCGCCGCCCTGGGAGCCCGCGGCGCGGGCCACGGGCGGCTGCTGGTGCCGGTGTCGAACGCGCCCGAGGCGGCGCTCGTCGACGGGGTGGCGGTCAGCGGCGTGCCGTCGCTCGCCCGGCTCGCCGACCTGCTCCACGGGCGCTGGGAGCCCGAGCCGGTGGAGCCGGCGCTGCCGGCGCCCGCGCCGGGCGGGGCCGAGATCGACCTCGAAGACGTCCGCGGCCAGTCCGACGCCAAGCGGGCGCTCGAGATAGCGGCCGCGGGCGGTCACAACCTGCTGATGGTCGGGCCGCCCGGCGCCGGCAAGACGATGCTCGCGCGGCGGCTGCCGGGGATCCTGCCACCGCCGACGTTCGAGGAGGCGCTCGAGATCACCCAGGTCCACAGCGCAGCCGGGATCGGCAGCGGCAGGCTCGCATCCGAGCGCCCGTTCCGCGCTCCGCACCACACGATCTCGCCGCAGGGCCTGGTTGGCGGCGGCGCGCGCCCGATGCCCGGCGAGATCACGCTCGCTCACCGCGGCGTGCTGTTCCTCGACGAGCTGCCCGAGTTCAGCCGGATGGCGGTGGATGCGCTGCGCGAGCCGCTCGAGGAAGGACGCGTGGAGGTCATGCGCGGCCAGCGGACGCTCGAGTTCCCGGCCAACGCGATCGTGGTGGCCGCCTGCAACCGCTGTCCGTGCGCGCGGCCGGCGGACCGCTGTGACTGCGAGCCCGGTCAGCTGTCGCGCTACAGGCGCCGGCTGAGCGGTCCGCTCGTCGACCGCATCGATCTCGTCTGCCAGGTCGAGCGCGTGCCGGCCGTGGAGCTCGTGGGCGCCGCGCGCGAGGGCTCCGTCTCATCGGCGGAGGTGCTCGCCCGGGTGGTGGCCGCGCGGAGCCGCCAGCGCGCGCGGCTGCGCGGGACGTACGCGCTCTGCAACGGGGACATGGACGGCCGGCTCACCCGCCGCCAGGTGCCGCTCGACGGCGAGCTCGCCGCGCGCCTGCTCGCCGTCCGCAGCCGGATCGACCTGAGCGGTCGCGGCCACGACCGCGTGCTGCGCGTCGCGCGGACGATCGCCGACCTGGACGACCGCGATTCGGTCGCCGCGCGGGACCTCGACGAGGCGCTCGCCTACCGCGTCGACAGCTGGGAGGCGCTGGCGGCGTGATCGACGTCTGCGACCCCTGTCTCCGGCGCAGCTTCCTGATCGCGCACCTGGCGCCGCGCATCGCGGGTCTGCTGACGCGACGCCGGGGCCGTCGCGTGGCCGGGCTGCTCGCGCTGCCTGAGGACGAGCTGATCGCCGCGGCGGCGGGCCGGCGCGTCGGCGAGGCGCTCGCCTTCCTCGACTCCTTCAAAGCCGACTCGGAGCGCGAGCGCCTCGACACGGCCGACGCCGTGGTGGTCTGCTCGCACGCGAGCCTCTACCCGGCGCCGCTCGCTGAGCTCGACGACCCTCCCTCCGTGCTGTTCGGGGTGGGACGGGCCGAGGCGCTCGACACCCTCTGCGAGGAGCCGGCCGTGGCGGTGGTCGGGACGCGACGGGCGAGCCCCTACGGCGCGGAGGTCGCGTATTCGCTCGGGCGCGGCCTCGGAGCGTCGGGGGTGCCGGTCGTGAGCGGCCTGGCGCTCGGCATCGACGCTACGGCGCACCGAGGCTGTCTCGACGGGCGCGGGGTGCCGCTGGCGGTTCTTGCCTGCGGGCCGGACGTCGCCTACCCGCGCCGGCACCGCTCGCTGCACGAGCGGGTGCGTGCCGCCGGCATCGTGCTCTCGGAGCTGCCGCCGAGCACGGCGCCCTTCCTGTGGGCGTTCCCGGCGCGCAACCGGATCATGGCCGGGCTCGCGCGGATGACCGTCGTCGTCGAGGCGGCGCAGCCGAGCGGCAGCCTGATCACATCCGACTTCGCGCGCGACCTCGGCCGCTCCGTGGCCGCGGTGCCGGGCCGCGTCACCTCGCGCTACGCCCACGGCACGAACGCGCTGCTGCGCGACGGCGCCGTGCCCATCACCGGGACCGAGGACGTGCTCGACGAGCTGTTCGGCGTGGACGTGCGGCGCCCGCCTGACGAAGCGCTCCGGGCGCCACTCCCGGACGACCCCGTCCTGCGCGAAGTGCTCGACGCCGCGGAGCAGAGCGACTCGATCGAGGCGATCGCGGAGCGGACCGGGCGCGGGGCCGGGGACATACGGGCTGCGCTCGGACGGCTCGAGGTCGACGGCCACCTGGTGCGCCGCGCGCTGGGCGGCTGGGAGCGGCGGGCGTGACGGCGGAGCACTCACCGCGCCGCACGGACCCACGGCGGGCGCTCGGCGCCGCCGGCGAAGAGCTGGCGGCGCGGCATCTCGAGGCGCGCGGCCTCGAGGTGGTGGACCGCAACTTCCGCACGCGCCACGGCGAGCTCGATCTGGTGGCGCGCAACGAGCGCTACCTCGTCTTCTGCGAGGTCAAGACGCGCGTGGTGCGGGCTGCGCCGGGGCCGCTCGGGCCGCTCGCCTCCGTGGGTCCGCGCAAGCAGCAGCGCATCCGGGCGATGGCGCGCGAGTGGCTCGCGGGCGCCCACGACCGGCTCGGCAGCTCGTCGCCGCCCGAGATCCGCTTCGACGCTGTCGGCATCTGTCTCGACCCGGCGGGCCGGCTGATCGGCCTCGAGCACCTGGAGGGCGCCTTTTGAGACGCCCCACCGGAACAGCGGCAGACCGCGCTAGCCCTCGAGTGCCAGCTGCGTGTACGCGATCGACTGGAACGACATCCGGTGCAGCGGCGAGACGCCCATGGCGGCGATCGCCGCCCGGTGCTCGGGCGTCGAGTAGCCGACGTTCGTCTCGAAGTCCCAGCCGGGGTGGCGCTCCGCCGCGCGGCGCATGTAGCGGTCGCGGCTCACCTTCGCAAGCACCGAGGCGGCCGCGATGGCGGCGCTGCGGCAGTCACCGTCGATCACGGCGCGCTGCTCGTGGTCGAAGGCGGGCACGTTGAAGCCGTCCACGAGGCACATCGTGCCGGGGCGCGCCACGCCGAGCAGGGCGGTGCGGAGCGCCTCGAGGTTGGTGTTGTGGAGGCCGCGCTCGTCGATGCCGCGCACGCAGCGCGACACGATCAGCGAGCGCGCGGCGGCGCGTATGACGATCGGGTAGAGCTCCTCGCGGCCCTCCGCGGTGTGCTGCTTGGAGTCGTTCAGCTTCGACAGCGCGCGCCGGTCCGACAGCGTCAACCGCTCGAGGTCGAACAGCACGGCGGCTGCCACGAGCGGTCCCGCGAGCGAGCCGCGGCCTGCCTCGTCGGCGCCCGCGACGTAGCGGCGGCCCAGCTCGCGATCGAACGCGAACAGCCGCCGGCCGGTGGCTGTGCGGCGCTTGGCGCGCGCCCGGCGGCGGGCGCCCTTGGCGCCGTTCGCCCGGGCACCGATCTTGTCGCCCTCCGGCGTCGTTTCGTCCTGCTCCGTGGTCTCCACGATCGCGGCCGATCATAGGACCGCGCACGGCGGAACGAGCCGCGACGCCACCCCGGGCGATCTGTCGCGGCCTAGAAGAAGCCGATTCGGTTCGGCGGCCAGTACGTCATGAAGGCCTTGCCGATCATCCACTTCTTCGGCACCGGGCCCCACTCGCGGCTGTCGGCGGATGCGCCGCGGTTGTCGCCCATCATGAAGTACATCCCGTCCGGCACGGTGATCTCGCCGGGCAGGTTGCAGATGCCGCACTCGGAGTCGAGCCGAGCGAACGGCTCGTCCTGGCGCCGCCCGTTGATGTAGACGGCGCCGTCGATCACCTTCAGGCGGTCGCCGGGAAGGCCCACGACCCGCTTGATGAAGTTCGTATCGGAGCGCTCCGCGGTCGGCTCCGGGCAGGGGGTGTCGCCCGGGTGCTGGACGCCGCAGCTGTTGGTGTCGGCTCCGGCGGGCGGCTTGAAGACGACGATGTCGCCGCGGTCAGGGTCGCTGAAGCGGAAGCTGACGCGGTCGACGAGGACGCGCTGACCGATCTCGAGCGTCGGGACCATGGACTCGCTCGGGATGCGGAACGGCTTGACGAGGAAGGCCTGGATGCCGAGCGCCAGACCGAGCGCGACGGCCACGATCGTGACCAGCTCGATCAACGAGCCACGAGTGCTCTTTTCCTTCGTGCGAGCCATCCTGAGCCTCACGAGGCTTCTGGAGCCGCCCTACGACTTTTCGTCGCTGGGCTCGGCCTCGCTGTCGTCGGCGGTCTGTTCGCCGCTTGCCGGCTCGGCGTCCTCGCTGGCCGGCTCGGCGTCGTTGGCCTCGACAGGCTCGGCGTCGGCAGCGGCCTCAGCGGCCTCGGGAGCGGCCGCCTCGCCGGCGGGAGCGCCCTCCGCAGCCGCCTCCTCGGCGGCCTCAGCCTCGGCGGCCTCGGCCTGCTCGACGGCTACCTGCTCGGCGAGCTCCTCCTCGCCCGGACGCGGCTCGTCGTCCGCCGGCATCGCGCCGGCCTCCGGCTGGTCCCTCTCGCCGGTCCAGCGGCGCTCGCGGACTCGCGAGGCGCGGCCCACCCGGTCGCGCAGGTAGTAGAGCTTGGCGCGCCGCACGTCGCCGCGGGCCGCCACCTCGATGCGCTCGATCTTCGGTGAGTGCAGCGGGAAGGTCCGCTCCACGCCGACGCCAAACGACTGCTTGCGGACCGTGAAGGTCTCACGGACGCCCGTCCCCTGGCGCTTGATCACGACACCCTCGAAAACCTGCGTGCGGCGGCGCTGGCCCTCGACCACCTGGAAGTGGACGCGGACCCGATCGCCCGCCTGGAAAGCGGGGACGCGACGGAGCTGAGCGCGCTCGATGCTGTCGATGAGTCCGGGCATGATTGAGTGGGTTCCGTCGCTTCGCTCAAGGTCCGAGAGGCACAAGAAAGCGCGACCTCCCGGGAGCCGTCGCGCGTGAGGGGCAATGGTAGCGAAGCTATCCGGAAGCTCCGGCGGGCGGCTCGGGCCGTGCGCGCTCGCGACTGCGCTCGCGACGCCACTCGCGCACCCGGGCGTGATCGCCCGACAGGAGAACCTCCGGAACGGTGTGGCCGTGCCAGTCGAAGGGCCGCGTGTAGTGCGGGTATTCGGGCGCTCCCTCGAGCGCCTCGCTGAACGACTCCTCGAGCGCGCTCTCCTCATGTCCGAGCGCTCCGGGCAGCTTCCGGATCACGGCATCGCAGACGACCATCGCCGCCAGCTCGCCGCCCGAGAGGACGTACGGGCCGATCGAGACGACGTCGCCGGCGAGCTGCTCGTGAACGCGCTCGTCGAAGCCCTCGTAGCGCCCGCACAGGAGCGTCAACGCCGGCTCCGCCGCCAGCTCCTGGGCGAGCGCCTCGTCGAACTGCCGGCCACCGGGAGCGAGCGCCACCACCCGCCGTTGCCGGCGCAGCTCCATTGGGTCGACGTCATAGCGAGCCCGCAGCGCGGCCTCGACGACGTCCACCCTGATGACCATCCCGGCGCCGCCGCCGTACGGGGTGTCGTCCACCTGGCCGGCCTTGAGCGGCGTGGTTGCCCGCAGGTCGACGAAGGACAGCTCGTGACCGAGCTCGAGTGCGTTCGTCACGTGCCGCTGGCCCTTGAACCAGTCGAACCAGGCGGGGAAGAGCGTGACCACGTCGATGTTCACCCGAGGAACTCCCGGTTCACGCGGATCTCCCCCGCATCGAGGTCGATGCTCTCGATCGCATCGGACACGAGCGGGACGAGCGTGCCGTCCTCGAGCTCGAGCAGGCTGCACGACGGCCCGTCGACCACCCTCGCGACCCGCCCCACGCCCACCACGCTGCAGCGGGCCAGGTCGGCCGCGAGCCACTCGTCGTCGGCCAGCTCGTCCTCGATCAGCATCGTCTCACCGCGAACAGCGCCGGGCTCGTCGAGGCCAGAGAGGCGAATCAGCGGGCGCTCGTCGGTTCCGGCACGCCGCTCGACGCGGCGGGTCGTCGAGCCCAGCACCACCTCGGCGCCCTCGGGCAGCAGGTGCCGCGGGCCCTCCACGTAGAAGCTGCCGTCCAGGCCGTGCGGCTTGCCCACCCGCCCGGCCGTGACGAGCGTCAATCGACGACGTCGACCAGAACGCGGGTTCCCTGGCGGACGGCGGACGCCTTGATCACCGTCCGCAGCGCCGCGACGGTCCGGCCGCCGCGGCCAATCACCTTTCCCGCGTCGTCCCCCGCGACATGAAGCTCGAGCACGACGGTCCCGTCGGGCTCCTCGAAGGACTCGACGCTCACCTCGTCCGGACTGTCGACGAGCGACCGGGCGAGATAGGTGAGAAGCTCGTCCACCTACTGCGAGCCGGAGTCGCCGCCCTCGGCGGCGTCGGCCTCCTCGGCCGGAGCGTCCGCCTCGGGGGCCGCCTCGGCCTCCTCGGCGGGCGCGGCCTCGGTCTCCGCCTCCGGAGCGGCCTCCGCCTCGGCCGGAGCGGCCTCCGCCTCGGCGGCGGGCGCTTCCTCGGCGGCAGCGGGCTCAGCAGCCTCGGCGGGCGCCTCGGCCTCGGCGGTCTCCTCGACCTGCGACGGCGGCGTCGCCGGCTCCATCGACACCCGAGCGGCGGTCGCCGGGCTCGCGGCCGCGACGGCGGCGGAGGTCTTCGGGTCCGCGGCGAGTCCCTTCGCCTGCGCCTTCATCAGCTGCTTGACCGTGCCCGTCGGCTGCGCGCCGCGGGCGACCCAGTGCTGGAAGCGCTCCTCGTCGATCCGGATCGTCGAGGGCTCGGTCTGCGGGTTGTAGTGGCCGATCGTCTCGATGAAGCGGCCGTCGCGCGGCGAGCGCTGGTCGGCGACGACCACGCGCCAGATCGGATTCTTCTTGCTCCCCACGCGGGTGAGTCGGACTCGTACGGACATAGGCCGGAAGAGGTTAGCGACCGCCGGCGAGTTGCTGCAGGTTCGGCATCCGGCCCTTGGCGATCTGCTTCATCAGCTTCTTCATCTGGCCGAACTGCTTGACGAGGTGCGACACGGCCTGCACCGACGTCCCCGACCCGCGCGCGATCCGCCTGCGCCGGGAGCCGTCGATGATCGTCGGGTTGGCGCGCTCCTCGGGCGTCATCGAGCGGATGATCGCCTCGAGCCGGTCGAGCTCCTTCTCGTCTACGTTCAGGCCGCCGAGCTGCTGGCCCACGCCGGGCATCATCTTCAGGAGCGAGCCGAGCGGCCCCATGCGGCGGACCTGCTGCATCTGGTCGAGGAAGTCGTCGAGCGTGAACTGCTCCTTGCGGATCTTCTTCTCGAGCTCCTGCGCCTGGCGCTCGTCCATTTGGCGCTCGGCCTTCTCGACGAGCGTCATCACGTCGCCCATCCCGAGGATCCGCTGGGCCATGCGGTCCGGGTGGAAGCGCTCGAAGTCGCCGAGCTTCTCCCCCGTCGACGCGTACAGGATCGGCTTGCCGGTGACCGCCTTGACGGAGAGCGCCGCGCCGCCGCGGGCGTCGCCGTCGAGCTTGGTGAGGACGACGCCGTCGAAGTTGGCGGTCTCGGCGAACTGCTCCGCCACGTTGACGGCGTCCTGACCGGTCATCGCGTCGATCACGAGCAGCACGTCGTGGGGCTTCGTGCGCTTCTTGATGTCGGCGAGCTCCTTCATGAGCTCCTGGTCGATGTGGAGCCGGCCGCTCGTGTCGATGATGAGCGCGTCGCGGCGGTCGCGCTTGGCCTGGTCGAGCGCCCACTCGGCGATGTCGACGGGGTTGCGCCCGGTGCCCTGCTCGTACACGGTGGCGCCCGCCTGGGCGCCGACCTTGATCAGCTGGTCGACGGCCGCGGGCCGGTAGACGTCGCAGGCGGCGACCGCTACATCCATCCCGTGCTCCTCGCGCAGGTGGCGAGCGAGCTTCCCGCAGGCGGTCGTCTTGCCCGAGCCCTGCAGCCCCGCCATCAGGATCACGGTCGGCCCCGGGCGCGCCAGGGCGAGTTCACGCCCCGAGCCGCCCATCAGCTCCGTCAGCTCCTCGGACACGATCTTCACGACCTGCTGGCCGGGGTTCAGCGAGGAGAGCACGTCCTGCCCGAGCGCCCGCTCCTTGACCGCCGACGTGAACTGCTTGACGACCTTGAAGTTGACGTCCGCCTCGAGCAGCGCGAGCCGCACCTGGCGCATCGCCTTGTTCACGTCCTCCTCGGTCAGCTGACCACGCGAGCGGACGTCGCCGAGCGCAGCCTGGAGGCGATCTGAGAGGGCGTCGAACATGGAACGAAGGAGGCTAGAGGACTGCCTAGCGCTCCGCAGGCGGCGACGGCGGCGACGGCGGCGGGTCGGCGTCCGGCTTCGGGATGATCGAGCCGATGTTGGCGAGCGCCTGCGTCACCTCGCTCGGGATGATCCAGACCTTGTTCGACTCGCCCTTCGCGATCTGCGGCAGCGTCTGCAGGTACTGGTAGGCGAGCAGCTTCGGGTCGGCGTCGCCGCGGTGGATCGCGTCGAAGACCTGCTCGATGGCCTTCGACTGACCCTCGGCGTGCAGGATCTCCGACTGCCTCTGGCCCTCGGCGCGCAGGATCGACGACTGCTTCTCACCCTCGGCCGTGAGGATCTGCGACTGCTTGACGCCCTCGGCCGTCAGGATCGCCGCGCGCTTGTCGCGCTCGGCCCGCATCTGCTTCTCCATCGCCTCCTGGATCGTCACAGGCGGATCGATGGCCTTCAGCTCCACCCGGTTGACGCGGATGCCCCAGCGCCCGGTGGCCTCGTCGAGCACCACGCGCAGCGCGGTGTTGATGGTGTCGCGGGAGGTGAGCGTGTCCTCGAGCGTCATGCCGCCGGCCACGTTGCGCAGCGTGGTCACCGTGAGCTGCTCGATGGCGACGATGTAGTCGGCGATCTCGTAGGTGGCGGCCTTCGGATCGGTGACCTGGAAGTAGATGACGGAGTCGATCGACACCGTCAGGTTGTCCTCGGTGATCACCGGCTGCGGCGGGAACGAGACCACCGTCTCGCGTAGGTCGAGCAGCGGCTTCACGCGATCGACGTACGGCACGATGAGCGCGAGCCCGGCGTCCAGCGTGCGGTGGTAGCGGCCAAGCCGCTCGACGATCCCGGCGCGCGCCTGGGGCACGATCCGGATGCTCCGCGCGAACGTGATGAGCACGACCACAGCGACGACGATGAGCACGATCAGGGCAGCCATGGGGCGCTTTCCTCTCATTCGGCGACCAGCGCCGTGGCGCCGTCGATCTTCATCACATTCACGCGGGCGCCAGGTTCGAACGCCTCGTCGTCATCGTAGGACCGGGCGGACCAAACCTCGCCCGCGAGCTTGACCTGCCCGCCATCGCGGTCGACCCGCTCGAGCACGACGGCGGCACGGCCGACGAGCGCGGCGGTGCCGGTGCGGAGCTGCGAGGGCGTGCGCAGGTGGCGCCGCGCGATCGGCCGCAGCACGAGCAACGAGGCCAGCGACACCGCGATGAACACGATCCACTGAGCCGCCAGCCCACCGCCGACGAGCGCAACGATGGCGGCCGCGGCCGCCGCGATCGCGATCGGGCCGAGGAAGAAGCCGAGCGTCGCGATCTCGCCGATCGCGAATACCCCAGCGGCGATCATCCACCAGACCCAGTCGTCCATCTGCGCTTGATCCTAGGGACGGGGCTGCCCGGCCGCGAGCGGGCCCAGCTCGCTCACGCCGCGAATCGGGGTTCGCAGCAGGGCGTGGGCACGGCTCGAGTCGAGCACGCAATAGGCGGGCCGCTCGAGGCCCGAGCCGTCGAGCCGGCCGCGGCGCAGCCGGTCGGGCGGCAGGCCGTGCGCCGCGGCGATCGCGCGGGCGAGCTCGAAGCGGCTGACCGCCTCGGGGCCGGCGAGGTGCAGCAGTCCGCGCTCCGGGCGATGGGCGAGCTCGACGAGGGCGGCCGCCAGATCGTCGACGAGCACCGGCGAGCGCCACTCGTCCTCGAAGAACTCGACGTTGGACTCGCCGCCCGTCGCGGCGACCACGAGGCGCTCCTGCGGGCCGGGCTCGGCGCCGCCGACCATCAGCGACGTCCGCACCACGAGCGCGTCGGGGTGCGCGGCCAGCACCACGCGCTCCCCCTCGAGCTTCGAGCGGCCGTAGTCGGTGAGCGGCTCTGGCTCGTCGTCCTCGCGGTACGGGCGCGTGCCGGCCCCGTCGAAGACGATGTCCGTCGAGATGTGGACTAGCCGAGCGCCGCTGCGCGCCGCCGCGGCGGCCACGTTTGCGGATCCCGCCACGTTGGTGTCCCAGGCGTCCGGGCCCTGCTGCCGGTAGGCGGTGTGGATGACCGCCGCGGGCAGCAAGCGCTCGAAGAGCTCGTCGACGGCAGCCGCGTCGCGAACGTCGAGCCGCAGCCACTCGAGCGCCGGCCCGGCGGGCTCCGCGGAGGTGAGGCGGGTGGCTATCACGGGCGGCTCCGAGCTCGCGAGGATCGCGCGGCCGAGATAGCCGCTCGCCCCGGTCACGAGGAGCGGGCCGCTCATGCCTCGTTCAGCGCGCGCTCCACGTCGGCGAGCAGGTCGGGCGTGTCCTCGCAGCCCGCCGACAGGCGGATGAAGCCGGGTGGCACGTCGTCGCCGCCCCAGCGGGCGCGGCGCTCGGCCGTCGTGTGCACGACGCCGAAGCTGGTGGCATCGAAGACGAGCTCCGCCGTCGCCAGGAAGCGCTCGGCGCGCTCCTCACTCCCGAGGTCGAATGACAGGACCATCCCGTAGCCGCGCATCTGGCGCCGAGCCACCTCGTGCCCGGGATCGCCGCTGAGCCCGGGGTAGCGCACGTACACGACGTCGTCGCGCGCCGCGAGCAGCCGCGCCAGCGCCAGCGCGTTGTCACAGCTGCGCTCGAGCCGCAGTGCCAGCGTCGCCAGCGAGCGGTGGCCGAGCCACGCCTCAAACGGGCCAGCGAGCGCGCCGGCATCACGGCGCCAGTCGCTCATGCGCCCGGCAAGCTCCTCGTCGCGGGTCGTGATGTAGCCGAGCATCAGGTCGCCGTGACCGGTGATCTGCTTCGTCGCGCTCGTGAGCGTCACGTCCGCACCGAGATCGAGCGGGCGCTGCAGGAGCGGGCCCGCGGTGGTGTTGTCCACGACCGTCAGCGCGCCCGCGGCGCGGGCGGCCTGCGCGAGCTCCGCGAGGTCGTAGACCTCGAGCTTGGGGTTCGAGGGGGACTCGAGCCAGAGCAGCGTGGCCCCGTCGGCGGCCGCGGCCAGCTCCGCCGGAGGGGCGAGCCTTAGCTCGATCCCCCGAGGCTCGAGATGCGTCTCGGCGAGGCGCCGAACGCCGTGGTAGCAGCTGTCGTCCATGGCGATCGCGTCGCCCGGCTTCGTCAGCGTCAGCAGCAGCGCGGCCGCGGCGGCCATGCCCGATGCGAACAGGACGGCGCGCGCATCCTCGAGCTCGCCCAGCGCCGCCTCGAAGCGCGCCCAGGTCGGGTTCCCGTAGCGGGTGTAGCTGTACGGGGTGTCGTGGGGATCGCCGCTGAGGTGGAAGGGCGCCGCGAACACGGGCCCCGGCAGGAACGGCTCACCCTGGCCGGGCTCGGGAAGGCCGGCCTTCAGGACCCGCGTGCTGT
This sequence comes from uncultured Thermoleophilaceae bacterium, assembly GCA_963739095.1. Classification (GTDB taxonomy): domain Bacteria; phylum Actinomycetota; class Thermoleophilia; order Solirubrobacterales; family Thermoleophilaceae; genus JACVRW01. The sequence goes on from CAVTZF010000018.1 coordinate 68,845, forward strand.
CGCCTCGGGCGCCGCTCACGGCTCGAGTATCGCCCGCGCGAAGTCGTCGGGGTCGAACGGCCGCAGGTCCTCGAGCGCCTCGCCGATGCCGATCAGCTTGACGGGAACGCCCAGCTCCTGCGCGATCGCGAGCGCGATGCCGCCCTTGGCGGTGCCGTCGAGCTTCGTGAGCGCGATGCCGGTCACCTCGACCGCCTCGCGGAACAGCATCGCCTGGCGGAGGCCGTTCTGGCCGGTGGTGGCGTCGATCGTCAGCAGCGTCTCGTGCGGCGCGCCCGGCGCCTGGGCGGCGATCACCTTGCGCACCTTGCGCAGCTCGTCCATCAGGTGCTGCTGAGTGTGGAGGCGCCCGGCCGTGTCGCAGATGACGACGTCGCGACCGCGCGCCTTGGCGGCCTCGATCGCGTCGAACATGACCGCCCCCGGGTCCGAGCCGGGCTCCCCGCGGACGAGCTCGCAGCCGGCGCGCTCGGCCCACAGCGCGAGCTGCTCGGCGGCGGCCGCGCGGAAGGTGTCGCCGGCCGCGATCAGCACCGAGCGGCCGAGCTCGTTCTGCAGGTGCCAGGCGATCTTGCCGATCGTCGTCGTCTTGCCGCTGCCGTTGACGCCGACCACGAGGATCACGGTCGGCGAGTGCGTGAGGTCGATCGTGTCGCCGTCGAGCCGCGCCGTGTCCGCGAGCAGCTCACGCAGGCGCCGCGACAGGTCCTCCCCGCCCTGCAGCTCGCCCGTCTCCGCCTCGTGCTCGAGCCGCTCGACGATCTTGGCCGTGGTCGGGGCGCCGACGTCGGCGTAGATGAGCGTCTCCTCGAGGTGCTCGAAGGCCTCGTCGTCGAGCGACTGGAAGACGGTCGCCTGGAGCTCGGCGCCAAGCGCCTCGCGCGTCTTCGACATGTTGTCGCGCAGCCGCCGGAAGAATCCGCGGCGCTCGGGCTCCGCCTCGGGCTCGGCGGCGGGCGCCGGCGCGTCCTCGCCGGTCAGGAAGAGCTCGTGCCAGGTGCGGGCCATTCGGCCCGCGAGCATAGGGGCCGCTTGACAGAAGCAGCGCCCAGGCGGAGGCTCGGTGCAGGACTCGCCCCCCAACCTAGGAGGCTTCAAGTGCGCAGGCTCAAGCTGATGATCGGAGCGATTCTGCTTCTGGGCGTCCCCGTGACCCTCGCCGCGGCCCAGTCGTCCGTCCCGACCGTGGCCGTGAGCGTGTCAGGCTCGAACGTCGTTCTGGACCCCTCAGGACCGATCGGGGCGGGTCCCACGCGCTTCACGAACGATGCGCGCGCCGAGTTCAACCTCGCCACGTTGCGGGCGGGCGTGACCATCGATGAGCTGCGCCAGTCTCTAGCCGACCCTCGCTCCGTGAAGGCACTCGGCCAGGTGTTCCTCGAGGCGACGGTGGCACCCGGGAAGCCGGTCACCGTCAATCTGCGGCCGAACACCACGTATGTCGGGGCCGTGGGCCAGGGCAGGTCAACGGCGCTCACGTCCTTCACGACAGGCGCACCGAACGGCGCGCAGGCGCCGAGGCCCGACGGGCGGATCAGCATGGTCGACTACGGCTTCAAGGGCCCGAAGACCTTGCCGCGCAATGGCCGCATCCGCGTTGATAACGCCGGCACGGCACTCCACTTCGCGATCGCGTTCCCGCTGCGACCGGACGTGTCCAACCGGCAGGTCGGCCGTGCCCTCCGCGGCACGAACGAGCGGGCCCTCGGGCGTGTGGTCGCGGGCGAGCCCGTCGACGTGCAGGGGCTGATCAGCCCGGGCTCGACCAACGACAACGAGGTGAGCTTCCCTCGTCGCGGGCGCTACGCGATGGTGTGCTTCTTCAGCGAGCACAACAAGCTCGGCATGTACCGGATCTACCGGGTGCGCTGAGAGCTACGCCGCGGCTTCGTCCGCTGCCGGCGCCTCGTGCTCCGGCAGCGGGCGCCCGGCCAGCTTCCGCGAGACGACGCGCGAGATGCCGTCGCCGCCCATGCTGACGCCGTAGAGCGTGTCGGCAGCGTCCATCGTGCGCTTCTGGTGCGTCACGACGATGAACTGCGCCCGATCGGAGTAGCGCTTCACGAGCTGGAGGAAGCGATCGATGTTGATGTCGTCGAGCGCGGCCTCGACCTCGTCGAGGATGTAGAAGGGGCACGGCCGCGCGAGGAAGACGGCGAACATGAAGGCGAGCGCGACGAGCGACTTCTCGCCGCCTGACAGCAGCGACAGCCGCTTCGTCGACTTCCCGGGCGGCGTGACCTCGATCTCGACGCCCGCCTCGGGCTGCTCGTCCTCCTCGGGGTCGGGCTCCTCCTGCTCGGGCGCGTCGGGCAGCGGCTCGCCGCCGACCACCGGGCGCGGCCCCACCTCGGCCTGCACCAGCCGCAGCCGGCCGCGGCCGCCGGGGAACAGGTGCTCGACGACGTCCTCGAAGTTCTTCGCGGCTGCCTCGAAGGTCTGCTCGAACGCCTCGCGGATGCGACGGTCGGTCTCCTTGATGAGGCCCTCGAGCTCGGCCAGTGCCGTCTCGAGATCGCCGCGCTGCGCCTCGAGCTCCTCGACGTGCGCGACCGCTTCCTCGTACTCCTGCTTGGCGAGCGGGTTGACGGGGCCGAGCTGCTCGCGCCGGCGCTGGAGGCGCTCGACGCGGGCGAGGAGCGCCTCGCGATCCTCGGCCGGCAGCGACTCGGGGGCGGGCTCCGGCGGCAATCCGAGCCGCCGCGCGTAGTCGCCCAGCTCGCGCTCGGCCTCGGCCGCGGAATCGCGCACCTGTTGGGCCGTGACCTCGGTGCCGGTGACGGCCTCGCTCGCGCGCTTGAGCCTGCCCTGAAGCTCGGCCTCCTCGTGGGCGCAGGCCTTGAGCGCGGCGGCCGTCTCCTCACCCGCGGCGGCTCCGGCGTCGAGCTCGGCCTGCACGCCGTCGCGCGCCGCCACGAGCGCCTCACGGCCGTGCTCGAGGGCGGTGGCCGCGCGCTCCGCGTCCCGGCCGAGCGCCAGGTCTCGGTCGGCACCGCTTCGGAGCGCCGCCAGCGCGCGGGCGCGCTCCTCGCGCTCGCGTGCGATCCGCTCGGCCAGCCGTTGCTCGGCCCGCAGGTCGCCGGTCAGCTCCGCACGGCGGACGGCCTCCGGGCCGTCGTCGGGCGCCTCTCGCCGGCGAGCGATGATCCACTCGGCCCGGCTCGCGTTCTCCTGCGCCTCCGCGAGCTCGCGCAGGGCGCCGCGCAGCGTGTTCTCGGCCTCTTCGCGGGCTGCATCGGCCTCGGCCACCGTCGCGGCGGCCCCCTCCAGCGTCGTCTGAGCGCCGGCCTCGTCGGCGGCGGCCCGCTCGGACGCGCCCACCAGCTCGTCGCGGCGGCCGAGCTCCTCGAGCAGCCGCTCCGCGCCGCCCGCCGGCGCCTGGCTGAGCTCGCCGCTACGTGTGTCGAAGAGGCGCCCCGCGCGCGTGACGGCCACGCCCGAGAAGCCCGCCGGGAGCGAATCGAGGGAATCCACAACCCAGACGCCTGCGAGCAGCCGCGCCGCGAGCCCGGCAACCTCGGCCTCCGGCCGAACCCGGCCTGCGAGCGGCTCGGCACCGGGCGGCCCGGCAGCGTCCGAGCCGGCGTGGCGTTGCCCCGGCGTCGATCAGGGCGCTCGCCCCGTCGCGCCCGGCGGCGTCGAGCAGCCGCTCGCCGGCCGCCAGGTCGGCGACGACCGCGGCGGTCAGGCGCGGACCGAGCACCGCCGCCAGCGCGAGCTCGTAGCCCGGCTCGACGTGAAGGCGCTCGGCGAGCGGCCGCGCCTCACCGGGCGCACCGGCAGCGCTGCGGACGAACTGGTTGACCGCCGCCAGCTCCGCGCCGACACGGGCCGCGGCAGCCCGGGCTGCCTCGGCGGCCCGCTCGGCATCCCGCCGCGCTCCACGCGCGGCCACGGCAGTCTCTTCGGCCTCCGCAAGCGCGGCGCGACGGCCCTCGGCCGCGTTCTGCAGCGCGCCGACCTGTGCGCGAGCGGCGGCGAGCTCCTCCTCGAGCCCGGCGAGCTCGCGCTCGAGCCGCTCCGCGCGGTCGGCGTCGAGCGAGGCGAGCTCCTGCTCGATCGCGGCGATTCGCTGCTCCGGTCCCTCCTCGCGGGCGGCGAGCTCGGCGTCGGCCGCCGCCTGCTGCTCGAGCAGCTCGAGCTGGCGCAGCCGCCGCTCGCGCCGCTCCGCTGCCGCGACGGCCTGCTCGCGCACGCGCTCGAGCCGCATCGCGACCCGGTCCGCTGCGGAGCGAGCCGCGTACAGGCGCGCCTGCAGCCGCTCGCGGGCACGCGACTGACTCGCAAACGCCTCCTCGGCCTGCTCGCGCCGGCGCGCGACCTCGCCGAGCAGCCGCTCGGCCTCGTCGCGCTCGGCGCGCGCGGCGACTGCGCGCTCCTCGGCCTCGGCGAGCGCCGCCCGCGCGGCGCGCGCTGCGTCCTGCGAGAGCGCGTAGCGCGCCTCGTTCGTCTGCCGCTCGAGGCGCTCGTGCAGCTCCGCGGCCTCGGCCTGGCGCTTGAGCGGTCGCAGCCGCGAGCGCGCCTCGCGCTCGACGTCGAGTGCGCGCGACAGGTTCTCCTCGGTGCGCTCGAGCTTGAGCTGCGCGCGGCGCCGGCGCTTGCGGTGCTTGCCGAGGCCGGCAGCCTCCTCGATCAGGAGCCGCCGCTCGCGAGGGCGCGACATCACGATCTGCTCGACCTTGCCCTGGGAGACGACGGAGTGCATCTCCTTGCCCAGCCCGGAGTCGGAGAGCACCTCGATTACGTCGACGAGCCGGCAGCGCGCGCCGTTCAGGCGGTATTCGCCCTCACCGTCGCGGGCGAGCCGGCGCACGATCGAGATCTCGGCGAAGTTGGCGTCGAGGCGGCCGTCCGAGTTGTCGATCACGACCTCGACCTCGGCGGCGCCGGAGCCCGCGACGCCGTGGCCGCCCGCGAAGATCACGTCCTTCATCAGCTGCCCGCGCACGGCGAGCGGCGACTGCTCGCCGAGGGCCCACAGCACGGCGTCGGTGATGTTCGACTTGCCCGAGCCGTTCGGGCCGACGATCACGGACACGCCGGTGCCGAACTCGAGCTTGGTCCGCTGCGGGAAGGACTTGAAGCCCTTCATCGAGATCGAACGCAGATGCACTAGGGGGCGGCCTCCTCGAGGGCGTCGAGAGCCTGGAGAGCAGCCTCCTGCTCCGCGCCCTTCTTCGTCTTTCCCTCCCCGCGGCCAAGCTCCTCCCCCGCCACCTCGGCGACGGCGATGAACGAGCGGTCGTGGGCGGGGCCCTCCTCGGAGACGGTGCGGTAGCTCACGACCTCGGCGCGCCGGGCGAGGCGCTCCTGGAGCACCGACTTGTAGTCGACCGGGTGCTCGAGCGCCTCCTCGATCTCGCGCTCGAAGGACTCGACCACCGCGGGCGCCGTCCGGTCGAAGCCGAAGGCGAGGTAGGCGGCGCCGATCACCGCTTCGCAGACGGATGCGAGCACGCGCTCGGAGCCCACGAGCATCTCCGCGCTGCGGCCGGTGGTGCCCTCGGGGGCGGCGGCACGCAGCTCGTCCGGCACCCCGAGGCCGAGCGCGACGCGCGCGCACGACGGCCCGCTCACCGCCTGGGCGCGCACCTTGGTGAGCCGCCCCGCGCCGTAGCTCTCGAAGCGCGGATAGAGGTGCGTGGAGACAGCGAGGCTCAGGACGACATCCCCCAGGAACGCGAGCCGCTCGTACGAGTCAGCTCGCTGACCCACCCAGGAGGCGTGGGTGAAGGCCTGCCGGCGAAGATCGTCCGGCAGCTCGGCCAGCAGGTCTTCGAGCGATTCAGGTCTCGATCTCCGCGGCATGGGCGGCGACGAAGTCCGCGGCCTGTCCGACCGTGAGGATCTTTGCCGCCTCCTCGTCGGGAATACGGACCCCGTAGTTGTCCTCGAGCTCGACCACGAGCTCCACCAGGTCGAGCGAGTCGGCCTCGAGGTCCTCGCGGAAGCGGGTGTTCTCGCCGATGCGCTCGGGTTCGACCTCCAGCTCGGTCGCCAGGTGCTCGCGGATGCGTTCGAGGACCTCCTCTCGGGTCATGGAGCGGCGACGCTACCAGCGGGCGCGGACCGCAACACACCCGCACGGGCGAGGGCGCTCGCGGTGCGTCCGACCATGTCCTCGTCGACGGCCGAGCGCGCCAGCCTGACCGCGTGCTCGATGCCGATCGGACCGAAGCTCCCGTGCGCCACGACGACGGGCTTGCGCAGCCCGAGCAGGATCGCGCCGCCGACGCGCTCCGGGTCGAGGTCGTCCCGCACCCCGCGGAGCTTTCCGCGAATGAGGAGCCCGCCGAGGCTCGACACGACTCCGGAGCGGATCCGCGAGCGGATCTCGCCCGACAACTCGCGCACGGTGCCCTCGAGCACCTTGAGCGCCACGTTGCCGGTGAAGCCGTCGGCCACCACGACCTGCGCGCTCGCCGCGGGCAGGTCGAAGCCCTCGAGGTTCCCGACGAAGTTGAGCTCGCCCTCGGCGAGCCGCGCGTGCGCGGTCAGCACGTCGGGAGTGCCCTTGCCCGACTCCTCGCCGACCGACAACAGGCCGACGCGCGGCCGCTCCACCCCCACGACCGCCTCCATGAAGCAGGCGCCCATGTAGGCGAACTGCACCAGGTGCTCGGGGCGCACCTCGACGCTGGCCCCGGCATCGAGCAGCAGCACCGGGCCGCCCGGCACGGGCAGGAGCACGGCCAGCGCGGGCCGGAAGACTCCGCGCAGGCGCTTGATCGAGATCGTGGCGGCGGCGAGCGTCGGACCGGTGGACCCGGCGGAGACCAGGGCTTCGGCGCGCCCCTCGCCGACGGCGCGGGCGGCCTGGACGATCGAGGCGTCGCGCTTCGAGCGCACGGCGGCCACGGCCTCCTCGCCCGCCTTGATCGTGTCCGAGGCGTCGATGATCTCCGCATGCGGCCCTGCGCCGCTCAGCTCGGCCGCCGGGCCGAAGAGCAACACGGGCAGGCCTGCGCGACCGACACCCTCGGCGACGGCGGCGGGTCCCTTGTCGGCGCCGTTGGCGTCGACTGCGATCACGCGGGACTACTCGTCGTCGACGCCCTGCTGCTGCACGACGACCTCACGGCCGGCGTAGGTGCCGCAGTTAGGGCAGACACGATGCGGCAGGCGCGGCTCGTGGCAGCGCGGGCAGAACCGCAGGCCCGGCGGGTTGATCTTGTGCTGGGAGCGGCGCTTGTGCGTGCGCGAGTGGGATTGTCTCTGCTTCGGGACGGCCATGAGCAGCGGACCAGTGTACTAACCGAACCCTGCGCAGCCGGCCGAGCCGGCTGCTTCGGCCCTCAGTCGAGCTTCAGCTCTCGGAGAGCCGCCCAGCGCGGATCCGGCTCGCGCTCGTGCTCGTGTCCGGGATCTTCGTTGAGGTTCTGGCCGCAGATCGTGCACAGCCCGCGGCAATCCTCGCGGCAGACGATCTGGGTCGGGAGAGCCAGCGCGAGCGCGTCGCGCGCCCAGGCGCGGAGGTCGAGCAGGCCCTCGTTGAAATAGGGCGAGTGCAGATCCTCGCCCCCGCCCGGCTGGTCGACCTCGCGGGCGTCGACGTGCACCACCTGTTCTGCGTCCTCGAGGCAGCGCATGCAGGGGCCGGCCAGATCGGCGTCGAAGCGCAGCCGCAGCGAGTAGCCGGCAGTGGTGTGGTCGACGTTCAGCAGCGCGTCGACGACCTCACCGGGAAGCTCGTAGCGCTGCCCGCCGAACTCGAAGCCCCCCACGGGCACGTCGAGCTCGAACCTCCGCCCCTCGCCGGAGCTGAGGCCCAGCCTGTCTACGTCGAAGATCTCGGTGCGCGGGCCCATACGGGCGAGGTTAGCCCTGCCCGATCAGCTCCACGCGGTACTGATCCGGATCCCTGACAAAGGCGATGAACGGCCCCTCCGTACGGCCACCCGGCCGGTACGGCGGCTTCTCCGGCTCGATCCCGTCCTCGGCCAGGTTGGCGAGCGTCCCCTCGAGGTCCTCGACGGCCAGCGCGATGTGGTTGTAACCCGTCCCCAGCTCGTACGAGTCGACCCCGTTGTTGTACGTCAGCTCGAGCACCGGATCCTCGCCGGGAAGGGCCATGAAGACGTTGACGGCCTCGTCCCCGATGGGCATCCGCCAAGACTCCTCGAACCCGAGCTTCTTGTAGAAGGAGACGGAGCGGTCGATGTCGCCGATGCGGTAGCAGGTGTGGAGGTACTTGGGCATGGACGAGAAGCTACCCGCCCACGCATGACAGCGACCGCACGGATTGAAGACTTCGGGGGGCCGTAGCCCCTCAAACTCTTCAATCGATGCGGGCCGGTGGTCCTAGCCGACCTCGGCCTCTTCGTGCTCGCGTCCCTGCAGCCGATCCCGCCCGCGCTGCACGGCCGCGATGAACTTCGTCAGGTTGACCTCGAGGGTGTTGAGGATGTCGTCGGCGTAGTCCTCGGCGCCCAGGCGAATCTCGCGCTCGCGTGCCCGCGCGTCCTCGATGATCTCGTCGGCCTGGCGCTCGGCCTGCTTGACGACCTCCTCCTCGGAGATCAGGCGAATCTGCTCCTCGCGCGCCTCCTTGATGATGCGCTCGGACTCGCGCTTGGCCTCGGCCAGCATCTCCTGGCGCTCCTTCACGATCCAACGCGCCTGCTTGATCTCCTCGGGGATCGTCGCGCGCATCTGGTCGAGGATGTCGTAGACCTCCTCCTTGTCCACGCGCACCTGATCCGTGAGCGGCACGGGCTTGGCGTTGTGAATCGTGTCGTCGAGCTTGTCGATCAGGACTAGTACGTCCATTCGCGGTTCCTCAGTTCTCTACCGCTTCAGTTCTTCCTGCATTCGGGCCGCCACCGCGTCGGGTACCAAGCCGCTCACATCGCCCCCGAACATCGCCAGCTCCTTGACTCCGCTTGAGCTTAGAAAGCTGAATTGAGGGGCGCTCATCATGTACATGCTCTCGATATCGGGGGCCAGCTTCCGGTTCAGCTGGTTCATCTCGAACTCATACTCGAAGTCCGAGATCGCCCTCAATCCCTTGACGATCGCCTTGGCGCCGTGCTCTCGGGCGAAATCGACGAGGAGGGTATCAAAGGGTTTTACCTGCACATTCCCGTATTCCGCCACCTCGGCGGTGATGAATCCGACGCGCTCCTCGGCGCTGAACAGCGTCTTGCGCTTGCGCACGGGCTGGTCCACGACCCCCACCACGACCTGGTCGAAGACGTTCGCGGCCCTGCCGATGATGTCGAGGTGCCCGAAGGTCACCGGGTCGTAGGAGCCGGGGCAGACGGCCGTGCCGCCGTTTTTCTCAGCGGCCATGAATCGCGATCCGGGTATCGCCGTAGGTCCGCTCGCGGAGGAGCGGGAAGGGAAGTTCGAGCGGGTTGCGCTTGTCCGATTCGGTCACGATGCGTGCGTCGGTCGACAGCAGCGCCGGCAGCCCCTGCGCGAGCGGTGCGGCGATGCGAGGCCCGGAATCATATGGCGGGTCGCAGAACACTAGGTCGTAGGAGCGCCGGTCACGCTTGACGAACGCGAGTGCGTCCTGGCGAGTGACCTCCGCCTCGGCGCCGACGGTGTCGAGGTTCGCCTGGATCGTGGTGGCGGCCCGCGCGTCGCGTTCGACGAACACCGCGGAGGCGGCGCCACGCGAGAGCGCCTCGATTCCGAGGGCGCCGGAGCCCGCGTAGAGGTCGAGCACGCGCGCGCCCGAGACGTCGCCGAGCATCGAGAAGAGCGCCTCGCGCACGCGGTCGGCGGTCGGCCTCGTCGGCGCGCCACGCGGCATCCGCAGACGGCGGCCCTTGTACTCGCCCGCGACGATCCTCACGGCCGCTCGGCCTCGAGGTCGGGCGTCACGCCGGGATCGGATCGAGCTCGGGGCCGAAGCGCGCCACCACGGCCTCGCGCAGCAGCGCGTGCTCGGGCTCGGCGAGGCCCGGGTCCGCGACCACGATCTCGTCTGCGCGGTCGCGTGCGCGCACGAGCAGCTCCGTGTCCTCGGGCAGCCGTGCGACGCGGAACTCCGGCAGGCCGTGCTGGCGCGTGCCGAGCACGTCACCGGCGCCGCGCAGCTCGAGGTCGATCTCCGCGAGCCGGAAGCCGTCGCTCTCGTTCGCGATCGCCTCGAGCCGCGGCAGCCCGGGGTCGCCGAACACGATGCAGAGCGACTGGTGCGTGCCGCGGCCGACGCGCCCGCGCAGCTGGTGCAGCTGCGAGAGGCCGTAGCGCTCGGCCGCCTCGATCAGCATCACCGTCGCATTCGGGACGTCGATGCCGACCTCGACGACACTCGTCGCCACGAGCACGTCGGCCTCGCCGGCCGCGAACGCCTCCATCGCCGCGGCCTTCTGCTTCGACGGCAGCTGACCGTGGATCAGCTCGACGCGCAGGTCGCGGAACTCACCGGTGCGCAGGCGCTCGAACTCGGCGGTCGCCGCCTTCGCCTGCAGCGCCTCCGACTCCTCGACGAGCGGGCAGACGACGAAGCACTGGCGGCCGGCGGCGATCTCCTCGCGGATGCGCTCGTACGCACGAGCCCGCGCGCGGGCACCGTCCACGACGTGCGTCTCGACCGGGCGCCGGCCGCGCGGGAGCTCGCGCAGCACTGTGGCGTCGAGATCGCCGTAGGCGGTCAGCGAGAGCGTGCGCGGGATCGGCGTGGCGGTCATGTGGAGCGCGTGCGGTGCGGTTCCCTCCGGTGCCTTGGCATCGAGCGCGGCGCGCTGGCGCACCCCGAAGCGATGCTGCTCGTCGACGACGACGAGCGCCAGGTCGCGGAACTCGACCGCGTCCTCGATCAGCGCGTGCGTACCGACCACGAGCTGAAGCTGGCCGTCCGCGAGCCGGGCGAGCAGGTCGCGCCGGCGCGCGGCGCTCGTCGAGCCCGTCAGCAGCTCGACCGGCAGCGACCCTCCGAGCAGCGCGTCGAGCGTCCGGTGGTGCTGCTCGGCGAGCGTCTCCGTCGGCGCCATCAACGCCGCCTGGGCGCCGTTCTCGACCGCGCGCAGCATCGCCGCCAGCGCCACAACGGTCTTGCCGGTGCCGACCTCGCCCATCAGGAGCCGCTGCATCGGCCGCTCGGCGGTGAGGTCCTCGTCGATCTCGGTGATCGCGCGCAGCTGGTCGCCGGTGAGCTCGAACGGGAGCGACCAGCGCCAGCGGTCCACCACCACGCCGCGCGGCGCGAGCGGCCGCGCGCGGCGGCCCTCGCGGCGCGAGCGCCTGCGCCCGGCGACCGCGAGCTGCAAGAGGAAGAGCTCCTCGAACGCGAGCCGGCGGCGCGCGTCGCGCTCGTCCTCCTCGCGGTCCGGGAAGTGCGCCGCCGACAGTGCCGCCGCGCGCTCGCCGAGCCGCTCGCGTGTCCGCAGGCGCCCGGGCAGCGGCTCGATCGTGTCGTAGACGGCGCGGTACTCGTCCCAGACGAGCTGGCGCAGCCGCCCGGCCGTGATGCCCTCGGTGGCGGGATGGACGGGCACGAGGCCCAGCGTGTGGACGGGCGCCTCGCCGGTCGCGAGCAGCTCGTGCTCCGTCACCCACAGCTCGCCGCGGCGCCGCAGCTTGCCGTGCAGCAGCACGGCGGCGCCCTCCCCGAGCTGGCGCGCGATCCAGGGCTGGTTGAACCACACCGCCACGAGCGGCCCGCTCTCGTCGACGACGCGCGCCTCGACCCGCTTGCGGCGCCGGTCGCGCATGGGCCGGACGGTGACGCTGCGCACCGTCGCCGCGACGGTGCCCTCCTCCCCCACGCCGAGCTCGCCCGCGAGGCGCACGTCGCGGCGGTCGCGGTGCGCGTGCGGCAGGTGCTCGAGCAGGTCGCCGACGGTCTCGATGCCGAGCGCGACGAGCGCCTTGCCGGCCTTGCCGGGCAGCGAAACCGGCTCGGCGAGCCGGCTCGGCCGCGGCAGCGAGCGCAGCTCGGCGCCGCGGAGCTCCTCCGGGGTCAGCTCGTCCGTGGCTGCGAAGCGAGTGGGCATCGACCGCCCATGATCACCAGCCTGGATGACGGGCTCGCGGGTTACTCCGCTGCGAGCAGCCACCACCAGGCCGGCTGGCCGCCCTCGTGGTACTCGAGCTCGACGCCGTCGGGCACGCGCGCCTCGACGTCGTCGCGGCCCAGCGGCGGGTTCGCCCCGGCCAGGCAGGTCACGAGCTCGGCGTCGGCGCCAAGCCGCTCGAGGATCGTGGCGAGCGTGGCCGCTGGATCGCCCCAGGCCACCAGCTCGCCGCCGACGTAGCCGACGGCGTCGCCGGGGCCGAAGCGCCCCTTGACGTCGTCGCGGGCCGCCGGGGCCACACCGCCCACGCCCAGGTGCCTGGCGGCGTCTGCGACCGCACGGGCGTTGTCCTCGCTGCCGACGTCCGCGTCGAACGCGAGCAGCGCCGCGAGGCCTTCCTGCGGCGCCGTCGTCGGCACCACGCGGGCCGGCTTGTCGGACAGGCCGGCGGCCTTCTCCGCGGCGAGGATCACGTTCGGGCTGTTCGGGAGCACGAGCACCTCGTGAGCGTCGGCGGCGTGGATGCCCGCAAGCAGCTCGTAGGTGGACGGGTTCATGGTGGGGCCGCCGTCGACCACCAGCACGCCGAGCTCCTCGTAGAGGCGCTGCACCCCCTTGCCGCTCGCAACGGCCACGACCGCGCAGGTCGGCGTCAGGGCGGGCTGGCCGTCGCCGGACAGGCGCGCCGCGCGCTCGGCCATCTGCTCGTGCATGTCGGCGACGTCGAAGCGCGAGACCTCGCCGACCGGCTCGAACAGGCCCACCGCGGCGTCCGGCTCGTCCGTGTGCACGTGAACGCGCAGAGTGCGATCGTCGCCCACCACCAGCACCGAGTCGCCGAGCTGCTCCAGCAGCGGCGTGAAGCGGCCGGCGTCGAGGCCCTGGCCGGTGACCGCGAAGTTCGTGCAGTAGCGGAAGCTCGACGACTCGTGCTCCGGGCGGTGGAGCACGGCGGGCGCGTACTGGTGCTCGAGCACGGGCGCGGCGTCGCCGCGCAGCGCGGCGAGGCAGCCGGCGACCATCACGGTCAGCCCGTACGCGCCGGCGTCGACCACACCGGCCTCACGCAGCACCGCAAGCTGCTCGGGCCCGCGCTCGACCGCCTCCTTCGCGGCCTCGAGCGCGTTCTCGAGCACCTCGGCGAGCAGATCGTCCTGCTCGGCGGCGGTGGCGTCGGGGCCGAGCCGAGTCGTGCCCATGTGCGCGAGGTCGTGCGCCACCCGGCTCGCCATCGCGCGCACGGCGGACAGCATCGTGCCCTCGGCCGGGTCGCGCACGGACGCGTAGGCCGCGTCGGCGGCACGCGCGAACGCTGCCGAGACGAGGATCGGGTCGACGAGCTCGCCCGGGCGCGAGGCGAGCTCTTCGGCGGCGCCGCGAACGATCTGGGAGAGGATCACGCCGCTGTTGCCGCGCGCCCCGAGCAGCGCCGCCCGGGCGACCGCGCTGACGATGTCGTCGCGGCCGACCTGGTCGAGCGGCTGGCCGTTCATCGAGCCGAGCTCCTCGGCGACGGCACGCAGCGTGAGCGCCATGTTGTCCCCGGTGTCGCCGTCGGCGACGGGGAACACGTTGAGGTCGTTCACCTCCTGCCGGCGCGACTCCAGCTCCGCCAGCGCGGCGAGCACGACACGGCGGAAGCGGGCAAGGCTCTCGTCAGCCACGAGAGCTTTGTACACCAGAGGCCGGGCGGGTTACCGCCACGCGGCTCAGGCGGCCTTGGTGACCTTGCCGGCCTTGAGGCAGCGCGTGCAGACGTACTCGCGCCGGGGCGTGCCGTCGACGGAGATGCGGACCTTCTGCAGGTTCGGGTTGAAACGGCGCTTCGTCGCGACCATCGAATGGCTGCGACTGTTCCCGAACGCAGGGCCCTTTCGACACGAGTAACAGACCTTTGCCACGGCGCGTGAGGGTAGCAACGTCCCTATGCGGCAGCCCGCGCGTGCTCGAGCGCCTCGTCGATCTGAGCGCGGTCCACATCCAGGTGCGTGACCGCCCTCAGACGCCCGTCCGGAGTGTCGCTCAGCTGCACGTCGCGCTCGAACATCCGCTCCCGGAACCCGTCCGGCGCGGCGAAGATCACGATGTTGGTGTCGGGCGGGACCACCTCGAGGCCCAGCGCGCTCAGCCCGTCGGCGAGGACGCGCGCGTTCTCGTGGTCGTCGGCGAGCCGCGCGACGTGGTGGTCGAGCGCGTGCAGGCAACCTGCCGCCACGATGCCTGACTGGCGGAAGGCGCCGCCCATCATCTGCTTCCAGCGCCAGGCCTCGGCCATCAGCTCGGGTGAGCCTGCCAGCACGGCGCCGACGGGCGCGCCGAGTCCCTTCGTGAAGTCGATCCAGGCGGTGTCGAACATCGCCGCGTAGCTCTCCGCCGTCACCTCGGCCGCGACGACGGCGTTCATCAGCCGCGCCCCGTCCATATGCGCGCGCAGGCCGTGCTCGCGTGCCACCTCGACGACCTCACGCAGCGTCTCGAGCGGCCACACGCGGCCACCGCCCATGTTGGTCGTCTGCTCCACCGACACGAGCCGCGAGCGCGGCAGGTAGCGGCTCTCCGGGCGGACGGCGGCGCGCAGCTGATCGGGCGTGAACACGCCGCGCTCGCCGTCGAGCGCGTTGATCATGAGTGAGGCGTTCATCGCCGGCCCGCCGGCCTCGGCGATGATCGGGTGCGCGCTGCGGTCGAGGATCATCTCGTCGCCGCCGGGCCGTGCGTGCAGCCGGAAGGCGATCTGGTTGCACATCGTCCCGCTCGGCATGAAGACGGCCGCCTCGTGACCGAGCAGCTCGGCCACGCGCTCCTCCAGGCGCAGCGTGGTCGGATCCTGGCGGCGCTGCTCGTCGGCCACCTCGGCGGACGCGATCGCCTCTCGCATCGCGGCCGTCGGCCGCGTCTGGGTGTCCGAATAGAGGTTGATCAAGAGAGCTCTCGTCTCAATTGAGCCATGCGCAGAACGGCCCGGGCGGCGTCCTCGCCCTGGTGCCGCACACCCCCTCCGACCCGCGCCAGCGCCTGCTCCATCGAGTCGACCGTGAGCACCCCGAACGAGCAGGGGACGCCGGTGTCGAGCGTCACGCGCGAGATCCCGCTCGCCGTCTCCGAGCAGACGTACTCGTAGTGGTCGGTCTCGCCTCGGATCACCGCTCCAAGGCAGGCGACACCGGCGTAGCGGCCCGACTCGGCGCAGTACTTCGCAGCCAGCGGAAGCTCGAAGGCGCCCGGCACCTCGTGCACCTCGGCGCCGGCCCCGGCCTCATCGAAGACGCGTCGCGCGCCCTCGATCAGACGGGCCGCCAGGTCCTCGTAGAAGCCGCCGACGCACGCGGCGTAGAGTTGATCCGTGCGCAGCCGGCCGGACCGGCTGCTTCCGGCCTCAGCCACCCGGCCGCCGCCGTGGAGCGGGCGCCGGCCCCTGCCCGTAGATGTCGGCGTCCTCCGCAGCCGCCCGCTCGCGATCTTGAATGCGCTCCTCGTGGATCATCTCCTCGTCGAGCGCGAGCCCCTGGTGGTGGAGGAGATGGCCGAGCTTCTCCTTCTTCGCGCGCAGGTACGCGACGTTGTGCTCGTTGGCGGCGTGCTGGATCGGCACCTGGTCGGTCACCGTGAGCCCGTAGCCCTCGAGGCCGACGATCTTCTTCGGGTTGTTCGTGAGCAGCCGGATCGAGCTGAGCCCGAGGTCGACGAGGATCTGCGCGCCGATGCCGTAGTCGCGCAGGTCGGCGGGCAGGCCGAGCTCGAGGTTGGCGTCGACGGTGTCGCGCCCCTCCTCCTGGAGCCGGTAGGCGCGCAGCTTGTTCAGCAGGCCGATGCCGCGCCCCTCCTGCGCCAGATAGAGGAGCACCCCGCGGCCCTCGCCCTCGATGCGCGCCAGCGCGTCCTCGAGCTGCTGGCCGCAGTCGCAGCGCAGCGAGTGGAAGACGTCGCCCGTGAGGCACTCGGAGTGCACCCGGACGAGCACGTCATCCTCGCCGTCGATCTCGCCCTTGACCATCGCGACGTGGTGCTTGTCGTCGACGAGCGAGCGGAAGCCGACGACGCGGAAGTCGCCGAACTTGGTCGGCAGCTGCGCCTCCACGACACGCTCGATCAGCTTGTCGTTGCGGCGGCGGTACGCGATCAGATCGGCGACGGTGATCATCTTGAGCCCGTGCGTCGCGCAATAGCGCTCGAGGTCGGGCACGCGCGCCATCGTGCCGTCGTCGTTCATCACCTCGCAGATCACGCCCGACGGGTTGAGTCCGGCCAGCCGCGCGAGGTCCACGGCCGCCTCGGTCTGGCCGGTGCGCTCGAGGACGCCGCCGGCCTTGGCCTTGAGCGGGAAGATGTGACCCGGCTGGACGAGGTCCTGCGGCCGCGCGCCCGGGTCGATCGCGACCTGAATCGTCTGGGCGCGGTCGTGCGCGGAGATCCCGGTCGTGATGCCCTCGCGCGCCTCGACGGAGACCGTGAAGGCCGTCTGGAAGGCCGACTCGTTCTTGGCCGCCATCAGGTCGAGGCCGAGCTCGTCGCAGCGCTCACCCGTGAGCGCCAAGACAGATCAGGCCGCGCCCATGGGTCGCCATGAAGTTGATCGCCTCGGGCGTGGCGAACTGCGCGGCGAGCGTGAGGTCGCCTTCGTTCTCGCGGTCCTCGGCGTCGCAGACGACGACCATGCGGCCCGCCCGGATGTCCTCGATCGCCTCCTCGACGCTGCTGAACGGGGGCTTCGTCATGTTCGGAGCTTCTCCACGTACTTCGCCAGCACATCGACCTCCAGGTTGACCGTCCTGCCCGGCGCCGCTGCGCCGAGCGTGGTGCGCTCGAGCGTCTCGGGGATGAGCGAGACCTCGAAGGCCTCTTGTTCGACAGCCGAAACGGTAAGGGACACGCCCTCGACGGCGATCGAACCCTTCTCCACGACGTAGCGGAGCAGATCGGCCGGCGCCGCGATGCGGACGACCCGCGAGAGGCCCTCCTCGCGCACCGAGTCGACCTCGCCGGTGCCGTCGACGTGGCCCTGGACGATGTGCCCACCGAGCCGGTCGCCGGCGCGCAACGGCAGTTCGAGGTTGACCGCGTCGCCCGTCCCGAGCGGGCCGAGCGAGCTGCGCCGCAGGGTCTCCTCCATGACGTCGGCGGAGAAGCCGTTCCCATCTGGCTCCACGGCGGTCAGGCAGACGCCGTTGACCGCCACCGAGTCGCCCGGGCCGAGCTCGCCGGCCAGCTCGCTGCGCACGCGCAGGCGCACGCCGCCGCCGTCGCGCTCGAGCGATTCGACCGTCCCGGTCGCGGCCACCAGACCCGTGAACACCTCACCACTCCCGGAAGCGGGCGATGATCAGGACGTCGTCGTCGATGCGCTCTGTCTCGACCGCCGTCGGGCGCTGCGCGGAGGCGATGTCCTCGATGCCGATGCCCTCGACGGCCGTCTTCGCCTTTGTGCCGCCGAGCAGGAGCGGCGCCAGGAACATGCGCGCCTCGTCGATCTCGCCGGCCTCGAGGAAGGCGCCGGCCAGGTGCGGGCCGCCCTCGAGCAGGAGCGACTGGACGTCCCGCTGACCGAGCTCGTCGAGCGCGTCCGCGACGCGCGCCGCCTCGTTCTCACCAGTCGCGACGATCACGTCGACTCCGGCGTTCTCGAGCGTCTGCACGGAGGTGCGCTTGGCGGCACGCGAGCAGACGACGGTCAGCGGCACCTCGGACACGCCCTGGACGAGCCGCGATTCGAGCGGCAGGCGCCCCTCGGAGTCGAACACGACCCGGCGCGGCTGACGCGCGACGCCCTCGATGCGCGCGGTCAGGCGCGGGTCGTCGACGAGTGCGGTGCCGATCCCGACGGCCACCGCGTCCGACTCGGCGCGCCAGCGGTGCGCCCGGGCGCGGCTGGCCTCGCCCGAGATCCATTGCGAGTCGCCGGTACGGCTCGCGACCTTGCCGTCGAGCGTCATCGCGGACTTGAAGACGACGAGCGGGCGACCCACGCGGGCGTGCTTGCGGAATGGCTGGTTGAGCATGCGGGCGGCGGCGCCGATCTCGCCGTCGATGAAGCTCACATCGACGCCCTCGTCGCGCAGGATGCCCGGGCCGCGGCCGGCGGCCTTGGGGGTTGGGTCGTCGGACGCGATCACGACGCGGGTGATGCCGGCCTCGACGATCGCGTCGGTGCAGGGCGGCGTGCGGCCCTCGTGGCAGCACGGCTCGAGCGACACGTACAGCGTCGCCCCGGAAGGATCCTCGAGGCACTCGCCGAGCGCCATCCGCTCCGCGTGCGCCTGCCCCGGCGGCTGCGTCGCGCCCTCGCCGATCACGCGCCCCGACTTGACGATCACGGCGCCGACGATCGGGTTCGGGCTCGTCTGCCCACGCACCCGGCCGGCCAATTCGATGGCCCTGAGTAGGTGTTGCGCGTCGCGCTCTGTGACGGTGATATCGGGCATCTGGAGCGCCTTTGCGAGTGTTGATTGACCGGCGAGTCAACATTACCAGCGGTCCCTGGGGCGCCCGGCCCGCGGGCGCTCGCCCGCACGGCCAAGGAGCCGACGCCCCCGCAAGCGGCACATTGCCGGATTGGTAGTCCCAGAGACCACCAATCCGGCAACGTAGTCCCACCGTGGTGACCTATGGTCGCCTGACGACACCAAGGCGCCACGGTCCGCTCCGGCGTTGCTGGATTGGGACAACCTTCTAGCCTGCGGCCGCGTGCATCGCCTCATCCTGGCGCTGATCCTGCTGGCCGGCCTCGCCCTGCGGATCTGGAACATCGACTACGGGCTGCCGTTCGTCTACTCCGTCGACGAGGGCTACCACTTCACGAACAGGGCCGTCGAGATGTTCTGGCAGGACTTCGACCCGGGCTACTACCAGAACCCGGCCACCTACACGTACCTCGTGTACGGCCTGCTGCGCGTGATGTACGGCCCGCTCGGGTTCGTATTCGATTTGCCGTTCTCGAACGTGACGGAGCAGTTCGCGAAGGATCCCACCCAGATCTGGATCGCCGCCCGCACGCTGGCCGCGCTGCTCGGCATCGTCGGCGTGCTGGCGACCTACTGGGCCGCACGCCGGCTGTGGGGCGTTCGCGAGGGGCTCGTGGCGGCGGCGCTGCTGTCGTTCGCGTTCCTGCCGGTGGCGTACTCGCGTGTCGCGGTGACCGACGTCGGCGCGCTCACCGGGGTGGCGCTTGCGCTGCTGTTCGCGGTGCGTGCCGGGGAGGAGGGCCGCACGCGCGACTACGCCCTCGCCGGTGCCGCCGCCGGGCTCGCGATCTCGTTCAAGTACACGGCCGGGCTCGTGCTGCTGCCGCTCGGAATAGCGGCGCTCGCGCGCCTACGGGCCGACCGCCTGCGCGCCGTCGGCGGCGTGGCACTTGGGGGCGCGCTGGCTGCGCTCGTGTTCGTGCTGCTCAACCCGTACGTGTTCGGCTCGCTCGACCAGTGGTGGACCGATCTGCGCGACCAGGCAGACGTGGCGGCGAACGACGCCAAGGCCGGGCAGGGGTCGGGCGGCTTCGGCTACTACCTCGACAGCCTCACCTGGGGCCTCGGCTGGGCCGCCCTCGGCGCGGCGCTGGTGGGCGCCGTCCTCGAGCTCCGGCGCGAGCTGGTGCGCGGGCTCATACTGATCGCGCTGCCGCTCGCGCTGTTCGTCTACCTGGCGACGCAGTCGCGTTACTTCGGGCGCTGGCTGCTGCCCGCCTATCCGGCGCTCGCGCTGCTCGGCGCGGTCGGGGTGGTCGCGCTCGCGGACCTCGTCACGCGCGCGCTCGGGGATGCCAGGCGGGGCGCTCTGCGGCCGGTCGCCGCCGGCGCGGTGCTCGCGACGATCACCGCGATCGTGCTCCTGCAGCCGCTCGCCGCCGACGTGCGCAGCGCGCAGGTGCTCGGCCGCGAGGACACCCTGAGCGAGGCGCGCGCGTGGCTCGACGAGCGCTATGCGCCCGAGCTGCGCGTGGCCGTCGAGCCGGCGGTGCCCGGCCGCTGGTTCCGCTCCACCCCCGAGGGCACGAACCCGCCCTGGCTGACGCGCTGCCCGCGCCGCGACGACTGGACCGAGCCGGGCTGGGCGTACGCCGGCGAGGGCGGGCGCCAGATCTGCGCCCAGTACAAGCCCGGCCTGTTCGCCCGCCCGGACGGAGGCGTGCGCGCGTCCGCCTTCCACTCCGTGTTGGGCCCCGAGGTGATCGACGACTACCGCCTCTACGGC
The DNA here is from genome assembly GCA_963739095.1 of uncultured Thermoleophilaceae bacterium. Taxonomy (GTDB): domain Bacteria; phylum Actinomycetota; class Thermoleophilia; order Solirubrobacterales; family Thermoleophilaceae; genus JACVRW01. The sequence goes on from CAVTZF010000018.1 coordinate 88,998, forward strand.
TACTGCCTCGTGATGACCGTCAACACGGTCGAGGAGCGCGCGCTCGAGACGGGCGATCCCGACGCGCGCGCCTACTACGAGCGGCTCGGGCGCGAGTCACGGGTGGTGGCGGAGTTCAGCCCCTACGAAGCGGGTGCCGACCCGGTGCCGTTCAGCTTCGACCTCTCCTACAACAGCTACCCGCCCGAGTACGAGCGGCCCGGGCCGACCGTGCGCATCCACCGGCTCGACCGCTGCCGCCAGGCCTACGGGCCGCCCGTGATCAGAATCCCCAAGGCGACGGAGCCCGCACCGTTCTCGTAGCCTGCGGGCGACCGCGAGAGCCTCGGCGGCACGCGCGACTGGGAGGACCGGCTAGCTACCCTCCAGCGGCGATGGATACGCGCCTGAGCCGCCGGCGGCTGTTGCAGGCCGGCGCCGCGGGGGCTGCTGGCGCCGCTCTGCTGCCCAACGCCGGCTGCAGCACGAACGCCGCGGGGCGCGGCGACGGCAGGCCGAACGTCCTCGTGCTGATCATCGACAGCCTGCGGCCCGACCACGTCGGCGCCTACGGCTCGCCGCAGATCCAGACGCCCAACGTCGATGCCCTTGCGTCACGCGGCCTGCGCTTCAACCGCGCCTTCCCTGAGGCGATGGTCACGATCCCCGCCCGGCGCTCGATCTTCACGTCCCGGCGGATCTTCCCGTTCCGGAACTTCGTCCCCAACCCCGAGCTAGGCCCGAGCCCGGGCTGGCTCCCGATCGAGGGTGACGAGAACACCTGGAACAAGGTGCTGAAGGACGAGGGCTACTGGACCCTCCAGGTGAGCGACAACCCGCACCTCGCCTTCACGAAGGCCTACGAGCCGTTCCGCGAGACCTGGGACCACTGGCGCACGATCGTCGGCCAGTCGGGCTACTACCGCGACCCCGACACGGTCTCGACCGAGCTCGTCGAGAAGTGGGTGCCGCCGTTCATGCGCGACGACCGCTACATGCCCGGCATGCGCAAGTACCTCGCCAACACGGGCCGCGGCGAGGACGAGGAGGAGACCTGCGCGGCGCGCGTCTACAAGGACGCCGCCGGCGTGCTCGAGAAGGCCCAGCGGCGCCAGCCGTTCGCGATGGTCGTCGACTGCTTCGACCCGCACGAGCCGTGGAGCCCGCCGCGCAAGTACATCGACCTCTACTCGGACCCCGGCTACAACGGCCAGGAGATCGGGGTCACGAACTACGGGTTCGCGTCCAATTTCACGCCGGAGCTGTTCCGCCGGCTGCACGCGATCTATGCGGGCGAGGTCACGATGACCGACCGCTGGCTCGGCCACTTCATGGACCGCTTCTACGAGCTCGGCCTCGACGAGAACACGATGATCGTGCTGCTCTCGGACCACGGCTACCTGCTCGGCGAGCGCGGCTACACCGGCAAGGTGCCCTCGCAGCTCCACCCCGAGCTCGCGCAGGTGCCGATGATCCTCATCACGCCCGACAACAAGGCCGCCGGTGAGGTCACTCAGTTCTTCGCTTCCACGCACGACGTCGGACCGACGCTGCTGTCGATGCTCGGGATCGATCCGCCCGGCTGGATGGAGGGCACGAACCTGTCGGCGATCATGGACGGCGAGGACCCGCCCGAGAAGCGCGAGGTGCACTACGGCGGCATGTACAACCGCTTCTTCATCCGCACCGACGACTTCGTCCTGATCGGCGACAACCAGGGCAACGAGCGCACCATGTACGACCTGCGCCAGGACCCGCACGAGTTCTTCGACATCGAGAAGAAGAACAAGCAGCTCTCCGAGGAGCTCTACCAGCACGTGCTGGAGCTGGCGGGCGGGCCGCTCCCCTACTACGAGTAGGCGATCGCGGCAACGCCGGCGGCGACGGTGACGGCGCCGGCGAGCTTCCGCGCCGTGAGCCGCTCGTGCAGGAAGACGGCCGCGAGCAGGGCGGCGATGACGATGCTGCTCTCGCGCGTGGCGGCCACCGGCGCCGCCGGTGCCAGGCGAAGCGCGGCAAGGACCATCAGGTAAGCACCAAGGGTTGCTGCTGCGGTCAGCGCGCTGCGTGCGCCCAGGTCCGGCCTGGTGCCGACGACAGCAGGGAAGAGGAGCGCACAGGGGGCGATCACGAGCGCCAGGTACGCGAGCGGATCGGCGTGCTCGACGCCCTCGGCGTCCACCAGCGTGTAGGCGGCGATGAACGCGGCGATCGCGAGGCCGAAGAGCACGTCCCCCGAGGACCAGTCGTCAAACCCGACCAGCAGCACGCCGGCGGCGACGGCGAGCACGCCCACGGCGGCAAGCGTGCCCACCCCCATCCCCAGCCCCAGCACGCCCACGACCAGCACGAGCACGGGAGCGACACCGCGCGCGACCGGATACACGACCGAGAGGGCGCCGTCGCGGTAGGCGCGGGCGAGCAGCCAGAAGTAGCCGAGCTCCAGCACCGCCGAGGCCGCGATGTACGGCGCTGCATCCCCGGACACGTCACCGAACACGAGCGCGAACGGCGCGAGCAGCAGCACGCCCCACACGAGCAGCCCGCCGGTGGCCGCGGCGGTGTCGCGCGAGCCGGCGAGCAGGACGTTCCAGCCGGCGTGCAGGAAAGCGGCGCCCAGCGCGAGGGCAAGCGCGCCGCCGCTCATGGACTAGGAGTGGAGAGGTTCCTTCATGGACTCCGTCTCCGGAGCCTCGATGTACGGCTGCTGCTCGTCCTGGGTCTGCTCCTCGTGGTACGCCGACTCGGCGTTGACCGCCCAGATGTCGTGGTCGGTCCCCTTGACGAGGTTGTCGACGGCGCGCATCGCGGTGAGCGAGGAGTGGTCCGAGTTGTTGTAGCGGTGCAGCCCGTTGCGGCCGACCTGGATGAAGTTGTCGAGCCCGTCGAGCCAGGAGCGGATCGCGTGGACGCGCTCCGAGTAGTCGGGGTCGTACATCGGGTAGGCCTTCGGGACGCGCTCGACGAAGCCGAACTCGAGCTGGTCCGCCTTGGCGAGGCCGAGCTGCTCGAGCTCGCGCATGCCGAGCTTGACGAGCTCGTCGTCGTCGGTCTCCCAGAGCTCGTCGCCGGCGAAGCAGAAGAACTCGAGGCCGACGCACGCCTTCGAGGGGTCCGGCACCATCCACGGGCTCCAGGAGCGGAAGTTCTGGATGCGGCCGACGTTCACGTTCGGGTCGTGGATGTAGATCCAGTTGTCCGGGAACAGGTCGTCGCCGTTGATCACGACCGCCACGGTGAGGAAGTCGCGGTAGCGGAGCCCCTTGGCGGCCGCGACCACGTCGGGCTTCGGGTGCGGGTCGGCCATTCCGACGGTGTTGCGCAGCGGCAGCGACGAGATCACGGCCGACGGCTCGTAGACCTTGTCGCCCGCGACCACGCGCACGCAGCGGTCGCCGTCGAACTCGAGCTTCGTGACCTTCTGCTCGAGCAGCACCTGGCCGCCGAGCGCGCGGATGTCCTCGGTCATCTGCTCCCACATCTGGCCGGGACCGAAGCGCGGGTAGTTGAACTTCGAGATCAGCGAGGTGACCTTGTTGTCCTTGTTGCCGAAGAAGGCCGAATAGGCGGCGCGGAAGAACGAGAGGTTCTTGATGCGCTGAGCGGCCCAGTCGGCGCGGATCTCCGAGGTCGGCACGCCCCAGACCTTCTCCGTGTACGACTTGAAGAACTGGTTGAAGAGCCATCTGCCGAAGCGGTTCGATACCCACTGCTCGAAGTTGTCCTCCTTGCCCTTGGGCTTGACCGCCGCCCACAGGTAGGAGAAGAGCGCCTTCGTGAGGTCGACCGGCCCGAGCTTCTTCATCACGTCCGGGCCGCGCAGCGGGTAGTCGAGGAACTTCCCCTCGCCGCTCGGCGAGCGCCAGTAGATGCGCGACATGCGCGGCCGCTCGAGGAACTCCTCCTTCATGATCTCGTGCCAGAGGTCGTCGACCTCCTTGACCTTGGTGAAGAAGCGGTGCCCGCCGAGGTCGAAGCGGTAGCCGTCGCGGACCGCGGTCTTGGCGATGCCGCCGACCTGGTCCTCGGCCTCGAGCACGATCACGGGCAGCCCCTGCTTGGCGAGCATGTAGCCGGCGGTGAGCCCGGCCGGTCCGCCTCCGAGGATCACGGTGGGCTTGTCGCGCATGTCGGGGCGCGCGAGCTTGGCGGGGGGCTGCGGCTTCAGATCGTTGTTCTCACTCATCAGTCTTCGGTCTTCTCGTAGACGACGCCGCGCACTCCGATGCGGGTGGCGCGGCGGTAGTTGGGGGGCACGACTGCAACTCGCTCGAGGCGGGGATCCTGTGCGAGCGCCGCGCCCCACTGAGCGGATCGGCGTCGCACGAGCTCGGTCCAAGGGGCATCCCAGTCGTCAGCACGCTGCGTGACCGGGTGGACGATGAGGACCCGCCCGCCGACGGGCAGGTTATCAACGAGCGGTTCCAGGTTTTTCGCGACGGTGGAGTTCTCCATGCGCTCGCCGCCGTCGGTCCAGTCCATCACGCGGTCGTTCTCGACGGGCCCGAGCGGGCTCGCGAAACGCAGCTCGGGAGAGTTCCCAAGCGTCTCGAGGTGGTAGGCGAGCAACGGCCCCTGTTCCGGCTGCATCGAGATCACGAGATCGTTCTTGCGCAGCAGGTTGTCGTTCACGACGGCCTTGCGCAGGTCGGCCGCGTTCGACTTGTTCTCGAGCCCGTACGAGCGCGGGATCGCCCAGATGACGAAGATGATCGCGAGCGCCGCGAGCCCGAGGACGCCCGCACGCGAGAGCCCGAGCGCGGCGATCAGCAGCATCGGTCCGAGCAACACGCCGAGGTAGCGGGTCGTCCAGGCGGGCGACACCTGCGACACGAGCCAGGCGATCGCGAGCGTGCCGAGCACGGTCACGGCGCCGGCGATCAGCGCGGTGCGCTCCTTGTCCTCGACGCGCCGCTGCAGGATCGCCACCAGCCCCGAGCCGCCGGCGAGCACGAGCGCGACGGTCGGCGTCCCGCCCCCCAGGAGCGACTTCGAGATCTGCACGGGGGCGCCGAAGTTGGGCGGGTTGAGCCAGGGCGCACCGGTGTGCTGGATCTGATGCAGGAGCGTCGGCACCCAGGGCAGGTAGAGCAGGCCGGCGCCGCCGAAGCCGAGCAGCGCGTCCTTCCAGAAGCTCGAGCGCACCTCGGACACGTACCAGCACGGGACGAGCGCGCACGCGAGCCCCACGCCGAGGAAGAGGCCCCAGTTGTGCGTGTAGAGCATCGCGGCGAGCAGCACCGCGAAGACGGGCAGGTACTTCCGGTGCCCGAACGCGAAGACATGCAGGAAGGCGGCGGTGGCAAGCAGCGACAGGACCAGCATGAGCGCGTACATGCGTGTCTCCTGCGCGTAGGCCGTGAGGAACGGGTTGACGGCGCAGAGCGCGGCGCAGATCAGGCCGGCGCGGCGGCCGAAGAGGCTCCAGCCGGCCCACAGGCCGCCCGGGATCGCGAGCAGGGAGATCGCCACGGACAGGCCCTGGGTGTCGGCCGGGCCGTCGCCGAACACGTCCATCCAGGCCGACAGCAGCATGTAGTAGAGCGGCGGCGAGCCGTCCACGCGGAGGACGCTCGGGATGTCGAAGAGCGGCTGCGAGGCGATCCCGATCGAGAGGCCCTCGTCCATCCAGAGCGACTCGCCGAGCGAGTTGGTGCGCAGGTACAGCGACACGGCGAACAAACCGAGCAGCACGAGCACCGGCAGCACGAAGCTGCCGGGCAGCGAGCCGAGCTTGGGCAGGGCTCGGGTGCGTGGGGAGGCGACGCTTGCCACGGGCGGCTCGGATCGTAGTGAGTCAGTCCTGGCCAATTGTGCGTGTGGGCTGCTTGCCGAGCCCGGATCCGAGGGGTGCCGGAGCGGTGGGTGCGAAGGGGCTCGCCGCCGGGCAGCCGTCGGGCGGGTTGCCCTCGGGCGGGACCGTCAGGAGCCTCCACTTGCCGTGCTGATCGACGAGCCGGTAGCGGTCGTCTGTCGGCTTCGTCACGAGCGGCCCGTCGGGGACGGTGCGCGTGCGGAAGACCACGCCGGGCGGCGGCGTCTCCTTCCAGCCGACGTTGATGCCGTGCACGCCAAGCTCGTAGGCGACCATCTGCGTCTGGAAGGGGCCGCTGAAGATGCCGCCGCAGGCGAGCAGGCGCTCGCGGCCGCCGTTCTCGTCGATGAGCGCCTTGAGGTCGTGCCACAGGTAGGCCTCGTGCTCGAGGCCGCCCTGGACGCGTGCGGTGTTGTCGGCCTTCGCGACGATCGTCGGTGAGGCGATGGCGATGCCCGCGACGAACGCGACGCCGGCGGCGATCGCGCCCGCGCGCGCCGTCCCGAACACGCGCCGCCCGGCCCACTCGACGCCCTGCAGCAGGCGCACCACACCGATCCCGCCGAGCACCGAGACCGCCGCGGTGGTGACCATCAGGTAGCGCTGGTTGCCGGCGAAGCCCGCCTCGGTCATCGCCGCGACGAGCGCGAACCACGAGAAGCCCAGGATGGCGAGCGCCAGCACGGCGCCCTGCGCCCGTCTTCGGACCCAGGCGACGGCCGCCACGACGACTGCGATCAGCGTGCCGAGCTCGACCGGAGCGATCGTGCTCTCAGAGAAGCGCTTGAAGAGCTCGACGGCGGGCGACTCGGCGAACGCCGCACTGCCCGGGTTGGGAGCGTTGGCGCGCGCGCCTGCGCGGAACGGGTCGCCTGCACCCCACCACTCCGGCAGGAACCACAGCGAGGGGATCAGCACGGCGAAGCCGACCATGCGCAGCCGCAAGCGCGGCTCGGCGAACCACAGCCACAGGCCGTAGAGCGCGAGGAAGGGCCACGCCTCCGGTCGCAGCAGCGCCGCCGCCACGCCCAGGTAGAGGGCGTGGTCGCGGCGGCCGTCGAGGTGGCGCTCGAACGCCCAGAGCGCGACGGCGGCGAGCAGCGGCTCGGAGTTGCCGAGCGCCGCGTCGCGCACGTACTTGTTGCTCGCGAACAGCGCCGCGAAGCCGGACACGCCCGCGAGCGCTCCGTAGATCCCGCCGCCGACCAGCCGGTTCGCGACGCGGTAGGCCATCACGCAGCCGAACAGCCCGCCCGCGCGCGCGACCCACAGCCACAGGTAGGGCGCGAGGTCGTCGCCGAAGAGCGCGAACGGCGTCGTGAACAGGATCGGGAACGGCTTCCACGACGGGCCGCCCTCTGTGACCAGGTCGAACTGGGTGATCTCGCGGCCCCAGAGGATCCACGCCCACGGGTCGTAGGTGGGCGTCGAGGGCCACAGCAGCGTCACGGCCGAGATCGCGAGGCAGCCCGCCAGGATCCAGGCGATCTGGACGCCGTGGCGGTCGCGAGCGCGCCCGCCGGCGGCGCGACGGGCGCCGTTCTCGGACGCGCCCGGCGCGGGCGGGGACGCGACCTCCCGCGGTCGCAGGAGCCGGAGCTGTGCGGCGGACACCCGCATCGCCGCGGGTGCTACGCGGTTGGCGCCTCGGCGCCGGAGGGCTGGGGCGTGGGCTTCGGCTGAGCCGGGCGCGGCTGGGGCTGCGGCGGCCCCGCCTCGATCACCTCACGCTCGGTGCGCAGCGCCTCGCGCAGCTTCGCCCAGCCGCCGTAGCCGACGACCAGGATCACGAAGCCGACGAGCGTGATCGGCACGTAGAGCACGAAGCGCAACATGATGAGGTACGACACGGCGGCAGAGCCGGTGGCGCCGAGCCGCTTGGCGCCCCAGGCGACCGCGGCGTCGAAGGTGCCGATCGAGCCGGGCGCGGCGGGCAGCGCGGCCACGAAGTTCGTGAGCGCCACCAGGTAGAGGGCGCCGGTCATGCTGATGTCGAGCTCGACGGAGCGGGCGACCGCGAGGTAGACGGCCGCCTCGAGCGACCAGAGCACGAAGGTGGCGATCAGCAGCACCACGCCGTTGACACTGAGGAGCGCCCGCGGCGAGTCGGCGATCGGCCGCAGCCAGTCGCGCACCCGCTCGAAGAAATGGTGGCGCCGGAGGATCCAGATGACTCCCGCCAGCGCGAGCAGGACGAGCCCGATGATCCCGCCCATCAGCAGCGGATGGGTCGTCGGCAGCACGTCCGCGCCGAGCACGCCGTAGACCGTGACCACGAAGATGATCGCGAGCGCGATCACGTCGAGCACGCGCTCGGCGACGATCGAGCCGGCGACCACGCGCTTGGATGCGTCGCAGCGCGGTGAGAGCAGGACTACTCGCAGGACCTCGCCCGCCCGAGCGGGAAGCACGTTGTTTCCCATGTAGCCGACGCACGTGAGGCCGTAGCAGTCGCGCCGCCGAGCGTGCACGTCCGTGATGACGAGGATGCGGTGCCAGCGCTCGCCGCGCACGAGCGTCGCGACCCCGTAGATCAGGAGCGCGGCGGCGAGCCACGCGATCGCCTCGGCGCCGCTGGGAAGCTCGGGCGCCTCCTGCTTTGTCGCCCACCAGACGACCGCCGCCAGTGCGACTAGCGAGACCAGTGCTTGGATGAGCGCGAAGCGTCGATTCATGGACTAAAAAGATCAGGGCCCGCCCTGTTCCGGCGAGCGCGCCCATGAGGGGCGTTAAACGGCGCATGCCGACCGACCCGGGGACGCCGGTCGCGGGGCATCACGGTAGCAATCGTACCCGCGCGAACCCAAGCGGAATCAGGGTGCCCGCCCATCCCGCCGCCCTTCGCAGCGCAACACGCGCCCGGGCGCGGTGTTACCGCCGGGAGCGAGCGCTACCCTGCAGCGTCGCTTCCCCGTTCGTCTGTGCGCCTCTCCCCACTCGTCATCCTGGCCTGCCTAGCCGCACTCGCGGCCCTGCCCGCGACCGCCGGCGCGCAGGGTGGGACGCCCGGGCCGCCGACCGGCCAGCCGGCGCCGGAGCAGCCGCCGCCGCCTCCGCCGCCGCCCGCGCTCAAGGTCGAGAAGCCAGGCGGCAAACCGCTGATCCGCGAGGGGCAGATCGACCGCCAGCTCCTGGGCGGCACCTGGTACTTCCGCCTCGACGACGCCCGCGTCGGCGCCACAGAGAAGTGGTACGCGCAGAGCGACCTCACGGGCTGGTCGGAGATCACCGTTCCGAACAACTGGAACGCCCAGGACACGCAGCTGAACATGAGCTCGGTCGGCTGGTACCGCAAGGAGTTCAAGGTGCCGCTCGCCAAGACGGCGATGCTGCGCAAGCTCGAGCTCTGGAAGGTGCGCTTCGAGGGCGCGAACTACCGCACGAACGTGTGGTTGAACGGCAAGAAGATCGGCGGACAGGTCGGCTACTTCCCGTTCGAGCCGGACCTCACCGGGATCCGCAAGGGCCGCAACACGCTCGTCGTCCAAGTTTCCTCCCTGCGCAGCAACACGGACCTCACGCACTGGCGCCCCGCGGCCTTCAACGGCTACGGCACGGGTGGCTGGTGGAACTTCGGCGGGCTGCTGCGCGAGGTCTACGTCCGCCACGTCGACACCGTCGACGTCGAGAGCGTGCTCGTGCAGCCGCGGCTGCGCAAGCTGAGCGGACCGGCCAAGGTCGAGGTCCTAACCAAGGTGCGCAACATCGGCTCGCGCGACCACGACGTGACGCTGGTGCTGAACGTTGCGGGCCAGCGGATGGTGATGGATCCGCAGACGGTCGCCGGTGGCTCGACCCGAGAGCTGACGGACTCCTTCGAGATCAAGAAGCCGTCGCTGTGGCAACCCGGGCGTCCCGCGCTCTACGACCTGACCGTGTCCGCCTACATCGAGGGCGAGCGCAAGTCGAGCTATCGCGTGCCCTTCGGGGTCAAGAAGCTCGAGGTGCGCGGCGGCAGGCTGCTGCTCAACGGCAAGCGCCTCAACCTGCGCGGGGCGAGCATCCACGAGGACGACATCAGGGAGGGAGGCGCGCTCAGCCAGCGCACCCGCCAGCTGCTCGTCAACCGCCTGCGCAACCTCGGCGGCACCGTCACGCGCTCGCACTATCCGCTGCATCCGGCCTTCATCGAGATGTTCGACCGGCTCGGGATCCTCTACTGGGTCCAGGCGCCCGTCTACCAGGTGGCGAACGACGTCTTCGGGCGCGTGCTGCCCGCCGCCGAGCGAGCGGCGCTGCTGACCGTCCGCAACAACATGAACCACGCGTCGATCCTCACCTGGTCGCTCGCGAACGAGCCCGGCGGCAACCGCTCGGAGCTCGGCATCTTCGGCACGGGGCTGCAGAGCTACATCCGCGACACCTCGGCGGCGATCCGCGAGATGGACGACACCCACCTGCTCGGGATCGACCGTCAGTCACGCGTCGGCGAGCCGCTGACCGACCCGTCATACAGCGACCTCGACGTGCTCGGCGTGAACGAGTACTTCGGCTGGTACGACTCCTACAAGGCCGACCTCCAGCGCGGGCCGACGACACTCGCCGAGCTGGGCCCCTACCTCGACGACCTGCACGCGGCCAACCCCGAGATGCCGCTCGTGATCACCGAGTTCGGCGCCGAGGCCTCACGCTCCGGGCCGGTGGAGCAGCCGGGGAGCTACGAGTACCAGCGCAAGTTCGTCGCCGACCACATCGCCGTGCACGCCTCGAAGCCATACGTCTACGGCTCGATCCACTGGGCGCTGCGCGACTTCCGCGTCGACCCGACCTGGCAGGGCGGAGCGCCCGCCGACTGGGCCACGCCACCGTGGCACAACAAGAGCCTGATCGAGGAGACGAACGCCCGTAAGCCGGCCTTCCGCACGGTCCAGCGCCTGTGGCGGAAGACGCGCCCGCTGCGCTAGCGCGTGCCGGCTGGTCCACTACCCTGCGCGGCCGTGAAGCGCCCCCTCATGCTCGCTCTAGCGCTGCTCCTGCTGGTCGCGGGCTGCGGCTCCAACGACGCCGCTCCCGCCGGCGACGACTCCGACGCGCGCGCCGTGGCACTCGCCTGCATCGCCGACCAGAAGGGCGTCGACGCGCGCCTCGACGGCGACGACGAGATCGCGCTGGGCGGCCCGGCCACCGGCACACACATCAGGTTCTACCTGACCGCGGGCGAGGCCGAAGCGGCCCAGTTCGAGGGCGAGGAGGAGGGCACCGAGCAGATCGGCGCGGCGCTCCTGTTCGTCGAGCCCGAGGTGAACCCGCAGACCGAGGACATCCTGGGCGACGTCGAGAAGTGCCTGGCGGATCTGTAGCGCCGCGCGGGGCGCCCTACTCGACCGACAGCACCTCGACCTGATTGCGCCCCTTGCGGAACGCCGACTCGGGGACCATCACCGAGACGAGCTCGCCCTCGTTGCCGATCGCGAGGTCGAAGGTGTTGCCCACGCCCACGATCTTGCCGTTGACCGCCACGGCGATGTCACGCGGGTGGCGGTCGGGCCCGTTCACGCGCGCGACCACGTGGGTCGGTACGAGGCCGCTCGCCGGGTCGACCTTCGCGTAGTCGCCTGCGTAGACGAGGTCGACGTCCAACGGCGGGCCCGCGGCTGAGGCGGGCTGCCCGATCAGCTCCTGGTTCGGCCCGAGGCGGTACATGCGCTCGAGGCCGTCCGAGCCGCGCCCGATCAGGCGCTGGTTGCGGGCCAGCACGTCCTTCTGCTCGGCCTCGAACTGGTCGGCCGGGATGCGCAGCGTGTCGAAGGTGTTGCGGATGAGGAAACGCAGCTCGTCGCGGTTCTGGACCTCGTCGCTGTACGCCGACTTGCCGTCCATCTCCACGCGCGGGTCGAGGTTCAGGACGTCGAAGATCGTCGGCAGGATGTCGATCGTCTCGACGTAGGCATCGTTGACCTTGGGGCGCGTCTGGCCGGGCGCCTTGATGAAGAGCGGGATCGGCGCGATCTCAGCCGCGGTGTCGCGGCTGAGGCGCCTGCGCTGGACGCTGCCGAGCGGGAAGGCCACGCCATGGTCGGCCGCCACGACGATCAGCGCGTCGTCCCACATGCCCTCGGCCTTCAGCTTCTTCCAGAGCTTCTGCAGCTGGAGGTCCGCGAACATCGTCTGAAGCGCGTGGCGCTGGAACAGCACGTCGAGCTGGCCCTGGTCCTCGAAGGACTGGCTCGAGAGGCCCTCGATCGCGTCGTTCGGCTGGCGCCGGTAGCGGTCACCGGACGGCAGGTACTGCCAGGGCACATGCGGCAGCAGCGTGTGCTTGAAATTGAGCTGGGGGCGCTGGCCCGGCTCGATGTTGTCGATCCACTCCTGGAAGCGGACCGGGCGGCCACCGTTCAGGTTGCTGCGTGCGAGGCGGCCGACGCGAGTGCCGCCCTGGGACTTCGGCGCGGCCTCCTCCTCGTCGCCGGCGCCGCCGAAGTTGCCCCAGTTCTCGGAGACGCTCGTGAGGTCGGTCTCCATCTCCGGCGGCGCGACCACGTGCAGCCAGACGAGGCCGAGGTCCTCGCTCATCGAGGAGATCCGGTCGGGGTAGGACTCGTCGAGGCGCTCGTCCGTGCAGATGTCGCGCGAGCACACGGACGTCGCCTCCTCGGAGACGTTCATCCGATGCGTCTTGCCGAAGAGCGAGAAGATGCTGTTCGGGTGGTCGCCCGAGATCGGCTGGTGGTCCTCCTCGGGAAGGTTGCCGTCCATGATCGCCGGCTGCGCGCGCTCGGTCGAGTCGTAGATCGTGTAGGCGTTCTGGAACCACGTCGAGTTGTCGGCGAGCTCGGCGAAGCCCGGGTAGCGCTCCTTGTCGAGCTTGCCGTCTGCGTCGAGCAGCGTGTTGACCGGAAGCTCGTCGAGCAGCACGACGACGATCGGCGACTGCGTGACGCCGCCGATCGTGCGCGCGCTCGCCTCGTCGGGGAAGGCGAGCTCCGAGATCGAGCCGCTGAACAGGAACAGCGCCAGGAACACGATCGGCGCGGGCGACAGGATGTTCAGGAACGAGCGGACCGGCTCGGCGCGCAGCCACAGCAGCGCCGCGGCCACGCCGATCGCCAGCGAGCCGATGATGAGGACGAGGTCCGAGGCGTCGATCAGCTTCTTCAGCGCCTGGGCCCCGATCAGGGTGACAAGCCCGGCGATCAGGACGACGTGCGCGATGCGCCGCGGGCCGCGGCCGGCGAGGCCGACGAGCAGCTCGATCCCAAGCAGCAGCGCCGGCGGCAGCACCACCAGCAGCACGGAGAACGAGATGATGTCGAAGCCCGACGAGCCGCGTGCCGCGAAGAACTCGGGGTTGTCCTTGAGCAGGTCGAAGAGCGGCTGGGCGACCGCGAAGCACCACAGCACCGCGAGGTTGAGATACGACCATGCGGCCTCCTTCAGGAGGCTGCGGCCGGTGCCGCGCTCCGGTTGCTGCACCGGAGCTTCGGCGGTGCTCATCCGCTCTTGGGCCGGGCGTAGTAGAGGACGCGCGTACCCGACTCGAGGCGCTCGGAGCGCTCGACCTCGAACGCCTCGGCCAGGCAGCGCTCGAAGAAGCTGAGCTCGTAGTCGGGATGGAGGCCGTCGCGCTTGGGTGCGAGCAGCTTCTGCACCATCGGATCCTCGCGCGTCGGGAACTCGATCACCAGCGCGCTCCCCAGCGAGGCGAGCCAGTCGATGAACTCGCGCACCGGCACGTTGGCGCTGATCGCGACGTGGTGGATGAGCGCCAGCGCCAGCACCAGGTCGGGCCGGCCGCGGTCAGGAAGCGCCCGTCGTTCGAGCCCGCGCCAGCCGAGGCCCGGCGAGGGGTCGGCCAGGTTCATGGCGAGGGTGAGGATCTGCTCGCCCCCCTCGGCCCTGAGGTCGCGATAGAGCAACTCGACGGGACCCTGGTCTGCGTCGACCGCAAGCACGGTGCGCGCGCCCTCGGCCGCGATGCGCGAGTAGCGGCCGTTGTTGGCGCCGATGTCCCAGACGAGCGGCCACTCGCGCGAGCCGGCGACCTCGCGCACGAACTCGTCCTTGCGGCGAGCGTCGTCGTCCGTGTACGTGTTGCGCTCGCCGTAGGCCGTCCAAACGCCCTGCGGCGGATCCCACTGAAGCCGGTCGACCAGCTTGCGCATCTTGCGCACGTTGGCGACGAACAGCTCCTTCTTGAAGACCCGCCTGACCTCCTCCTTGACCTGGCCGGGACGGTCGGCGTAACGCGCCTCGAGCTTCGCGTGCAGGAAGACGTTCGTGAAGACGCCCTTGCGGAAGCGGTCGCGGAACGACATGAGCCCGCGCATCTGGGTCGGGGTGATGCCGTCGATCGACCCCCGCAGCCACGGCTGGAAGGGAACGTCCTTCACCGCCTGCAGCAGCAGTGGATACAGGTAGAGCATGCAGAACTGGCGGTAACCGATCCACGGCTCGCCCTCGCGCAGCCGCTCGAACGAGCCGACGTCGACGAACACCGGCCGTGCGCCCTTGAACTGGACGTTGTACGGCGTCGAGTCCTTCAGGACGAGGTCGTGGTCGAGCGCGTCGAGCAGCAGGTCGAGCTGAAGGAGCGCGGCGTCCTTCAGCATCGAGAAGGTCCACTCGTACGGGTACGAGACGAACGGGATGCGCTCGTGCCGGAGCACGGCGGCGGGCTCGTGGACGAGCAGCCCCTTGAGCGCGCTCACCTCCTCGACCCGCTCGGTCGCGACGACCCTCCCGTCGTCCAGCAGGCCGCTCGCCTTGACGGCCTCGAAGTCGCTCAGGCCGTCGGGCGAGAGCGCGCGGTAGACAGCGTCGCCGGCGTAGAAGACCCGGCTCTCCGGATCGCGGAACGAGCCGGGCTCGAGCGTCGAGGTATCAGCGGTGGGGCCCATGAGCGGCGGGGAATGGTAGACGCTGCGGGCGGGCCCTCACCCGCGTGACCCAATCCTGCGCAGCCGGCCGAGCAGGCTGCTTGGCCCCGGGCCCGAACCGTCAGACGGTATCTGTGCCCTGCGTCGGGTCGGACTTGCCGGCCTCGGGCTCGTCCTTGCGGATGTGGAGGAACCTGAGGATGCGGTTCCAGTACAGCTTGGCCGTGACCGCGACGGCGGCGAGACCTCCCGCGATGATCTGCAGGATCATGCTCCCGCTGCCGGGATCCAAATAAGCGAGAACGGTGGTCATCGTGGTCGTGGCTCCATCGAGGCCGGGTTCGAAAGCGCTGCAAGCCGCGGCGTCCTGGACATTCCGAGTCGCGCGGAGAGAGGAGCGCAGGCTAGCAGAGGTGTTGCCGAGCCGTGAACGTCGCGTTGCGAGACCGTATACCCGATCCGGGCCGGTCTACCCGTTCTGCCTCGCGTTGTTAATTCCCTGCAAATTTGCTGTAAACCGAGCGTTCGTCACGGGCCTGTGCCCGCACGAGCGGGAACGTGATCCCGTCGCGCTCGATGACGCGCCAGTCGCCCACTCGCAGCAGCGTTCGGCGGACGCGCGCACGGCCGGTCGTATACACGCGACCGGCGCTCAGCACACGCCAGGAGCGAAACACGAGCCGGTGGGCGCTCACGGCCTCGACCACGCTGATCGGCACCTTCAGCTCCCAGGCGAGATGGCTGTGGTAGGCGCGGTTTGCCGTCGCCGTCCCGAGGGCGCTCACGGCGAGCGGGCCGCCGAGCCGATCGACCGCCTCGGCCAGGTCGCGGTGTAGGTGCATGCGCACAGCGACCTGGTGGACCTCGCGCTCCATGCGCTCGGCCCGCTCGCCGGCAAACGGGACCACCACGACTGCAAGCGCAATCGCAGCCACCGCCGCAACCGCGGCCGGACGGAGGGCGAGGATGCGCGCCGTTCCCACCCCGGCGAGCACGCACGCGAGCGTGAGCGCCGGCAGGACGTAGCGCGGGTTGCCGGAGAAGCCGGCCTGGGTCATGACCGCGAACAGCGCCGCCTCGGCGGCCACCACGGCGGCCAGCACGAGCGGTGCGATCCGCCGAGCGGCCAGCGCCCACACCACGGCCACAAGGGCCAGCAGCTCGATCAGCAGCCCGGCGTGGTCGTGGGCGAGCTCGAGCGCGGCGAGCCACGGCCGCGGCTCGTGCGAGAGGCTCCAAACGGGCTCACCCGTGGCCTGCCGTGCGCCGTCGAGCGGGTTGCCGGATCCGATCCACTCGGGCACGAGCCAGGCCGCCGCCGACACGACGGCAGTACCGGCCATGAGCCAGCGCAGCCGCGGCTCCGCCCACCACAGCCAGAGCGTGTAGATGGCGAGAAACGGCACGAGCTCCGGCCGCAGCAGGCACGCCAGCACCGCCAGCACGAACGCGTGGTCGCGGCGGCCGTCGAGCTGGCGCTCGATCGCCCACAGCATCAGCGCCACCGCCCAGGGCGCCTCGCTCCCGTGGGCGGCGAACTGGAACCAGTCGGGCAGCGCGAACAGCGCCGCGGCGGCGACGACGCCGCCGATCGCCCCGGTCACGCCGCCCCCGGCCAGTCGCGACGCCAGCCGGAAGGCGAGCGCGAGCGCGAGCAGCGCACCGGTGCGCGCCACGACCATCCAGAGCGCCACCGGGATCGCGTCGTCGACGCGTGAGAAGGGCGCGAACAGGATCGTGAAGACGACCGGCAGCGGCTTCCATGAGGAGCCGCCGGTCGTGTCGAGGTGACCGTGGGCGATCTCCCGTCCCCAGACGAGCCAGGCGAACGGGTCGTAGCTCGGCTCGGAGGGCAGGAGCAACGAAAGGGCGGCGACCGCCAGGCAGGCGGCGAGGAGCTTCGCCATTCTCAAAAGCGACGCTAGGCGGGCCCCGGACCCCTCCGGTGAAGGAGGTGTGAGTAAGGGGTGAACCTCCTGTGGTCCGTCTACGCTACGGGCGGCGCATGAAGCTGATCATCCAGATCCCCTGCTACGACGAGGAGCACACGCTTCCGGAGACACTCGCCGACCTCCCGCGCACGGTGGAGGGGGTGGACGCGGTCGAGTGGCTCGTGATCGACGACGGCTCGAACGACCGCACCGTCGAGGTCGCGCGCGAGCACGGGGTCGACCACATCGTGCGCCTCACCAACAACAAGGGGCTCGCGGCGGCCTTCCAGGCAGGCCTGGACGCGTCGCTGAAGCTCGGCGCCGACGTGATCGTCAACACCGACGCCGACAACCAGTACTACGGCGGCGACATCCCCAAGCTGGTCGCGCCGATCCTCGCGGGCGAGGCCGACATGGTGATCGGCGACCGTGAGACCGACCAGATCGAGCACTTCTCGCCGCTGAAGAAGCGCCTCCAGCGGCTCGGCAGCGCCGTCGTCCGGCGCGCCTCCGGCACCAACGTGCCGGACACCACCTCGGGCTTCCGCTCGTACAACCGCGAGGCTGCGCTGCAGGTCAACGTGGTCTCGAAGTTCACCTACACGCTCGAGACGATCATCCAGGCCGGCAAGCAGACGGTCGCGATCGACCACGTCCCGATCCGAACGAACGACCAGACGCGCGACTCGCGCCTGTTCCCGTCGATGTGGGCGTACGTGCGCCGCAACAGCGCCTCGATCTTCCGCATCTACGCGCTCTACGAGCCCCTGCGGGTGTTCCTCGCGGCGGCGATCCTCACGGCCCTCGCCGGCTCGTTCCTCTGGGTGCGCTTTCTCGTGTTCGTCATCCAGGGCGACAGCGGCGGCCACATCCAGTCGCTGATCCTCGGCTCGACGCTCTTCATAGTCGCGGTCCAGTTCGCCGCGCTCGGCGTGCTCGGCGACATCCTCGCCGGCTCGCGCGTGCTCCAGCAGCGCATTCTCGAGCGCGTCCGGCGCCTCGAGCTGCACCTGGGCGTCGAGCCCTCGCACTACGAGCCGGGCGCGTCCGAGACGGGCCAGGCCCCCACTACCGGCGCGCAGTCCGGGCGCGCCACCGGCAAGACGGAGGAGCGGGAGGCCGTGAAGCTGTGAGCACTCTGGCAGAGGTGCCCACCGGCAACACCTTCGACAAGTACGGCTCTCAGAACCCCGTCGTCAAGCGGCTGATGGCCGGCTTTCACTCCACGCTCGACGAGCTGTGGGCGCGGGCGGCGCCGGAGTCCGTTCTCGACGTCGGCTGCGGCGAGGGGGTGCTGACGGTCGAGTGGGCGGAGCGGCTCGGTGAGGGCCGCATCGTCGGCATCGACCTCGACGACCCGAAGCTGCGCGCCGAGTGGGAGAAGCGCTCGCGCGAGAACCTCGAGTTCCGCAGCGAGGAGGCGACACATCTGTCGTTCGAGGACGACGAGTTCGACCTGGCGGCCGCGATCGAGGTGCTCGAGCACGTCCCCGACCCCGAGGCGACGGTGGCGGAGATGGCGCGCGTGGCCCGCCGCCAGCTGCTCGTGTCGGTTCCGCGCGAGCCGCTCTGGCGCGGGCTCAACATGGCACGGGGCGCCTACCTGCGCGACCTCGGCAACACGCCGGGCCACGTGAACCACTGGTCCAAGCGGGCGTTCGTCTCGCTGCTCTCGCGCTACGGGACGGTCGAGGAGGCCCGCTCGCCGTTCCCGTGGACCATGCTTCTTGTCCGCGTCGCCAAGTAGAGCGCAGTCGTCATTCGGCAGGGGCGCCGCCGTCCTCTCGGTCGGCATCGGCGTCACCGGGCTCGTCACGTTCGCCTACTTCGCGCTCGCCTCGCACTCGCTGACCGAGGACGAGTACGGGCGCATCACGCTGCTGTGGTCGGCGATCTTCATCACGGTCTCGGTGCTCTATCGCCCGGTCGAGCAGCTGCTCTCGCGCACGATCGCCGACCACGACGCGCGCGGCATCGAGGGCAGCCACCACCTGCGCGTGGCGGCCACGATCCAACTCGGGCTGGGCGTGGTGTTCGCGATCCTGGCGCTCGCGTTCCGCGGCCCGATCCAGGACGACCTGCTGGGCGGCTCGAGCGCGCTGTACTGGGTGCTCGTCGTCGCCGTGCTCGCCTACGCGGCGAGTTACTTCGCGCGCGGCTACCTCGCCGGGCACCACCAGTTCGGCCTGTACGGCGGGCTCGTCCTCATGGAGGCGAGCTCGCGCTGCCTGTTCGCGCTCGCGGTGGCGATCGGCATCGCCGAGGGCCAGACGGCGGTCGCACTTGGGATGGCGGCGGCGCCGATCGTGTCGCTCGCCGTGGTGCCGCCGGCGCTGGCGCGAAGGCTCTCGCCGGCGGCCGCGGGCGGCTCCGAGGTGCCGGCGCCCGCCCAGCTCGACGCCGCGGCCCGCGACGAGCCGTCGGCCCGCGAGCCCGAGTTCACGCTCGCGCGCGGCAGCGGCTTCGCCGCCGCCGTGCTCCTGATCATGGTCTGCGAGCAGACCTTCCTGAACGCCGGGCCGCTGCTGATCGAGGCGAGCGAGGAGGGTGCGCGCGGGGCGGCGCTCGCCGGCATCGTCTTCAACGTGCTGCTGATCGCGCGGGCGCCGCTGCAGCTCTTCCAGGCCGTGCAGACCTCGATCCTCCCCCACCTCACGCGCCTGCGCGCCGGCGGCGAGACCGACCCGTTCAGGCGCAGCGTCAACCTCACGCTCGTCGCAATCGCCGGCTTCGCGGGATGCGTGGCGCTCGTGATGCTCGTGCTCGGGCCGTGGGTCATGGACCTGCTGTTCGGCGGCGAGTTCGACTACGAGCGCGGCGGCCTCGTGCTGGTGGCCTTCGGAATGGGGCTCTACCTGGCCGCGGCGACGCTCAACCAGGCCCTGCTCGCGCACGGCCGCGCGTCCCAGGCGTCGGCGTCGTGGCTGGCCGCCGCGCTGGCCTTCGTCGCCTTCCTGCTGTTCGTCGAGTTCGACGACCGCGTGCTCCAGGTCGAGCTCGCCTTCACGGGCGCGGCCGCCGTCCTCTGCGCCGCCCTCCTCCTTCTCTACCGGCGCACATGAGCCCGCGTATGCTCAGCGCATGGCCAAGCATCCCGAGGTGGGCGAGACGGCACCGGACTTCGAGCTCGACGGGACGGATGGCCCCTTCAAGCTCTCCGACCATCGCGGCGAGCGCGTCGTGCTCCTCTTCTATCCGGGCGACAACACGACGGTGTGCACGAAGCAGTTCTGCTCCTACCGCGACAACTCAGAGGCGTTCGGAGCCCTCGATGCGACCGTCGTCGGCATCTCGTCGCAGAGCCTCGAGTCGCACCGCGGCTTCGCTGACAAGCACAGCCTGAACGTCCCGCTGCTGGCGGACGAGGACGGCGCCGTCGCCAAGGCCTACGGCGCACACGCGCCCGTGGTCGGGACGAAGCGTGCCGTGATCATCGTCGACGAGGACGGGACCGTCCGGCATCGCCACGACCACCTGCTCGGGCTGGACTTCCAGACGGTCGGCGACCTGCGGGAGGCGCTCGACTCGCTGCCGCACGCCGCCGTCGGTGACTGACAGCCTCACCATCACGGCTCGCCACAACGGCCCGCCCGGGTCGGCCAACGGCGGCTACACCTGCGGCCTGCTCGCTCAGCGGGTCGGCGCCGAGGCGGTCGAGGTGACACTGCGCAGCCCGCCGCCGCTGGAGCAGCCGCTCACGGCCGTTGCGGACGGCGAGCGCATCGAGCTGCGCGACGGCGAGACGCTGATCGCCGAGGCCCAGCCCGCCGAGCTGCTGATCGACGTGCCCGAGCCGGTCCCGGCTGACGAGCTCGAGCGGGCGGAGCGCACCGGGCACGAGCGCTGGGCGGCCGATCATCCCTTCCCGACCTGCTTCGTCTGCGGCCCCGAGCGCGACACGGGCGACGGCCTGCGCGTGTTCCCGGTCGAGCTGCCAGGCCGCGACGGTCTCTTCGGAGCGCGCTGGCGCCCGGACGAGTCGCTGGCCGCGGCCGACGGCAGCGTACGGCCCGAGTACGTCTGGGCGGCGCTCGACTGCCCGACGAGCGCGCCGGTCGCCAACTTCGGCGAGGGGCCGGCGATGGTGCTCGGGCGCATGACCGCGCGGCTCGGCTGCTCGGTGAAGGTCGGCGAGGAGCACTCGATCGTCTCCTGGCCGCTCGGCGTCGACGGGCGCAAGCGCGAGGCGGCGGCCGCGCTCTACGACTCCTCGGGCCGCTTCCTGTGCGCCTCGAAGGCGCTCTGGATCGAGCTCCGCACGGGTTAGCATCTCCGCATGCCGACGCACTACCGCACCTGCCCCTTCTGTGAAGCCACCTGCGGGCTGGAGATCGAGACCGAGGGGCGCGCGGTGGTGGCGGTCCGCGGCGACTCCGAGGACGTCTTCAGCCGCGGATTCATCTGCCCGAAGGCGTACGGCATCAAGCAGCTGCACGAGGACCCGGACCGGCTGACGACGCCGCTCGTCCGCCGCGACGGTGAGCTCGTCGAGGCGAGCTGGGACGAGGCCTTCGAGGAGATCGACCGGCGCCTCTCCCCCATCCTCGCCGAGCACGGGCGCAACTCCGTGGGGGTCTACCTGGGCAACCCGAACGCCCACAACCTGTCCGCGATCCTCTACGCGCCCGCGCTGATGCGCATGCTCGGCTCGCAGAACCTCTACAGCGCCTCCACGGTCGACCAGATGCCGAAGCAGGTCTCGGCCGGCCACATGTTCGGGACGATGCTCTCGATCCCGATCCCCGATGTCGACCGCTGCGACCACCTGCTGCTGCTCGGCGCCAACCCGCTCGTCTCGAACGGCAGCCTGCTGACCGCACCCGACATGCGCGGTCGCCTGCGCTCGATCCGCGAGCGCGGCGGCAAGGTCGTCGTCATCGATCCGCGCCGCACGCGCACCGCCGAGGAGGCGGACGAGCACCACTTCATCCGGCCCGGCGCGGACGCGCTGCTGCTCGCCGGGCTCGCGTGCACGCTCGTCGAGGAGGAGCTCGACGACCCGGGCGAGCTGGTGAGCCATGTGAACGGGCTCGAGGAACTGCGCGCGCTCGTGCGCGAGTTCACGCCCGAGGCGGTGGCCGGCGCGTGCGGAATCGAGGCCGGCGAGATCCGCCGCATCGCACGCGAGCTCGCCGCGGCCGAACGCGGCGCCGTCTACGCGCGCATCGGCACCTGCACGCAGGAGTTCGGAACGCACGCGAGCTGGCTCGTCGACGTCCTCAACGTCCTGACCGGCAACCTCGATCGCGAGGGCGGCGCCATGTTCACCCGAGCCGCCGCCGGCCAGAGGAACTCGTCGGGCACTGGGGGCACGGGCAAGGGCGTGCGCTTCGGCCGCTGGGCGAGTCGCGTGCGTGGGCTGCCGGAGACGTACGGCGAGCTGCCGGTCGCGGCGCTCGCGGAGGAGATCGACACGCCGGGCGAGAACCAGGTCCGCGCGCTCGTGACGATCGCCGGCAACCCGCTCGTCTCGACGCCCAACTCCGAGCGCCTCACGCGCGCGGTGGAGGGGCTCGAGTTCATGCTCGCCATCGACATCTACGTCAACGAGACGACCCGTCACGCCGACGTGATCCTGCCCGGGCCGGAGCCGCTCGAGAAGTCGCATTACGACATCGCGCTCTACCAACTGGCCGCCCGCAACGTGGCGCGCTACTCGCCGCCCGTGTTCGAGCCCTCGATGCCGCCGGAGTGGCGCACGTTCCTGCGCCTGGCCGGGATCGTCGCGGGCCAGGGCGCGCACGTGGACGTCGACGCGCTCGACTCGATGGTGGTCCAGACATTGATCCAGCGCGAGCTCTCCGCTCCCGGTTCGCGCGTGGCGGGCCGCGACGCCGGGGAGCTGATGGAGGCGCTCGAGCCGCGCCGAGGTCCGGAGCGCATCATCGACCTGATGCTGCGCGCCGGTCCGTACGGCGACGCCTTCGGCAGTGAGCCCGAGGGCCTGACCCTCGACGTGCTCGAGCGGCACCCGCACGGGATCGACCTGGGGCCGCTTCAGCCGCGCCTGCCGGAGATGCTGCGCACGCCGTCGGGCAAGGTCGAGCTGATGCCGGAGCCGATCGTCGCCGACGTCGAGCGCCTGCGCGGAGCGCTTGCGCGCGAGCTGGGCGGCGGCATGGTGCTGATCGGCCGGCGTCAGCTGCGCTCGAACAACTCCTGGATGCACAACCTGCCCGCGCTGGTGAAGGGGAAGGACCGCTGCACGCTCCACATCCACCCCGACGACGCGCAGCGACTCGGGCTGGCGGACGGCGGGCGTGCGCTAGTGCGCTCGACGGCGGGCCAGGTCGAGGCGCCGGTGGAGCTGACCGACGGCATCATGCCGGGCGTCGTATCGATCCCGCACGGCTGGGGGCACGACGAGGACGGCGTGCGCCTCGGCGTCGCGTCCGCGCACGCCGGGATCAACAGCAACGTGCTCGCCGACGAGTCGCTCGTCGACCCGCTGTCGGGCAACGCGATCCTCAACGGGATCCCGGTCGAGGTGGCCGCCGCTCCCATGGAGTGACCCGATTCGCCGCCTCGCGCGAATGAAGGGACATGGCTCTACGCTCCCTCCTCGCGCTCACGGCGGCGCTGCTGCCGGCCCTCCTGATCGGCGCGCCCCGCGCCGACGCGGCGACCTTCCTCGGGTCGCCCGACACGTCGGCGCCTCCTGAGGGGTACGCGTGCCAGGCCTGCCCCAGCGGGGCGAGCGTCGGCTTCCGCCAGTTCGCCCTGCGCGGGGCAGACGTGGAGGCGCCCGAGGACGGCGTCCTGGTGGAGGCCGGCGCATTCGCCAAGCGAATCTCCGGCAGCGAGCCTGCGCGCGTCGCCGTCCTGCGTCCCGCGGACGACGGCCTGGGCGTGAGCGTGGTCGCCTCCGCCCCCCTCCCCGTGACCTCACCGGCCGGCGCCCTCGAGCAGGTCGAGGGCATGCAGCTCCCGGTGCAACAGGGCGACTCGGTCGGGATCCTGTACCGCGCCGGCGAGGTCGACCTCGGCGTGCGCTCGCGACCGCGGCCGGACGGAGCCGTGCAGTCGCTCACGAACCCGTGCACCCCCTGTGGCATGGACGGCGGCACGGGCGTCGAGCTGCTCTTCGACGCCGTCGTGGAGCCGGACGTCGACGCCGACGGGCTCGGTGACGAGTCGCAGGATCCCGACGGCGGCGGGCTCGGGATGGACTGGGAGGACGACTGGTTCGACGACTTCGGCGAGGGCGACGAGCTCGACGAGGACTTCGGCGACGACACGCGCACCAGGGCGCGCCGCCGGCTGCGGCTGATCGACGTCGACCGGCGCAGGCGCGGCGACGGCGCGAGCCTGCTGCTCCGGGTCCCGCGTGCGGGCCTCGTGAGCGCCGCGATCACGCTCCCGGACAGCCAGCGCACGGGCGTCGGCCCCTTCCTCACCCTGCTCACCGGCGACATGAACGTGCGCCGCCCCGGCCGGGTCTGGCTGCGGATGGACTCGACGACCCCCGGCACGCGCGTCCTCGAGCGCCGTCGGCGCGTCCGCACGAAGGTGGTCGTCTCGCTGCTGCCGCGCGAGCGGCCGCTGAAGGTCCTGATGCGCTCGGCGAAGCTCTGAACTACGAAGGGGCTAGATCGCCTGCAGCATGCTGCCGCCGCAGTTGCGGCAGATGACGTTCGCCGTATCCGACATGCGGGCGATCGTCGAGTGGGCGCCGCAGTTGGGGCATTCGGAGCGGAGCTCGAAGCGGTGCAGGCAGGAAACGCAGCGGTAGCGGGCGGCGAGGTTGGTGGCTCGCAGCCACGGCTCGCCGCAGGACGGGCACTCCGGCCCGAGGTCGATTCGCTCGTTTCCCACCGCTGACATCGATATACCCGGGTGCAACGCTAGCCGAGCCGGGCCGCGTTGCCTCGGAGCCAGTCGGCTGCGTCCATCACGCGCTTGCCGGCGGGGTGCACCTCGAGCAGCTCGAGCGCGCCGCCCGTGGCGCCGTAGAGGAGCCGCCCGTCGCGCACCGCGAGCCTGCCGGGCTCGGGCCCCTCCTCGGGTGCGACGGCGGCGCGGGCCACGCCGAGTGGCTCGTCCCAGGGCAGCTCGACGAAGGCCCCGATATGCGGGGTGAGCGCCCGCACGCGCCGCTCGAGCACGTCCGGCATCAGGCTCGGGTCGAGCAGGCGGTCGGCGCGCTCGATCTTCTCGGCGTAGGTCACGCCGTCGGCGGGTTGCTCCCGGAGCGGCGGGCGCAGGTCGAGCGCCTCCGTGAGCAGCTCGCCGCCGAGCGCCGCGAGCCGCGCGGACAGCGTGCCGTAGTCGTCGTCGGGGCGGATCCGCTCCGCGCGCTGGAGACAGAGCGGCCCCGCGTCCCACTCGGCGGTCGGGCGCATGATCGTCACGCCGGTCTCGTCGTCGCCCGCCTCGATGGCGCGCTCGATCGGCGCGGCGCCGCGCCAGCGCGGCAGGAGCGACGGATGCACGTTGAGCATCTCGTGCTCCGAGAGCAGCGGCTCCTTGATGAGGGCGCCATAGGCACAGATGCAGACCACCTCGGGCTCGGCGGCCGCGATCGCGGCGCGGGTCTCCTCGTCGTTCAGGTGCTCCGGCTGAATCAGCTCGATCCCGAGCAGGCGCGCCGACTCGGCCACCGGTGGCGCCGCCAGCTTGCGGCCGCGGCCGCGCGGCCGGTCGGGCCGGGTCACGACGAGGCTCGGCCGGTGCGCACTGTTCGCGAGCCGGTCGAGCACCTCGGCGGCGAACCCGGACGTGCCGAGGTAGACGGTGCGCATCCCCGCTAGCCGCCCACCAGCAGCACGTGCAGGATGCGCGGCCCGTGGACGCCCTCGACTCGATTGAGCTCGATGTCCGAGGTGGCCGACGGGCCGGACACGAAGGTCAGCGGGCGCCCGTCGCGCACCGCCTGCTCGAGCCGCGCGACCGCCTCGGGGACGAGCCCCACGACCTGCTCCTCGCGCACCACGCACACATGCAGGTCGGGGACGAGCGAGAGCGCGCGCCGGCCCTGACCGGGGCCACCGTCGAGGACGAAGCTGCCGGTCTCGGCGATCGCGACAGCGCAGCCCGTCAGGGCGCCGCCGAGGGCGTCGAGCTCCGCGGGCCGGAGGCCGCCGTCCTCGACCAGCTCGACCCCGTCCGGGCGCCATTCGGGCGGCATGCCCGGCGCCAGCCCGAGCCGCTCGGCGCCGTGATCGGCACAGATCGACGCGACGACCCCCGCCACGCCGTCCGCGCCGGTCCGGTGGACGCTCGCGCGGTACTCGGCGACGCGCTCGGCGAACAGAGCGACGATCTCCTCGTGCGAGCGTGAGTCCGCGGTGCGGTACTCGCGCGGGCGCCCGTCCTCCGGCTCGGCGCCCGCGATCGCGGCGCGGATGCGAGCGAGCACGGTCTCGCGCGCCGACCCCGTGCGCGCCGGCTCGGCCTCGCGCCGCTCGGGCCGCGGCGGCGCCGGCGGAACGGGAACGGGCGCGCTCGCACCGGGCGCACCGCGCGTGCGCCGCCACCACTCGCGAAAGCTCTCCCGCGCGGGCGCGGGCAGGTCACGCGAGCTCGTCCAGCCGGCGAGCGGCCCGGGCGCGCGCGTGATGCGGCCGCGCCGGGCGAGCGGCCGCGCCGCCGCGCGCGCGAGCCGCTGCGCGCGCTCGTAGCGCTCGCGCGAGGAGAACACATGGAACAGGCCCTTCATCGAGAGCAGCTCCGGATCGAGCGCGCCCGCCTCGTCGCGTTCGCGCGCACGCAGGTGGGTCAGCAGCCTCGGGATCTCGATGTTCACCGGGCAGACCTCGGCGCAGGCGCCGCACAGGGACGATGCGTAGGGCAGCGACCCCGCCTCCTCCATGCCCTGCAGCTGCGGCGTGAGGATCGCGCCGATCGGGCCGGGATAGACGGACTCGTAGGCGTGCCCGCCGACGCGCGCGTAGACCGGGCAGACGTTCAGGCAGGCGCTGCAGCGGATGCAGCGCAGCGCCTGGCGGCCGAGCTCGTCCGCGAGCGCGCGGGTGCGCCCGTTGTCGAGCAGGACGAGGTGGAACTCGCGCGGCCCGTCGCCCTCGCGCACGCCGCTCCAGAACGAGGTGTAGGGGTTCATGCGCTCGCCCGTCGAGGAGCGCGGCAGCAACTGCAGGAAGACCTCCATGTCGCGCCAGGCGGGCACGACCTTCTCGACGCCCATGAGCGTCACGAGCACTTCCGGGAGCGTCGTGCACATGCGGCCGTTGCCCTCCGACTCGACGACGCAGACGGTGCCGGTCTCGGCGATCGCGAAGTTCGCGCCGCTCACGCCCATGCGCGCCCGGAGGAACAACGAGCGCAGATGAACGCGTGCCGCCTCGGTGAGCGCGGGCGGGTCGTCGGAGAGGTCGGGCAGGTCGAGCGAGCGCCGGAACAGGTCGCGGATCTCGGCGCGGTTCTTGTGGATCGCGGGGACGAGGATGTGCGACTGCGAGTCGCCGCCGAGCTGGATGATCAGCTCCGCGAGGTCGGTCTCGACTGCGTTGATGCCGGCGGCCTCGAGCGCTTCGTTCAGCTTGATCTCGTCCGAGGCGATCGACTTGACCTTCACGAGCTCGCTGACGCCGTGCGAGCGCGCGATCTCGGCCACGATCGCGCAGGCCTCGGGACCGTCGGCCGCCCAGTGGACCTGGCCGCCCGCCGCGGTGACCGACTCCTCGAGGCGCTCGAGCTGCGCGTCCAGGCTGAGCAGCGCCTCGTCCTTGGCGGCGGCGCCGGCCGCGCGCAGCCCCTCCCAGTCGGGCAGCTCGCCGACGACGCGGGCGCGCTTGTCGCGGATCGTCGTGGTCGCGCGCGCGAGGTTGGCGCGCAGCTGGCTGTCGGCCAGCGAGCGGCGCGCCGCGGCGGGGAAGCTCACGGATGCGGCTCCTCACCCGTGGAGGCGAGGATCTCGGCGAGGTGAACGGTGCGCACGCCGGTGCGCCCGCGCGACAGGCCGCCGCCGATCTGCATCAGGCAGGACGAGTCGACGGCGCAGACGACCTCGGCCTTCGTGTCGAGCACGGCGCGCAGCTTGTCCGAGAGCATGGCCGTCGAGACGTCGGCGTTCTTGACGGCGAAGGTGCCGCCGAAGCCGCAGCACTCGCTCTCGTCGGGCAGGTCGACCAGCTCGATGCCGCGCACGGCGCCGAGCAGCCGCTGCGGGCGCGCACCGAGGCGCAGCTCGCGCAGCGAGTGGCAGGTCGGGTGGTAGGTCACCCGGTGCGGGTAGTAGGCGCCGACGTCCTCGACGCCGAGCACGTCGACGAGCAGCTCGGACAGCTCGTACACCGGGGGCGCCCCGTTACCGAGCTGCTCGCGCAGCATGCCCGCGCACGAGGCGGAGGGCGTAACGATTGCCTCGTGCCCTGAGAAGACCGTGCCGAGGCGCTCCGCGAGCCGCACGCCCTCGTCGCGATAGCCCGAGTTCAGGTGCATCTGCCCGCAGCAGGTCTGCTCCTCGGGGAACTCCACCTGGTGCCCGAGCCGCTCGAGCAGGCGTACAACGGCCTGGCCAACCGCGGGGAACAGGGTGTCGCCCAGGCAGGTGACGAACAGTCCCAAACGCACAACTTGGAGTTTCCCGGACTCGGGCCCGGGGAACCCGCCCGATAGGGAGAGAAGGACCAGCGAGGGAGGCGACTGCCGTGTACACGCAGGATTTCGACCCGATTTCAAATTCACTCGGGCTCAGTTCGATCTTTGCGGTGCTGCCCCTGGTGACGCTGTTCGTGCTGCTCGGCGGCCTGAAGATGAAGGCCCAGTGGGCGGCCCTGCTGTCGCTGCTCGTCGCGATAATCGTGGCGCTTGCCGTCTACGGCATGCCCTTCGGTCAGACGGCCCTGTCCGCCACGGAGGGCGCGGCGTTCGGCCTGTTCCCGATCATGTGGATCGTCGTCGCGGCGATCTGGGTCTACAACATGACCGTCGAGACTGGGCACTTCGCCGTGCTGCGGCGCTCGTTCGGCGCGATCTCGGAGGACCAGCGCGTCCAGGCCGTGATCGTGGCCTTCTGCTTCGGCGCGCTGATGGAGGCGCTCGCCGGCTTCGGCACGCCGGTCGCGATCACCTCCGTGATGCTGATCGCGCTCGGCTTCAAGCCGATCAAGGCCGCCTCGATCGCGCTGGTCGCCAACACAGCACCGGTCGCGTTCGGCGCCATCGCGGTCCCGATCACGACGCTGTCCGAGGTCACCGGCCTGGACAAGGGCGACCTGGGCGCGATGGTCGGCCGCCAGACGCCGTTCCTCGCCCTGATCGTCCCGCTGATCCTGATCGGCATGGTCGACGGCCGCCGCGGCATCCGCCAGGCCTGGCCGGTCGCGGCCTTCGGCGGCCTCGCGTTCGCGATAGCGCAGTTCGCGTGCTCGAACTACATCTCCGTCGAGCTGACGGACATCGTCGCCTCGCTCGTCGCGACCGGCGTGATCGTCCTGCTGCTGCGCGTCTGGACGCCGGGCGAGCCGCTCAAGGCCGAGGTCACAGGCCGCTTCGAGCGCCCGGCCGTGGCGGGCGGATCCGTGCACGACCCCACGCTGGAGGAAGAGGTCGCGCGTCGCGACGACACGAAGAAGGACACCCCTTCCGACGTCATCAAGGCCTACGCGCCCTACCTGATCATCATCGCCGTGTTCTCGATCGCGCAGATCAGCGCGATCAAGGACGCGCTCGCGGAGTCGCCCTGGACGACCACCTTCGAGTGGCCGGGGCTCGACGTGCGCAGCCCCGACGGCGAGGCCCTGTCGAGCATGACGTTCAACTTCAACTGGCTGCCCGCCGCGGGCACGCTGATGCTGATCTCCGGGCTCATCACGATGGCCGTGCTGGGCCTGTCGCCCGGCCGCGCCCTGAGGGTGGCGGGCCGCACGATCGACCAGCTCAAGTGGGCGATCGTGACCGTGGCCGCCGTCCTGGCGCTCGCCTACGTGATGAACCAGTCCGGCCAGACGATCACGCTTGGTCTCTGGATCGCCGGCGCCGGCGGCATCTTCGCGTTCTTCGCCGCGGCGATCGGCTGGCTCGGCGTGGCGGTCACCGGATCGGACACCTCGTCGAACGCCCTGTTCGGCGCGCTCCAGGTGACGGCCGCGAACGACGCCGGCCTCTCGCCCACGCTGATGGCCGCCGCGAACAGCTCGGGAGGCGTGCTCGGGAAGATGATCTCGCCACAGAACCTCGCCATCGGCGCGGCCGCGGTCGGGCTCGCCGGCAAGGAGGGAGACCTGTTCCGTAAGGTGCTCGGTTGGAGCCTCTTACTGATCCTCCTCATGTGCGTGCTCGTCTACCTGCAATCAACCCCGGTGCTGGAGTGGATGGTCGTCTGAGCGACCTGACGAGCCGGCTCGCGGAGATCGCGGGCGCCGACCACGTCATAACGCACGAGCACCAGCTCGCCACGTACGCGTCGGACGGGCTGCTGCAGTACGCGGTCAAGCCGGGCGTCGTGGTGCTGCCCGGCTCGGCCGCCGAGGTCGCGGCGGCCGTGCGCGCCTGTCACGACGCGGAGGTGCCCTGGGTGGCGCGCGGCGCCGGCTCGGGCCTCTCGGGCGGGGCGACGCCCGTCGAGGACGGCGTCCTGATCGGCCTCTCGCGGATGCGCCGGATCCTCGAGGTCGATCTCGACAACGGCCGCGTGCTCGTGGAGCCGGGCGTGACGAACATCGCGGTCTCGCAGGCCGTCGGGCCGACGCACTTCTACCCGCCCGACCCCTCGAGCCAGATCGTCTGCACGATCGGCGGCAACGTGGCCGAGAACTCGGGCGGCGCGCACTGCTTCAAGTACGGCTTCACGACCAACTACGTCACCGGCATCGACCTGGTGCTGCCGGACGGATCGGAGCTGACGCTCGGCGGGCCCGAGCTCGACCACCCCGGCTACGACCTGCTGGGCGCGTTCGTCGGCTCCGAGGGAACGCTCGGCGTCGCGACGCGGATCTGGCTCCGGGTCATCCCGAAGCCCGAGGCCGTGCGCACGTTGGTGGCGTTCTTCGGCTCGACCGTGCAGGCCGGCGAGGTCGTCTCCGAGATCGTCTCCGGCGGGATCGTGCCCGGAGCGATCGAGATGATGGACAACCTCTCGATCCGGGCCGCCGAGGGAGCCACCGGCGCCGGCTATCCGCTGGACGCCGGGGCTGCGCTGGTGGTCGAGCTGGACGGGTCGGAGGCCGAGTGCGAGACGCGCTTCGAGCAGGTCGTCACGATCTGCGAGGACGCGGGCGCCGACTCCGTCCGCGTGGCGCGCGACGAGACCGAGCGCGAGCTGATCTGGCGCACCCGCAAGGCGGCCTTCGCCGCCATGGGCCGGATCGCGCCCAACTACTACGTCCAGGACAGCGTGATCCCGCGCACCCGGCTCGCGGAGGTGCTGGCGCGGATCGACGAGCTGGCGAACGAGCACGACCTGCGCGTCGCGAACGTCTTCCACGCCGGCGATGGCAACCTGCACCCGCTCGTCTGTTACGACGGCGGCAACCCCGGCGAGGCTGAGCGCGCCGAGGAGCTCGCCGGGCTGATCGTCAAGACCTGCGTCGACGCGGGCGGCTCGATCACCGGCGAGCACGGCGTCGGGGTCGACAAGAAGCGCTACATGCCGGACATGTTCGACGAGCCCGACCTGTCGGCGTTCCAGCGCCTGCGCTGCGCCTTCGACCCGGAGCAGCGGGCGAACCCCGGCAAGGTGATGCCGACGCCGCGGCTGTGCGGCGAGGTGCCCGGTCCCTACCGGGAGCACCCACTCGAGAGGGCCGGACTGGCGGAGCGCTTCTGATGGCCGTGAGCGGCGCGCCCGCGACCCGCGAGGAGCTCGCGCAGGCGCTCAAGGGCGCGGCCGCGGCCGGTCAGCCGGTCCGCTTCAGCGGCGGCGCGACAAAGCGGGGCTGGGGCGGCGCCGGGCCACAGGACGCGCTCGAGCTGCCGACCGCCGGGCTTGACCGCATCCTCGAGCACAACGCTGGCGACCTGACCGCGGTCCTCGAGGCGGGCGTCCCGCTCGCGCATGCGCAGGAGGCATTCGCCGAGGAGGGCCAGATGCTGGCGCTCGACCCGCCCGATCCCGGTGGGGCCACGCTCGGCGGCGTCGTCGCGACAGCGGACTCGGGGCCGCTGCGCGGCCGCTACGGCGGCGTGCGCGACCTCGTCGTCGGCATGCGCGTGGCGCTCTCGGACGGCTCCCTCGCGAAGAGCGGCGGCAAGGTGATCAAGAACGTCGCGGGCTACGACCTCGCAAAGCTGTTCGCGGGCTCGCTCGGCACCCTCGGAGCGATCGTCGAGCTGTCTGTGCGGCTGCACCCGCTGCCACCCGCGAGCGCCACCGCGATCGGCCGTGCGCGCGACCCCGACGAGCTCGGCCGGGCACTCGTGGCCCTCTCGCGCGCGCCGCTTGAGCACAGCGGCTTCGACGTCGACTGGGCCGGCGGCGCCGGCGCGCTGCTCATCCGCTTCGCGGGCGTGGCCCCGCACCCGCAGGCGGAGCTCGCCGAGCGGCTGCTGCGCGAGGCGGGCCTCGACACCGAGATCGCCGAGGACGACGACGGGCTGTGGGCAGAGCAGCGCGAGCGCCAGCGCTCGAGCGGACCCGAGGAGGCCGTGCTGCGCGTCTCGGGCCTCCCCACGCGGCTGCCCGACGTGATTCGCGCGACCGAGGACGCCGGCGGATCGCTCGTCGGGCGCGCAGTGCTCGGGCTCTCGTGGCTGCGGCTGCCCGCGCCGACGGCCGATCAGGTCGAGTCGCTGCGCCGCATCGTCAGCCCCTCTCCGTGCGTCGTCCTGGACCGGCCGCCGTCGCTCGAGGTCGATCCCTGGGGGCCAGTCGATCCGGCGCTGCTCGCGCTGATGCGGAGGGTCAGGGAGCACTTCGATCCGGCGGGCGTGTGCAGCCCCGGCGTGTTTGCGGGAGGACTGTGACCGGCTACGACGACACCCGGGCCCCGCAGCTCGAGCTGATCGACGACTGCGTCCACTGCGGCTTCTGCCTCCCCACCTGCCCCACCTACACGCTCTGGGGCGAGGAGATGGACTCGCCCCGTGGCCGCATCGTGCTCATGAAGGAAGGTCACGAGGCGATCTCGCCGCCGCTCGTCGAGCACCTCGACCGCTGTCTCGGCTGCATGGCCTGCGTGACCGCCTGCCCGTCGGGTGTGCAGTACGACAAGCTGCTCGAGGACGCACGAGCGCAGATCGAGCGCAACTTCGAGCGGCCGCCCGCTGAGCGCGCACACCGGCGGCTCGTGTTCGAGCTGTTCACGCGGCCCGGCCGGCTGCGTGCCTCTGCCCCCGGCCTGGCCGCGGTGCGCGCGCTCGGCCTCGACCGGATCGTGCAGCGCCCGCGCGTGCGCCAGCGGCTGCCGAAGCTCGCCGCGCTGATGGCGATCGCGCCGGACACGCCGCTGCGGAGCTCGCTGACCCGGCTGCCGGAGCGCTTCGAGGCGCGCGGAGAGAAGCGCGGCACGGTCGCGTTGCTCCAGGGCTGCGTGCAGCGCGTCTTCTTCGGGCAGGTCAACGAGGCGACGGCGCGCGTGCTGGCCGCCGAGGGCTTCGAGGTGCATGCGCCGCGGCAGCCGCGCTGCTGCGGCGCGCTGGCGCTCCACGCCGGCGCCGACCCCGAGGCACGCGCGCTCGCCAAGCAGACGATCGAGGAGCTCGAGGGCTACGACACCGTGATCGTCAACGCGGCCGGCTGCGGCTCGGCGATGAAGGACTACGGGCACGTGCTGCGCGACGAGCCCGACTGGGCCGAGCGCGCCCAGGCCTTCTCAGCGAAGGTCCGCGACGTGACCGAGTTCCTGGCGGACGTCGAGCCGCGCGCCGAGCGCCGGCCCGTGGCCATGAAGATCGCCTACCACGACGCCTGCCACCTGGCGCACGCACAGGCCGTCCGGACTCAGCCACGCGAGCTGCTTCGCGGCATCCCTGAGCTCGAGCTCGTCGAGCCCGCCGAGTGGGAGCTCTGCTGCGGCTCTGCCGGCATCTACAACCTCGTCAAGCCGGAGCCCGCCGCCGAGCTCGGCGAGCGCAAGGCGCGCAACCTGCTCGACACGGGGGCCGAGGCCGTCGCCGCGGCAAACCCCGGCTGCGCGCTGCAGATCACGGCGCACAGCGAGCGGCTCGGCCGGGCGCTCCCCGTCTGCCACCCAATGGAACTGCTGGCGCGCTCGATCCTTTAGCCGGCAGGAGCACGCCTCGCGCTCTCCGCCGGCCGGGCCCGGGCTGGGGAAGGTGGATGGGGCGCCCGGCCCTCTGTCGAACAATCATCGGCGTTCGTGTCGGATGGCCGAATGTCCGTCGGCAGACCGACGGCCGCATAGGTCCGAAGCCCTTCGACGTTGCTGACTTACCCACCCATATGGTGGTCAAGTCAGCAACGTAACCCACCGCTGCGGTACCAGCGCCGAACAATGTTCGACCCACAGGTCTCGGCGCGGGGCCGGGTGACGACCCACACCCCCTTCCCCAGCCCAAGCCCGAGACCGACCTACAGCAACACCCGCGCCAACGCCCGGTAGTCGTCGAGCGGCGCGGGCCCGTGGCCGACGGGCTGCAGGCAGACGTGGTCGGCGCCGGCGTCGAGGTGGGCGCGGACCGCCTCGGCCACCTCCTCCGCCGACCCGTGCGCCACCACGGCGTCGATCAGGCGGTCGCTCCCCCCGCCCTCGAGGTCGCTCTCGTCGAAGCCGAGCCGCAGCATGTTGCGCCTGTAGTTGCTGCGCTCGAGGTAGCGCGTGGCGAACTCGCGTCCCTTCTCTCGCGCCGTATCGGGGTCGGGCTCGACCACGACCGTGACCTCCGGCGCCAGCAGCGCTCCCGGCCCGAGCCGTTCGCGGGCGCTCCGCGTGTGCTCGACCGGCGTGAAGTACGGGTGGGCGCCGAGCGACCGTTCCGCGGCGAGGTCGAGCATCTTCGGGCCGAGCGCCGCCGCCACGCGCTCGTCGCGCGGCACCGACGGGTCCGCGGCGTCGAGGCCGTCGAAGAACTCGCGCATCTTGGTCAGCGGCTTCGTGTACTCCTGGGTCGCCTCGGGGTGTCCGATGCCGACTCCCAGGAGGAAGCGGCCGTCGAAGTCGCGCTGCAGCTCTGCGTGCCCCGCGGCGACGTCGGCGGGCTCGTGCTGCCAGACGTTGAGGATGCCGGTGGCGATGGTCATCCTGCTCGACTCCTCGAGGAAGGGCCGCGTCTGCTCGAGCGATGGGCTGATGCCGAGCCAGAGAGCACCGTAGCCGAGCTCCTCTATCTCGGGCACCGCGTCCGTGCCCGCGGTGCGAGGAATCCAGATGCCGATCCGGCCGAGCTCCGCCATGGCGGCGCAGGCTACTTCAGGCCGCGCGCAGGCGCTCCGCGAGGGCGCGCACGCTGTCGCGCAGCTCGTCGGGGCGACGGATCTCGAAGTCGCAGCCGGCGCCGGCGAGCAGGCCGGCGACCCAGTCGAGCGACTCCGCGCGCATCAGCAGCCTCGTAGCCTCGCCCTCCGGCTCGAGCTCGGCCAGCGTCGGCGGGAAGCGCTCCGCGGCCGCGCCGGGCGACAGATGCAGGAGCACCTCGACCTCGTGGCTCCATGGGACGCGCGCCAGCGTGCGGCTGACGAAGTCGATCGCGTCGAAGCCGGCCGGCGGCGCCATGCCGCGGGCGCCGAGGCGCACCGTGGCGAAGCGGTCGGCCCGCAGCGCACGCGGCTCGCCGCGTCCGTGGTCGTGGGCAGGCACGTACCAGCGTCCGTGGTGGGCGACGACGCCCCAAGGGCTGAGCTCGCGCTCGGACTCGACCCCGTCGGAGGACGTGTAGCGCGCGCGGACCCTGCGCCCGCGGCGAGCCGCCTCCGCGAGCAACAGCAGGTGCTCGCCCTTCGGCGGCATCGGCTCGTGCGGGCGACCCGTGAAGCCGAGCGTCTGCTCGAGCGCCTCGACGCGGAGCCGCACCTCGTCGGGCAGCACGCGCCCGATCTTCGCGAGCGCGCCGTCGGCGTCGAGGCCGTCGCGGCGCGCCGTGATCAGCCCGAGCGCGACGGCCGTCGCCTCGGCCGCGGTGAGCATCAGGGGCGGCATGCGGTATCCGGGCCGCAGCCGGTAGCCACCGGCGGGCCCTCGCTCGGCCTCGACCGGGATGCCGAGCGCTCGCAGTGAGGCGACGTCGCGGCGCACCGTGCGGACGTCGACGCCGAGGCGCGCCGTGAGCTCGGGGCCGCTCAGCGCGGGGCGATTCTGCAGCGCCTCGAGGAGCGTGAGAACGCGCTCGGCCTTCGTCATAGAGGACAGATTATGCCCTCTATGCGGTCTAGCGTTCCGGGCATGTCCTACGCACCCCGGCACATCTCCTTCCTCGAGCTCGAGGGGCAGCTGAAGCACTACGGAATCGGCCTCAGCGGAGAGCCCCGCGAGGCGCTCGCCGACGCGACCCGCCGCGCCGCCGCGGAGGTGGTGCCCGACGGCGCGGTCGGCTTCACGATCGCCCACGACGCCGCGAGCGCCGGGCTCGGGCTCGTCTACTGGTGGGCGAACGACAACGAGATCCACATGCGCGCCTTCGCCTCGCCCCAGGACGACCCCGGTGCGCTGACAGCGGCGGACAGCAGCGGCATGGCCTGCGTCTGGGAGCTCGAGGTGATCGACTTCGAGCGCCGCGCCTGGCTCGAGGACGTGCTGAAGGGCGGCGACGTCGAGCGCTACCTCGAGCGCCGGCTCGGGGACGTCGAGCTCTGATGCCCGCCACCGACTTCGACTTCCTGCCGGGCCTCTGGGACGTGGCCAACCGCAGGCTCGCCGACACGCTCGATCCGGACTGCGACGAGTGGCGCGAGTTCAACGCCACCTCGGAGGCGCACGCGATGCTCGGCGGCCTCGGCAACATCGACCACTTCCGCACAGACGACGGCGGCTACGAGGGCTTCTCGCTGCGGCTCTTCGACCCCGACGCGGACCTGTGGCGCATCTGGTGGTCGTCGACGCAGCGGCCGGGCCGGCTCGACCCGCCGGTGGAAGGGCGCTTCGGCGCCGACGGGCGCGCACTGTTCGAGTGCGAGGACGTGCTCGAGGGCGTTCCGATCCGGATGCGCTTCGTCTGGTCGGAGATAACGGACAGCTCCGCGCGCTGGGAGCAGTCCTTCTCGTTCGACGGCGGCCGCAGCTGGAAGCCGAACTGGATCATGGAGCTCACGCGCGCTCGCTAGCCTCGGCTGGCGTGTCGACGCAATACATCTTCACCATGTACCAGCTGTCCCGGGTCCACCCGCCCGACAAGCGGGTGCTCGAGGACATCTCGCTGAGCTTCCTGCCGGGAGCCAAGATCGGCGTGCTCGGTGCCAACGGCTCCGGCAAGTCGACGCTGCTGCGCATCATGGCCGGTGTCGACACCGAGTTCCGCGGCGACGCCCAGCTCGCCCCCGGCGCCTCCGTCGGCCTGCTCGAGCAGGAGCCGCAGCTCGATCCGTCCAAGGACGTGAAGGGCAATGTCGAGGATGGCGTGCGCGAGCTGCGCGACATGCTCGATCGCTTCAACGAGCTGGCGGCCAACTACTCCGACGAGACGGCGGCCGAGTTCGCCCGCCTGCAGGACGCGATCGACGCCGCCGACGCCTGGAACCTCGACACAACGCTCGAGATCGCGATGGACGCGCTCCGGCTGCCGCCCGGCGACGCCGACGTCGACACGCTGAGCGGTGGCGAGCGCCGCCGTGTGGCGCTCTGCCGGCTGCTGCTGTCGGCTCCCGACCTGCTGCTGCTCGACGAGCCGACCAACCACCTCGACGCCGAGTCGGTGGCCTGGCTCGAGAAGCACCTCGAGGACTACAAGGGCACGGTCGTCGCGGTGACCCACGACCGCTACTTCCTCGACAACGTCGCCGGCTGGATCCTCGAGCTCGACCGCGGCCGCGGCATCCCGTTCAAGGGGAACTACTCCTCCTGGCTCGAGCAGAAGCAGGAGCGGCTCGCCCAGGAGGACCGCAAGGACACCGCGCGCCGTCGCACGATCGCCCGCGAGCTCGAGTGGGTGCGCGAGAGCCCGAAGGGCCGCCGCACCAAGGCGCGCGCCCGGCTCAACCGCTACGAGGCGCTCCTGGCCGAGGAGAAGAACGTCCAGCTCGACCAGGTCCAGATCCACATCCCGGCCGGCCCGCGGCTCGGCGACGTGGTCGTCGAGACCGACGACCTGCGCAAGGGCTTCGGCGACCGGCTCCTGATCGACGAGCTCAGCTTCACGCTGCCGCCCGCGGGGATCGTCGGAGTGATCGGACCGAACGGCGCCGGCAAGACGACCCTGTTCCGCATGATCGTCGGCGAGGAGGAGCCCGACGCGGGCGCGCTGCGGCTCGGCGATTCGGTCGAGCTCGCCTACGTCGACCAGTCGCGCGACGCGCTCGACCCCGACAAGACCGTCTGGGAGGAGATCTCGGGCGGCTACGACAGCATCAAGGTCGGCGAGCGCGAGATGAGCTCGCGCGCCTACTGCGCCGGCTTCAACTTCCGCGGCTCGGACCAGCAGCGCAAGGTCGGTGCGCTGTCGGGCGGCGAGCGCAACCGCGTCCACCTCGCGAAGCTGCTGCGCCGGGGCGGCAACCTGCTGCTCCTCGACGAGCCGACCAACGACCTCGACGTCGACACGCTGCGCGCTCTCGAGGAGGCGCTCCTCTCGTTCGCGGGCTGCGCCGTGATCATCTCGCACGACCGCTGGTTCCTCGACCGCGTGGCGACGCACGTGCTCGCCTTCGAGGGCGACTCCCAGGTCACCTGGTTCGAGGGCAACTTCGAGGCCTACGAGGAGAACCGCCGGGCGCTCCTCGGCGCCGAGGCCGAGCGGCCGCACCGGATCACGTACAAGAAGCTGACCCGGACCTGACGATCACGCGCCTCCGCGCGCCCGCGAGGTCTCAGCAGCCGCCGTTCCGGGCATGAGTCCGGCATGGCCACACGTCACGACGACATCGACGTACGCGGGGTACCGGTCGAGCGCCATCAGGAGGTGCTGACGAGCGGGGCGCTCGAGCTCGTCGGCCGGCTGCACGAGGAGCTCGACGAGACGCGCCGCGCGCTGCTCGACGCACGCCGGCAGCGCCAGGCCGAGCTCGACGCCGGCGGCACGCTCGACTTCGTGACGGCGCCCGAGGACTTCACGGTCGCCCCCGTGCCCGATGCGCTGCAGGACCGCCGCGTCGAGATCACCGGCCCGACCAGCCGCAAGATGGTCATCAACGCGCTCAACTCGGGCGCGCGCGGCTTCATGGCGGACTTCGAAGACGCCAACTCGCCCACCTGGCGGAACATGGTCGACGGCCAGGTCAACCTCGCCGACGCCGTGCGCGGCTCGATGGAGCACGAGGAGAGGGGCAAGCAGTACCGGCTCGAGGAGGAGCACGCCGTGCTGCTCGTGCGCCCGCGCGGGCTTCACCTGCCCGAGCGCCACCTGCGCGTCAACGGCGGCACCGTGGCCGGCGCCTTCATGGACTTCGGCCTGTACGTGCACCGCAACGCGCATGAGCTGCTCGAGCGCGGCCGCGGGCCGTACCTCTACATCCCGAAGCTCGAGTCGCACCGCGAGGCCGCCCTCTGGCGCGACGCCTTCGTGATCGCCGAGGAGACGCTCGGCCTCGACCGCGGCACGATCAAGGCAACCGTCCTGATCGAGACGATCCCGGCCGCCTTCGAGATGGACGCGATCCTCTACGAGCTGCGCGATCACGCCGCGGCCCTCAACGCCGGGCGCTGGGACTACATCTTCTCGATGATCAAGCGCTTCCGCTCACGGCCCGACTTCGTGCTGCCGGATCGCTCCGCCGTCACGATGACGGTGCCGTTCATGCAGGCCTACTCGCAGCTCGTCGTCAAGACCTGTCACGCGCGCGGCGCGCACGCGATGGGCGGCATGTCCGCGGTGATTCCGAGCCGCACCGACGAGGAGGCCAACCGGAAGGCCTTCGAGGCCGTGCGCGCCGACAAGGAGCGCGAGGCCGGCGAGGGCTTCGACGGCACCTGGGTCGCGCACCCGGATTCCGTGCCTGTGGCCACCGAGTCCTTCGACGAGGTGCTCGGCGACCGTCCCAACCAGGTCGACAAGCAGCGCGACGACGTCACGCCGAGCGCCGCCGCGCTCCTCTCGGTGCCGGACACGCCCGGCGAGATCACCGAGGCCGGCCTGCGCTCGAACGTCAACGTCGGCATCCAGTACATCTCGTCCTGGTTGCGCGGCAACGGCGCCGCGGCGATCTACGGGCTGATGGAGGACGCCGCCACGGCCGAGATCAGCCGTGGGCAGGTGTGGCAGTGGATCCGCCACGGCGCCACGCTCGATGACGGCAGGGCGATCACGCCCGAGCTCGTGCGCGAGCTCGAGACCGCCGAGCTCGAGCGAATTCGCCAGGAGATCGGCGACGACGAATGGTTCGAGACGGAGGGCCGCCCGGGCCTGTCGCGCGAGCTCTTCGAGTCGGTCGCCCTGAGCGGCGAGGAGTTCGTCGAGTTCCTGACGCTGCCCGCCTACGAGCGGCTCGAGGACTAAGACCCCGCAGCTTTTCGCCCCGTCCCGAGTTGGAGGGGCATGCTCAGCTACCTGCGCCGCCACCACCTCGGGCTGATTGCGCTCTTCTTCGCGCTGACGGGCACGTCCTACGCCGTCGCGACGGGCTCGATCGACTCGCGCGAGATCCGCAACAACTCGATCCGCAGCAAGGACGTGCGCAACCAGGCGCTGCTCTCGCGCGACCTGCGCAACAACTCGGTGCGCTCGACCGACGTGCGCGAGGGGACGCTCACCGGGACAGACGTGTTCGACGGCGGGCTGACCGGCGCGGACCTCGCCAACAGCAGCGTCGAGGGGGTCGACGTGCGCGACGGAACGATCGGCGACGCCGACATCGGCCCCAACGCTGTCTCGAACGACGAGCTGACCGGCGGGTCGGTCCGCTCGGCCGAGGTGCAGAACGGGTCGTTGCGCGACGAGGACCTGCAGGCGGGGCTGCTGGCGAGCGACGCGAGCGTGCGCTTCGACAACTTCGCGGTCGGGGTCGGGAACGTCGTGGGCGAGGACGTGGGCTGCCCCGCCGGCCAGCGCGCGCTCGGCGGAGGCGTCTCGTTCGGGAGCCTCGACGCCGGCGACCGCGTCGTCTTCTCGGAGCCGCGGGTCGGGGCCGACGCACCGAACGCGCAGGGCGCGGTGGCGAACGGCTGGGGAGCGGCCATCCTCAACGGCGCGGCCGAGGAGCGAACGGCCAGCGTCTGGGTCCTCTGCGCGGCGCGATGAGCCGCAGGCGCGCAGGTAGGATCGGCGCCCCATGCAGCCGGGGGCGCGATCCGAGGTGCTGTGCGCGGGCATCGTCGTGGCCGACGCGATCGCGTCGCCAGTCGACGCCGTACCGCCGCCGGGGCTGCTGACGCTCGTCGACTCGGTGCAGCTCGCCACCGGCGGCTGCGCGCTCTCCACGGCCACCGCTCTCGTCCGGCTCGGCACGCCGGCGGCGCTCTGCGGCTGTGTCGGCCGCGACCTGCTCGGCGACGTGATGCGGCGCGAGGCCGAGGCGCGCGGCATCGTCACGGACTTCCTGCGCGCCACCGACGAGCTCACCTCGGCTTCGCTCGTGCTGGACGCAAGCGACGGCGAGCGCACCTTCCTGCACAACCCGGGCGCGAGTGGCGCGCTCACGGCGGCGGACATCGAGCAGGCGATGTCAGCGGGCCCACGCTGGCTTCACATCGGCGGCGCGCTCGTGATGCCGGCGCTCGACGGCAAGCCGCTCGCGGGCGTACTGGCCGCGGCGCGCGAGCGCGGGATCGCGACCAGCCTCGACCCGGTTTACGATGCGACCGGACGCTGGGATCGCCTGCATCCCTCGCTCCCCCACCTCGACGTGATCTGCCCGAACCTGAACGAGGCGCGCGGCATCACCGGGCAGGACTCGCCCGAGGACTGCGCCGCCTGGCTGCACGAACGCGGCGTCGCACAGGTGGCGATCAAGCTGGGCCGCGACGGCGCCCACGCACTCGACGCCGAGACCTCCGAGCACGTCGGGCCCTTCCCGGTCCGGGCCCGCGACGAGACCGGCGCCGGCGACGCCTTCGCGGGCGGGCTCATCCACGGCCTCGTGCACGGCTGGCCGCTCGCGCGCGCCGTCCGGCTTGGCAACGCCGTCGGCGCGCTGTCGACGCGCGGGACGGGCGCGAGCAGCACGCTTCCCGACCTCGAGGAGGCGCTGGCCCTGTGAGCATCGAGCCGCGCATGCGCCGGCTGTTCGCCGCCGACGGGCGTTGCTTCGACGTCGCGGTCGATCACGGCTTCTTCGGCGAGCCGCGCTTCCTGGCCGGCATCGAGGACCTGACCGCCGCGCTCAACGTGCTCGTCGACGCCGCACCCGACGCGATCCAGCTCTCGCCGGGGACCGCGCCGCTCCTGCAGGAGCGGCCGGGGCCGAAGCCGGCGCTCGTCCTGCGCACGGACGTCGCCAACGTCTACGGGCCCACGGTCGACGCCGAGGTTGGCTACTTCTCGGAGCTCGTGCCCGAGGCGGTCGAGCAGGCCGTACGTCTTGACGCCGCGTGCGTCGTCGTCAACCTGCTCTGGATCGACGGGCGCGAGGACCTCCACCGCGCCTGCGTGCGCAACGTCGGTGCGCTCAAGGCCCGCTGCGAGCCGGCCGGGATGCCGCTCATGGTCGAACCGCTTGCGATGAAGCCCGGCTCGGCCGGCTACGGGGTCAACGGCGACCCGGAGCGGATCCGCGCGCTCGTACGCCAGGCCGTCGAGCTCGGCGCGGACGTGATCAAGGCCGACCCGACGGACGACCTCGGCGACTACCCGAGCGTGATCGAAGTGGCGGGCCGCATTCCGCTGCTCGTGCGCGGTGGCGGACGCGCCTCGGACGAGGAGGTGCTGCGCCGGACGGAGTCGGTCATGGGCGCCGGCGCCGCGGGAATCGTCTACGGCCGCAACGTCATCCAGCACGAGCGGCCCTCGGCGATGACACGGGCGCTGATGTCGGTGGTCCACGACGGCGTCGCCGCCGACGCGGCCCTCGCGAGCCTCCGTGGCTGAACGCGAGGTCCGCCTGGGACTGATCGGCGGCGGCCTGATGGGCCGCGAGCTGGCGAGCACGGCCGCGCGCTGGATCCACCTCGACGAGCTCGGCGTACGCCCGCGGCTCGTGCACGTGTGCGACGTCAACCCCGACACGCTCGCCTGGTACGAGCGGCTGGCGGACGAGCCGCGCCTGAGCGGCGACTGGCGCGCCGTCCTCGACGACCCCGAAGTAGAGGCCGTCTACATCGCTGTCCCCCACCACCTGCACGCGGAGCTGTACGTCGCCGCGCTCGATGCGGGCAAGCACCTGCTCGGTGAGAAGCCGTTCGGCATCGACCTGGCCGCCAACGAGACGATCATGGCCGCGGTCGCCGAGCATCCCGAGCAGATCGTGCGCTGCTCGTCGGAGATGCCGTTCTTCCCCGGCGGCCAGGAGGTCTGGCGCTGGATCGCCGCGGGGCGGTTCGGCCGGCCGATCGAGGTGCGCTCGCTCTTCCTGCACTCCAGCGACCTCGATCCGAACAAGCCCGCGGGCTGGAAGCGCCGCGCCGAGACCAACGGCGCGTACGGCTGCCTGGGCGACCTGGGCATGCACGCGTTGCACCTGCCGCTGCGGGCGCGCTGGGCGCCGCTCGACGTCCGCGCAGTCCTGGCCGACGTGTTCACGGAGCGCCCGGACGGCCATGGCGGAACGGTCCCTTGCGACACCCCGGACAACGCAGTCCTGCTGTGCCGGGCCGAGCACGAGGGCGACGAGTTCCCGCTCCGGATCGA
Organism: uncultured Thermoleophilaceae bacterium; assembly: GCA_963739095.1. Classification (GTDB taxonomy): domain Bacteria; phylum Actinomycetota; class Thermoleophilia; order Solirubrobacterales; family Thermoleophilaceae; genus JACVRW01. The sequence continues at coordinate 132,263 of CAVTZF010000018.1, forward strand.
GACGAAGCGCATCGCGCCCGGCCACATGAACACCTGGACGATCGAGGTCGACGGCACCGAGGGCTCGATCGCGTTCACTACCAAGCACCCCAAGACGCTGCGCACGATGCGCTACTCGCCGGGCGAGCCGCAGCGCTGGGAGGAGACCGATCTCGGCTCGCAGTCCGCCTACCGGAGCATCACCGGCGCGATCTTCGAGTTCGGCTTCGCCGACGCCCTCCAGCAGATGTGGGCGGCGTTCCTCGACGAGCTCGCCCACGGCCGCGACGGCATGCGCCAGCCATTCCACTGCGTGACGCCCGAGGAGGCGGCCTTCACGCACGACCTGTTCACGGCCGCGCTGCGCGCGGATGCGGGGCCGAGTGTCGAGCCGGTGGAGCCGCGCTACGCCCTGTGAGGCTGGGTCGGTCGTGAGCGGCGTGGACACTCGGACGCTGACCTGGCGGGCCCTGACGACCGAAGACGCTCCCGCACTGACCCGGGCCTACACCGCCATCGAGACCGTGGACGACACCGGCGAGCACTACTCGGACCAGGACGTCCGTGAGGTGCTGGAGGACGAGTCGATCGAGCTCGGCCGAGACAGCATCGCCGCACTTGCCCCCGACGGGGAGGTCGTCGCGTTCGCCTGGGTGCAATGCTCCTCCGAGGTCCGCGACCTCGACCGGGTCGAACTCGACGGCGCGGTGCTGCCCGCCGCTCGCGGCCTCGGCCTCGGCCGGCGGCTGCTGGAGTGGGCCGAGGAGCGCGCCGCCGGCCTGCACCGCGAGCGGCATCGGGACATCCCAGGGGCGATCAGCGTCGTCGTGCATGAGAACAACCCCAGCAAGCAGGCGCTCGTCCGTGCCGCCGGCTACGAGGCCACCCGCTGGGACTACACGATGACCCGCACCATGGACGACCCACTCCCCGACGTCCCCCCGACCCCGCCAGGCCTCACCGTGACGCCGTACACGGCGGATCGGGACGAGGCGGTACGACATGCGCACCGGGAGGCGTTCGCCGCGACTGGCGAGCCACCCCGCCGGACGAGCGGGAGTGGTCGCGGTGGTACACCGCGCCTACGACGTTCCGGCCGGACGTGAGCTGGCTGGTCCTGGATGGTGGGAGGTCGTCGGGTACCTGCTGACGCTACTTCTGGGAGGCCGACGCGACCGCGACTGGCGTGCGCGAGGCGTTCGTCGGGCAGCTTGGGGTGCGGCCGGCGTGGCGCCGCCGCGGCCTCGGCGGATTGCTGCTCGCCGCGGCCCTCCAGTCGTACCGGACCGCGGGCTACGACCGGTCGGCGCTCAACGTGGACACCGCCAACGCCACCGGGGCGCTCGGCCTGTACGAGCGGGCCGGGTTCGCGGTCAAGGCCACCTGGGTCACGTGGATGAAATCGCTGGACTGAGTGGCCGCCGGCTCCGGCTCGCGCTGGAGATCGCTGGGATGGCGTACTTACACTCCTGCCATGCCGGCTCCACCCACAAGAACGCGTGTCCGGCTGGCCGAGCTGATCGCGATGATCTCGCTCGGCACCGACCTCGGGATGGGTCAGCCGATGGAGCATGTCCTGCGCCAATCGCTGATCGCGTTGCGGCTCGCTGAGCGGCTGGATCTCGACGAGGCGACGCGGGCCGTCGTCTACTACGTGAGCTTGCTCGCCTGGGTCGGTTGTCACGTCGATGCGTACGAGCAGGCAAAGTGGTTCGGGGACGACCTGGCGCTCAAGGCCGACGCCCGGAATGTGGACATGCGCGGCCTGCCGGCGAAGGTGGCCGTCTTGAGCCGCGTCGGTGCGGGCCGCGGGCTGCTGGAACGGGCTCGATTGGGCGTCAAGTTCGCCGGCGACGGGCTGAGCCCCAAAGACGCGATCGAGAATCACTGGCTCGCGACCAACGAGCTGGCGGCTGCGCTCGGACTGGGACGGGAGGTGCGTGACGGCCTCTATCAGACGTTTGAGCGCTGGGACGGCAAGGGTGTTCCCGCGGAGGCCCGGGGCGAGGAGATCCTGATTTCGGCACGCCTCGTCAACCTCGCGGACGTCGTCGAAGTCTTCCATCGGGGGGGCGGAGTGGACGCCGCGGTCGCCGTCGCCCGTGAGCGGAGCGGCACTCAATTCGACCCGGCCTTGGTGGACCTCTTCTGCGCCGACGCCGCTCAGCTGTTGAGTGGGATCGATGCCGTGACGGCGTGGCCGGCGGTGATCGGCGCGGAGCCGGAACTTGAGATCATGCTCTCCGACGAGGAGCTCGACTCGGCGCTGGAAGCGATCGCCGACTTCACCGATCTGAAGTCACCTTGGACCATCGGCCATTCACGCGGCGTCGCCGATCTCGCATATGCGGCCGCCAAGCTCTGCGGGCTGTCGGACGTTGACGCGAAGCTGGTGCGCAGGGCGGGGCTGGTGCACGATCTCGGTCGCCTGGGAGTCTCGAACGCGATCTGGGACAAGCGCGGGCCGCTCACCCCGGCCGAGCTCGAACGGGTGCGCCTGCATCCCTACCTGACCGATCGGATGCTCGCCTCATCGGAGCCGCTGGCCGTGCTGGGCGCGATCGCGGTACAGCACCACGAGCGTCTCGACGGCTCGGGCTACCCCCGCGGGCTTTCCGGCGACGCGCTCACGCCGGCCGGGCGGCTACTCGCGGCGGCCGACACCTATCACGCGATGACGGAGCCGCGGCCTCACCGCGATGCGCGCACCGCCGGGGAGGCCGCCGCCGAGCTGCGCTCGGGCGTCCGCCAGGCGCTGTTCGACAGCGATGCGGTCGAGGCCGTGCTGGGCGCGGCCGGACATCCCGCCAAGCGCCGGCGCGAGTGGCCTGGAGGCCTCACCAGCCGTGAGATCGAGGTCCTGAGGCTGCTCGTGCGCGGGCTGTCGAACAAGGAGGTGGCCGAGGAGCTCACGATCTCGCGCAAGACCGCGGGCAGCCACGTCGAGCACATCTACTCGAAGCTGGGCGTCTCCAATCGCGCGCAGGCCAGCCTGTTCGCGGTCAAACACGGCTTGATGACGGGCGAGTAGGCGGACGCAGAAGATCGGGCGAATGCCCGATGCGCGGCCGGTCCGTCGGGCGTACGGTCGCTCGCGTGGGCCACCTAGTCGAAACAGACCGTCGTCCGGAAGGCGGCGCGACAACGACTGCGTCCGCGACAGCGCTGGGTCGCCTGGGGGCGTGGGCGGCTGATCACCGACGGTTGCTCGTCATCCTCTGGGGCGTCGCCGTGCTCACCCTCGGGGCGCTGGCGCCGTTCGCGGACCGGGCGCTTTCGGGCGCCGGTTGGGAGGCTCCAGGGTCGGAGTCCGGGGAGGCTCGGAGGGCGATCGAGTCGCACTTTCCCGGGCAGGGAACGTATGCGCTGTCGGTGCTTGTGGCGGGCCATCGCGCCCAGATCGGCGATCGGCCGATGCGCACGACGCTCGCCGCGGTGCAGAGAGTGCTTGGCGCCGATCGGGCCGTGAGCGGGGTGCTCACGCCCGAGCGGGGCGTCACCGTTTCGCGGGATCGCCGCACCGCAATCGTCACGGGGCTGGCGGGCGCGCCGCCCTCGGAGATGGTCGAGGCGGCAGGCCGCCTCAAGGCCCGTCTCGCCCGGCTTTCCACGCGCGGCGTCACCGTCCGCCTGACCGGCCCGGCCGCAATGTGGTCTGACTTCAACCACGCCAACAAGGCCGCGATGATGAAGTCCGAGGCGCTGTCCTGGCCGATCACGCTCACGCTGCTGGTGCTGGCGTTCGGCACCCTCGTGGCGGCCGGCCTGCCGCTCCTGCTGACGGTGGCGGGGCTGCTGGGCGCCGGCGGCCTGCTGTTCGTGTCCGGGCAGCTCCTTGACGTGTCGATCTGGGCGATGAACTTCGCGATGATGTTCGCGATCGCGCTCGGGATCGACTACGCGCTGTTCATCGTGGTCCGTTTCCGCGGCGCGCTCGCAGAGGGACTTTCGCCGCGTGACGCCACGGTGTACACGATGTCGACGGCCGGCAAGGCGGTGCTCGCGAGCGGCCTCACCGTGATTGCCGCTCTGCTCGCGGTGATGCTCGTGCCGGTACCGACCTTTCGCTCCGTGCCGCTCGGGATCGTGCTGGCCGTCCTGTCGGTCCTCGCGGCCACCCTGACGCTGCTGCCCGCCGCGCTATCGGCGCTCGGCCACCGGATCAACGGGGGTCGAATACGCCTGCGCAGCGCGGCCGCCCATCGCAGCGAGGGCTTCGCCGCATGGGGTCGCCGCCTGTGGGCACGACCGCTGCCTTACGCCGCCGCCGCCGTCGCGATCCTGCTGGTCCTCGCGGCGCCCGCGCTCGGACTGCGGACCGGGATGCCCACGATCGCTGTCGTGCCGCACGACGCCGACTCACGCGAGGGTCACGCGCTCTTGGAGCGGGCGTTCGGGCCGGGCGCGCCGAGCCGGCTGCAGGTGGTGCTCGACGAACGCGACTTGGCGCGTGCCACGGCCGTCCTGAAGCGCGATCCGGGGATCGCGACGGTCACGTCCACGCAGCAAACCGAGGGCCGCGCTCTCCTCACCGCGGTACCCACAGCCGGTGAGGGCAGCCGTGAGCTGCGAGCGACGATCGACGCGGTGCGCGCCGAGCTCCCGACCACCGCGCTGGTGGGTGGTCCTGCTGCCGAGAACCGCGACCTCGAGCGGGCGCTTGTCTCGCGGCTCCCGCTGGTGGTCGGTGTCATCGTGGGCCTCGGATTCCTGCTCCTGGTGGTGCTGGTGCGGGCGCCGCTCGCAGCCGCGGCCGCGGTCGCGCTCAATCTGCTTGCGACCGCCGCGGCGTTCGGCGTCGCCCGGCTCGTGTTCCAGAACGGAGCGCTCGAGGGCTTGCTGGGCTTCGAGTCACAAGGATTCGTGGACGCGTGGGCGCCGATCTTCTTCTTTGCCCTCGTGTTCGCGCTGGCGATGGACTACACGGTCTTCCTGCTGGTCACGACGAGGGAGGTGTACCAGCGCACCGGCGACGCGCGCCAGGCTGTCGTCGAGGGTCTTGCCGGGACGGGTCGTGTGATCAACGCAGCCGCCGCGGTCATGGTCGTGGTGTTCATGACGTTCGCGGTCGCGGGCCCGATCCCGCCCAAGGAGATGGGCTTCATCCTCGCGGTCGCGGTGCTGCTCGACGCCACGCTCGTCCGTCTGCTGCTGCAGCCGGTCGCCCTACGCCTGCTCGGGCCGCGGGCATGGTGGATGCCCCCTGGCTCGACCGCCTGTTGCCACGGTCTGGGCGGCTCCGGGAGATGCCACCGAGCCGCGGTCGGACGCGGGGCGTGGCGCGGGGCGGGGTCAAGCCGCGGCGCGCGCAGAGCTAGGTTTCGTTCCGAGCCGTGACATAACGGTTCCGGCTAGGCTTGCCGGTGTGGGAGCGCGCTCAGACACGTCAGCAAGGGTGACCTCCGTGGGTCGTCCCCGTGATCCGCAGATCGACACCGCGGTCCTCGACGCCACGGCAACCGTGCTGGGCCGGTCCGGATACGGCGGGCTTACGCTCGAGGAGGTCGCCCGCCAGGCCGCAACCACAAAACCGGCGATCTACAGGCGGTGGGCCAGCCGCCAGCGCCTCGTGCTCGCGGCACTCGGACGCCGGCTGGGCGCCGCGCGAGCGCCGGACACCGGCTGCACCCTCTGCGATCTGGACGAGTGCCTCAAGGTGTTCGTGGCCGCGTTCCGGCGCATGCCGCCCGGCGTGCTGGGGCCGCTGTACGCCGACTGCGCCGGCGAACCAGAGCTCCGCAAGGCCTTCATGGCGACGTTGTTCGAGCCGCCCCGGGCCGCCGTCCGCGAGACGCTGGAACGGGCGTACACCCGCGGCGATCTGCGCGACGACGTCGATCTCGAACTGATCCTCGACCTGCTCGGCTCCCTGATCTACTACCGCGCGTTGTTCGGGCACGCTCCCACGAGCGACCGCGAGATCGAGGCGGCGGTCGAGGCGTTGCTCCAGGGGATCGCAGGCGACTATCCGGCGCTGCTCGAGCACAGTCGCCAGGTGAGCGGGGCGCCGAAGCTCCATCGGCTGCACGCTTGATCGGGTTGGCGTCAGTGACGGCCGCCCCGGAGCGGCAACGCCAGGGCCCGCGGGCAGGGCGCCCGGCTCGGTGTCGCCGGGGCGGGTCGCAGGTTGAGAGCCACCACGGCTGTCGCCGCGATTCCACCCGCGACGACAAGCACCGCGGCACTGAGCCCATCTGCGCTGGCCGCCCTCAGGGACTCGCCCTCAAGCCCGTGGGTGCCCGAGTTCGCCACAAGGACGAGCAGGGCGAGGCCCACAGCGGCACCGATCGAGGTGCTGGTCGAGGCCACGCTCGATGCCACGCCCTGCTCGCGGTCGCGCACTCCGGTGCCCGCTGCGATGAACATCGCCGTGAACACAACGCCGTCGCCGATGCTCAGCAGAATGAGGCCGGGGATCAGGGCGGCGTACGAGCCGCTCGGGGACATCGCGAGGCCGAGGAGCAGCGCCCCGACCGTGCCGACCACCAGCGCCCCGAAGAGGGTGGGCCTGAGCCCACAACGCGTGACCAGCCGACCCGCGAGCGTCGAGCCGGTGACCACGATTGCGGTCGGCAACAGGAACGCGAGCCCGGTCTGCAGCGGGTCGTAACGATGCACGTCCTGGAGGTAGAGCGTGAGGAAGTAGAGCACCGACCCGAACGTGGCCCAGAACAGGAACGCAATCGCCACGGCCGTCACCAAGTTGCGATTGGCGAGCAACCCCCGCGGCAGCAGCGGATCTGAACTGCCGCGCTCGATGAGCGCGAAAGTCGTCAGCACCACCACACCCCCGGCCCCGCCGATGAGAACCGCGGGCGAGTCCCAGCCGAGCCCGGGGCCGCGCACCAGCGCGAACACGATCAGCGTCACCCCTAGCGTCGCGCTCAACGCGCCAGCCAAGTCGAAACTGCGGCCCTGCTCGACTTCCCCGTCGGCCGGTATCAGCCTGAAGGCGAGCAGTGCTGCGCTGCCGGCAAGAGGCACGTTGACGTAGAACACCGCCTCCCAGCCGAGCGCTTCAGTGAGCACGCCTCCGAGCAAGACACCGGTCACGAGCCCAGCCGCTCCCGCGCCTCCCCAGATCGCCACCGCGCGGTTGCGCTCCTGCCCCTCCGCGAATGTCGTGTTGACGAGCGAGAGGGTCGCCGGGAACACCAGCGCCCCCGCGAGTCCCTGGAGCGCGCGGGCGGCCAGCAACACCGCGGCGCTCGGAGCAAAGGCGCCCAGCAGCGACGCGCACGCGTACAGCGACAGCCCTGCGACCAACACGCGTCGCCGGCCCAGCAGATCCGCCGCCCGGCCGCCCAAGAGAAGGAAGCCGGCGGACGTCACGGCGTAGGCGCTGATCACGCCTTGGAGCGTCTGCGCCGAGAAGTCGAGCTCGCGCCCGATCTCCGGCAACGCGACCACCACGATGTACTGGTCGAGTGACACGATCAGCATCGCGAAGGCCAGCAGCGCCAGCGCGGCGGCCTTGCCAGATCCGCCGTACCTCTCTCCTGGGGGGACGGTGACAGCGCGAGACATGGGGAACTCCTAGTCGTTCCGTGTGTTTCGATTCGATACGAAACATAACGAAATCCGAGCAGCCCGTCTCCGCCTCGGGAGCGGCTCGAGGGTCAATCGCCGGGCATCCCTGCGGCAGCGCCTGTCAACGGAGACGACTCACGGGACCGAGACTCATCGATCCGAGTGCCAGGTCACCTTCCGCGACACAGGCCGCGCGCACGAGCAGCAGCCGGCCCGCCCGCCTCGCTGACGCGCGCCTCAGGCGGCTTCGCTCTGCCGCTCTGCCTCGCGCAGCTCGCGCAGCGCCCGCTTGCGCTCGTCGCGGCTCGTGCGGTCCAGGATCAGCACGCCGTCGAGGTGGTCCAGCTCGTGCTGGATCACGCGGGCCTCGAGGCCGGATGCCTCGACGCTGCGCGCCTCCCCCTGCTCGTCCTGGGCGCGCACGCGCACATGGACCGGCCGCTCGACGTCGACCATCACGCCGGGGATCGAAAGGCAACCTTCGTCGCTGCCCTCGCGGTCATCGCTCGACCACTCGATCTCGGGGTTGACGAGAGTGACCAGCGGGGCATCGGGGCCGACCCGGTAGACGAGCAGCCGTTGCGAGATGCCGAGCTGCGGCGCGGCGAGCCCCACGCCGAGGGCGTCGTTCATGAGGCCCGCCATGCGGGCGACCTGCTGGCGGAGCGAGTCGTCGAAGCGATCGACGGGTGTGGCGCGGGATTTCAGGACCGGGTCGCCGAGGCGCCGGATGAAGGACATGGCGGCGGCGCGCCTGGCCTCGAGCTCGGGATCGAGCTCGGGTGTGTCCTCGTCTTCGTGCTGAACCTCAACCTCGAGATCGCGCTCCTCTGACATCGGTTTTGAGTCTAACGCGGCGACGCGAAGCGACTACTGAGGGTCGACGTCGACCGCGAAGGCGACCGTTGCGTGCGCGCGGTCCGCGGCCACCGCCTCGACCGCCGCGCGGACCGCGGCGATCGCCTCGGCTCGCCGCGGCGTCCGCACGACGAGCTGGGCGCGCTGGCGCGCCTGGCGCCGGAAGAGCGGTGCGGGACCGAGCACCGGCACCCCCGCCTCGGCGATGCGCTCGCGCAGGGCATCGGCCGCGGCCAGCTCCGTACCTTCCTCGACAGACGAGCACACCACCCTGATCAGGTGCCCGTGCGGCGGATAGCCGAGTGCGGCGCGTCGCTCGAGCTCGCCCGCGAGGAAGCCGTCAGCGTCGTGGCGGGCAGCGAGCTCGAGGGCGCGCGCGGACGGGTCGAGCGCCTGCACGATCACGCGGCCGCCGCGCGGGCCGCGGCCGCTGCGGCCTGCCAGCTGCGCGACAAGCGCGAACGTGCGCTCCTCGGCACGGAAGTCGGGGAAGCGCAGCGTGGCGTCGGCGTCGAGCACCACGCCCAGCGTCACGTCCGGAAAGTCGTGCCCCTTGGCGACCATCTGCGTCCCGACGAGCACGGCCGCCGGCGCCGCCTCGAAGCGGCCCAGCACCGACTGGACGCCCTCGGCTGCCGCGCTGTCCGCATCGAGGCGAAGGACCGGCAGCGGCGCCACCAGCTCCTCGAGTTCGCGCTCGAGTTGCTCGGTGCCGGCACCGTGGCGCGCCACCGACACCGAGTTGCAGTCGGGGCACGCGCGCGGAACCGCCTCGCTGTGGCCGCAGTGGTGGCAGGCGACCTCGGCCGCCGACCGGTGGAGCACGAGCGTGACGTCGCAGTTCGGGCACTCCCACACCCGACCGCACTCGCGGCAGGAGAGGAAGTTCGACCACCCGCGCCGGTTCAGCAGCACGATCGCCTTCTCCCCGCGGCGGCGGACGCCGTCGAGAGCGCGTCGCGTTTCCTCGTGCAGCGGGCCGGACGCGCCCAGCATCCCGACGAGCTCGACCGGCGGCAGGCCACGGCCGTCGACCCGGCGCGGCAGCCGGACGCGCTCGTAACTCTGGACGCTCTCCGGCCGCGGCGTGGCGCTGCCGGCCACGAGCAGCGCCCCCTCGACCGCCGCGCGGCGCTCGGCGACCGTGCGGGCGTCGTAGCGGGGGTCGCCCTCCTGCTTGTAGGAGCCGTCGTGCTCCTCGTCGACCACGATCAGCCCGAGGTCGCCGAACGGGGCGAAGACAGCGGAGCGCGGGCCAACGCACACGCGCGCCTCGCCGCGCCGCATCCGCCACCACTCGTCGTAGCGCTCGCGCTGCGAGAGCTGAGAGTGCATGACGGCGACGGCGTCGCCGAAGCGCTCGACGAAGCGGCCGGCGGTCTGCGGCGTGAGCGCGATCTCCGGCACCAGCACGATCGCCGAGCGCCCCCGCTCGAGCGCCGTCGCGACGGCGCGCAGGTAGACCTCCGTCTTGCCGCTGCCGGTAACGCCGTGGAGCACGATCGGAGCGCCCGGCCCGGCGCCCGCATCCAGGCGGCCTTCGATCTCCGCCAGGGCGGCTGCCTGGTCCGCGGTCGGCTCGGCCGCAGCCGAACGCGCGCCGACACTCTGCAGCTGCGGCCGCCGCGGCGGCTCGAGCGCGTTCTCGAGCCGCACGAGCCCGCGCCGCTCGAGCGAGCGCAACGTCGAGTGATCGCAGGCCGCCCGGCGGCCGAGCTCGGCGGCGCCCAGCGACCCGTCGCGGAGCTCCGTGAGCGCGGAGCGCTGGCGCGTCCCGAGCCGCTCCCCGCCCGCCAGCGCGGCCTCGCCCGCCGGCGTGAGCGACGCGCGCAGCGATCGGCGCGGCACGAGCGGCCGGGCGGCGCCGGTGCCGGTGCCCGGCGGCAGCACGAGTGCCAGCCCCCGCGCGGGCGTCGAGACGTACTCGAGCGCCACCCACAGGCCGAGCGCGACGAGCGCCTGCGGCACGTCCGCCTCCAGCATCGCAAGCGGCTCGGCGAGCCGCTCCGGTGGCAGCTCGCTCTCCTCGGCCAGGTCCACGACGACCCCGAGCAGGCGCTGGCGGCCGAACGGAACGACCAGCATGCTGCCCACGCCCGCAGCTGCCAGCTCACCGTCGAGGCGGTAGTCGAACGGCCCGCGCAGCGCGCGCGCAGGGGTGAGCGGCTCGACCTTGGCGATCACGCCTCCGAACCTACGATCCGAGCCGGACGGCGCAGCGTGGCCCCGAAACGGGAACGATGTGGGCGTGGCGATCGACTTCGACGCAGAGGGGCTGCTCGACGGCCTGACGGGCCAGCCGGCGCGCGCGGCCCGCCTCGAGCTGCTGCGAACGCTCGAGCGGGAGGGCTTCACGCTCGACGAGCTGCGCCGCGCCGCAGGCGAGGACCGGCTCGCGTTGCTGCCGGTCGAGCGCGTGCTCGAGGCGGAGGGCCCGCGCCACACCCTGCGTGAGGTCGCGGAGGCTTCCGGGCTCGAGCTCAGCTTCCTGGAGCGGGCTCGCCGCGCGCTCGGCGACCCGGCGGTCGAGCCCGACGCGCGCGTCCTCACCGACGAGGAGCTCGAGCTCGCGCGGCACGCCAAGACGCTGCTCGACGCGGGCCTCGACGAGGAGAGCTTCTTCGAGCTGATCAGGGTGATGAGCCACTCGCTCGACTCGATCGCATCCGCGCTCGTGGCGACGCTCGGCCAGGCCCTGCTCCAGCCGGGTGACACCGAGCGCGACCTCGGCCTGCGCTACGCCGAGTCGCTGCGGATGCTCGCGCCGCTGGCAGGCCCGGCGCTCGAGCTGATCCTGAATCGTCGCCTGCGCGAGCAGATCCGCGACGCCGTGATCGGGCGCGCCGAGCTCGAGAGCGGGCGGCTGCCCGGCGCGCAGGACGTGTTCGTGGCATTCGTCGACATCGTCGGCTTCACGGAGCTCGGCGAGAAGGTGCCGGCTGACGAGCTCGGCGCCGTCGTGCGGGACTTCGAGCGGCGCGTTGAAGCCGCCGTCGAGCCGCCGGTGCGGCTGGTCAAGACGATCGGTGACGCGGCCATGCTCGTCTCATACGAGCCCGACCCGCTGCTGGAGACGGTCCTCAGCCTGGTCGACTCCTCCAGCGAGGACCGACGCGAGCTGCTGCTGCGCGGAGGGATCGCCGACGGCGAGGCGCTGCAGCGTGCGGGTGACTGGTACGGGCGCCCCGTGAACCTCGCCAGCCGGCTCACCGCCTTCGCGCGCCGCGGCAGCGTCGTCGCGACGGGCGAGGTGCGCAAGACCGCGCGCGGCGACTACCGCTGGTCGTTCGCCGGCAACCGCCGTTTCAAGGGGGTGGCGGGCGAGGTGGCCGTCTACCGCGTGCGCGCCGCGTCCCCGTCCGGACAGCCGTCGCCCTAACAGGAGGAGGAGGCGATCGAGCTGCCCGGATGCGAGGACGGGTCGCGCGCCGCGTGACGGCATGGCGGCCCCGACAAGGGCCATCGCGCGGGCCGACCTTCGACACCCCTCGCCCCGCTTTTGCGATGGCCGTCGTCGCGACCGCCTCGCCCGAGAATCGCCACAACGGCCCGATGCAGGCCTACTATTCCCCCGATGTCCGACGTCGGACAGACGACTGCACAACCCAGCGCGCGCGAGCGAATTCTCGACACTGCGTATGACCTCTTCAGCCGGCACGGCATACGCGCGGTTGGCGTAGACCGGATCATCGAGTCGTCCGGAGTGGCCAAGATGAGCCTGTACCGGAACTTCCAGTCGAAGGACGCGCTCGTGCTCGCCTTCCTCGAGCGCCGCGAGGAGCGCTGGACCAAGGAGTGGCTCGTCGCGGAGGCGACGGCTCGCGGCGAGACGGGCGCCGAGCGCCTGCTGGCGATCTTCGACGTGTTCGGGGAGTGGTTCGCCCGCGACGACTTCGAGGGCTGCGCCTTCGTGAACGTCCTGCTCGAGTTCGACGACACGCTGTCCCCGATCCGGCAGGCGAGCGTCGCGCACCTCGCCAACATCCGCGGGTTCGTGCGCGAGTTCGCCGAGCAGGCCGGGGCACGTGATCCGGATGCTCTGGCGCGCCAGTGGCACATCCTCATGAAGGGGTCCATCGTGTCCGCCGGCGAGGGCGACCGCGAGGCGGCCACCCGTGCCCACGCGCTTGGTGAGCTTCTGCTCGAGCGCGAAGGTCTTCTCGGGTAGCCGCCCGCACGGTCAGGCCCGGCGCCGAGCGCTCACCCCCATCAAACCCCGAGCGCCTCGGACGCCAACGGGCTTCGCGTCGTGCGGAACGGCGAGAAGCCACACTCGTCGCAACTTTTCCTCTTTCGGTCGCGTGGCGAGACAGACCGGTCTTACTGGACGCTACTCCGCTTGGGGGCCAGGCGTCAAGGTGGGGCATGCGACGTTCACCCACTCCTAACGGAGGGAGCGGGTTTTGGTGCTGGTTGAGGCGGGCCTTCCCTACGCGCCGGTGGTGGCGACGTCCCGCTCGCCGAGTCCGGCGGCGCTGCGCAGCGCGTCGGCCTTGTCGGTCTTCTCCCAGGTGAAGTCGTGGTCCTCGCGGCCGAAGTGGCCGTAGGCCGCCGTCTTCTGATAGATCGGCCGGTGCAGGTCGAGGTAGTGGCGGAAGGCGCCCGGGCGCAGGTCGAAGTGCTCGTTTATGAGCCTCAGCAGGTCGCCGCAGCCGATCTTCTCGGTGCCGAAGGTCTCGACCATCACGGACACCGGATGCGCGACGCCGATCGCGTAGGCCACCTGCACCTCGCAGCGCTCCGCGAGCCCGGCCGCGACGATGTTCTTCGCCACGTAGCGAGCCGCGTAGGCGGCTGAGCGGTCGACCTTCGACGGGTCCTTGCCCGAGAAGGCGCCGCCGCCGTGGCGGGCCATGCCGCCGTAGGTGTCCACGATGATCTTGCGGCCCGTCAGGCCGGCGTCGCCGACAGGCCCGCCGATCACGAACTTGCCCGTCGGGTTGACCAGGAAGTTGCGGCCGTCGTCGTCGAGCAGCTTCTTCTCGTCGTAGAGCTCACCCGGGAGGATCGGATGCACGACGTGCTCCCACAGATCCGGCCGGATCAGCGTCTGAGAGTCGACACCGTCCTTGTGCTGGGTCGAGATCAGCACCCGCTCGATCTCAATCGGCCGGCCGTTCTCGTAGCGCACGCTCACCTGCGTCTTGCCGTCCGGGCCCAGGTACGGCATCAGCTCGGCGCGGCGCACCTCCGCGAGCCGCTGAGCAAGCTTGTGGGCGAGCGAGATCGGCAGCGGCATGAGCTCCTTCGTCTCACGGGTCGCGTAGCCGAACATCATCCCCTGGTCGCCCGCGCCGGCCACATCAAGCTCGTCGTCGTCGGCCGGGTCGGTGCGCGCCTCGAAGGCCCGGTCGACGCCCTGGGCGATGTCCGGCGACTGCTCGTCGATCGCGGAGATGACGGCGCAGCTGTCCGCGTCGAAGCCGTAGCGGTTGCCCGTGTAGCCGATCTTGCGGATCGTGTCGCGCGCGATCCTCGGGATGTCCACGTAGGTGTCGGTCGTGATCTCGCCCGAGACCACCACGAGACCGGTGTTGACGAGCGTCTCGCACGCCACGCGGCCCGCCGGGTCCTCGGCCATCACGGCATCGAGAACACCGTCGGAGATCTGGTCGGCGATCTTGTCCGGATGGCCCTCGGTCACCGACTCCGACGTGAATAGGAACTCGTTGTTTGAAAGATGCTGGCTCGTCATCGGGCGAGAAGGGTACACACGGGCTCCCGCTCGTCCCAACTGCTAGAAGCTTGCTGCAGTGGACAGCCGAACGCTGGGATACGCGGCGGCGGTGGTCGTCGTCTTCGCACTTATCGTCGCGGGCGCGCTCGCGCTGGGCGGGGACGATGACGAGCCGCGCGACGTTGCCTCCGGCATCACGACCGAACAGGCGACCGAGAGCACCCCCACTTCGGACCCGGTACAGACCGAGACCGCGGCCGAGCCGAAGGATGATTCGGGCACCGGCACCGCGGAGGAGCCCGCAGAACGGCAGCCGGAGCCGTCCCCCGAACCGGCTCCGGAGCCCGCCGGCTACACGCCCTACTCCGCGAGCACGGGCGACTGGCAGGCAGAGCTCCCCTCGGGGAACGGCTGGCAACCGCCGGCCGAGCGGCAGCTGGGCGCTGGGCGTCGCAACCGAGTGGCCGTGCAGGGGCCAGGCGAGGCCGTGCTGCTCATCGACCACACGCCGTCGGCGCCGGCTCGGTTCGGGAGCAAGTACCGCTCGCGCCGCGAGCTGACCCAGCCCTGGTTCGGATCGATGACCGAGTACAGGCTTGGTGAGAACTCGGTCGGCTACGTCCTCAACGGGAGCGAGAGCGGGCCGGGGTTCCGCGTGTTCGCGATCGGCGTCAGCCCGGCGGTTGCGCGGCGGGTCGCGGACTCGCTCACCTTCGTGGACCTCTGAGTTAGGCTCGCCGTGTGGACGTCGGGGTGCTCGTGGCCGGCGCCGGACCGGTCGGACTGACCCTCGCCTGCGAGCTCGAGCGGCAGGGCGTGGAGCACCGGATTCTCGACGCCGCCCCCGAGCGCGCTGCCGTGTCACGCGCGACCGACCTGCACGCACGTAGCCTCGAGCTCTGGGATCACACCGGCGTCGCGGAGGCGATCGCAGGCGCGGGCCTGGCGATCACCGGCGTGCCGCTCTTCTCGGGCGGACGCGAGGTCGCGCGGCTCGACTTCGGCGGCATCGACAGTCCCTTCCCCGCTGCGATCAGCCTGCGCCAGCGCGACCTCGAGGCGCTGCTCGCCGACCGGCTCGGCGCAGACGTCGAGCGCGGCCTGGAGGTCGAGCTGCTGGGCCAGGACGCCGAAGGCGTGACGGTGCGCACGGGCAACGAGGAGTCGCGGGCCGGCTTCGTCGTGGCCTGCGATGGCGTCCACAGTGAGCTGCGCGACCGGCTCGACATCAGCTTCGACGGCGCGGACTACCCCGGGCGCTGGGCCGTGATGGACGTGCGCGTCGAGGGCTGGCCCTACGAGCGCGGCGAGCTGCCGGTGTTCCTCGACCATGAGGGGTTCTGGGCGATGCCGCTGCCGGACGGGGCACTGCGGCTCTTCTTCCGCGACGACGACGCGGCCGCCGAGCCGGACGTGGCGGACGGGCAGGGCGTGATCGACCGCCACGTGCCCGGCGACGCGCGCATCGTCGAGGCAGACAACCGCGCCTGCTTTCAGGTCCACCACCGGGTCGCGAAGAGGTTCCGCTCGGGACGTGTGCTGCTGGCGGGCGATGCCGCGCACGCGATGACGCCGGTCAACGGCCAGGGCATGAACACCGGGGTCCAGGACGCCTACAACCTGGCCTGGAAGCTCGCGCTCGCCTTGGACGGCGCCCCGGACGCCCTGCTCGACTCGTACGAGGCCGAGCGCCGGCCGGTCGCACAGGCGACCGTCGAGGGCTCAGGCAAGGTGCACGAGGCGAACGTGCTCGCGGGCGACGCCGCGGCGACCCGCGACCGCGCGCTGGCCGCCGCCCTCGCGACGCCCGCGCAGGTGCTCGCCGCGGTCGAGGCGGGCCACGAGCTGGGCGTCGGCTATCCCGACAGCCCGCTGGTGGGCGGCGAGGCGCCGGCCGGCGCGCCCGGCGTCCTGCCGGGCGCGCGCATCCCCGACGCCGGCCCGCTGGTCCGCGCCGACGGCTCGCCGACCTCGCTTCGCGAGCTGCTGCGTGACCCGCGGCCACAGCTCTGGCTGTGCGCCGGCGCGTCCGGCACGGAGCATGCGCTCGCGCTGGCCGAGACGCTGGCCGCGCGGATCGCGGCGACCGTGTTCGTGATCGCCGACAGGCCCCCGGCCGGCCGCCCTGGCGTCGAGCTGATCGCCGATCCTGCGCTCCGCGCGCATGGCCGCCTCGGGGCAGTCGCCGACGCCGCCTTCGTCGTGCGGCCGGACGGCTACCTGGGATTTCGCTGCGAGCCGCCCGACGAGGCGCGGCTCGCCGCTCACCTGGCGCTGGTCGGCCTGCGCTCCTGAGCCCGCTCGACGAGCTCGGGGGTCAGCTCGTGGAGCGAGCCGATCTGAACCTCGGCGCCCGACAGCTCCTCCTCGCCCGGTGGGTAGTGCGGGTTCGGCAGCGCGATTACCGCGATCCCGGCCGCCCGGGCCGCCTTGATGCCGTTCGAGGAGTCCTCGACGGCCACGCAGGCCGCCGGGTCGGCCCCGAGCCGGCGCGCCGCCTCGAGGTAGACGTCGGGGTAGGGCTTCCCACGCGCCAC
Source organism: uncultured Thermoleophilaceae bacterium (assembly GCA_963739095.1). Taxonomy (GTDB): domain Bacteria; phylum Actinomycetota; class Thermoleophilia; order Solirubrobacterales; family Thermoleophilaceae; genus JACVRW01. Next base: position 148,844 of record CAVTZF010000018.1, read on the forward strand.
CTCCTCGGAGGACAGCGTCACCTGGAAGAACCGGCCGAGCCCGGACAGCTCGAGGAACAGGTCGATGATCTCCCGGTTCGACGAGGAGGCAAGCCCGAGCGGCCAGCGCTCCGCCAGCCGCTCGACCGCCTCGGCCGCGCCCTCGAGCAGCGGCAGCCGCTCGCGGTATATCTCCTCGAGGCGCGCCACCACCGCGTCCGAGATCGCGCCCGGATCGAGGTCCACCCCGAGCTCGTCGTGCAGGTAGGCGGACCACTCGAGCGAGCTCATGCCCATCATGTCGTGGGGCGCCTCGTCGCGCCAGGTCCCGCCGCGTTCGTGAACGAGCTCCTCCTTGGCCTGGTTCCAGACCTGCTCGGAGTCGAGCAGAACGCCGTCGAGGTCGAAGACGACGGCGGCCGTCACGAGCGCCCGCTGCTCGTCTTGAAGTCGATCACGAGCGGCACCCCCTGGAGGGCGTAGCGGTCGCGCAGCCGGTTCTCGAGGAAGTAGGCGTAGTCGCGCGTCACGCGGCTCCGGTCGTTGACCTGCACCGCGAAGCGCGGCGGCCCCGTCTCGAACTGGGTCATGTAGTACATGCGCAGCCGCTTGCCGCGCACCGACGGCGGTTCGCGCGTCGCCTGCAGGTCGCTGAGGAAGCGGTTCAGCTCGGGCGTCGGGATGCGCCGCTGGGCGCTCTCGGCCACGCGCAGCGCCTCCGCGACGAGCCGCTTGAGGCCGCGCCCCGTCTTCGCCGACACCGCGAGCACCGACGGCCGCTGGCGCAGCTTGCGCGCGGTCCTCGCCTTGGCGTCCTCGAGGTCGGTGTCGGTCACGTCCCATTTGTTGAGCGCCAGCACGGTTGCGCACTTCGCCTTCATCGCGAGGTCGGCCACGCCCAGGTCCTCGGAGGTCACGCCCTCGCTCGCGTCACAGACGACGATCGCGACGTCGGCGCGCTCGGCAGCCTGCTCGGAGCGCAGCTGCGCGTAGTAGTCGACGGTCCCGGCGACCTTCGTCCGCCGCCGCAGGCCGGCGGTGTCGATCAGCGTGACCGGGCGGCCGTCGAACTCGATGCGGGTGTCGATGGCGTCGCGGGTCGTCCCGGCCACCGGCGTGACGATCACGCGCTCCTCGCCGAGCAGGCGGTTGACGAGCGAGGACTTCCCCACGTTGGGACGTCCGATCATCGCGAGGCGCGTCGGCTCCTCGACCTCCCCCTCGCGGCGCGGCAGCCGCTCGACGAGCGTGTCGAGCAGGTCACCGGTCCCCAGCCCCTGCGTCGCCGACACCGCGATCGGGTCCCCCAGCCCGAGACCGTAGAACTCGGCTGCGAGCCCGGCCTGACGGGCGTCGTCGACCTTGTTGGCGGCCACGATCACGGGCACGCGGCCGCCGCGCAGCTCGCGCGCCAGCTCCTCGTCGCCCGGCCGCAGCCCGGCCCGCGCGTCGACGACGAGCAGCGCGAGGTCGGACTCCTCGAGGGCGATCAGCGCCTGGCGGCGGATCTCCTCGGCCATCTCGTGCTCGCCCGCGAGGTCGACGCCGCCGGTGTCGATGAGCGTGAAGGCGAGCCCGTTCCAGTCGGCGTCGATCTCCTTGCGATCGCGCGTGACGCCGGCCTGCTCGTGCACGACCGCCGCCCGCGTCCCGCTCAGGCGGTTGACGAGAGTCGACTTGCCGACGTTCGGGTAGCCGAGGACCGCGACCGTGGGGCGCCTCACCGCGCCCGCTCCACGAGCTCGACGATCCGCTCGACCACCTCGTCGATGGTCAGTCCGGTCGTGTCGAGCTCGACGGCACCAGGGGCCATCATCAGCGGCGAGTGCTCGCGCGAGGCGTCCTGGGCGTCGCGCAGGGCCTGGTCGCGCAACACCGTCTCGACGTCGGTGCCGAGCTCCTCCGCGCGCCGGCGCGCACGCTCCTCCGGGGCCGCCGTGAGGAAGACCTTGACGGGCGCGTCGGGCGCCACCACCGTGCCGATGTCGCGCCCCTCGGCGACCCAGTCGCCGTCGTCGAGCAGCTCGCGCTGCTTCTCGACGAGCGCGGCGCGCACCGCCGGGTTGGTGGCGACCTTCGATGCCGCCTCGGAGACCTCCGGTGCGCGGATCGCCTCGGTCACGTCCTCGCCGTTCGCGATCACGCGGTCGCCGAGCTCGACCTGCAGGTCCTCGGCCTGCTTCGAGGCGGCGCCCCCGTGCCGCATCGTCAGCAGCCCCACGGTCCGGTACATGGAGCCTGAGTCCAGGTACGTGAAGCCGAGCGCGCGCGCCAGGGCGCGGGCGACGCTGCTCTTGCCGGCGCCGGCGGGGCCGTCGATCGCGACGATCATCGCGGAGCGAGACTAGCGGCGGCTCTGCAGCCCGAGGGGACTGCCGGCCTCGCGTCCGGGCGTGGCCGGGCGCGCCAGCGCCCGCGCGTGCAACTCGGCGTAGCGAGCAGCCAGCTCGGCCCGATCGAGCTCAGCGGCGGTCGCGACGAGCCGGCCCAGCTCGAGCGCGAGCGGCGGGTCGTGGGCATGCACGAGCATCTTCTCGGCGCTGTGGAAGTCGACCAGCTCGCGCGGGCCCCAGTCGGAGGCGAGGAAGCCGCGCACGCGGGCGTGCGCGAACAGCCGCGCCACGAAGTGCTCGCGCAGCCGCGCGTCCCGCAGGCGGCCCTCCTCCTCGACCGGGAGCAGCGGCAGCCGCTCGATCAGAGCCGCCGCGAACAGCCCGCGCCCGACGCTCGAGGGCGAGCCGTTCTCGTCATACAGCTTGACCCGCTCCATGCCGCACGAGGGAGAGCTCCGCTTCAGCACGTAACCGTCGAGCTCGGCGGCGGCGATTCGCTCCGCCGCCGCCTCCGCCCACGCCCGCATCCGCTCCGTCAGGTCCTCGCCGCTGTCGGTGACCACCATCCGGACCTCTTCGCCGCGGCGCTCGAGGCGCAGCGTCGGGCGCGGCACTCCGAGCCCGATCTCGACCTCGGGGCAGAGCGGCACGAACTCGACGTGGCGCCCGAGCTCCTCGGTGAGGAACGCGTCGCGCTTGTGCCCGCCGTCGTAGCGGACATGCTCGCCGAGCAGGCATGAGGAGATGCCGACGCGGACCGAGTCCATCGCGCCCGAAGGGTACGCCCGGGTCAGGCGAGCGCCCTGATGTCCGCCTCGAAGCCCGGGTAGGAGACCGCCGCGGCATCCATCCCGACCACCTCGACGCCCTCGAGCGAGGCGAGCCCTGCCACGGCGCCCAGCATGGCGATGCGGTGGTCGCCGCGCGAGTCGATCACGCCGCCGCGCAGCGGGGAGCCGTCCCCGCGCACGACGAAGCCGTCGGGGGTCGCCTCGATCTCGGCCCCGAGGCCGCGTAGCCCGTCGACGACCGCTGTGATCCGGTCGGACTCCTTGAGCCGCAGCTCCTCGGCGCCGCGCACGACCGTCTCCCCATCGGCGTGGGCGCCCAGCAGCGCAACCAGCGTGAGCTCGTCGATCGCGAGCGGTATCTCCTCCGGCTCGACGACCGTGCCCTCGAGCGGCGCCGATGCCACGTCCAGCTCGCCGAGCGGCTCGACCTCCGGCTGCGCCCCCGGCTCCTCGAGGTCGCCGACGATCACGGCGCCCATCCGGTCGGCGATCCGGAAGAAGCCGGTGCGCGTCCAGTTGAGCCCGACGTCGCGGACGACGACGCGCGAGCCGCTGATGAGCGTCGCCGCCGCGACGATGAAGGCGGCGGAGGACGGGTCGCCGGGCACGACGATGTCGTCGAGCTCGAGCTCGTCGACGCTCGACACCGTGAGCCTCGGGCCCTCCTGCTCGAACTGGACGCGCGCGCGCCGCAGCAACCGCTCGGTGTGGTCGCGGCTCGGGGCGGGCTCCGTGATGGTGGTCGAGCCCGCCGCCACCATCCCGGCGATCAGCACGCACGACTTGACCTGGGCGCTCGCCACCGGCGACTCGTAGTCGATGCCGCTCAGCTCGGCGCCGCGAACGGTGAACGGCGGCAGCCGGCCGTCGCGCATCTCGATGTCCGCGCCCATCGCCTGCAGCGGCTCCGCGATCCGGTCGACCGGCCGGCGCCTGATCGACTCGTCGCCGTCGAGCGTCCAGCTGCGCCCGGGCTGGCCTGCAAGCCAGCCCGGCAGCAGCCGCATCAGCGTGCCCGCGTTGCCGACCCCGATCAGCCCGCCGGTCGCCTCGAGCGGCGCGTGCAGGCCGACCCCGCGCAGCAGTAGTCGCCGCTCGCCGTCCTCCTCGATGCCGGCACCGAGTGAGCGCACGGCGTCGAGCGTCGAGTTCGTGTCCGCCGAGTCGAGGTAGTTGCGCACGAGGACGGGCTCCTCGCACATCGCTGCGAACAGAGCGGCGCGGTGTGAGATCGACTTGTCCGCGGGCGGCGTGTAGTCGCCGCGCAGCGCGCCGGCCGGGTCGAAGCGCGCGCTGCCGCTCACTCGGCGCCGACCGGGAAGCCGAGCGCGCCGATCAGCTCGCGCGCGCGGGCGGCCTGCTCGTCGCCCGCGATCCAGAGGGTCATGGCGCCCGAGCGCATGTCGACGGCCGGCGCAAGTGCCAGATCGACGATGTTGACGCCCGCCCTGCCGAGCTCGAGTGCCACCTGGGCGACGATACCGGGGCGGTTCGGCACCGTGAGGCGCAGCTCGTGGACCGCCTCGCCCTCGGCGCCCGTCTCGAGCAGCTCGCGCCGGTCCTCGCGCGCGCGGTCGTTCCAGCCGGCCACCTCACCTTCCTCCAGCCGGCGCTCGACCTCCTCGAGCTCGGCCCGGAAGGCGCGGATCTCCTCCACGATCGCATGACGATTGGAGCGGTAGATGTCGCTCCACATCGAAGTGTTGGCGCCGGCGACGCGGGTCATGTCACGGAAGCTCGGCCCGACCTGGCGGAGCGCCTCGCCGTGATCGGACAGTCGCGTGGCGGCCTGCGACGCGAGCACGTTCGCGAGCACGTGCGGCAGGTGGCTGAAGACCGCCACGAGGCGGTCGTGCGTGTCCGCGTCGAGCGCGACCGGCCGGGCGCCGACGTCGACGACGAAGCGGTGCAGGCGCTCGTAGAGCAGCCCCTCCGAGTGCGCCAGCGGCGTGAGGTACCAGACGGCCCCCTCGAACAGGTCCGCGCGGGCGTGTTCGACGCCCGCCGTCTCGGCGCCCGCGATCGGGTGACCGCCGACGAAGCGCGGGTCGTCGATCCGGCGCAGCAGCTCGCCCTTGGTCGAGCCCACGTCAGTGACGAGCGTGCCCGGTCCGGCGGCCGCGAGCGCGGTCTCCACGAGCTCCGGAAGCGCCCCGACGGGCGCACACGCGAAGCAGAGGTCGGCGCCCTCGAGCGCCTCCTCGAGCGAGCCCGCCGCGTGGCCGATCGCCCCGAGCTCGACGGCCCGGCGCAGCCGCGACGGATCGCGACCGAACCCGACGACCTCCGCGTCCTCGACGTGCTCGCGGGCGGCGAGGCCGATCGAGCCCCCGATCAGCCCCACGCCGAGGACGGCGATCCGCACCCAGTCAGACCTTCTCGAACGTCTTGCCCGCCAGCTCCGCCGCCGCCTCGAGCTTGCGCAGGTACGCATCGAACTCGTCCGCCATGAGCGCCTGCGGGCCGTCGCAGACGGCCTCCTCGGGACACGGATGGACCTCGACGATCACGCCGTCGGCGCCGGCCGCAGCCGCCGCCAGGGACAGCGGCTCGACGAGCGAGCGCTTGCCGGCAGCGTGCGAGGGGTCGATCACGATCGGCAGATGCGTCAGCTCACGCAGCACGGGGACCGCCATCAGGTCGAGTGTGAAGCGGTAGCTCGGCTCGTAGGTGCGGATGCCGCGCTCGCACAGCAGGACGTCGTCGTTGCCCTCCTTGAGGACGTACTCCGCCGCCATCAGCAGCTCCTCGAGCGTCGCCGACAGGCCGCGCTTGAGCAGCACCGGCTTGCCCGACCTGCCGACCTCGGTCAGCAGCGTGTAGTTCTGCATGTTGCGCGCGCCGAGCTGGATCACGTCGGCGACCTCCGCCACGGCCTCGAGGTCGCGCACGTCCATCAGCTCGGTGACGATCGGGAGGCCGGTCTCCTCCTTGGCCTCCGCAAGCAGCCGCAGCCCGGCCTCGCCGAGCCCCTGGAACGAGTACGGCGAGGTGCGCGGCTTGTAGGCGCCGCCGCGCAGCATCTGGGCGCCGGCCTCCTTGACGGTGTGGGCGGCGGTCAGCAGCACCTCGCGCGACTCGACGGTGCATGGACCCGCGATCGTCGCGAAGTGATCGCCGCCTATCTTCCTGCCGTCGATTTCGACGACGCTGCGTACTCCGCGCCGATACTCGAGCGATGCGAGCTTGTAGGGCTTGAGGATCGGCACCAGGTGGTCGACGCCCGGCGCCCCCTCGAGTCCGAGGTTCGCGACGTGCTCGCGGTCGCCGATCGCGCCGATCACGGTCACGAGCTCGCCTTGCGAGATGTGGGCGTCGGCGCCTACCGATCTCACGCGTTTGACGACGGCGTCGATCTCCGCCCGAGACGCCCCCTCTTTCATCACGATCATCATCTGTTCCCTAAGCCTCTCAAAAGTTCCTACGTTGCTGGTGGTGCGGCGGATGCAGAGCGGCGTCCGGCGGGGGCGACTGTGCGCGGTTGCGGCCTGTTCGGGGCCGCGGCCGGACGCCTAGCTAAATCGCCAATAGACGTAGGAATGAGACGAACGCTGCGCACTCGGCCGAACCGAGTGCTTGCGCACGGCGCCACGCGCAGCTGCGCCGAGAGGCGCGGAGCTGTTGCGAGTCTGCGTGGCCAGATGCGACATCGTTGATCAATTTGTAGCAGTGGACGGTTGCATGATCAAGCACTCGCCTCGCGCTCGACGTGCAGCAGGCGCCAGGTGACCACGCAGACGGCCACCGCCCAGACGGGCGTGATCAGCAGCTCGATCACGGTCGCGATCGCCCAGTCGGCGCCGAGCGACTCGCCGAGCGTCGATGCGCCGCCCTCGCCCAAGACCCCGGACAGCAGGTCCGTGGCGAGCCACAACCCTCCCAGCAGCAGGAGCAGAGCCAGCGCGTGCCCGCGCGCGAGCTCACGGCTGCGGCTGAACGCCCGGCGCACGCCGGCGTGCTCGAGCTCCAGCAGCGGTGCCGCGAGCACGTAGCGCGCAAAGAAGATGAGGCCCGGCACGAGCAGCAGCACCAGCCCGAACGCGAGCCCGAGCGAGAACAGCAGATCGACGACGATCAGGCCCCCGTAGGGAAGCGTTCGCAGAAGCTTGCGGACCGGTGGGCGCGCATGGCCCTCCATCGACTCGCTGACCGCGCTCATCACCACCCCCGCGTAGAACACCTCGCCAAGCGAGGACGTCGCGACCTGGACCACTGCCGCGACGAACAGGCCGGCGAGCTTCGCGGCGTCGAGGTCCTCGGCCTCGAGCTCGAAGGCGTGCTCACCCCACGCCTCGAGGAGGCCGAGCGGCACGAACAGGACGATCGCGACCGGCAGGATGAAGCGCGCCTGCTCGACGTAGACCTGGGCGATGCGGCGCAGGGTCCTCCCGGGTGCGAGGCCGCTGCGCACCCTCGAGCTCAGCTCCTAGAGGACTTCGTCGAGGGCCGCGAGGAAGCGGTCGTTCTCGGCGCGCGTGCCGTAGGTGACCCTGAAGCGACCCTCCTCGCCGAGCGCCTTGCCGGCGCGGACGATCACGCCAAGCTGGGCGAGGCCGTTCACGAGCTCATCCTCGTCGCGCTCGCCGATGGACACCCACGAGAAGTTCGCCTGACTGTCCGTCGTCCCGAGCCCGCGCTCGGCGAGCTCCGACTCGAGGTGGACCCGCTCGATCACGGTCTGCTCGACCCGTCGCTCGATCTCGTCCACGTGGTTCAGCGCCTCGGTCGCCGCGAGCTGCGCGAGCGCGTTGACGGAGAACGGCTGGCGGACCTGGTCGACAGCGTTGCGGAAGCGCTCGTCACCGAGCGAGTAACCCACGCGCAGCCCGCAGAGCCCGTAGACCTTCGAGAAGGTCCGCAGGACGACGAGGTTGGGGTGACGCTCGAGCAGGTCGAGCGAGTCGTCCGGGTCCTGCAGCGCCGAGAACTCGACGTAGGCCTCGTCAAGGATCACCGCCACGTGGCGCGGCAGCTCGGCCACGAAGGCGTCGATGGCGTCGAGCGGCAGCGCCGTCGCGGACGGGTTGTTCGGATTGCAGACGATCACGATCCGGGTGGCCATCGTGACCTCGCGCGCCATCGCCTCGAGATCGTGCTCGCCCGTCTCGGTCAGCGGAACCGTGACCTCGCGGGCACCCGACATTGCCGCCATGTGCGGGTAGATCGAGAACGACGGCCAGGCGTAGACGATCTCGGCGTCCGGCTCGAGCATCGCCTCGGCGGCGGCCAGCAGCAGCTCGCATGAGCCGTTGCCGATCGCAATCCGGCCCGCCGGCACCCCGGTCCGGTCGGACAGGCGCCGGCGCAGGGCGGACTTGGCCGGGTCGGGATAGCGGTTGAGGGTGCGCAGGCCGCCTTCGATGGCCTCGAGCACCTGCGGGTGGGGCGCGAACGGCGTCTCGTTCGAGGCGAGCTTGACCAGGTCGCCGTCGAACCTGTAGGTCGCGGCGGCCGGGTACACCGGGATTCCGGCGAGGCGTGCGTTGAACTCGATGCCGGGACTCACTGCGCGTGCTCCAGGTCGCGTCGCAGGGACACCGCGTCGCGCAGATACACGTGGCGGGCCTCGGTGTCGGGGTCGGCATAGCAGTGGAGCAGGAGCCGGATCACCCGCGGCAGCGAGCCCGGCACTTCGAGCTCGCGCGCGCACAGGAGCGGCACCGAGCTGAGCCCGAGCCGGCGCGCCGCGACGGCCGGGAACTCCGCGTCGAGGTCGTCCGTGCAGGTGAAGATGCAGCTCACCATGTCCTCGATCCGGAGCGCGTTTCGCTCCATCACCTCGCGCACCAGCTCCTCGGTGGCCCCGAGGATGGCTTCCGGGTCGTTCTCCGTGACCGTGATGGCCCCTCTCAGCGCTCTCAGCCTCATGCGGCGCGGGATTCTCGCAGGCGGTACAGAGCGGACAGCCGCCGCCTAGCGCCCCCGCGCTCCCCGAGCGGCCCGCTCACCCGAACGCCCCGCCCGCCTCGGCTCCGCCGCCCGTCGCAGTCGCTCCACCTCCGTCGCGCTGAGTCGCCGGCTGCGGCCCGGCTCGAGCCCGCGCAGCCCGAGCGGGCCGAAGGAGACGCGCTCGAGCTCGAGCACGCGGTGGCCGACCGCCTCGACCATGCGGCGCACCTGGCGCTTGCGCCCCTCGCGGATGCCGATCTCGAGCACGCCGGGGCGCGGCTGGCGCACCCGTGCCGGCGCCGTCTTCCCGTCGTCGAGCTCGACCCCGCGCCGCAGCGCCTCGAGCGCGCGCGGCGACACGCGCGCCGGCTGCACGCGCGCCCGGTAGACCTTCTCCACGCCGTAGCGCGGGTGCGTGAGCCGCTCGGCGAGCGCGCCGTCGTTCGTCAGCAGGATCAGGCCGGTGCTGTCCGCGTCGAGCCGCCCGACCGGGTACAGGCGCCGCGGCGAGCGGACCAGCTCGACGACGGTCGGCCGGCCGTGCGTGTCACGCGCCGTCGAGACGACCCCGGCGGGCTTGTTGAGCGCATGCACCTCGTGCGGCTCGGGACGCACGGGCGCGCCGTCGACCGCGACCCCGCTTCCCTCGTCGACGTCACGGGCCGGGTCGCGCACGACGTCGCCGGCGATGGTCACCCGCCCGGCCGCGATCAGGCCCTCGGCCGCGCGCCGCGAGGCGACCCCGGCGTGGGCCAGGTACTTGACGAGTCGCACGCACAGAGCGTACGACCTGGATCAGGCCGCGCCGCTCGCCTCGGCCGAGCCCGACGCGAGGCCGTCGCCGCCGCGGACCTTCGAGCGGTACATGGCCGCATCGGCCACGCTGAGCGCCTCGTCGGCCGAGCGCAGCCCCGGGCGCAGCTCACCGACGCCGACGCTGATCGTGACCGGCCCCGCGGGCGTCCGCACGTCGCCGCGCACGCCCGCCGCAAGTGCCGCGCCCACGGTGGCGGCGTCGCTGCCGCTCGCGTACGGAAGCAGCACGGCGAACTCGTCCCCTCCAAAGCGGGCGACCACGTCGCTCTGGCGCAGCCGCTGGCGCAGCACCTCGGCGACGGCGATCAGCACGGCGTCGCCGGCACGGTGGCCGCCGCTGTCATTGATCGCCTTCAGGTCATCGACGTCCATCAGGAGGACGGAGCCCTCCATGCGGTAGCGGCGCGCGTGCGAGACATGCCGCTCGAGCTCCTCCTCGAAGCGGCGCCGGTTGAACAGCCCCGTGAGGGCGTCGTGATCGGCGAGATGACGCAGGCGCTGCTCCAGCAGCCTGCGCTCGGTCACGTCGGTCACCTGCCAGAGCAGGTAGTCAGGGCCTTCGCCCTCGTCGGCCACCGGCGATGCCTGCACCTCGACCCAGACGATCGAACCGTCCGGTCGCACCCAGCGCCGCTCCGCCTGGGCAGCCGTGTCGCCGCTGCGGATCCGGACGAGCACGCGCTCCTCGAGCGGACGATCGTCGGGGTGGGTGATCTCCGGGAGCGTTGTGGCGAGCAGCTCCTCCTCGCTGCGCGCCGCGATCCGGCAGAGCGCCTGATTCACGCGCAGGAAGCGGCCGTCGGGCGTGGCGAGCGCCATGCCCGAGGCCGCGGTCTCGAAGACCGCCCGGAAGATTTCTGGGTCGTCAAATCCACGCACGGCAGTACCCCTTAGGGGAACTGTCGGCAACCGCGGGTGAACCTTTGAGGGTTGGGTTGTCTACGCGGGGCTGTCGGTGAGCACCAGCGCGCCGCCGCGACGCACCATCACGGTGTGCTCCTCGTGCGTCGAGCGCGCCCCGTCGAGCGAGCGGATCGTCCAGCCGTCGGCAGCGGCGGCGAACTGCGGCTCGCCGGCGGTGATCATCGGCTCGATCGTGAAAACGAGGCCCTCCGTGAGCTCCTGTGAGGCCTCCTCGAAGGGGGCCGGCCAGTTGAACACGGTCGGCGGCTCGTGCATCTTGCGCCCGATGCCGTGGCCGGTCAGCTCGCGCGCCACGTGGAAGCCGTCCCACTCGACGCTCGCCTCGATCGCGGCGCCCACGTCGCGCAGCGTGGCGCCGGGACGTGCGGCCTCGATGCCGGCGGCGAGCGCCCTGCGCCCCGCCGAGAGCAGCCGGTCCGCCTCCGGCGACGGCTGGCCGATGGCGATCGTCGTCGCGGCGTCCGCGTGGAAGCCGTCCAGCTCGGCGGCGACGTCGATCGTGAGCAGCTGCCCCTCGCGCAGCACGCGCGAGCCGGGGATGCCGTGCACGATCTCGTCGTCGATGCTCAGGCAGATCCAGCCGGGGTAGTCGTAGGTGAGGATCGGGCCCGAGCGCGCGCCGTGGCGCTCGAACACGGCCTGCGCGACGGCATCCAACTCGGCGGTGGTTACGCCCGGCACGGCGGCGTCCCGCACGGCCGCGATCGCCTCCGCCACGACCCGCCCGGCTCGCTCAAGACCCTCGAGCTCCTCTGGCGTGTCCACTGACATGTCTCGAGGCTACTCAGTCACACTCAGGGGGTGGATCTGGTGCTACTGGACGAACGGCTCGCCGCCCAGGGCGAGCCGCGCTTCCGCTCCCGTCAGGTGTGGGAGTGGGCCGCGCGCGGCGCCGGCTCCTACGACGAGATGACGAACCTGCCGGTCGAGCTGCGTGGGCGGCTCGCGGACTCGGTCCCGTTCTCGTCGCTGCGCGTCGAGCGCACCGCACTCGCCCGCGACGGCACCGAGAAGGCGCTGTTCGAGACCGCCGACGGCCGGCCGCTCGAGGCCGTCCTGATGCGCTACCGCGACGGTCGCCGCTCGCTCTGCCTGTCGAGCCAGTCGGGCTGTCCGCTCACCTGCACGTTCTGCGCGACCGGCCGCATGAAGTTCGGCCGCAACCTCACGACGTCTGAGATCCTCGACCAGGCGCTCCATTTCCGGCGCTCGGAGGATGTCAACCACGCGGTCTTCATGGGCATGGGCGAGCCGCTCATGAACCTCGACAACGTGCTTGCGGCCTGCGAGCGGCTGCCCGAGATCGGCATCGCCCACTCGAACATCGGCGTGTCGACCGTCGGCTGGATCCCCGGCATCGAGCGGATGACGACGGAGGGGCCGCCGGTGCGGCTCGCGCTGTCGCTGCACGCGCCCGAGGAGGCGCTGCGCTCGGAGCTGATGCCGGTCAACGAACGCCACCCGCTGCGCGAGGTGCTGGACGCCTGCCTGCGCTGGCACGAGCGCCGCCGCCGCCAGCTGTTCGTCGAGTACCTGATGCTCGACGGGGTCAACGACCGCTACCAGCAGGCCGTGCAGCTGGCCGCGCTGCTCGAGCCGCGCCACGCCTTCAAGGTCAACCTGATCCCGTACAACCCAACAGACGCCCCCTATCGCGGCTCCGGCCGGGCGGCGATTGAGGCCTTCCGCAGCGCGCTCACGGAGCGGGGCGTGCGCACGACGGTGCGGCTCACCCGCGGGCGCGACATCGACGCCGCCTGCGGCCAGCTCGCCGCGCGCGTCTAGCCGGGCGTGCTCTGGGCGCGCTGTTCGCCCGCGCGGGTGAGGCGCTCGCGCAGCTCGCCCTCGTCCTCGGGGCTCGGGTCGAAGGCGGCAGGGTCGGGGAGCGCGTCGAGGCCGCTGAGCCCGAACAGCTTCTGGAAGAGGTCCGTGGTCCGGTAGAGGACGGCGCCGAAGCGCGAGCGCCCGGACTCCTCGATCAGGCCACGCTCGAGCAGGGTGCCGACGGCGGACTCGGAGGCAACGCCGCGGATGCGCGCGATCTCCGGCCGCGAGACCGGCTGTAGGTAGCCCACGATCGCGAGGCACTCCGCCTGTGCCTGCGTGAGCGGCGGCGTGCGCGGCTTCGCGAGCAGCCGGCGCGCGGCGCGCTCGGCGATCGGATCGGTGGCGAGCGTGAAGCCGCCGGCCACCTCGCGCAGGACGACGCCCCGGAAGCCCTCCGCGTAGTGCTCGCGCAGCCGCGCGAGCGCCTCGACGACCTCGCCCTCGGAGGTCTCGCAGGCGTCGGCGAGCCGCTCGACCGAGACGGGCTCCGACGAGAGGAAGAGGAGCGCCTCGACCATGCGCGCGAGGTCCTGAAGGCCGGCGCGGTCGTTCATGAGCTCGCCATCACGGTGATCGGGCCGAAGGGCACCTCCTGCTCCCAGCGCACCTCGCCGGCCTTGTAGAGCTCGAGCAGCGCGAACAGCGTGACCGCCTCGGTCAGCCGGTCGGCGCCCTCGACGGCCTCGTCGAAGGAGAAGCGCGCCCGCGCGGCCAGCAGGGTGCGCAGGTGCGCGAGCCGCTGGTCCACCGAGACCGCGGGCCGGCGCACGTGGCGCAGGTCGAGCGGCGGCGGCACGCGCAGCAGCTCGCCGATCGCCTCGGCGAGCAGGGTGGGGTCGTAGGCCGCCTCGGCGACCTCGATCGACACGCGCCGCAGCTGGGGCGGCAGCGGCGCCGCCCGGTAGCGGTAGCCGTGCTCGGCGGCGAGCCGCTCGCGGAGGTGCTCCGCGGCGCCCCGGTAGCGGTGGTACTCGAGCATCCGCGCGAGCAGCTCCTCGGCGGCCTCCTGCGGCTCGAGGTCGACGCCCTCGTCGTCCTCGCTCGGGAGCATCAGCCGCGACTTCAGCTCGAGCAGGGCCGCGATCAGCACGAGGAACTCGGTGGCGGCCTCCAGGTCGAGCTCACCGGAGCGCTCCAGGTGCTCGACGTAGGCGAGCACGACCTCGGCCAGATCGACCTCGAGCAGGTCGATCTCCTCCCTCAGGACCAGCGTCAGCAGCAGGTCGAAGGGACCGTGGAAGACCTCGAGGTCGAGGTCGAGCGCGGCGATTGGCATCGCCGGGGAGACTAGACCCGCAGCCCGACGTCAGCCGTGTAGAGCGTCCACAGGATGGCCACCAGCAGAAGCACGAGCAGCGGCCGGACCAGTGGGCGCTCGATGGCCTTCATGCGCTTTGTGATCGGCGCCACAAGCGCCCGGCTTTAACGCCTGGGGCCGATCCCCATCACGTCGCGTACCTCGGCCATCGTCCCGATGGCGATCTCACGGGCGCGCTGGGCCCCGCGCGCAAGCGTCGCCTCGAGCGCCGCCTCGTCCGGGCGCAGCTGCTGGTAGCGCTCGCGCGCCGGCGCCACGAGCTCCACGAGCGCCTCTCCTACCGCCTGCTTGAAGGCTCCGTAGCCCTGGCCGTCGAACTCGCGCTCGATCTCCTCGGGGGTCACGTCGCGGGCCGCGGCGAGCATGTCGATCAGGTTCGTGATCCCGGGCTTGTCGGGCCCGCGCAGGACCTCGCTGCCCGAGTCGGTCTGGGCGCGCTTGACCTTGCGCATGATCGCGTCCGGCTCGTCGTCGATGTAGATCAGGCCCGCCTCGGTACTGGAGCTCGTGGACATCTTCGTCTCCGGCTCCTGCAGGTCCATGATGCGCGCGCCGATGTCCGGGATCACGTGCTCGGGCTCGACGAACACCTCGCCATAGGTGGTGTTGAAGCGCCGGGCGATCTCACGGGCGAGCTCGACGTGCTGGCGCTGGTCGTCGCCCACCGGGACCTGGTCGGTCTTGTAGAGCAGGATGTCCGCCGCCTGCAGGAGCGGATACAGGAAGAGGCTCGCGCGCACGAGCTCCTGCTCGCGCGCCGACTTCTCCTTGAACTGATGCATGCGCAGGAGGTCTCCGTAGGCGGTCGCGGAGGCGAGCAGCCAGCAGAGCTCGGTGTGCTCGCGAACGTCGGACTGACGGAACAGGATGCAGCGCTCGGGGTCGAGCCCCGAGGCGATCATCATCGCCGTGGTGTCGAGCACGTAGGCCGGCAGCTTCTGCGGGTCGTAGGTGATGCTCGTGGCGTGCAGGTCGACGATGCAGTAGATCGCCGGGTCGCCGCGCTCCTGGCCCTCCAGGTAGCCGCGAATGGCCCCGATGTAGTTGCCGATGTGCTTGCGCCCGGTGGGCTGGATGCCGGAGAAAATGCGCACGAGCGGCCCGCCAGTAAAGCAGCCGGGGGCTCGCGCCCCCCGGACCCCCGGGTGGCGCCTGGCTGGTCGTTAAGACCCCTGGGGCTCGCGCCCCCGGACCCCCGGGCGGCGCCTGGCCGGTCGTTAAGGACCCCTGGTCACCCGGCTCGCGTGCCCTACTCTGGGTCGTGGATTCGCATGACGACCACTGACAACTCGCAGCGACGTTCGGTTTTCCGAACCAGGGCTCTCGGGAAGCCCGCACTGGGTCGAGCCGGGGCGGATGGCAGCCTTGGGGGCGTGTCCGTCCCCCGTCGCCCGAGTCCCGAGGTCACCAGCCTGATCGAGCGCCTGCGCAGGCTCGTCGCCGAGCGGCGCCGGCTCGAACAGCGGCGCGCGAATCGTGAGCTGCTCGAGCGCCGCCGCCGCGAGATCGAGCGCCTCCAGCAGCGGCTCGCCAACCTGGTCAAGCGCGAGCTGCCGACCTAGCTCCGGCGCTCCTGGAGCTCCAACGCCAGCCGGTGGCGCCGTTCCGGCAGCAGCCCCTCCGGTCGCACGAGCATGATCAGCACGAGCAGGAAGCCGTAGATGCCGGCCGAGATCTCGGCCAGGTCGAAGTCGAGGCCCACCTTGCCGGGCAGGTCGTGGAGGACCCTGGGCAGCAGCCAGTTGTTGATCCCCGACAGGATGATCGCGCCCACGACGACGCCCCAGATCGAGCCCATCCCGCCGAGCACGACCATGGTGAGGATGAAGATCGAGAACGAGAACGTGAACTGGTTGGGGTTGACGATGCTGAAGTAGGAGGCGAGGAACGCGCCGGCCACGCCGCCCAGCGCGGCCCCGGCTCCGTACGCCATCAGCTTCGTGCGCACGATCGGAACGCCGACACTCGCCGCGGCACCCTCGTCCTCGCGCATCGCGATCCAGGCCCTGCCGACGCGTGAGTCGCGCAGCCGGAAGTTGACGAACAGCACCAGCCCGACGAGCGCGAGGCCGAACCAGTACCAGGGCCTCAGGTCCAGCGCACCGAAGCGCTCGAGGAACGGCAGGTCGATCTTGTCGATGCCCGAGATCCCTTCCGGTCCCCCGGTCAGCGATCCACCGAGGAACTGGATGTCGCGGCCGTTGGCCACGACCTGCCCGACGATCTCGCCGAACGCGAGTGTGACGATGCCGACGTAGTCGCCGCGCAGGCGTAACGTCGGCAGACCGATCAGCACGCCGGCGATCGTGGTGGCGATGGCGGCCAGCACGAAGATGATCAGGAAGTTGAGGTGGATGCCCGGCATGCTCGCTGCCGGCTCGCCGACGAGGAGCGAAATGCCCTGGCCGCCGGCGACGTTGTCCCAGAACGCGGATCCGAAGTACCCGGCCACGTGCGCACCGATCGCGAAGAACGCCACATAGCCGAGGTCGAGCAGCCCGGCGAAGCCCACGACGATGTTCAGGCCCAGCGCCATGGTCACGTAGGCCGCGGCCAGGATCATGTTCTGCAGGGCGATGCTGCCCTCGCCGACGAAGAGCGGCACGAGCACGGCGACGGCGAGGCCTGCAGCGATGAGCGCCCGCCGCGCGCTTCGAGGTGCGCCGGGGATGCTCGCGTGGATGGCGGCGCGCCGAAGTGCTCCCGGCCCGGCGGCGCTCATGTCGCCGAGCTATGCCGGCGCCGGTAGTACGCCCGGTTCTTCGTCCGGTTGCCGCAGATCGACATGGCGCACCAGGCCGCAGATCGGTTCTTCGAGCGGTCGAAGAACGCGTACTCGCACTTGCGACAGCCCTTCATGCGTGACCAATCGCCGGTGAGCTGCGCCTCGTGGAGGATGCCGAGGAGCGTCGCCACGGCACCATCGACCCCGCGCCCGGCGGGCTCGAGGGCGGTGCGGCCCGCCTCGTCGACGGTGACGCTCAGCTCGGCCCCGGCCGAGAACCTGCGAATGACGCCGGCCGGAGCCGGGCCCGCCTGTCCGCCCTGATTCGCGACCACCAGCGCGCGGATCGCCTCGCGCAGCTCGCGCAGGCGGGCCACGTCGGCGTCCGAGATCTGGTCGCCGGGCGCCACGAGCCGCTTCTGCCGGAGCCACGCCTGGGCCTTGTCCCGGGTCACCGATGCGATCCCAGTCGGGCGGGAAGTCGTGGTTGTGGGAGTTGACGAAGCGCTGAAGCAGCTCGAGCCGCCCGGGCGCCTTGGGTCGGCCCCCGGGCTCGATCTCCTCGCCGATCCGCCGCTTGTCGCGCTCCTCCATCAACCGACCTGACCAGCATAACGTGATTGCTGGTCAGTCGATCCTTGACCGCCTCAGCTCGGCACTGGTAGGTATGCGCTGTGAGGAGTGGACCGCGGCTCACGGCAGGCGCCGTTGTGGCCTTGCTCGTCGTGCCGGCGGCCGCCGGCGGTCAGCCGCCAGCCAGAGACTCGGCCGTGGGCAGCGGCCACGTGCTCGAGACCGATTTCAGCGGCGGCGCGGTGGCGGGGCCCAACGGCGAGGATCCGGTCGGCTCGTTGACGTTGAGTGGCTTCCTCGACTTCACCACGACCACGACGTGCCTCAACGTCTCCGGTAACGCCGTCGTCGGCGGCGGCCGGATCACGTCCGGCGAGGACGCAGGCAAGGGCTTCATGAGCTCCAGCGTCGACCACGGCCCACCCGTCGGCGGCAGGCCGGTCGATGTGACGATCTACAGCGGCGTGCTGCCCCGGCCGCCGCGGAATTGCCCCTCACCAGGCGATCCGCCGCCGGTCCAGCTGCGACCCGCCGGGGGCGGACGCTTCACGAGCGGCGACCTGACCGTCGTCGACGCGAAGGAACGGCTTCCGGCAGGCGCCGCCGCGGCCCGCATCGAGTTCGTGCGGCTCGCACATCCGCGCCCCCCGCTGATCCAGATGCCAAGCGGGCCAAGCCTGCGCGTCCGGGTCTGTGGCGGACACGGAATGGCGCTCCTGCGGTTTCGCCAGCGAACGAGCCCACCCGGCCGCAACGCGCCGATCTGGGTCCGCGGTAGCTGGCAGGACGAGAGCCGCCACGATGGCCGCTGCCGGACGCACCTCGCCACCTCACCATTCGGCAGCGCCACCGTCGGCCGCCACCGAGTGACGGTGCGGGCGCGCACCAGCGGACGGCGCTGGAGCCGGCCGGTCACGACGGTCGTGGATCTGGGCTAGTCCAGGCGCGCCTGGCCGACCAAGACCGCGAGCCGCTCGACCGCGTTGTTCGCGTAGCCCTTGAGGTTCCAGGGCGGGTCGAGCGGCTGGACGTTGCCGGCGGCGTCGGTCGCGCGCGACGACACCACGTAGCTGCCGGGCTCGGCGTCCCAATCGAAGCGCCAGCCCACCCAGGCGGCCTCGCCGATCGGCGCGTCGAGCTCCGCGTCCGCGAAGTTCTCGCCGCCGTCGGTGGAGACCTCGACGCGCTCGATCGGCCCGCGGCCCGACCAGGCCCGGCCCTGGAGCGTCAGCGGGCCGGGCTCGAGTATGCGCTCGCGGGTCATGAAGTCGGGGATCCCGGGCGGCAGCGTCAGCGAGCGCGGCAGCATCCGGGTCACGGGCTCGCCCGGGTTGCCGTCGGCGTCGTACATGCGGTAGCCGACAGCGTTCTGGTAACCCTCGAACGGCTCCTCGAGCAGTGTGATGCGCGTGAGCCACTTGACGTTCTGCATGCCGTACCAGCCGGGCACGACCAGGCGCAGCGGGAAACCGTGCTGGGGCAGTAGCGGCGCGCCGTTCATCTCGTAGGCGAGCAGGCCGCCGAAGGCCTCCGACACGGGGAGCGCCCGCTCGTAGGCCTGCGCCTCGCCGCCCTCGACGCCGCGGTCGAGCCCCGTGAAGAGCGCCTCGACCGCGCCGGGCTGCACGCCGGCGTCCTCGAGCAGCGGCCCGAGCGCGGCGCCCGCCCATTCCGCAGTTCCGACCGCCTCCGTCAGCCAGGGCTGGCTGACGGGGCGTGGTTCGAGCAGCGCCCGCCCGTTGCCCGCGCACTCGAAGGTCACCGGCAGGGAGACGCGCTCGCGCGCCCGCAGGTCGTCGAGCGAGAACGACAGCGGTCGCTCGACGGCACCGCGGAGCTCGAGGACGAAGTCAGCCGGGTCGACGGCAGGGATGTCGTAGTGGATCAGGAGGTAGTGGAGCCCGGCCGGCGTGATCGGATGCCGCAGCGCCTCGAGCGGAAGCGCGTGGTTGCGGGCGGCGAGCCGGAGCTCCTGGGCGCTGACGCCCTCGACCGACGTGCCCTCGGGAAGGGTGGCCATCTAGGCGGCGCTCGGGCGCCAGCGCACCACCGGCCGCTTGGCAGCGCCGGCTTCGTCGAGGCGGCGCACCGGGGTCGTGTGGGGCGCCGTGCGGGCGATCTCCGGGTCCTCCTTCGCCTCGGCGAGGATCTCGCGGATCACGCCGGCGAAGTCGTCGAGCCGCTCCTTCGTCTCCGTCTCGGTCGGCTCGATCATGAGCGCCTCGTCGACGAGCAGCGGGAAGTAGACGGTCGGCGGGTGCACGCGGTGGTCGAGCATGCGCTTGGCGATGTCGAGCGTGCGCACGCCGAGCTGCTCCTTGGCGCCGCTTCCCGACAGCACGAACTCGTGCATGCAGAGGCGGTCGAACGCCACCGGGAGGTACTCGCCGATGCCCTCCTCGGCCAGCAGCGCCTTCAGGTAGTTGGCGTTCAGGACGGCCGTCCGTGAGACGTCCGCGAGCCCGTCGCCGCCGAGCGAGCAGATGTAGGCGTAGGTGCGTACGAAGACGCCGAAGTTGCCCTGGAAGCCGCGCAGCTTGCCGATCGACTTCGGACGCTCGAAGTCGAGGTCGAAGTGCGGCTCGCGGCCGTTCTCGCCGCTGCGGCACACCACCTGGGGAATCGGCAGGAACGGCTCGATCCGCTCCGAGCATGCGATCGGGCCGGCCCCGGGCCCGCCGCCGCCGTGGGGCTGCGTGAAGGTCTTGTGCAGGTTGAAGTGGACGATGTCGAAGCCCATGTCGCCGGGGCGCGCGATGCCCATCACGGCGTTCAGGTTGGCGCCGTCGTAGTAGAGCGTCGCCCCCACCCCGTGCACGATCCGCGCGATCTCCTCGATGTTCGTGTCGAACAGGCCGAGCGTGTTCGGGTTCGTGAGCATGAGACAGGCGACGTCCTCGTCCGCCTTGGCGCGCAGGTCGTCGAGGTCGACGCCGCCGTCCGGCGCCGTGCCGACCTTGACCACGTCGTAGCCCGCCATCGTCACCGTCGCCGGGTTGGTGCCGTGCGCGGTGTCCGGAGTCAGCACCTTGGTGCGCTGCTCGCCGCGGTCCTCGTGGTAGGCGCGCGTGAGCAGCAGCCCCGCGAGCTCGCCGTGTGACCCCGCGCTCGGCTGCAGCGACACGTGCGGCAGCCCCGCGACCTCCCCCAGCGCCTCCTGCAGGCGCCACATCAGCTCCAGCGCTCCCTGCGCGCGCTCCGGGTCCTGCAGCGGGTGCAGGCGGGCGTGGCCAGGCAGGGCGGCTACCCGCTCGTGCAGCTTCGGGTTGTGCTTCATCGTGCAGGAGCCGAGCGGGTAGAAGCCCTCGTCGAGGTGGAAGTTCTTCGACGAGAGCGTCGTGTAGTGGCGCACGAGCTCGGGCTCCGACACCTCGGGCAGCTCGGCGGGCTGCTCGCGCCGCGCGCCCTCGGGCAGCAGCTCCTCGATCGGTACCTCGGGCACCTCGTCGTCGGGGGCGGGTGCCACGAACGCCCGCCGGCCCTCGCGCGAGCGCTCGAAGATCGTGATCGTGTCGGACTCGCTCATGCGGCCACGCCCTCGCGGCTTGCCGCGACGACGCGTGCGAGCCGGTCGATGTCCGCCTTCGTGCGGCGCTCGGTGATCGCCACGAGCAGGCCGTCCTCGTACTCGGGGTAGTCGCGCCCGAGCCGGTAGCCCGGGTTGATCCCCTCGGCGCGGGCGCGCTCGAACAGCGCGTCGATGTCGGGAACGTGCACTGCGAACTCGCGCACGATCGGCCCCGGGTTGATCGGCTCGAGCCCGAGCGTCTCGCGCGCGTAGTGCGTGCGCCGCAGCATCAGCTCGCCGAGCTCGACGAGGCCGCGCTTGCCGAGCCAGGACAGGTAGACGACTCCGGCGAGCGCGTTCAGCGCCTGTGCGGTGCAGATGTTGTGGGTCGCCTTCTCGCGCCGGATGTGCTGCTCGCGCGTCTGCAGCGTGAGCACGAACCCGCGCCTGTCCTCGGCATCGACCGTCTCCCCGGCGATCCGGCCCGGCATCTTGCGGATGAAGCGGTCGGAGGCTGCGAAGAACCCGAACGACGGCCCGCCGTAGTCGAGCCTGTTGCCGAGCGACTGACCCTCGCCCACGCAGACGTCGACGCCGAGCTCGCCGGGCGGCCTGAGGATGCCGAGCGGCAGCGGGTCGGCGGCGCACACGAACAGGGCGCCGGTCGACTTGCCGGCCTCGACCAGCTCGCCGAGCTCCTCGACCGTGCCGAGGAAGTTCGGCTGTTGGACGAACACGGCGGCGGTGTCGTCGTCGACGGCGGCCGCAAGCGCCTCGATGTCGGTCGCGCCGGCGCCGTCGAGCGGCACCTCGACCACCTCCATGCCGTAGCCGGCGGCGTGCGTGGCGAGCGCGGCGCGCGAGTGCGGGTGTAGACCGCGCGAGGCCACGAGCCTGGTGCGCCGGGTCTCGAGCTTCGCGAGATAACCGGCCGCCGCCACGGCACTGGGACCCTCGTACACGGAGGCGTTGGAGACGGGCAGCCCGGTGAGCTCCGAGATCGCCGTCTGGTACTCGAACATCACCTGCAGGCCGCCCTGGGAGACCTCCGGCTGGTACGGCGTGTAGGGCGTGAGGAACTCCGAACGGCTGAGCAGCGTGTCGATCAGCGCGGGTATGTAGTGGTCGTACATGCCGGCGCCGAGGAAGCTGACCTCGGCGTCCGCGTGCACGTTGCGCGCGGCGAGGGCGGCCAGGTGCTCGTGTACCTCCTGCTCGGAGCGCCCGTCCGGGAGATCGATGTCACGGCCAAGGCGAACGCCCTGGGGGATGTCGGCAAACAGGTCGTCGAGGGAGCCGACGCCGATCGCGCCGAGCATCTCCTCCAGGTCCTGCTCGGTGACTGCGGTGTAGCGGCTCATCTTCTCCGAATCTAGTTACCGCTCTCGAGCATCTCCTTGTAGGCGGCTGCGTCCATGAGCTTGTCGGCCTCGGAAGGTTCGGACATCCGGACCTTGATCATCCAGCCGTCCCCGTAGGGGTCAGCGTTGATGCGCTCGGGACTCTCCGCGAGCGCCTCGTTGACCTCCACGATCTCGCCCGAGAGCGGGGCAAAGACATCGCTCACGGCCTTGACCGACTCGACCTCGGCATAGGTCTGATCCTTTCTCACCGAGGCGCCCACCTCGGGCGGGTCGAAGAACACGACCTCGCCGAGCGCGTCCTGCGCGTACCAGGTGACCCCGAAGGTGGCCTGGTCGCCGTCGATGCGCGCCCAGTCGTGCTCCTCGTGGTACCGGAGGTCGTCGGGATAGCTTGCCTCAGGCATGGTCTCCTTCGTTCTCGGGGTCGCGACGCACGTACAGAGGCTTGGTCCTCACCTCGGCTGAACGCAGCTTGCCGCGCACGTCGACCTCAATCGTCGTCCCCGGCTCGGACGCCGCGACGGGCACGTAGCCCATCCCGATGCCCGTCTCCAGGCAGGGCGAGAGCGAGCCGCTCGTCACGACCCCGTCCCCGGCCTCGGTGCGGATCGGGTTGCCCTGGCGCGGGATGCCTGGGCCGGTGAAGGCGAACGGGACGAGCGTCTGCTCCGGGGATGGGCCGGATAGGGCGTCCGCGCCGATGAATCCGGTCTCGAGCTTGCAGCACCAGCCGAGCCCTGCCTCGATCGGATCGTGCTGCTCGTCCAGGTCGTTGCCGTAGAGGTGGAAGCAGACCTCGAGCCGAAGCGTGTCGCGCGCCCCCAGGCCGGCGGGCTCGACGCCCTCGGCGAGCAGGGCGTCCCAGACGCCGCCGGCGTCGCCGGGCGCCAGCATCAGCTCGCAGCCGTCCTCGCCCGTGTAGCCCGTGCCGCAGACGAGCATCTCGGCACCGGCGAGGCGCAGCTCGACGGTGCGCATGCGCCGGGGTAGCTCGCCGTCGGCGAGCCGCTCGAGCGCTGCGCGCGCCCGCGGGCCCTGGACGGCCAGCATCGCCCAGTCCGAGTGCGCGTCGTGCACGTCGACGTCGAAGCCGGAGGCCTGGCGCTCGAACCAGGCGAGATCCTTCTCGTGGTTGGCCGCGTTGGTGACCGTCAGGTAGCGCTCGGGGCCGAGCCGGTAGGTGAAGAGGTCGTCGAGGACGCCGCCGTCCTCGCGGCACAGCACCGAGTACTGGGCGCCGCGCTCGGCGATCCTCGTGACGTCGTTCGAGAGGATCCGCTGGAGGAACTCCTCCGCCTGGGGTCCCGAGGTCTCGATCTCACCCATGTGCGAGACGTCGAACATCCCCGCTCCCGTGCGGACGTTCACGTGCTCCTGGCGGATGCCCTCGTACTGGACCGGCATCTCCCAGCCCGCAAACGGGACCAGCTTCGCGCCGGCGCGCTCGTGGCGGTCGTAGAGCGGCGTGCGCCGAAGCGTGTCTGCTGTGGACGGCAAGCGGATCGGAGGTTACCCGCCCCGCGCACCCCGCTCACATGCCCGGCGGCGCTCAGGCGTCGAGCAGCGCGGCCGTGACCGCCAGGGCCAGCTCGGCACGCGTGCGCAGCGACGCCGCACTCACCCACTCGTGCGGCGCGTGCGCGCCGCCGCCGCGTGGCCCGAGGCCGTCCAGCGTGACCGCGATCCCACCCGCCGCGACGTGGCTCGCGTCGCTTGCGCCGCCCCGCTCGGAGGCCACGATCGGGCGCCCGAGCCGCTCTGCCGCCGCGGCGAGCAGGTCCGCCGTGGCGGCGCGCGAGTCCATGCCCGGCCAGGCGCGCACGAGCGACGTCTCGAGCCGTACTCCCTCGTGGTCGTCGGGCATCGCGGCCAGCACCGGGTCGAAGGCCTCGAGCCGGTCGGCGCGCAGGTCGCAGACGAGCTCGCCGGCCGCGGGCACGACGTTGAACGCGTCCCCCGAGCGCAGGATCGTCGGCACAGCCGTCAGCCGGTCGGGGCCACCCGGGTCGCTCGCGGCGGCGACCCGCTCCGCTGCGGCGGCCAGCGCCAGCAGCGCGTTGCGGCCTCGCTGCGGCGCCGAGCCCGAGTGCGCCGGTCGCCCCTGCGCCTCCACCCGCAGCGTCCCCGCCGCCTTGCGCTTGACGATCACGGCCTCGTCGCCGTCCTGCGTGCGCTCGCCGGCCTCGAAGCAGAGACAGGCGTCGAAGCCCACGAACTGCTCGATGTGCGCGAACCCGGACGTCCGCCACTCCTCGTCGTTGACGAGCAGGACGGCGACCTCGCGGTAGAGCTCGGACCGCGGCGCCAGCTCGCGCATCAGCCCCAGAGCGAGCGCCACGCCGCCCTTCATGTCGATGGTGCCGGAGCCCGTGAGGCGGTCGCCCTCGCGCTCGAGCGGCCGGTGCGCGGCGTGGGCGACGACCGTGTCCAGGTGGCCGAGCAGCAGCACGCGCTTCGTCCCGCTGCCGCGCAGGCGCCCGCACAGGTCGGGGGCGTAGCCCGCGGTCGAGCAGGGAGGCCGCTCCACCTCGGCCTCGGGCGGCAGGAACGCCGTTGCGAGCGCGGCGCACTCCTCGGCGCCGGCGACGTCGCCCGAGGGCGAAGAGACCCCCACGAGCGCCTCCAGCTCACGCTCGGCCACCAGCGCCAGGCGGGCCGCGGAGTCGATCACGAGCCTGCGCGGCCGACCGGCTGCGCGAAGTGGTAGCTCGTGATGCGCAGACCGGTGTTGAAGTAGAGCCGGTGGGCGTCCTCGCGTTCGGGCCCGACCCCGGAATCGAGGTGAAGCTGGCCGCAGCCAAGCCGCTCCGCCTCGGCCGCGCACCATTCGAGCAGCGCGCGCCCGTGGCCGCGCCGGCGGCCGTCCGGATGGGTCGAGAGGTCGTCGACGTACAGACAGTCGCCCCAGGCGAGGTTGTGGATCACGCGGAAGCCGGCCACGGCGACGCAACGCCCGTCCTCGAAGGCGCCAACGAGCCGGTAGCCCTCGGGCCGCTGGACCTCGTCGACGCGCTTGACGAAGGCGGCCTCGTCCTCGTGGTGGGTGCGCAGCTCGCGCATCGCCTCGAAGGCGAGCGCCGTGGCCGGCGGAAGGATCTCTGTCAGGCCCTCAGGAACTTCAGTCCCTCAGGAAGGACGGCACGTCGATCTCGTCGTCGGAGATCTCGAGCGACGCGCGCTGGCCCTCGTCCATCTTGACGTCACGCCGGCGCGGCTCGCGGCGCCTGCCGGTCGAGTCCTCGGTGAAGAGCGCCTGACGGCTCGCGCGCTCGAAGCCGGTGGCGATCACCGTGACGCGCACGCTGTCGGCCATGGCGTCGTCGACGACAGCCCCGAAGATGATGTTCGAGTTCTGGTCGGCAGCCGACTGGATGATCTCGGCCGCCTCGTTGACCTCGAACAGGCCCAGGTCGCTGCCGCCCGTGATGTTCAGCAGGATCCCGGTGGCGCCCTCGACGGACTGCTCGAGCAACGGGCTCGACACGGCGTTCTTCGCCGCCTCGCCCGCGCGGTTCTCGCCGGCAGCCTCGCCGATTCCCATGAGGGCCGAGCCGGCGTCCTGCATGATCGTCCGCACGTCGGCGAAGTCGAGGTTGATCAACCCCGGGGTCGTGATCAGGTCGGTGATGCCCTGGACACCCTGGCCGAGCACGTTGTCGGCCTCCCGGAACGCCTCGAGGATGCTCGTCCGGCGCTCGACGACCGCCAGCAGCTTCTCGTTCGGGATCACGATCATCGTGTCCACCTGCTCGCGCAGGCGGTCGATGCCGTCGACGGCCTGGCGCATCCGCTGGGTGCCCTCGAAGTCGAACGGCTTCGTGACCACGCCGACGGTCAGCGCGCCGACCTCCTGCTTCGACACCTCGGCGATCACGGGCGCGGCGCCGGTACCGGTGCCGCCACCCTCGCCGGCGGTGACGAAGACCATGTCCGCGCCCTTCAGCGCCTCCTTGATCTCGTCGCGGCTCTCGTTCGCCGCTCCGTAGCCGACCTCCGGGTTGGCGCCGGCTCCGAGCCCGCGCGTGAGCTGATCGCCGATCTGGAGCTTGATGTCGGCATCGCACATCTGGAGCGCCTGCGCGTCGGTGTTCACGGCGATGAACTCGACGCCCTTGAGGCCGGCGTCCACCATGCGGTTGACGGCATTCGTGCCGCCGCCGCCGATACCGACGACCTTTATTACCGCGAGGTAACTGCCCGTGTCCATGGAGTCTCCCGTCCGGCTTGGCCGCAAGCACTCGGCTCGGCCGAGTGCGGCGGATCCGATAACTCAAGCGATCATCGAGGGTTTCACGAATCCCGCAAAGACCGCACTGTAGGCGGCATTCGCCGAAAGTGTCAACCATCCTCGCAACAAATCCTGCACAATAGCCCTCGAGCAAAGGTCGAGGGTTGAGCCAAGTCTCGACGATGGGTTGAGGGTTACGGAGAGGGCGGCGCGCCCGTCCCGCCGGCCACTCCCTGGGCCGGTGCGGCGGGTGTCTGAGGCTCAGCGGGCGTCGTCGGCGCCGCCGTCGCCGGCGGTGTCGTCGGCACCGTCGCGGGCGGCGTGGGCGTGGTCGCCCCCGTCGCCGCTGCCGCCGGGTCGATGGTCACCGTGCCCGTCGAGGGAGCGATCGGCGTACCCGCCGGAGCCACCGGGGTGACGCTGCCGGCCGGCAGGCCGCCCGCGGCTGGCCGGCCGGGCAGGCGCACGTCGATGTAGGTGGCGCCCTCGGAGTCGGGATCCGCGAGCACGCGCGTGGCCGCGATCCACTTCGCCTCCGCGCGCCTCCCGTCGCCGAAGATCAGCTCGGGACCCTCGTGGAGCTCGACGACGATGCCGTCCTCCTTGCGCGCGGTGATCACCTCGATACGGGAGCGCATTGGGGCCGGCGCGGCGCCCGCCACGCGCGCGGCGTGCAGCGCGGCCGAGCTCGACAGGCGCTGGCCGCGGGCCGTCACCTCCGTATCGATCGCCGGGAGCCGGCCCTCGACCGGCATCCCGCGCAGGATCGTGCCGTCGCCCGCCACCGGCACCTCGTCGCCGTTCAGCTGGACGAGCGCGGCCGGGTGGTGCTCGATCACGCGGATCCTGAGGCCGTGGGGGAAATCGGGGCTGATCTCGAGCCCGCGCACGACCGGATAGTGCGCAACCGCCTGCTCGAGCAGCTCGCGGTCCACGTTCAGCGTCGTCATCGTCTGGCCGGCGCTCGTGAGCGCGGCGCGCACGCGCTCCGCGTCCTTGGTAGTGAGCCCGCTGACCTTGACGTCCTCGACGGCGACGAACGACGAGTCCCGCAGCCAGAAGCGGTAGCCGGCCGCCAGCACGACGGCGAGCAGCGTCAGGATGACCAGCCAGAGGCGCAGCCGCGGACCGGGCATCCGCAGCGACAGCGCCGGCCGCGGAAGCCTGCGGCGCCCGATGGCGGCCGCCGCGCCCCTCACGCGGCGCCCCAGAGCGGGGTCGTGTCGACCTCGCCGAGGAACTGCACCTCGGGTTCGAGCTCGACCCCGAAGCGCTCGCGCACGCGCCGCCGCCCCTCCCCCATCAGCGCGATCACGTCCGCGGTGGTGGCGTCGCCCATGTTCTCCACGAAGTTGGCGTGCTTCTCGGAGAAGCGCGCGCCGCCGACCGCGAGGCCGCGGCAACCCGCCTCGTCGAGCAGCACGCCGGCGCTCCTGCCCTCGGCGCGCGGGTCCTCGGGGTTCTTGAAGGTCGACCCGAAGGTCTTGATTCCCGACGGCTGGGCGGCGCGGCGCGCCGCGCGCATCTCGGCGAGCGTCCCCTTGACCGCGTCCGGCTCGGCCGGGCTGAGCGCGAACGAGGCGCGCGCCACGATCTCGCGCGGCTCGAGGTTCGAGCGCCGGTAGCTGAAGCCGAGCTCGTCAGGGCTGCGGCGCTCACCGCCGTGCGGCGTCTCGATCTCGACCCACTCGAGCACGCGCGCGAGGTCACCCCCATAGGCGTTGGCGTTCATCTTGACCGCGCCGCCGACGGTCCCGGGGATGTTGACCCCGAACTCGAGCCCGCTGAGGCCCTCGCGCGCCGCGAAGGCGGCGGCCTGCGGCAGGCGCGCGCCGCCGCCGCACAGGAGGCGGTCGCCGTCGCGCTCGATCGTGGCCAGCGAGCCGTTCAGCTTGATCACAAGTCCCCGAAAGCCTTCATCCGCTACGAGGAGGTTCGATCCTGAGCCGACCACTCCTACCTCGATCTCGTCATGCTCGGCCCAGGCGAGCAGCTCCTCGAGCGCCTCGACCGTGTCCGGACGCGCGTAGTGGTCAGCGTGGCCGCCGGTGCGCACGGTGGTCAGGCGCGCGAGCGGGAAATTGTCCGATACGGAGGCGGGCTTCACTCCACGAGCTCCTTCGCCAGCCGATCCACGTCTCCCGCCCCGAGCGTCAGCAGCAGATCGCCCTCGCGGAGCTCCGAGCGCAGCATGCGCGCCGCATCCGCCATCTGCGGCAGCCACCAGACCGGCCTGCCGCCGGCTGCGTCGGACGCCGCGCCCGCCACGAGCAGGCCGCTCACGCCCGGGAAGTCCTCTGCGCGCTCGCGGGCCGGGTAGATGTCGAGCACCACAACGACGTCGGCGAGCGCGAGCGCCCGTCCGAACTCCCGCGCGAGCATGCGCGTGCGCGAGTAGAGGTGCGGCTGGAAGCAGGCCACGAGCCGTCTCGGCGCGAGCGTGCGCGCGGCCTCCAGGGTGGCGCGCACCTCCGTCGGATGATGGGCGTAGTCGTCGTAGACGAGAGCGCCTGATGACGTGCGGCCGTGCTCCTCGAAGCGCCGCCCCGCGCCCGTGAAGGCGGCGAGCGCGGGGCCGGCCTCCGTCGGCTCGAGCCCTGCCGCACGGCAGGAGGCGAGCGCCGCCAGCGCGTTCAGGACGTTGTGGCGCCCAGGGACGCGCAGCTCAACCTCCGCGCCCTCGACGCTGAAGCGCGACCCGCCCGGGTGCAGGCGGAGCTCGCGGGCCTCGAGGTCGCCGGAGTCGATGCCGAAGCTGACCGAGCGCCCGGCGGCGGCGAAAGCGGTCAGGTCCGGGCCGAGCACGCGCAGCCCGGCGGGCTCGGCGAACTCGGCGAAGGCGTCCTCGAGCGCGAGCACGCTCGGGTAGGTCGCGTGGTGGTCGAGCTCGACGTTGGTGATCACGGCGACATCGCGCGCCAGCTTGAGGAAGGAGCGATCGGACTCGTCCGCCTCGATCACGGCCCACTCACCCGCGCCCCAGGCCGCGTTCGTGCCCGCGGCGCGCAGCTCGCCGCCGATCAGGAAGGCCGGCTCGCGGCCGCACTCGAGCAGCGCCAGCGCGGTCATCGACGCCGTCGTCGTCTTCCCGTGCGTCCCACCCACGGCGATGGTCCGCTTCATGCGCGAAAGCTCGCCGAGCAGGTCGCCGCGGTGCAGGATCGTCGCCCCCGCGGCGCGCGCGGCGGTGAGCTCGGGGTTGTCGTCCGGGATCGCCGTAGAGACGACGACCTCCGCCTCGGCCGGCAGGTTCGCCGAGTTGTGGCCGAGCGTCGGCTCGATGCGCGCGGCGCGGAGCTGCTCCCAGTAGGACGACTCGGCGCGGTCCGAGCCGGTGACGGTCGCGCCGAGCTGGCGCGCGACGAGCGCGAGGCCGCTCATGCCGGCCCCGCCGATCCCTATGAAGTGGAGGCTGCGCCCCTCGAACGGCCCGCTCGGCATGGCGCCTGACGTTAACCGTCAGAGGCGCCCCGCCGCACGAACCCACCGCCACCGTGGCAACTGGCTGTCGTCACACGACACCAAGAAGCCCCGGTGACCCCTACGTTGCCGACTTGGTGGTCCCAGAGACCATCAATCCGGCAACGTGCGGAGTAGCCGGACGGGTGGAACACCGAAATCCACCCCTTTATCGCCAAGCTCCAGCGGACCCGGCGCGGCCACGAGGTGTGGGCCGCGTCCCGCCACGCCCCGCCATGGCCGCCGGAACCCACCGCCACCGTGGCAACTGGCTGTCGTCACACGACACCAAGAAGCCCCGGTGACCCTACGTTGCCGACTTGGTGGTCCCAGAGACCATCAATCCGGCAACGTGCGGAGTAGCCGGACGGCTCACGACCCCTAGACCAGCGCGAGCAGCTCGTCGGCGATGCGCTCGGCGGCGTCGGGGCGGGCGGCGGCGCGGGCGGCCTTCGACATGTCGGCCATGCGCTGCGGCGCCCCGAGCAGCGCGGCGACCTCGCGCGCGAGCCGCGGGCCGTCGAGCTCGTCGTCGGGCACGACGACAGCCGCTCCGGCCTGCTCCATGTACCGCGCGTTGAGGGTCTGGTGGTCGGCCGTGGCGTGCGGATAGGGAACGAGGATCGCCGGCAGGCCGACGGCGGCCAGCTCGAGCACGGAGCCCCCCGCGCGCGACGCCACGAGGTCGGCGGCCGCGAGCGCGTCCGCGAACGGCTCGATGTACGGGAGCAGACGGTAGTGCGGCGGCGAGCCGAGCTCGTCGAGCCGGGCGCGCAGCTCGTCGTAGTCGCGGCGCCCGCAGGCGTGCAACACCGAACACGGCGCGGCGGCCCCGAACGCGTCGAGGGCGGCGTGGTTGAGGCGGCGCGCGCCGAGCGAGCCGCCGAACACGAGCAGGCACTGGGCGGCCGGGTCGAGGTCGAAGCGCTCGCGGGCCGCGGCCCGGTCGGCCTCGCCCGTGGCGGCCGGCAGCGGGCGCCCGGTCAGGAGATAGCGCGGACCGTCGCGGCCCGGGACCGGAAACGCCAGGCATACGCGCGCCGAGAGCGGTGCGAGCAGCCGGTTCGTGACCCCCAGGTGGCTGTCGGCCTCGGTCAGCACGATCGGCAGCCGCAGCGAGCGCGCCGCCAGCCCCACAGGGCCCGACACGTAGCCACCGCCGCCCATGACCGCGTCCGCGCCCACCCGCTTCAGCAGCCGGCGCGCGCGGAAGGTCGCGCCGGCGGCGAGCAGCAGCGCGCGAGCGGCGCGCAGTACGTTGCTGCGGTCGATCCCGGTCACGTGAAGCTGGTGGAGCGGGTAGCCGGCCGCCGGCACCAGCTCCGCCTCGGCACGGTCGCCGCCGATGAACTCCACCTCGACGCCGCGCCCGCGCAGCACGTCGGCCACCGCCAGCGCGGGGACGACGTGGCCGGCGGTCCCGCCCGCGGCGATCACCACCTTGGCCATGAGCCCTCCGCGCTCAGCGCGCGGCGCGGGCGGTCCGCGCGCGCCGCGGCTCGCGCCCCTCGGCGCCGCCCTCGACGGCGTGCAGGTCGGGCCTGCGGCCGCGCTTCCCGGCCTCGCCGCCCGTGGCCGCCACACCCATCAGCAGCCCCATCGCTGCCAGCAGCACGATCAGGTTCGAGCTCCCGTAGGAGATGAACGGCAGCGGCACGCCGGTGAGCGGCATCATCCCGAGCACGGCGAAGAAGTTGAGCGTCGCCTGGCACAGGATCAGCGACGTGATCCCCGTCGCCAGCAGCTTCGAGTAGGAGTCGCGCGCGAGCTTCGCGGTGCGCAGCCCGGCGTAGCCGATCATCCCGTACAGGATCAGCAGAGCGAGGATGCCGATCAGCCCGAGCTCCTCGCCGATGATCGCCAGGATCATGTCCGTATGCGCCTCGGGCAGATAGAAGATCTTCTGGACCGACTCGCCCAGGCCCACCCCGAAGAAGCCGCCCGAGCCGATCGCCGTGAGCGCCTGCACCGCTTGGAAGCCGGAGTCGCCCGCATCGGCGAACGGGTCGAGGAACGCCGTCAGCCGCTCGCGCCGGTAGGGCTCGGCGATCGCGAGCAGCAGCGCCAGGCCGGCGAGTGAGCCGGCAATCATCGCGAGGTTGCGGATCGGGGTGCCCGCCGCCACGAGCAGGGCGCCGATCGAGAAGCACACGACCATCGCCGTGCCCATGTCGGGCTGCTTCATGAGAAGCGCGCAGGCGGCGCCCACCACGAGCAGCAGCGGCTTGAAGAGGCCGCCCACCGTCAGCACCGAGCGCGGCCGTGCGGCGAGGACCTGCGCCGCGTACAGGATCAACGAGACCTTCAGCAACTCGGAGGGCTGGAACTGGAGCGGGCCGGCGCCGAGCCAGCGCGTCGCACCGTTCACGGTCACGCCGATGCCCGGCAGCATCACCGCAACGGTGAGCGCGAACGAGACGACGAGCAGGATCGGCGTGAGGCCCTTGATCAGCTTCAGCCCGTGGCGCGCCGCGAAGTGCATGGCCACCAGCCCGATCAGGCCGAGCAGCACGTAGCGCTTGAGGTAGTACGAGGCGTCGCCCGTGCCCGACAGGAGTGATTCCGCCGAGCTCGCCGAATAGACCATCACGGCCCCGCCCGCCAGGAGGCACAGGGTCGCGGTGTAGAGGATCGAGTACTCGATCGGGCGCTTCGGGCGGCGGCGGCGAGCCATCCGGACGTTCTTCTACGCCGGCCCCCGGAATCATGCTCTCGGAACGAGCGAGCGGAACTGCTCGCCCCGGTCCTCGAAGTCGCGGAACTGGTCGAAGCTCGCGCAGGCGGGCGAGAGCAGCACCACATCGCCGGCCACGGCCGCCTCCGAGGCCTCGCGCATGGCGGTCTCGAGGTCGCGGCTGCGGATCAGCGGCACGGTGCCCTCGAGGTCCTCGGCGAGCAGGTCCGCGGCCTCGCCGATCAGGTAACAGGCGCGGCAGCGCTCGCTGACCGGCTCGCGCAGCTCGCGGAAGCCGCCGCCCTTGAGGCTGCCGCCGAGGATCGCGTGCACGCCGCCGCCGAACGACTCGAGCGCGCGCCGGGCCGAGGCGACGTTGGTGGCTTTGGAGTCGTTCACGTACAGGACCCCGCCCACCGTGCCGACCTCCTCGAGCCGGTGCGGGACGCCCGTGAAGCCACGCAGCGCATCCGCCACCGCCGCGGGCGGCACCCCGGACGCGAGCGCAGCTGCGGACGCGCCCATCGCGTTCTCGAGGTTGTGCGGCCCGCGCAGGCGGATCTCGCCGGCCGGCAGCGGCAGCTCCGCGGGGTCGCCGAACGTGACCCGGCGGCCCGCGCCGGGCAGCTCGAAGCCGGGCGGCGCGACCGCCACCTGCTCGCGCGTCTGGTTGCGGAACAGGCGCAGCTTCGCCTCGCGATAGGCCTCGAGGGTGCCGTGCCGGTCGAGGTGGTCCTCCTCGATGTTGAGCAGCAGGGCGGTGTCGGGCGCGAACAGCTCCGAGTCCTCGGCCTGGAAGCTCGACACCTCGCAGACGACTGTCGCGTCGCCGCCGAGCTCGCCCACGAGCGACGACAGAGGCGTGCCCACGTTGCCGGCCACCGCCACCGGCAGGCCGGCGGCGCGCCATATCGCGCCGAGCAGCTCGGCCGTGGTCGTCTTGCCGTTCGTGCCCGTGACCGCGACGAAGCGGCCCGGGAGCAGCCGCCAGGCGAGCTCGAGCTCGCCCAGCACCGGCAGCCCGCGCTCGCGCGCCGCGCTGATCACGGGCGCCTCGTTCGGGACGCCGGGGCTCTTGACGACGCAGCGCACGCGCTCGAGCAGCTCGACCCCGTCGCTCTCGAGGACGGCCTCGATGCCCGGGGGCGGCTCGGGGCGGCCGCGGTCCACGCCCAGCACCTCCCCGTGAGCCAGCAGCATGCGGGCCGCCGCGGCGCCCGAGCGCGCCAGCCCAACGATCAGATACGGCCCCTCGGGGAGGGGCGGCCTCATGGCGTGATCGACGCCTGGTAGAGCGTGAAGCCGACGGCCCCGCAGATCGCGGCCACGATCCAGAAGCGCAGGATGATCTTCGTCTCCGACCAGCCGACCAGCTCGAAATGGTGGTGGATCGGCGCCATCAGGAAGACGCGCTTGCGGAAGCGCTGGAAGCTGAAGACCTGGATCGCGACGGACAGCGCCTCCATGACGAAGATGCCGCCGATGATGATGAGCAGCACCTCGGTCTTCGTGACCACCGCGAGGGCGGCGATCGCGCCGCCCAGCCCGAGCGAGCCCGTGTCGCCCATGAACACGGAGGCCGGGAACGAGTTGAACCACAGGAAGCCGACGCACGCCCCCACCAGGCAGGCCGACAGCAGCGCGAGGTCTCCCTGGCCCTGCGTGATGAAGGTCATCGCCGTGAAGGCGAGGAACACGATCGCGCAGCAGCCGGCCGCGAGCCCGTCGAGGCCGTCGGTGAGATTGACGCCGTTGGTGGCGCCCGCGAGCACGAGGAAGATCAGGATCGGGTAGGCGACCCCAAGGTCGATCGAGGCGTCGATGATGCGCAGGTTGAGCGTGTCCGGGAACTCGAGGTACTGGGTCACGACGAGCCAGAGCGCGATCGCGGTGAGCGCCTGGACGAGCAGCTTCACGCGGCCCGAGACGCCGAGCGAGCGGCGCTTGCGCAGCTTCGTTATGTCGTCGGCGAAGCCGAGCGCCGCCATCACGAGCGCGGTGCCGAGGACGGCCAGGCTCGCCGCTCTGTACTCGGACAGGATCAGGAACGGCACGCAGACGGCGAGGAAGATCGCGAGCCCGCCCATCGTCGGGGTGCCCGCCTTGCCGGCGTGCCCGGCGGGGCCCTCCTCGCGGATGTGCTGCCCGAACTCCTTCAGCCGCAGGTACTCGATGAAGCGCGGCCCGAGGAACATGCAGATGAGCAGGGAGGCAGAGCCCCCGATGACGATCTCGCCGAGCATCTAGGAGAGGACCCGCTCCAGACCCACGGAGCGCGAGCCCTTGATCAGCACGCGATCGCCGGCCCGGCCGAGCTCCTCGAGCAGCGCGGCCGCCTCCTCGGGACTGCCGACTGCCTGCGCCTCGCCGTCGAAGCCCTCCAGGTAGGCCAGCGCCGGCGCGCCCACGGGCACGAGCAGGTCCACCCCCGCGCGCGCGGCGTAGGCCCCGATCTCGCGGTGGTAGGCCTCCGAGTCCGGCCCCAGCTCGGCCATCGTCCCCAGGATCGCGATCCTCCGCTCGGCGGGCGCTCGGGAAAGGTGGTCGAGGGCAGCCCGCATCGACATGGGGTTGGCGTTGTAGCAGTCGTTGACCACGGTCACGCCTCCGGGCAGCTCGACGACCTCGCCGCGCAGCGACGAGAACTTGACGTCAAGCCTCCCGCCCACGGGCAGCCCGAGCGCCCGCGCGGCCGCCACCGCCGCGCACGTGTTCAGGAGGTTGTGGGGCTCCGAGTAGGAGAGCTCGAGCGTGAGCGTGTCGCCGCGCGCTTCGAACTCGGCGCGCTCGCCGTCCATCGAGAGCAGCTGGACCTCGCCCCCGGGACCGAATGTCCAGGTGTCCAGGTCCTCACGCAGGTGGGCGTCGAGGAGCGGTTCGCTCGTCGGCACGACGCACGCGGCGCCGGGCCGGAGGTCGCGGATCAGCTCGGCCTTCGCCGCCGCGACCCGCTCGACAGTCCCGAGCAGCTCCAGGTGGACGGGGCCGACGTTCACGATCACCCCGACATCGGGCTCGGCGATCTCGGCGAGCTCCGCGATCTCGCCCTGGCCGCGCATCGCCATCTCGAGCACGAGCGCGGGTGTGCCGCGGCCGGCCTCCAGGATCGAGAGCGGGAGCCCGATCTGGTTGTTGAAGTTCTCACGGCTCGAGTGCGCGCCGATCAGCGCGGCGAGGATGTCCTTGGTCGAGGTCTTGCCGGTCGAGCCGGTCACGCCGACCACGGGGACGCCGAGCGCGCGACGCCATTCCCGGGCGAGCAGCTGGAGCGCGCGCAGCGGGTCGGCGACGCTGATCACAACGGCCGAGGCGCAGGCGCTGTCGCCGACGGCCCCCTCCACGGCGGCGAGCGCCGCGTCGCGGTAGCCCGGCCCGACGAGCACGCCCCAGGCGCCCTGCTCCAGCGCCCGCGCCGCGAACTCGCCGCCGTCGGCGGTTGCGCCAGGCAGGCCCACGAACAGGTCGCCGGGCCCGGCCGCGCGCGAGTCGATCAGCACGCGCTCCGGGCCGCGGCGCTCGGGCGCCCCCGCCGCGAGCTCGCCCCCGGTCGCCTCGGCCACGCGGGCAGCGCCCAGGTCGATCACGCGCCGCCCCCGGCGCGCGCCGGCCGCGCCCTGAGCGCCTCGCGCGCCACCTCGAGGTCGTCGAACGGCTCCTTGCGCCCGTTCTCGAACTCCTGGCCCTGCTCGTGGCCCTTGCCGGCGATCACGACGACGTCGCCGGGCTCGGCGCTGTCGATCGCAAGCGCGATCGCGCGGCGCCGGTCGACCTCACGCTCGGCGCCCGGGCCGGCGCCCTCCATGATCTCGTCGATGATCGCCTCGGGCGACTCGCTGCGCGGGTTGTCCGAGGTCACGAGCACCCGGTCCGCGAGCCGCCGGGCGGCGTCGCCCATCAGCGGTCGCTTGCCGCGGTCGCGGTCGCCGCCCGCGCCGAACACCGCGTGCAGGCGCCCGCGCGTGACCTCGCGCGCGGCGCGGAGCACGTTCTCGAGCGAGTCGGGCGTGTGGGCGTAGTCGACGAGCACACCGAAGTCCTGCCCCTCGTCGACCGGCTCGAAGCGCCCCGGCACCCGGCCGAAGCCCTCGAGCGAGATCTCCTCGACGCCCAGTGAGCGCACGGCGGCGATCGCCCCCAGCACGTTCATCACGTTGAATACGCCCGGCAGCGGCGACTCGATCCGCAGCTCGCCCTCCGGCGTCTCGCAGGTGAAGCGCGAGCCCATCAGGTCGAACTCGATGTCGCGGGCGCGGTAGTCCGCCTCGCGCTCGATCGAGAAGGTCACGCAATCGATCTCGGCGGCGAGCCGGCGGCCGTACTCGTCGTCGATGTTGACGACGGCCAGGCCGCCCTCCTCAAAAAGCCGCCGCTTGGCCAGGAAGTAGTCCTCCATCGTCTCGTGGAAGTCGAGGTGATCCTGGGTCAGGTTCGTGAAGACCCGGCAGGCGAACCTGATCCCGCTGACGCGGCCGAGCTCGAGCGCATGCGAGGAGACCTCCATCGCGCAGGCGACGTCGCCGCCGTCGACCATCCGCCGGAAGGTGTGCTGAAGGTCGATCGCCTCGGGGGTCGTGCGCTCGACCTCCTCCTCGACGCCCGCAACCACGCGCTTGACCGTGCCGAGCAGACCGCACTGGCGCCCAGCCGCCTCGAACAGATGCCGAACGAGGAAGGCCGTGGTCGTCTTGCCGTTGGTGCCGGTGATCCCGACCAGCTGCAACTGAGCCGTCGGGTCGCCCTCGAAGCGGGCCGCCGCGGGCCCCATGGCCGCACGCACGTCGTCGACGACCACCTCGGGCACGCCGAGCCCGAGCGGTCGCTCGCAGACCAGCGCCGCAGCGCCGCGCGCGACCGCGTCCGGGGCGAAGTCGTGGCCGTCCGAGCGGAACCCGGGCACGCAAAAAAAGAGCGCCCCCGGGGTGACGCTCTGGCTCGAGTAGGCGAGTCCCGAGACCTCGATCTCGGGCGCCCCATTACCCATCAGGTCCCTCAGGGTCATGGTGCGGTCGCAGGATATCGAGGGGTCTGGACTCACTTTTTGGCGGAAGCGGCCGATACAGACCCCGTGAGCGGCAACGTGCTCAGCGCGCTCGCACGACTGGCAGAGCGCCGATTCCAAAGTTTCTCCGAGGCCGCCGACGGCGTGCTCGACCTGCTCGAGGGCGAACTGCCGTCCGGCTCGCTGCTGCTCGGCCAGGTCGATTCCGAGGAGGGGGAGCTGCGCCTGATCGACGTGCGAGGCGAGGCCGGCGAGACGATCCACGCCGGCTCCACGCTGCCGCTCGCCCAGCACACGAACGGCGACGGCGGCGGCCTGCTCGACCCGGTCACGCTGCAGGAGCTCTCGATCCGCTCCTACCTCGCGATGCCGCTCCAGACCCATGGCGGCGGTGCGATCACGCTCTGCGCCCTCTCCCCCGGCACCGACCTCTTCACGCGCTCGCACCTCGAGCTGCTCGCCGTAGCGGGCCGCCTGCTCGCCTATGAGTGGGAGAGCGTCAAGTGGCGCGCCGACCTGCGGCGCCTGAACGAGCGGCTGCGTGACCCCGAGCGCACCGACGCGCTGACCGGCCTGCTCAACCGCACCGCCTTCATCGAGGCGCTCGAGCACGAATGGCGGCTCGCCGAGCGCGGCTCGACCGAGTCCTACCTGCTCGCCTGCCGGCTCGCGAACCTGTCCGACGTCACGGACCGCCACGGCGCCGGCGTCGGCGAGCTGCTGCTGCGCGACTCGGCCGACGTGATGGAGGAGGCGATCCGCCGCACCGACCACGCAGGCCGGCTCGGCGACGACGTCTTCGGCGCCCTGCTGGTGGGCTGCAAGGGCCCCGAGGGCGCCGACGCGTTCTTCGAGCGCTTCAAGCACGCGCTCGCGCGCGTCACGAGCGAGCGCCCCGCGACGCTCGAGATCGCATACGCGGTGCTGGCGCTCGGCCGCGCCGAGTCCCCCGAGGATGCGCTTCGAGAAATAGAGAAGGCGGCCAAGAAGGCGAAGGTCGCGCTTGCCGGAGGTACAGCATGAGCACTAAGGAAGCCAAGACCGCCGCCCCGCCCAAGGGCGTGATCCCGCCCTCGGCGCCGGGCGGGCGCTCCGGGTTCCTCAGCGACGTGATCGTCGACCTCGGCTTCGCCGAGCGCGAGGCCGTCGAGCAGGCGGTGCGCGCCGCCCGCAGCCCGGGCACGACCGTGGCGCGAGTGCTCGTCGAGTCCGGGGCGATCACCGAGGAGCAGCTGGCGCACGCGACCGCCGAGCGCTACGGGATCGCCTACATCGATCTCGGCAGCTTCGCCGTAGAGGCGAGCGCCGCCAACCTGATCAAGCCGTCGGCCGCCAAGCGCTACCAGGCCGTGCCGGTCGGCTTCGTGGGCGGCGGACTGCTGGTCGCGATGGCCGATCCGGCTGACGCGCTCGGCGTCAACGACATCGCAGTGATGACGAAGATGGACGTGAAGCCCGCGGTCGCCTCCCGCCCAGCGCTCGACGCGCTGCTCGAGGCCCTGCCCCTCACCGAGGACTTCGACGACGGAGACGCGGGCTCCCAGGTCGCGGCGGAGGATCCCGCGCGCGACTACTCGGCTGCCGAGGAGCCCGCGGCCTCCGCCTCGTCGGCGGTCTTCTGGCAGGCGGACGGCGCCGGCGGCAACGGGGTGCAGGAGAGCCTGCCCGAGGACGCCGAGCCAGAGCAGCCGGCGGTCGAGGCAGAGAACAGCGAGGAGACCTCGCGGCTGCGCGCCGAGCTCGACCAGGCCAACGCCCGGGCTCGCGACGCCGAGCGCGCCGCCGAGGAGGCGGGGGCGCTCCAGGAGGAGCTGGCCTCGGTCAAGAAGGAGCTCAAGCGGGCGCGCGCCGACGTCGACGTGCGCACCGAGGAGATGGACTCGCTGCGCGAACGGCTCACGAGCGCTGAGACAGAGCTCGTGCGGGCGCGCGCCGACGGCGAGGAGGCCGATGCGCTGCGCGAGCGGCTCGAGGGGCTCGAGGCCGAGCTCACCGAGGCGCGCTCTGCGGCCGAGGGCGCCGGGGCGCAGAGGGACGAGGCGCGTGGGGCCGTCGAGGAGGCCGAGCGCCGTATCGAGGAGCTCGAGGACGCCGACCGGCGCGCCGAGCAGGCGCGCCAGGCACTGGCCGAGATGCGCGAGGAGACGGAGCGCCAGCGCGAGCAGCAGCTGATCGAGGAGCGCGAGCTGCGCGCCCAGCTCGAGGAGGCCGCCGCACGCCGCGGCGAGCTCGAGGAGCGGCTCGCCGAGGTCGAGAGCTCCGCCTTCGCGGCCGAGCGCGCCTTCGAGGAGCTGCGCGGGGCGCAGCAGCGGATGCGCGCCGCGCTGCGAGCGCTCGCCGAGGACGGCGACTCAGAGCCCGACGAGGGCTAGCTACCGCGGCGGGATCTTCAGGTACGGCAGGGCGAACTCCATGATTCGCTCGAACGCCGGCGCCGCCACCGTTCCACCGTAGATGTCGCCCCGCGGCGTGTCGACCATGACCGCCACCAGCAGGCGCGGGTCCTTCGCCGGCGCGAAGCCGATGAACGAGGCGATGAAGTCGGTCTTCGAATAGCCGCCCTTGATCGCCTTCTCGGCCGTGCCGGTCTTGCCGGCGAGCGTGTAGCCGTCCACGGACGCCTCCTCGGCCGTCCCGCCCGCCGCCAGCACGCCCTCGAGCATCGTCGCCACCTCGCCCGCCGTGCGCCGCGACAGGACGCGCTTCGGCGGCGGCCGGTTGCCCTCGATGATGTAGGGGCGGCGCATGACGCCGTGGTTGGCGATCGCCGTGTAGGCGGAGGCCATCTGCATCGGCGTGACCGCGATGCCCTGGCCGATCGGCATGTTCCCCATCGACGAGCCCGAGTAGTTCTCCGGGCGCAGCACGATGCCGCCCTCCTCGCCGGGCAGGTCGACGCCGGTCGGCCTGCCGAAGCCGAAGCGGCGCACCCAGCGGTCGAAGTGCGTCGGGCCGAGCTTGAGCCCGATCATCACCGAGCCCACGTTCGACGAGCGGGCGAGGATGTCGGCGACGCTGAAGGTCCCGCCGCCGCCGTCATGCGACTCGCCGACGGTGCGGTCGGCGACCTGGATCAGGGGCGGCACGGACATGGTGGTCGAGGGCGTGACGAGCCCCTCCTCGATCGCGCCCGAGATCGTGAACGCCTTGAAGGTCGAGCCGGGCTCGTAGTTGGCCTGGATCGCGCGGTTGCGGCGCGCGTACTCGGGCGCCCCGTCGGGGTTGTTGGCGTCCACGCGCGGCCAATTGGCGAGTGCGAGGATCTCGCCGCTGCGTGGGTCCATGACCACCGCCGTGGCGCCCTGCGGCGTGTAGGTCTGGCCGACCTCGGCGAGCACCGCCTCGGTGCGCTCCTGGATGCGCGCGTCGAGCGTCAGCTTCAGGTCCTCACCCGGCTCGGAGCGCTCGACCTCGACCATGCTGATCGGCTCGCCGAGCGCGTCCTTGACGAGCTGGCGCTTGCCGTCCTTGCCGTGGAGGAGCTCGTCCTGCGAGTACTCGAGCCCGGCGAGGCCGGTGTTCTCCGTGCCGACCATGCCGAGCACCTGGGAGGCGAGGTGGCCCTGCGGGTAGGTTCGCTTCGGCTCGACGACGGTCCCGATCCCCTCGAGGCCGAGCTCCTCGATCTGGTGGCCGAGCGTGGCGTCCATCTTGCGCCGCAGGTAGACGAAGGTCGATTTCTTGTCCGAGAGCTTCTCGAGCAGCTCGCTCTCGGTACGGCCGATCAGCGGCGCGATGCGGGCCGCCACCTTGGCGGGGTCGTCGATCAGGATCGGGTGCGCGAACACGGTGACCGAGTCCTCGGAGACCGCCAGCTCGATCCCGTTGCGGTCGGTGATCGTGCCGCGGCGCGCGTTCACGGTGAGGTCCTCGATCTGCTGCGAGACGGCACGGTCAGCGAGGTCGCC
This sequence comes from uncultured Thermoleophilaceae bacterium, assembly GCA_963739095.1. GTDB lineage: Bacteria > Actinomycetota > Thermoleophilia > Solirubrobacterales > Thermoleophilaceae > JACVRW01. The sequence continues at coordinate 190,159 of CAVTZF010000018.1, forward strand.
CGAGCGGACGGTGCCGAGCCAGGTCGCGCGCAGCGCGGCCAGGCCGAGCAGGATCAGGAAGAGCGCGAACAGGAGCCCGACGCGGCGGTCGATGAGCCGGGCGGGACTGGGCGTGCGGCCCCGCCCCGGCGGGCGCCGGGTGGGCGGGCGGCTGCGGGTGGCGGGCATCGCTCAGCGGCCCCCGGCGAAGCTCGCGGGGGTCGCCATTCAGCCCACCGGTTGGGCGGCCGGGTCCGTCGTCGCGCCGGTGGCGTCTGGGGCGGTCCCGTCCGTGGGAGTGCCGGTGGTGGTGGCGTCAGGCGGCGCGCCCGTCTCCGCGCCACTCAGGTCGAGCGGCTCGCCCGTGGCCGGGTCGAGCGGGGCGCCGGTGACGGGGTCGTAAACGGGCTGCCCGGTTGCCGGGTCGACCGGGAAGCCGGTCACCGGATCGATGCCGGCCGCGCTCTGCGAGCTGCCGGTGTCGGTGTCGGTGTCCGTCTCGCCGGGCGGCGTGTAGGCCTCGGTCGGCACCGTGATCGTCTTGGCAGCCCGGCGCGCGTCCGCGGACGGCCGCGCCTTGAGGTAGCGCACCTCGCCCGGCGCCGGCAGCACCAGCCCGAGCTTGACCGCCTCCTCCTGGATGCGCTCGCTGTTCGCGAGCCGTGCCTGGTCGAGCAGCAGGCGTGCGTTCTCGCGCTTCAGCGCCGAGATCCGCTCCGAGTTGCGCGCGATGTCGCGGTTCATCTGGAGCAGGTCGACGTTGAAGAAGACGATGCCCGCGAGCAGGAGGAAGACGAGCGCGATCCAGCCCCGGCCTGACAGCAGGGCGTCGAGCAGCCGGCTCGTCCGCGCGCGGACGGCCCGGGCGAACGGCGCGTCGAGGACCCGCACCGGCAGCGGCGCCGGCCGAGCGGGGGCGCGCAGCGGCCGAGCCGTGCGCGAGGCAGCCGGCTCGGCCGGCTGCGGAGCGTTGGTTTTGAACCCAGAGCGCCTGCGCGGTGCCGCCGGCCGGCCGGTGCGGGGCTCCGGGTGGGCGCGCCGGAGTGCCGCCGCGGCGGCCCCGCGGCCCATCAGGCCCTGTCCTCCACGCCGAGCTTGCGTGCCGCGCGCAGACGGCCCGACTTGGCGCGCGGGTTGTCGGCCACCTCGCCGGCGGTCGGCGCGACGGCGCGGCCGGTGAGCAGCTCCGCCTCGGGCTCGCGCCCGCAGACGCAGACCGGGAAGTCGGGCGGGCAGATGCAGCCACGGGCGCGCTCGGCGAGGAACCGCTTGACGCGCCGGTCCTCGAGCGAGTGGAAGGAGATCGCAGCGAGGCGGCCGTCGTCGCGCAGCAGCCCCCAGGCGAGCGGCAGGGCGCGGTCGAGCGAGTCGAGCTCGGCGTTGACGGCGATCCGAACCGCCTGGAAGACGCGCTTGGCCGGGTGGCCGCCGCCGAAGCGCCGCCTCACGGCCGCCGGCAGCGCCGCCTCGATCGCGGCGACGAGCTCGCCGGTCGTCGTGATCGGAGCGGCCTCGCGGCGCTTCACGATCTCGCGGGCGATCCGGCGCGCGTTCGGGTCCTCGCCGTAGCGCCGGAACAGCTGCGCGAGCTGGCGCTCGTCCCAGCTGTTCACGATCTCGCGCGCATCCAGCTCCTGGCCGGGGTCCATGCGCATGTCGAGTGGCGCGTCGTATGAGTACGAGAACCCGCGCTCACGCGCATCGACCTGCATCGAGGAGATGCCGAGGTCGAGGTAGACGATGTCCGCACGCAGCTCCTCCTCGCTGAGCAGATCGAGCCCGTCGGCGTAGTCCATGCGCAGGAAGCGCGTCTCGCACGCGACCTCCCGCGCCAGCTCCTCGAAACGCTCCTCGGCGGCGGGGTCGCGATCGATGCAGACGAGCGTGCCGGTCGTCCCGATGCGCTCGGCGACGAGCCGCGCGTGGCCGCCCGCCCCGAAGGTGCAATCGACCGCGATCTCGCCCGGCGCCGGGTGCGTCAGGTCGATCAGCTCGCCGGCGAGCACGGGTACGTGCGTGCGCTTCATGTCAAGAAGGATTGCCAAGACGCTCCGTCACCTCCCCGATCTCCGCATCGAGGGCGTGCTGCTCCTCCTGCCAGCGCTTGCGCCCCCAGACCTCGAGGTGGTCCCCCACGCCGACCACGACGACCTCCTTCTCGATGCCCGCGTGCGCGAGCAGCGGCGGCGGCAGGGTCACGCGGCCACTCGCATCGAGGTCGATCTCGAACGAGTTGCCCTGATAGAAGCGCGACAGCTTGCGGTACTCGGAGCCCATCGGGTTGAGGCCGCCGAGCGCGCGCTCGATGATCGACTCGTGCGTCTCGGGCGTCCACACCGCGACGCAGGTCTCCGGGTCCTTGGAGAGCACCGCCCCGCCCGAGAACGCCGTGCGGAACCGGGCGGGAATGGCCAGCCGGTTCTTTGCATCCAGCGAGTGCTCGAAGTGGCCGCGAAACGCCAAGGGTCATGTCCCCGCGAAGAAGTTGGACCGGAGTGGCGGAGTGGGAGGAGCCCCGCCACTCCGGTCGTTTGGTGCTGCCACGGTACCCCACTCTCTCCCACCGCGCAACACCCTTCCCCACTTTTCCGTCCGACCCAGCTGCCTTCTCGCGGACCCGCGTGGCGGATTTGGCTTCACAAAGCCGATTTCACGGGCACTGAGGGGTGGGACGCCGACCCGCCCTGAGCCCGTCGCCGGGCGATTTCGGAGCGATCTGGGTGCAATCGTGCGTTCGGCGCACGCCGCTGGGCGCTCGCTTGCAGATCTCCGCGCGTACCGCAACCAGTGGCCTGTCGCCCTGTTGGGGCCGGTACGGCAGTACTCGAATCCAACGGACGGGAGGACCGATCCAGATGAAGCGCTTCATGCGCATGCCCTCACCCGCGATGGTGGTGGCCTGCCTTGCACTGTTCGTCGCCCTCAGCGGCGTCTCGTACGCGGTCGCGACGATCGGCTCGGACGACATCATCAACGGCTCGATCCGCAACCGCGACTTCAAGGACGGCACGCTGCGCGGCAACGAGGCCAAGCCGGACGGCTTCGGCCCCAACGCAATCAAGGAGCAGTCGCTCGACTCCTCGAAGTTCAACGCGGCGAAGATCGGCAAGGTCACCGCGGCCGCGCTCGCGGACGGCATCACTCGCCACGGCGTGGTCTCCAGCGCCGGCGCTGCGGTGCGTGGACGCGGCATCACCTCCGCCGCCAAGACCGGCGACGGCCAGTACCTGGTGATCTTCGACGCCGACGTGCGCAACTGCACCTACTTCGCGACGCTCGGTGACGAGTCCGCCTCAGCGCCGGGCACCGGCCAGATCTCGGTCACGTCGGCCGCGGCCAACGTGAACGGCGTGCGCGTCGTGACCCGGGGCAGCGACGGCAACCCGGCGGACCGCTCATTCCACCTGATGGTTTCCTGCTGACGGGCGGGGTGCGCTGACGATCGCGGGCGTCGCCACCGAGGGCGGCGCCCCCGTCGTCAGATCGGCATCACCTCCCCCTCCCCTCCGAGCAGCGCGGACGCGAGCGCCGCGGCGACGAGCAGCAGCACGGACGGGACCAGCAGCAGCGCCACGACGAGCTGGATCTTGGGGCCGGCCCGAGCCGCCTCCTCGCGGATGCGGCGCGCCAGCGCGAAGCGGGCGTCGCGCGCCTGCGCGGTGAGCGTGTCGGCGAGCGGCGCGCCGTGCCGGCGGGCCCGCTCGAGCGCCGCGACGAGCGCCCGCACCTCGGGCAGCGGCACCCGCGCGCACAGGGCCTCGAGCGCGTCCGCGAGCGGCACCCCGAGCGCGACCTGCCTGCCGCTCGCGCGCAGCTCGGCCGCGAGCGGTCCCCCTGCTCGCTCCCCGACCGAGCGGAGCGCCTCAGCAAGCGACGACCCCGCCTCCACTGTCACGCGCAGCAGGTCGAGCAGCACCGGCAGCTCGCGCCGGACTCGCCGCGCCCGCTCGGCGGCGCGGCGACGCAGCCACAGGTCGGGGGCGAGAAAGCCGGCGACGGGCGCCGCCAGCATCAGCAGAAAGCCGAGCCTGCCGGGAGCGATCGAGCCCGCGGTCGCGCCCAGCACGCCGGCGAGCGCAGCCCCGGCCAGCTTCGCGGCACTCAGCTCGCGCACGCCGAGGCCGCCGGGCCGGCCGGCGGCCTCGATCCGGGCGCTCAGGTCGGCGGGGCCGGGACCGACGCCCGCGCAGCCGCCCGCCGGCCGCGGCGAGCAGGCGCAACAGCCTCGTGCCCGAGCTCGCCCCCCGGCGCCGGCCTAGCGCCGGGGCGAGCAGCGCCAGCCCCGCGATCGAGCTCGCCGCGGCGAGGAACGCGAGCGCCGCCGCGATCACCAGCGCACCCGCGCGAGTCGCCGCATGAGCACGGCCGCCGTGACCTGGAGGACGACGGCGATGCCGACGAGCCAGGCCGTCAGGAAGCTGCTCCACAGCGCCGCGAACCAGCCCGGGCTGGCCAGCTCCGCGAGCAGGCCTCCGCCGAGCGGCAGCAGGACGACGATCAGGCCGGTGAAGCGAGCCTGCGCCGTGGCCGCCTTGACCTCGTCCTCGAGCCGGCCCTGATCCTCCATCGCGCGGGCGCTCTCGCGCAGCAGCCGTGCCAGGTCGCCGCCCGCGCGCCGCTGCAGCAGGCAGGCCGCGACCAGCGTGTCGAGCCGCGCCGAGGGGGCGCGCCCGCGCAGGTGCTCGAGCGCCTCTTCGGTGGTCGCTCCGGCGGCGAGCTCGCCCGCGGCCCGGCGAAGCTCGTGGCCGGCCGCACCATCGACCCCGCCCGCCGCCTCCGCGATCGCAGCGCGCAGTGAGTGGCCCCCGCCGAGCGCGTCCGCGAGCGCCAGCGCCATCTGGGCCACACCGGAGTCGACGGCGCGCGTGTAGCGCCGGCGGCGTGCCCGGAGCACGCGCGCGACGGTCCACGGCCCGGCCGCGGCCAGCAGCAGCCCCATCAGCGGGCCGCCGACGGCCATCCCGAGCATGAACGCGCCGAGCGCGCCCGCGAGCAGCAGCCGCCGCCGCTCCGCCGCGCCGGGCGCACGGCCCTCACGGCCCAGCCGGACGAGGACGTCGGCAAGCCCGGCGACGTGGCGGGCGAACCGCGGCCCCCGCGCAGCCAGCGCGGCCGGCAGCCCGCGGCCAAGCTCGGCACAGGCGCCGAGGCCCGCGGCGGCGGCGAGGAACGTGAACAGTGACGCGCCGCTCAGGATGCACCCTCCAGGGCGTCGATCCGGCTCGCCAGCGGTCCCGGCCCCGGGCGTCGCAGCTCACCGCCGCGGCAGAAGACGTCGCGCGTCCCGGCCCCGCCGGCCACACGAACGACCTCCGTGACCGACTCGACCACGCGCGCGCCGTCACCGAGACGCGCCTGATGCACGACCAGGTCGAGCGCGCTCGCGACCTGCTCGCGCACGGCGCCGTGCGGCAGGCCCACTCCCGCCATCAGCGCAAGCGTCTCGACCCGGCGCAACGCATCGACCGGCGAGTTCGCGTGCACGGTGGTGAGCGAACCGTCGTGGCCGGTGTTGAGCGCCTGCAGCATGTCGAGCGCCTCGGCGCCACGGACCTCGCCCACCACGATCCGGTCCGGACGCATCCGCAGCGCGTTGCGCACGAGCTGCCGGATCGTGACCTCGCCACGACCCTCGAGGTTCGCCGGGCGCGCCTCGAGGCGCACCACGTGGCGCTGGCGCAGCCGTAGCTCGGCGGCGTCCTCGATCGTCACGATCCGCTCCTCGCCCGGGATCGCGCCGGAGAGCGCGTTGAGCGTCGTCGTCTTCCCGGATCCCGTCCCGCCGCTGACGAGCACGGACGCTCGTGCGGCGACGCACAGCGCGAGGAACTCACCGAGCTCGGGCGCCATCGTGCCGCCCGCCACCAGGTCGCGCAGCGAGAACCCCTCACGGCGGAAGCGGCGGACGGTCAGGCACGGCCCGGAGAGCGACAGCGGCGGGATCACCACATTCACCCGCGAGCCGTCGGCGAGCCGCGCGTCGCAGAGCGGCTGGGCCTCGTCGACCCGCCTGCCGAGCGGCGCCAGGATGCGCTCGATCGCGTGCATGAGCTCGGCGTCCGAGCCGAACGAGACCCCGCTGCGCTCGAGCCTGCCGCGCCGCTCGACGTAGACCGCCCCCGGCCCGTTGACCATCACCTCGTCCACCTGCGGATCCGACAGCAACGGCTCCAGCGGTCCCAGCCCGGTGGCGAGCAGGATCACCCGCTCGCACAGCGCATCGCGCTCTGCCTCCGGCAGCGGCGCCGCCTCGCGCTCCACGAGCTCGCGGACCTCGGCCTCGAGCCCGCCGTTCAGCGCGGCCGAGTCTCCCGCTCGGGCCCGCTCGATCAGCCGGCCACGCAGGGCTGCCGCAAGCTCGTCAAGCGCCTCCACGCATGGCTAAGGGCGCGAAGCTGGAACTTCGCCCCGGCGATCGAGGAGCGCGTCGCCGATCAGAGTCGAGGCCGCCGGGCAGCCCCGCACGAACCCGAAGAACGGTCCGAAGTCGCGTGTGCCGACGAATCCGGGCATGAAGAGGCCCTGCACGCTCGTCTGGAAGTGCTCGTCGAGCGCCGGGAAGCCGTCCGTCGTGTCGATGCGGTCGAGCAGCGGCTGGAGGTAGTCGACGTTCGTCAGGTCGGGCTTGTAGCCGGTGGCGAGCACCACGTGGTCCACCGCCAGGCGCTCCCCGTCGGCGAGCTCGGCCTCGATCTCGCCCCCCGGCAGCAAGGAGCAGCCTGCGACCTCGCTGCGCGGCCTCGCCTGCACCACCGCTTCGGGAAGGCGTGGCGGCAGCCAGGGCTCGAGCTTCAGGCGGCCCTCCATCCAGAAGCGCTGGGCAATCGCGTCGCGCTCCGCCTCCGGCAGGTTCCGGAACCAGCCGGGGATGCGGACGGTGTTGTCCATCAGCTCGTCCACGAAGCCCCAGTGCGCGGTCTCGAAGCGGGGCGTGTCGTGGCGGTGCACGACGTCGACGGTCTTCGCGCCCGCCTCGGCGAGCAGAGCGGCCCACTCGAACGCGCTCTGGCGACCACCCACGACCAGCACCCGCGCGCCCCGCAGTCCGTCGAACCGAACGAGTGCGCTCGTATGCGACCAGCGCGTCTCGGGGAGCGATCCAGGCACCCAATCCGGGATCACCGGAAAGCGAGCGATCCCCGGGGCCGCCACGACCGTGTCGGCGGTCAGCTGCCGGCCGTCGTCGAAGCCGGCGAGGAACCGCCCATCGGGCTTCTCGAGCGAGGAGACGAACGCCGGCCGTGGTTCGAGGCCCGTCTGCCTGCAGAACCAGTCGGCATAGTCGACGAAGGTGGCCACGGGAACCGGATGAACGTCGGCGGGATCGATGCCGCGCTCGCCGAGGTATGCCTCGAAGGTGTCGATCTCGTCGGCGTCGAGGTGCCAGTCGGTGCCGGAGCGCAACAGCATGCGCTCCGGCATGTTCTGCCGCCAGAAGGCCATCGGCTCTCCCACGACCAGCGGGTCGACGCCGTGGCGCTTGGCGTGCGCGGCGGCCGACAGTGCGTACGGCCCGGCGCCGATCACGAGCAGCGGTACGTGGCCAGGCTGCTCCATGCCCGCATTATCCTCGCGCTAGAGGGCCATGCAATCAGTCGAGACCGCTGCAGCGACGCCGGTGCTGGCGGGCGGCGCGCGCACACCCGTCGGCCGCTTCCGCGGCACGCTGTCGGACGTCCCGGCCGTCCAGCTCGGAGCGCACGCCGTGCGCGCGGCGCTCGAGCGCTGCCCCGGGCTGAGCCCCGACTACATCGCGATGGGCAACGTGCTCCAGGCCGCCAACGGCCAGAACCCGGGACGCCGGGCGGCACTCCTGGGCGGCGTCGCTCGCGAGGTCCCGGGAATCACGCTCAACGACGTCTGCCTCGCGAGCATGAGCTCAGTGGGCATGGCGGCCGCGATGATCCGTGCGGCCGAGGCGGAGTGCGTGCTGGTCGGCGGCTTCGACTCGATGACCGGCGCGCCGCACGCCGTGCACGTGCGCACCGGCACCGCGACGGGCGACCGCAACCTGATCGACGTGATGGAGCACGACGGGCTCTGGTGCGGCATCGCCGCGTCCGGCATGGGCGAGCTCTCCGACGAGGAGAACGCGCGGCTGGGGATCGACCGCAGCCGCCAGGACGCGCTCGCGCTCGCGTCTCACCGCCGCGCCGCGGCCGCCACTGAGAGCGGGCGGCTCGCCGAGGAGATCGCCCCGCTCGGCGAGCTTCGCGACGATGAGGGCATCCGCAGTGACACCTCGCCCGAGGCGCTCGCAGCGCTGCGCCCCGCCTTCACGCCGGACGGCACCATCACCGCCGGCAACGCTTCACAGCTGTCCGACGCCGGCGCAGCCGGGCTCGTCACCAGCCTCGAGAGCGCGCACAGGGCGGACGTCCAGCCGCTGGCTCAGATCATCGGGCGCGCTGTGGTCGCGGGCCCGGACTCGACGCTGCACCTGCGCCCGGCAGAGGCGGCCGCGAAGCTGCTCGCCCGGCACCAGCTGACGCCGGCCGACATCGACCTCTGGGAGATCAACGAGGCGTTCGCCGGTGTGGTGGTCGCCTCCGTGGACAGGCTCGAGATCGACCTCGAGCGGGTCAACGTCAACGGCGGCGCGATCGCCGTGGGCCACCCGCTCGCCGCGTCCGGGTTCCGGCTCGTGCTCACGCTCGCGATCGAGCTCCAGCACAGGGGCGCCACGTTCGGCGTCGCGGCGCTCTGCGGGGGCGGCGGGCAGGGCGAAGCGATCCTGCTGCGAGCCGTCGGCGACCGCTAGAGGGCCCCGCCGGCGAGCAGTCGACGGGCTGATGTTGCCGCGACCTGCTGTCTTACGAGCCCTGGCTAGGCGGGACGATGTTCCATTCGGCGTAACCGGGTTTGTCGACCTCGTTCGTGCACACGAATTGCTGGTTCGTCGACGTACAGGTGTTCGAATATCCGGACCCATCCTGGGACATGCTGAAGGTGATCGTGTCCGGCGTACCGACGATCTTGTAGGTGACGGAGTTGCCACAGCTCGGCACCTCGATGCCGTACGACTCCCAGGCGTCGCCGCCGTTGGGCTGGACGTACAAGCCGACCTTGGGCGGGAACCAGCCGCTGTCCCAGCTGTCGGTAAGCATCTTGGTGACGGATCCCACCTGGAGCGCTGTCCTGGTGGCGTTCACAAACGTCGTGTAGCAGTTGACGCGGTTGGTCCCCGTCGAGTGCGGGACGATCGATAGCGACGCGGCCCCGAAGCGACGCGCCCCCGCCCTTCCCCCCGCGCGCGCGGCGCGGCGGGGCAGGGGCTTGTTGTTGAGCGGCTTGGCCCGGTAGCTGACCGTCTGCCGGGGGGCGTTGTAGCGCGGCCGGCTCAGCTTGAAGGTGGGCTCGTCGCCGCCGCGGTGGCCGGCGACGTGGAGCGTTCCGGTGGCCGGCGCCTTGGGCGAGAATATGAAGCGATGGGCCCGCGCGATGGGCGCGACGCCCCAGCGTCCGGCGGTGGTGGTCCAGGTGACGTCGGGGCCGACGCCGTGCAGCGTGAGCCGGCCGCCCGCGAGCTCGCCGCTCTTGGCGGAATGCACGAACGTCGTGGCTCCGAGCGCCGAAGCCGGCGCCAGCGCGACCAGTCCAGCGGCCACGGCGACGAGCCCGGCAAGCCGAAACGGCCTGCTTGGGCACCGAAAGCGAGCCGGGCGGCCGCTCTCCTCGAAGCTCTCGGAATGCCCTTCGCTATCGGCGAACATCGCAGCTGCTCTCCTTCGCCAGGTACCGGTTCGATGTGGCTTGCTGAAGCAGAACACGACGGGCTGACATTCCACTGACCACTCGCTGACATCCATCCGCGGGCGGCGCGGCGGCGTCGACACCGAGACGAACGGCTCGGACTAGCTGACAGCGCTCGCGAGCTCCCGAAGCCGCTTGAGCGTTGCCTCCACGTCCTCCGGCGTGGTGCGGGGGTTGTCCGTACAGAGCCGCAGCGCGATCCGCCCGCGGACCTGCGTGGAGGTGATCACGGCGAAGCCGTCGGCCATGAGCGCGGGCACGAGCGCGGCCGAGCGCGCGTCGGCGGTCTCGGCGGGGCCGGCGAGCCGGAACGTCACGATCCCGAGCCGTGCGGGCGTTACGACCTCCCAGACGGGGTCGGCCTCGAGCATGAGCTCGGCTCGCTCGGCGAGCGCGATCCCGTGGGCGATGGCCTGACGGAAGGCGGCGACGCCGTACACCTTCAGCGAGAACCACAGCTTCAGCGCCCCGAACTGGCGGGTGAGCTGGATGCCGCGATCGGCGAAGTTCACCTCGTCGGCGCCGGCCGCGGCGTCGTGGAGGAAGGCGGCGCGCGCGCTGAACGCCGCCGGCAGCAGCGGACCGTCGCGCACGAGCAGGCAGCCGAGCTCGGGCGTCTGGAAGAGCCACTTGTGCGGGTCGAAGATCAGCGAGTCGGCGCCCTCGAGCCCGCTGAGCAGCGGTTGCGCTTCCGGGCAGATGGCGGCCGGCGCGCCGTAGGCGCCGTCCACGTGCAGCCACAGCCGCTCGGCGTCGCAGCAGTCGCGCAGCTCCGGGAGCGGGTCGACGGAGCCGGTCCCGGTCGTGCCGGCGGTGGCCACGACGCACCAGGGCCGGCGGCCGGCGGCGCGATCGTCCGCGGCGGCGGCGGCCAGCGCATCAACGTCGAGGCGCAGGTCTGGGTCGGTCGGGAGCCCTCGCAAGCGCACTCCCAGCAGCCGAGCGGCGCGCTCGATCGAGGAGTGAGCCTCGTCGGAGGCATAGAGCACGAGCTGCGAGCGCTCGGCTGCGCCGGCTGCGTGCAGCGCCACCGCGAGACCGGCGAGATTCGCCATGGAACCGCCGCTGACGAAGATGCCGGCGGTCGTCGACGGCAGCCCGAGGAGATCGCGAAGCCAGTCGAGCGTGACGAGCTCGACCATCGCCGCGCCCGCAGACGCCTGCCAGGTCCCCGCGAAGATGCTGTGTCCGGATGCGAGCGCGTCGGCGAGCGGCGCGATGGGGTTCCCGGGCAGCGGCACGTAGGCGAAGAAGCGCGGATGGTCGACACGCAGGCCGTACGCGAGCACCTGGTCGAGCGCCTGCTCCAGCACCTTGTCGGGATCGCTGCCCTCCTCGGGAGGAGGCTCCCGGAGCAGAGCCTCCATCTCGGAGCGGCTGGCTGCTCGGGCCACGGGTGCGTCAGGCAGCCCGGCGTAGCGCTCGGCCAGCGCATCCACGACGCGATAACCGAGGCGGCGAAACTCCTCGGGATCGAGCGACAGCGCCTCCGCCTCGGTCGTCACCGCGGCATCGTAGCCCGCCGTCCGCTGACCAATCTCAACCCGACGTCGTACTCGTCGAGCTCGCGCAGCTGACCTCGCCGCGCGTGCGCTCGGGCGGTAGGTTGGCATGGGTGCCGCATCGCAGTGAGACGCCAAGTGGCCATGAGCTGAAGCGAAGGCTCGCCAGTGGAACAGCGAAGTACGCGTTTAACCCCATCGTCCGCGGCCTGTTCCGCGTTGGGCTTCCGGCCCCGGGGACCGCGATCCTGGAAACCATCGGTCGCAAGTCCGGGGAGCCGAGACGTAACCCGGTCACTAACGGTCTCGACGACGGGGTCTTCTGGATCGTCGCCGAGCACGGGCGCCGGGCGAGCTACGTCAGGAACATCGAGGCGAACCCCCGCGTTCGCGTTCGCGTCGGGCGCCGATGGCACCAGGGCACCGCCCGGGCTGTCCCCGACGACGATCCACAAGAGCGGCTGCGGTATATCAACTCCAGGCGCCCAATCACGAGGCTGAATACCGCGACCGTACGCCTGCTGCAGACGGATCTACTGACGCTCCGGATCGACCTCAACGGCGAAGACGTTTGACACGGGCGAGTACACGGCCCGCGGGCGGCATCAGCCGCAGACGTGAAGCCTGAGTTGCCGGCTGGTGGGCGACTCGCAGGAGCTGTAGATCGGCGGTTCGCGCGAAGTCAATCACCCGGCGAGAGAGGCGAACGACCCTTACGGGGCATGAGGCCTGTGGCCGGGGATGACCCTTACGGGCCATACGCCGGTTAGCCGCCGCGCTACCCACCGGCTGCCTCGTTGGTGGGGCAAGGGTGTGAAGGCCATGCTCGTCGTACACAAACGAGCCGGGCCTTCCCGGAGAAACGAGAAGAAACAATGGCCGTCGCCACACAGCCGCAGATCGATGTCCACGACAACTCGCTTGCGGGCGCACGCACATGGTTCGCCCAGAAGGGCTTGTCGCGGCCACGCGAGGGCCGCCTCCTGGCGGGAGTAAGCGCCGGGTTCGCCCGCCGCTACGACATCAACCCGCTCGTCGCACGACTGCTCAGCATCCTGGGCGTCGTGGTGCTGAGCCCGCTCGTGTACGTCGCGGCATGGGTTCTGATGCCGAACGAGGCAGGCGGCACCACAGCCGGCGAAAGCCCCACCTAACGGGGCCGCCATCGTGCGGTCCGCTGGCCACCGGGACCGGGTGCTGCAACGGCGCTCGGCTCGGTGGCCGTGTCCACCTCAGGACGGATGTCGCGCTGTTGCCGAGCTGTGAGTGCGCTGCAGCCACCGTCCTGCACGATCGCCTCACGAAGTCGAACTCACACTCACAGGAGGCAAGTCATGGGTAACGCAATCCTGCAGCAGCCCCCCGCCGTCGTGCTCCGCTCCCAATACGACTGGCTGCGGACGCTGCTCGTCGTCGCACTGATCGCAGTGGTCGGACTGGCCGTGTCTGTCGCGATCGTGGCGAGCGACGGCGACAACTCCGTTAGCCCCGTGGCACCCTCCGAAGGCACGCCTCTCGTGATTCCTCACAAGTGACGGGCGCGCCTTGGGGCTACGCGGGGCCACTCGCGCGCCGGACTCGGCGCGCGAGCGGACCCCGCGCCTACTTCTTCTTCGGAGCGCTGAGCGTGATCGACCGGCCGATCGTCTGCGGAGCGGCTGAGCCGGCGCTCACCTTGAGCGAGACCTTCGCCTTGAGCTTGCCCTTCTTGAACAGGGTGCGGCCCTTGCGGCTGAGCTTCACGCTGACCTTCTTGGCGCTGCCCGGGGCGATCCCGGAGAACGTCGCCGATCCCACCTTGATCCACTTGGCTGCTGCCCTGGCCTTCCCCGCCTTCCCCGCCTTCTTTGCGGGAGCCTTCGCCAGGAGTGAGATCGAGCCCTTGCACGCGGCCGTGGCCGCCGAGGCGCAGAACACAGGGACCACGACCTTACGGCCGGAGAGCTTGATCTGCCCCAGGCTGGCGAGCACGATCTTGGGGCCGCCACCGCCGGGCGTCACGGGGGCGGAACTCCCACCGCCGCCGGTCGCTGCGCCCCCTCCGCCAGGATTCCCGCCGCCGCCCTCACCGCAATAGAGGCGGATGTCGAGGTTCGTCACCGGAGGCGGAATCGTCATCACATGGGTCTCCGCGAACTCGGCCGAGCGATCGGCGTTGCTCACGCAGCCGTCCTTGCTCGCACGCACCTTGTAGTAGCCGGCAACCACGTCCCAGCCGAAGTGACCGTCCGCATCGGTCAGGTCGGAGTTGGTGCGATTCGACGGGGACATGACCGCGCTGCCATCCGGAACGGGGATGAAAGGACCCGCCGGATTGGCGGACCGGAGGAGCTCCACGGTCGCGCCGGCGACCGGCGCGCCGAGTGAGTCCCTCACGTGCCCGCTCGGGTCGATGTAGAGGCCGAACTCGACCGTCTCATCGGGGGTCGCACCGGGACAGTCGATGGTGATGCTCACATCCGCATCCCCCACCGCATTCAGCGGCCCGGTCTGCCCCGAGTACTGACCCGAGCCCGCCGGGCTCTCGCTGAGGCCGCCACTTGCGATGGCCTCACCGTCGAGAGTGATCTCGAAGGTCGCGGTTCCGTTCGGACACCCGCTGGTCGCGAGTGCCGGGCTCGTTCCCACGAGCACGACCGGGATCCCGCTCATCGCTCTCGCGAATGCTCTCCACCGACGTGCCGGCGGGCGGGGGCTGGGGTCCCGGGCCCAGGGCAAGGTCCGGAGCCGTGATGTCGGCGCCGGCGATCGTCGCCTGAGTCGACGCCGCCCGGTCGTTCGATCCGGCCGGAGGATGTGCGGTGATCTCGTACGTCCCGTTCGCCAGACCCGTGGCCCTGTAGCGACCGGTCTGGTCGGTGTTCCGCACCCGGCATTGGCCGCCCGCCTGCGGGCAGATCTCGACGGGTCCGTTGACCACGTCGCCGCCGCCTGGAGTCAGCGACGTGACCGTCGAGCGCCGGGCCCGAGACCGCAGCGTTTCTCACCTCGAACACATAGCGGCCCAGCTGCGAGTTCCCGCTACCGAGCATCCCGTGGATGAGACCCGTCGAGGCAGCCGAGTCGAGCAGCGCCAGGGAGCTGAAGGAGCCGGGCTGCATGTGGAGGTGCTCGCCGTCCCCGCTCGCCCAGCCGACCGCGGCGGGGGTGCCGCCGAAGCCATTTGTGCCGCCGCTCGCACTGCCGGTCTCCCACTGGACCTTGTCGTAGTTGAAGACGATGTCGAAGTCACCCTCCGTGCCCTCTTGGATCAACAGCAGCTGAAAGCTGTTCTTCTTGTCCACGCTGCGCGGCGAAGTAGCCGACGTCGACCCAATTGACACAGAAAGCCGTCCGTCCGCCCACCGTGACGTTGCCGTAGGTCACCAGACCCGACCCCGCTCCGCGGGTGTCGACGTCGGCGAGGAAGGGAGCGATCATCGGGACGCCGGAGATGGTGAAGTCGAAGGGTGTGAACTGACTCAGCGGCTCGTCGAACGTCACGTTTCCGTTGTTGTTGACGAAGAGGCTCGAGTACTCGTTGCCGTAGAAGTCAAGGACGAACGGCAACGGCACCGCGCCGGTGGAGCCGTCGTCGTTAGCCGCCAACGTGTTGGTTGCGCACCCAGCCAGCGGCTGCACGGCGTTCGGCCCCTCAGCAGCGGCCGGTCCCACAGCCGCCGCAAGGCAGCCGGCGATCATCAGGCAGAGCGCGACGACAAGTCGCGCGAGTGACTTGCGAATCCTCACTGGGTACAGCTCCCTCTCTCTGGTGTCGAAGCGAACCTCGAGACGGGTGCTCTCAGCGGCACTCCCCGTCCTCAATGGGATTCGCTTTGACCATTCACCGTAAACCGGCATGCCGATGCGGGCAAGGACGAAAAACAGGCCCCATCGGGGGAGGAACGGGCTCGCCGCGATGGGACGGCGAGCGCCGGGATCTACCCCCGCGCGACCACCAATCTCAACCCGACGTCGTACTCGTCGAGCTCGCGCAGCTCCCCGTGGCGCTCGTCCCAGCTCCCGTCCTCGAGGTCACGCCGCAACGCCGTCACGACCCGCTGCACGACCGCGGCCGGCATTCGCGCGAAGCCCGACGTGTTCGCCCGCGCCTGCTCGTCCAGCACCCGCTCGGGATGTGCCCAGAAGGAGCCGAGCATCCAGTCGGTCGTGTCGCGCGGCAGGGGCAGCGGCTGCACGTCCACGTCGCCTCCGAGCCAGTCGGCCAGCGTCTCGGGCGCCGGGAAGATCCGCTGGTCGAGCTCCGCGACCTCGGGCAGGTAATCCGCCATCAGCCACATCCGCCCGCTCACGCGCGCGTCGTAGGTGAGGATCACGACGCGGTCGCGTGCCACGCGCCGCAGCTCGCGCACGCCGCGCTCCTGCGCGGAATCCCAGTGGTGCAGCGTGAGGATCGCCGTCGCCGCGTCGACGCTGTCGTCGCGCAGCGGCAGGTCGTGCGCCGCCGCGCGGATCGCCGGCACGCGCTCGGGCGGCCGCTGCGCGGCCATCACGTCGCTCGGCTCGACGGCGATCACGTGGCGATCGTCCGGCTCGTACGAGCCGGTGCCCGCGCCCACGTTCACGACGCTGCGCGCGTCGCCGAGCGCCTCGTGAATCCGTGCGGCGATGCGCGGGTCCTCTCGGCGGGTGCCCGCGTAGCTGCGGCCGATCGTCTCGTAGCGATCGCTCACCGCTGGTCGTGCCCGGGTCCGGTGAGGCGCTTGACGCCGTCGGGGGTGAGCACGTAGACCTGCCACGCGTAGAAGGTGAGGAACGCCGACTCGTCGATCCGCATGCGGCGCGCGAAGCGCCGGATCGCGCGGACGTACGAAGTCGAGGGGTTGTAGGCGAACAGCGCGCCGTCGAGATCACGCGGGGCACCCGCCTGGTGGAGGTAGTTGGCGGCGGCGAGGATGGCGTCGCGCGGATCGTCGATGTCGCCGCCCATGCCGTACTCCTGCCACGTCGCCGGCAGGAACTGCATCGGGCCACGGGCGCCGGCCTCGCTCGCGCTGCGCACGCGCCCGAACGCGGACTCCACGAAGTTGATCGACGCGAGAATCGACCAGTGGATGCCGAAGCGCCGCTGCGCCGCCCCGTAGTGGCTGCGCAGCTCGGCGGCAGGCGCTGCCTCGGCCACCCTCACGGGAGGCAGTCGCCCGGGCGAGCGCGGGATCTGCTCGAGCCGGCGCCGGCCGATGATCGTGTCGCGCGCCTCTTCGCGCAGCTCGCGCGGGAGCCGGGCGAGCGTCGAGTCGCCGAGGGACCGGCGGGTCGTCATCAGGCGCAGCATCCGCTGGTTGTGGAGGGCCAGATTGGTGACGTCGCGCGGAACGGCGCCCGCGCCGCCCCATTGCCCCAGTGCCTCGCGCAGGCGGCGCGTCGTGCCGGTGAACGTCTCGGCGAGCCGCGACGGGTCGCGCGGCAGTGGCGCGTCCGGCTCCGGCAGCGGCTCGGGCTCGGGCTGCTGCCGCGCTGCCGCCGTGCGCCCTGCACGCTCGTCCGAGTCGTCGTCCGCACAGGCGACCGCCAGCACGGCCGCGGCCGCAACGACCACCAGCACGGCGATCAGACGTCCCACGCGGGCGAGGCTAGCGGCGCGCAGCGACCTCGAGCAGCGTCTTGCCGACGGTCGCGCGCGACTCGATTGCGGCGTGTGCATCGGCCGCGCGCTCGAGTGGGAAGCGCTGGCCGATGACCGGCCGCAGCCGGCCGGCGGCGGCCTCGGCGAGGGCGCTCTCGGTCAGCTCGCGCTGCTCCGCGGGCGTCGGGCGTCCGGGCCGCACGAGCTCGATGCCGCGCGCCTCGGCGTCCTCCTCGGACACCTGCGCCCACTCGCCGCTGGCGAGACCGAAGCTCACCATCCGCCCGCCCGCTGCGAGCAGCCCGAGTGCGGCCCGCGCGACGTCGCCGCCGACCCCGTCGAAAACGACGTCGACCGCGCCGCACGCCTCGCGGACGCGCTCAGGCCAGTCCGGCTCGCGGTAGTCGACCGCCACGCGTGCGCCCAGCTCGCGCGCGAGCTCGAGCTTGCGCTCGCCGCCCGCCGCGGCCACGACCTCGGCGCCCTGCGCGGCGCTGAGCTGCACGAGCAGGCTGCCGACGCCGCCGGCGGCGGCCTCCACCAGCACGCGCTCGCCGGCCTGCGGAGCCGCCGCGCGCACGAGCGAGACCGCCGTGCGGCCGTCCGCGAGCAGCGCCAGCGCCACGTCGAGGCCGAGGCCGTCGGGCACCGCGATCACGCCCGCCGCATCAACCACCGCCCGCTCCGCGTAGCCCCCCGAGCCGCCCATGCTGCTCACGACGCGGCGGCCGGCGAGCTCCTGATCCACTCCCGGCCCGATCGCCGCCACCGTCCCACCAACCCCGTTGCCCGGGATCGCCGGCAGCTCGAGCGCGAACGGAGCGCTGCCGGCGCGCAGCTGCGTCTCGACGAAGGTGATGTTCGCGAGCTCCACCTCGATCAGCACCTGACCCGGCCCGGCGACCGGATCAGGCGCCTCGCCCGCCACGAGCACCTCCGGCCCGCCCGTCTGCCTCATCCACACCGCCCGCACCGGGGCAGCGTAGGACCTCAAGCGCACTCGAGGTCAAGCGAACGGATTCAGGCGAGTGCGGCCGTCGGCTCGGGAGCGTCGTCCGCGTAGTGCATCCGGCGCAGAACGAGGAAGGCCACGATCGCGGCGATCAGCAGCACGCCTCCGGCCGCCCAGTAGGCCGCGGAGATGCCGTCGACGATGGCGTTCTGCGAGCCGTCGGCCACCTGCTGCGCCTCTGCCGGGGACAACCCGCGCGTGATCTCGGCCTGGCCGGCGGGGTCCTCGGCGAGGATGCGCTCGGCACTGTCGACCTGCGACTCGGACTCCCCCAGTCCGAGCAGCAGGTCACTCAGCTGGTCGTTCTGGATGTTGGCGACGAGCGTGCCGAGCAGCGCGATCCCCATCGTGCCGCCCACCTGCCGGACCGTCTGAATGGTCCCCGAGGCCTGGCCGCGCAGCTTGAGCGGCGCGGAGCTCATTGCGTCGGTGTTGGTCGGGCTCATCACGAGACCGATGCCGGCGCCGATCAGGACGTAGCCCGGGACGAGCAGCCAATATTCGAGCTCGCTGAGCAGCGCGGCCGTGATGGCGAACCCGATCGCCGCAGTGAGCGTTCCGGCCGTGGCAAGCGCGCGCGGGCCCGCCCTGTCGTAGATCCTGCCGGCCATGGGCGCCGCCACGAGCAGCGGCAGCGTGACGGGCAGCAGGCCGAGGCCGGCCTCGATCGGGGTGAAGCCGAGGATGTCCTGCGTGAAGATCGCCCCGAAGATCGTGAGGCCCATGAGCGCGAACTGGGCGAAGAAGAGGACGGTCGTGTCGCCCCTGAAGTTCCTGACGCCGAACAGACGCAGCTCCACGAGTGGGCTGTCGGTCCTGCGCTCGATCAACCCGAACGCCACAAGCAGGGCGGCACCCACCCCGAGCGCCGCGATCGTCTTGGCCGAGCCCCAGCCCCAGTTGCTCGCCTCCATGAAGCCCAGCACGAGCAGCGTGAGGCCCGGCACCAGCGTCACCAGCCCGAGCTTGTCGAATCGTTGACCGCCCTCGACTCGCCCGTCGGGCTTCGTCCACAGCACCATCGCGATCGTCGCGAGGCCGACCGGCAGGTTGACCCAGAAGACCCAGCGCCAATCGAGCGACTCGGTCAACAAACCGCCGATCAGCGGGCCAAGTGAGAGGAAGATCATCGAGATCCCCGCGTAGATCCCCATCGCCTTGCCTCGCTCGTCGACCCCGAACGTGTTGACGACGATCGTGGCGGTCGGCGGGATCATCAGCGCGGCGCCGATCCCCTGGAGGGCGCGCGAGCTGATCAGCCACGCGTCCGACTGTGCCAGGCCGCACATCGCCGAGAAGAAGACGAACATGGCGACCCCGGCGATCATCACGTGGACCCGGTTGAACATGTCCGAGAGGCGACCGGCCACTGCGACGAACGCGGCCAGGGCGAGCAGGTAGGCGTTCACCACCCACTGCAGCTCGGTCTGGCTCAGGTCGAGATCGGCCTGGATCGACGGCAGTGCGACGCTCACCACCGTCGTGTCGAGCATCATCATCGAGAGGGTCCCCGTCATCGCGGCGAGGATCCACCAGCGGCGACTGCCGCCGTCCAGGGCCATGCGCGCAGATTCTGACGCAGTCACCGCGCGCCTGCAGGCGCGCTGCAAGACTGCCGCCATGGACCTCACCCTCCTCCCCCTGGACGAGCCCACCGAGACGCGGGAGTTCGAAAAAGGGCGCTTCGAGGTCTACGCCGTCGGCCCGATGACGCTGGGGCGCGCCACCTACGAGCCCGGCTGGAAGTGGTCCGAGCACGTCGGCGCGGCGAGCGGCGAGGCGCTCTGCCAGGTCGAGCACGTCGGGCTGGTGCTGAGCGGCGCCGCGGCGGTGAAGATGGCGGACGGCACGGAGCGGGTGATGAACGCCGGCGAGTTCTTCTACGTGCCGGCCGGGCACGACTCGTGGGTCGTCGGCGACGAGCCCTACGTCTCGCTTCACATCATGGGCAGCGAGAGCTACGCCGCCTGACCGGCGAGCTCGCGGACGAGCTGCGCGGCCGGTAGCTCGCGCGTCATCCGGTAGGCCTGACCGGCCCACAGGTGCAGGCCGTCGGGATCGCCCGCCGCGCGCGCGGCGGCCCGCAGCGGGGCGGTCAGGTAGTGCACCTCGGGGTAGGCGAGCGGCGCCGTCTCCTCGTGGTCCCGGATGAAGCGATTCTCGATCCCGCGCGCGGGGCGGCCGGTGAACGCGCGCGTCAGCACGGTCCGCGCGTCGCCGCGCAGCGCGCGCCGGTGCGCGTCCGCCGTGGCCGCCTCCGGGGTGAGCATGAACGCCGTGCCGAGCTGAGCCGCGCTGGCGCCCGCCGCCAGCACCGCCTCGACGGAGGCTCGATCGGCGATGCCCCCGGTCGCGACGAGCGGCAGCTCGGTCTCCTCGTGCACCAGCCGGAGCAAGGCGAGCAGGCCGAGATCGCCCGGCCGGCTCGGGTCGAAGGAGCCGCGGTGCCCGCCCGCCTCGACGCCCTGGACGACGAGGGCGTCCGTCCCAGCCCGGGTCGCCGCGGCGGCCTCCTCGGGAGTCGTGACGGTCACCCAGGTGGCGCAGCCCGCCTCGCGCAGCCGCCGGAGCACGGCCGCGTCGGGGCAGCCGAACGTGAACGAGACGAGCGGGACGCGTTCGGCCACGAGCAGCGCGAGCTTGTCCTCCCAGCCGTCGTCGTCGTGGCGCGGCACGCCGACCGCAACGCCGCGGCGCTCGGCGTCCCCGCGCAGCCGCTCCGCGTAGCGCCCGATCTCGCCCGGATCGCCGGGCGCGCCGGGCGGCGCGAACAGGTTGACGCCGAAGGGCCGCCGGCTGAGCGCGCGCAGCGCGGCGAGGTCGGCGCGCACCGCATCCACGCCGCGGTAGCCGGCTGCGAGGAAGCCGAGGCCGCCGGCCTCGCCGACGGCGGCCGCGAGCTCCGGAGTCGACGGCCCGCCGCCCATCGGCGCCTGCACGATCGGGTGCTCGAGGTCGCCCAGGATCACCGCGGCCGCCACCGGCTCACGTTCACCGACGCTCCGACCTCGACGCGCTCGGGCAGCGCCGCGATGCGGGCGCGCAGCTCCTCGGGATCCGCGTGCAACCCACTGGGGCCCATCATGACGAGCGCCTCCAGGTCGCCGGGGCCGAGCCACATCCGCCACTCGCGCTCCTCGCTCGACAGCAACTCGAGCCGCGGGCCGAGCTCGCGCTCGAGGCGCTCGGGCTTGCGGCTGTCGATGCTCAGCAATCCGAGCGGGCCCGCCAGCTCCTCGAGGTGGCGCTGGGTCGGGGTCACGACGACGAGCAGCCCGCCCGGAGCCATGACGCGCGCGATCTCCTCGCCGTTGCGCGGCGCGAAGACATTGAGCACGAGTGCCGCCGCCGCGGAGCGCAGCGGCAGCGCTCCCCAGATGTCGCAGCCGACCGCGCCGATGCGCGCATGCGCTCGCGCGGCCCGCTGCAGCGCGGGGCGCGAGACGTCGAGGGCGATGCCCTGACGCTCCCGCTGCGAGTCGAGCACGCGCGCGAGCTGCCAGCCGATGCCGGCGCCTAGATCGAGCACGCAGCCGTCGGCGCGCGGATCTGCCGCCTCCACGAGCGCCTCGGCCAGCGGATCGAAATGGCCCGCCCCGAGAAACGCCGCACGCGCCGACACCATCTCGGCGGTGTCGCCGCTGCCGGCGCGCGGCGCGCCGGGCAGCAGGCTGACGTAGCCCTGGCGCGCGACGTCGAAGGCGTGCCCGGCGTCGCAGCGGACGACGGCACCGTCGAGCGCCAGCTCCGCACCGCAGTGCGGGCAGCGCAGGTATTCGAGAACGTCGGCGAGCACGGCCGCGCCGGCTCAGTCGGGAAACGTCTCGGGCTGCTCGACGGCGCGCCGGTACAGCTCGTCGTCGATGTTGGAGCCGGTCACGACGAGCACGGTCGATCCGTCCATCGGCTCGAGCTGCTCGAGCGCCGCGAGCGCCGCAGCGGCCGAGCCCTCCACGCGCAGGCCGGCGGCGGCGAAGCTGCCGATGGCCGTCGCGAGCGCGCGTTCCGATACCTGCACGAAGGGCACGCCGAGGCGCACGATCTCCTCCACCGCGAGCGGCACCGCCACCCGCACCGCCATTCCGTCCGCGAAGGTCGCCGAGCGATCGCTCGGCACCGGGTGGCCCGCCTCCACGCTCAGCGCCATCACGGGCGCCTCCTTCGCAACGACGGCGACGACCGGGGCGCCGTCGAGCCCGCGCGCGACGCCGATCAGGAGGGCGCCGTTCCCGACCGGCACCACCACGCGGGTGGGGCGCTCCCCGAGTTGCTCGGCGATCTCGCGGCCGATCGCCTCGTAGCCGTCGAACTGGGCAGGCTCCGCTCCGTCCTCGAAGAACGCGAGCCGGTGCTCGGCGGCGAACTCCCGTGCGCGGTCCTTCGAGGCGTCGAGGTCGTCGCCCAGCTCGTGCAGCTCGGCACCGAGCGCCTCCAGCCGGGCGACCTTGGCTCGGCTCGCGTCGGCCGGCACGAACACGATCGCGCGCATGCCCGTCCGCTGCGCCGCCCAGGCGCTCGCCGCCCCGTGGTTGCCGGTCGAAGCCGTGACGACCGCCTCCGCGCCGTCCGCCTTGAAGCGCTCGAGGGCGGGCAGCGCCCCGCGCCACTTGAAGGCGCCGAGCTCGTGCCGGTCCTCGCGCTTGAGCCAGACCGAGTCGCCGGCATCGAGCGCGGCCGGGGCCGGTTCCAATGGGGTCGAGGTCGCCATACGGCCGACATGTTCCCGAGCGGCTAGATTCGGTGCGGTGAGCACCACCGTCGACGAAGCACTGGAATCTGCATCCTGGGACCTCGAGCCGCTCGTCGGAGGGCGGGGCGCCGAAGGCGTCGAGGAGATGCTCGCCGAGGCGCGCGACCGCGCCGAGGCGTTCGCGCAGCGCCACAAGGGCGCGGTGGCCGAGCTCGACTCGGCCGGGCTCGCCGACGCGATGCACGAGCTCGCCGCAATCCACGACCTCGCCGGGCGCGCCGGTTCCTACGCCGTGCTGCTCTTCTCGCTCGACACAGCCGACCCCGAGCGCGGCGCGCTGATGCAGAAGGCGCGCGAGCTCGGAGCCGCCATCGAGACGACCCTGCTGTTCTTCGAGCTCGAGTGGAACCTCGTCCCCGACGAGCGGGCCGCCGAGCTGCTCCAGGCGCCCGAGCTCGAGTTCTGCGCGCACTACCTGCGCACCGTCCGCCGCTACCGCCCGCACCAGCTCACGGAGCCCGAGGAGCGCATCCTCACCGAGACGAGCGTGACCGGGTCGGGCGCGTTCCAGCGGCTCTTCACCGAACAGACCTCCGCGATCGAGGTGACGATGCCGGACGCGGACGAGCCGATCTCGTTCGAGGAGGCCCTTTCGCACCTGCTTGACCCGAGCCGCGAGCGCCGCGCCGAGACCGCCGCCGCCATCACCGACGCGCTCCGCCCCGGCCTGCGCACGCGCGCGTTCGTGTTCAACACGCTGCTGGGCGACAAGGCGACGAAGGACCGGCTGCGCTCCTATCCGCACTGGCTCGCCTCGCGCAACCTGGCGAACGAGGCCAGTGACGAGTCCGTGGAGGCGCTCATCGAGGCGGTCAAGTCGCGCTACGACCTGGCGCGGCGCTGGTACGCGCTCAAGGCGCGGCTGCTGGGGCTCGACCGGCTGGCGCACTACGACCGGATGGCGCCGGTCTCGGACAGCGACGAGCGCATCCCATACGGCGAGGCGCGCGCGATCGTCCTCGACTGCTACCGCAACTTCTCGCCCGTGCTGGGCGACACGGCGGCCGCCTTCTTCGAGCACGACCACATCGACGGGCCGCCGCGGCCCGGCAAGCGCGGCGGGGCGTTCTGCTCCTACACCGTGCCCTCGGCGCACCCGTACGTGCTGCTCAACTACAGCTCGCGGCCCTACGACGTGCTGACGATGGCGCACGAGCTCGGCCACGGCGTGCACGCCTCGCTCGCGCGGCCGCAGGGCATCTTCCACTTCACGACGCCGCTCACGCTCGCGGAGACGGCCTCGATCTTCGGCGAGACGATCGTCCTCGAGCGGCTGCTGGAGCGCGCCCCCGGCGCCGCCGAACGGCTCGACCTGCTCGCCGGCGCGCTCGACAGCGCCGTGGCCGCGGTGTTCCGCCAGGTCGCGATGAACCGCTTCGAGCACGCGCTGCACACGTCACGCCGCGAGGACGGCGAGCTGTCGCTCGACCACTTCTCCGAGCTGTGGCTCGGCACGCAGGCCGACCTGCTCGGCGACAGCGTCGAGCTCGGCGACGACTACGGGCTGTGGTGGTCGTACATCTGGCACTTCGTCGACGCGCCCGGCTACGTCTACGCGTACGCGTACGGCCACCTGCTGGCGCTCTCGGTCTACCGCCGCTACGAGGAGGAGGGCGAGTCGTTCGTGCCCTCGTACCTCGACCTGCTGCGCGCGGGCGGCTCGCTTCCGCCCGAGGAGCTCGGCAGGATCGTCGGCGTCGACCTCGCCGATCCCGGCTTCTGGGCGAGCGGGCTCGAGCTGATCGAGCGCGAGCTCGACGCGGCCGAGCGTGCTGCAGTGGAGGCCGGGAGGACGCCTGGCCCGAGGCAGCCGGCTCGGCCGGCTGAGGAGGGTTCGCCTTAAGCATGATCGAGCTCGACGTCGCCGAGCGCATTCCGCTCCCCGGCGGCGAGATCGAGCTCGCCCGCCCGCGCGACGCCGAGGCGCTGCTGTCGGAGAAGTCGTTCGAGCACGAGGAGTTCCTGCCCTACTGGGCCGAGCTCTGGGCGAGCGCCGTCGCGCTCGCGCACGACCTGTCGCTGCGCTCGCTGCGCGGCAAGCGCACGCTCGAGCTGGGCTGCGGGCTGGGGCTGCCGAGCATCGCAGCCGCGCGCTCCGGCGGGCGCGTGCTCGCCACGGACTGGTCACCCGACGCGGTGCTCGCGACGGCGGCGAACGCCGCAAGCAACGACGTGCGGGTGGAGACGCTCGAATGCTCGTGGGCGTCGCCGCAGCCGATCGTGGAGCGCGGCCCCTGGGACCTCGTGCTGGCGTCGGACGTGCTCTACGAGCGCCGCAACGCGAACCTGTTGCTTCGGCTCCTGCCCCAGCTCGTGGACGCGCGCGGGCTCGTGCTGATCGCCGACCCCCAGCGGGCCGCCGCGGCGCGCTTCCTCGAGCGAGTCGAGAGTGAGGGCTGGCTACTCAAGACGACCGGCACGCCACGCTCCGAGCGCGTCCGCATTCACCGTTTGCGCAGGTCTGCCAGCGCCACGTAGAGCTCGCGCGCCGAGCGCTCGCCGAGCTCCAGGCTCGCGAGCCGGTAGCTCTCGTCGGGCGCGTGGATCGCATCGTCGGGCAGCACGAAGCCGCTCACGATCGTCGCCACGCCGCGCTCGGCGAGCACGGCGAGCAGCGGCAGCGTGCCGCCCAGCCGCACGAACGCGGGCGGTGTGCCGCAGGCGCGCCCGATCGCCTCGCCGCCGAGCCGCAGGGCCGGGTGGTCGGCGTCGAACAGCGCCGGGTCTGCGATCTCCATATCGATCTTGACGTCGGCCCCGTCCGGCACGGCGGAGCGCAGCAGCCGCTCGAGCGCGGGGCCCATCTCGGCGCCGCTCTGGCCGGGCGCGAGCCGCAGGCTCACGTGGCCGCGCGCGGTTGCAGGCACGACCGTGCGTGGCTCGCCTGCACTGACCATGTTCACGTCGAGCGCGGGCGCTGCGCCGATGCGCTCGTAGAGCTCGTCAGCCGCCCCGGCCGCGACCTCGCGCGCGCCCACGGCCCGCAGAGCCTCGGCGCCGGGCGTGAGCCGCGCCCACGACTCGCGCTCGCGCTCGCCGACGGGCGCGACGCCGGCACGCAGCTCCTCGGGCACGCGACCCTCAGCGTCCGGCGCAACCCTCGCGAACATCGCGAGCAGCACGTGCGC
Organism: uncultured Thermoleophilaceae bacterium; assembly: GCA_963739095.1. Lineage (GTDB taxonomy): Bacteria > Actinomycetota > Thermoleophilia > Solirubrobacterales > Thermoleophilaceae > JACVRW01. The sequence goes on from CAVTZF010000018.1 coordinate 215,849, forward strand.
CGCGTTCAGCACGGCGCCCCCGTACAGCCCCGAGTGCAGGTCGCGCACGCCGGTGCGGACCTCGACCGACGCCTGCACGAGCCCGCGCGCTCCCACCGAGATCGCCGGCGTCCGCTCGTCCGCCATCAACGAGTCGAACACGATCGCGCAGTCCGCGTCGAGCTCCGCCTCGCGCAGCCACTTCAACACCGACGGGCTGCCGATCTCCTCCTCCCCCTCGACGAGGAGGCGCACGTTCACAGGCAGCTCGCCGGCGCGGGCGAGCTCGCAGGCGACAGACAGGAGCGGCAGGTAGTTGCCCTTGTCGTCGGCGGCGCCCCGCGCATACAGGCGGCCGTCGCGCACGGTCGGCTCGAACGGCGGCGAGGTCCAGGCGTCGAGCGGGCCGGGATCCTGGACGTCGTAGTGACCGTAGGCCAGGACGGTTGGCGCGCCGGGGCGCGCCGCGCGCAGCTCCCCGATCGCGATCGGATGGCCGCCGTCCACCGTCAGCTGCTCGGCGCTGCCGCCCGCCGCCTCGATCCGCTCGCAGACCCAGTCGCACGCGCGCGCGAGCGCGAGCGCATCGCCGCCGCCGGTCGAGACCGAGGGAATGCGCAGCCAGTCGATCAGTTCGTCGAGGAGTGCGGGCATAGGTCGGCCATTGTGTCGCGATCGCTCCGGCGCCGGCCGAGCCGGCGCCCTCGCGCACTGCCGCCTGCGTAGCATCGGCGGGATGCGGCGCCTGTTCCTCCTCGTTGCGGCGGTCGTCCTCGTCGACACGATGTTCTTCGCCGCGGTGTCTCCGCTGCTGCCCGAGTACGCGGACGAATTCGACCTTTCGAAGACGGGCGCCGGGATCCTCGCCGCCGCCTACCCGGCGGGTACCTTCGCGGCGGCGGTCCCGGCCGGCTGGCTCGCAGCCCGCTGGGGCGTAAAGCCGACACTGCTGCTCGGGCTCGGGCTGCTCAGCGTCACCAGCCTCGTCTTCGCGTTCGCCAACAGCATCGTGCTGCTGGACGCGGCCCGCTTCACGCAGGGTGTCGGCGGAGCCTGCATGTGGGCGGCGGGAATGGCGTGGCTCGTTATGGCCGCCCCGCCCGAGCGGCGCGGCGAGCTGATCGGGTCGGCGCTCGCTGCCGCGATCGTCGGCGTGTTGCTCGGACCGGTGCTCGGCGGGGCCGCGACCGTCGTCGGGCCCGAGGTCGTGTTCAGCCTCGTCGCGGTGGTGGCGGGTGTCCTTGCCGGCTTCGCCTGGGCGACCCCGGGCGTGCGGCCCCAGCCTGGTCCGGTGCTGGCGCCGCTCGCCACGGCGCTTCGCAGCCGGCCCCTGCTGGCGGGCTTCTGGCTCTTCACGCTGCCCGCGCTGTTCGCCGGTGTGATCGAGGTGCTGGGGCCGCTGCGGCTCGACGACCTGGGTGCGAGCGGCGTCGTGATCGGCGGCATCTTCCTGATCACGGCCGCCGCCGAGGCTGTGATCAGCCCGATCGCCGGCCGGCTGTCCGACCGCCGTGGCCGCTACGTGCCGATCCGTGCCGGGCTGACGGGTGCGCTCGTCATGGCGGTGCTGCTGCCGCTGCCGGGGACTGTCGCCCTGCTCGGCGTGGCGATCCTGTTCGCCTTCGCCTCGCTCGGCGGCTTCTGGGCCCCTGCGATGGCGCTGCTCTCGGATGCCTCGGAGGAGACGGGCCTCGACCAGGCGCTCGCCTTCTCGATCTCGAACCTCGCCTGGGCGGCCGGCCATCTGATCGGGGCCAGCGCGGGCGGCGCAGTGGCCGAGCTCACCTCCGACGCGGTTCCCTATGCGGCGCTCGGTGTGATCACCGCGGTGACGCTCGCGACCCTCACGGTCAAGGGTCGTCGTCAGCTCGAGCCTGCCTGAACAGCTCGAGCTCGCCCTCCGTGGGCAGCAGCACGCCGTCGTGGTGGTGGGCTCCCAGCTCCGTGAGCCGGCCGAGCGCCGCCGAAGCGTCGAGCCCGCCGACGATGTACGGGCAGAGCGTGATCACCGGCCGGTCGCGGAAGTGCTCCTCCCAGGCGCGCTCGACCTCCATCGCATGATCGAACGACTCCGAGTCGGCGCGCACCGGCGTGTGCGATGACCAGAGCGCGCTGAGGCCGCGCGTGAGCGCCTCGTCGAAGGCCGCGTCGAGCCGGCGCGGCAGCTGCTCGGGCGGCTCCGACAGCAGGATCTGCTCGAGCGCGAGCCGCTGCTCGGCCTCGAGGCCGGGCACGTCCAGCCCGGCGCCGCTCAGCGCCTCGCGATCGCGCTCCGGCTCCACGCTCCGGTGGACCAGCCAGCCGCCGCGCCGCGCCCCGAGCGAGTAGAAGGACGCGACCACCGGGGCGAACTCCTCCTCGCTGCGGAGCAGCACGGCCACGTGGGGGCAGGCACCGCCGTCGAGCGCTGGGTCGAGCGCACCGAGCACGGGCGGCACGTTAGACGAGCGGGCGTTCACACGGGCACCTCGAGCTTGACACGCGCGCCGTCCTGCGGCGCCGAGCTCACGGTCAGCTTGCCGCCGGCGCTGCGAGCGCGCTCGCGCATCAGCGTGAGACCGAAGTGACCGTCGCCGGGACCGCCCGCCTCGGTGGGCTGGAAGCCGACGCCGTCGTCCTCGACCTCGAGCGTCAGCACGCGCTCGTCGACGCGCAGGCGCACCTCGACGTGCGCCGGCTGCGCGTGCCGGGCGGAGTTGGCCAGTGCCTCGGTGAGCACGCGCACGACCACCGCCGTGGTCTCGGGGGACAGGTCGATGGCGGGCCCCTCGCAGCTCACGACGAGCGGCAGGCCCTGGCCGCGACGCGCGCTCACCTCCTTTACCGCCGCCTCGACGCCGCCGAGCGGGATGTGGACGGACAGGTCCTCGAGTCGCGCGCGCACGACCCGGCGAGCCGATGCCACGGCCTCGCGGAGCCGTGCGGCGCTCGCCTCTGCCAGCTCGGGGTCGGGCTCGGACTCGAGCAGCGCGAGCTCCCGGGTCGCCAGTGCCAGGTCCTGCGCCAGCCCGTCGTGGATCTCGGCGGCGAGCCGGGCCCGCTCGCGCTCGATCTCCGCCCCCTGAAGCTGCTGGCGCATTCGCGCGGTCGCGATGCCGGCGGCGAGCAGGTCGCCGAGCAGGGTCAGCAGGGTGGCGGCGGTCGGATCGAGCGCCAGCGGCGTCGACGCGGCGGCCACCACCACGCCCACGAGCCGCCGCTCCGACACGAGCGGCACCACGACCCAGGACCGTGCCGGCGGCTCGAACGGGTTGGGCACGAGCCAGCTGGCCTCCTCGCGGAACACGAGCGGCGCTCCGCTGAGGGCGGCGAGCTGCCAGGCCTCGTCGTCGAACGCAACCTCGTCGCGCGCGCGGGCGGCCACGCCGTTACCGGCCGAGGTCACGTAGCGCTGCAGGGTCGCTCCCTCGGCGAAGCGCGGCAGGTAGAGCACGACGAGCTCGAGCCCGAGCCCGTCGCGCATCTCGTCGAGCGCCCGCGGGGCCAGCTCGCTCAGGCTTCCGCGGCCGACGAGCGCGTGTGCCACGCGCCCGAGCGCGGCGAGGGCGGCAAGGCCGGTGGGCCTCTCGTCAGTGGTCACGGCCGCGCCCCACGATACTTCCGTCGTGGCCTCCGAGGCCGAACCGGTGCGTGTGCTGATCGCCGACGACCATCGCCTGATGCGCGAGGGCACGGCGGCCCTGCTCGGGGCCGACGAGCGCATCGAGGTCGTCGGCCTCGCCGCCGACGGCCGCGAGGCGATCGCGCTGGCCGAGCGCCGTCGCCCCGACGTCGCGCTGCTCGACCTCAACATGCCGGAGGTACGCGGCATCGAGGCGTGCGCGGCGATCCGCCGTAGCAATCCGGAGACCGAGGTGATGATCCTGACCGTCTCCGAGCACGAGCCCGACCTGTACGCATCGCTGCGTGTCGGCGCCGCCGGCTACCTGCTCAAGGACATAGCGCCGGCGGAGCTGATCGAGGCGGTGCTCGCGGCGGGCCGGGGCGAGCCGCGCATCCCCGCGTCGATGGCGGGCCGGCTCCTGCTGGAGCTGGCGGGCGCCGACCCGGAGCCGAGGCCGGACCCGCTCGCCGACCTCAGCGAGCGCGAGCGCGAGGTGCTCGCGCTCCTGGCGGAGGGGCTCCGCAACCGCGAGATCGCCGAACGGCTCGTGATCAGCGAGGCGACGGTCAAGACACACGTGCGGCACGTGCTCGAGAAGCTCCGCTTCCGCAATCGCTCCGAGGCGGCTGCGTTCGCGGCACGCCATCTCGACTGACTCAGCAGCTTGGCTGCAGCGCCACCCCGCGCAGGGCCTGCAGCATGCTCGCCTTCACGTCGTCGACGCCGAGCTCGAGGCTCGACGCGACCTGGTCGGCGGAGTAGCCGGCGAGCCGCGCGAGCGCGACGGCCTCGCGGCCCGGCTGCGGCATCGCCTCGAAGCAGGGCGCCGGCGAGCTGCGGACCGCCGACAGGATCGCGCGCTCAACGAGCGTGTCGCGCGCGACCACTGACTCGGCGGCGGCGCGGCCCAGCACCCGCTTGGTCACGCCCGCCGCGGCACTCTCGTCACGCGCCGCGGCAAGCGCGGCGCCGTAGACGTGCGGCGCCATGCGCATCAGCTCCGCCGTCCGAATCCGGTAACTCATGGCCGTCACGGTATGGCGGCGCCGGCGCGCCGCCATCGCCCGGACGGCTCATCTCACATCACCCGAAAGGTTGATTCAGGGGCAGTTGGGCCAGGGCGCGTTGCCGCTCTTGCGGTACAGCTTCAGCGCCAGCTGGTCCTGCTTCCACTCGGGCGCGTTGGCGGGATCGCCGCGCCCGCCCAGCCCCTCCCAGGTCCCCTGGCTGAACTGGTACTTGCCGCGGTAGAGGCCGTCGCGCGACACCGCGCGCGGGTTGCCACCGGACTCACATTCCGCGATCGCGCGCAGGATGCCCGGCACCCGGCCGCCGCCCGACGAGCGGCGCCTGACAGCGCCGCTCGAGAACGGCTCCAGCCCGAGCGCGGAGCGCGTCTGCGGGCCGACGATGCCGTCGACGAGCAGTCCCCTGGAGCGCTGGAAGCGCTTGACAGCGCGCTCTGTCTGCGGTCCGAAGACCCCGTCGGCCGCGATCCCGAGCTTCGACTGGACCTGGCGCACGGCCGAGCCCCGGTCGCCGCGCTTGACCACGACCTCGGCGGACGCCGAGGCCTTGACCGTGTCGGCCTGCGCACCCGGCGCCATCACCCCCAGCGCCGTGAGCGCCAGCAGCACGCCAAGCCCGGCGCGCGCGCGACGTACGGCATCAACGATCCCTCGCAAAGTGTCGGTCCCCTTTCCAGATGCCTACGAGGTGAGCTGACGGGCTCGCGCCGGAAAGTGCGCTACGCAGGCTCAGCTGCGATTCGCCCCTGCGGCCTGGTGGCCGCTTTGGTTCCCCCGCTCCGCGCGTTCGGGACGGCGCGGACTCGGCGATTCGACGGTGTGAAGGGGTATATCCAAGCAGACCGGGGTTTGAAACACCCCGGCGGCCGTGCTCCGACTACTAGCCGTCTAGCGCCCGATGGTCAGGAGGTCGTCGACGACGGTGACGATGTCGATCGGCTCGGGCGCCGGCTCGCGCTCGAAGCGGCCTGTGCGAGTGGGCGCGACGGGCTCCAGCTCGGGCGCCGGAAGCGGCGCCGGGAGCTGTGGCTGGCCACGCCGGCGGCGCTCGAGCCAGACCGCCGCGGCGACTGCGCCGATCAGCAGCGGAGCGAAGCGCAGGAGCAGCCTCAGGCCGGGCACGAGCTCGACCATACACCGCGGACCGTGAGTACGCTTGCCCCGCCGTGGATCTCGGGCTCAGTGGAAAGGTCGCCCTCGTAACCGGCGCGTCGCAGGGAATCGGGCTCGGCATCGCGCAGGAGCTCGCCGTGGAGGGCGCACGCGTGGCGATCAGCTCGCGCACGAAGGAGCGCGTCGAGGCGGCGGCCGCGGAGATCGGGGCGCGCCCCTACGTGCACGACATGGTGGATCTCGATGCCGCCCCCGGTTTGGTGCGCACCGTCGAGGACGACCTGGGACCGATCGACATCCTCGTGACGAACACGGGCGGGCCGCCCGGCGGCGACCCGCTCGGCTTCACGCGCGAGCAGTGGGAACAGGCGCACCGCGAGCTCGTGCTGGCTCCAATCGAGCTGATCGAGCTGGTCGTGCCGGGGATGCGCGAGCGTGGCTTCGGGCGGGCGCTGAACGTCGCCTCGTCGACCGTGCTCGAGCCGAACCCGGCGCTGATGCTCTCGAACTCGCACCGGCCTGGGATCGTCGCGGCGTTCAAGACGCTCGCGCGCGCCTACGCCCGCGACGGGATCACGTTCAACTCGCTGCTGCCCGGCCGGATCGCCACGCAGCGGCTCGCCCACCTGTACGGGTCGCTCGAGGCCGCGCACGAGGCGGCGCCCGACGAGATCCCCGCGGGGCGGCTCGGCACCCCCGAGGACATGGGAGCGGCTGCCGCCTTCCTGTGCTCGGAGCGTGCCGGCTACATCACGGGCGTCGCCCTGCTGGTCGACGGCGGCATGACCCAGGGGGTCTGAGCGATGCGCCGGCCGCCGACGCTGCTCGGGCTGCTCGCAGCCGTTCTCGCGGTGGCCGTGACCACCGCTCTGATCTACCCGCTCTCCGAGGCGGTGCCGGTCGTGTCGACCGGCGTCGTGTACCTGATCGCGGTGCTGCTCGTGTCGTCCCGCTGGGGGCTCTGGCCCGGGGTCCTCACCGCCGTGCTCGGCGCCGCCGCCTGGAACTTCTTCCATCTGCCGCCGACCGGCGAGTTCACGATCGCCGACGGGGAGAACTGGGTCGCACTGGTTGTCTTCATGATCGCCGCGATCGTGACGAGCACGCTCGCCGGGGCCGTGCGGAGCCGCGCCGAGGAGGCCGAGCGCGGGAGGCGCGAGGCCGACCTCACGGCTGAGATGGCGAGCCTGCTGCTCGGCGGCGCCAGCGAGGAGCAGCCGCTGCGCACCGTGGGCCAGCGGATCGCCCAGGCCTACGATCTCGCGAGCGTGTCGGTGGAGCTCTCCTGGGTCGACTCCGACAGCCGCCGCCGAGCGCTGCCGCTGATCGTCGAGGGCAGCCGTATCGGGACCGTGCTGGTGCCGGCAGACACCGAGAGGGCGATCCTCGACGCGCTCCAGGACCGCGTGGTGCCCGCCCTCGAGACGCTCGTTGGCGCCGCCCGCCGCCGCAACGAACTGGAGGCGCAGGTGATCGAGACGAAGGCGCTGCGCCGCAGCAACGTCGTCAAGACAACGCTGCTGCGCGCGGTCTCGCACGACCTGCGTTCGCCGCTCACCGCGATCACCACCGCCGCGGGAGGCCTCGGCTCCGCGACCCTGAGCGAGGACGAGCGAGGCGAGCTGATCTCGGTGATCGAGACCGAGAGCGCCCGCCTGTCGCGGCTTGTCGACAACCTGCTCGACCTCACCCGCCTGCAGGCGGGCAGCGCGGACCCACACGCCGACTGGTGCGCGCTCGACGAGATACTCGAGGCGGCGCTCGACTCGGTCCAGGCTCCCGAGGCCGGCTTCGACGTCGAGCTCGACCCGAACCTGCCGCTCGTGCGCGCCGACGCCGCGCAGCTCGAGCGGGCGTTCGCGAACGTGCTCGAAAACGCGAGCCGCTTCGCCGGTTCCGAGCCGGTCAGCGTCCGCGGGCGCGCGGCTGACAAGTTCGTCGTGCTGCGCATATCGGATCACGGTCCGGGGATCCCCCAGGAGGAGCTCGAGCGAGTGTTCGAGCCCTTTCATCGCTCGCGCGGGCGCTCCGACTCGGCGGGATCGGGACTGGGGCTCGCGATCGCGCGCGGCTTCCTCGAGGCGAACGGCGGCCGCATCCGAGCGGAGTCGCTGCCGGGCCAGGGCACGAGCTTCGTGATCCAGGTGCCGCTCCCGGCCGCCGAGCCGGCTCGGGCGGCGCCGCCGGTAGCCGAGCGCGGCGCCGAATGAGCCACGGCCGGCGCGTGCTGGTCTGCGACGACGAGCTACAGATCCTGCGGGCGCTCAGGGTGATCCTGCGCGACTCCGGCTTCGAGGTGATCGGCGTCGCGAGCGCGCAGGAGGCGCTCGACGCAGCGGTCGTCAAGCACCCCGACGCCGCCATCCTCGACCTCGTGCTGCCTGACGGCGACGGCGTCGAGGTCTGCCGCTCGATCCGCGAGTGGAGCGAGATGCCGATCATCGTGCTGTCGGCGATCGGCGAGGAGGAGCACAAGATCCGCGCGCTCGAGGCGGGCGCCGACGACTACGTGACTAAGCCGTTCAGCCCGGGCGAGCTGACCGCCCGCCTGACCCGGGCGCTCGAGCGCGCCGGCGCGCGGCCGGCCGCCGGCGAGCCCGTGCTGAGCGCCGACCGCCTCGAGCTGGACCTCGCGGCGCACCGGGTGCTCGTCGAAGGCGCCGAGGTGCACCTCACCCCAATCGAGTTCGAGCTGCTGCGGACGCTGATGCAGGGACGCGGCCGGCTGCTGACCCACCGGGTGCTGCTCACCGAGGTCTGGGGCCCGGGCTACGAATACGACACCCAGACCCTGCGTGTGCACGTGGCGAACCTGCGCCGCAAGATCGAGCCGCAACCCGGGGCGCCGCGCTACATCGTCACGGACCCTGGCGTCGGCTACCGCTTCGCCGCGTACGGGCGTAGCGAACACTCTTCACGACATCTTTATGCCGCCGGCGGGGATCTTGATCCGGCGTTGACAGCGCCGGGCCGACGATGATCGAGGTGCCGGCCAGCACGATCGTGACGGCAGCGGGGTGGCCAGGCCGCCTGTTCCTGGGCGTGCTCACGGCACTCACCGGTGCTCGGCTCCTATCTGGAACGCGTGTTCGAACGCCGGCCGCTGGCGCTCGACGGCTCGCCGGGCCGCCCGAGCGCGCGCTTCACGCGGCGCTTCGCATCGACGAGACCGACGAGCAGGACTGGAAGCAGTACGCGCGCTCGGCGATCGTGTTCAGCGCCGTCTGCTTCGGCGCGCTCTACCTCACGCTGCGCACGCAGGGAATCCACGGTGGAACGCGCAGGGCTTTGACTCCGGCACGTGGGACGTCTCCTTCAACACCGCGGCTTCGTTCGTCAGCAACACGAGCTGGCAGTTCTACGCCGGCGAAACCACGCTGTCGAACTTCTCGCAGATGGCCGGCATCGCCGTGCACAGCTTCCTGTCGGCGGCAGTCGGCCTTGCAGCGGCCATCGCCGTCGTGCGCGGGTTCTCGCGCTGCGGCGGCCCGGCATCGGGAACTTCTGGGGCGACCTGATCCGATCCCTGCTCTACGTGCTGGTGCCGATCGCGGTGCTTGCGACGTTCGTGCTGGTCTCACAGGGTGTTGTTCAGTCGCTCGCCGCGCCAGTCACGATCGGGACTCTTGCCGGCGGCGAGCAGACGCTCGTGCTGGGACCGGTCGCGTCGCAGGTGGTGATCAAGACGATGGGGTCGGTCGGCGGCGGCTTCTTCAACGTCAACTCGGCGATGCCGTTCGAGAACGCCACCGGGCTCGCAAGCTTCGTGCAGGCGCTGTTGATCGTGCTGATCCCCGCGGCGCTCACCTCGACCTCGGCCGCATGGTGGGCTCACGGCGCCAGGGCTGGATGCTCTACGCGGTCATGGCCGTCCTGCTCACCGCCTCGGTCGTGGCGATCTCCACCGCCGAGCACCACGGCTCGCCCGCCCTCGCGGCGGCCGGCCTCGAGGCCCCCAACCTCGAAGGCAAGGAGCAGCGCTTCGGCACCGACGGAACGGCGCTCTTTGCCGCCGCCACGACGGGCGGAGCCAGCGGTGCGGTCAACGGGGCGATGGAGGCGTTCACCGGCCTCGGCGCGGCCGTGCCGATGGCGAACATGATGACCGGCGAAGTGGTGTTCGGCGGTATCGGCTCGGGGCTCTCCAGCATGCTGATGACCGTCCTCCTGGCGGTCTTCATCGGCGGGTTGATGGTCGGCCGAACGCCCGAGTACCTGGGCAAGCAGATCGGCGCTCGCGAGGTCAAGCTGGTGCTCGTGGGCACTCTGGCCGTGCCGCTTTTCACCCTGGCCTGCGTCGCACTCGGGGTCGCGACCTCGTACGGCCGTGCGTCGCTGTTCTCAGACGGTCCGCTCGGGTTCTCCGAGACGCTCTACGCCTACGTGTCCCAGGCGTTCAACAACGGCTCGGCGTTCGCGGGCTACACCGGCTATGTGCAGCCGAACGCCCCCGGCAACGTAGGCGCCTTCGGCATCACCTTCGCCGACCTGCTAGGCGGAATCGCGATGCACGTGGGCCGCTACCTGCGGATGATCGCCGCGCTGGCCATCGCCGGGGCGCTGGCCGGCCGCCGCCGCTCGCCGCCCGGGGCCGGCACGTTGCGCACCGACACGCGCGTCTTCGCCGGCCTCTGATGGCAACGATCATCGTGCTGGCGGTGCTCGATTTCGCGCCTCCGCTGATGCTCGGGCCCTTTGGCGACGGGCTCGACACGCGCCTGCGCTGACCCTCGGCCGCGCCTTCACGACATCTTTATGCCCCGCGGTGGATCTTGACGGCGGCCTTGACGGGCGCTGCTCGATGCTCGGTGCATGGCAACGACTCTCGAACTTGGATGAACCATCAGTCCTTCTCCGCTCCTCCTGAGGGGACGGGTGTTCCTCCAGCGAGTCTCGCTCGTGCGCCGACTCGCCGCCGGCGCGAGCCCCTCTGACAGCCCCGAGCTCGCGCGCCGCGCACAGCAGCTCTCTCCCCGCGCCACCGGCGCACGCTGGCCTCCGGCCTCGAGCGGGTGATCGACGAGGCCCAGGAGCGCCCGCGCCCGTACAGCGCGGCGGTGCCGCTACGGCGCCGCGCGATCCTGCACGATCGTGCGCCGCTGCTCGGGCTGGCGTTCGAGCTGCGCGACACCTCCCAGGAGCGTCTCCGCCCGCGGCGTGGCACTCGTTGACCAGCTGCTGTCGGACGGTGGGTCGCCGCTGTACACCGAGAGCCCCGACGAGACCCTCGAGGGCGCGATCCGCCGCGCGCGGGCCGCGCTCCTGCTCAAGTAATGGACTTCGTCTCGCTCGCACTCGGGCTCGTCTGCTTTGCCCTCTTCCTGGCACTCGTGGAGGGACTCGACCGCGTATGAGCGGAGCCGAGCTGTTCGGACTCGTGGTCTCGGTGGCCCTGTTCGCCTACCTGGTCTACGCGCTGCTGCGCGGTGAGCGCCTGTGACCGCGCGCGGCTGGCTCGAGATCGCCCTCTACCTGGCGGTCCTCACCGCGCTCACGCCGCTCGTCGGCGGCTACATGGCGCGCGTCTACCGCGGCGAGGGGGTCCTGCTGAGCCGGGTCTTCGGACCGCTGGAGCGGCTGCTGTACCGCGGCATTCGGGTCGAACCCGAGACAGGGCAGAACTGGAAGCAGTACGCCCGCAGCGCACTCGTCTTCTCCGCGGTCTTCTTCATCGCCCTCTACGTGGTGCTGCGCACCCAGGGCATCCATCCCTTCAATCCCGAAGGCTTCGACTCGCCCCCCTGGGACGTGACGTTCAACACCACGTCCTCGTTCATCTCGAACACCAACTGGCAGTACTACGGCGGCGAGACGACGATGTCGTACTTCTCGCAGATGGCCGGCCTGGCTGTCCAGAACTTCATCTCCGCCGCCGTAGGCATCTCGGTGGCCATCGCGGTCATCCGCGGTTTCGCGGCGCGCAGCGGCTCCTCGCTCGGCAACTTCTGGCAGGACCTCACGCGCACGATCTTGTACGTGCTGGTGCCGATCTCGTTCGTGGCGGCGCTCGTGCTCGTCTCCCAGGGCGTGATCCAGAACCTCTCCCCCTACGAGACGCTGCATACCGTGCAGGGCGCCGAGCAGACGCTCGCGCTCGGGCCGGTCGCCTCCCAGGAGGCCATCAAGCTGCTCGGGACCAACGGAGGCGGGTTCTTCAACGTCAACAGCGCGATGCCGTTCGAGAACCCCAGCGGCGTCGCCAACTTCTTCCAGATGCTCCTCATCCTGGTGATTCCAGCCGGACTCACCTACGTCTTCGGCCGCTTCGTCGGCAACCGCCGGCAGGGCTGGGCGATCTACTCCGCGATGGCGCTCATGTTCGTGGCCGTCACGGTCGTGCTGTACGTGGCCGAGGCGCACGGCTCGCCGGCGCAGCACCTGGCCGACGTCAGCGGTGGCAACCTCGAGGGCAAGGAGGTCCGCTTCGGCCTCGCCAGCTCGGCGCTGTTCTCCTCGATCACCACCGTGGCCTCGTGCGGGGCGGTCAACGCCGCCTTCGACTCGCTGACCGGCATCGGCGGCCTGGTGCCGCTGTTCAACATGTCGACGGGCGAAGTGGTGTTCGGCGGCGTGGGCTCGGGCCTCTACGGGATGCTCCTCTTCGTCGTCCTCGCGGTCTTCATCGCGGGCCTGATGGTCGGTCGCACGCCCGAGTACCTCGGCAAGAAGATCGAGTCGCGTGAGGTGAAGCTCGTGATGGTCGGCACGCTTTTCGTGCCGCTGACGGTGCTGGTCGCGACGGCGCTGGCGATCGCCACGAAATGGGGCGGGCCCTCGATCTTCAACCCCGGGCCGCAGGGCTTCTCGGAAACGCTCTACGCCTACGTGTCCCAGACCAACAACAACGGCTCGGCCTTCGCCGGCTATACGGGCTTCGTACAGCCCAACGCGCCGGGCAACGTGGGCGCCTTCGGCATCACCTTCGCCGACCTGCTCGGTGGCCTGGCGATGCTGGTGGGCCGCTTCGTGCCCCTGGTAGCCGCCCTCGGAGTGGCCGGGGCGCTCGTCCACAAGCGGGTGTCGCCGCTCGGGCCTGGGACGTTCCGCACCGACACGCCGACGTTCGTGGTCCTCCTGATCTTCACGATCGTGCTCGTCGCCGCACTGACCTTCTTCCCCGCCTTCCTGCTCGGCCCGATCGTGCAGGGGCTCACCGACCAACTGTTCTAGGACATGAGACGAGATCTGATCACCTCCCTGCTGGCCGTAGTCGTGTTCACCGTCCTGCTCGGGCTGGCCTACCCGCTCCTCACCACCGGTGTGGCGCAGGTGCTGTTCCCGAACAAGGCCGACGGCAGCCAGATCTCGCGTGACGGCGAGGTCGTCGGCTCGCGGCTGATCGGGCAGGACTTCCAGCGCCCGGTGCGTGAGAACGGCCGGCCCGTCGAGGACAAGGAGGGCAATCCCGTTCTCGAGGCGGACCCCCGCTACTTCCAGTCGCGGCCGTCGGTCACGGGCTACAACCCCGCCGGCACCTTCTTCAACAACCTCGGCCCGAACAACGCCGAGCTCCGCGACCTGTTCAAGGCGAACCTCGCCACCTACCTCAAGCGCGAGCGCGAGTTCAACCCCGGCCTCACGGCGGAGGACGTCCCTCCGGACGCCGTCCAGACGTCCGCGTCGGGCGTCGACCCCCACATCTCCGTGGACAACGCCGAGATCCAGGCCGGGCGCGTGGCTGAGGAGCGCGGCCTCGATCGCGCACGTGTGCTCGACCTGATCGACGACAACACCGACGGCCGCGGTCTCGGCGTGCTGGGCGAGCCCGGCGTGAACGTGCTCGAGCTCAATTTGGCCCTTGACGCCGAGGAGAACGCCTGATGGAGAAGCGCGCACAGAGCCTGCTCACCCGCGAGACGCTGATCCCGGCGCTCGTGGCGAGCCTCGCCAAGCTCGACCCGCGGGTCCAGTTCCGCAACCCCGTGATGTTCGTGGTCGAGGTCGGCGCGGTCATCACCACCTTCGCCTGGCTCAAGCAGGCCTTCGGCGGGGAGCCGCTCGGCGGCGGCGACGAGCCCGCCTGGTTCACGTTCACCGTCGCGATCTGGCTGTGGCTGACGGTGGTGTTCGCCAATTTGGCCGAGGCGCTCGCCGAGGGCCGTGGCAAGGCTCAGGCGGCCGCCCTGCGCTCCATGCGCAGCGACACCGTGGCCAGGCTCCGAGACGGAGGCGAGAGGTCCGCCTCGCAGCTCCAGCGCGGAGACGTCGTGGTGGTCGAGGCCGGGGAGTTCATCCCGGGCGACGGCACCGTGATCGAGGGCATCGCCTCGGTCGACGAGTCCGCCGTCACAGGCGAGTCGGCTCCGGTGATCCGCGAGTCGGGCGGAGACCGCAGCGCGGTCACAGGCGGCACGCGCGTGCTCTCCGACCGGATCGTCGTCGAGATCACCCAGGAGCCGGGCGAGAGCTTCCTCGACCGGATGATCGCCTTGGTCGAGGGCGCCGAGCGCCGCAAGACCCCCAACGAGATTGCGCTCGGAATCCTGCTCGCCGGCCTCACGCTGATCTTCCTCGTGGTCGTCGTGACCCTGCGCCCGTTCGCCGACTTCGCCGGCACGAACGCATCGATCACCACGCTGATCGCGTTGCTCGTGTCGCTCATTCCCACCACGATCGGCGCGCTGCTGTCGGCCATCGGGATCGCCGGCATGGACCGGCTGGTGCGCCGCAACGTCCTGGCGCTCTCCGGTCGCTCGGTCGAGGCCTCGGGTGACGTCGACGTGCTGCTGCTCGACAAGACCGGCACGATCACGCTCGGCAACCGCGAGGCCACGCAGTTCATCACCATGCCCGGCGTGCAGGAGGCGGACCTGGCCGAGGCGGCTCAGCTTGCCTCCCTCGCCGACGAGACCCCCGAAGGCCGCTCGATCGTCGTCCTCGCCAAGCAGTACGGGCTGCGCGAGCGGCACTTCGACCCCTCGGCCCGCTTCGTTCCCTTCTCCGCAGAGACCCGCATGAGCGGGGTTGACCTGGAAGGGACCCGGCTGCGCAAGGGCGCGGGCGACGCGATCGTCCAGTTTGTCTCCGATGACGGCGGCCACGCGCCGCCCGAGCTCGACGGTGCGGTGGAGACGATCGCCCGCGAGGGCGGGACGCCGCTCGCGGTGGCACGCGACAATCAGGTGCTCGGGGTGGTCTACCTCAAGGATGTGGTCAAGGAGGGCATGCGCCACCGCTTCGACCAACTGCGGGCGATGGGCATCCGCACCGTGATGGTCACCGGCGACAACCCGCTCACGGCCGCGAAGATCGCCGACGAGTCGGGAGTGGACACCTTCCTCGCGGAGGCTACGCCGGAGAACAAGCTCGACCTGATCCGCGACGAGCAGCGCGAGGGCCGGCTCGTGGCCATGGCCGGCGACGGCACCAACGACGCCCCCGCCCTGGCTCAGGCCGACGTGGGCGTCGCGATGAACACCGGCACGCAGGCCGCGCGCGAGGCGGGCAACATGGTCGACCTCGACTCGAACCCGACGAAGCTCATCGAGATCGTCGAGATCGGCAAGCAGCTGCTGATCACGCGCGGCGCGCTCACGACCTTCTCGGTGGCCAACGATGTGGCGAAGTACTTCGCCATCCTGCCGGCCATATTCGCTGCGACCTACGCCGCGGCTGGGGAGACGAACGGCCCGCTGGAGTCGCTGAACATCATGAGCCTCGGGACGCCCGAGTCGGCCATCCTCTCGGCGATCATCTTCAACGCGCTGATCATCCCGCTGCTGGTTCCGCTCGCCCTGCGCGGGGTCCGCTACCGGCCCGTGGGCGCCACGGCCCTGCTGCGGCGGAACCTGCTGATCTACGGGCTCGGGGGCCTGATTGCGCCGTTCGTGGGCATCAAGCTCCTGGATCTCCTGATCCACAACGTGCTCGGCGCGTAGAAGCGCCGGGCGCACGCGGCTGAGCCGCGCCGCATAGGCGCCATGGCGCAGTCGGGACGCGGCCACTACAAGATCTTCCTGGGGATGGCCGCCGGCGTCGGCAAGACCTACCGCATGCTCCAGGAGGGCCACGCGGCGCTCGCCGAGGGCCGCGACGTCGTCATCGGCATCCTCGAGACCCACGGCCGCGCGGAGACCGCAGCGCTCGCCGAAGGCCTCGAGGCGATCCCGCGCCGCACGGTCGAGTACCGCGGTGCCGAGCTCCGCGAGATGGACCTGCCCGCCATCTTCCAGCGCGCACCTGAGCTCTGCCTGATCGACGAGCTCGCGCACACGAACGCGCCCGGCGTCGAGCACCACAAGCGCTACGAGGACATCGACGACGTCCTCGACGCCGGCATCGACGCCTTCTCGACCGTCAACGTCCAGCACCTCGAGTCCCTGAACGACCGGGTGGCGGAGCTGACAGGCGTGCGCGTGCGCGAGACGTTCCCCGACGCGGTGCTCGCCTCGGCCGACGAGGTCGTGCTGATGGACCTGACCCCCGAGGCGCTGATCCAGCGCCTGCGCGAGGGCAAGGTCTACCCCCAAGAGCGGATCCAGACTGCGCTGAACAGCTTCTTCAAGGTCGAGAACCTGTCCGCGCTGCGGGAGGTGGCGCTGCGCCAGGTCGCCGAGGAGGTCGAGTCGCGCAGGCTCATAACCCCCGCGGAGGCGCTGGGCACCCGCGAACAGAAGCTCTTCGGCGATGCGCCGCAGGCGGTGGCGGATCGCGTGCTCGCGCTGGTCACGCCCGACGAGTCGTCGCAGCGCCTCGTGCGCCGGGCCTGGCGCTCTTCGCAGCGGCTCGGCGGCGACCTCGACCTGCTCTACATGGCGCCGCCCGGCGAGCCGCCGCGCGGCGAGGAGCGCCAGCAGCTCGAGGAGCTCCGCCGCATGGCGACCCTGCTCGGCGCCGACCTGATCGTCGAGGAGGGCGACGACCTGGTCGAGGCTGCGGCGCGCGTCGTCGCGGAGCGCGGCACGACCTACGTGTTCATGGGCCAGCCGCGTCCACGCGGTGCCCTGGCGCGCCTGACGGAGTGGCTGCCAGAGCGGCTGATGCGGCGGCTGCCGGGCGTGGACGTGCGGATCGTTGCGGACCCGCGCGCCTGACCGTCAGGGCAGCGGGACCTCGTGGTTGCCCGCGAAGACCCCGTCCGGGTCGACCCTCGCCTTCACCTCCTGCAGACGCCGCCACGCATCCGCGTCAAAGACGCGTGACATGTCGAACTGCTCCTCGACGAAGTTCAGGTACCAGCCGCTCCTCCAGGGCTCCATCACCGTCGCGACGCGATCCACCGCGTTCTTCATGACGGGGCCGGCCTCGGGGGACATGACGCCGCCCAACGCGAACAGGATGTACTCGCCGTCCATTGCCGCGTAGGCGCCGTGGTGCGGTTGGGAGCGGCCGAGCGCTCCGCCGAGGTGGCGCATCTCGATCATCAGAAGGGGCGATCCAGAGCCCGCGCCCCCAACCTCGATGAGCGTGTCGACCGCCTCGGCGGACAGCTCGCCCATGAGGTGATGAGAGGTGGTGTAGGGCAGCGGGTCCTCGGGGTCCATCGCGAGGTAGGACAGGGCCATGGGTGGCACTGTGGCGAAGGTGTCCATCGCCGGCCCGAGCCGTCGCAGCGGCTCGAGGAAACCGGCGCCGTCCGCCTCTCCGCCGAGCACCGCGGCCGTCACCACCGCGAAGGAGTTGCCACGCAGCGGATCGGGGATCTCGGGGAGATCCGGAAGCTGCAGCAGCTTGAACACGGAGGTGATCTCCTCGGGCGCGTCCGCGGTGACCTCACGCCACGCATGGAGCACCTCGTCGCCGCGCTCGAATGGATAGAGAAGCGCCCCGGCGTAGAGCTCGGCGACCGGATAGAGGTCGAACTCGAGCGCCGTGACAACGCCGAAGTTGCCGCCGCCGCCGCGCAGCGCCCAAAACAGCTCGGGCTCGTTGTCGCGATCGGTCCGAACTAGCTCGCCGTCCGCGGTCACCAGCTCGATCGCCGTGACGCTGTTCGCCTGCAGGCCGTGCTTGCGCCCGAGCCAGCCCAGGCCGCCGCCGAGCGAGTAGCCGGCTATGCCGACGTCGCGAGCGGAGCCGTGCAGGGCAGCGAGGCCCCGCTCGGAGAGGTCGTCCACAATGTCGTCCCAGCGAGCGCCCGCGTTCACCCGCGCCTTGCGCGCGTCCGCGTCGATCTCAAAGCCCAGCATGGCGTCGGTGCGCAAGAGCAGCGTCGGCCGTTCCCAGTCGAGCGCCTCGGCACCGTGCCCGGTGCGCTGGGCCGCGATCCGCAGGCCCTGCTCGCGCGCGCGGCGCACGAGCGCCGCCACATCGGCGGCGTCGGCAGGGTGGGCGATCTCCTGAGGCCGCTGATCGACCGCCAGGTTGAAGGCCTGGCGGGCCTGGTCGAAGCCTGGAGCGCCCGCAGGAATCACTGCGGGCTGGCCGGACGTCCGGCCGCTTGCGATGGTCATGTATCTCCTCAGGGAGAGCGGCGCACGCACGGGCGAGCGTCAGGGCGCTCGACCAAGGGGCCAGTCTCGGTCGTCGATGGCAACCCGGCCCAGCATAAGCACACCCCTACAGACCCGCCACCTCGACCTTCTCCACCGCCGGCACGCAGAAGCGCGCGGTGCGCTTGGCCTCGGCGCGGATCTGGGCATGGGCGCGCCCCGGGATGTCCCTATGCGGGATCACGCGCACGCGCGTCAGCCGCGCCGAGCGCTCGAGTTTCCAGCTGGCCGCCACGCGACCGTCGACCGTGATCGTCTGGTCCCCGCTGAGCGTCAGCCGGAGCGGCTGCAGCTCCGGCGGAATGATGCGGTCGCGGTCCGCGTAGGCGAGCAGGGGCTGCTCCCAGCGCGAGAGGAAGCGCACGGGCAGCTTCGTGACCGCCGGCGGCAGCGGCGCGTCCGGCAGGTCGAAGAGCTCGACGTCCTTCTCGTCGCGGTAGGCCACGGTGGTCAGGCGCTCGAGCCCGGCCGCGAAGTCCCGCTGCGCGGCACCGGCCCAGCTCGCCATGTCGCGCCGCGACGCGGGGCCGAAGGCGGCGAGGTAGCGCTCGACGATGAGCGCAGCCGCGTCCTCCTCCGACGGCAGCGGGCGTTGGTCGACCACGAAGCTGGAGCGGCGCGGGTCCTTCCAGTGGCCCGCCGGTGGCAGCTGAACCAGCGGCAGCACGTTGCGCGCGAACCAGATCGGCCCCCAGTCCGTCTCTGCCACGCCGTCGTAGCGCGCGTGCAGGTGCTCCCGGATCTCCGCGTTCGTGCGCGGCCGCCGGAGCCAGCGCCCGAGCTCCTCGACGACCTCGTCCTCGTCGAGGTGGGTGAACTCCTTGCGCCAGCGCCGCATCCGGGCGGAGGTCGAGAGCCGGTGGTAGGCGAGGTATTCCGCCGCCGCGGCGAGATGCAGCGTGAGCCGCATGATCGTCGTCTTGACGACCGCGCGCGCGTCGATCGCCGCCTCGAGCTGTGGCGCGCTCGAAGCCGTCAAGCCGCGCGGCGAGCGCGATGTAGGGCGCCGGCGGATCCTGCGCCTGGAGCGGTGTGAGGACCCGGATCGCGTCGGCGGGAGCGAGCCGCACCCGCTCGCGCAGCAGCTGCCGCTCGGCGAGGGCGGCGGTGAGCTCCTTGCGGGTCAGGGTGCGCACGGGCGCGCACCCTTGCACATCCCTACGCCGGTTCTTGGCTTGGGTCGCCGGTCTCGCGCCCCCGAACCCCCGCGACACCTGGCAGGTCCAGAAAACAACGGGGCGCGCCGGTCCGGGGGGACCGGCGCGCCCGTGGTAACCCAGCTCTAGGCGAGCGCGGGGGTCGGCGCAGGCTCGAGAGCGAGGTCGAGCACCTCGCCGATTGTCATCACCGGATGGAAGGTCATCGCTTCGCGGACCTCCTCCGGGACGTCGTCCAGGTCGGCGCGGTTGCGCTCGGGCAGGATCACGTCGGTGAGTCCGGCGGCGTGCGCGGCCAGCACCTTCTGCTTCAGCCCGCCGATCGGGAGCACGCGACCCTGCAGCGTGATCTCACCGGTCATGCCGACCGTGTGCTTGACCGGCCGCCCCGACAGGAGCGACGCAAGCGCCGTCGTCATCGTGATGCCGGCGCTCGGACCGTCCTTCGGGATTGCGCCCGCCGGAATGTGCACATGGAACTCGCGGCCGTCGAAGACGTCCTCGTCGATGCCGAGCCCCTCCGCGTGGCCACGCACGTAGGAGAGCGCGATGCGCGCGGACTCCTTCATGACGTCGCCGAGCTGCCCGGTCAGGACGAGGCCGTCCTTGCCCTTCATCGAGGTCGCCTCGATGAAGAGGACGTCGCCGCCCGCGCCGGTCACCGCCAGGCCCGTTGCCACGCCGGGGGTCGCGGTGCGCTCCGCCGACTCCTGGAAGAAGCGCTGGCGCCCCAGGGCGTCACGCAGCTCCGCCTCGCCGATCTCGACGGGCACGGTCACGCTGTCCGAGGCGATCTTCGTCGCCGTCTTACGCAGCACCGTTCCGAGCGTGCGCTCGAGCGTGCGGACGCCCGCCTCGCGCGTGTACTCGGTCACGATCTGGCGCAGGACGTCGTCGCTGACCGACACCTCGTCCTCGCGCAGGCCGTTGCGCTCGCGCTGACGCGGCCACAGGTAGCCACGCGCGATCGCGACCTTCTCCTCGCTCGTGTAGCCGTCGAAGCGCACGACCTCCATGCGGTCGAGCAGCGGCAGCGGAATCGTCTCCGCCACGTTGGCCGTGGCGATGAAGACGACCTCCGACAGGTCGAGCTCAACGTCGAGGTAGTGGTCGCGGAACGAGTGGTTCTGTGCCGGGTCGAGCACCTCGAGCAGGGCCGCGCTCGGGTCGCCGCGCCAATCCGCGCCGACCTTGTCGACCTCGTCGAGCATGATCACCGGGTTCATCGTCCCGGCGTCGCGCAGGGCACGGACGAGCCGGCCCGGCAGCGCGCCGATGTAGGTCCGCCGGTGACCGCGGATCTCGGCCTCGTCACGGACGCCGCCGAGCGACATGCGCACGAACTCGCGGCCCGTGGCGCGCGCGATCGACTCGCCGATCGAGGTCTTGCCCGTGCCGGGCGGCCCGATCAGCGTGAGGATGGCGCCGCTCTTCTTGTCCTCCGCGATGCCGCGCTCCTCGCGCAGCTTGCGGACGGCGATGTACTCGACGATGCGGTCCTTGACGTCCTCGAGGCCCGCGTGGTCCTTGTCGAGGACCTCACGCGCGTGCACCGGGTCGAGCCGCTCGTCCGAGCGCTTCGACCACGGCACGGCGATCAGCCAGTCGAGGTAGGAGCGGATCATCGAGCTCTCGCCCGACTGCTCGCCCATGCGCTCGAAGCGCCCGAGCTCGCGCTCGGCCTGCTCGCGCACCTCGTCCGGCATGCCGGCTTCGGCGATCTTCTTGCGGTACTCCTCGACGACCGACGCGTCGTCCTCGCCGAGCTCCTTCTGGATCGACTCCATCTGCTTGCGCAGGAAGTACTCACGCTGCTGCTTCTCGGCGCCGGACTGGACGTCGTCGCGGATGCGGGCACGAACCTGTAGCTCGGTCATGCGCTCGCGCTGAAGCTCGAGCGCGCGCGCGAGCCGCTCGGTCACGTCGAGCTGCTCCAGCAGCTCGACCTTGTTCTCGTAGCTGAAGTCGGGCGAGTAGCCGCCCGTGTCGGCCAGGGCGCCGGGCTCGGTGATCGAGCGGACCCAGGCAGAGATGCGACCGTCGTCGCCGCGCAGCTCGAGGATCTCCTCGACGACCGCGCGGTACTCGCGCTCGAGCTCGCGGGTGCGGCCGTCGACCGGCACTTCGTCCGGATGCGACTCGACCTGCACACGCAATTCACCCGCCGGACTCGTCTGAGCGGCGCCGATGCGGCCGCGGTAGAGGCCGTCGACCATCACGGCACGCCCGCCTCCGGGCAGGCGTACGCGCTCGGTCACCGCCGCGACGGTGCCGACGCTCGCGAAATCGTCTCCCTTGCGGGGGACGAGCACTATTCGGTCCTCTTCGCCGGCGTCGATGGCCAGCGTCAGGGACATATTTGGGAAGACGACTGAGTCGTCAACCGGGATCAGAAGAAGTGTCTCAGTGGCCATTCTGGGTTACCTACTTACGTTGTGTAAGCAATGAGTCTAGCGCCCAGATCGGCGATCAGCGAGGCATTCCGAAACGAAGAGAGGCGGCCGCAGACGCCCCTCTCCAACCTGCGCCAGTCGCCGTCAGCGGAGGCTGGTGACTTGAAGGCCGGGTCGTAGCCAGGCGTGCCGTTCCTTGCTGTGCCCTGCACGGCCGACGTAGTCATCGCGAACGTCAGAATCGCGTGCGCGAGGGCGTCCGACATCTCGTAGAGAGCCGTGAGGTTCACGTTCGCGAACGTGTCGCATGCGGCGTGGTAGCACGGGTCGTATGCGACGCCCGCGGTGCCGCCCCAGATCGCGACCTCGTCCGGCTGCTTTGGGTCCTCCGCGCCGGTGAACAGTCCGCCGGCGGGGATGCCCGCGGCCACGAACGCGTCGTAGTCCGACCGCCCATCGAAGGCCGTCGGCTTGGTCACGCGCCCGATCGAGTCGAAGTAGTCGACGAACACGTCCTCAACGACGCCCGAGCCGGTCGACCCGGTGGACGCGGTGTCCGAGGCATCGCCGTCGTACACGAACCATCGGGCTGTTGGGCGAGCCGCCCATCTCGCAGTTCCGAATCACCGCGATGTCCTTGAGCTCGCGCGTCGTGCCTGGTCTACGTAGAACTGCGAACGACGAGGTCGGCCTGCCGGCCCCGAACCAGATGAATCGGACCTGGTTGCGCGGCTCGATTCCGAGCTCCGCCATCTGCAGCGCAGTCTCGAGCTGAGCGGCCGAGCCTGAGCCGTTGTCGTTGATACCGGGCCCCTCGATCACGCTGTCGAGGTGGGCTCCCGACACAACGACCCTGTCCGTACGGCCGCCAGTGGTCTGGGCGATCACGTTCTCGCACTCACGAACCTCGGAGACGGTCGGGGCGCTTCCCTGCAGCGTGATCGTGTGGCCCGCGGCGCGCACGATGCGGCTGAACTGGACGATCGCCGCTCCGTCCTCGATGGGAATCTCGAGCACGGGCACATCCTGCGTGAACGACGCCTGCCCGAACTCCACAACGGAGCGCTCCGGCATGTGCCCTCGTTGAAGACGATCGGGGCATCCGCCCCGGCCGCGACGGCGTTCGCGTTCTTCACGGAGAAGTCGCACGAGCCGAGCTGAACCAGCGCGATGTCGCCGGTGAACCCGGCGAAGTCGGCGGCCTCACAGCCCGAGTTGGAGGTGCCGTCGGGCTGCCCGGCCGGCAGCGGCACGACCACGTCGACCTCTTGGACCACGCCCGAGAAGGGCCCCGAGCTCGAGTAGTCCATCGTGGAGATGTCCACGCCTCCGCGTGGGTGATCGGGAAGCCGGCCGAGGTGCCGGTGAGGGTCGCGGGCGCGAGCTCCTCGAAGTAGTTGTATTCGACGGCTGGCGCGTGACTCGTAGCCGGCGTCCTCCATCAGACCGGCGACGTAGTCCGCTGACTCGAAATAGCCGGGCGTGCTCGCCTCGCGAGTCCCGCCGTTCGCAGTGGCGATTGCCTGGAACTCGGCTTGATGGGCGCGAACGCCCTCGACCGTCACGGCATCCGTAAGTGCGCTCGTGTCCGTGGGCGGCGCCGCGCCGGCACCGGGCACCAGGGCAAACGCACCGGTGACCAGCGTCGCGGCAAGCGCGCACGACAAACGTCTCTTCAACAAGAGAACCACTCCCTCTACTCGAGAACCGCGTCCCCATGACGCGGCTCGGGCGGCTCTTACCCCCGGCTCGCGCTCATGTGTCACACCGCAGTCGGATCAGACACCGCTGGCCGGGGGCGATCAGCGAGGCTCCCCATGACCGCCGATTACCCGGACGGCGACATTCGGTAGCCTCACGATGCTCGACGAGCTCGGCGCGGCGAGAGGCAGGGTCGTGGCGTGGATCGGCCTGGCGCTAGGCGCCGCGCGGCCGCCGGCGCACCGGCCCCGCCGACGCGCGCGCCTTGGGGCCCTTGCTGTTGAGCCTCGTCAGGCCCGTCACGGTCACCGTTGCGCGCACGCGACGCGGGACGCCCTTGAGCGTGTACGAGCGGCGGTTCGCGCCGACGATCCGGACCACTCGCCTGCCGTCGGACAGCTTGAAGTGGAGCGCGTGACGGAACCCTCGCGGCTTCGGTCGCCAACTCACGACGAGGCGCGAGCGCTTGCGCGTCAGCTCGAGCTTGCGCGGCTTGCCCGGCTTGAGCGTCCCCGGAGCGCGGTAGGACCCGGCCGTGAGATTCACGCGCGGGCGACCGCCCTGCTGCACCATCGCGACGATCTTGCGGCGACCGGCAGGCCCGTCCGCCGGCCGGAAGCGGACGGAGCCGCGCGCCGCAGTCGTTGTGGTGATCGCGTTGCGGACGTCCTTGCCGACCTCTGAGAAGGTGACCCGCTGCCCGGGGATCCGACGCACGTTCCAGGTGAGCACGCGAGCACGACCCTTCCCCTTGACGGTCCCACGCGCCGCCGCCTTGGGCAGTCCGCGGGCCTCGCGCACGAGCTTCACCGGCGCCGTGCCGTCGTCGGTCAGCGTCCAATCGCCGGCCGCCGGCTTGTCGACCAGCACGAAGGTGGTCCCGTCCTGGCGCAGCTGGGCGTAGAACTTGTCGTTCTGGACCACGGGCATGGCGCGCGAGACGGTCACCGACTCCCCGGCGGGTCCGGTCAGGGTCACGCCCGTCGGACCGCCGTCGGCAGTGACCTCCCAAGCCGCGCTCGGCAGGCCGGCCGGAAGCGTCGTCTGGCTCAGGGCTCCGACGGCGGCGGCGCGCGCCGGCTTGACCGCTCGGTAAGGCGCCAGGTCGCACCCGGTGAACGCGTCGAAGTCGAAGTCCCAGGTCGCGCCGGCGCCGACGTGGTAGCCGTACACCCCGACACAGCCCGCGATTCCCCTGCTCGAGAGCAGAGCGCGGGCGTTGCCGCAGGGGTCCGGACCCCAGACGTCGAGGCACGCGCTGATCGCGCCCTCCACGTTGAAGGCGTCGAGCCCGTCGACCCATCCGTCGACGCTCCCGTTCAGGCCAAGTCGCCAGATATTCCACTTCGCCTGCGCTCCGAACTCGAACAGACCCGTCGAGGAGTAGCGCACGAACGCGCTACCGAGCTCGAAGCGGTTCGCCACCTTGGCGTTGCCCGAGATCTCGGCGATGAACGGGTCGGCGAGGACGGCCTTGAGCTGACCGCCCACCGAGACCGCCTGCACACCCGCCACCTTCGGGCCGGCGGACAGGCCGATCGTGCCAGCCAGGGTGAGCGGGTTGCGCTGGACGCCGAAGCCGATGCTCTGCAGGAAGACTCCGGCGCCGATCGGCTGGTTCAGCCCGGCGAGGCTGCCGCGGAGGTAGTCGAAGTCGCCGTTCTTGATCCCGAAGCCGGCGCCGATCTCGTACGTCTTGCCGAACCGCAGCACGACCTTCGCGGCGCCCGCCCAGGTGTTGCCCTGGACCCACTTGAGCTCGACGTCCTTGAGCTCGAGCGCGAGCACGCCTGCCTTCGGCAGCTTCAGGTAGAGGCCGCTGAAGTCGACGCCATGGTCGTTGTCGGTCGTGAAGGTGGTCGAGGTGGTGACCGCGCCGAAGTAGTTGAACGGCCAGAAGTCGAGCTTGAGCGTCGGCGTCAGTCTGGCCTTGCCGCTCTTGAGGAACGAGAGGTCGGCCGCGGTGACCGGGAGGCCCTTGAGCTTCTCGATCTTGTTGACGTCGAACCCGATGACGCTGCGGGGGCCGTCGGCCGGACCGGAGCTGGACGAGTAGTCCCACTTGATCGGGCCCGCGTAGATCGGGACCTCCGGGTCGCTGGCCAGCGAGACCCGGAACGGCATCGTGAGCTCGCGACCCCGCACGGTGTTGTTGCGTGGATCGACCACGAGCGTCGGACGGGAGTCGTCCGCCGGACGGATCACGAGCCCGTTGACGCGCACCGTGGTGTTCGTCGCCTCCCAGTGGCCGTTTCGCTTGCGCATGCAGTCCTCGCTGCGCGCGTCGAGGTAGTCCGCGCGCATCGTCCTGTCGCAGTTCTCGCGGATGCGCACCTGCTTGGTGATCGTCCGCGGCCTGCTTCCGGCCGCGGCGCCCGCCGGCGTGGCGGTGACGGTGATCGTCGTGTACTGGTCCGAGTGGGCGGCGCCCTCGGCGGCGCTCAGGGTGAGCGTCGTGCCGTTGGCCGCGCCGGTCACGGGGTTGGGATTGAAGCTCGCCGTCATCCCTGTCGGCAGGCCCGAGACCGCGAAGGAGATGTTCCCGTTCGACCCGTTGAGGCGGTTGAGATCGACGGGGACCTCGACCTCGCTTCCCGTCAGGACATCCACGACGGTCTGGCCTGCGTTGAGAGTGAAGTCAGCAGGCAGGGCGCCGTCCGGCGTCGTGATCGAGAGGTCGTCGATCGCGAGGGTCTTGCCGCCGTCGTCGCCGTCGTCCGCGGTTACGTCGAAGTAGTCGATTCGCTGACCGGGAGGCGCCGTGACGGTCAGCTGCTGGGTGAGTGCCGCGCCGGAGGTCACCGTGGCATACGAGCTCTCGCCCACGAGCACGTCGTCCGAGTTGAATGCGCGGACGCGCGCCTGCATGGTGTCGCCCGGGTTCGGGAAGAGCGGGTTCTCCCAGTAGCCCACGTAGACGCTCACCGAGGTGGCGGACCTGGTCAGCACCCCCCGCAGCTGCGGCGGCGGAAAGCCCTCGCCGCAGCCGGGCAGGCCCTCGCAGGTGCTGACGCCCACCCGGTCGCCCGAGTGGGCCTTGCCGGCGAACGTCTTGACCATGGGCCGTGTGCCGGGGTCGCCCGGGAAGGTGACGGAATGCGACGTCTCGTACTCGGTCGACACACGCGTCTCCGGCGGGACGTCGTCGAAGCTGACCGTGCGCGTGGCGGCGCTCGCGGAGCCCGCGAGGGCGACCACGGCAAGCAGGGTGAGCGCCGAGATCAGGCCAGCGAACGTCAGTTGACGGCCGAGCGTGCGGGGCATCGCCGAGTCCTTCCTTCTGTCGTGCGGACGGGGGACCTCCCGAGCATGCAGGCTTGTGCGGATGCGCGCTATCCACCCTGAGTGTGGTTTCACTCATCCCTGCGAGCGGGAGCGGCGCCGGATGTGGCCACCGGCGCTCATGAGATGCTGCGCGCCGTGGGGGACCCGAACGATCCCGGGCGAGCCGCCGCCGCGGCCGCCGCGGCCGACCTCGTCGAGCCGGGCATGCTGATCGGGCTCGGCTCCGGGCGCGCCGTCTGGAAGCTGACCGAGCTGCTCGGCGCTCGCGACTTTCCGATCCGGGCCGCGACCGCCTCCAACCGGACCGCCGAGCTCGCGGGCTCGCTGGGCATCGAGATCATCGATCTGGACGGCTCCATGGAGCTCGACCTCGCCCTCGACGGCGCCGACGAGGTGGCACCCGACCTCGGGCTGATCAAGGGCGGCGGCGGAGCCCTCCTGCGCGAGAAGATCGTGGTCTGCGCCGCGCGCCGGTTCGTCGTCGTTGCCGAGACGCCCAAGAAGGTCGAGCACCTCGGGGAGCACATGCGGCTGCCTGTCGAGGTCACCCGCTTCGCCTGGCGCGACACCCGCCGGCGCCTCGGCAGGCTGCTTCCGGACGCGCGGCTGCGCGAGGCGAACGGCGGCCCCTACCTGACCGACGAGGGCCACTACATCCTCGACTGCGCCGTGCCGCCGGACGCCGAGGCGGCGGAGCTCGACCTCGCCCTGAAGCGGATCGCGGGCGTGGTCGAGCACGGCCTCTTCCTGGGCATGGCCGAGCGGGCTCTGCTCGGCACGCCCGAGGGCGAGGTCGAAGTGCTGAGCACCTGAGCACGCTCACAGCTCGGCCGCCGACACCGCCTCACCCCCTCCGCCCGAGCGGTCGCCCGGCGGTCGCGCCAGCAGGCGGATCTCACGGCCGAAGTTGTCGGCGGCGGTGAGGTAGACGGCCTGGCGCAACGTCACGCGCAGGGTGGCGAGCGCACTCGGGCCCGCGGCCTCGCCATCCGGGTCGGAGTAGCCACCGGCTGCATCGGCGCGCAGCGCCACCAACTCGACGTCAGCCAGGGCCACGAAGGTCCGGCCGCCTCCAGAGCCTGCCTCGGTCGACACGAGGACGTCGACCCGGGCTCCCGGGGCCGGCGGGGTCGCCGAGCCGCTCACTCCCACCTCGACCGTGCGCTCGCCACGGACGAGACCGTCGCCGCCCTCGGCGCCGCCGCCGGCGTCGACCAGCGCCGCCGTGACGTAGCCGCCGGCGCTGACCGGCACGGCCGTCCGGGCGCCCGCAAGCTGACCCGCCGAGCCGAGCGCGTCCGGCGGCACGAAGCGCGCAGGCACTCGCCTCAGCGCGAGCGCGTCCGCGCGCAGTCGCGAGCCCGCGTCGAGGTCGCGCTTCGCCACCACCACCGGGACGAGCGGACCGACGCGCGCCTCGACGCTGCGCTCACGCTCGGCCACCTGCGCGGCCGCGAGGCCGCCGCAGGCGAGCGCGACACACAGCAGCAGAAGTCCGCGGCGCCGGCGCGCGTTCACGCGGCGACGCCTTCGCCGCCGTCCACGGAGCGCGGCAGCTCGAGGACCGCGACCGTCTCGGCCTGGCCGCGGTCGACGAGCACGCGCCCGCCGAGCTCGCGCGCGGCCCGCTCGGCGATGCGCAGCCCGCGGCCGCGATCGGCGTCGGGTGCCGCCCGGGTGGCGGTGGCCTGGCGGTTCGCGTTGCGGATCTCGATTCGCACGCCCGCGCGGGTGGTTCGCCCGCGCACACGGATCTCGCCCTCCCCGTGCTCCGCCGCGTTCGCGATCAGGTTGCCGAGCGCCTTGGCGAGCGCGCCACGGTCCACGCGCGCCGGCGCCGGGCCGCCGAGCCACCCGAACGCAACCGCCCCCGGCTCGAGCTCCCACGGCGCCAGTGCGGCCCGCGCCGCCGAGCGCAGCTCCACCTGCTCCGGACCGCGCGCGCCGCGGCGGCCGCCGCGCGCCCGCTGGAGATCGGAGAGACCGGCCTCGAGCCGGTCGAGCTGTGCCCGCACCACGGCCGCGTGGTGCGCCGCGCGCGGCTCGCGCCGCATGCGCTCGCAGGCAAGCGCGAGCGCAGCCGCAGGGCCACGCAGCTCGTGCTCAGCGCGCGCCACCAGTTCGAGCCGGCGCCGTTGCCGCGCCACAGCGACGACGCCGCCGATACAGCAGAGCGCGGCGAGCGCGAGCGCCACCACGCTCACGGCGCCTCCGTGAGCTTGTAGCCCACCCCGCGCACGTTCAGCACCCAGGGCCGGCGGGAATGGCCGAGCTTCTTGCGCAGCCGGCAGGCGTGTGCGTCCAGTGTCCGCGTGTTGCCGGCGGCGAGGTAACCCCAGACGTCGCGTAACAACTCCTGCTTTCTGTAGACGCGCCCGGGCTCGACCGCGAGCGCATGTAGCAGCGCGAACTCCTTGGCGGACAGCTCGATCCGCCGTCCCGACAGGCGCACGATCCGGGTCGAGGGGTCGATCGTCAGGTCGCGCACGCGCAGGACGCCCTGGCCACGGCGGCCCTCGGCACGCCGCAACACGGCGCGGACGCGGCCGAGCAGCTCCGCATACAAAAAGGGTTTCGACACGTGGTCATCGGCGCCGCGCTGGAAGCTGCGCACGCGGTCGGCCTCAGCGGCGCGTCCGGTCAGCACGATCACGGGGAGATCGGGGTCGATCCGGGTCGCGAGGCCGTCGGCGGCGCGTACGCGGTCGAGCACGTCGAGGCCGGTGCCGCCCTCCAACCGCAGGTCGAGCAGCACGAGGCTGGGCCGCCGCACCTCGATCGCGCGCAGGCCCTCGGCCGCGGTCGACGCGCTCGCCACACGGAAGCCGTCGGCCGCGAGGTTGTCGGCCAGGAACCCCTTCGTGGCCTCGTCGTCCTCAACGATCAGGATCAGCCAGTCGCGCTGCTCGTCCACGCCCGGGTGAAGGCTTGCGGCACAGAACCTCGCCCCGGTTGGGCAGCTCAGCAAGCCACTGCCGGGCGACACCGCCCGCTGCCGCTGTCCCCCGCGGGGGACAGCGGCAGCGTCCTTCAGGTGGGCGGAGCCGTTACTACGAGACGTTCGCGCAGATCGCCCACACGTACATGGTGACCGAGCCGTTGCCACGGTTGTACATCTCGCCGACCCAGCCCGTGCCCTCGTTTTGGGGCGCGGTGTCGACGACGAGCCCGTTGCCAATCCTGCTCACGCCTCCACCCAGCGCCCTCTTCCCGGCCGGGCAGTCGACCGTTCCGGTGGCGGTGGAGTTGGCCGGGACGCCGACGCCCGCAGATGTCAGGTACTGCAGGCCGCCGATGCCGCTGGGGCCCGCCGGGCCGGCCGGTCCCTGCGCTCCGACCGGACCCTCAGGGCCCGCGGCGCCCTTGGGGCCGGCGGGTCCCTGCTGACCCTGTGGGCCGGGCTGACCGCTCAGCGAGCTGAGGGCGCGCGGGCTCAGATCGCTCTTGCCGAGCGAGCGGCTCTTGACGTCCTTCCCGGTGACGGTCCCGTCCTTGATGTTGCTGCCCGTGACCGTGGCCGCTGCATATGCACTTCCGCCGAGCGCGGCGAAGAGCGCCAGATAGGCAACGGCTGTGCTGTGGCGGCGTAGGAGCCGCCGGAGAAATGAGCGCATCGGAATGACCTCCTTGGGTTTCGATTTGCCGTGCGTCATGCCCTAGGAGGTTGCGCCTGAATGGAGTGCGCGCCTAGTGACCCTCAGGCTGAATCGGCCCAACCCTGCCCGCGAAGGCGCAGGTCGTAGACCGGCTCAGGCCGCGGAGCTCGTCGAGCCGGCGAGAACGCCACCATGGCGTCGTCGGCGTTCGGGAGCGGTCGGGATTGGTCAGAGAAGCTGGTCGATGGTGATCGGCAGCGAGCGGATGCGCCGGCCGGTGGCGTGGTAGACGGCGTTGGCGATCGCGGCCGCGATGCCGGGCAGACCGAGCTCGCCGACACCCTTGGTGCCGATCCCGGTGAGCGGGTCCGGCTCGCCGACGAAGACGACGTCCATGTCCGGGATGTCGGCGTTGACCGGAACGAGGTAGTCGGCGAGCGTGGCGTTCGCGATCCGGCCCGTTCCGTCCGTGACGGTCTCCTCGAGGAGTGCCTGGCCGATGCCGCCGACGGTGCCGCCGATGATCTGGCTGCGGGCCAGCTTCTCGTTGAGGATTCGCCCGCCGTCGACGGCGGAGACGATCCGCGCGACACGCACTATCCCGAGCTCGGCGTCGACCCGGACCTCGACGAACTTCGCCGCGAACGGGCCCGACCGCGCCATACGCTCGGGCTCAGGGGGACTGCTCTCGCCGTCCGCTGTCAGCTCGTCGAGCCCGTGCCGGGCCAGGATGTCCGTGTAGGCCTCTCCGGCGTCCGGGTCCTCCCTGCGGTGGATGCGTCCGTGGGCGACCGCCACGTCATCGAACGTGCAGCCCTGCAACGGCGACTCGGCGTCGTCCGCGACCGCGTCCAGGAACCTCTCCAGGACCGCGCGGCAGGCGGCTTGCACGGCGGTCCCGAGCGAAGTCGTGAGACCCGATCCGCCCGCCGCCGGCGACCAGGGCATGTCCGAGTCGCCGAGATCGAAGCGAACCTGGGCGAGCGCGAGCCCGAGCAGCTCAGCCGACAGCTGCTGCATCACCGTGCGCGTCCCGGTGCCGATGTCGTTGGCGGCGCTGCGCACGAACGCGGTTCCGTCGCGGCTCACGCTCGCTCTGGCCTCGCATCGGACCTGCCACCAGTTGTAGCTGAGGCCGGCCATTCCGTAGCCAACCTGCCAGTGACCGTCGCGCATCGAGGCCACCTCGGGATCGCGCTGCGACCAGCCGAACCGCTCGGCGCCGACCGCGTAGCACTCCCGCAGCGCCTTGCTCGACCAGGGGAGGCCGGATTGCGGCTGGACCTCCGCGTAGTTGCGTAGCCGCAGCTCGAGCGGGTCCATGCCGAGCTTGTAGGACAGCTCGTCGATCGCGGATTCCAAGGCGAAGTTCCCCGGTGCCTCCGTGGGCGCGCGCATCCATCCCGTAGGCGGGATGTTCAACCGGCGCCGCCGGTCGCGGGCGGAGACGTTCTGACAGGCATATGCGTTGGCGGAGATTCCGGTGACGCGCTGAATGCTCTCGTCCTCCATCGCGGCGCTCACCGTCGACTCGTGGTCGATCGCGACGAGCTCGCCATCGCCCATGGCGCCGAGCTTGAGCGTCTGAATCGTGTTGGGCCTGTGCCCGATGCCGGTGAACATCTGCGGGCGGGTGAGGACGAGCTTGACCGGCCGTCCGACCGAGCGTGCGGCGAGAGCCGCGAGGACCACGTGGGGCCAGACCAGAAGGCCGGCGCCGAAGGCGCCGCCGAGGTACTGCGCATGCACGCGGACGCGGCCTCGGCGGGATCCCGAACGTGGCGGCGACAAAGGCCTGCACGTTCGCCGTCCACTGGGTGGCGTCGTGCAACGTGACGGTGTCGCCGTCCCAGGCCGCGACGGTCGCGAACAGGCCGAGCGGGTTGTTCGTGTTCTCCGCGGTCGTGTAGGTCGCCTCGTGCGTGATCTCGGCGGATGCGAGCCCGGCGTGGACATCTCCGCGCTTGCACGTCGGCGCCCCACGGGTTGGCCTGGAGCTCGCCGCGCGGGTCTCCGATGTCGAGCACGGCGTCGGCTGCGTCGTAGGCGACCTCCACCAGACCCGCCGCTGCGGCCGCCTGCCGTGGCGTCTCGGCGACCACGACAGCGACGTACTGGCCGTGGTGGAGGACGCGGTCATCCTGAAGCGGAGCTGACGCCGGTGGACCCAGCAGGGTCGTCGGCCCGGGCCCCAGCTTCGGGGCGTTCTCGTGCGTGATGACCGCCATGACTCCCGGCGCGGCCTTCGCGGCCGCGGCGTCGATACGGCTGATGCGTCCGGCGGCGACGGTGCTGCGCACGAGCGCGGCGTGCGCGAGGTCCGGGTAGCCGACATCCGATGGGTAGGCCGCGGCGCCGGACACCTTCGCCGGGCCATCGACGCGGTCCACTCCCGCGCCGACGATCGTGGGCATCTCCGTCGTGGTCATGGCCGCTCGGGTGAGATGGTCTGCAGGATTCGCACGATCGTGCGCTTGGCGAGCTCGACCTTGAACGCGGTGCCGGGAACGCTGAAGGGCTGCCGAAGCGCGGCGTCCGCAGCGGATCGGAAGGTCTCCGCGCTTGCGGGTGCGCCGGTCAGGATCTCCTCCGCCTCGCGCGCACGCCACGGGATCGTCCCGACGCCGCCGAGGCCGAGCCGCGCGTCGGCGATGGTCCCGTCCTCGATCGTCAGGGCGGCACCCGCCGATGTGAGCGCGAACTCGTACGATGCGCGGTCGCGGACCTTCAGGTAGCCCGACCGCGCGCCGACCGGGAGCAGGGGGATCTCGATCCCAGTGACGAGCTCGCCGTGCTGGAGGACGGTCTCGATGTCGGGCCGATCGCCCGGGACGACGTGGAACTCGGTCAGCGGGACGCGGCGTTCCCCCGCGGCCCCCTGGATGTGCACGACGGCGTCGAGCGCGACCAGTGGAACGCACAGGTCTGAGCCGTGCACCGCGATGCAGTGCTCGCTCGCGCCGAGGATCGCATGCATGCGCGCCGGGCCGGCGACGGCGGCGCAGCCGGACCCCGGCGCTCGTTTGTTGCAAGCCGCCACCGCAGGGTCCCGGAAGTACCGGCAGCGCGTGCGCTGCAGGATGTTCCCGCCGATCGTCGCCATGTTCCGCAGCTGCGGCGAGGCGCCCGCCAGGAGCGCTTCGCGGACGAGCGGCAGTCGCTCGCCCACCGTGGGGTCGGCGGCGAGCTCGGCCATCGTCGTGAGCGCTCCGACACGGAGGGAGGTGTCGCTCCGCGTGATCCCGCGCAGCGGCAAACGGGTGATGTCGACCAACCGCTCGGGTTCGACCACGCCGTCCTTCAACACCAGGTCTAGCTGGGTGGTGCCCCCGGCGAGGTACTGAGCCGCGGGATCGGCACTCACGAGCGCCACCGTCGCGACCGCGTCGTCCGCGCGCACGTACTCGAACGGGCGCATGGTCACTCGCCCGCGCTTCCGGCGACTTCCCGGATCGCGTCGACGATGTTCGGGTACGCGCCGCAGCGGCAGATGTTGCCGCTCATGAAGTCGCGTACCTCGTCGGCGGACCCTGCCCTTCCCTCCTCGAGCAGCGCGAGCGCGGACATGATCTGGCCGGGTGTGCAGTAACCGCACTGAAGGGCGTCATGGCGGACGAAGGCGTCCTGCAGAGGGTGGGGGCGGCCATCGCGCGCTATGCCCTCGATGGTCGTCACGGCCCTGCCCTCGCACTGCGCCGCGAGCGTCAGGCACGACAGCACGCGCTTGCCGTCGAGGAGCACGGTGCACGCCCCGCACGCTCCCTGATCGCAGCCCTTCTTTGTACCCGTCAGCCCCAGTTGGTCACGCAGCGCGTCGAGCAAGGTCATCCGGCTGTCGAGCTCCAAGCGCTGCACGTTGGCGTTGACGTGCAAGGAGATCGTGATCATCCGACGACCGTGACAAGCGCGCTCCCGGTTAACCAGATCCCCGCGGATCCTGGGAACGCCAGGACCACCTTGGGCGTGGCGCCCGCGTATCGTCAGGGTGTGCCATCGAGTACGGCTCTCGCTGAGTACCTGCGGGCACGGCGGGCACTGGTGCGCCCCGAGGATGTCGGACTGCCCGCTACCGGCCGCCGGCGGGTTCCCGGCCTGCGCCGCGAGGAGCTGGCGATGCTCGCCGGGATCAGCTCCGACTACTACCTGCGACTCGAGCAGGGCCGCGATCACCATCCCTCAGCACAGGTCATCGAGGCCCTCGCCCGGGCCCTCAGGCTCGACGAGCCCGCCACCGCCTACCTTCACGCCATCTCGCAGCCGCCGCCGCCTGGCCGCCGGCCCCGCGCGCGCGAGCGGCCATCGCGATCCGTCGAGCTGCTGATCGCCTCGTTGGCGAGCAACCCGGCGTTCATCCAAGGCCGCCACCTGGACGTGCTCGCGGCGAACGCGATGGCCTCAGCGCTGGCTCCGACCATCCTGACCCCGGGGGTGAACCTGGTTCGGGCAACGTTCCTGGATCCCGCGGTCCGCGACCTGCGCGGCGACTGGGAAAGCGTCGCCCGAGGCGTGGTTGCGCGCCTTCGCGGGCTGGTCGGCGCCGACGTCGACGATCCCCGTCTCGCGGAACTCGTCGATGAGCTGTCCGCGAGCAGCAAGGACTTCCGGCGCCTATGGGCGCGTCACGACGTCGACCTCCCGACGATCCCCAGTCGCACCTTCAGGCATCCAGTGGTCGGTCCCATGCAGCTCATGGTCGAGACGCTGGCGATCACCGACGCCGAGGGGCAGTTCCTCGTCATCAATCACGCCGAGCCCGGCAGTCCGTCGGAACGTGCGCTGACTCGCTTGTCCGGCATTGCCGCCGGCGAGCATCTTCGAGACGCATCGAAGCGACCTGAGGACCACGTACTGGGAGAGCGCTGAGCCGGCCCGCGTGGCGCGACTTCGCGGTGCGGAACCGCCCTGCCCGCTCCGGGGTGCGCGAGCAGGACGGCCAGCACTGTCGAATCCATTTCGTGGCGGGTCGAATGAACGAGCCCACCTGTGGCCAGTGTCGGAAGCCCGGGCGGATCCCTTTAGGCCTACGAGCCGATTCGCCAGCGCCGAACGCGCAATCTGCGGAAATCTTCGTGGTCGGCGCTGTCGGATTCAGCGTGCGCTCGTGGCCTGGCCCAGCAGCCGGGAGTGTGCCTCCCGGAGCGCCGGGCCTGGTGTCATTCCGAGCTCCTCCCGCAGCTTCTCGCGCGCGCGCTCGTAGACGCGCATGGCCTCGCCGGCGTTCCCCTGCGCGGCAAGTGTCTCCATCAGCAGGAGGTAACCGCTCTCGCGCAGGGGCGAGCGTTCGACCAGGCGCCGCGCGGCGCGTTCGGCGCCGGCCCGCTCGCTGCCTCCGATGCCGAGGCAGGCCGCGCCGTACGCCTCCAGTGCGTGGTCCAGCACATCATCCAGTCGCCGCCGCCACTCGTCGATCCACGGCGCTTCGTGCTCTGGCAGCAGACGCCGCCCAGCGATGAGCTGGGCGCGCAGGGCAGGGCCCCAGGCGCGCCTCCAGTCGCCGATCGCCACCGCCGACTCCGCCGCATGGACTCCCGCGAGCGCGTCTTCGACGTCCACCGTGGCAGCCTCAGGGAGGGCGAGAGTCACGTCGCCCCGCCCCCGCAGGAGCTCCGGCCCCACGGTGGCCCGCAGCTTCGAGACCAGCACTGTGAGTGCCGAAGGAGCGGCAGCGGGGAGGGCGGACGGCCATAGCGCTTCGATCAGCTCGTCGCGCGTGATTCGGCGGCCGCGATGGAGAGTCAGGTAGCCAAACAGAAGCCGACCCTGGCGGCTCGGGAGACTCCCTTCGATCCGGCGCCCTTGGAGCTCGACGACGAGCAGACCGCAGAGCTGGATTCTTGTCGGCGGGACGGACTCCAACGCGCCTCCCAAGGTAGCTCTATACATTCTCCGACAGGCGTCTCCGGCCATCGCCGAGAGATGCGAGAAGCCCGATGGCAAGCCAGATCAAGTGCGAGTGCGGCTACGTCGCACGGGCCGAGACCGATGACGAGGTCATCGACCTGATCGAGCGCCACGTCCGCAGCGACCACCCCGAGCTCGCCGAAACCGAAACGCGCGAGGAGATCGCCGGCTGGATCGAGGTCGTGGACTAGCGCGTCCGGTCGACGCTTCCAACCTTTCTCCAACGTCGCTGCATACGTGCGTGAAAGGGGCGCCTTCGACCATCGCCTCATGAGCTCTGGCGGTGGGCAGGTCGTGGCGGCGAACGAGGCGACAATCGAGGCCTGGAACGGCGTGCTCTTCGACCGCTTCGCACGCTTCCGCGACATCGTCACGACCGGACTCGGTGCGCACGGCGAGCGCGGGCTCCGCCTGCATCCACCCCGATCCGGTGACCGGGCGCTCGACTTGGGCTGTGGGTTTGGCGACACCACCCTGCGACTCGCCGAGCTCGTCGGCCCAGACGGCGAGGTTGTCGGAGTCGACGCCGCGGAGCGCTTCATCGCCGCCGCTCGTCGGGAGGCCGCGGAGGCGGCGGTCGCCAACGCACGCTTCTTGGTCGCCGACGTCCAGGCCTGCGACCTCGACGGAGCTTTCGACTACGCCTTCTCCCGCTTCGGGACGATGTTCTTCGCCAACCCCGTGATCGCCCTGCGAAACGTCCGGAGGGCGCTCGTCCCCGGCGGCCGCTTCTGCATGGTGGTCTGGCGACGCAAGCCCGACAACGAGTGGCTCCACCGCGCGGAGAGGGTCGTCGAGGGCTACTTGACCCGGCCGGCGACCACGGATGAACCCACCTGCGGGCCCGGCCCGTTCTCGATGGCCAGCGCAGGTGCGACGACTGACATTCTCGTCCGCGCAGGGTTCGAGGACATATCGCTGGAACGCTGTGACATCGAGATCACGATCGGCGCCGATCTGCGCGAGGCGGTCGAATTCGTGATGGCCCTCGGTCCCGCCGGCGAGCTGATACGGCTGGCCGGCGACCAGGCGGATGCACGCCGGTCCAGCATCGTGGCCGCCCTCGGTGAGGCGCTCGCCGGGTTGCAGGGCCCCGACGGAACCGAGGTGCGGGCGGCCGCCTCCACCTGGCTTGTCGGCGCGCGCTCGCCGTGATCTGAGACAGTTTCATTGACGATTGGCGACGGCTAGGAGGGGACGCTGGTTCCCTATCGCTTGATGTACCGCTTGGGGTTCGCCCCCTGGGAGCGACGGAACGTCCCAGAGCTGTGGCGTCCGCTGTTCGAGGGCCCGGATGCCATGGAGCCGGCGCGGGCGCTCGACATCGGATGCGGGTCCGGCCGTGACGCCGTCCACCTCGCGGGGCACGGCTGGCGGGTGACAGCCGTTGAGTTCGTCGACAAGGCGCTGGCCAGGGCCAAGCAGCGAGCCGCGGAGGAGGGCGTCGAGGTGCAGTGGGTCAGCGGCGACGTCGGTGAGCTGGGGCGGCTCGGCCTGGAGCCCGGCTATAGGCTCCTCTACGACTTCGGCTGCATCCAGGGCCTGCCGGACTCGGCACGTCGCGGTGCCGCCGACGGCATGACCGAGCTCGCCGCGCCGGGCGCCAGATTGCTGTTGCTCGCTTTCAAGCCGGGACACCGCATGCTGCTCCCGCGCGGCATGGACACCGAGCATGTCCTAGCCCTCCTGGGCGAGGGCTGGGAGCTCCAGCGCGCCGAGTCTGTCGTGACCGAGGACATGCCCCCGCCGGTCCGCCGCGCCGAGCCGACCCTGTATCGATTGGCCAGGCGCACCGAGGTCCCCGAGTAACCCTGCAAGGGCAGTTGCAGCGCGCCCGCCGGTGCAGGAATCAACCGTAAGATCTCGACGCCCGGCGCCTCGCCCCGCGCCGGGCCTCAACTTCATGGACCACACCGCCCGCCGAGGAAACTACGAGTCCGGCTCGGACTACGTGCTCGAGTACGGAGAGCTGCGCTTCACGTTCAACGAGCGCGACTTCACCGAGCGCGTCGAGCAGGCCGCGGCGAAGCTCGGCTTCGTCGACGGGCCGCTCGGCGACGACGAGCGCGAGGACCTCGTCAACCTCGCGGTCAACGGCGAGGTGACCGAGCCGCACTCGGAGCTGGGCGAGCACATCAACGACTGCTGGGGCGACCTCAACGGCCCCTCGGAGCGCTCGCTCGTCCACTGGATCCGCCGGCTCGTGTTCCGCGGCGCCTGGCTCGACCAGCGCGTCATGGAAGGCGAGCTCGAGCTCGTCTTCGACGAGACCGACAACTCGTTCGGGTACGCCCAGCCCGACCGCAACTTCGAGCTGATCGAGCTCTCGCCGGAACCGAGCTGGCACCGCGTCGCATATCGGCGCTAGGCTTCTCGCAGCCGTTCTGCAAGAACCTTGGGGAGAAGAGAGATGCGGAAGCCGTTCCTG
Source organism: uncultured Thermoleophilaceae bacterium (assembly GCA_963739095.1). Lineage (GTDB taxonomy): Bacteria > Actinomycetota > Thermoleophilia > Solirubrobacterales > Thermoleophilaceae > JACVRW01. Next base: position 254,465 of record CAVTZF010000018.1, read on the forward strand.
GCCGTGCCGGCCGTCGTGATCGTGATGCTCGGACTCGCGGCCCCGGCGGCGAGCGCCAAGGAGAAGGTGCTCACGCTCTACTCCCCGAAGATCCAGTCGCTGCCGTACGTGCACGACACGCACCAGGTGGCGCTGCGCGCAGACGGCCACGAGGCGCCCGCCGAGCCCGGCTACATCACCGGCTGGAAGGAGATGGCGCTCGTCGACTCCAAGAACCCGAAGGCCAAGCCGCTCCCGATCGCGAAGATGATGGTCCACCACTTCCTCTACTTCGCACCGGGCACCGCCAGCCCCGCGCCCGGCAGCTGCTGGGGCAGCTCGGGCTTCATCGGCGGTCGCGGCGAGGAGCACCCGCTGGGCCGCACGGCCACCGCAATCCCGGCGGCGAACCGCGCGAGGTACGGGATCGTCAACCGCACCGCAGCCGGCGCGGCGCCCGATTGGCGGCTCACCGCGATGGTGATGAACCACTACAAGCGGCCGAAGAGCTTCTACATCCGCACGCGCGTCTACTACACGACAGAGCCGCGCACGCCCGTGCTGCCGATCGTGCTCGGCGACTGCTCGCACCTCGCCAACGGCATGGCGTACGACGTGCCGGGCGGCGGCAAGAAGGGCTCCAACTTCGTCAGCGCCAGCGACTGGACCGTGCCCGAGGGCCTCAACGGCAGGATCCTCATCGGGGCCTCGCATCACCACGGCGGCGCGAAGTATCAGACGCTCGAGAGCCGCACCTGCGGGCGCCGCATCTACAAGGCGCGCGCGTACTACGGCACGCGCAACCACGTCTACAACACGATCCGCCCGATCCTGCACGAGCCGGGCCCCGTCGGCAACGGCACCTTCGCGACCATGCAGGGCGTCCCGATCACGGAGGGCGAGGTGCTGCGCCGCGTCGCGGTGCACGACAACCACAACCTGCACGTGGCCTCGATGGGCTTCTGGTCGCTGTGGGTCGTGCCCGACGACTCCGTCGAGCGCTGCGGGCCGATGCCGACCGACATGGTCGACATCAACCGCCCGAGGCACTGGGACCGGACGCCGAACCACGATCTCAAGGTGCCCCAGCTCGCCAAGCCGGGTGCCGGGTCGGCCGTGTTCAGCGGCACCGCGCTCGAGATCGGCGACGACTTCTTCCGGCCCGGCCGCATCACGGCCAAGGCCGGCGAGCCGGTCCTCTGGAACTTCGGCGGCACGCGGCCGCACAGCGTGAGCGTCGCCAACGGGCCGCGCGGCTTCTCGTCGATCTACTGGGGCCAGACGTCCGGGACCTACAGCTTCACGCCGAAGGTCAAGGGGACGTACAGGCTCGTCTGCCTCGTCCACCCGACGACGATGGCGCAGACGCTGAAGGTCGAGTAGCGCTCGGGTGTGCCCCGGCAGCACCGGGGCTGTGACGAGTCTCACGGACATAAGCGGGGCCCTCACGGCGTCCCCGACACATGGCCCAGCTTGCCGCCCGCCTTCCCACCAGGGTGTTGCGCGGATTCGACGACGAGCGGCTCGCCCGCCTCGTCGAGGACGGGAACGCAGCGGCGTTCGAGATTCTCTACGACCGCCACCACCGCTCACTGCTCGCGTTCTGCCGCCACATGCTCGGCAACCGCGAGGACGGCGAGGACGCGCTCCAGCAGGCGTTCGTCCGCGCGCACCGAGCGCTCCGCGAGGGCAAGCGGCCGGACTCCGTGAGGCCGTGGCTGTTCGCGATCGCGCGCAACCGCTGCCGCACGATGCTCGCCGCCCGGGCTGCGGCCGCGCCCGCGAACGAGTGGGCCGAGCCCGCGTACGACGGCCTCGCCGCTGACATACGGCAGCGTGCGGAGCTGCGCCAGCTCGTCGGGGACATGGCGCGCCTACCCGAGGACCAGCGCGAGGCGCTCGTCCTGTTCGAGCTGGGCGGCTGGAGCCAGGGCGACATCGCTTCCGTGATCGGCTGCGCCGAGGGGAAGGTGAAGGCGCTCGTGTTCCAGGCGCGCTCGGCGCTCATCGCCGAGCGCGACGCACGCGAGACGCCCTGCCACGACATCCAGGCCCAGCTCGACAGCGCCCGCGGCGGCGTGCTGCGCCGGGCACCGCTGCGGCGCCACCTGCGCCAGTGCGCACCCTGTGAGCAGTACCGGCTGGCCGTCTCTCGCCAGCGCGGCCGGCTCGCGCTGATCCTGCCGGTCGCGCCGAGCGCCGGCCTCAAGACCGCTGTCCTCGGCGGCACCGGCGCCACGGCCGCCGGCGGCGCCGCCGTCGCGGTGGGCTCCGGCGTCGCGCTCAAGGCGCTGGCCACCAAGGTCGCCGTGACGGCCGCGCTCGCGGGCGCGGGGGCCGGCGGCGGCGCGGCGCTCGTGGACGACACCGGCGGCCCCGAGCCGGTGCCCGGCTCGCCCCCGGTCGAGCAGCAGACCGTGGCGCAGCAGGCGGCTACAGAGCAGGCCGCCGTTGTGGACCCGGGCCCGGCCATCCCGACGACCGCTGCGGAGCGCCTCGTCACGCGGCGCGTCGCCGGCGGCGGGCTGGCCACGCCTGGGCCGGAGTCACCTGTGGCGGAAGCGAGTGCCGCGGCGCCGGGGGTCGCGGGAGCGCGCCGGCTGGCCCGAAGGCGGCGCGCGGTCCGGCGCGCCCTCACCGTCCTCGGCACGCCGCAGGCCTTGCCGTCACGCCCCGTCCGGCGGCGCATCCGGCGTGCGATCCGGCGCAGAATCAGTCAACCCGGGACGACGGGCGAGCGGCCGCCCGTCCAGGTTCGCCGACGGATCAGACGCGCGATCCGGCACCGCATCGGTGAACCCGGGACGACGGACGCGCCGCCGCCGCGACGGGTTCTGAGGCGACTCATCCAGACGGCGCCGCCGGAACCCGTGGAGGCGACGGAACCGGCCTCGCCGGTTGAACCGGAGGCGCTCGCCGAGCCGGCCCCTGAGACCGAGGCGGAGCAGCAGCCGGCCGAGGCGCCCGAGCCGGTGGCGCCCGGCCCCTGACCGCTTACTTCAGCGCGTCGTCGTGCAGTGTGCCGCTGCGCGGGCCAGGCTTGCCGCCCGGCTCGAGCACGATCCGCGTGGTCGCCCAGCGGAGCGCGTCCTCCGAGTCGCCCGTCGCCGCGATCACGGTGAGCGTGCCGCCCTCCTCGGTGGCGCGCGCGGCGCCGAACACTCGGCGCTGGGCGCTGCCCGGCAGGGCCGCGAGCGAGTCGACGACGACGGCGGCGTGACCGCCCCGCTCGACGGTCCGCTTGGCGCGCTCCACGGCCAGCTCGGCGGCCTGGGTCTGGGCGTCGGCGGAGCGCTCGAAGCTGCCGCCGACGACATCGAGGTCACCCGCGCGCCACTCGCCGACCTCCTCGGGACGCACGCCGGAGAGCACGACCTGAACGTCGATGTCGCCCGCGCTCGCGAGCGCCGCCGCAAGCTCGTGCAGCAGCCTGCTCGCGCCCGCACCGGGCGGGCCGGCGACGGCGACGCGCGAGCCGCGGCCGAAGGGCAGCTTGCGCAGCGAGGCGGGGCCGTCGATGCGCGCCGACGGGAAGACGGCGGTCAGCTCGCTGAACCAGGGGCGCTCCTCGGGCGGCTCGGCGTCGGCGCCGTTGACGGTCGCGACGCGGATCAGCGAGGGATGCCGCTCGTTGCGCCTCGGCGGACGCAGCGGGCCGCTGACGACGTCCCCGGCCCTGAGCTCGCAGCGGCGGATCTGGGCGGGTGAGACGTAGACGTCGTCGCGCGACTGCCCGGCCGGGTCGACGCGCACGAAGCCGCTGCCGTTGGCCAGGATGTCGAGGACGCCCGTCGCGAGCTCCTCCTCGCGCTCCGGGGCGGCCTCGGCAGCCTCGTCCTCCGAGGTGCCCTCGGACGTGCCTTCCGACGTACCTTCCGACGTGCCTTCCGAGGTCCCTTCGGACGTGTCCTCCGAGGTCTCCTCCTCTTCCTCCTCGGGCTCCTCGTCCTCGGGCTCTTGCTCCTCGGGCTCTTGCTCCTCGGGCTCTTCGTCCTCGGGCTCTTCGTCCTCACGGTCGAGCGCGGGTGTCTCGAGCGCCTCGTCGGCCGGCACCTCGTCCGGGTCGTGCTCCTCGTCGGCGGTCGTCGAGGGGCTGCCCGACACCTCCAGGATGGCGGCGATCAGATCGTTCTTGCGCTTCGAGCGGAAGCCCTCGAGGCCGAGCTCCGACGCGATCGCGTGGAGGTCGGCGAGCGGGCTCTCCTCGAGCTCTTTCTTCTTCAGGACCGTCATGGGGGCGGCCTACCCTAGCGCTCGCTGCGGCGCAGACCGGTCAGGTGGCCTCGTCGACCGCGTCGAGCACGAGCTCCATCAGACGGGCGAGCGCCTCGTCGACGTTCTCGTTGTCGATCACGGCCACACCGGCGTCCTCGGCGCAGCCGGCCAGGTGCGCCTGCAGAGCCCTGATGTCGTCGAAGGCAGCCAGGTAACGCTCCGCCGGGCGGCTCCCCGGGCGATGCGAGAAGTGCCCGCGATGGAGCTCCTCGTCCCGCACCACGAGGAGCGCCTCCACGAGCACGCAGCTCTCGCGCAGGCCGGGCGGGACCCGGCCCGGCAGCACATGGACGCCCTCCACTATCACCGGCTTCGCCTCGTTCGCCGCGCGCTCGACGATCGCGGCGATGCCCGTCGCCACGTGCTCCGCCTGGTCGGCATAGCCCTCGAGGCCGCCCGCGTCGAAGGCCGAGTGGTGGACGGTCGGCATCGCCTCGGCGGTGAAGAACGCGCGCAGCACCTGCCGGATCACGTCGGTGGCGATCACGCGCGTTATGCCGAGCCGCCCGGCGAGCATCGTTGCGAGCGTCGACTTGCCGACGCCCGTGGTGCCGCCGATCAGCACGACGAGCGGGCGGTCGAGCCTGTCGAGCCGGCGCCAGCCGAGGTAGCGGCGCACGGCGCTCTCCCCCTCCCCCGCGCGCAGGACCTCGAGGCAGAGCTCGCCGAGGCCGTCGACGTCGATCTCGCGGTCGCCGCGCAGCAGCAGCCGCCGCTCGATCTCGCGCGCGAGCTCGAACGAGCGCTCGAGGCTCAGCCCGCTCGCGGACAGCGACTGCGCCATCAGCCCCTTCGAATAAGGAAGGCCATGGCCCTTGTGGATGACGATCGTCTCAGGCGACATCGCGATGGAGTTCGAGCAGGGCTTCATCGATACCCAGCGGGCGGTTGCGGAGGAACACGATCCGGGCGCTTTGCGCCTGCGCGGCCGGCGCGACCGTGTCGATCGCGGCCGCCTTCAGCTCGACGAGGTAGACGTCGCAGCGCTCGGCGCCGGCGCGCTCGAGGTCGTGCGCGAGCGCCGCCCGGCGCGCGAGGTTCGTGGAGGCCACGACGGGTTCGAGGCCGGATGGCGGAGGACCACCGGTCGTGAACACCGCGACGCGGGCGTCCTCCGGCAGCGGCTCCGCCGGCTCGGGCTCGAGCCGGAAGGGCAGCGCCGCGGCCGGTGCCGGCGCACCCTCGGCTGCGAGCACGAGGTCGGCGCGCTCGAGCCTGTACTCGGCAAACGGCTCCGCCCGGCCGGCGCCGACGATGCACACGGTCCGGTCCACCTCGACGGGCGGGATGCACGCGCCCGAGCCCTCGAAGATGAGCGTGTCGGGCCGGAGCGAGGCGGCCAGGGCGGCCCCCGCGGGCACGTTCGACTCGGCCGGCGCGCCCGCGAACCCCCCGCCGATCCGGCGACAGCCGACCGTGCGCACCCCGGCCAGGACGGCGTCCTCCAGGTAGTCCGAGGCGGCGTGGCCGCCCTCGGCGGCGATCGCGAGCAGCTCCGCCAGGCCGGTGTCCGCCTCCGCGACGCGCGGCTCGGCGGGTCCACCCCGCCCCATGCAGACGATCACAGGCTCCACGCCGGCCTCGCGCAGCAGCGTCGCCCAGTGGCCCGCCACCGCCGTCTTGCCGGTGCGCTTGCCGGTCCCGATCACCGCAAGCTTGGGACCGTCGAAGGGGACCGGCTCGTAGCGCGGCGGCTCGAGCCGCGCGCCGGGCGCCTCGTAGCGGAGCCCCAGGGACAGCGCGAGTGCCGCCAGCCGCAGCTTCGCGGACGCCGGCAGCACCGGCTCGTCGGCAAGGTCGATCACCGCGTCGGCGGCCGCGGCCAGCCGCCTCAGCGCCACCTCCGGCTCGGTGTGGACCGGTCGCCCGTAGTGCTGCTCGAGCGATGCCCGGGCCGAGCTTCTCCTCGCCGCCGCAGAAGATCACGCCCGCGAGGTCGAGCCCGTCGAGCAGCCGCCCGGACCGCGGCCGGGTGGTGCTCTCCATCGATAAGAGCGATGACCGCCACGGCGCGCATTGTCTAGCGCAGCCAAGCCGTAAGCGTCGGGTAGGCGCTGAGCGGCCGAAAACCAAGCCTGGCAAGGACGCAGGGTCGAAGGCGTGCATCGCACGCCGAGACCTGAGGACGCCGCCAGGCGCCGGTTTGCAGGCCGCTCAGCCCTACCCGTGCTGCGTCTCTCCGAGCAGCGCCTGGTCCTTCTCGTACTCGAAGGTGCGCGGATCGAAGGAGATGATCGCGTCCTGCTCGTGGAACGGGTACTTGCGGTAGACCGTCACCCGCTCCTCGGACGCCTCGATCAGGTTGTAACAGGGCTTCGTCTTGCCGCGCAGGCGCGTCGTCGACACGGTCCCCGCGTTCACCACGAACAGGTTCTCGAGCCGCCACGCGTAGGGCACATGCTTGTGGCCCGACAGGACCAGGTGGACGTCGGCGCGCTGCAGGCACTCGAGCGTGTCGCCCGCGTCGTGCACCACGTTGCGCTCGCGGCCGGTGCCGGGCACGGGCAGCAGGTGGTGGTGCAGGACGAAGATGCGCAGGAACGCATCGTGCTCGCGGAAGCGGTCGATGATCCACTGGTAGCGCCCGCGCCCGATCACGCCGTGGTCGAGGTCGGGCTCGGTCGAGTCGACCGCCACGATCGACACTCCGTCGTGGTGCAGCACGGCGCGCCGATCGCCCCACAGCTCCTCGAAGTGCACGTAGCCGACGTTCCGCGAGTCGTGGTTGCCGGGGATCACGATCAGGCGCTCGCACTCGATGCGCTCGAGGTACTCGGCCGCGAGCAGGAACTCGCCCCGCAGCCCGTCGCCGGTCAGGTCGCCGGAGATGATCACGACGTCCGGCTCGAGCTCGTTGACCTCGATGAGCGCGCGGTCGAGCAGGCTCGGCACGAAGTGCGGCGAGCCGCAGTGGAGGTCGGAGAGCTGGGCGATCGTGACGGCGTTCACAGCACCTCCCGGCGCAGGCCTTCGGCGAGCTCGAGCGAGTGCTCGGCCCCATTCTCGAGTGCGGCGTGGACATTCAGGTAGTCGCGCGCGCCCGCGACGTCGTGAACGCGCAGGATGCTCGCACCGCCGCGCAGCCCGGCGCCGACCGCGGCCAGCGTGCCGGGGTCGCGCGCGGCGGGCGGTCGCCCGGTTAGAGCGCCGACGAAGTCCTTGCGCGACACCGCGAGCAGCAGCGGCAGTCCGCGCTCCGCGAGCCGCGGCAGCGAGCGCAGCAGCTCGACCGAGTCGGCCGGCGTCTTCGCGAGGTCGATCCCGGGATCGAGCACGATGCGGCTCTCCGCGACGCCGTGCGTGCGGGCGAGCTCGACGCGCTCGTCGAGGAACGCGACGACGTCCTCAACGACGTCGTCGTACTCCGGGAACGCCTTGGTCTTCGGCGGCGTGCGCGTGTGCGTGATCACGAGCGCAGCGCCGCTCTCGGCGCAGGCGTCGGCAAGCTCGAGGTCGGCGAGTCCGCTGACGTCGTTGATCATCGCCGCGCCCGCTGCGAGCGCGCGGCGCGCGACCGGCGCCCGCCAGGTGTCGACCGAGACGAGCACCCCATCCGCCGCGAGCCGTTCGACGAGCGGCACCACCCGGTCCGCCTCCTCCTCGACCGGCACGGGCTGCGTATCCGTGCGCCCCGACTCGCCGCCGACGTCGACGATCGCCGCGCCGGCGTCCACGAGTGCGCGCCCGTGCTCCGCGAGCTCGTCCGCCGACTTCAGGCGCTGCTCGTCTGAGAAGGAGTCGGGCGTCGCGTTCAGGATCCCCATCAACACGGGATCGGAGAGATCGAGCGTGCGCTCGCGCAGGTGCAGGATCACGCGGCCGCTCCCGTTGCGGCCGGCTCGGGCGCCACGAGGCCCTCGGCGCGAGCGAGCTCGCGCCAGTCGTCCAGCTCGCGCGCCACGCGGGCGTCGTCCCAGCCAAGCTCCGGGGCCATCGCCTCGGCGACCACGCGGGGCCGCTCCGCCCCTGGCGCCGTCAGCGCGCGTGCGTCGAGCAGCCCCAGACGGGTGCGGCGCAGCAGCACGTCGCCGAGCGAGCGCGCCTGCTCGTGGGCGGCGGCGAACGGCGCCTCGGCAACGATGTCGGGCAGCTCCGGGCTGATCCGCTCGCCGAGCGGCGGCGCGGCCTCGACGAGCCGCAGCACGAACTGCGCGGCGTGCCCGTAGCGCGTCGCGAGGTGCACACGGCTCTCCTCGTCGACCGTGGCGAGCTCGGGCAGCTCCGCCGGGTCGAGTGGCAGGCCGAGCGGGATCTCGTGGGTGCGGCAGGGGGCCTCGCGGCCATCGCGCTCGACGATCCTGTCGACCGCCATCTTCGCCATCCGTCGCCAGGTGGTGAGCTTGCCGCCCGTGATCGTGACGAGGCCCGAGCTCGTCTCGTACAGCTCCGCCTTGCGCGAGATGTCGACGGACTTCTTCGGGTCGGCGGTCGAGATCAGCGGGCGCACGCCGGCGTAGGCGCCGCTGAGGTCCGCCGGCTCGATGCTCGTCTTGAAGAAGCCGTTCACGGCCTCGAGCAGGTATTCCACGTCCGCGGCCGACGGCGGCACGTGCTCGAGCGAGCCCTCGTAGTCGTTGTCCGTCGTCCCGATCAGCGTGCGCCCGAGCCAGGGGAGCGCGAACACCGTGCGGCCGGCGCCCGCGGGCGCGATCACGCCGGCGCGCACGTCGAGCGCCGCGCGCGGCAGCGTCACGTGCGTGCCGCGGCTCGGGCGGATGCGCGGGACCTCCTCCTCGGCGTAGATCTCGTCGGGGCGCAGGCGGTCGGCCCAGACGCCGGTCGCGTTCACGACGTTGGCGGCGAGCAGCTCGAACTCGGCGCCGCCTTCGCCGTCGCGCACGAGCAGCCCGGCGGCGCGGCCGCTGCGCTCGACGAGCCCGGTCGCCTCGCAGCGGTTAGCGAGCACGGCGCCGAAGCGCTCGGCCTCGCCCAGCACCGTCAGCACAAGCCGGACGTCGTCCGTCTGGCAGTCGTAGAAGAGGTAGGCGGAGTTCGGGTCGCGCGCCTCGAGCGCGGGCGCCAGCTCGAGCGTCTCCGCGTGATCGACGATGCGGTGGCGCGCGGGGCTCCACTCCTCCTCGTCGCGGCCGCGACGCCACGACATGACGTCGTACATGTTGAGCCCGACGCCGAGCTTGCGGTCGGGGCGCTTGCCGCCGACGCCGGGGACGAGCATCGGCAGCGGCCTGACGAGGTGCGGCGCCAGCTCCACCAGCAGCGAGCGCTCGAGCAGCGCCTCGCGCACGAGGCCGAGGTCGAAGTTCTGGAGGTAGCGCAGCCCGCCGTGCACGAGCTTCGAGGAGCGGCTCGAGGTGCCCGCCGCGAAGTCGCCCTTCTCGACGAGCGCGACGCTGTAGCCGCGCGAGGCCGCGTCGAGCGCGACGCCCGCTCCGGTGATCCCGCCGCCCACGACCGCCACGTCGAAGCTCTCGCTCCCGAGCGTGGCGAGGGCGTCCGAGCGCGGGATCACGACAGGTACGTTACGAACTCGCCTGGCGGCAGCCGTCCGGGCGCTTCCTTCTCCTGTCGCGGTGGCCCCAGGTGGAGCAGCCCGAGCACGTGCTCGTCCTCCCCCACGCCGATGGCCGCGCGGCCCTCGGCCCTCCGCAGCACCTCGGGCGTCCGCCAGTAGCCGGCGAGCCCGCGCGAGTGCGCCCCGAGCAGCACGATGTAGCTCGCCACGGCCGCGGCGAGCATGTCCTCCTCGTCCTGGACCGGGTCACCCGTGCGCAGCACCGAGGCGACCACGAGCGTCGGCGCCCGTTCGAGCTTCGCCGCCGCCTCGGGGCCGGCGGCGTCCTTCAGGCGCGCGAGCGAATCCGGGCCGAGCACGCGGAAGCGCCAGGGGTTCGTCATGTGATGGTTCGGCGCCCAGCGCGCCAGCTCGAACAGCTCGTCGAGCGTCGCGCGCGCGACGGGTTCGCCCCCATAGGCCTTGTGCGTGCGCCTGGTCCGGATCGCCTCGTCGACCTCCACGGCGATCGACGCTAGCGAATAGGGTCTCCCTCGCATGGCCTCCGGAACGGTTCTCGTGACCGGCGCCTCGACCGGCATCGGCGAGGCGACCGCGCTCCACCTGCGCGAGCTCGGCTTCGAGCCGGTGGCGGGGGTGCGAAGCGACGAGGACGCAGAGCGGCTCGCGCGCAGCGGGCTGCGCACAGTCAAGCTCGACGTGACCGACGCCGGGCAGATCGCGGCGGTCGGCGAGGAGCTCGGCGCGGGCGCGCTCGCCGGGCTCGTCAACAACGCCGGCATCGGCGTGGCGGCCCCGCTCGAGTTCCTGCCAATCGACCAGCTGCGCAGGCAGCTCGAGGTCAACCTGGTCGGGCAGGTCGCAGTCACGCAGGTGCTGCTGCCGGCGCTGCGCCGCGGGCGCGGGCGCATCGTCAACGTCAGCTCGATCGGCGGCCGCGTGGCGCTCCCGCTGCTGGGCCCCTACAACATGTCGAAGTTCGGCCTCGAGGCGTTCAGCGACTCGCTGCGGCGCGAGCTGCGCGGGCAGGGCGTCGACGTGATCGTGATCCAGCCCGGCGGTATCAAGACGCCGATCTGGAAGAAGAGCAACGCGCTCGCCGACGAGCTCGCCGAGGCCATCACGCCTGAGGGCGAGCGGCTCTACGGGCCGATGATCGAGGCGGTGCGGAGCGAGACCGTCAAGATCGAGCAGGAACGGGGCCTGCCGCCACGCGACGTGGCCGAGGTGATCGGCACGGCGCTGACCTCATCGCGGCCGCGGGCGCGCTACGTCGTCGGGAAGGAAGCCAAGTCGCGCGCGGTCGCCGCGCGTGTCCTCCCGGACCGCGTGATGGACCGCCTGATCGGGCGCGCGCTCGGCGGCTAGAGCGGCAGCAGGCCGCGCAGGCGGCGCCGCAGCAGGTACAGCAGCGCCAGGGCGCCCACCGCGGCCGCGATCACGACCCAGACCGAGACGCCTCCGTCGCTGTCTGCGGGGTCGAGCCGCAGGGTCGACGCGGGCTTCCCGGTGGCGGGCTCGGGGGTCGTGGTGTCCTCGAAGTCCGAGGTCTGTCCGCTGTCGTCGGCGGCTGCGGCCGGCGCGGGCGTCTTCGACGGCGACCCGCCCCCGCTCTTCTCCTTGCCGGCGGCGCCCTGGGCCGGTTCGGCGGCCTCCGTCGGCGCGGGCTTTGCCGCGCCCGCCGCGGCCGGCTTGGGCTTCCGCTTCGGCGGCGGCTCCGCGCGCGCCACGGGCGCTATCGGCAGCGGCGCCCGCTCCAGCGCCGCGAGCGCCTGCCCGGTTACCCACACCGGGGTCTGTGAGCTCGTCGCCGAATAGGCGATGCTGCCGTCGGAGCGCTGCAGGCCCGTGAGGTAGGAGAGCGCGCGGCTCACGACGGGACCCCCGGCGCCCACTGCGAGCAGGCCCTGCACGGCGTAGGCGGTCGACTGTGCGTTCGGGCTGCGACCCGTCATCTGGGCGATGCCGCCGCTGCCCGCCTGGCTCGCGCGCAGGTAGCCCACGGCCCGGCGCGCGGCGCCGCTCTTCGCCCGTCCGACGACGGCCAGCGCCTGCAGCGCGGCCCCGGTCATGTCCGCGTCACTCGACGACGAGCGCGCGACGCCGAAGCCGCCGTCCTCGTTCTGGCTCGCGACGAGCCAGCGGATCGTGGAGCCGCCGGCCGGCTCGCCCACCGAGCGCAGGGCGAGCATGCCGAACGCCGTGTAGCTCACGAAGCCCGCGATCGAGCCGTCGGCGCGACGCTTCGCCTTGATCTCGCCGATCAGGTCGCGCCCGGCGAAATCGCGCGGGTCCAGGCCGGCCGAGCGCAGCAGCAGGACGGTGCGCTCGATGTCGCCGATGTCGCGCAGGCGTCCCATGCCGCTGCGCAGGTAACCCGCCAGCGAGCGCCCGCCACGGCGGGCGAGGTCGCGCGCGTTGTGGCCGGCCGCCGCGAGACCGAGCCCGGTCCAGCCGCTGTAGAGAGGGCTCGATGCCTGGCGGGGTGCGGCGCCGAAGCCGCCGTCCGAGTTCTGGGCGCGCAGCAGGTAGCGCTCGGCACGCTCGCTGGGGGTGGCGGCCCCGGCCGTGGCCGGGACGGCGGCCAGCAGGACCACGAGCAGGAGCGCCCCCGTCGCCGCCGCCGGCAGCCAGCGCACCTCGAGACGGCGGCGATAGCGCTCGAGCGCGCGTATGAAGGCCGGCCCGATCAGGAGGCAGAAGACCACGTTGCCGATCGCGTGCGCGAGGTTGTAGGGCAGCGAGGTGCCCGCCACGACGAGGTACGAGTCGAGGTCCTGGCGTGCGCCGAGCGTCCACTGGTACACGTCCATCCAGGCTCCGAAGGCGAGGCCGGCGAAGCCGCAGACGGCGGCGAGCAGGAAGCGGTTCGGCTCGCGGCCGCGCAGCGCGCGCGCCAGCAGCGCCCCGCCAACCCCCACCGCTCCCCAGCCCGCCATCTGCCAGACGGTCCAGGGACCCTGCGACAGGAAGATGTTCGAGACGATCGCCGTGACCGCACCGACGACGAAGCCCGGCACGGCGCCCAGCGCGAAGCCCGCGAACAGCACGATGTCGGTGGTCGGCTTGACGTTCGGGATGGCCGCGAACGCGAGCCTGCCGACCACTGCCAGGGCCGCGAGCGCCGCCACCAGTGCCAGCACGCGCGCGGGGGGCTTCTCGCGTTCGTACCAGCCGAAGCCGGCCGCGATCGCGAGCCCGAGGAGCAGCAGCGACGACGCCTGCCAGCTCATCCTGCGGCCTCCGCCACCGGCGCGGGCCGCAGCGCGGCTGCGCCGTCCTCGGGCAGCAGCGCCGCGCCGTCGGTGATGCGGGCCACCTGAGTCGAGAAGTAGCGGCCACCGCCCAGGATCTCGGCCGGCGGCCCGTCGGCGATCACGACCCCCTGACCGAGAAGCACGACGCGATCGGCGAAGGTGGCCGTGAACTCCGTGTCGTGGGTCGCGACGACGACGGCGGCACCACCGTCCGCGAGCTCGCCGATGCGCGCGGTCAGCTCGTCCTGGTGGATGCGGTCCATCCCGCGTGTCGGCTCGTCGAGCAGCACGGCGGCCGCGGGCGGACCGGACAGCACCACCTCGAGCGCAAGTCGCTGGCGCTCGCCGCCGGAGAGGTCGCGCGGGTTGGCATCCTCGCGGCCGCCGAGCCCGGCTCGGAGCACGCCGCCGGCGCCCGCGTCGTCGACGGCGTGATCGTGGATCAGGTAATCGCCCGGGTTCTGCAGCAGCAGGGCGACCTCGCCCGCGCGCTCGACGCGGCCCCGGCTCGGGTCCGCGAGGCCCTTCGCGACGCGCAGCAGCGTGCTCTTGCCGGCGCCGTTTCGCCCCATCAGCGCGACGCGCTCGCCGGGCGCCAGCTCGAGCGTGATGCCGCGCAACACCACCGGCCCGTCCTCGACCTCGAGCCAGACGCCGCGCAGCGCAAGCGCGGCCGCCGGACCACGTCGCCACGGCAGTCGCAGCCGCGAGCGGCGCCCATTCGGCTCGGGAGCCTCGGGCCGGGTGACCGCTGGGAGCCCGGCGCGAGCCTCCTTGACCGTCACCGGCGGAGGCGTGAGCCCCGCCAGCGAGAACAGCCGGGCCGCGGGCGTCTCGAGCGCCGGCGCCGCCGCGCCCGCCCAGGCGAGGAAGCCGGCGGGCGCCGAGTCGCACGCCACGCGGCCGCGCTCCATCGCGATCACCCGGTCGGCCGCGGGCAGGCAGCGCTCGAGCCGGTGCTCGGCCATCACGACGGCGGTCCCGAAGTCCTCGTTGAGCCGGCGCAGCAGCCAGACGAGCTCGTCGCCCGTCACCGGGTCGAGCTGCGAGGTCGGCTCGTCGAGCAGGAGCAGCTGCGGGGCATGGACCATCGCCGCCGCGATCGCGACGCGCTGGAGCTCGCCGCCCGACAGCGTCTCGGTGCGGCGCTCCAGGAGGTGCGCGACGCCGAGCGCCAGCGCCGTCTCCTCGACCGCGCGCGCGACCGCACCCGCGGGCTCTCGCCGGTGCTCCAGCGGCAGCTCCAGCTCGGCGCGCACGCCGCTCATCACGATCTGCGTCTCGGGCTCCTGGAAGACCGTTCCACACACCGCCGCCAGCTCGCCGGGGCCGTGCTCGCGGACATCGAGGCCGCCGACGCTCAGCTCACCCCAGGCCTCACCACCGTGGAAGTGCGGCACGAGGCCGCAGAGGGCGCGCAGCAGCGTCGACTTGCCGGAGCCGGACACGCCCGCGAGCACCGTGAAGGTCCCCGGCTCGATCTCGAGCGAGACGTCCTCGAGCGCCGGGTGGGCGGCGTCCGGGTAGCGGTAGCCGAAACCGCCTGGCGAGCGCGAGCGTCACGCGCGACCCCCGATGCCCAGGCGGGCACGCCGGCCTGCAAACGGCGCCAGCGCGAGCAGCAGCACGGCGGCGCTGAGCGCCCAGACCCCTGCGTCCCAGGCCATCTCGAAGGTCGGATAGGGCTCGACCCAGGCGACGTCGGCGATCGCTCCCGCAACGGACATCGTCGCGATCGCGAGCGCGGCCGCGAGGAAGCGCAGGTCGTGCCGCGACCACGCGCGACGGCGGCGTGGCGGCCTGCCGCCGAGCGCGTAGCCGCGCACCTCGAGCGCGGCTGCCACGTCGACGGAGCGATCGAGTGCGCCGGTGAGCGCGGCGCGCGCCACCGCGAAGCGTCCGGGCGGCTGCGGGCGGCAGCGGGCGGCGTCGCTCATGCGCATCGCGTCGCGGGCCAGCACGGGCACGAGCCGGTTCGCGAGCGAGGCGGTGAGCGCCGAGCGGTACGACACGCGCCGGAAGATGCGCAGCAGCTCATCCGGGTCGACCACCGCCGAGAGCAGGCCGAGCGGGACGACGATCGCCACCACGCGCAGGCCGGTGAGCGCGCCGTAGAGGGTGGCCTCGAGCGTGATGTCGATGCGCCGGCCGAGGAACTCGCCGCCGCGCACCAGCAGGGTGTCGCCCTCGGGGTAGACGAGCGGGTTGACGATCGTCACGAGCAGAGCGAGCGGCAGCGCGAGCACGAGCGAGCGCCGGATCTCGCGGCCGACGCCCGCGGCCAGGCCCACCAGGATCACCGCGGCGAGTGTCGCCCCGAGCACGAGCGGGTGCCGGTAGAGCGCCCCCGTCAGCGCGAGCGCACAGCAGAACAGCGCCCCGACGCCGGCGCGCACGGCGTGCAGGGGGCTTGGGCGGGGCCTGTAGACGGGGATCAGGCTCATTTGCTCACCAGCGGAAGCTTCTCCACGGTACGACCATCGACGGCCACGGCGAACGCGTCGCGCAGCTTGTCCTCGTCGAGGGCCCCCACCGCGGCGGCGACGCCCTCGTCGTCGAGCCCGGTCGCGAGCCAGACGAGCTCCTCCTCGAGCGGCCGCATCGCGAGCAGGATGCCGACGCCGTCGCCCGGGCGGATCGTGCGCGCGACCTCGCCGCGCTCGTCGAGCAGCTCGATCGAGCGCCCGTCCGACCCGAAGCGCGCGAACACGCCCGTGGTCTCCGGGCCCTCCTCGAGCCCGGATGCGCCGCGCACGATCCGCGCCTGCGGCCAGCGCGCGACCGCGAGCCTCGTGATCGTCTCGGTCCCGGGCGCCCCGAGCGACGCACCCGAGGGCGAGGCGCCGGCCTCCTCGAGCGCCGAGCGCGCGTCGTCGCAGGCCTCCAACTCGCCGCTCTCGCACTCGACCCGCACCGGCCGCCGCTTGCCCTCGAGCCCGTGCACGAACGGCTCCGGGTAGGCGCCGACGATCGCCGGCACGCGCATCGTCGCTCCCCAGTCGCGCCAGTCCCACTGCACGCGGTCGCCCGGCGAGAGCTCGAACTCGGCGGCGCCGACGCCGCCCTCGACTCCGTTGACCCAGTAGAACCAGTCGTGCTCGCCGCCGGCGCCGGCGCCCTCAAGGCCGTCGATCGCCTGGACGAAGCGCCCCCCATAGCGGGTGTCGATGTCGAAGTCCGAGCGCAGCATGCGCATGACGGTCTCGTCCTCGTGCACGCTGTCGATGCGCCCCGTGCCGAGCAGCTCGTGGCCGAAGTCGCGCGTCACGCGCATCTCGACCGCGGCGCCGCCGCGCTCCTCGCCCTCGCCGAAGCCGCAGCCGGCGGCCGCGAGGCTCAGGAGGAGGCAGACGAGCGCGGCGAGGCGATTCACGGCACGACGACCCTCTCGCCGAACGAGCGGACGAGGCCGTCCTTCTCCGCCGTCAGCCGGTGGCGGCCCGCCGGGAGCGCCAGCCTCGCGCTGCCGTCGGCGCCGCTGACGGCGGTCACGGAGCCCGCGCTGACGGTCGCGCCCTCGACCGGGACGCCGCGTCCTTCGTCGTCGTAGCCGCGCACGGTCACGCTGACCGCGCCCGGCTCGACCGTGGCCGTGAGCGCAAGCGTGCGCTGGCAGCCGCCGTCGCGCAGGCGGCAGAAGAACCAGGTCACTCGCTGGCCCCGCTTGAGCCGCCCGCGGCCGAAGGCGCCGCTCGGGTCGGCCGCCCCGGCGGTGGCGCCGCGGTTGCCGACCTTGTAGACCCAGCCGTCCTGGCCGCGGTTCCGCTCGCCCTTGATCGAGCTCACGAACAGACCCGCGGAGTCACGCGCGCGCGTGGAGCAGGAGCCGTAGTCGCGCAGCCCGAGCCGACCCACGCGGCTGCGGACGAGCGCGGCCAGCGCGGTGCCCTCGCCCGCCGTGCAGCGCCGCCCGCCGACCCGGACGCGCACCTGCTTCGCCGTGACCGTGCGCGTCACGGCGTCGCCGTCCCGGAAGACGACCATCTGCTCGACCACCGGGGCGGCTGCCGCCGCGGGCGATGCGGCGAGCAGCGCGGCGAGGCAGCCGAGGACGAGCGCCCGCCGGCTCACGGCACGGGTGCGACGGCGTCGAGCTCGACCGTGCCGCCGCCGAGACTGCGCAGGACGAGCGTGTGGGCGCCGGGCTTGAGCTCGCGACTCGTCCAGAGGACGCTCCGATGCGGGCTCCGGCCGCGCAGCCTGATCGTGGTGCGCTTGCCGTCGATGGTCGCGCGCAGGCGGCCGCCCTTGGGCAGCTTGCGGCCGATCAGCGACAGGCTCGTGCCGCGGAAGCGCAGCCGCGCGGTCGCGCCCGCCTCCTTCGCCCGGACGACGGTTCCGCCCCAGGCGCTCGCGGCCCCGACCCGCTTCCAGTTGCGCTTCGAGAACTTGAGCAGCCGCTGGCTGCGGTCGTCGACGGGCACGATCACCGGATCCGTCGTGACCGTCGTCTCGTTGAGCGCCCGGTCGGTGGCGGTGATGCGGAACACGTAGGCGTCACCCGCTTCGCCGCGGAAGTGAGCGCCGGTCAGGGTCGTCCGCTCGACGAGTGTGCGCCAGTCGCTCTGGCTCGCACCGGCGCCGTTGCTCAGCTTGGCCACCTCGGCCTTGTAGTGCGAGACGCCGCTGCCGGATGCGTCGTCGCCCGCCCAGGTGATCAGCATCGTGCGTGAGCGACCTCGCGTGCTGGCGAGTCGCCCGTCCGGTCCGCCCGGCGTCAGCGCCTGGAGCATGGGGCCGCTCGTGTCGCCCGAGCTGCACTGGACGGCACCCGGCGGGTCCACGCACAGCACGACCGCGTTCGACCTGATCGCACCGGGCTTGTCCGCCTTGAGGCGGTAGATGCCGCGCTGGGCGAAGCTCAGTGTGGCGGTCCCGTCGGCGCCGGTGGTGGCGCCGGCGACGCTCACACCGGCCTGTGGCGCCGACGTCAGCCCGTCGACGACCTTGACGGTGACGTTCTCACCGGTCGCCGCTGCTCCCGGTCCCGACAGGCGCAGGAGCGGCGAGGCCTCGAAGTCCTCGTAGGCGAACACCACGTCGTCGCCCTGGGTCACGTGCTGGCCGCAGCCGCCCGTCTCGGCGAACGCCCAGTTCAGGTAGAAGGCCAGGTAGTGCGTGCTCGAGTCGATCGTGTCCGGGCCGACGCGCAGGAACGGGTAGTAGTCGTTGAAGCTCGGGTCCCAGAGCGCGTCCCAGCTGAAGCTGCCGCCACGCGCAGCGTCGTCGAGGGCACCGATCGCGGTCGCTGCCGAGGGCTTGCCGATGCTGGAGCCGTCACACGTGCGCGCCTGCGTGTCGGACGGCGTCTTCACCTGGTGGACGTCGGTGATGACCGGGCCCTCGAAGATCGTCTGCGTCGCGCCCTCCACACGCAGGTTGACGGTCACGGGCACGGCACCGGCCGCGGCAGGCGCGGCCAGGGAGACCAGGATCAGCGCTCCTGAGAGAGCGCATCGGGACCGAACTGACATGGAGCCACCCCTTCCTCGAGGGTCGTATGGGCTGCGGCCGGAGTGAGGTCTCCTGGCTTGGGGCTCCGCGCCGCGCCTTCCCGGGGACAGCGAGCCCCCAGTGGCTCCGTGCGACACATCGACACCCATTCACAGTGGCGGGACCGCGCCGGCTTCACACCGGACTTCCCTCGACCACCGGCCGAATGAACGGCTGCATCCTACCCGCGCCGATGGGCAAACGCGAAGGCCGCCGCTACAATCGCGCGTCGGCGCGCCGCCATCGTCTAGGGGACTAGGACGCCGCCCTCTCACGGCGGAAACCGGGGTTCGAATCCCCGTGGCGGTACTACCGATGCCCGCTCTCTGAGCGGGTTTCGTCGTTCCTTGGGCGCCCGTGGACCATTCGGGACCGCGGGCGGGCCTAGCCGAGCCGATCGGCATTGCTCCGGCGGGTCCTGGGCGCCGGGCAAAATCGGGAGCGCCTGAGATGTCCTGGCCGGGCAAGCACCCGGAGTCCGAGCACCTGTTCGACACGCGCCAGTGCTCACGCTGCGGCGGCTGCCACTCGCCTGGCCGAGCTGCGGCGCCGCCTGGATCGAGTCCGAGCGAGAGGAGCGCACCGTGAGCGTTGTTGCCCTCAACGACGTACTGACCCATTCCTCGGCGCGGCCGAACGCGCGCCATGTGTTGATGGTCCTTGCCCCGGCTAGGACGGGTCCGACTGGGCCAGCGGGGGACGGACTAGGTCAATGCCTGCCTGTGTCTCGAGGGGCGCGGCACGCACCCGGCGCCGACGCAATCGTCAGGGAGCTGTCCGAAGCGCTTGCTCGAGCCCTTTCGTCTTTGGACTGACGGGCGTACAGTGTGCCGGTCATGGCCCAAGGGCCTAGGCCGAAGGCCGGCTGGCTCGAACGCATGGCGCGAGGCGAGGCGCATCAAGAGGGAGAGCGGTCGCGGACAAGTACGCGAGGCACGTTGTCCTCAACGCGTAGCGCGGGATCTCGGCGCCGTGGAGCGCCCAGCCGCGATTGCGTCGCTCGTCAACTCGCTCGCCGAGCTGCGCCGCAACGCTGGGTCGCCGGCCGGGTTGGAGCGAGCACGATGACGCGTGTCCTGGTGCTCTTGCTCGCCCTCGCTGTGCTGGTCGCCTCCGGCCTGGGACCCGGCAGCGACCCGTCGGCGTTCGCCCAGGCTCCGGGGGTCAAGCCGAACCTGCTCGTGATCATGACCGACGACCTCGAGACGGACGACCTCAAGGCGCTGCCGAGCGTGCGGCTGCTCGCTCAGCAGGGCACGACGTTCGGCAACTCGTTCGTCGGCTACTCGCTGTGCTGCCCGTCGCGCGCGACCTACCTGACCGGCCAGTACAACCACAACAACGGCGTGCTCTCGAACGCTCCGCCGGACGGCGGCTTCGGGCGGCTCGACCACACCAACACGCTGCCGGTGTGGCTGCAGGCCGCCGGCTACCACACCACGCACATCGGTAAGTACCTCAACGGATACGAGAGCCCGAGCTTCCATACCACCGTGCCGCCCGGCTACTCGGACTGGCAGGGATTGGCGATCGGCACCTACCGGATGTACGACTACTCGATCAACGACAACGGCACGCTGGTGCCGTACGGCACCGCCCCGGCGGACTACCAGACCGACGTGCTCGCCAACCGCGCGGTCGCTGCGATCCGTGAGCGCGTGCTCTCGCCACAGCCGTTCTACCTGAAGTTCTCGCCGCTCGCGCCGCACGCCTCGGGCGCCGTCGCCGGTCACGACGGCCAGGGGCCGGATCCCGCGCCGCGCCACCGCGGCGCGTTCGCCGACGAGCCGCTGGACGTCGGCCCCGCCTACGACGAGGCGGACGTGGGCGACAAGCCGGCGTCGATCCGGCAGCTGCCGCGGATCAGCGCGCAGGCGCGGGCGGGCATCGACACCCGCAACCGGCGGCGGTTGGCCTCGCTGCTGGCCGTCGACGAGGCGATTACGCGCATGGTCGGCGAGCTCCGCACCGCCGGCGAGCTCGACCAGACGATCATCGCCTTCACGTCCGACAACGGTTGGCAGGAGGGCGAGCACCGCGTGGTCCAGGGCAAGGTTCGCGTGTACGAGCCGTCGATCCGGGTGCCGCTGATCGTCCGCGGTCCCGGCTTCGCCGCTGGGGCCGTGGTCCCCGCCATGGCGATCAACGTCGACCTGCCGCGCACGCTCGCGGCGGCCGCGGGCGCCGTCCCGGGCCGCGTCCAGGACGGCCTGGACCTGCGCGAGGTGGCCAGCGGATCGCAGCGTGCGCTCGCCCGGCCGCTTCTAAACGAGACCGGGGTGCCGGGGCTCTCGAGCCGCAACTTCCATCAGGCGATCCGGACCGGCACCCACAAGTACGTCGAGCATGCAAGCGGCGAGCGCGAGCTCTACGACCTGCGCAGCGACCCGGACGAGCTCGTCAACGTCGTGAACGACCCGGCGCTGGCGGGGACGCTGGCGCAGCTCGAAGCACGGCTCGAGGTGCTCAAGACCTGCGCCGGCGAATCGTGCATCGACCCGCAGCCGCCGCCCACCCTACCTCTGCTGCCGCCGCCGGCTCCCCCGGCTTCCGTCTCGGACTCAGTGACGCCGGTCGAGCGGTCGGTCCGGCTGCTTGACCGACGCATCCGGCTCGGCCGCGACAAGCGGATCGGCATCCCGATGCGCTGCGCCGCGGGTGCCGACGACGGTTGCTCGGGCACGCTGACGCTGCACGAGCGCCGCGGCCGTCCCGGGCGTGACCGGCTGGTGCGGATGGGCTCGAGGCGCTTCTCGCTGGAACCCGGCCAGTACAAGCGGGTCGAGGTGAAGGTGCGTGCGGCCGCCCGGCGGCGACTGGCACGAAAGCGCCGGCTGGCGGTCCGCGCCAGCGCGCGCTACGTGACCGTCGCCGGTGAACTCGAGCGCGTCACACGCACCTACCGCCTGAACGCGGGGTAGCTCTGGGCTGATCGCCCGCAACCAGGCGTCGATGTGGTCGGCGACCTGCAACACAACTCGGTTTAGCGCTCCGGGCTGGCGGGGGAGGTCAGCCCCGCGCCGCTGCGGAAAAGCCGGCCAACGGCGGATAAGCGGAAATCGGACAGGCCGCTCGGTCCGCCGCCGGAGCCCGCTGGGAGGCCGCTGTCACCAGCGGACACGGATAGCTTGGCCGATCAGGCCGCATTGGCTTGTTTGCGCGCCCGACGCTCCGCCGCGAATCGGCGGATCACCGAGGCCTTCCAGATGCGTCCTCCCTCGCGGCGCTGGTGCGCCGGCGGAAGGTTCGCCACCCGGTCTAGGTTCCTACTCGTAACGCCGCGTCGCGATCTAGTTCCGCTGGGCACGAAGGCGCATCACGGACCAGGAGAGACCGTTCCCGGTGGTCCCGCGCCTACGCCGCGTCCCTTTAGAGGCTGGAGTTGGGTCTACTCGCTCGCGTGCGCCCCGCTCGCGGGGCGGTCCTCACTTGCGGGGAGCGAGTACTTCGACGGCTTGACCGGCACGACAGGATTGTCGATGTCGCTAAGACGGGATACGAGATCGGGCCACTGGCCGGGCTCAAGCACCGCCTGGATCTTCTCGCCGAGGTTCTTGTTGGCGCCGAACAGTGGCTGGAATCCGACGTGTATGTGATCAGCGTGGTCGGACAGGGCGAGGGTGGCGCCGCCGATCTCGAGCAGCGAGATGATCTGGGCCGGCGCCGCCGCGCCCTGCAGCTGCATCAGCCGCCGCACCGCCTGCTCCGTGACCCCGCCCGGCTCTTGGTGGCCGAGGATCGGGATACCGTTCACAGCGGCGATGTCCACCGCGTTGCCGGACGAGTGGTGCGACACATTGCCGGAAGCTGTGTAGAAGCCGTGCCCGCACTTGAGGCTCGTGACCGTCGGCCGCATGCCCGAGTCGGCCAGGTAGGCGAGCGTCGCCAGCACGCGCCGGTCGATCTGGCCTGAGCGGATGTCATCCCGGCCGCAGTCGTAGATCTCGATGCGCTCGTCCGCCAGTATGCGCTCCTCGAGTTGCGGCTTCGGCAGCAACAGGACCTGCCCGATCGACATGCCCGGCACGCGGTCGCCGCGCAGCACGTTCCTGCCGGACGCGCGGTACACGTCGGTGGCCTCGAGGAGCTTCCAGCCGTCCAGGATCGGCTTCGGGTCGATCTGCGGCGCGCCTTCGCCGGCCGGGCGGATCGAGAACTCGAGGTGCGGCGCCTTGCCGGGCACTGAGCGGCCTACGCGGCCGATGATCGTGCCTCCGATCACACGCGAGCCCTCGCGAAGGCGACGCAACGTGACCTTGCTTGGGTCGAGTCCGAACGGGCGTGAGGAGTAGTGCCTGTAGGTCTCGACTCGACCCCCCTTGCGTGCCGGTCTATCCAGGAGCTGCTCGAGTCCGCCGACCTGGCGAGCGCCCTTCAGGCCGGGATGCGCGAACAGCCGCCTTTTGACCGGGGCGGTCGCTCGCCCGGCTGCCTCGGACTTGGGCAGGGGGCGGCGGGCGGGCGCGCCCGATGGATCCGACCCGGCAGGTTGCCGGCCGGCTGAGGCCGGCTCGGACGGCTTCGCCAGCGCTTCGTCGCCGTTGGCATGCAGGGCGTGCATAGGTCGGTTCGGGTCGGACGCGCCCTGCTTCGTGACCGGGTACGCCTTCGAGACGGAGCCGAGGTGCGAGTACATGTACCGATTTCCGTAGACATCCTGAAGCACCACGAAGCGCCCAAAACGCTCGTTGTGCCCTAGCTCCTTGATCCGGCCGTCGTTGGTGGCGATCACCGGCGCCCCCGCACGGGAGTAGATGTCGATCGAGCGGCGGTCGGTGGACTCGACCACGTTGGCCGCATTCTCGCCGGGCTTGACCTGCTTCAGCAACTCCGCCTCCGCGAGGTCGTCGGCGTAGCTGGCCCGTTCGTAAACCGGGAACCGCCCCTCGGTCAGCCCCGTCAGGGAGCCAATCAGGTCAGCGGGCATCCCGGCGATCAGCCTGGCGCGCAGAAGCACGGAGTCGACGTACCAGTCGGCGTGGTTGTAGGCCCAGATCGCGGCCCTGACGTCGTTCTCGTAGTTGGCCGCCTTGAGATAGCGGGCGGCGGCGAAGATCGCGTCGACCGGGTTGTATGGATCCTTCTGCCCGTCTTTGTTGCCGTCCGTGCCATAGGTCGCCCAGGTCGCCGGCATGAACTGCATCCAGCCCAGGGCGCCCGCGGACGAAACGTTCAGGTTGCGGCCGTAGTCGGTCTCGATCTCGTTGATCGCCGCCAGCACCTCCCAGCGGATGCCGTACTCGATGCCCGCGGCCTGATAGATCGGCAGAAGGAACGGCGGGACCCGGAACTTGCGAATGATGAAGTTCGGCACGCCGCTCGCCGTAGACGGACCTGGCAAGGCATCAATGAAGCCGGGATTCTGATGCGTCGGGGTTCCGTCCGGCTGCCGGAGCCGCTCGCCACGCCCGACGTCGTGGAGAGGTACGGGCGTGATCTTTTCTTTAACCTCAGGTTGACCCTTAGGCTGTACCTCGTCTCGCTTGCGGCCATCGCGCTTAATGGGGCGCGGACCGTCCTGCGGGCGGCCGCCGGTGCTGGGCCTCGGGAGCGGTGATTGAGCCTCGCCCGGGAGTTGATCCTGCGCCTGAGGGGAGAGATCCGCCGCGGCCGGCGGCGCCGGTGTGGGCGGCGGGGCCGGGGTCGGGGTGCTGTCTGGGGGTGGCGGAGGATCGGCGGGCTCCTCGCTCGGCGGCGGAACGAGCTCGCCGGGAAGTTCCACGTCGGCAAGGGTTCCGCCTGGCGGGACATCGACCGTGTGCTGCACGATCTCGCCGCTGGGCAGCCGCAACCAGACGGTCTGCGGCTCCGCGGAGGCGGGAATGGTGAGCGCCGTCAGAGCGACCAGGGCAGCCGCGGCTGCGGCAACCAGGACGGTGAGGAGCCGCGTCTTCATGCGGGCCGAACGGCCGTGGAAGTTGCTGTTGCTGGTGTTGTCTTCGCAGATCATGTCTAGGAGTTCGTGCCGCCGTCTGAGGCAGGTCAGCTCGCGTCCAGTGTGGGGCCAACCGTGTGGTGAAGGCATCGGCCGGGCGGACCATTTACCGTTCAAGCCTCTGAACGCTTGCGACGAGGCTCACCCTCCAGTACAGCTTGAGCATCCCCGGCGTGGGCCGTAATGGCGGGAGGCGATCGCGATTGAGTTGGGCGTGTCCCCGGCTGCCCCGCGCTTTGTAGGCTCGGCGGTGATCGTGTCGCGTCTGATCGTTCCCAACGCGGTTGCGGCTGTCGTGGCGCCGACATCCGCCCCGGCCGCTGGGCCCGTTGCCTTCGAGACGTCTGCGAGGACCGGCGGTCGCACGTCCGCGTCGGTCTGCACGAGGAGGGCGGCCCGGTGGGCGATGCAGCGCCTGGGTTCTGACGGGCGCGTGCGCCGTCGGCTGCATCGCTGCCGGGTGGCGGTCCCCCGCGTAGTCCTGAGGCTGTTCTCGGTCGAGAGACGGGTCAGCCGCGAGCTGACAGGTTGCGGCGGGCCGCCTCCGACACCGCCCGACGGGACGCGACGCTGGCGTGGCTGGGGCAGCGCTGCGCTTCTTTGTGCGGTGTTGCTCATCGCTGCGCTCGCCGGCGGGGCAGAATCGGAGAGCCAGCCGAGAAGCGGCTGTCAGCTTCGTCCCGGCCAGCGCGCCTCGTTGCCGTCTTGGTTGCTGCCGCGGCGAGCGACGGTGCTCGTCGACTCGGTCCTGCTCGGAGGCGTTTCCGCGCTGCGTGCGCGGCGGCCGTGTTGGCGGGCGCGGGTCTACGGCCGGCCTGCGCTGATGATCAGGTTTGCCGCGGCCGAGCTGCGTGCGCGAGCCAAGCCGGTCGCGCGGCTCGCGGTTGTCGGCCTCGGTTACAACTCGCTCTGGGAGCGTGGCCGGCGTCGCTACCGGGTCTGGGCGCGGCGCTTTGACCGCGAAGCCCGCGAACTGATTCGAGCGCTTCGCAGGCGGGGCGCCCGCCAAGTGGTATGGGTGACCCTGCGCGAACCGACGCGGCGGACGGTTCCGCCGCAGTCACGGGACGAGCTCGGCCAGTACTCGTGGTATTTCCCCTACGTCAACGAGCGCCTGCGGCGCCTCGACCGGCGCCGAGACGACCTAGTCCTGGCCGACTGGGCCAAGGCGTCCGACCGACCCGGCCTGACCTACGACTCGATCCACCTCAACACCGAGGGCGCGGCCCTGATGGCCAGGACGATCTGGGGAACGGTCAGCCGCGAGGCGCGGCGCCAAGCGAAGCCACAACCGCGAACGCCGTGATCGCCCCCCGGGCGGCGCTCTCGCGCCGCCCAAGTTCTCGCGAGGGCCCGCTGATCCCGGGTCCTAGAAGCCGGCCAGTGAGATCAGCACCAACCGTCGCTACCTCTCGGGACTAGGACGCTCCCGGTCTCGCTTCTTGTTGGGCGAGTCGGAGCAGCGCAGACAGCCACGCGCCCTACTCCCGCAGGCCCACGAGTGCCAGGGGCTCTTCGCTGCAACGCGCGAGCGTGGTCGAGGGCGTCGTCGCCAAGCGCTCATCCGCCACGCGCGCTGCTGGTTCCGCGTGACAGCGGCCCTGCTCCCTTGCGCGAATTCCGCAAGCGGCGTCGCTCGCACTCGAGACGCCTGCTCTTTCGTCGATTTCACGAGCGAGCGAACATTCGCATGGTGGGGTGGCCGCCAGGCGGGCCACCCCAGGCTGACTGGCGCCCTCGGCGTGCGACCGAAAGGCCGCCCGTCGCCGTCGGCCTCAGCTCAGCAGGCTGCGTGCGCGCGGGGATTCACGGCCGCCGGACAAGCTCGGGCTGCAGTCCGCACCCTGATCGTCGCGGCGTCCCTGTCGACCCGGCGTCGTCGCCGCGTGGGGATGACGGCGTCTTCGGGCGGGACCGGTGACGGCGCGGACGCCGTGGGGATGTCCGCGCTCGCGCCGTTGGTGACAGTATCCGCAGTGACGTTCTGGCGCAGCCGGAAGGTGGTGCGGAACGTCTTGCGCTGACCGGGCCCCAGCAGACCGGTCGTGAGGCACAGCCTACGGCCGGCAGCTGGTTGCAGACGCGCCGTGGACCGCACGAACGTCAGCGCGCGTGGCGCCCGGTCGCACGCACGTACCCCGCGCACCGGCGCGTCGCCGCGGTTTCTGACGCCGATCCGGTACGTGATGAGCTGCCCCGGCAGCGCGGACCGCGTTTGTGTCGTCTTGTCGATGACGATCGGCGGCGAGGGTCCTTCACCACCACCCGGGCAGTCTGGCGGACCAGGGCCGTTACTCGGAGTGATACTCACGTTGTCGAACAGGTAGCCACCACCGGCGGGGCCAGAAAACCCGGGCACGCTGGAGCGGAACTGCAGGCTGTTGATGTCGGCTGGCGTATTGGCGTTCGGCGGCGGCGCCTGCTCCGGAGCGGTGCGGTAGTAGTTCTCCCACGTCGTGAAGCACTGACCGGCGTCACGACCGTCGACGGCGATTCGCACCAGGTCGTTGTCCGGGCCGCGGTTGACCTTGATCCAGAACCTGATCGTGTGTGGAACCGCACGGTTCTGAAGCAGCGCAAGGTCGTAATTCTCGAACTTGCCATCGACCTCGGGGGCATCGGAGGCGCTGACCTGAATACCGTCCGGGGTGTCTTGCAGACCCACCCAGGACATGCGCGAGCCCTCGCCAGAGTCCGGGCTGACGCTCAAGAACAGTCCGGGCTGGTAGGCGCGCGTCGTGGACATAAACGCGAACTGGGCCATGAACACCTGATTGACCCGGTCCTCGCCGACCTGTACTGACTCCCTTGGGGAATACGTCTGGTAGAAGAACTCACCGTTCGCACAGAGGTTCGACATACGCAACGATTGACTGCCGAACCCAGGAGGATCGCCAGCAGGAGCGACAGTGTTGGGGACAACCGCCTGGTCGTACTGTCCTAGGGTTGGGTTTGGGTTACACGACGGAATCGCGCCAAGGGGAGCGCTCTTCCAGGGGAAGCCGCCGACGCCGCTCTGTCCGTTGACGGACCCAGGGTGGAAGAGGAGCGGCTCAAAGAGCGTGATGGAGGCCGCTGCGACTCCGCCTGGGAGCAGAGCGAAGCTGACGAACGTGGCGAGCACCCCCACGATCGCGGCACGCGGGGCAGGACGGGTGCGGCGGTTGGAATCGCGCACGGCGACCCCCCTCTCCGGAGAACATGTCGGGCCAGACCGGAAAAGCCCTGATCTAGCGATCGACCTTACCCCAGTTCTGCATGGGCGGTCAACCTATCGGGGTGGTCCTGCAAGCTGCCGTTCGCAAGGCCGCCGGATGGTCGCTGAAGCGCCCGGTCATCAACCCCATAACAACGTCGCCGACCGCGCTTGGGCACCACGTGCGGCTCTGAACGGCCCGAACCCTAGAAGCCGTGGGGCTGCGCCAGTAGTCGCCGAAGCGGTCCTCAACCCTCGATCCGCGTCAGATACTTGTGCTCCCGGCACCACGTCCGGCAGTAGTTCTGATCCTTACGGACCGGCAGAACGTCTGCCCGCATGTGCGGCATGTGCGTTCGGGGAGGGGTTCGCGACGTCGGGCGCGTTTAAGCGGTCGCGATACGCTGCCCTGCTGCTTTGTCTCAGTCGGTCGACTGGCAGCAACGCCCCTAGCTCGGCAGGCGCTCCCGTCAATTGGCCGCTGCCACACGACGCCTCGATGCACTCCATTCCGCCAATTCCGGTCGCGACGGCGTTGGACCGCTTCTTGTTCTTCTCGGCCTGCTCACCGAACGCCATCAGCGTCGTGAACTCGGGGCCGTCCTCGGAGCGCAGCGCCTCGATGAACGGCTCGCGTCCTCGATCGCGGTCTCGATGGCGGACCCCCAGCGCTTGAACGCCCCGCGGTCTTCGGCGGGCGGCTCGACCTCGCGGAACTTGCTCGGGTGTTCCTTCGCGTCGGCAATACCAGCCGCCCTGGCCAGGGCCACGGCGAACAGCGACATGAACACGAACCAGGCGCCGAGCACGCTTGCGATCGCAACGATCATCGGGCGTCCTCCCGGCCCACGTCGCGAACGACGCGGAACTGGACGACGTTGTCGGCCTCGACAGCCAACGCCTCGTCATCAGCAACACGCTCGCCGGCCTCGCGGGCCTCGACCGTGTCGCGCAGCCACACACAGGCAGCCGCCACAGCGATCGCCCGGTCGCCGGTCGCTGCCATTACCTTGTCCCAGGCTTCGGCCTTCTCCTCGACCATCGCCCTGTCAGTCAAAGCCGTCACTCGTTCTCCTCGCTCGTTGACGAGATGCTAACAAGCTCTTGACGGATCGCCAACAACATTTAGAGTCGTTTTATGAGCACGACGGGCCGAGTTCCGCCTCACGGAGGGCGAGCAGGTCAAGCAGGGACGAGCACGGACAGGATGAAGGGTCGACGTATGGCTGCAGCTGCCAAGATCCGCCTTGAGTAAGCGTTCTGGCAGGCGCTGCTCCTAAACCTTGAGTAGAGGCCTAGGCTTGCGGGCCGGACGTTCGTCGTCAAGCACGCCTTGATTCACTGGTGACGGGCCGGCATGCACGAGACCGTCGACATCCGAGTCATCCTGGTCGACGACCACGAGCTCTTCCGCCGGGGGCTTCGCGAGCTGCTCGAGGAGCAGGGCCTGCGGGTAATTGGAGAGGCGGGGGACGGCGAGGACGCCCTGCGTTTGGCGAGCCACGCGCAGCCGGACGTCGTCGTAATGGACCTCCACCTGCCGCGGATGTCCGGAGTCGAGGCCGCCCGTAAGCTCGCGGTCGCGGCGCCGGCGGTCAAGGTGCTCATGCTGACCATCTCCGGTGACGAGCAGTCGGTCACCGAGGCAATCGAAGCGGGGGCCCAGGGCTACCTGCTGAAGAGCGCAACCATCGACGAGATCGCGGTCGGCGTGCGGGCAGCGGCCGCCGGCGAAGCGCTGGTCTCGCCCCGTATCGCCGCGCAGCTCCTCGAGCGTTTGCGCAGGGGCCAGACAGCCGTTGTGCCGGGCGCCAGCCTCACCGAGCGGGAGCGCGAGGTGCTTCGACTGGTCGCGGAGGGACGCGACAACCAGGAGATCGCGGAGGCGCTGACGATCAGCCCCAGCACGGTCAAGAACCACGTCTCGAGCATCCTCGAGAAGCTGGGGCTGGACAACCGCATCCAGGCCGCGGTGTACGCCGTGCGCAGGGGAATCGCTTGAGCTAGCTGCGGCGCTGTCTGGGGCCGTTCAAGCCGTTGAACGCAAGATGAGCCTGGCGGCCTATGGCACTCCGGCGGACCTGACGCATCTTGGAGTCAGGCCCGCGTGCCGGTCTCCGCAGGAGTCGAGCGACCGGGTCTAACAACCAAATCCAGCTTGACCCTGCGGAAGGAGGTGAATTCTCTTGCTGAACCTCATTCAGGCCCTCGTCGGCCGCATAAGACGCGATGAGGAGGGCCAGACCATCGTCGAGTACGCGACTCGTGCTCGGCGGCATCTCCCTCGTCCTGATCGCGGCTTTCGCCGCCGGTCTCGGCACCGCCGTCGACGATGCTCATCACGGACATCGTCACGAAGCGCTAGGCGTACGTCGCCTAGCGCGCTCTCGGCCCGGTCACGCGCGCTACGCAGGCGTACCGGGCCGGCCGCACCCCCTCTCCCACTCTCCACTTTCTCCCACGAACCGATCCCAACACCATCGCTCTTGCGAACGACCAGCGACAAGCCATCCTTAGCCGGCCCTCGCGCCGGGCTCCGTGCGCCCGGAGCGCGCCTCGCTCCGCGCTGCCGCCCGCATCCGGGGACTCGCGCGGCGAGTCCGGCGTCGCGATCGTCGAGTTCGCGCTGGTCCTGCCGCTGTTCCTGATGCTGGTCGTCCTGGTGATCCTCGACTTCGGCCGGGCGATCAACTACTGGATCGACGACGACCCACCTCGCCAGCGAGGGCGCCCGCCTCGCGGCCGTGACCGCGTCCCGCGGCGGCGAGCCTCCAGGACTACATCCGCAACAAGGCCGACACCGAGGAGCTCCGCGACGGCGGCAGCCGCTCGATCGACTCGCCGCTGCGGGTCTGCGTCGACTTCCCGGATCCCGACGACGGGACGACGCACGTCGGCGACCCGGTCGAGGTCACGGTCACGACGACCTACAAGTGGATTCCGATCCTCGGCATCGGACCGTCGCATCGGACATCACCGGCAGCGCCACCATGCGCCGCGAGCGCGCGCCGAGCTACGTCGCGGAGGTGCTGCATCATGACCCGCCGGCTACTCCAGCGCCTCGCACCACGAGGAGCGCGGCGGCGTGATCATCTTCGTCGCCGGCTTTCTGCCGCGTCGCTGATCGCCGTCGCCGTCTTCGTCATCGACGTCGGCAACGGCATGGAGCACCGCCGCCACCTCCAGACGCAGGCGGACGCCGGCGCCCTCGCGGCCGCCCAGGAGTTCTCGCGCTGCTTCCCGACAAGAGCGGCACGAACACGCGATCGAGGAGCAGGCGCTCGAGTACTCGGCGCGCCGCAGCACAACGCGCAGATCGGCGCGCCAGACGCTCAGAGTCGTGTGGACCCGTCGCATCAACGCGACGGGCTACAACGCCGCCGTCCTACTCGGACGGCAAGCCCTGTGACACGGGGTTCGTCGACGTGAAGCTGACCGAGAAGGACTCGCCGCCGTTCTTCGCCTTCGTTCGGCAACCACGACTACAGGGCGCACGCGCGCATCCAGGCGTTCCGCCTGCACAGCTCGAACAAGCTGCTTCCGATCGCGGCCGAGGACCCGACGCCCAGAGCCGCCCGGGCCATCTTCGTCGACGAGACCACCGGCGACACGCTGGCCGAGGTCCCGCTCAAGCGGAACGGCAGACAGGGCGGGCTCGCGATCTGGGACAACTCGCAGGCCCCGGTGCCCGTGCCGATCACGGCGCGAGCACGTGGGCGTGCGCATCGCGCTCAGCGGTCCACCTCGACGACCTGCGGCAGCTACCTCGTCGTCTGCTACGACACCGGCGCCCCGAACCAGGGACTCCTCCACATCCAGGGCTGGTCCGCGGCGGGAACCGTCACCCAGAACCCGCCGAACGGGCCCCAGAGTCCGCCGCTCGCCCGCAGCGTCTCGCTCGACAAGGGCACCTGCGCCGACCCCTACTTCTCCTCCGCCACCGCGCACCTGCAAGGTCGACGTGCGGGCGAGGGTCGACTTCGGCAACGACCCCGCGAAGGTGGGCGCCAAGCTCACTCGCGAAGGTCGCGGGGACGAGCTACCCCATGACCTACGACAGCGTCACGCAGACGTGGTCGACGGGTGCTGTGGTCCCGGTTCCGGCGGCAGGCGCGAGCGCCGCGCCCAGGGACGTCGCCCTGGAGTGGGAGGAGACGGAGGGCAAGATCGACACCCAGACCTGCAAGGCCAACAAGAATCCGTGCTGCAACGGCGCCTTCGGCGTCCAGCAGCGCGTCTTCAGCGCGAACCCCCGACCGCTCCGGCAACATCGCCCTGGCCCAGGTGTCGGAGAGCGGCTGTCCCGTGGACGAACTCGCTCGAGCGCTGCAGCGCGGTCCTGCCAGCTGCAGCCACAGCCTCGTCGTCAAGATCGGCGCTGGCGGGGACGCTCGAGCTCTCCAGCCTGAGCGACCCACCGGTGCGGCTGCGCGTCGCCGACGGGCAGCCAGACCCAGTCCGTCGACTGCGATCCGGCCGTCAACCAGCTGAAGGACGAGCTCGCCAACGGCTGCTCTCCCAGCTACACGGTGAACACCGGCACGACCGTGCCCCGGCTCGCTTGGAAGCACGCCCCAGCCCTGGAGCTGCGTGGCGGCGGAGACCGGCAGCAAGACCGGTCACGTCGGACCGGGCTTGAACCAGCGGGTCTTCGGCGATGAGAAGGCCAACAGGTGCACGTCCCCCAACCACTGGGGCGGCGACATCCCTGCGGGCGACCCCCGGATCGTCTACGTCTTCGTCACGCCGGTCGGCTCGTTCGACGGCAGCGGCAACGACACCAAGCCGGTGCTCGGGCTCGCCGCCTTCTATCTGACCGGCTGGGACCGCGACCCGTGCGCCGGCGACGACCAGCCGAATGACAAGGCCGAGATCGTCGGCCGCTTCATCAAGTACGTGGAAACCCCAAATGAGGGCGGTGCGGGTGATGACACCTGCGACCTCAGCTCGCTCGACGTCTGCGCCGCCGTGCTCGTCGAGTAAGGAGAACCTCCCAATGTTGTTGACCAAACCCAAGTCACCCTCACCGCCCCGTGCGGCGGCGGCCCGCTCTCGTCGCGAGGCGGGACGCTGCTGGTCGCGGCGCTGCTCTCGCTGGTCGCGGCTGGCGCGCTGCTGCTGTTCCTGCGCGAGTACCGCGACGATCTGACGGCCTCGGACGGCGTGCAGGTGCTCGTGGCCCGCAGCCTCGTGCCCAAGGGCACGCCCGGCGAAGTGGTCGCGGAGAAGCGCCTGTACAAGCTCGCCGAGATCAAGAAGTCGCAGCTCGAGGACGGCGCGCTCACCGACCCGGACGACGCTGAAGAAGCAGGCGGCGACGGCGGACCTCTTCCCCGGCCACCAGCTCCAGGCGACCGACTTCGAGCCGTCCGACGACTCCGTCCGAAGCCGGCTGGCGGGCTTTGAACGGGCGATGGCGGTTCCCGTCGACGGAGCTCACGGAATGGTCGGCAAGATCGAGTGCGGGCGACCGCGTGGACGTGATCACGACGCTCGGACACCGGCACCAGCTCGGTGACGGTCGCCGCAGGTCGCCGCGCGCAACGTGCTCGTCCTCGGCGTCCCGGACGGCGACGGCTCGGGTGTGGCCGGGCGACAGGAGCAGGTGACCATCCGCGTGCCCGACGAGGCCGTGCCGCCGATCGCCAAGGCTGCCGACGGCGGCCAGATCTGGCTGGTGCTGCGTCCGGCCGTCGGGGCGCGTTCCCACGAGACGGACGCCGTGCTCGAGCGGCATCAGGAACGGGCAGCACATCGACGCCGATGTGGACATCGACGCAACGGTCGAGGAGTCGCTGATGAGCACGCCGATCAGGATCCTCGTCGCTCTCGACGCCGGCGCGGAGCGGGACACGGTCGAGGCCGTGCTGCCCGGTCCGGCCCGGGGTGGAGCTGGCGGGCGTGGCGGACAGCCTCGAGGCCGGCTGGCATCACGCTGGCCGACGAGGCGATCGACGCCGTGCTCGTGGGCAGCGCCGGCAGCGCCGACGGAGCCCTCTCGTTCGCCGAGGGAGTGGCGGGCCACTACCCCGACCGTCCGTGCTCCTCCTCCATGCGGGCACTCCCAACGGCCTCGCGGCCAGGGCCTTGGCGGCGGGCGCCGAGGACCTCCTCGAGCTTCCGGCATCGAACGGCCAGCCGCCCTCTCCCGCGGACCGCGAGCGCGTGGCGGCCGAGCTGCAGACCGCGCTTCAGAAGGCGGTGGCGCGTCGCCGGCGGGCCACGGCCGGCCCGCGCGCCGCAAAGGGCCGGATGATCGTGGTGCTGGGCCCGAAGGGCGGGGCGGGCAAGACGCTCGTCTCGTCGCAGCCTGGCCGTCACGCTCGCCGAGACGGGCGAGCGGGTGGTGCTGCTCGACCTCGACCTCCAGTTCGGAGACGTCGGGCTCGCGCTGGGCCTGCCGCCCGCCAAGACCATCCACGACCTCGTCGTCTCCGGCGGCTCGCTGGACGCCGAGAAGCTGGCCGACTACCTCGTCACCGCACGAATCGGGGGCGCGCGTGCTACAGGCACCCGCCCGGCCGGATCAGGCGGCCGCCATCGGCGTCGAGTTCCTCCGCGCGCCTGTTCGATGTCGTGCGGGCGACGGAGGACTGGATCATCGTCGACGGCTCGCCGGGCTTCACGCCCGAGATCATCGCGGCGATCGAGCCGTCGACCGACATCTGCATGGTCGGCACGGTTGACGCCCCGGCGCTGAAGAACACGAAGCTCGGGCTCGAGACGCTCGAGATGATGGGCGTCGAGCCGAGCCGGGTGAAGCTCGTGCTGAACCGCGCCGACAGCCGAGTGGGAGTCACGCCGGAGGACGTGCAAGCGATAACCGGCCGCGCCGCCGACGCGCTCGTGCCGAGCCACCGCGACGTGGCCCGGTCGGTCAATGAGGGACGTCCCATCGTGACCAGCCAGCCGGGCTCGCAGCCGGCCCGCGCACTGCGCGGTCTTGCGGACTCCTATTCCGGTGCGGCCGACCGACGCAACGGCGTCGCGGCGCAGGCTGTTCGGGAGGCGGGGTTGATGGAACTGGCACAGCGTCTGACCGGCCCGGAGGGCCGGCCCTCCAGCAGCGGCCACGATCCCTTCGCAGAGGTCAAGGACCGCATCCACAAAGCGGTCATCGGCGGCCTCGGCCCGAGACTCTTCAACACCGAGACCGACCCGGCGACCCTGCGCGACAGGGTGGCGGCGGACGTCGCGTCGCAGCTCGAGGACGAGCCCGGGATCGCCCGCAGCGACCGCGAGCGGCTGGTGCGCGAGCTGACCGACGACATCCTCGGCCACGGGCCGCTCGAGCAGCTGCTGGCCGACGACACGATCACCGAGATCATGGTCAACGGTCCACACGAGATCTGGATCGAGCGCCAGGGCCGCCTCTACCGGACCGACGTGCGCTTCACCGACGACTCGCACCTCCGGCGGATCATCGTGAAGATGGTCGCCCAGGCGGGACGGCGCGTGGACGAGTCGACTCCGATGGTCGATGCGCGGCTGGCTGACGGCAGCCGGCTGAACGCCGTACTGCCGCCGCTCTCGCTCGGCGGCCCGCTGCTCACGATCCGCAAGTTTCCGAAGCGGCGCCTCGGCGCGGCCGACCTGTCGCGGCTGGGAACACTCACGCCTGAGACCGTCGACTTCCTCGACCGCTGTGTGAAGGCACGCCTGAACGTGCTCATCTCCGGCGGCACCGGTACGGGCAAGACCACGCTTCTCAACGTGCTATCCGCCTCCATCCCCGAGCAGGACCGTGTCGTCACGATCGAGGAGACGGCGGAGCTGCAGTTGCACCAGGAGCACGTGCTGCGCCTCGAGGCGCGCAACCGCAACGCCGAGGGCGAAGGCGAGATCTCCATCCGAGACCTCGTTCGCAACACCCTGCGCATGCGCCCCGACCGCATCATCGTCGGCGAGGTGCCGAGGCGCCGAGGCGCTCGACATGCTGCAGGCGATGAACACGGGCCACGACGGCTCGCTCTGCACGCTGCACGCGAACACCCCGCGCGACGCGCTCTCGCGGGCCGAGACGATGGTGCTGATGGCGGGATACGACCTGCCGGTGCGGGCAATCCGCCAGCAGATCTCCTCGGCCCTCGACCTCGTGGTTCACCTCTCGCGTGTCCGCGACGGCTCGCGTCGCGTGACCGCGATCAGCGAGGTCCTGCGGATGGAGTCGGACGTGATCACCCTGCAAGACGTCTTCACGTTTCAACAGCAGGAGATCACGGCCGGCGGCAAGGTGGTCGGCCAGCTCGAGTCCACGGGGCTGCGGCCCTCGTTCCTCGACAAGTTCGAGCGTGACGGCGTCGCCCTGCACACGGGCCTCTTCAACGGCCAAGGCCTGTCCGCCGTGATGGGTGGAGCAAGCCGATGACCCGCGCTCAAACCAGTGCGGATCCTGCTCGCGACCCTTCTCGGCGCGATCGCTCTCGCGGTGGCGACCGCGCCTGCCGACGCCGCCGTGTCGCTGTCGGCGACCGGGGACGCGCGCTTCCCGGAGAGGGAATACGTGCTCACGCTTCCGGAGCACAGCCGGCTGGCGGACGGCCAGGTACAAGTGAGCGAGAACGGAAAGCCGGTGCGGGGCTTGCGCGTCGCGCCGGTCGGCGCCGACCGGCGGGCGAAGCTCGGTGTGGTGCTCGCCATCGATGCGAGCAGCAGCATGCGCGGCCGCGCCTTCGAAGAGGCATTCGACGCCGCGCGCGCTTTCGCCCGAGAGCGCAACGGGCGCCAGCCGTTCGCACTCGTCACCTTCGGCAGCGGCTCCCGGGTCGCGCTCCCGTTCACCAACGATGAAGGCCAGATCCACGACGCCATGCACAACCCCGGCACTCCCAGTGGCGGCACCCATATGTACGACGCCGCGCTCCGCTCCGTCGAGCTCGTGCGCGACTCCGGCCTTCCGGGCGGCTTCGTCGTCGTGCTGTCGGACGGAACAGACCACGGCAGCACCGCCGACAGCGACGAGGTGCTGGCTGCCGCACGCCGCGCGAACGTGCGCGTCTACACCGTCGGCCTCCGTTCGGATCGCTTTGATCCAGAGGCTCTTGGCAGGCTGGCAGAGGGGGGCGGCGGTGACTACTCCGAGGCGGGCACCCCCGCCGAGCTGCGGGAGATCTATCGCGCGCTCGGCGCCCAGCTCTCGAACGCCTACACGGTCGCCTATCGCTCCCTCGCCGGCCCGCGCCGCCGGGTCGAGGTTCGGGCGACGGTTGCCGGGCTCGGTGCAGCGACGGCAACGTACCGGTCACCCTCGCTCGGAGTCGGTGGTCCGGCGGGCGGCGACACCGACGGCTGGGGGTCGCCCTTGGCGGTGGTCGTGGCGATTCTGGTTGTCGTCGGGCTGGCCGGGCTCGCTCTGCTCCTGGTGCTGAGGTCGCGCCTTCAGACGCCGCGAGAACGCGTCGCGCAGTTCGTCCGCTTGCCCGGTGAAGAAACCGATAAGGCGCAGTCCCTCACCGGACGTCTCGCCGCGGGCGCAGAGCGCTCGCTCTCCAAGGCCGGCTGGTGGGAGGGTTTCGCGACCGATGTCGACGTCGCAGACATCCGATATTCGCCCGGTCAGCTCGTCGTCGGGGCTGCCGTCGTGGCGCTCTCCCTTGGGCTGCTGGCAGCCTCCGCGGCGGGCTCGGCCGCCCTTTTCCTCGTGCCGGTGGCGATCGCGCCGCCCTTGGTCTGGGGCATCGTTCACTGGCGCGCGGAGCGCCAACGGCGCCTCTTCGGTGAGCAGCTTGCCGATCACCTGTCGGTGGTCGGCGGTTCCTTGAGGGTGGGCCACAGTTTTCCCGCGGCGCTCGCGGCGGCACTCGACGAGGCGCCCGAGCCGGCGCGCGGGGAGTTCGCCCGCGCCATGGCCGACGAGCGCTTGGGCCGCCCGCTCGAGGACGCCCTCGAGTCGGTGGCGCGTCGGATGAACAATCGCGAGGTGGAGCACGTCGCGCTGCTGGCCAAGCTCCAGCGGGAGGCGGGGTCCGACGCGGCCGAGATGGTGGATCAGGTCGTGACCACGGTGCGCGAGCGCCAAGAGCTGCGCCGCACTGTGCGCACGCTCACGGCCCAGGGCCGGCTCTCGCAGTGGATCCTCAGCCTGCTTCCGGTGGGATCTCTGCTCTTCCTAACAGTCACCGCCCGCGAGCTATGTCGATCCGCTCTACAACACCTCGACCGGCCACATCGTCCTCGCGATCGCCGCCGCTCTAGTGGTCGCCGGCTCACTCGTGATCCGTCGGATCGTGTCCGTCGGAGTCTAAGGAGATTGCGAATGTTGCTCTTGCTGATACTCGCGCTCGCCCTCGGCGGTGTCGGGCTTGCCCTGGCCGCCCGCGCGGCGGTCATGCCCCGGATCCGAGCGGAGCAGAGAATCGCCCGCATTGCCGCATATGGCTACCCGGCAGGGCGGCGCGCACCGACGCCGGAGCGCGTCGCGGTGCTGCCCAGGCTCGGGGCCCTGGTCGGTAATGCGCTCCTCCCTACGACGTCACGGCAGCGCCAGGCGGACCTCCGGAAGCTGATCCTGGCTGCCGGCGCCTGGAACACCACGCCGGCAACGGTGCTGGGTTACCGTGCCCTCGCGGCGGGCGTATCCGGAGGGCTAGTGCTCTGGATGGGCCTCAGTGGCGGCTGGTCCCCATTCGTCCTGATTGTCGGTGCTGGCTATGTGGGGATCATGGGCTGGATAGCGCCCCTCTTCCTTCTCAAGGCGCGGGCACGCAGGCGCACCGAGCGCGTCGAGCTCGAGTTGCCCGAGTTGCTGGACCTGCTGGTGGTCACGCTCGAGGCCGGAGTCGGGTTCATCTCCGCGCTCCAGCGGTCGGCGGAGCGGATGACCGGCCCGCTGGCCGATGAGATCCGCCTCACGCTTCGCGAGCACCAGCTCGGCCTCGAGCATGGACGCGGCGCTCGCGAACCTGCTCGGCCGCTGCGACATTCCCGGCGTGCGAGCCTTCGTCCGCGCGGTGGTCCAGAGCGAGGCGCTCGGAACCTCGATCGGCCAGGTCATGCGAGACCTGGCGGTGGACATGCGCCGCCGGCGGCGCCAGATCATCGAGGAGAAGGCCCAGAAGGCGCCGATCAAGATGCTCTTCCCGCTCGCCTTCCTGATCCTGCCCGCGCTTCTTCATGGTCGTCCTCTACCCGGGTCTCTACGGGAATCTGCCAGGCCCTGGGCGGCTCATGAGTCCGGCTGCTGACTTCCCACGATCGGCGAGCGTTCTCTGCCGGCGCTCACAGTCGCCGACGACCCGCGGTCGCGCATGAAGGGCCTGCTCGGACGGGCAGCTCTCGATTCCGACGAGGGGCTCCTGCTGCGGCCCGGCGGGCTCGGTGCACACGGCCTTCATGCGCTTCCCGATCGACGTCGTGTTCTTGGACACGCGATGCAGGTTCATCGCGTCGGGCCCGACATGCGGCCGTGGCGCATGGCCGGCCAGCGCGGGCGCGCGCGGTGCTCGAGCTGGCGGCCGGTGCGGCGGCGCAGCGCGCCGACGCATCGCGCCGGGTATGCAGCTGGCGCTGCGAGAGGCGGTGCCAGCATGATCGCCGGCCGCTCCGAGTCCGGACAGATAGCCGTCGGCGGATATGCCGGTCCAGCCTTCCTCAGCTTCACCGGTGAACTCCTCAGCACCGCGGCCGCTCGTTGCCGGCGGCGCTGCCGCGGCCGTGGCCTTTGGGCTCCTCGGCTTCAGCTCCCACGGTTTGGTGGCCACCTGCTTCCTCGGGTGCGCTCGGCGTGCTCGCGGTGATCGACTACAAGCGCCACTGCTGCCGAACAAGATCGTCCTGCCGCGGCGGCGCTCGTGCTGGCGCTCCAGGTCGGGCTCTTCCCCGACCAGGCGCTCGAGTGGATCCTGGCCTCGCTCGGCACCTTCTCGGCGCTGCTCGTCCTGGCCCTCATCCGCCCCGGCGGGCTCGGGATGGGCGACGTGAAGCTCGGGCTGCTCCTCGGC
This sequence comes from uncultured Thermoleophilaceae bacterium, assembly GCA_963739095.1. Taxonomy (GTDB): domain Bacteria; phylum Actinomycetota; class Thermoleophilia; order Solirubrobacterales; family Thermoleophilaceae; genus JACVRW01. The sequence continues at coordinate 294,012 of CAVTZF010000018.1, forward strand.
GCCGGGCTCGGCGTACAAGTGGTCGGCGCGGTCGCGATCGGCTGTGCCGCGATCTGGCCGGTGGCGCTCTGGCTCCTCCTTCGCCACGGCTCCGCGGCCTTCAAGCGAGCCCTGCCGTTCGGCCCGGCGCTCGCCTTCGGCGCCGCTGTGGTGACGCTCGCCGGCGGGCTCTGAGCGACGAGCTGTCCTCGCTTGCCCCTGGCTTGGGGCCGTGCGAGCGTCCCGAGACGTCAGGCCGCCGCGCAGGCGTCCCTGAACAGCCCCACCGCCGTCTCGCGGTCGGGCGCGCCCAGCTTCTCAAGGAGGCCCGAGATGTGCCGGCGCACGGTCACCGGCGATACGAACAGACGCCCGGCGATCTCCGCTGTGCTGAGGCCCTCGGCCATCAGGTCGAGCACCTCCCACTCGCGGCTCGTCAGCTCCTCGCCCCGCCGTCCGCGTAAAGGAAGGCGGCGGCGGAGCCCGCGCGTGCGGAACTCGTCGATCAGCCGTGAGACGAGGGTCCTCGGCACCGGGGCCTCGCCGGCCATGGCGCCGCGGAGGGCGTGCGGCAGGCGGGCGGGGTCGGTGTCCTTCAGGAGGTAGCCGGCGGCGCCGGCGCGAAGTGAGTCGAATAGGTCCGCGTCGTCACGCGAGACGGTCAGCATCACGACGACGCACTCGGGCAGCGCCTTGGTGATCTTGCGGGCGGCGCGGATCCCGCCGCCTGGCATGTTCACATCCAGGAGGCACAGGTCCGGCCGCTTCGCGAGCGCCAGCTCCACCGTCCCGTGAGCGTCGGCCGCCTCCCCGCAGACTTCGAAGCCGCCGTCCTCGACCGACTCGCGTACGCCCGCCCGGACGGCGGCGTGATCGTCGGCGATGACGACGCGCAAGGGCTCCTGTTTCACGGGAGCAGCGCCTCAACCTCGGTGCCGGCCCCCGGCCGAGAGCGCACCTGGAGGTCACCGCCGAGCGCCCTGACGCGCTCGCGCATGCCGACGAGACCAAAGCTGTCCGGCTTCGAGGTCGCCTCCTCGGGTGCGAAGCCGACGCCGTTGTCGCGGACCGCGAGCCGCAACCCCTCATCGTCGGAGAGCTCGATCCAGACATCGGTCGCCTCACCATGGTTCACGCCGTTGCTCACTGCCTCGCGGAGGAGGCGCAGCAACGGGTCGCGTCGCTCGGGGTCGACCTCAAGGGTCGCGTCCAGATCCAGGCGGACGCGGGCGCCTGCGCGGGTCGCGAGCTGCCTGGACAGGTCGGAGACCTCTTCCGAGAAGGGTTCGGCCCGCTGGTGCCTAAGGTCCGCGATCGCCGTGCGCAGCTCGTCAAGGGCGCGCTCGGACGCGAGCGCCAGCTGACCAGCCTGGCCGCCCGGCTCGGCGGCCGCCATTCGCGCGCTCTGCATCTTGATATAGGCGAGCTCCTGGGCCAGGCCGTCGTGCAGGTCGCGCGCGCAGCGACGTCGCTCCTCGAGGATCGCCGCTCGCCGTTGGTGTGCGGCGCGCGGGCGCAGGGACCGGGCAATTAGGACGCCTCCCAGGTAGGCGGCAAGCACGGCGACCGCCGCGGGGGCGGGAGCTTCAGCGACGAACGCGGCAGCCGTCATGGCCAGCGCGGCGAACCCGATCACAATCAGCTTCTTCATGACCGGGCGTCGTCTCCCGGCACGTAGCCAAACTCGCGGTCGTGAACCTGGACGACGTGGGACGGCACGACGTTCTCGGTCTCGACGGCCGCCGCCATGTCGCCAACGACGCGGGTCGCGGCCTCGCGTGCCTTGACCTGATCGCGCAGCCAGCACCACGCTTTCGTGATCGCGACCGACTCGCCCTCGGTCGAACTCATCACGTAGTCCCAAGCTGCGGCCCTCTCCTCGGCCGTTCTGTCGGTCGCAATCGTCATGTCGTTTCTTCTCGCTCGTTCAATCCAGTTGGTCGAGTGGCGGCGCGTGGACAGCGCTGCTTGTCGATCGGCCACGGATCCCCACACGCGTGCCCCCGCGTCAGGTCCACGGTCCCTCTATCGGCGAGAATGCAACAGTCATTGACAGCTCGCCAACAACATTTAGAATCGTTTTATGAGCACGACGCCGAAGTTCAGCCGCCTCGCTCCCGCCCGGCGGAGCGACGAGATCCTCGACGCGGCCAACGAGCTGTTCGCCGAGCGCGGCTACGACGAGGTCTCGGTCGAGGACATCGCGCACGCCGCCGGCGTCACCAGGGGGCTCGTGCACCACTACTTCGGCGGCCGCAAAGAGGTCTACATCGCGCTGCTCGAGCGGATCGGCGCCCAGCGCGAGGAACAAATACCGCCGCCCGTCGGCCGCAGCGCCCGCGCCCGCCTCGCGGATACCGTGTCGCGCTGGCTCGACTGGACCGAACAGAACCGCACGGTCTGGCTCGCCACGCTCGGGCGCGGCGAGGACATCGCCGACCCCGACATCAGGCGCGTCGTCACCGACCTCGTCAGCCGCGCCGTCGCGCTACTCGCCGCCCACCACGCCGACATCGCCGACGACTCACCACGGCTGCGCTACGCGCTCGAGTGCTGGACCGGACTCAACCGCGCCGCCACACGCCGCTGGCTACAAGGCGAAGCCACCCGCGAACAGACCCACGAACTGATCGCCTCGACCCTCGAACACGTCCTACGCACCTTCGGCGCCCCACCCAAACCAAACCGGCGCACACCCCCTCCCTGACCGGAGAATTTCGAGGACCTCGCGAAGGGAGCCTGTTCAGCTCGCCCGATTGACGGACGAAGTGACAGCTCCCGCCGGAAGGGTGCTGTGCAAGGAAGGAGACCGGGGGCGTGAGTTCTTCGTGCTGGTCGACGGCAACGTCGATGTTGCGAGGAACGGAAGGCGCGTGGCGACCCTAGGCGCAGGCGACTTCGTAGGGGCGTCACACCACGCCACGCAGAGCGACGGCGGCGTCACGCTCGAACCTTGCCCTTCGTCCCAGTAGGCGTGGTGCGCCGAGGTCGCAGCTCAGTGCGCCGGGGGCTCCCCGCCGGTGTGGGCGAATGTCTTGTTCACGATCTTCCACTCGCCATCGAAGCACGACAGTGCGAAGAAGTCGGTGAATGACATCGTCCCCCAGAAGCCCGTCTCCTCGATTGCGGCGGTCGCCGCATCACCGACCTGCTCGATGGACACGATCCGCGCCTCGTACGTACCGTCGACATCCGCCGGCTGGCTGCTCGCGAGCGCGAAGAACTCCTCGATTGGCAGGTCGAACCGCTGACCGGCAATGCTCCCGTACATCCGAGCATCGGGATGAAAGGCTCGGCGCAGCTGGTCGGCATCACCTGAGCGCGAACCATCGATGTACGCCTGCACGACCCCCGTGATCGCGGTCTGTTCAGCACCTGAAACGGTCATGGGCGCTCCCTCCCGGTGGGTTCACGCCGACGCTACCCGGGCCACCGCGTGAAAGCAACCGATCGTCGAGCACAGGCGGTTGACTTCAGTCGAGCGTCTCGTAGAACTCACGCCTGCGTTCCGCTAGACGCGGGATGGCATCGCCCAGCCCGTCGCGCTTGAAGTGCTCGGTGTCGACGTGGGCCTGGTAGGCGGCCTCGTCCGCGTACTGCTCGTACATGAAGAAGACGCGCGAGTCCTTTGGGTCGCGGTGGGGGAGGTAGAGCTGCACGCCGGGCTCGGCGCGAGAGGGCCCGAGCAGGCGCTCGATCGCGGCGGCCACCGCCTCCTCCTCTCCGTCCTTCGCGATCCAGGTGACGCACACGGCGTAGGCCATTCGATGTCCTCCTTCGGGTTTAGCGCTCGACGTGCCCGGAGCCGCCGTCGGGGCCCAGCACGAGGTCCCGCCCACGATCGGGCACATGGTCGAGCGGCACGGGCGCGAGCGCCTCGATGAACGTGCAGCCGCCTGCCGAGTGGAGCTCGTGCTCCAGACCGCGGTTTATCACCGCCGTGTCGCCCGCCGTCAGCGTGCGCATCTCGCCCTCGACGGTTAGCGTGACCTCGCCCTCCAGGATCAGCATCACCTGCTCAGTGTGCTCGTGCCGGTGGCGGGGCACCTCCTTGCCGGGCTCGTAGGTGACGCGGCAGAGCAGCACCTGCTCGCCGCCGACCGCGCGCAGGTGGACGCCGCTAACGAACTCGAACGGCTGGACGCCAGTGAAGGTGCCGAACGGGGAGCTCACACCGCCACCTCCTCCAAGGCCCGTAGGACCTTCTCTGGTGTGATCGGCAGCTCCGTGATCTGTACGCCGATGGCGTCCGTGACCGCGTTCGCGATCGCCGGGATCGGCGAGTTGGCGGTCATCTCCCCGACACCCTTGGCGCCGAACGGCCCGTTTGCCGAGGCCATCTCGAGCATCGTCGACTCGATCTCCGGCAGCTCCGCCGCCCCGGGCATCAGGTAGTCGTTGAAGTCGCCCGGGCTGTGATCCAGCGCGGGGTAGTAGGGCGCGGTCGTCTCGTACAGCGCGTGGGACATGCCCATCCACGCGCCGCCGGTGATCTGACCCTCGACGAGCGCCGGGTTGAGGGCCTTGCCGATCTCGTAGGCGCTCCTCAGGCTCAGCACCCTCACCTGTCCCGTTTCGGTGTCCACCTCCACCTCGGCCACCGTGCAGGCGTGCGCCTCGGTGGAATCCGGGTCCATCGCACCGGTCTCCGGGTCGAGGTCGCTCTTCGGCTTCATGTAGAGCCCGCGGCCCGAGATGCTCCGGCCCTGCTTGAAGTGCGCCGCCAGCGCGACATCCATAACCGAGATCCGCGCGTCGGGCGAGCCGACCACGACGATGTCGCCCTCACCGTCCGTTTCAAGATCCTCGGGCGCAGCCTCGAGCTCCTCGGCGGCGACCTCCAGCATCTCGCGCCGGGCCTCCTCGGCGGCTCGGATGATCGCGTTCCCTGCTCGGTGCGTGGTGCGGCTCGCGAAGGTGCCCATGCAGTGAGGCCCGGTGTCGCTGTCCCCGGTGTCGACCCTGACCGTGTCGAACGGCACGCCCAGCGTCTCGGCACCGATCTGCGCGAGCACGGTCTTCAGGCCCTGGCCCAGGTCCACGCTCGAGAGCGTGATCACGAACGCGCCGGTCGTTGTCGCGTGCACGAGCGCCTGGGTGGGATCGCCGCCGAGGTTCATGCCGGTCGGGTAGTTGACGGCGGCCATCCCTCGGCCTCGCAGCAGCGTCATCGCTCCCCTCCGTTCCTGTCGTCGGACGTCATCGCCTGCAGCTCCGGAGACAACTCGACACCCGCCAGCGTCGCGGCCGCCTGGATCGCCTCCACCAGCGAGGCGTCCTCGGTGGTCTTGCGGTAGGGCCGCACGTCGCCGTTGCGGTAGGCGTGCCGCAGCCGCAGCTCCCACGGGTCGAGGCCGAGCTCGCGGGCGACGCGGTCCATCTGCATCTCCACAGCGAACGAGGCCTCGGTCACCCCGAATCCGCGCATCGCGCTCGAGGGCTGGCGGTTCGTGAAAACGCAGTGCACGTCCACCGACACGTTCGGGATGGTGTACGGCCCGGCGGCGTTGGCCGCGTGCTTGGTGCACCCGTACGGGGTGTGGCGGCTGTAGGCGCCGGCGTCGTGGAAGGTCGTCACCTCGCGTGAGACGATCGTGCCGTCGGCGGTCACGCCGTCGCGGATGTACATCCGGACCGCGCTTCGGGTCGAGGAGACCTGCATCTCCTCGGGCCGCGTGTACATGTACTTGACCGGGCGGCCCGTGCGCATCGCCGCCAGCGCGGCGATCGGCTCGACGATCACGTCCACCTTGCCTCCGAACCCGCCTCCGACGGTGCCGCCGACGAAGTGGAGCCGGTGCGGCGGCACGCCGAGGATAAAGGCGGTGTTGTCGAGGCTGAAGTAGATGGCCTGCGTGTTCGTGTAGACCGTGACCCGGCCGTCCGCCTCCGGCTTCGCGACGCAGCCCGTGGTCTCGACCGGCGCGTGCTCGATCGGACTCAGCTGGTAGCGGCCCGACACCACGTGGTCGGCCTGCTCGCGGGCGGCCTCGGCGTCCCCGTAGCGGAGGCGGCGGCAGTGGTGGCCCTCGTAGACGAAGTGGTTCGTCCCCCAATGGGTGACTACGGGCGCCCCCGGCGCCAGCGCCTCCTCGACGTCGAGAACGTGCGGCAGCTCCTCGAGGTCGAGCCGCACCTTGGCCGCGGCCTCCGCGGCCGCGGCCTCCGTCTCGGCGACCACCGCGGCGATCTGCTCGCCCCTGTAGCGGACGCGGTCCTCGGCGAGGACCGGCTCGTCGTCCGGCTCGACCCCGATCAAGCAGAGGATCGTGTACACGTTCTTGGGCACGTCGCGGGCCGTCAGCGCGGTGAGGAAGCCCGGCACCTTCTCGGCCTCGGAGAAGTCGATCCCGCGGATGCGGGCGTGCACAAGCGGGTTGCGGACCATCTTCAGGTGGCACATGCGCGGGAAGCTGACGTCGTCCACGTAGACGGTCGTGCCGGTCACGTGGCCGAGCCCGTCGCGCCGCTCGTGCGCGCGGCCGATGACGTTGAAGGGCTTCGCCTGGTTCACGCCTTTGCCCCCTCCTCCTCGCGCATGCGCAACGCCGCCGCCTCGATCGCGTCGACGATCGGGACTATCCCGGTGCAGCGGCAGACGTTGCCGGCGAGGGCCTCGGTGATCTCCGCGCGGGTGGGATCCGGGTTGCGTTCGAGGAGAGCCGTCGCGACCATGATCATCCCCGGGCTGCAGAAGCCGCATTGGATGGCGAAGCGCTCGTAGAAGGTCGTCTGAACAGGGCTGAGCGCGTCGGCCGACCCGAGCCCCTCGATCGTCGTGACGGAATGCCCCTCGACGTGCTCGACGGGTACCAGGCAAGCCAGGACGGGCTCGCCGTCGAGCCGCACCGTGCAGCTGCCGCAACCCCCCTGGCGGCAGCCCGCCTTCGTCCCCGTCATGCCGAGCTGGTCGCGCAGCACCGACTGGACGGTGTCCAGCGGCCGCGCCAGCGCTGCCACCGGCTCCCCGTTCAGCTCGAAGCTCACCGCCCTCATGGTCATCGCGCCTCCGATCCCAGCGCGCTCTCGAGGGCTTGCCGCACACATACGGCGGTCATCCGGCGCCGGTACCAGGCGCTCGCCACCGGGTCGTCAACCGGCGATCCGGCCGCCGCCGCAGCCTCGGCGGCCTCGGCGATCGCCGCGGCGTCGGCGGGTGCGCCGGTCAACCGCTCCTCGGCGGCCGCAGCTCGCAGCGCCCGCGGCGCGACGGCCCCGATCGCCACACGCGCCTCCGCGACCGCGCCGTCCTCGATCACGAGCCGCACAGCCGCGCCGGCCACGGCCGGCGAGTTGGCTGCGCGGCGCGCATGGCGGCGGTGAGCGGTGAGGCCGCGCGGCGGCGGAACCACGACCTCGGCGAGCACCTCAGGGCGTCCGTCGCCCTCCTCGGTCAGCCAGTCGGCGAGCGCCGGTGTCCTCTCGCCGCCCGTCCCCACCAGGCGCACCGTCGCGTCCAGCGCCAGCAGCACCGGGGCGAGGTCGCCGTAGGGCGCGGCGGCGTGCAGGTTGCCGCCGAGCGTGGCGATGCTGCGCAGGGCCCAGCCGCCTACCCCGCGGGCCGCGGACCGAAGCGCCGGGAGGTCGTCGAGCGTCGCGAGGGTAGCGAGCGGACTCATCGCGCCGATGGCGGTGGCACCGTTCCGCCGCACGTAGTCGAGGCCGGCGGCGTGGAGGCCAACGACGCGCTCGGCGCCAAGCGTGCCGGCGGTGGCCTGTGGCATTAGGAGCGTGCCGCCGCCCATAAGGACCGTCCCGGGCTCGCCGGCCAGACTCGCGGCCCCCTCGGCAGAGGTCGCGAGCACGTACTCGCGGACTCCCATTCTCACCTCTCTTCGTGGATGAAGGGGTTAGGCCCCCCGGCCAGCCGGCATGCTACCCACCGACGAAGTGCCGAACAGGCGGTCGCGGCGGGCTCGCCCCGGCGGTTGCTGCATCCCTGTCCACCCTGTGATTGAATATAAGCAGTGACTTATACAAGGAGTGGACAATGATCATCGATCCAACGACCACCGCCGATCTCGTCACGCGGGAGATACGCAGCGGTTCCCGCGAGGGCGAGCCGACAAAGATCGCCATCGCTCGCCGGACGTATCCGACCAATCAGCCCGACCTCTGGGAGGCACTGACCAACGCCGAGCGAATCCCACGCTGGTTCCTGCCGGTCAGCGGAGATCTCCAGGTCGGCGGCCGCTACCAGCTCGAGGGCAACGCCGGCGGCGTCATCGAGCGCTGCGAGGAGCCGGAGTCGTTCGCCGTGACGTGGGAGTACGGAGGGATGACGTCGTGGCTCGAGGTCTCGCTCATCCCGGCCGAGGCGGGTACGACGCTCGAGCTCGCCCACGAGGCGCACGTCGACCCCGAGCTCTGGGGCCAGTTCGGTCCCGGTGCGGTGGGCGTCGGCTGGGACCTCGGCCTGATGGGCCTGGGCCTCCACATCGAGACTGGAGCGCCCGTCGATCCCGAAGAGGGTCTCGCCTTCCCAACCTCGCCTGCCGGCGTCGAGTTCGTCCGGCGGGCGGCCGCGGGTTGGAGCGACGCCGCGGTCGGTGCCGGCGACGAGCCCGGCCCGGCACGCGAGGCGGCTGAGCGGACGGTGGCCTTCTACACCACCGCGCCCGAGGACGGTTCCGGCGGCTAGATGGAGGGCGCCTTCGAGGCTCTCGGCGACCTGACCCGCCGGCAGATCCTGGAGTTGCTCGCCACGGGCGAGCAGCCGGCGGGCGCGGTCGTCGCGGCGCTGCAGGCCAGAGCGGCGATCTCGCAGCCCGCTGTCTCGCAGCACCTCAAGGTGCTCCGCGACGCCGGGCTCGTCACGGTGCGATCCGAGGGCACCCACAGGCTCTACGCGCTCGACGAAGCCGGGCTCGATGCCGCCCAAGCCTGGCTCACCCGGCTCGCCGATCCGCTCGCGCCGTTCGCCCAGCCGCTTGACGCGCTGGGGACCGAGGTCGCACGCGGCCGGCGGGCGCGCCGCGCGGCTCAGTCCGATGGCCCGCGGAAGTCGGGCGGCCGGCGACGCCGGGTCGCTTGATCACTACCGTCCTACCCCAACCACCCGAAACGAAGGTGAGCCACATGGCCGGCCTCAGCAGCCTCGCCGACAAGGCGAGGGAGATGTTCCAAAAGCGCGGTGGCACGGAAGCCGCCAAGCAGGACCTCGATGAGCTGAAGGACATTCAGGCGGGCGAGGGCTCGTTGTCGGATAAAGCGAAGGCGGCCGCCGACGCCCTCAAGGACCCGGGCGCCCAGGGCCCGGACCGGAGCGCTGCTCCGGACCGCCCCGACCCGCCCGAGCGTTCGCCGGGACGCGAGCAGCGATAGACCGGCGCGTCGCCGAGGCGCCGCTTCGCCGGCTGGCCTACTACTGGCGCGGCTACTGGCCTGAGGCGGACCTCGCCGCGCTGGCCGAGGATGTCGAGCACCGGGTCATCCAGGCCGTCGATGCCTGGGAGCTCGTCGACGTGCGCCCTCTGCCCGGCGGCAACGTCGCACTCGTCTGCGCCGCCGACTGCGACAGCCGCCCGGTGGTGCTGAAGGCGAACCCGCGCGGCACCCCCGACGACGCGGAGCTCGCGTTCGAGGGTGCCGCGCTGGCGTTCTGGGGCCCCACCGGCGCCGCGATCGAGCTCCTCGCCGAGCGCGACGACGGCTTCACACTGCTGCTCGAGCGCGCCGAGCCGGGCGACACGCTCGATGCCACGGAGCTCGACTGGGAGGAGAAGCTCGCGGTGCTTGGCCGACTGGCGCGGCGCCTGCACGCGGCTGGCCCCCCGCCCGCAGAGGTGATCCCGATGAGCGCCTATGCCGCGACCTGGCCGGACGCGGCGGAGGAGCTGGCAGGGCTGCTCGCACCCTCGCCGGCGGACGTCCTGGTCCACGCCGACCTCCACCCCGGCAACGCGCTGCGTGCGGACGGCTCGTGGAAGGTGATCGATCCGCACGGCGCCCGCGGAGACCGCCACGCGGAGATCTGGGCGCTCATCTGCCCTGAGGCGCCGGCGCTCCCCGAGGACCCGGCGGAGGCGAGGCGGATCGCCTGGCGCAGGCTCGAGACCTACGCCCGGGCGGCGGGCCTGGACCCGAACCGAGCGGCGCTCTGGACACGCGTGCGCGCGAGCGCGGAAGCGGCACCGCCTGAGCTCGACGACGACCCGGAGTGGGCGGAGCGCCTGCGCCGGACAGCGCGGGCGCTCGCAATCGATTGACACCAAATGGCGGACCTGGGAGGGTCGCGGGTGAGCTTCGCGCACACTTGGGTCAAGGGGCGAACGACAGGAGGCTGGTCCATGGAGACGCACGGGTCCGAGAGCTACTTCGTGATCGGGGAGGGGCTCCTCTCAGAGAGCATCGGCGGGCGTGACTCCGGGGATGGAGGCGCAACCATCGCCAGCGCGTCGGCGACGGCGACGGCGGCTGCCGTTCCGCCCTTCCGCTTCTCGCGCATGGGACCCAAGGGGGCGGGCAAGCAGGTCACCGAGGCCGTGGCCCTCAAGGTCGGCCGCGAGATGGCGGCCGGCGGCGGCGGGTCGGGGCCGATCCCGGCGGGGTTCACCTATCTCGGCCAGTTCATCGACCACGACCTGACCTTCGACAAGACGCAGGTGATGCTCGGCCAGAACGTCTCGCCGGCGCAGATGCTGCAGGCGCGCTCGCCGGCGCTCGACCTGGACTCGCTCTACGGCGCGGGCCCCGCGGATCCCGAGTCGACCAAGTTCTACTCGGACGATCGCCACCTGAAGATGGGCAAGACGGTGGCGGCCGACAGCTTCCCCGGGAAGAACGGCTTCGACCTTCCGCGCGGCGAGGGCAGCACGCAGAAGCAGAAGCGCAAGGCGATCATCCCCGACCCGCGCAACGACGAGAACCTCGCCGTCGCGCAGACGCACCTGGCGATGATCCGCTTCCACAACCGGATCGTCGACACGCTGCCGAACTCGGTCCCGCAGTCGCAGCGCTTCGCGAAGGCGCGCGAGCTGGCGGTCAAGCACTACCAGTGGATGATCAAGACCGACTACCTGCCGCGGATCTGCGCGCAGGGCGTCATCAACGACGTCTTCAACAACAACAAGCGCAAGGTGTTCGAGCCGAACGCCACGCCCACCGACATCCCGACGATGCCGATCGAGTTCTCGGTGGCCGGCTTCCGGCTCGGCCACTCGATGATCCGCGCCGCCTACAACTGGAACAAGGCGTTCGACTTCGGCGCCGGCATCCTCGACTGGCTGTTCATCTTCTCCGCCACGGGCGGTGACCTCGGCGGCCTCCAGCGGCTCGCGGCCAACTGGACCGCCGACTTCCGCCGGCTCTACGACTTCAACGAAGCGAATAAGCCGAACCTCACCGTCGCCGCCAACCGCTTCAACCGCGCGATGCGAATCGACACGGCGCTCGTGGACCCGCTCAAGACGCTCCCCCCCGAGACGTTCGGCGGCAACACGAACATGCCGTTCAACGACAAGCGACGCAACCTCGCCTTCCGCAACCTGATGCGCGGACGCATGGTCAAGCTCGCCACCGGCCAGCAGATGGCCACGTTCATGAAGAACAAGGGCGTCAACCTGACCAAGCTCACGAAGAAGCAGATCCGCGAGGGCAAGAACGGCGCCGACCTCTCGCTGCTCACCCAGGGCCAGCGCGAGGCGTTCCTGAAGGACACGCCGCTGTGGTTCTACGTGCTGCGCGAGGCCGAGATCAACAACGGCAAGATGAAGGGCGTAGGCGCCCGGATCGTCGTGGAGACCCTCCACCGCGCCATGCAGGGCAGCGAGCACTCGATCGTGCGCGACACGACGTTCAAGCCCTCGCTCGGGCCGAACAACACCACCTTCCGGATGGTCGACCTGATGCTGTTCGCCTTCGAGGGGAAGAAGAACCTGCTGGCGCCGCTCGGCTAGCCCTCGGTCGTGCTGCGGAGCTCCGCGAGTGCCTCCTCGCGGTCGTTGTACGGCCGGATCCAGGTCATGAGGCCGCCGCGGACCGTGAGGACGACGAACGTCCCCTGCTCCACCGGTATGCCCGTGGTGGTGCCGCGACCGGTGAGCTTGGTGGTGGCGAGCACCGTGTCATCCGTCACCTGATCGATGTCGATGAGCTCGAAGCGGACGTCGTCGAGGATGCCGTCGAAGCCGCTGAAGTAACGGCGCGCGCCGTCGTGTCCCCTGTACGTGTCGGGCTCGGCGGAGGCCTCGGGCGGAACGACGAAGACGGCGTCGGGCGCCAGCAGCTCGACCACGCGGTCGATATCCCCCGCGTTCACGCGCTCGAACAGCGCACGGACGACCGCGACCGGCGACTCGCTCATCAGCCGCGAGCCTACTGAGCCCGGCGGCGCGGGTAACGGGACCTTCACCGGGCCTTCACGATGCCGTCACAGGCACTGAGGCCTCGAAACCGACACTCCAGCCATGGAGGTCACCGGGAGGCTGCTCTTCGTGGGAGTGGTCACCTGCTATCTGCTCGCCCGGATCATGGGCGGCGGTGCCGCTCCCGCCGAGATCGCCGTCTACGGCATGACCGCCGCGTTCGGGCTCGAGTACATCCTGGCCTCCTGGTACGAGCTCTGGGAACGCGCCTGACGTACCGCGGTAGGAGTTAGGGCACCCGAAGACGGGGCTTCCAACTACCCGCGACGTGCGCTAAATTCGGGCCATGGACGCACGGCGAAGCGAAGTCCTCAAGGCCTCGCCTCGGATGTTCGACTCGAACCTCCTCGACCGCCTCTCGCGCGTGCATCCGATGGTCCCGCCGCTCATCTTCGTGCCCGCGATCATCGCGCTGCTGGTCGTCGGCGCGCGGGGTGAGCCGACCACGCTCCAGGTCATCGGGCTCGTGATCGCCGGCTACCTCTTCTGGACGCTGACCGAGTACTGGCTCCACCGGCTCATCTTCCACTTCGAGCCGGAGGAGGGCATCGGCGCGCGCTTCCACTGGATCATCCACGGCGTCCACCACGATCACCCGAACGACCCGCTGCGGCTCGTCATGCCGCCGTCGGTGAGCGTGCCACTGGCGCTCGGCTTCTGGGGCCTGTTCGTGCTCGTACTCGGTACGCCCTGGGCCCACGTCTTCATGGCCGGCTTCCTGGCGGGCTACCTGCTGTACGACATGATGCATTACCACGTGCACCATCACCGCCCGCGCACGCGTCTCGGCAAGCTGATGCGCGAGCTGCACATGCGGCATCACTTCCAGGACGACACGCGCGGCTTCGGCGTGAGCGCCCCGTTCTGGGACTACGTGTTCCGCACGCCGCAGCAGCGGCGCTCGGCGTCGAACGCCTGAGCCGCGTCACTGCAACGGAAAGGGCTCCTCCACGGAGCCCTTTCACCGAGTGCGGCTGAGAGGAGTCGAACCTCCACGGGCGTTAGCCCACCGCCACCTGAAGACGGCGCGTCTGCCATTCCGCCACAGCCGCTCGGGCGTCGAAGCCTAGCGTCTGACCGCCTGTTCCCGGGGATGCATAGAGTCCGGAGAGAAGCTCACCGAGTGAAGGAGAGAGACATGCCCTACGAGGTTCCGCCGCTTCCATATGACTACGCCGCACTGGAGCCGCACATCGACGAGGCGACCATGCGGGTGCACCACGACAAGCACCACCAGGCGTACGTCGACAAGGCGAATGCCGCGCTCGAGGGCACCGACTGGGCGGACAAGCCGGTGGAGGACGTCGTCGCCAATCTCGCGCAGCTGCCCGACAACATCCGCGGGCCGGTCCGCAACAACGGCGGCGGTCACCTGAACCACAGCCTCTTCTGGGAGTCGATGTCGCCCGACGGCGGCGGCGCCCCCGACGGTGACCTCGCGGCCGCGATCGAGTCGGCGTTCGGCTCCTTCGACGACTTCAAGTCGAAGATGAAGGACGCGGGCGTGAACCAGTTCGGCTCGGGTTGGTCATGGCTCGTGCACGACGGCTCCGGGCTCGCCGTCGTCTCGAGCGCGAACCAGGACAACCCGATCACGGACGGCAAGACGCCGCTGCTCGGCGTCGACGTCTGGGAGCACGCCTACTACCTCAAGTACCAGAACAAGCGCCCGGACTACATCGACGCGTGGTGGAACACGGTCAACTGGTCGAAGGTCGCCGAGCGCTTCAGCGCCGCCGGCTGACGCTCACGTCCCAGGGCTGCCGCGCACGAACTCGGCGACGAGCTCGGCGATTCGCTCGCCGCGATCCTCCTGGAGGAAGTGCGCGGCGCCCTCGATGCGCACCTGCTCTCCTGCGCTCGGGATGAGCGTCGTGAAGCGCTCGCCCGCGCGCGGGTAGGGGAACACCGGGTCCTGGTCCGAGAAGGCGACGAGCGCCGGCTTCTCCCAGCGCGACAGCTCGTCCGCCACCGCCCGCATCTCCACGGCGCCGGGCTGGTCGTCCGCCGTCGGGACGAGCAGCGGGAACTGCGCCGCGCCGGCCTTCGACTCCGGCGTCGGGAAGGGCGCCTCGTATGCCGCCACCACGTCGTCCGGGAGGTCCGTGGCGGTCGCACCCTGGAGCACGAATCCGACCGGCAGGTCCGGATTGCGCTCGGCGAAGTCGCGCCAGGCCATGAAGCCCTTCGACACCCGCCCGGTGAAGAGGCCGGTGTTGAGGATCACGAGCCGCGCGACGCGCTCGGCGTTCTCGATCGCCCAGCGCAGCCCGATCGGCCCGCCCCAGTCCTGGACGACGACCGTGACATCGTGCAGGTCGAGGCGCCTCGAGCAGGCCGGCCGTGTACTCGACGTGGCGGTCGTAGCTGTACCAGCGGCCGGTCGGTCGGCTTGTCCGAGCGGCCGAAGCCCGCGTAGTCCGGGCAGATGACGCGCATGCCGGCGCTCGTCAGCGGCGGCAGCATCTTGCGATAGAGGTAGGCCCAGGTCGGCTCGCCGTGGAAGCAGACGACGGGCTCGCCGGCGCCCTCGTCGACGTAGTGCATCCGCAGGCCGCCGGCGTCGTGCCAGTGCGGCTCGAAGCCGTAGCCCGGCAGGGTGGCGAAGCGCTCGTCGGGAGTCCGGAACAGCTCGTCCATGAACAGCGGACCCTATGCTTCGGCAAGGCATGAGTGACTGGGTTGGACACGCGCACGAGGCCCTCGAGGGCGGTGGCTACCGCGTGAGCGCCCCGCGCGCCGCGGTCGTCTCCGCGCTCAACGAGCTCGGCTGCAGCGTCACCGCGCAGGAGATCTCGGAGTGCCTGCGCGAGCGCGGCGAGGGCGTCGGCGTGGCGAGCATCTACCGCGCCCTCCAGCTGCTCGACGACATGCGGCTCGTGCGTCGCGTCGACGTCGGAGAGCCGGTGGCCCGCTACGAGCCGGTCTATCCGAACGGCGAGCACCACCACCATCTGGTCTGCGACCGCTGCGGCCAGACCAAGGCGTTCGAGGACCCGGAGCTCGAGCGGGTGATCGAGCGGCTCGCCGGGCGAGTCGAGTATTCGGTCGGCGCGCACGACGTGACGCTCAGGGGCACCTGCCCCAGCTGCCGCGACTCGGCCTGACAGCTCGCGCCAGATAGCGCCCCAGCCTTGCGCGCCCCGTCCGCCAGGCATACCCTTGGCACGCGTCGCTCTCCCCTGATTGGGGCAAGGAGATCCGAATGACTGGCCTTCTCTATGGACTCGGTCGCGCGTGCGCGCGCTGGCACTTCGTGGTGCTCGGCCTCTGGCTCGTGCTCGTCGTCGCTCTGGTGATTGTGGCCCAGGGGGCTGGCTCGCAGACCACCAACAACGTGACCCTGCCGGGGACCGGGAGCCAGAGCGCCACCGACCTCCTGAGCGGCCGCTTCCCGAGCCAGGCCTACGGAACGAACCCGCTCGTGGTGGCCACCGACAGCGGCAAGCTGACCGACTCGAAGTACTCGAAGGCCATCAAGCAGTCGGTGAGCGCCCTGAAGAAGACGCCGCACGTGACCGCGGCCGTAAGCCCCCTGAGCGACGCCGGAAAGAACGCGCTCAGCAAGGACAAGAAGATCGGCTACATATCGGTGGCGCTCGACGTCGGCCAGGGGAGCATCACCGAGGACGAGGGCAACGCGGTGCTCGACGCCGCCGATCCGGCGAAGAAGGCGGGCTTGCAGGTGGCCATCGGCGGCTACGTCGGCCAGGAGCTCTCCAAGCCGGACACCGGGGCCAGCGACAAGATCGGGATTGCCGCCGCGATGGTGATCCTGCTGCTCGTGTTCGGCTCCGCCGTGGCGGCGGGGCTGCCGATCCTCACCGCCGTGCTCGGCCTCTTGTGCGGCCTGAGCGTCGTGACGCTCCTCAGCCACATCGCCGACATCCCCACGACCGCGCCCACGCTGGCGACCATGATCGGACTGGCGGTCGGGATCGACTACTCGCTGTTCATCGTGACCAAGCACCGCAGCCAGGTCGCCGAGGGCATGGAGGTCCACGAGTCGATTGCGCGTGCGCTCGCGACCGCGGGCGGCGCGGTCCTGTTCGCGGGCGGCACCGTTGCGATCTCGCTGCTGGCGCTCGTGGTCGCCGGGATCCCGCTGGTCACGACCCTGGGCTACACGTCGGCGATCGCGGTGGCGTTCGCCATCCTTGGCGCGCTCACCCTGCTGCCGGCCCTGTTCGCGCTGCTCGGAACGCACGTCTCGGCGCTCAAGTTGCCGTTCCGCAAGGCTCGCGCCGACGAGGTGCAGTCCCCACTGTGGACGAGGCTGGCCACGGGGATCGCCAATCACCGCTGGCCGGTGATCGTCGGTGTGCTGGCGATCCTGCTCGCGCTCTCGATACCCACGCTGTCGATGCACCTGGGCCAGGAGGACGTGGGGGCAGAGCCGACCGACACGACCGCTCGCCAGGCCTACGACCTGATCGGCAAGGGCTTCGGGGAGGGCACCAACGGGCCGTTCCTGATCTCCACCCAGCTCAGCAAGCCCGCGAAGCCGAACCAGAAGAACCTCAACACGATCAGTCAGAACGAGAAGCAGCTGCAGCAGCAGCAGCAGCAGATCGAGCAGCAGGCGCTGCTCGAGGGCGCGACCCAGCAGCAGGCCGAGCAGGAGGCAAAGCAGCAGACGCAGAAGCAGTCCAACGAGCTCGCCAACAAGAAGAAGAAGGCCGAGCAGCCGGCGACCGACCCGCGCCTCCAGACCCTGCGCAAGGACCTCCAGAAGACCAAGGGCGTCGATTCCGTGACGCAGCCGCTGGTCAACAAGCAGGGAACCGCGGCCGTCTACACGCTCATTGCCACGACCGCGCCGTCCGACATCGCCACCGAGGACCTGGTCTCGCGCCTGAGGGACACCACCATCCCGGAGGCGACCAAGGGCCAGGACATGACGGCCTTCGTGGGTGGCACCACAGCCGCGTATGTGGATCTCGCCGAGAAGATCACCAGCAAGCTCCCGCTGGTCATCCTGGTGGTCGCGGCGCTCAGCTTCCTGGTGCTGCTGGTGGGATTCCGCTCCCTGCTGATCCCCGCTCAGGCAGCCGTGATGAACCTCGTCTCGGTCGGAGCGGCCTACGGGGTGCTCACGCTCGTCTTCCAGGAGGGATTTGCCTCGAGCCTGATCGGACTCGACGGCTCGATACCCGTGGTGAGCTTCGTGCCGTTGATCATGTTCGCGATCCTGTTCGGCCTCTCGACCGACTACCAGGTCTTCCTCCTGACCCAGATCCAGGAGCACTTCAAGGAGGGCAAGGGCGCTCGCGCGACCGTGATCGAGGGGCTCGGCTACTCGGGACGCATCATCGGGGCGGCGGCGGCCGTCATGTTCTGTGTGTTCGGCAGCTTCGTCCTGAACGGCGACCCGACGATCAAGCAATTCGGCCTCGGTCTGGCAACGGCGGTCGTAATCGACGCGGTAGTGGTGTGCCTGTTCGTGCCCGCGTTGATCACGGTCGCCGGCAGGAGGACGATCTGGCTGCCCCACTGGCTCGACCGGATCCTCCCCCACATCAGCATCGAGGGTGGGGACTACTTCGACGACAAGCCGGCCCCCGCTCCGGCACCCAAGCCGGAACCTGCGGCACGAGCCTAGATCGACGGCCGGCAGCTGATCGCGCCGCCGCTCATCCCCTCGACGAGCGCCGCGGTGTTCGACGCCGTCGCGTCGATGTAGGTCTCGGCACCGCTGCCCTCGCCGCCGAGCGTGTCGGCCCAGAGCGGATCTCCCACCTGCGCGCCCGCCTCGCGCGCGAGCGCCTGCTCGAGCCGCTCGCTCGTCTCGGCCTCGGGAAAGACGGCCTCCACGCCCTCGTCGCGGACCTGGTCGACGAGATCCGCGATGTCGCCGGCCGAGGGCTGGGCCTGGGTCGAGAGCGACGGGATCACCGAGCCGACCACGTCGATGCCGTAGCGGCGCGCGAAGTAGCCGAGCGAGTCGTGCGTCGTGACGAGCTTGCGCTTCGCGGCCGGCACCTTCGCGACGCAGGCGGCGATCTCCCGATCGAGCCGGCGCAACTCGCGCGAATATGCGGCCGCGTTGCGCTGGTAGACCCGGCGGCCGTCGGGGTCGGCCTCCGAGAGGGCGTCCCGGATCGCCGCGACGGCCAGCACCGCATCGCGCGGGTCCTGCCACCAGTGCGGGTCGGTCTCACCGTCGGCTTCGATCGTTCTCACGGAGTCGATCAGGTCGACGACCTCGACGTCACCGCCCGCGTTGTCGACGAGCTCGTCCAGCCACTCGTCGACCTCACCGCCCGACTTGAACACGACGGCCGCGTCGACGATCGACTTGGCGTCGCTCGGTCGCGGCTCGTACCCGTGTGGGTCGGCCCCCGGCGACAGCAGCCCGTGTACGTCCACCCGCTCGCCCCCGACGTTGCGGACCAGGTCGGCTACTTCGGTGGTGGTCGCGACCGCGGTCATGTCCGCGTCCGAGCCGCCAGAGCCGGAGTCGGAGCTGCAGCCGGCGGCGAGGGCGGCGCGCGAGGAGCGAGCGCTAGGACGGCGAGTGAGGCGCATCCGCAGCCTCACTCTAACTGAGAATGATTCTCGCTCGCACGCGGTGTCCGGGCGCCTATTGAAGGGTTGGGGGGGCTCTCACCCCGCGAACCCTTCAATCAGGGTGGGATGCGCGCCGTTCACAACGCCGTCGTGCCCAGGAGCGAGACTGCCACCCGTGGACGCCCTCGAGCTGATCGCCTTCATCGCCTGGTGCTTCGCCGTGGCGCTGGCCGGCGGGCTCGTCGGACTCGTGCTCGGCAACATCCGGCTGCCGCTCGTGCTGCTGCTCGCCTCGGCCCCGGCGGCCGGCGCCGGCGCGAACATCGGCATCTCGGGTGTCGCCGCGCTCACCGCGGCGACCGTGCACGTGCGCGCCGGGCGCATCAACTGGCGGCTGTTCGGCTGGATGGCACCGCCGTCGATGGTCGGCGCCGTTGTGGGCGGCTACATCTCGGGCGCGCTGCCGGACGAGGTGCTGCTCGGCATCATCGGGGTGCTCCTCCTCTACTTCGGGGTCGACCTGCTCCGGCCGCGGCGACAGGTGCAGCGCCCGACGCCGGAGGCCGGCCAGCCGAAGCTCGACATCCGCGCCGCGGTCGTCACGGGCGCCCTCATCGGCGTCCTGGGCGGGCTCGTCGGCCTGATCCTGGGCTCGCTGCGGATGCCCGCGCTGCTGCGCTACGTGGGCGAGCTGCCCGCCCGCGCCGTCGGCACGAACCTGGCCGTAGGGGTCTGCGTAGGGGCGGCAGGCGTGATCGGCCATACACCCGAGGGGGTCGACTGGGATCTGCTCGGGATCGGCGCGGCCGCGTCCGTGCCGGGCGCCCTGCTCGGGGCCCGCCTCACCGGGCGCTTGAGCGAGCGGCAGCTGCTGCAGGCGATCGGCGCCGTGCTAGTCGTAGCAGGGTGCGCCACCCTCGCTCAGGCGCTGACCTGACGCGCCGCCCTCTGGCCCATTCGGCCAGCGACATCTCCCCCGGGACGTCGCACTCGATGTGTGCGAGCCCCTGCTCGCGCACGCGTTCGCTGACGTCTCTGCCATGCAGCATCTCGGTTCTCCCGCTCCCGCTACCCCAGTCCGGCTCGTCCTCTGTACCCACGGTCGTGAATCTCCATTCACTGAGATGATGCGTAGGTGATCTTTCGTCAGATCACGCACGACGACCTTGGCTGTGCCTCCTACTTCGTCGGCGACCACTCGGCAGGGGTGGCCGCGGTCATCGACCCGCGCTTTGAGATCGACGAGTACCTCGAGCTCGCCCGCTACCTCAGCGTCCAGATCGACCACGTGCTCGAGACCCACAACCACGCCGACCACGTCTCCGGCCATGGTCGGCTCGCCGCGGCCACGGGCGCGACGATCCACATCCACCGGATCGCGAAGGCCGAGTACGAGCACGAGCCCTTCGACGACGGCTACGAGCTCGAGCTCGGGTCGCTCGTCGTGCGCGCAGTCCACACACCGGGCCACCGCCCCGAGCACACGGCCTTCGCGCTCATAGACGGCTCGCGCGGCGACGAGCCCTGGGCCGTGCTGACGGGCGACAGCCTGTTCGTCGGCGACGTCGCGCGGCCGGACCTGGCCATCGAGCGCAACGAGGGTGCGCGCGAGATCTTCCACAGCCTGCACGAGCGGCTGCTGACGCTGCCGCCCGAGACCGAGGTCTGGCCGGGGCATCTGGGCGGCTCGCTCTGCGGCGGGCCCGGCATGGACATGAAGGTGTCCTCGACGATCGGCTACGAGCGCCGTCACAACGACCTGCTCGACGGCCTCGAGGAGCCCGACTTCGTCGAGCGGATGCTGGCGAGCCTCGGCCCGCAGCCGCCGAACTTCAAGGCTGTGGTCGACATGAACCGCGGTCCGCTCGTCACGGCGGGCGTCGAGCTGATGCCGCTCACCCCGCGCCAGGTCGATCAGCGCCGGACGGCCGGGGCGCTGATCGTCGACGTGCGCACCGACCTCCAGTTCGACGAGGCCCACATCCCCGGCGCGGTGTCGATCACCATGCTCCGTCAGGGCTTCGGGACGAAGCTGTCCTGGGTGGTCGACCCCGAGCAGGAGATCGTCCTGGTCGGGCGCGACAACGAGGACGCCTTCGTGGCGGGCCGGCTCGCCACGGCGGTCGGCGTGCGCCGGCTCGGGGGCTTTCTCGCCGGCGGCATGACGAGCTGGCGGGCCGAGCGTCGCGACGTCGCACGTATCGCCCGCTGGACCGTCGAGGAGCTCGCAGCGGCCGATGGCAGGGTGCAGGTGGTCGACGTGCGCGAGCAGTCCGAGTGGCGCGCGGGCCACATCCCCGGATCGCTGCATCGGCCCTACCACGACCTGCATGAGCTGCCGGGCGAGATCGACCCGGAGCAACCGGTCGCCGCGATCTGCGCGTCGGGTCAGCGCAGCGCCACCGCCGCGAGCCTGCTGTCCGCGCACGGCGCGCGTCAGGTGATCCACGTGGTGGACGGGGGCGTCCCGCTCTGGGGGCGACTCGGCCACCCCGTGGAGTCGGGGGACTAGGACGCCCTCCCGCGAGGAACGGGCGCGGGCGCTGCACCACGCCGTGCAGGCGCTCGTCTGCGACGTCTTCGAGCCCTGGGCGCACGGCACGATCGTGCGCGCAACCGACTTTCCGAGCTACTACGACTTCAACGCCGTCCGGGTCGAATCCGATCCGGGCATGACGATTTCGGAGTTGATCGCATTCGCGGACGAGGCGCTCGCGCCGCTCGAGCACCGCCGCATCGACTTCGAGGACTCGGCCGCGGCGGAGCCGCTCCGGCCCGGCTTCGAGGAGCGCGGCTGGCTGAGTGAGCGGCTCGTGTGGATGCTCCACGAGGAGCCGCCGCCGGACGCTCCGGAGATGCGCGTCGATGAGGTGCCCTACGACGACGTGCACGAGCTGCGGCTCGCGTGGCACTTCGAGGACTTCCCGGCGCTCGACCCATCCAACTACCTGATCCAGGCGCGCAGGGTCGCCGAGCGACTCGGCAGCCGCGTGTTCGCGGTCCGCGAGCAGGGCACGCCGGTCGCGTACGCGCAGGTGGACCGCATCGGCGACGCGGCCGAGGTCGCGCAGGTCTTCGTCCGCGCCGACCGGCGAGGGCGCGGCATCGGCGCGGCCATCACGCGGGCAGCGAT
Organism: uncultured Thermoleophilaceae bacterium; assembly: GCA_963739095.1. Taxonomy (GTDB): domain Bacteria; phylum Actinomycetota; class Thermoleophilia; order Solirubrobacterales; family Thermoleophilaceae; genus JACVRW01. The sequence continues at coordinate 315,999 of CAVTZF010000018.1, forward strand.
CGAAGCGGCCCAGGACGTCGATCCGATCTGGATCGTCGCCGACGACGAGGGCCGTCCGAAGGAGCTCTATCAGCGCCTTGGCTTTCGGCCCGCCTGGACCGCGACCGAGCTCCTGCGGCTGCCCTGAGCTTCACAGTCGCTTCACTCGATTTACATGGGTCGGTGACAAAACCCCTGCAAACTCCCCATAAGTTGGCGAGGCGATGCGACTGCGGAGCCCGCGCCACCTTCTGCCTGGAGCGGCCGCTTTCGCGGCCGCTTTGCTTGTCGCCCTGCTCGGTCTGAACGCTGGGGCGGACGAGCCCGGGCCCACCCCTCAGGACGACGGCCCCGTCGAGCTCCAGCTGCTCGGCGTGAACGACTTCCATGGCAACCTCGAGCCGCCCGAGCCCGGCCTCGGTGGCGCGGCCTGGCTGGGTGCCCACCTCGACAACGCCGCGCGCTCGCACCCCGACCGCACTATCAGGGTCCACGCCGGCGACATGATCGGCGCGTCGCCTCTGATCTCGAGCCACTTCCACGACGAGCCGACGATCGAGGCCACCAACATGATGGGTTTCGACGTCGGCGCCGTCGGCAACCACGAGTTCGACGAGGGCGGCGACGAGCTGATGCGCGTGCTGCAGGCCTCGCGCTACCAGTGGCTCGCCGCCAACACGGTGGACCCGGAGACGGGCGCCACGTTCCTGCCGCCCTACAAGGTGATCGAGCGCGCCGGGGTGCGCGTCGGCTTCATCGGCGTCACGACCGACGACACGCCGACCTGGCTGCTCCCCGAGTTCAAGCGCGAGTACCGCTTCCTCGACATCTCGGAGACGGTCAACCGCTGGGTGCCCGAACTGCGCTCGCGCGGCGTCGAGGCGATCGTGGTGCTGGCCCACTCCGGCGCCTTCCAGAAGGGCGCAGCGCCGTCCGCCGAGGGCGAGATCGCCGACGAGACCGCGCAGATGGACGACGCGGTCGACGTCGTGATCGCCGGCCACACGCACTCGCAGCTCAACTTCAGCGTCGACGGCAAGCTGGTCGTCGAGTCGTTCGCGTACGGCACGGGCTACGACCGCGTCCGGATCACGGTCGACCGAGTCACGGGCGACGTGATCGCCAAGTCGGCCGATCTCGCCGTTACGACGCACGCCGGCACCGCGCCCGACCCCGAGCTGGCGAGCCTCGTCGCGAGCTACGCGAGCCGCGTCGCGCCGCTAGGCGACCGCGTGGTCGGTCACCTCGACGAGGAGCTCGACTCCGACGGCCTCGGCGAGCTGGCGGCTGACGCGCAGCGCGCCTTCGCCGGCGCCGATGTGGCGTTCGTGAACGGCGGCAACACGCGCCGGCCGGGCCTGGACGCGGGCGATGTCACCTACGCCGAGGCGTTCCCGGTGCACGCGTACGAGCATCCGATCGTCCGGATGAGGATGCGCGGCAGGGACGTGCTCGCGGTGTGGCGCGCACGCGGGCCGGTCGACCTCTACGAGAGCGGGCTCGACGCAGTGCGTCCGGACGGCGCCTACACCGTCGCCGTCAACGCGGTGCTGGCGACCGGCCGCCGCTTCGGGGCGTTCGGGCGTGGCTGGGGGGCGGAGCGGGTCGGGACCGACCTCGAGGCGCTCGTCGCCTGGCTCGGTCGCGAGCAGCGCTAGCCGTCTTCGCGCTCGCCCGTCAGGAACTCCGGGGTCGCCGTAGCGAAGACTCCGGACACGATCGCGGCGAACAGGATCAGGATGCCGGCCGTGATGGTGACGGTCGAGTCGAAGAAGAACAGCACCGGCGCGCCGACCAGGAACAGGACGAGCGTGCGGATCACGTGTGCGACCCCTTGTCGAGTTCCCCGCGCAGCGTGAGCCTGAACAGCCAGGTGAGCGACGGGATGAGGATGAACAGGCCGATGACGACGACCACCAGCAGCGCCGTGAGTGTGGCGTCGCTGCCGGCCGCCTCGTCAACGGTCAGGTCGGGCGGCAGGATGTAGGGCGACTGCGCGGCGACCCAGGCCGCGACGATGGCGCCGACGGCGACCGCTACCACCCAGCGCGCGGCCTCGAAGCGCTCAGTCCACTCGAGCCAGAGCGTGGCGAGGCCCGCCAGCGCCGAGACCAGCACGAACACCAGTCCGAGCCCGGAGGTGAGCCCGTCCCACAGCTCCGGCACTTCGCTATGCACCACGGGCAGGCCGGCGAGCGCCAAGGCCCCGGCGACCACCCCCGAGATGAGCGCGCGTGTCCTGAACTTGTCGACCAGCTCCTCCTCGCCCGCGCGGCGGGAGTCCGCGCCCAGGAAGACCGCGGCGATGTGCGCGCCCGTCGCGACACCGAGTGCGCCGACGAGCAGCGACAGCCCGTTCAGCCAGCTCGTGATCTCGTCGCCGGACGTATTGCCCTCGGGCACGCGCTCCCCGGCGACCCCACCCACCGCCGCCCCGAGGAAGAACGGCACGAGCAATGACGACAGCGCGAACACCGCGCCGAGCGAACGCTGCTCCAGCATGCTCGAGGCCTCGCCGCGCAGGGCGAAGGCGGCGCCGCGCAGGATGATCCCGACGGCGGCGACGAACAGCGGGATCGTCGAGCGTAGAGGTGATCGATCCGAAGGCGGGCGGGAACGCCGTCCAGAGGACCACGAGGATGAAGACGAGCCAGACGTGGTTGGCCTCCCAAACGGGCGCCATCGAGCGCTTGATGCGCTCGCGGACAGCCATGTCGCTGCCGGCCGTCAGATCCCAGATGCCCGTGCCGAAGTCGGCGCCGCCGAGCACCACGTAGGCCGTGAGACCGATCGCGACAAGGATGGCGGCGAGCTCGGGGAGCACGACTCAGACCTCCATCGGACGCCGTGCCAGCCGCCGCAGCATCACGCCGGCAATCACCGCCAGGCTCAGGTAGACGATCACGAGCGTGCCGTACCCGACCGGGATTCCATTCGCGCCGGTCACCGCCTGCTCGGTGCGCATGACCTCGTAGACGATCCAGGGCTGGCGCCCCACCTCGGTGGTGACCCAGCCGCAGATGAGCGCCACCACCGCGAGCGGCCCGGCCACGACCACGGCGCGCATGAACCAGGGCGTTCGGGGCAGGCGCCCGCGACGCCAGGCAAACCAGAGGAACCAGACGGCGAGCGCGGCGAGGCCGGTCCCGATGAAGACCATCGCCTGGAACGAGAGCCGGACGATGTTGATGCCGGTGTTGGTGGGCAACCCGTTGGGCGGAGCCGCGTCCAGCCCCTCAACGGTCGCGTTCGGGTCGTGGTCTGCGAGCAGTGAGAGCAGCTTCGGGAACTTGATCCCACCCTTGACCTCGCCGTCCTCGTAGATCCCGAAGATGTGAAGCGGGGCCCCGCTCTCCGTCTCGGGGAGGCCCTCGAGGATCGCGAGCTTGAGCGGCTGCCGCTCGGCGACGGTACGCGCAGCGAAGTCGCCCACGAGCAGCTGCACCGGAGCCGCCAGCGACGCGAACGACAGCGCCACGATCAGCGCGATCCGGTGGCGGCGCTCGCGGTTGCCGCGCAGCCAGCCGGCCGCGTACACGGCGGCCACGAGGAAGCCGGCCACGATGATCCCCGCCAGGTACATGTGGACGAACTCGTGCCACATGTTGGGGTTGAAGAGCGCCTCGACCGGCTTGACGTCCACGACCTCGCCGTTCTCGATCTTGAAGCCGGTCGGATCGTTCATCCAGCCGTTGACCGTGATGACGAAGAACGCGCCCGTGATGCCGGCGATCAGGATCGGGAACCCGGCCAGGAAATGCACCCTGGGCGGCAGCCGGTCCCAGCCGTAGATGTAGATGGCGATGAAGATCGCCTCGGTGAAGAACGAGAAGCCCTCGAGGGCGAACCCGAGCCCGAACACGTCGCCGAAGGTCGCCATGAACTCCGGCCACAGCAGACCGAGCTCGAATGAGAGGATCGTGCCGGTGACGACGCCGATCGCGAACAGGATCGTCATTGCGTACGACCAGCGCTTGGCAAGCGCCTTGTAGAGCGGGTCGCCTGTGCGCAGCCACATGGCCTCCAGGAACAGGACCATGGCCGGGAACGCGATGCCGAAGCACACCAGCGGGATGTGCACGGCCAGTGACAGCGCCTGCATCTGACGGGCCTCGAGCAGGTACTGCTGATCGATCGGCCCGCCCAGAATGCCGTCGATCATGTGTGGTTCCTACCATTCATGGAGCGTGGACGCTCTCTGGCACGACCTCTCGCTCGCGTACGAGAGGCACATCGAGGCCGCGGGGAAGGAGATGCACTTCCTCATCCTGCTGTCGTTCCTCGGCTCGTTCGGCTTCATTCGTACGAGCGCGCACATGATCCGCGCGCAGGTGAGCTGGTGGCCCGGGAACGTCGAGACCAAGAGCGGCACCCACATCCACCACATGTTCTGGGGGATCCTGCTGCTGATGTCGATGGGGTACCTGGGCCTCGCGACCGACATGGGCAGCCCGTGGCTCGAGCTCACCGGAATCGCGTTCGGCATCGGGCTCGGCCTGACGCTCGACGAGTTCGCGCTGTGGCTGAACCTCTCGGACGTCTACTGGTCGGACAAGGGCCGCCAGTCGATCGACGCCGTAATCGTCGCGACGCTGATGCTGTTGCTCGCGCTGCTCGGGCTGCAGTTCTGGATCGACGTGCGCGAGGCCGTCCTGCTGGCGGTCGGGATCGGCGGCGAGCGCTTCGTGGGGGCCGAGAGCCTGCCGTGGCTGCTCAGCTACCAGCTGATCGGCATCGCCGCGGCCGTCGTCTGCTGGCTCAAGGGCAAGCGCCTGTTCGCGATCGTCGGCGCGTTCGTCCCGATCGTCGGGCTCTACGGCGCGATCAGGAAGCCGCGGGAGGACTCGTGGTGGACGCGGCGGCGGAAGAGACCGTCACCGGCGCATTCCAGCGTCTGATCACCTCGGTCTCGCGCTCGTAGCCGAGCACCGAGAGCGTCGCCGTCCCCAGCGCAAACAGCTTTCCGTCCTGCGGCGGCAGGCCGAGCCAGCGCGCCGCCAGCACGCGCAAGAGGTGCCCGTGTGCGAACAGCGCCACGTCGCCCTCGGCACCCGTCAGCTCGGCGATCAGCGGATCGACACGCGCACCCACGTCCTCGGCGGTCTCGCCGCCGGGGCAGCCATCGCGCCAGAGGAACCAGTCCGGCCGCTTCTCGCGGATCTCTTTGGTCGTGATGCCCTCGTACTCGCCGTAGTCCCACTCGAGCAGCGCCTCGGTCACCTCTGCCCTGTCACCAAAGCCCGCGAGCCGGCAAGTCTCCATCGCGCGCGAGAGCGGGCTCGTGTAGACGCGCGCGAAGCTCCATTCGGACAGCGGCGCGCGCAGCACCCTCGCCTCCTCGCGCCCGATGTCGGTGAGCGGGATCTCGGTGCGGCCCGTATGCCGCCAGTCGCGGCTCCACTCGGTCTCCCCATGGCGCACCAGCACGATCTCCACGGCGCGTGATGGTGGCATGACGGCCGAGGATTTGCTCTGTCGCCCTGTGGGTAGGTACTACGGCGTCTGTAGTTCGGGCGGGAACCCATCCGCTCCGGTACATGGAGGTGCCTGGTGCAGACGTGCAGAAGGGTCGCCACGCTTCTGGTGGCGTGCGGCTCGCTGCTGCTTGCCGGGACGACGGCTGCGCAAGCGGCCTCGCCGGCGCAGCGGGCGATGGTCAAGCAGGTGAACTCGGTCCGTGCGGCTCATGGCCTCCACCCGTTGCGCGGCACCCCCGCGCTTCATCGCTCCGCGACTCGCTACGCAGCATGGATGCTGCGCCACGACTACTTCGGTCATCTCAGGCGAATCCGGGCGAGCTCGCGCTTCGGGCTCCTCGGTGAGAACCTCGCCTGGCACTCGGGAGGGCGCCCGCGCGTTGGCTGGACGGTCCGAGCGTGGCTCGGGTCGCCCGGCCACCGCGCGCTACTCCTGCATCCGCGCTTCCGCTGGCTCGGGGCCGGCATGGCGCGCGGCACGATGGGCGCGTACCGCGCCACCGCCTGGGTGCTGCACTTCGGCGGCTAGCTAGTCGCCGCGCCGGCGCGAGTACGCCCCGCCGCCGTAGCTCGACAGGTCGAGCAGGAACGCTCCGACGATGAGGAACCAGTCGAAGCCCTCGGGCCCATCGACGGGCGCCCACGTGAGCGCGTAGACGAGCGTCGTCAGCGGCAGGAAGATCAGCCCGACGAGCGGGACCCAGAAGCTGTCGTAGGCCCGGTCGACCTCGTTGGTGAAGATCCAGACGATGACCAGGGCGAGCCGCGGGAAGAAGCCGGTCAGCAGTGCGAGCAGGCAGCCCATGCGCGCGTCAGCCTAACCCGTGCTCAGGGCAAAGGCCAGCTGTGCACGGGCTCGTTCGAGTGCATCAGCTCGCGGTAGCGCACGGTCAGCTCGCGCAGTGCATCGGCGCGCTCGAGCCCGCGCTCGCCGTAGAGGCGGTGGAAGGCCGCGGCCTGCCAGGCGGCGCCGTTCGTGTGGTCGACGCAGCGGCGCTCGATGATGCCGAGCAGGCGCTCGCGGTCCGCCGCGGCGACGTTCGCCCGCTCCAGCCCCTCGTGCGCCATCGGCAGCAGCCGCCGCAACACCAGCTCCGAGACGGGCACCTCCCCCACCCCCGGCCAGTAGACGCGCGCTTCGATCCCGTCGCGCGCGCCCGCGTGCAGGTTGTCCTCGGCGGCCGAGAAGGACATGCGCGACCAGACGGGCCGCTCGTCCTCCGTCAATGACTTGATCAACCCGTAGTAGAAGGCTGCGTTGGCGAGGATGTCGACGACGCTCGGGCCGGCCGGCAGCAGCCGGTTCTCGACGCGTACGTGCGGCCGCCCGCGGACGACGTCGTATATCGGCCGGTTCCAGCGGTAGACGGTGCCGTTGTGGAGGCGCAGCTCGCCGAGCGCCGGGACGTCGCCGCGCTCCAGCGTTTCGACGGGATCCTCGTCGTCGCAGACGGGGAGCAGCGCCGGGAAGTAGCGCACGTTCTCCTCGAACAGGTCGAAGATCGAGGTGATCCAGCGCTCCCCGAACCAGACGCGCGGCCGCACCCCCTGCGCCTTGAGCTCCTCCGGGCGAGTGTCGGTGGCCTGCTCGAAGAGCGCGATCCGCGTCTCGCGCCAGAGCTCCTTGCCGAAGAAGAACGGCGAGTTGGCCGCCACCGCCACCTGGACCCCGGCGATCGCCTGTGCGGCGTTCCAGTGGCTCGCGAACGCCTCCGGCTCGACCTGCTGGTGCAGCTGGACGCTCGTGCATGCGGCCTCGGGGGCGATCGTGTCGGCGAACGTCTGCAGGCGCTCGACGCCGCCGATCGAGATCTCGAGGTCCTCGCCGCGCGCGGCGAAGATCTGCTCGTTGAGCAGCTGGTAGCGCGGGCTCTCGCTGAACGAGCTCGCGTTCAGGTGACGGTCGTCGATCGTCGGCAGGATCCCGATCAGCATCATGTGCGCGCCGACGCCGCGAGCGCGGTCCTCGGCGTGGTTGAGGCTCCGGCGGATCTCCGACTCGAGCTCCGCGAACACCGAGCGCTCGAGCAGCCGCGGCGCGATGTTGATCTCGACGTTGAACTGCGCGAGCTCTGTCTGGAACGCAGCGTCCGCGATCGCCTCGAGCACGGGCGCGTTGATGAGCGCCGGGTCGCCGGCGTCGTCGGTCAGGTTGAGCTCGATCTCGAGCCCGAACGAACGCTGCTCGGGATCGAAGCGCGACTCGCGCAGCATGCGCGCGAAGACATCGAGGCAAGCGCGCACCTTGGTCCGGTAGCGCTGCCTGTCCTCGCGGCTGAAAACCCGGGCGACGACTTCCTGTCCCACGCTGTCCCGAGGCTACCCGGAATCGGGGGCTGATTCCCAGGCTGTCGAAGCGCAGGGCGCGCGCGCCTGAGGCGTAGCCTGTCGCCGCATGACCACAAAGGCTGATTTCACGGACGAGGAGTGGACGCGGCTCGAGCGCGGTCCGCTCGTGGCGGGGATGGCCATCACCTTCGCCGACCCGGGCGGCCCGATCGAGGCCGTGAAGGAGTCGCTGGCGGCGGTGAAGACGATCGCCGAGACCGCCAAGACGAGCAGCGGCAGCGAGCTCGTCGACGCGCTCGCCAAGGACGTGGCCGAGAAGGCGCAGCGCCGGGAGAACCCGCTCAAGGGCTTCAAGCCGCGCGGCACCATGGCCGGCGAGGAGATCCTCGACGAGCTGCGCTCGGTCAACGACACCGTGGGCCAGAAGGCGACCCCCGAGGAGGCCGAGGCCTACCGGAAGTGGCTGCTCGACGCCGCGCAGCGCGTGGCGGACGCGGCCAAGGAGGGCGGCTTCCTCGGCTTCAACGCTGTGCGCGTGAGCGAGGGCGAGCAGAAGATGCTCGACAAGCTGAGCGAGGTGCTCGGGACGTCGCAGTGAGCAGACGGCCCTAGCGCCGGGCGCGGACGCCGCCTCGCGCTGAGCGCGTGACGGCTCGCCAGCACGCCTCCGCCACGGCGCCGAGCTCCTCCTCGCCGAGCTCGATGCCGCTCGCGGCGAGCCGCACCGCGGGCGCGAGGCCCAGCTCATACAGCACCTCGAGCGGCAGCGGCAGGAGCCGCGCGGCGATGTCCGGCGACGCGGCCTCCCGAAGCAGCGGATCGTCGCCGGCGGCCAGGGCGGCATCGTGGGCCTCGTCCCTATAGGGCGAGCAGTCCACCTGCAGCAGGAAGAGTGCATGCTCGCGGTTGGCGGCGAGGTGCTGGTAGGCCGCAAGCCACAGCTGCTTGAAGCGCATGGCCGGGCCGGCCGAGCGATCGAGGTCGCTGGTGGCGGCCGCGGCGAGCTCGGCCTTCGTATCCCTGTAGGCGGCGAGCACGAGCTCGTCCTTCGAGGCGTAGTGCGTATAGGCGGTGCCCGTCGCGACGCCCGCCTCGGCCGCCACCGCGCTCATCGACGCCCCGTGGAAGCCGTGGCCTGCGACGAGCGTGCGCATCGCCTGGCGGACAGCCGCGGCCCGGTCGACTCCGGAGACGGTCAAGAGCTTCAGCCGCCAGTCGGAACGCGCGCCGCCGGCTTGACGTCGAGCGGGATCCCCGTCTCGCGCTCCGAGACCTCCCACAGCTTCCGGATCGCCGAGGCCATTCCGATGCGCCGGAAGATCGGCTTGCGCACAGGCGGACCGCTGTTCCCCCACATCGGCCCGTAGAACTCGCCGCCGCTCGCGGCCGGGTCGGTGGCGGCGCGCAGCTGCGGCAGCGCGCCCTCCGCCGGTGACATGCCAGTCGAGCCGGCCAGGCGGTGGAAGAAGCGCTGGCTGCGGCCCCCTCCGGTCTCCTGCACGCTGACCGCCTGGAGGTCGGTGTTGGACAGGCCGGGGTGCGCGATCAGGCTCCCGGCCCGCGAACCGGCAGCGGCGAGCTGCCGCTGGAGTCCGAGGCCAAAGTGGAAGTTGGCCAGCTTCGCCTGCCCGTACGCGCGCCAGGGGCCGTACTTGCCCTCGAGATGCGGGTTGGACGGATCGACGGCCCGCCCCATGTGGTGCGCGGTGCTCGTGACCGTGACGATCCGAGCCGCGTCGGCGCCGACCAGAGCCGGCATAAGAAGGGCGGTGAGCGACCAGTGACCGAGGTGGTCGACCCCGAACTGCATCTCGTAGCCATCGACCGTCTTGCGCTGCGGGATGCCCATCACGCCCGCGTTGTTGACGAGCAGGTCGACCCGATCATGGGCGGCGAGGATCTGCTCGGCCGCCTCGCGCACGGATGCCTGCGAGCCGAGGTCGAGCGCGATCACCTCGAGCGACGGCTCGTTGACCGTGCCCCGGATGTCGTCGACGGCGGCGGCAGCCTTCTCCTGGTTGCGCGCGGCCATGACGACGTGCGCGCCGGCCGCGGCGAGCGCGCGCGAGGTCTCGAGCCCGAGACCGCCGTTCGCGCCGGTGACGACGGCGATGCGCCCGCTCTGGTCGGGGATATCGGCGGTGGTCCAGGCCATGCGCTCAGCTCCTCTTCGGTGAGTGAATGTTCATTCAGTCAGGCATCGTACACCTACGCGCCGCGCCGGCGCAGCCCGTTGCGACTGGCGACCATCCGGTGGCCGTCCTCGAACTCGATCAGCGCCGAGTTCATGCTCCCGCGACAGATCACCCGGCAGTGGCGGCCCTTGCGGTTCAGCCGCCGGTCGGGCAGGTCCCAGACCCGCTGGCCGTAGCCCCACGCCCAGCGGTAGGGGTAGTCCGCTGGCGTCATCGCGGCTCGAAGAGGAGCGCCGTCACGACCGGCCGTGACTCGGGCGCCGGCTGGTCGACGCTCGAGTACGGGCGGTTCAGCAGGTGGCCGCGATGAACGAGCGTCGCGGAACCGCCGCCGTCGAGGTTGATGGCCTCCTCAGCGCCAAAGGCGATCATCAGGCGGGCCAGCTCGGCGAGGTCGAGGCCCGCGTCGACACCCGTCCGGCGGCCGTCGCAGCAAACCGCGAGCAGCTCGGTCTCACTCAGGCCGAGGGCACAGCGGGGATGACGCTCGGCCGTGATGTCGGAGTCGAATTGCCCCGCGCCCGCGGAGAAGCCCTCGCGATCCTCGCCATCGACAACCGAGCTGCCGCCGCTCACGAGCATCGGGCCGGCGCTGACGAGATCGCCTCGCGGGGTGTCGGGAAGCTTGCCGCGCGCCGCGAGCCGCACCCCGGCGTCGAGATGGATCGCCGCCCGGCGCGGCCCCCACGGCGGGTCGATCGGCTCGTGCGCGATCGGCTCGCCGTCGATCCAAACGTCGCCGAGCGGGCGGTAGGGGTCTCGCACGAAGAAGCCGGCGACGAGCGCCTCCTCATGCCCGTCCTGCGTGCACCACACATCGAGCCGGCGCGGCTCCGGGAAGCACACGACACGGGCTCGTGTCGTCGCGCGCGGATGGCGCACGAGGTACACGGTCGTCTCCCGCCCGTCCCGGAGCCTCGCGCGCGTCAACTCGTAGACGATCCCGTCCGCAGGCATTCGGCCTGCATCTTCGCGTGTCGAGGCGGGGTCGCACGCCCGCCCCGGACCTAGCCCAGACCGGCGGCGGCGCCCGGCTGAGCGCCGGGAGCCTGGCGTCCGCGAGGCGCGGAGGCCTCGCGGGCCATGGGCTGGCCGAGCACCACGACGCTCAGAGAGACCAGCAGGCCCTCGGCGACCATCGAGGCGAGCCCGAGCGGCTCCGTCCACTCACCCATGTCGCTGGTGAAGCCCGGCAGGCCGACCGTCCGGCTGACGACGTAGCCGAGCAGGATGAGACCCGGGAGGCCGCCGGCCACTCGCCACACCCGCGCGTCGCTCTCTCGGGTGAGGGCCACGGCGACCAGCAGGCTCGCGACGACCGCGCCGACGAACAGGAGGCCGAGGTAGAACGCTTCCTCGAATACGTCGGGCAGCTCTAGGACGTGAATCAGCGCCACCCCGATCAGGCCCAGGATCGCGACTCCACGCGCGAGGCCGTCGTTGACAACGCCGCTCATGCTGCTGTCTCGCTCGTTCATACGGCTGAGCATCCCGCCGGAGGGAGGGGCGGCAATCGGCCGCCCCGATCGTGAGTGAAGCCTTCGCGATCACGCTGCCCCCAGCTCCGGAGCCTCCCCAGAGCTCGATGTGAGCTGCGCCTGCACCGGCTTGGACTCGAGCATCAGCGCCGTGACGACGGCCGCGAACGCGGCGACCGCGGCGAACACGTAGAAGGCCAGCTCGTACCCGTGAGTCAGCGCCGCTGCGCTCAGCGCGTCCGTTCCGGGATGGTCCTCGACATAGCTCTCGGTCGCCTGCGCGGCGAGGGTGGTCGCGACTGCCACCGCGATCGCGCCGCCGACCTGCTGGCTCGTGTTGATCAGGCCGGAGGCGATCCCGGCATCAGCCGGCCCAACTCCCATCTGCGCGCCGACCTGCTGGCCCACGAATGCCAGGGCCATCCCCAACCCGAACACCACGAAGGCCGGGAACAGGTCCGCGAAGTAGTGACCGTCCACCGGCGCCTGTGCCAGGAGGACAAGCCCCACCGCCCCGAGCACGAAGCCTGTCGGGACCACCGGGCGCACCCCGACGCGGCTCACGAGCCATTGCGCGATGCCCGACCCGAGAACGATTGAGAGCGAGGCCGCGAGGAACGCGGCGCCGGTCTCGATCGGCGAGTAGCCCAGGACCAGCTGCGCGTAGAGCGAGCCCAGGAAGAAGACCACGAAACTGAGCCCCGAGAACATTCCGCTCAGGTTCGACCCTGCCAGTGTGCGCAGCCGGAGCATGCGCAGCGGCAGCAGCGGCGCGGCCGAGCGCGCCTCGATGATGAGGAAGGCCGCAATCAGGGCCAGCGAGCCGGCGAATAGAACGATCGGCTCCGTCGCGGTCCAGCCCTGCTCGGAGGCTCGGGTCAGCGCGTAGACGAGCAGCATCAGCCCACCGGTGATCGAAAGGGCGCCCATGAGGTCGAAGCGGCGCTCGGCGAGCTCGGCCCGGCTCTCCGGCAGGAATATCGGGGTGAGCGCGATCACCACCGCCCCGATCGGGATGTTGATGAAGAAGATCCACTCCCAGCTGAGGGCGTCCGTCAGCACACCGCCGAGCAGCAGGCCGAACGATCCGCCGCCGGCCGTGGCCGCCGCCCAGATACCGAGTGCGCGATTGCGCTCACGCCCCTCAGGGAAGATCGTCACAAGCACCGAGAGCGCAGCCGGCACCAGCAGCGCCGCGCCGAGCCCCTGGACCGCACGGCCGGCGATCAGCGACATGTCGTTCCAGGCAAGGCCGTTGAACAGCGAGGCTGCCGTGAACAGGAGCATGCCTGCGATGAACAGGCGCCGGCGGCCCAGCAGGTCTGCGAGCCGCCCGCCGAGCAGCAGCACGGCGCCGAAGAAGATGGTGTAGGCGGTGACCACCCACTGAAGGTCCTCCTGCGAGAAGCCGAGATCCGCCTGGATCGAAGGCAGCGCGACGTTCACGATCGCCGCGTCCAGGATGGTCACGAACTGGGCCATCACCAGTACGGCGAGGGCCCACCAGCGGCGCGAATCCGCTGCGTCTGACTGAACCGCCCAGCTCATCTTTCGCTCCTTCGTCGCTTGCCCTTTGAGCGAAGCAACCGGCAGCGGGGGAGCGTTAGAACAGAAGCGCCACGTCAATGCACAATCCTGCTCACCGGGGCGTTCTGCGACCGGAAATTGGCCTTGGGGTCACCGAATCGCTGTACATTCCTGCTCATGCCACCCAAGACTGCCGAGGGCCAGGTCGCGGAGTTGCGCGCGCTGATTGCGCGACACGCCGGATCGGGCGCGGATCAAACGGCCGATGGCGTCGTGAGTACAGCGATCGACGGCGTCCTTGTCTCAGCCGTCACCGGGCCCACCCAGCCGTCCGCCGCGAGGACCGGGACGGTCCTGGCCGTCATCGCGCAGGGCGGCAAGCGCTTGGCAATCGGCGAGCGCGTGTACGAGTACCGCGCCGGCCAGTACCTCGTCGCATCGGTCGACCTCCCGATCACCGGTCAGTATTGGTACGCCACACCAACTGAGCCGGCGCTCGGATTCGGCCTGCTCCTGCGGCCGTCAACCATCGCCTCGCTGCTCCTCGACGCTGCGGACCTTTCCGCCTCGACCCTGCCGCGACACGCCCCGAGCGCGGCGGCGCCGCCGGGAGTGGGGGTCGCGGACGCTCCACCCGAACTGCTCGATGCGGTCATCCGCATGCTGCGTCTCCTCGACAGCCCGCGTGATCACCACGTACTGGCGCCGATGATCGAGCGTGAGATTCTCTGGCGGCTGATCAGCGGCCCGGTGGGCGACACGGTGCGACAGATCGGCCTGGCAGACAGCAGCCTGACCCACGTCAGTCACGCCGTTCGCTGGATCAGCGAGCACTACAGCGAGTCGTTCCATGTCGAGGACCTCGCCGGGTCCTGCGGCATGAGCACGTCCGCCTTCCACCGCAGCTTCCAGGCCGTCACCGGGTTCAGCCCGATCCAGTTCCAGAAGCAGGTCCGCCTCCAGCAGTCACGTCTGATGCTGATGACCGGCGTAGACGACGTGGCGACGATCGGCTATCCGCGTCGGGTACGACAGCGCCTCCCAGTTCAGCCGCGAATACCGTCGCCAGTTCGGACTCCCACCGGGACGTGACGCCGCGCGGCTGCGCGCGGAGCCGACGCCGGTCTAGGCGGCCGCTGGAACCGCGCAGATCGTCGGTTGCATGAGGAGATCCCTTTCGGTGGTTACTTGGCTGACTGGCTGAGCCAATCCTCGAAGCGGGTCGGGGCGATGCGTGCGTCGTCGCCAGGCGTGAGGGACAGGTCGTCGATCTCGGCGCCGAAGTAGCGGGCGTGGACGTCGGCCGTTACGTGGCGCGGGTCGTCGCTTGCCTTCAGGAATCGCCGGGCGAGCTCGTCGAGGGGGAACGCCTCCGGGCCCGCCAGCTCGACCGTGTCGTTCAGTGGCGCGCCGACCGCGACATCGGCCAAGGTGCCGGCGACGTCATCGGCTGCCTCGGGCTGAACCAGGGCCGGCGACAGCCGGATGATGTCGCCGTCCGCGCCCGAATCGGCGATGCGGCCGATGAACTCGAAGAACTGCGTTGCGCGGACGATCGTGTAGGGGATCGGCCCGGCCTTCACCAGCTCCTCCTGCGCGACCTTCGCGCGCATGTAGCCGCTCTCCGAGAGCCGTTCCGCGCCGACCACCGAAAGCGCCACATGGTGCCCTACGCCGGCGGCCGTCTCTGCGGCGAGCAGGTTGCCGGTCGAGGTCTGGAAGAAGTCGAGCACCTCCGCGTCGCTCCAGGCGGGTGCGTTCGCCACGTCGACGGCGACCTGGGCGCCCTCGAGTGCTTCGGCGAGCCCCTCGCCCGTGAGGGTGTTGACGCCCGTGTCAGGCGACGCCGCGAGCGGCTCGTGACCGTCCTTCTGCAGCTTCTCGACGAGCTTCGACCCAATGAGGCCTGTTCCGCCGATGACAACGATCTTCATCTGGTGCCTTTCGCTTGTGTGTGTTCAGTAGAGGGCGAGGAGGCGGTTGGCCTCCGTGAGGGCCTCGGCCAGGGCGTGCGCTCCGAGCACCACCGCATCCGAGCTGGGCCCGATCCGCACGGTGAGGTCTCCGTCCTCGATGAGGGTGAAACCCTTCGCTGACGAATTGGCCACCTTGGACCCGGCTTCGATCGCGTGCAGTTCATCAGGGAGGCCACGGAGGATCCGTCATGACCGTACCCTGCGGTCATGGCCACCGAGACGCCACAGTTGTCGATCGAGTCGGGCCGCGCTAGTTGTCTCGCGCCGTCTCGCGCCATCGACGCGCCAGTCGATGGCGCGCCGGACAGGTACGAGCGGCTGTTCCCGGATTTGCCCCCGATCGAGGGAGATGAGGAGCGGCTGCTGGGGCTGGCGGGTCGCGGCAGCATCTGCGACGGGGGTGAGGCCTGCCCGGACGCGGTCGGGGTCGCTGCCGGCTGGCCGTTCTTCGGCCAGTTGATCGCGCACGACATCACGGCCGATCGCAGCCCGCTGGCGCACCAGGCGGCGGGTGAGCGCATGGAGAATTTCCGCTCTCCGCGCGCGAACCTCGAATGTATCTACGGCGACGGTCCGGTCGGCAACCCGTTCCTGTACCGGCGTGACGACCCCGCCAAGTTCCTGCTCGGCCGAAACGATGCGGGCGAGGAGGCCGACCTGCCGCGCAACAGCGAGGGCATCGCGCTGATCGGCGACCCGCGCAACGACGTGCACATCTTTGTGTCGCAGCTGCACCTGGCGATGCTCGGCTTTCACAACTGCGTGGTCGACCACCTTCGCCTCGCTCCCGCGGTGCCGGAGTCGGCGATCTTCGACGAGGCGCGGCGCACCATGTCCTGGCTCTACCAGTGGGTGATCGTCAACGATTACCTGCCGCGCCTGGTGGGGCCCGAGCTGGTCAGCGAGATCGAGACCGAGGGGCCACGCCACTACCGGCCGGGCGCCGCAGCGCGGATCCCGCTCGAGTTCGCGGACGCCGCCTTCCGCTACGGCCACAGCCAGGTCCGCGAGCACTTCGAGCTCAACTCGCACTCGGGGCGGCTGCGTCTGTTCCCGGACCTGCTCGGCTTCGGGCCGGTCGCCGCCGAACGGACGATCGAGTGGGACCGACTCTTCGACGTTCCCGGCCGCCCGCCGGCGCAGCGCTCGAAGCTGATCGACGGCACGCTGGCGCCCTCGCTGATCGCGCTCCCGCAGGCGATCACCGGCGAGGTCGAAGCCGAGGCCTATAGCTCGCTCGCCGGCCGCGACCTCCAACGCGGACACGCCTACGGCCTTCCCTCCGGGGAGAGCGTCGCGCGTGCGATGGGCGAGACGCCGCTCAGCCCTGACCAGACAACGCTCGGCTCCGCCGGGTGGAACGCCGACACACCGCTCTGGCTCTACGTCCTGAGCGAGGCCAAGCACAGAGGCGACGGCGAACGGCTCGGACCCGTCGGCGGCCGGATCGTTGCCGAGGTACTGATCGGGATCATCGACGCCGACCCCACCTCATACCGCTCACGTCAACCCGACTGGACCCCTCCGCTGCCCGCCCGCGGGGAACGCTTCGAGCTCACCGACATGCTGATCCCGGTCGCCAAGCACTAGCCGAGCAAGAACGCCGTGCTAGGTCTGCGTACCGCGCAACTGCTCGGCGATCACCAGAATGGCCAGTAGCGCGGTGAGCAGCGCCGAGACGACCAGCCCGTCGATGCCGCCGACGAGCGGAATGGCGGCCAGCAGCACGATGATGGCCGCGGCCCGCGACATGCTCTGCGGGTGACCGAGTCTGGCGGCGATGGCCGTCAGACCGGCGAGGAAGAGAGCGGGCCCGCCGAGGGCGACGAGCGCTCCCGCATCGTGCAGGTCGTCGGTGGGGTGCGCGATCACGAGCTCGTCGCCGACCGCGACAAGGACGATGCCGGCCACGATCGGGAGGTGCAGGTAGGTGTAGATGTCGCGGCCGATCTGGCCCCGGTCCTCGGCCGTGGCCGCGCGGATCCGGTCCAGGACGGTGGCGGCGACCTGGCCGAAGTACAGCCACCAGAGCGCCGTCGAGGATAGGAAGGCGAGCAGGAGCGCGGCGACGACGCCGATGCTCAACCCCGTCTCCGACGCGGTCGCCCCCGCCAGGATGACGCTCTCCCCAAGCGCGATGATCACGAACAGCTGGAAGCGCTCGCCGAAATGGGCGCCCTCGATCTGCCACTGGCTCATCGGCGTGGTGCCCACGCCGGGCAGCCAGTACGTGAGCAGCGGCCCCGCGAGGTCAAGTCCGAGAGCGCCCAGCCACAGCACCCAGCGCCATGCATCGGCGTCGACGATGCCGCCGGCGACCCACAGGGGCGCGGAGAGCAAGCTCCAGGCGAGGATATGGCGGAAGTTCTGGTTGAACTCGCCGCTCGGCGTGACCGCGACCACGAACGCGTTGCGCCCGATCTGCAGACCCGAGTAGGCGCACGCGAACAGCAACGCATACTCGCCGAATCCCTCCGGGATCGCGACGGCCATCAGCAGGCTTGCCAGCATCACGAAGACCAGCACGAGACGGACCGGCACCGTGTCCGGGTCGAACCAGTTGGTCATCCAGGTGGTGTAGTTCCAGGCCCAGTACACCGCGACGAGCATCAGCGCCGTCTCGGCCGCTCCCGACCAGCTGATGTCAGCGAGAAGGTGGTGCGACAGCTGGGTGACCGCGAAGACGTAGACGAGGTCGAAGAACAGCTCGAAGAACGTCGCGCGCTGCTCGTCCTCCCCGCGGGTGCGGATGACAGGCAGCTCCGGGATCGGGCTCGTACTGGCCGCCACCACGCGAGCATAGGCAGGCCGACGGCCACCAGATCCTCCGGACTCACGGCGACCGCTGCGAACGGACCTATCTCGGCGTCGCTCGGTCCAGGGCGGTCACCGTACGTCCGCGAACGAAGAAGTCCCAGAGCTCCACCACATTCCCCGCGGGATCCTCGACGTAGAGGGAGCGATCGCCGCCGTCGTGCTCCAGCGGCCCCCGATGCTCAATTCCGAGGGTCTCCAGGCGCTGGGCCAGCAGAACGAGGGTCCCGGGCGCTGCCGCAAAGGCGAAGTGGACGTGCCGCCCGCCCTCGTCTCCGAACTCCTTCTGACCAGGATCCCAGAGGCCGAGTCGCGCGCGCGAACCGCAGGCCAGCCAGGTGCGGTCGTCGTCACGACTGAGCACGCGCAACCCGAGCACCGTCGTGTAGAAGCGTCTCCAGGCCGCGTCTGTCTGCGGTCTCGAGCGCCAGCTCGCAGATACCGTCGAGCGGCGGAGAGATTGCCGCCGTCGTCGCGGTCCGGGTGGCGGTCGGCCTCCAGTCGTAAGCCATGTGGTCACCCCCGTCCCGGTCGCGGCCGCGCTCGCTCTTGTACGCGTCTCGCTGGGCGCTCGGCCACACCGCGCGGTACCGCCGCCTGTCGGGGAGGATTCGTTTCATCGCCGGCATCGATGATGGCCGGCGATGAGCGCGTCGCCATAGGCATGGCGGCTCAACCGAGCGGTAGTGCGTAACGAGGCTGGAAGCGGACGGCGGGAACTAGTCGCGCAGGGGGATGTCCGCGCCGATGAGCGTGCCGCCCTTGGCCGGGCTCTCAACCCGGAGCCGGCCGTCGATGACGGCGAGCCGGTCGGCGAGCCCCAGCAGGCCGCTCCCGTCTGGCCGCGCGCCGCCCGCGCCGTCATCGTGCACGTGGACCTGCAGGGTGCCGTCCTCGACGCGCGCCGTGACTGCGGCGTGGCTGGCACCCGAGTGTTTCGCGACGTTGGTCAGCGCCTCGGCTACGACGAAGTAGGCGGTCGCCTCGACGGTGGTGGGGAGTCGGCCCACCGACACTCCGTTCTCGACCGGTACCGGCATCCGCGCGGCCAGCGTCTCGACTCCCGCGCGCAGTCCTCCGCGCGTGAGGGCCCCTGGGAGGATGCCGTGCGCGAGCTCGCGCAGCTCGGTGGTTGCCTGCTCTGCCTGGTCGAGCGCCTCGGTCACAAGCGCCGGTGCATCGTCGGCGTCATGCTGCAGCGCCAGACGTGCCTGCTTGAGCGTGATGGTCGTGTGGACCAGGCGCTGCTGGGCCCCGTCGTGCAGATCGCGAACCACGCGTCGGCGCTCGGCGTCAGTCGCCGCCACGATCCGCGCTCGTGACGCGGCAAGGTCGGACCGCGCCTGGATGTTCGAGATCGCCGTGGCGACCAGGTCGGTGAACTCCCCGATCCGCGACTCGGTGCCGGGCGGCATCGGCCGCGCCTGCCGCGAGGCCGCGATCATCGCGCCCCAGAGTCGTCCGTCCACGACGATCGGGGTACCGACCGCCGAGGCGACGCCAAGGTCGCGGGTGTAGGACCCGACCGAGCCGCTCGCGTCCGCGTAGTCGTCAACGCGAGCAGGCAGCCCTGTTCGGAACACCAGCGAGGTGACGTTCTCGCCTCCCAACTTCAGGTTGGTTCCGACCTGCAGCGGAGTGCCACCCTCGCTCCAGCCCGCAACGACGGTGCCGGTCTCGTCGCCCTCGAAGCGGAAGACCGCCGTGTCTGTGACGCGCAGGACACGTCCCAGCTCTTCGGCGACCGCCGCGAAGACCTGCGCCGGCGGCGACTCTCGTGCAACCAGCGTCGCGACGCTACGCAACGCGGCCTGCTCGTCCGCGAGCTGGGCGAGCTCGTCTCGGCTCGCGCTGTTCGAGATCGTCGTGGCCACCAGCTCCGTGAACTCCGCGAGCCGATCCTCGACGTGGTCCGGCAGGCGTTCGCCTTCTGCCACACCGGCACCCATCACGCCCCAGAATTCGCCGTCGACGACGATCGCGGCGCCGGTGCCTGAGCGGATCCCGGTTGCGCGGATGGCATCGGGGATCGTGCCGCCGATTTCGCCGAAGTCCTCGATCCTCGTCGGACGGCTTATCTCGGGGAGCATGGCGGCGACCGTGCGCTCGTCCACCGGCCAGCTGGTGCCCGCCTGGAAAGGATGCGGTCGATCGCTCCAGGCGCCGAGTACGCTCGCCGAGCGGGCAGGGTCGTAGCGCCAGATCACCACCAGCGCCATGCCCAGCAGCTGAGCCACCTCCCTGGCGATGGCGGCGAACACCTCCGTCGACGCCGCCCCGCCGGCGACGAGTGTCGCGATCCGCCGCAGCGAGCCCTCGCGCGATGCGAGCACCGCGTCGCGCTCGCGCAGCACCTGTTCGGCCTGCATGCGGTCCTCGATGTCGGTAAAGGCCACGACGGCGCCGCGGCCGTCCGGCATCACGAGCGGCACCGAGACGTAGGAAACGGGGAACATCGAGCCGTCGCGCCGGAAGAACCAGTCCAGCTCACTCGTGACTACCTCGCCGGTGGTCCGCGGCAGCAGCATCGGGCACTCCGCCGCTGGATATGGGGTCCCGTCCGGGTGCTGGTAATGGATCGTCTCGTGGCTGTGTCGGCCGAACAGCTCGTCCGCGCCGTCATAACCGAGCGCCGCGAGCGCGGCCGGGTTCGCGAACCGGATCAGGCCGTCCCGATCGACGACCCACATCGGCTGACCGGCCGCCTCCAGCACGGCAGCGAGAAAATCCGCGGTGTTGACGTTAAGGCCAGACAGGTCCGTGAGCGAGCGCGGCATGTGACGCCTCCGAGAACGGTCGAGTCTACGCTCGATCCGACCCGCGAAGTCCAGAGGTCGGGGCACTGGAGCGGCGAAACCGCCGCATATGCGGCGGCTTCGTGAGGTCGGGGCGACTGGATTTGAACCAGCGACCTTTCGGCCC
>CAVTZF010000019.1:0-24916 GCA_963739095.1 uncultured Thermoleophilaceae bacterium
CCCCTCCACCCGTTGTACTACGGGCACGGTGGAGGACCGGCCACCCAGTGAGGCGGAGCTCGTTCGACGGGCGAAGCGCGGCGAGCTCGACGCGTACGAGGAGATCGTGAGGATGCACGGCACGGTGGCGTTCCGCACGGCCTGGCTGATCACCGGCTCGGCCGCCGACGCGGAGGAGGCGGCGCAGGACGCCTTCGTCAAGGCGCAGAGGGCGCTCGACCGCTTCCGGGAAACAGCCCCGTTCCGTCCCTGGCTGCTTGCGATCGTCGCGAACGAGGCGCGCAACCGCGTGCGGTCCGCGGGCCGGCGCGCGACGCTCGCGCTGCGCGTGGCCGAGGAGCGCCGCCCGGGTGACGCGGTCCCGTCGCCCGAGGCGGCGCTCCTCGACTCCGAGCGGCGCGAGGAGCTGCTGGCGGCGCTCTCCCGCCTGAACGAGAACGACCAGCGCGCGATCGCCTGCCGCTACTTCCTCGACCTCAGCGAGGAGGAGATGGCGGAGGTGCTCGAGTGCGCTCGCGGCACGGTCAAGTCGCGTCTTTCGCGGGCGCTCGAGCGGCTGCGCGGCGAGCTGGGGGAGGAGGTGGCGTGACCGAGCTCGAGCAGGCACTCACGCGCCTCGGCCGCGAGCTCGACTACCCGCGAGACGCCGGCGCTCGCGCCACGCGTCCGCGCGCGGCTCGGACAGCCGGCGCCGCGCAGGCGCCGCAGCCTCCTGCCCGCCGCGGGCTTCCGCCGCGCGCTCGCGCTCGCGCTGATCGGGCTGCTCGTGCTCGCCGGGGGCGTGTTCGCGGCGGTGCCGTCGGTCCGTGACGCCGTGCTCGAGTTCTTCGGGCTCCAGGGGGCGACGGTCGAGCGCCGCGAGCAGCTGCCGGCGGCGCCCGAGCCCGGGCCGCTGCGGCTCGGTCAGCGAACCACGCTGGAGCAGGCCACCAGCGTCCTCGGCTTCACGCCGCTCGTGCCGGCCGACCCCGGCAGCCCGGACGGCGTCTACGTGCGCCGCGACATCCCCGGCGGCGAGCTCGCGCTTGCCTACCGCCCGCGCGCCGGGCTCCCGGAGGCCAGGACAACCGGCCTCGGTCTGCTCGTGACCGAGTTCCGCGGCGACCTCGTGCCGGAGCTGATCGGGAAGCTGGCGGGCTCGGCAACCGCCATCGAGGAGCTGACGCTCGACGGCGAGCGCGCGGTTTGGATCGAGGGGGCCGAGCACTTCTTCTTCTACCGCCGCCCCGACGGCCAGACGACCGACCGCGAGCTGCGGCTCGCGGCCAACGTGCTCCTGCTCGAGCGCGGCAACAGGCTCGTGCGCCTCGAGGGGGCCTTCGGGTTCCCGCGCGCGGAGCAGATCGCCCGTTCGCTGGAGCCCGTGAACTAGGAGACCAGCTTCGAGCGCCGCAGCGGCACCACGTACCAGAGCACGAAGAACAGCAGGGCCACGGCGGCGGACACGATCGTGACCGTGGTGCTCGCGTAGATGATGTCGGTGATGAGCAGGATCGCCCCGGTCATCGCGGCGGCGAGCAGCGCCATCCCGACGATCGCGAACCGGTTGGCGGTCATGACGATCTGCTCCTTGGCCTGCTCCCTGAACAGCACGCGGTGGTGGACGGTCGGGGCGATCAGGAAGGCGGTGGCCCCGGTGGCGAGCAACAGGGTGATGAAGTAGATCGTCTGCTGGAAGCTCGTGATGTCCGGGAAGCGCTGGTTGAACGGCACGATGAGCAGGAAGGCGAACAGCACCTGCACTCCCGGCAGCGCCACGCGGAGCTCCTGCAGGAGCTCCTGGAGGTTGCGGTCGACCCGCTCCTCCTCGCTCTCGTTCCTACCCGCGCCCGACGTCCGCTCGGTCATCGTCGCCCGAGGGATACCCGCCGGGCGCGGGTTGCACGCCTCGCTTAACGGCTCGACGTGGCGCGCGTGCGGCGCGTGCCCGACGAACCGCTGCTCTTGCTAGACCTGCTCGACGATGAGCGCGAGCGGCTGGAGGAGCTGCGTGCGCCGCTGCTGCGGGAGCTCGTGCGCCGCCTGCTCGAAGTGCCACCGTTGGACCACTCGGCGGCGGGGATCTCCTCCTTCGCCACGCCCTTGGCGAGCGTCGCGATCTCCTTGGCGAGGAAGGCGGCCATGCGCTCCTCCTCGCGCCGGATCGAGCGGGCGAGCTTGACCGTGTCGCGGTCACCGACGGTCTCGGCGAGGGCCTCGATGCCGGCGTACGTCGCGATCTCCTCGTGCTCCTCGGAGAACTCGGTCTTCGCGTTCTTCAGCATCTTCTCGCTCTCGCCTGTTCCGCGAATCGCGTCCAGTCCACCCTTGGCGGTGGAGACGGCCTTCGAGGCGACCTCCTGCGCCGTCGCGGCGGCCTCTGCAACGGACGCCGGCAGGTGCGTGTCGGTCGAGCCGCCGAGCTGCTTGATGCGCCGCTCGACGCTGCGAGCGTGCTCCTTCGTCTCCTTCAGGTGCTGCTGAAGGCGCTTCTTGTAGGGCGCGCGGGTGGTCATGGCGATGTGAGCCTGGAGCGCGGTCTCGAGCTCCTTCTCCTTGCCGTGCGCTTCGTTCAGGTACTGGATCAGTTTCTGGTCGCGAGTGGACATAGGCACGCGCTACCCGGTTGGCCACGGGTGAATCAGGACAACCGGGGTACAACTCTCCCAATGGGCGCCTGGGACGACGACGACTGGACGGGCGAGCCTCCGGAGGGCCACATCTCGCGCGACCGCGCGAACCCGGGCTTCTGGTACGAGAACCGCACGCCGCTCTCGATCACGGGCATCGGCGTGGGGATCGCGCTGATCGTCCTGCTGATCGTCTGGCTGCTCTGACTCAGCCGAGCAGCTCGACCACCACCGAGCGGTAGCAGTCGACCGCCAGCGCCAGGTCGCGGACGTCGATGCGCTCGTTGCGCGCATGCACGAGCGCATTGATCTCGCTCAGGCTCATGTAGCGCTGGGGGAAGAAGCCGTAGGCGACGCAGTCTGGGAAGGCCGCTCGAAAGGTGTGCGAGTCGGAATATCCCGTCCCGATCGAGGGCACGATCCGCGCGCCCGGGTCGCTGCGCCCGATCCACGCGGCCAGCGCGTCCATCAGCGGCGACTCGGGGGGCGAGCTGTTCCCGACGAGCCGCTCTGTGAACTCGAGCCGGTAGCCGTCCGGGGGCAGCACCTCGCCCAGCCGGGCGCGCACCTCGGGCTCGTCCATGCCGGGCGGGACGCGGCAGTCGACGTGCAGGTGCGCCTCGTCCGGGATCACGTTTCTCGCCGTGGAGGCTTCGACCATCGTGGGCGCAAGCGTCACCCGCAGCATCGGCTCGACCAGCGGCGCGTACTCGGGCGCGCGCTCGCGCAGCCGCTCAAGGGCCGCGTCCGGGTCACCGTCGGCGTCGAGCCCGAGTGCGGCGAGCAGTGTGCGCGGGCCGGGCGTCACGTCGAAGCCCGGCCTGCGCGTCGCGAGCGCCTCGAGCAGCGGCGCCAGCTTGAGCAGCGCGTTGTCGGCGACGTCGGGAATCGATGCGTGGCCGGCCACCCCGTCGGTCGAGAGCGTGAAGCGGAAGACGCCCTTCTCTCCAACTGTCACGTCGTACAGGCGCTCGCCGTCGAGCGGGAAGGACACGCCGGCGCCCTCGTTCAGCAGGTAGTCGCAGCGAACGAGATCGGGCCGCTCGGCGCAGACGATCTCGGCGCCCGTGCCGCCGACCTCTTCGTCGGCGACCGAGATCACGACGAGCGCGCCGGAGGCAGGGCGCCAGCCCTCGCGCGCGAGCGAGCACGCGGCAACAAGCTCCGCGGCCGTCTGCGACTTCATGTCGAGTGCCCCACGGCCCCACACGCAGCCCTCGTCGAGCGCCCCCGACCAGGGGTCGTGGCGCCAGCCGCGCGGGTCCGCTGTGACCGTGTCGACGTGCGAGAGCAACCCGAGCACCGGGCCCGGCGCGCTCCCCTCCAGGCGCCCGACCACATTCGGGCGCTCGGGATCGGGACCCACGAGCTCGACCTCGAAGCCGGCGGCGCGCAGGCGCGCGGCCACGAGCTCCTGCGCCGGGCGTTCGTTGCCGGGCGGGTTCGTGGTGTCGTGCTGCACGAGCTCGCGCAGCAGCTTCACCGCCTCCTCCTGTAACGCCGCGGTCATAGGCCCGGCGATGCTAATGGGCGGGCTTCTAGTCTCGACTCATGGAACAGCGCACGCTCGGCCGCACCGGGGTCAAGGTCAGCCCGCTCTGTCTGGGGGCGATGATGTTCGGGGCCTGGGGGGAGACGGACCACGACGTGTCGATCCGCATCATCCACAAGGCCCTCGACTCCGGCGTCAACTTCATCGACACGGCCGACGTCTACTCGCGCGGCGAGTCCGAGCAGATCGTCGGCAAGGCGCTCGCCGGCGGGCGCCGCGACAACGTCGTCCTCGCCACCAAGGTGCACGGCTCGATGGGCGACGACCCGAACGAGTTCGGCAACTCGAGGCGCTGGATCGTGCGCGAGGTCGAGAACAGCCTGCGGCGGCTCGGCACCGACTGGATCGACCTCTACCAGATCCACCGCCCCGAGCTCGACACCGACATCGACGAGACGCTCGGCGCGCTCACCGACCTCGTGCGCGCCGGCAAGGTGCGCTACATCGGCTCCTCGACCTTCCCGCCTAGCGCGATCGTCGAAGCGCAGTGGGTGGCCGAGCGGCGCGGGCGAGAGCGCTTCGTCTGCGAGCAGCCGCCCTACTCACTGCTGCATCGCGGCGTCGAGGCGGACGTGCTGCCGACCTGCCGCCGCTACGGCATGGGCGTGATCCCGTGGAGCCCGCTCGCGGGCGGCTGGCTGTCCGGGAAGTGGCGCAAGGACGCCGCCGACCTGACCTCGCGGCGCTCGGCGATGGTCCCGCAGCGCTACGACATGTCGCTGCCCGAGAACCAGCGCAAGCTCGACGCCGCCGACGCCCTCGGCCAGCTCGCCGACGAGGCCGGGATCAGCCTGATCGAGATGGCGCTCGCGTTCGTGATCCGCCATCCCGCCGTGACAGCGGCGATCATCGGCCCGCGCACGATGGAGCACCTCGAGTCGCAGTTGCCGGCCGCCGACACCGAGCTCTCGAACGAGCTGCTCGACAGGATCGACGAGATCGTCAAGCCGGGCATCAACGTGAACCCGGCCGACCAGGGCTGGCAGAGCCCCGAGCTCGCTCCGGAGAGGCGTCGCCGGTAGTTGACAGCGCCACTCCAGAGGTAGATAGTCGAAATCACTGGCCCGTCCCCGCACCCCCCCGGGGAGGTGGTAGTGAAACCCCTCTGCTGTGCGCTTCGAGCGGCCTGACGCCGCTCTCCATCATTCGTACAAAGGAGAACCTCATGCGTCCCCCCCGCATGCGCAGCGCCGGCCTGTTCGCGGCCGTCGCCGCAGCGGCCGTTCTGGCCGCCTCTCCCGCACGCGCGGACACCGTGACGGACTGGAACGTCAACGCGACCGACGCGCTGGTCACGACGGCCGGGCAGGCGCCCACCGTCTCGACGATTCACCTCGCCATGGTGCACGGCGCCGTCTTCGACGCCGTCAACTCGATCGACCGCGGCTACGAGCCCTATCTCGTCCGAGTCCCGGCCCGGTCCTGGTACTCGAAGGACGCGGCCGCCGCGACGGCGGCGTACCGCGTCCTCACGAACATCGTCCCCGCGCAACAGGCGACGCTCTCCGCTCGCTATGCCGCTTCGCTGGCCCCGATTCCGGACGGGTCGGCCAAGCAGGGCGGGATCGCCGTGGGCGAGGCCGCCGCCTGGGCGATGATCGCCGCCCGCACGGAGGACGGCCGTTTCGGCCCCTACCGCTTCCCGGTGAGCGCGGACCCGGGTGGCTGGCGACCCGTCCTGCCGGCCTTCGTGAACGACCCGAACGCGTGGGTCAAGGACGTCGACCCGTTCCTGGGCAAGGATCCCGAGCAGTTCCGCTCGCACGGCCCCTACGACCTCGGCAGCCGCAGGTACGCGCGTGAGTTCGAGGAGGTCAAGCTGCTCGGCTCGCAGACGAGCACGAAGCGCAGCGACGATCAGACGGATGCGGCCCGCTTCTGGGCAGAGGGGCCGATGATCATCACCCGGCTGTCACGCGACCTGTCCGTCCGCTTCGGGATGAGCGTCGTAGACAGCGCCCGGATGTACGCGATGGAGTACCTGACGGGAGCGGACGCGCTGATCGCGGTCTGGGACGACAAGGCGCGCTGGCTGTTCTGGCGGCCGATCACGGCGATCAGGGAGGCCGCTGCGGACGGGAACGAGGCGACCGAGCCGCAGGCCGACTGGCTGCCGCTGATCAACACTCCGCCCTATCCCGACCACCCGTCGGGCCTGGCCGGGGTGACCCGCGCGATGTGCGAGTCCCTGGAGGACTTCTTCCGGACTGATCGGATCGCGTTCACCGCGACGAGCATGAACTCCGGAACGACCCGCAGCTTCGGGCGCTTCTCGCAGGCGGCCGACGAGGTCGTGGACGCTCGGGTGTGGTCCGGGATCCACTTCCGCAACGCCGACGAGGACGGTTCCCGCATCGGTGAGCAGGTCGCGCGCTGGCGCGACAGGCACTTCTTCGAGAAGAAACACTGACGCTCGCCAGAGGGGGCGGCTCTCGGGCCGCCCCCCAGTCTCCATGCGCCTCAGCGTCCTCGACCAGGCCCCGATCTCCGAGGGCTCGACCGCCGCACAGGCGCTTCACCGGAGCGTGGACCTCGGCCGGCTGACGGACTCGCTCGGCTATCACCGCTACTGGGTCGCCGAGCACCACGGCACGCCCTCGCTCGCATGCGCGGCGCCCGAGGTCCTGATCGGCGCGATCGCGGACGCGACCGAGCGCATTCGCGTCGGCAGCGGCGGTGTGATGCTGCCGCACTACAGCCCGCTCAAGGTGGCGGAGGTGTTCAGCATCCTGAGCGGCCTGCACCCGGAGCGGATCGACCTCGGCATCGGGCGTGCGCCCGGCACGGACCCGATGACGATGATGGCGCTGCAGCGCGACCGCAGCCGCCCCGCGCCCGACGACTTCATCGAGCAGCTGGTCGAGCTGCTCGCGCTCTTCGAGGACCGGCTGCCCGGGAACCATCCGTTCGCGCGGCTGGCGCGCACGCTGCCCGGGAGACCCGAGCGCCCGGAGCCGTGGCTGCTCGGCTCGTCGCCGCAGAGCGCCATCTGGGCGGCCGAGCTCGGCCTGCCCTACTCGTTCGCCGACTTCATCAACCCGAACGGGCCGGCGATCGCGGCCGACTACCGCGGCCGCTTCATCGACTCGGAGCGGCTCGGCGCGCCGCTTGTGATGGCGGCCGTCGTGGTGATCTGCGCGGAGACGGACGAGGAGGCCGAGCGGCTCGCCTCCTCGATGAAGATGATGTTCTCGCTGCTGAGGCAGGGCACGCTCGTCCAGGTGCCGCCGGTCGAGAAGGCGCTCGCCTATCTCGAGACCCGCTCGCGCGGCCCGGGCTCGGGCCGGCGCGCCGTGATCGGCTCGCCGGCGACCGTCCGTGCGGGGCTGGAGGAGGTCGCCGGCGAGTACGGGGCGGACGAGCTGATGCTGCTCACCACCATGTACGACCACGACGCCCGGCGGCGCTCCTACGAGCTGATCGCCGAGGAGTTCGGACTCACCGGCGCCGCGACGGCGCCCTCGGAGCGCATCGCGAGCGCCTGAAGGGCCGCGAAGCCGCCGACTACGAGCGCCTGCAGCACGATCCAGATCGTGCCGACCGTGGTCGGCGACGACGCTCCCGTCGCGGCGAACACGACGGAGCCGAGCGCCCAGCCCGCGTTGGCGGCGGCGATGTCGGCGACCGCCATGCGCGGGACGACCGGCCGCGTCGCCACGAACCACACGGCGGCGGCGAACAGCACCAGGAACGCGCCGAGCGGCCGAGTCAGCTCGGGGGCCACGCCGACCAGGTCCTCGAGCGGTCGATCATGCGAGCCAGGATCCCCCGGCTCGCGCAGCGCGTCGATTACGTCGGAGGTAAGGAATCGTGGTCCGAAAGGCCCACGGCTTCCAAGGCGGCAGCTCTGGACGTGTACGCCCTCCAGTAGGCGATCTTCCCGTCACTGAAGCCGAACACCCAGGTTGCAGGCGTGGACAGCTCCACGCCGCTCCGTCCAACCGCCTCCCAGCGCCCCGATACGACGAGCTCGGCGCCGACCGGCTCGAACTCCTCGGCGCAAAGCCGGAAGGTCTCCCAGACCTCCGAGTGCGCCAGCCACCACGCACGCACATCGTCGTGGCCCCGGCAAACCTTGCCTTCCAATGCTGCGCCGAATGGAACAGCTTCGACATCGAGGCACAGGAGGGCGAGATACGCGTCGATGTCTCCCTGGTTCCACACGTCGAACGCTCGCTGCACCAGGTCGGCGCGCTCCTCGTGCGACATCGCCTACTCCTGCAGCCCCACGGCTGGGAGGGCGTCCCACGCTCCCGACGAGGACCAACGTCCCACGACGCGGTTGGTGATGACGTTCCTGAGCTCGAAGTCAGGAGCGATCAGCTCGCGCGGGATGTCGCCTGCATTGACGGCGTCCACCAAGCGCAGCACGACCTCGATGTTTGCCTGCGACATCGCCGGAAGTATCCGCCCGCACCGATCAGGGAGGAAACAGGTGGTCATATCCGCCGACTGCTGGATGAGGCTGAGCCGATTCGATCGCGCAGGGGGGCAGGCCGGGAGCAGCTCGTGTACTCGACGCAGGAACTGGCTGGAGGAGCTCTGACGGGCAGCTACCGTCCAGGTGGGCGGGGTGCACTTCGACCTCCGTTGTACGACCGGCGCCGCCAGAAGGCGGGCGCCGATTCGCGGTGCTGCGGGATGGTCGGTCGGTCAGGCGGTGCTGGGTGCCACGCCCGCGGCGGGCACAGGGCCGCCGGGGCGAGTGCGTGGCCGACGCACGCCCAACACGACCAGCAGGGTCGCCCCCACGAGCAGGGCCGACCCGCCGCCGAGCAGGCTCCAGCCGATCGCGGTCAGGTAGGGGAGCTTGGCTCCGGCGCTGACGTCGGCCTGCACGCCGCGTGATCCGTCGGCGTCATGACGACAACCGACCAGTCACCGTCCTCGACGTCCAGGTCAGCGTCGGGCGCCAGCACCTGGGTGGAAGCCGCCCAGATCGCTGGTCCGCGGGCAAAGCCGGCTTGCGCTCGCCGCCCGGCGGTTGTAACTCGCCTCGAAGGGCTCGTAGTCCAAGTCGGTGAGCGTGGTGTGCGCGACACCGCTCAGGTACGAGGTCACTTGATCGGTGCGGGCGATCCCCACGAAGACCGGCTTGTCGGACTGCGGTGCCACGTCGAGGCGGACCTGCCGAGGTCGGGCGAGCTCACGACATCCTGTACCCCGTCGAGGTCCAGCTCGAGGTTCTCCGTGGCGAGCGCGTGGGTGCTCGCC
Organism: uncultured Thermoleophilaceae bacterium; assembly: GCA_963739095.1. Classification (GTDB taxonomy): domain Bacteria; phylum Actinomycetota; class Thermoleophilia; order Solirubrobacterales; family Thermoleophilaceae; genus JACVRW01. Next base: position 9,376 of record CAVTZF010000019.1, read on the forward strand.
GCGAAACGCTCGGTGGGGGTATGAGGTAGCCCTGCTCGTCTTCTGGCTCTCGCCGTAGAGACCAAGGGCTCCGAGACCCATGAGCCCGACCGCCAGGAGGCCTGCACGGCACCCGCGACGAGCAGGACCCCGCGGGCCACGCCGGAGCGCTTGGGCGGCTGGGGAGTGTTGCTGTCGGTCATCGTTCTCTCCGTTCTGATTAGTGGATACAACGTGGTCCGATGGTGCCGCCGCGGCGCCGCGAGTCATCAGGCGGGCCCCCTGAACCCGCACCCTGATCCTTGGCGTCCTGTGGGTTCCCAGGTGGCGCTCAGGGCCGGCTGCCGCCCTCGGGTTACGCTCGCGGTGTCCCCGCCCGAGCGGTTGCGTCTCGAGCTCGAGCCGCCTGGGGGAGTGCGGTGGTGGTCGCGGAGACCGAGGGGGTGCCGAATGCACAAAAGGGCTGGCGTGCCCACGCCGTTACACAGGGGGTATGAAGCAGGCTCTCCAGCAGGCAGCCGGTGGCGAAGAAGGACGACAGCCCAGGCCTGATGGCGCTAAAGAGCCGCGAGGACCTGGAGAGCCTGCCCGCACCGTCGCTGAACCTGCCTGACGACGCCGACCCGCCCGCAGCAGTGGCTCAGGCCTACCTGCGCCCCGAGGCGATCGCGAGCTGGGACGAACACAAGGGGGAAGAGCGGGGAAAAGAGCAAGCGTTCGACGTACGCGCGCACCACGCCGGCGGTGCGCTCATCGGCCGGGAAGAAGGACTCGATCGACAGCTCGCTCGCCGTGATCTCGATCGCCGTGCCGAACGTCGAGACCGTGCTTATGAAGGCGAGCTCGCCCTCCGGGCTTGCGAGCCGCAGCGGGACGGCGATGTCGTGGCTCGGGTTCGCGGGAGCGTCGGGGCCGGGGTAGGCGCGCAGCTCCTCGAGCAGCGCCTCGAGCGCGGCGTCGCCGCTGACCGCGATCTGGCGCTCGAGCCTCTCGAAGACGTGCGCGCGCCACTCGCCGAGGTTGGCGATGCGCGGCGCGACGCCGTCCGGATGCAGGCTCACACGCAGGACGTTGAGCGGCGGCGCGAGCAGCTCCGGTGCGACGCCCGCCGTCAGCAGCGCGACCGCGCGGTTCGCGAGGAGCATCTCCCAGGCACCGTCGACCACGAGTGCCGGGTAGGGCTCGTGTCCGGCGAGGATCAGCTCGAGCGCGTCGCGCACCGGCGCCATCTCCGGGTCGTCGAGCGCGTGCTGCTCGTAGACCGGTGCGTGGCCGGCCGCCAGCAGCAGGTGGTTGCGCTCGCGCAGGGGCATCTCGAGCTGTTCCGCCAGGTTCAGCACCATCTCGGCGCTCGGGCGCGACCGCCCGGTCTCGACGAAGCTCAGGTGGCGCGCCGACACTCCCGCCTCGAGCGCCAGGTCGAGCTGGCTCAGGCGCCTGCGCCGGCGCCAGTCGCGCAGCAGCGGCCCGACGCGGGCGGTTGCGGTCGTCACTGGGTCGACCCTAGCGGCGCCCGTGCGGCGCGGCGCTTACCTGCGAGGTAATCGACTCGCCCACCTCGCTGCGGCACGGTTGGGCGCATGCCAGAGATCACAGAAGTCATCAACACCTACATCGCCGCCTGGAACGAGACCGACGACGCTCGGCGGCTCGAGCTCGTGACGCGGGCCTGGGCCCCGGACGCGAGCTACGTCGACCCGCTCATGTCGGGCGAGGGCCACCAGGGCATCGACGCGATGATCGCGGCCGCCCAGGAGCAGTTCCCCGGGCATCGCTTCGAGCTCTCCTTCGGGCCGGATGCCCACAACCACAAGGTGCGCTTCGCCTGGAGCCTGTACGGGCCGGACGGCGGCGACCCGGTGGCCGCGGGCGCCGACTTCGGGGCCCTCGCGGGAGACGGCCGCCTCGAGTCGGTGACCGGGTTCCTCGAGCAGGCGGCCTGACGGCCAGGGCAGCGCGGCGGCATACTGGCCGCCCGGTGTCGTCCAACGTCGACTTCCTGAGACGCGGCTACGAGGCGCTCGAGCGCGGCGACTTCGACACGTTCGAGGAGCTGGCGCGCGAGCGCCTCGGGCCTGACTTCGAGTTCCACCTCGTCTGGGACGGCCGCGTCCTGCGCGGCTTCGAGGGAACGCAGGAGTGGATCGCGGACACGCGCGACACCTGGGACGGCTACTCGCAGAAGCTCGACGAGATCGTCGATCGCGGCGACCGGGTCGTCGTGGTCGTCAGCATCTCCGGGCGCGGCGGCGAGAGCGGCGTGCCGGTCGCCCAGGAGCTCGCCGTCGTCTGGACCTTCGAGGGCGAGCGGGCGCTGGAGGCGCGCTCGTTCACGTCGCGGGCGGAGGCGTTCGCAGCGCTGGGAGAGGCCGAGCCGCCACGCGCCTAGTCTCGGGGGCTGCCATGCGCGCCTTCGCCTGCCCCACCTGCTCGCAGCTGGTCTTCTTCGAGAACACGGCCTGCCTCAACTGCGGAACCGAGCTCGGCTTCCGCTGGCCCGAGCGCGAGCTCGGCGCACTGGTCGGTCCGCGCTGCGCGAACCTCGAGACGGCCGCCTGCAACTGGGTCGCGGGCGGCCCCGGCGAGCTCTGCTTCAGCTGCGGGCTGACCCGCACGCGGCCCGCCGACGAGGACGCCGAGGGGCTCGCCGCACTGCGCAGCGCCGAGGCGGCGAAGCGGCGGCTGCTCTTCGAGCTCGGCGAGCTCGGCCTCCCGATCGAGGGTCTGAGCTTCCGTCTGCTCTCGAGCGCGTCACGGCCGGTCACGACCGGGCACGCGAACGGCGTCGTCACGCTCGACCTCGCCGAGGCCGACGACCCCCACCGCGAGCGCATGCGCCAGGAGCTCGGCGAGCCCTACCGCACCCTGCTCGGCCACTTCCGGCATGAGGTCGGGCACTTCTACTTCACGGTGCTGACGCCGGATGAGGAGCGTCGCGAGCGGGTCCGGGCGCTGTTCGGCGACGAGCGCGCCGACTACCAGGCCGCGCTCGACCGCCACTACGCGGAGGGCGCGCCGGCGGCCTGGCAGGAGCGGCATGTGAGCGCCTACGCGACCATGCATCCCGCCGAGGACTGGGCGGAGACGTTCGCCCACTACCTGCACATGCGCGACACCTCGCAGACGGCTGCGTCCTACGGCCTCGAGCTGCACGGGCCCGACCTGCCCACCGGCGACGCCTTCGCGGCGAGCCCGGGCGATGCGCCTGCGACCTTCTACGAGATCGTCGCGGCCTGGCTCTCGCTCAGCTACGCGCTCAACGCGATCAACCGCAGCATGGGGCGCGACGACCTCTACCCGTTCGTGCTCGCGCCCGCAGTCGTCGAGAAGCTTCGGCTCGTCCACGAACTCGCGAGCGAGGCACGGTGAGCACCCGGGCCCAGGCGGGAACGCGACCCGCCGCCGCGAGCACCGCCGCCTTCGAGCCGCTCGACTGGGCGCTGCTCGCGGGCGTGGCGCTCACCTGGGGCGCCTCGTTCCTATTCATCGAGCTCGGGCTCGATCACTTCGAGCCTGGCCTGGTGGCCTTCCTGCGGGTCTTCTTCGGGGCCGTCACGCTCGCACTCGTTCCGGGCGCGCGGCGCCCGATCGAGCGCGGCGACTGGCCGCTCGTCGCGCTGCTGGGCCTGATCTGGATGGCGGCGCCGTTCATGCTGTTCTCGGTCGCGCAGCAGTGGATCGAGTCGTCGCTCGCCGGCATGATCAACGCGGCCGCGCCGCTGTTCACGGCCCTGATCGCGGCCATCGCCGTGCGCCACCTGCCGGGCCGGCTGCAGGCGGGCGGGCTCGTGGTCGGCTTCCTGGGCGTCGTGGCGGTCGCGTCGCCGTCGTTCGGCGAGGGCGAGTCGACCTCGCTCGGCATCGTGCTCGTCCTGCTCGCGACCGTGCTCTACGGCTGCGCCTTCAACCTCGCCGGGCCGCTCCAGCGCCGCAACGGCGCGCTGCCCGTGATCTGGCGCGCTCAGCTCGTGGCGCTCGTCCTGCTGTTGCCGGTCGGCGCCGTCTCTGCCACCGAGTCGACGTTCGCCTGGGAGAGCCTCCTGCCGATGATCGCGCTCGGCTCGATCGGCACGGCGCTGACCTACGTCTGGTTCACCACGCTCGTCGGCCGCGTGGGGGCGACCCGCGGCTCGGTCACGCTCTACTTCGTCCCCGTCGTGGCGATCCTGCTCGGTGCGCTGCTGCTGGACGAGTCGATCGCGGCGGCCGCGATCCTCGGGACCGCGCTCGTGCTCGCCGGTGCCTACATGACGAGCCGCGAGGAGCCGGCCCGCTAGCTTGCGCGAATGGCCCTCGAGATGCGCACGGAATGCGAGCGCTGCGGTACCCACCTGTCACCCGGCGGCGACGCGACGATCTGCAGCTACGAGTGCACCTTCTGCCCGGCCTGCGCCGAGGTGATGGAGCACGTCTGCCCGAACTGCGGCGGTGAGCTCGTGGCGCGACCGCGGCGCAGGTCTTAGAGCACGTCCATCCGCGTGATGAGGCCATCCTCGAATCGGTAGCGGTGGCGCACGCGCGAATCGCTCAGGAGCTCGCCGCTCTGAGCGTCGTGCACGACCTGATGCACCTCCACCGTGACCGAGCCGTCCGGCTCCTCCCTCACCGCCTCCGGTTCTACTTGCCCCGAGATCGCCTCGAACTGGCGCGTCCAATAGGCCCGCACGGCCTCGCGCCCGTGGACACGCCCACCCTCCCAGGCGTTCGGCCAGTCGACGTCGGGATGCATCAACTCCAGGACCGGGTCGATGTCGCGCTTGTTGAAGGCGCGGTAGAGAGCGGGTATGACGTCCTGCGGATCTGCCACAGCGATTCAGACTAGATGTAGGGTCGCTCTATGAGGGTGCTAGCCGCGGTGGTCGTCGCGGCCGCCGTGTTCGCTGTGCCGGCGGCGACGGCCGGCGCGCAGGCGCCGCTACCTGTGGGCGAGGCTGACGGCGTCCGGATCGTCCGCGAACGCGGCGCGATCGTGGTCGTGTTCACGCCGAGCGCCAAGAAGCTCTGGCGGCGGGTGGCCGGGCGCCGAGTGCGTGTCTACTGCACCGAGTTCCTGGAGGACGGGACCGCCGAGGGGGGCTTGACGTACCGAGCGCCCAAACGAGGGCGCAGGATCAGGACCGGCGACCTGACGCGCGGGCTCGACTACTGCGACGTCTCGCTCGAGACGCGTTCCGGGCGGAGGCCGATCGCAGCCATCCCGTTGACGCAGCGCGGCGCGGTATACGTCGACGAGCGCGAGAAAACCATCCAGATGATGAGAATCCTGTTCTTCGCCGCGCTGTTGGCCGAGGAGCGCCATCTGCCCGGCGCTGTTACAGCCGAGCAGTTGCTCGGCTTCTGGCCGAGGCTGACGAGGTCGGTCGTCCCCCTTGCCAACCCGACCGACACGCCTGCCCCGGGGAGCGTGGGCTACTGGAGCGACGGCGCCCACCACGTGGCGGTGGTGTCGCTGTCCGCATCCGGGCGCCGGCTTTTTATCGAGGGCGAGGGCGACGTCCTGCACACCAACGTCGCCGACTACATCTACTCGCTGGACTAGTCCTCACACCGGCCCCGGCTTGACAGCCAGCCATTTCGGTGTAATGTCGTTCTAATGAGTAGTACGACAGTCCAGCGAAAGTCAGCCCGGTCCTATCGCCAGGGCGCACGTGCTGCAGCCACGGAGGCCACTCGCGGGCGGATCGTCGATGCGGCCTTCGAGCTCTTCCTCGAGCATCCGTACGACGAGGTCAGCTTGCGTGACGTCGCGTCGACGGCCGGCGTGGCGCTGCAGACGGTCGTCAACCACTTCGGGACCAAGGACGCCGTCTTCCTAGCCGCGATCGAGCGCTACAGCGACAGCATCAAGGCTCTCCGCGACCAGGTCGCGCCCGACGACGTCGCGCACGCTGCCGAGATCCTCGCCAAGGACTACGAGCGTCACGGCGACGCGAACATCCGCGCCCTGACCGTCGAACATCGCTTCCCGGCGATCGCCAACGGCCTCACGGATGGGCGCCGCTACCACCGGGAGTGGGTCGAGCGGACCTTCCCGGGCGCCCTCACCGGCCTCAGCGGGAGCGCGCGCACAAAGCGCCTGATGGCGCTGAGCGCCGCCACGGACGTCACCACCTGGAAGTACCTGCGCCGCGACCACGGACTGAGCCAGGCCCGCACGGCCGCCGTCCTGCAGGAGCTGATCGAAGCCCTCTACCCCGACCGGAGGTCCTGAACATGTCGAGCTTCCTCTTCTGCGCGTGGGACGGCGGCGGCGCCGTCTTCCCGACTCTCTCGCTGGCGCGCGCGCTCGCGGAGCGCGGCCACGAGGTGCGCGTCCTCGGCGACCCCGTGCTGCGCGCCGAGATCGAGGCCACCGGTGCCGAGGCGATCCCCTGGACGCGCACACCGCATCGGACCGAGCGCACGCCCGAGAGCGACCTGTTCAAGGATTGGGAGGCGCGCACGCCGATGGGCGGCTTCTCGCGCATTCGCGACCGCCTGATGTTCGGACGCGCCGCCGACGTCGCGCGCGACGTGCTCGACGAGCTCGAGCGTCGCCCGGCGGACGTGATCGTGACCGAGGTGATGCTCGCGGGTGCGATCGTTGCGGGCGAGGCCGCAAATGTTCCGGTCGCGTTGATCACCACGACTGTCGACGTCATGCCGGCCGTCGGACGGCCGCCGTTCGGCCCCGGGGTGGCGCCCGCGTCCGGGCCGCTCGGGCGCCTCCGCGACGTCGTACTCGACCGCCTCTCCCGCTCCGGCTGGAACCGGGGGCTCGGCGCGCTCAACGCGGCCAGGGGCGAGTTCGGCCTCGAGCCGGTGGACGACGCGGTCGACTCGCTTGCGCGCGTCGACCGGGTCCTCGTGCTCACGAGCGAGGCCTTCGACTACCCGGAGCTGCCCCGCCACCCGAAGGTCCGGGTGGTCGGCCCGCGGCTCGACGACCCGGAGTGGGCCGGAGAGCTCGCGCTGCCGCCCGGTGACGAGCCGCTCGTGCTCGTCGGCCTCAGCTCGACCTACCAGGAACAGGAGGCGGTGCTGCGCCGCACGGCACAGGCGCTCGGCACGCTGCCGGTCCGCGGGCTCGTCACGACGGGCCCGGCCGTCCCGCCGTTCGCGGCTGCGGGCAACGTCAGCGTGGTCGAGGCGGCGCCGCACGCCGCCGTGCTTCCGCACACGGCCGCGGTCGTGACTCACGGTGGCCACGGCACCGTCATGAAGGCCCTCGCCGCCGGTGTGCCGATGGTGGTGATGCCGATGGGCCGCGACCAGCCCGAGAACGCGACGCGTGTGCTCGCCGCCGGCGCGGGCGTGCGGATCAAGCAGAGCGCCGCGCCCGAGAAGATCGCGACCGCGGTTCGCGAGGTGCTCGGCGACGAGCGCTACCGAGCGGCCGCGCAGCGACTGGCCGCGGCGATCGCCGAGGAGACGGCCGACGACCGCGCGGCCGCCGAGCTCGAGGAGCTGGCCGTGCAAGACTCGGGTGCATGGCATCCGAGCCGTCAGTCACGGGCGGCTGCCTCTGCGGCGGGATCCGCTTCGAGCTGACGGAGCCCGTCAGCGCCGCCGGCTACTGCCACTGCACGCGCTGCCAGCGCCGCACGGGGTCCGGGTCCTCGGCACAGGCGCGCATCGACGGGAGCACCTTCCGGCTCGTGAGGGGCGAGCAGCTCGTGCAGTGCTGGCGCCATCCGGACGGCGGCTTCGAGAAGTGCTTCTGCCGCGCGTGCGGCTCACACCTGTTCAGCCGTGATCCGGACGGCTCCGGGCAGATGAGCGTGAGGCTGCCGGCGTTCGACGGCGACCCCGGGGTGCGGCCGAGTTGGCGAGCCCACGTCGAGAGCGCGGCCGTCTGGGAGCCGATCCCTGACGACGCCCTGGAGCGCTACCCGGGCTCAAAGCCGCGCTGAACGTTTCAAGAACCACCGCTCAGCGGTCGAAATAGCTCCCTATGAGTCTTCCCGAAGTCGGGGCCATGACGGCCCGGACCCCCGGCGCGACCCCCCAGCTGACTCGGCGCCCTTGGCTCGAGCACTGGCTCGCCACCTGCAGCGATCTGTCGATCCTGAAGGCGTCGCATCCGATGATGGATGCGGTCGTTCACGAGATCGATGCGCGCATGATCCGCGTCGGCGACAAGTGGCTCGCGGACTTCGCCTCCTGCAACTACCTCGGCTTCGACCTTGACCGCGAGATCCTGGATGCGATCCCCGCCTACCTCGAGCGCTGGGGCACGCATCCCAGCTGGTCTCGGCTGCTCGGCAGCCCCGTGCTGTATGAGGAGATCGAAGAGCGCCTGACCGCACTGCTCGGGGCCGAGGACTCGCTCGTTCTCCCGACGATCACGCACATCCACATGTCGGTGATCCCGCTGCTGGCCGCCTCGGGCACCATCTTCCTCGACGCCCGCGCGCACAAGACGATCTATGACGGCTGCCAGATCGCGCGGGCACGCGGTGTCGCGGTGCGGCGGTTCCGGTTCGAGGACCCCGAGCACCTCGACGCGCTCCTGTCCGCCGAGCGGGACCCGACGCGGCTCGTCTGCATGGACGGGGTCAACAGCATGACCGGCAATGCACCCGACCTGGTCGCGTTCGCCGAGGTCACGCGCCGGCACGGTGCGCTCCTATACGTGGACGACGCGCACGGCTTCGGCGTAATCGGCCAACGCGCGCCGGACGAGCAATGCCCGTACGGGGTGCGCGGCAACAGCATCGTGCGCCACTTCGGCGAGACCTACGACAACGTCGTGCTCGTCGGCGGTTTCTCGAAGGCGTACTCGTCGTTGCTCGCCTTCATCGCCTGTCCCACGGATGTCAAGGACCTGCTCAAGGTCGCCGCGCCGCCCTACCTGTATTCCGGGCCGTCGCCGGTGGCCTCGCTGGCCACTGTGCTGGCCGGGTTCGACGTCAACGAGGCGCGCGGCGACGAGCTACGCGCCAACCTGTGGCGGCTGACGGACCGCGTGCTCGGTGCGCTGCGGCGGCTGGGAATCGACACGCCCAACCGCTCCGGACTCCCGATCATCGAGATCCCGCTACGGGATCACGCACGGATCGACGCCGTCGGGCGCTTTCTCTTCGACCAGGGCGTCTACGTGACGCTGGCCGCCTACCCGCTCGTGCCGAAGGACGAGGTCGGCTTCCGGGTCCAGCTGACCGCGGCCAACACCGACGCCGAGGTCGACTCGCTGATCGCGGCGCTCGAACGACTGGCCGCGGCGGGCGAGCTCCGGACGCGCGAGGAGACGCTGGAGGACGCCGCCTGATGCTCTCGCGCCGCGCCTGGATCTTCTTTCTCGCGGCAGGAGCGGTGCTCCTCGGCCTCTACCTGTTCGCGCCGCCGTTCGAAGGCAGCGGCCCGCTCATGAACGTCCTGGGCCTCGCGCCGGTCCTCGCGATCCTCGCCGGCATGCGGCTGCACAATCCGCGCGCGCGTGCGGCCTGGAGCTGGTTCGCGATCGGCTTCACGCTCTTCTGGCTCGGCGACCTCTACACGTACAGCTACCCGCTCCTGCTGGACCGCGAGGTGCCGTTCCCGTCGCTCGGGGACGCGGCCTACCTACTCGTGTACCCGGCGCTCGTCGCGGGCCTCGTGATCCTCGAGCGCCGGCGCGCGCGCGGCAGCGACCGCGGCAGCGCGATCGACGCGGCCATCATGACCGTCGGCCTTGCGCTGCCGTCGTGGATCTGGCTGATGGTCCCGTACCTTCACGACGACACGCTTTCGACGGCCGCGCGATTGGTGTCGGTTGCGTACCCGCTCGCGGACGTGCTGTTGCTCGCGGTGGCGGTGCGTCTCGCCCTGGACGGCGGGCAGCGCCGCCCGGCGTTCCACCTGATCTGCGCAAGCATCATCTGTCTGCTCGTCACGGACTTCGTGTACGGGCTGATGATCCTGCACGGGACCTACGACCACCAGCTCTGGCTGGACGCCGGCTGGATCGGCTTCTACCTGCTCTGGGGCGCCGCGGCCCTGCACCCCTCGATGTCGGACATCGACGAGCCTGCGGTCAAGCGCGGCGAGGTGCTCACCCGCTTCAGGCTCGCGCTGCTGACGGGCGCTTCCCTCATCGCGCCGACGATCGGCATGTTGCACGACCTATCCGTCGGCGACTACGACTTCGCCGTCGTGCGCGCGGCCTCGATCAGCCTATTCGGGCTCGTCATCCTGCGCATGGCCGGGCTGATGCGCCAGCAGGAGCGCTCGCTCGACCGCGAGCGCATGCTGAGCGCCTCAGGCACGGATCTTGTCGCGGCCACGAGCCGTGACGAGATCGACGATGTTGCACTCAGCGCGGCGCGCGCCCTGGCTGGGCCCGACCTCGTGACGCTCGTACGCTCGGTCGACTCGCTCGGTCCCGTGGAGGTCGCGCTCCTCGAGGCCGCTCGCGAAGGCGACGTCGTGCGGCTTAGCGCTGAGGCGCTTGCAGCCCTCGGGTTGCCCGCAGACCACAACCGCGTCCTCGTGCTCGACCTGGCTCCCCCGAAGCGCGAGCGCAGGCTCCTCGTCGCGGCCGGACGGACCGCACCGCCGGAGGCGATCCGTACCTCTCTCCGTGCGCTCGCCTCCCAGGTGGCGCTTGCGCTCGAGCGTGCCTCGCTGACCGAGGAGGTCCACCGGCGCCGGGGCGAGGCTCGCTTCGGCTCCCTCGTCCGACATGCGAGCGACCTCATCACCGTCATCGGGCAGGACGGGACGATCTCCTACCAGAGCCCTTCCGTGGAGCGGCTGCTTGGCTACGCGCCCTCGGAGGTCACCGGGCGCCCATTCGCCGAGCTCGTGGACGAGTCCGACGGCGGGCGCGTGCGCGAGATGCTGGACGACGTCGCCTCGGTGGCCGGTGACCAGCCACACGTCGTGCAGTGCACGCTCGTGCACCGCGACGGCACTCCGCAGCAGTTCGAGGTCAACTGCACGAACCTCGTTGACGACGAACACGTCGGCGGCATCGTTCTCAACTGCCGTGACGTGAGCGAGCGCCAGGCCTTTGAGGAGCAGCTGACGCACCAGGCCTTCCACGACCCGGTCACCGGGCTCGCCAACCGCGCCCTCTTCGCCGAGCGCGTCCGCCACGCGATCGCCCGCAACCGCCGTGAGCACCGGGGGATTGCCGTGGTGTTCCTCGACCTCGACGACTTCAAGACGATCAACGACAGCCTTGGGCACGCGGCCGGCGACGAGGTGCTCGCCGAGGTGGCGAAGCGGCTTGCGACGAGCGTGCGCGCGAGCGACACGGCCGCGCGCTTCGGCGGCGACGAGTTTGCCCTCCTGCTCGAGGACATCGACGACGTTCAGGAGGCCGCGGACACCGCCGAGCGCGTGCTCGAGTCGCTTGCGATGCCGCTGCGGGTGGCGCACAAGGAGCTCTCGCTGCGCTGCAGCATCGGCATCTCCGTGGTGGAGGAGGACACGCCGGCGGGCGCCGAGGAGCTGATCCGCGACGCCGACGCGGCGATGTACCGCGCGAAGCGCGACGGCAAGGGCAGCTACTGCATGTTCGAGCCGGAGATGCACGAGGGCGTGCTCGCCCGGCTCGAGCTGCGAACCGACCTGCAGCGCGCCATCGCCACCGAGCAGCTCGAGCTGCACTACCAGCCGCTCGTGCGGCTCGAGGACGGCAGCGTCTTCGGCGTCGAGGCGCTCCTGCGCTGGCGCCATCCCGAGCGCGGGCTCATCCCGCCGGGGCAGTTCATCCCGCTCGCCGAGGAGACCGGCCTGATCATCCCGATCGGACGCTGGGTGCTGCGCGAGGGCTGCCGCCACGCTCGCCGGCTGCGGGAAGCGCTGCCGACCGAGGCGGCGCCCACGATGAGCATCAACCTGTCGGTCAAGCAGCTGCAGCACAGCGACGTGATCGCCGACGTCCGCGACGCAGTCCAGGAAGCCGGCATCGATCCCTCGGCGCTGACGCTCGAGATCACGGAGTCGGTCCTCATGGCCGACACCGAGCTCGCGGTCATGCGGCTCGAGGAGCTGAAGGCGCTGGGTGTAAGGCTCGCTCTGGACGACTTCGGCACCGGCTACTCGTCGCTTTCGTATCTGAGCCGCTTCCCCGTCGACGTCCTCAAGATGGACCGCTCGTTCCTGCGTGACGGCGCCACGCCTGAGACGTCCGAGCTCGCCTCCGCAGTGCTGGCGCTGGGAACAACGTTGCGGCTTCAGGTGGTCGCCGAGGGCATCGAGCTGTCCGAGCAGTGGACCTCGCTACGCGACCTGGGCTGCGAGTTCGGCCAGGGCTTCTTCTTCGCGCGCCCGATGGACGGCGACGCCGTGCTCGAGCACCTCGCCTCGCGGGCGGGCGACGGCGCCGTCGCGGGCGATGCACCATAGCCACGAATCGCTCGACCGCGCCGGCGGCATAGAGCGCGCCGGGCTGGTCGCCGTATTGCGGGATCCCGACTTCCGCAAGCTCTGGATCGCGACCTGCGTGTCGCTGCTCGGCGACGGTGCCTTCCTCGTCGCGATCGTGTGGCAGGTGTACGAGCTGTCGGACGTGCCGACGGCGATGTCGATCGTCGGCATCGCCATGACCGTCCCGACCATCCTGTTCCTGCTCGTCGGCGGGGTGGCGAGTGATCGCTTCGACCGCAAGCTCCTGATGGTCGCGGCCGACCTGCTGCGCGCCGGCGCGGGGGCCGCACTCACCGTCCTCGCGGTGGGCGGGCTGCTCGAGGTCTGGCACGTGGCGCTGCTCGCCGCGCTGTACGGCACGGGCGCCGCGTTCTATGCGCCTGCATTCGATGCGCTCGTGCCGGACATCGTGCCCCCGGAGCGATTGCCTCAAGCGAACGCCCTCGACCAGCTGATGCGGCCGCTCGTGCTGCGGATGGCGGGGCCGGCGGTGGGAGGGATGATCGTTGCCGCAGGCGGTGCCGGGCTTGTCTTCGCGCTCGACAGCGCATCGTTCCTGTTCTCGGCCGTCGTGCTGCTCACGGTGCGTGTCCGCGTGGGCCGCGCCTCGGCCGAGTCGGTCTCGGTCGTCCGCGACCTGGCCGAGGGCTGGCGCTTCGTGCGCAGCCGCGTCTGGCTCTGGGCCACCTTCGCGAGCGCGGCGATCGCATACCTGTGCTTCATGGGCCCCGTCGAGGTGCTGTTGCCATACCTCGTCAAGAACGAGCTCGGCGGCAGCGCCCGCGATCTCGGGATCGTGCTCGGCGCGGGAGGCCTCGGTTCGGTCGCGTGCGCGATCGCGATGGGCCGGCGAGACATCCCGAGGCGGGGGATCACCTTCATCTACGTCACTTGGACGCTGGCAACGCTCGCCGTCGTCGGCTACGGCCTGTCGTCGGCGCTGTGGCAGCTGATGCTCGCGGCGCTCGCCTTCAACGCGCTCGAGACGGCCGGGACGATCGTCTGGGCGACGCTGAAGCAACGCCACGTGCCGAGGGCGATGCTCGGTCGAGTCTCGAGCCTCGATTGGCTCATCTCGATAGGGCTGCTGCCGTTGTCGTTTGCGCTGACTGGCCCGGTCGCGGCGGCGATCGGCACGCGCGGGACGCTGGTGGCGGCCGGGATCGTGGGAGCGCTTGTCACCGGTGCGGCCTACTTCGTGCCAGGCATGCGCGATATCGAGCGGGCGCCTGCGAGCCCCTCGCGAGCCGGCGTGCTTGCCGAGGCCGAGGCGGCCTAGCCCTCACAGGCGCCCCAGGTGCTCGAACGGGAACGCCGGCTGCGCGAGCGGGCGCACCGCCAGCTGCGTCAGCAGCAATGCGTTGTCGTCACCCGCGATGCGGTTGAGGTGGACCGTGTCGCAGCCGGTGCAGCGGTGCACGATCATCCACTCGCCGTCGCTGCGGACGGACACCGCGATCGGCTCCATCGAGGCGCCGCAGTCCGCGGCTCGGTCGCCGGGCCGGTCGTCGACGTGCCTGCTCCACAGGCAGCTCGGGCAGTGATTGCGATGTGCGGTGCCGGGTGCGTCGAGTGATACGTCGAGCCTGCAATGCCGGCAGCGGAAGGAGCTCGGCGCCCCGCTCCGGTGCCGTGCGCGTCTGTCGCGCATTTCGGAACCTCCGATGATGCGAAAGCTGGGCGGAAACCGTGATGCGCCGGAGCGAGCGCTGCGAGCGAGCGCTCAGAAGGTCCGACGCGGCGTTTCCGAGCCCACAGTCATCATCCGCGAGCCACCGTACCAGCTCCTCGTCTGTCACATCTCCGCGCCGCGGCGGGTCTCCAGGGGGAAGGCACAAACCACTCCAAGGAGACAGGGATGCAGCAGAGCACCAAGATCGCGGTGGCAGGGGGGACGGGCAGGCTAGGCCGGCACATCGTCGACATCCTCGAGCAGCAGGGCTACGACGTGGTCCCGATCGCACGCTCGACGGGCGTGGACGTGATCACCGGCGATGGCCTGGACGAGGCGCTCGTCGGCGTCGACACGATCATCGACGCCGCCACCGGTCCCTCGCCCGACGAGGAGGCGGCCACGGAGTTCTTCAGGACCGCGGCCCGCAACCTGCAGGCGGCCGGCGAGCGGGCCGGGGTGCGGCGCATGGTCGTCGTCTCGATCATCGGGATCGAGAAGTTCTCGGGCGGCTACAACGCGGCCAAGGTCGTACAGGAGCAGGTGGCCCTTGCGGGTCCGATCCCGGTGCGCATCGTGCGTGCCGCGCAGTTCCACGAGTTCGTGGAGGAGCTGATGCGCTGGGGCACGCAGGGGGACGTGAGCTACGTCTGGAATATGCGCACGCAGCTGGTGTCGGCCCGAACGGTCGCGGAGGCGGTCGTCGAACTGGCCACCGCTTCGGACGCCGAGTTCGATGCGGCCGGGACCACTGAGGTCGCGGGCCCGCGCGAGGAGCGTCTCGTCGAGGCTGCGCGCCTGGTGGCTGCGCGTCGCGGCGAGGGCCTGCGCGTCGAGGAGCCGAGCGACCCCTCCTACCCCGACAGCGAGCTCTACGCGAACGGGGCCGCCCTGCCCGGACCGGACGCCAAGCTCGCCGGGCCGACCTTCGAGGAGTGGCTCGAGGCGACGGTACCCTCACGCGCCTGATCTGAACGCAGAGCGGGGCGGGGTCCCGTGGACCCCGCCCCGGCTCCGTGCGCAGGTGCTGGTCAGTCGTCGTCGCCGCCGCCGCGGCCGCCGCGACGGTCGCCACCGTTGTCGTCGTCCCCACGACGGTCGTTGCCGCCGCGGTCGTCGTCACCGGCGCGGTCGTCGCGACCCGAGCGCTCGACCTCGACCGCAACCCAGCGGCCATCGCGCTTGCGCACCACGGCCTCGATGTTCTTCGCACCGACCTTGAGCCCGGCGAAGCCTGCGATGCGCTCGAAGCGGGTGTTCCGCGTCACGAAGATGCGCACCGTGCCGCGCTCGAAGTCGCGCAGCCGGAAGGAGCGGTTGTCGCGGTTCTTGGACAGAACCGTCCCGTCGAATTCGGTCTGCCCCCGTGCCTGGGGGACGCCTGCGCTTGCAGGTACGGCGCTGGCGGCCACCGCCACGGCGGCTACGAGTGCAGCTAGGAATGTGAGCTTCAGCCTCATTGATCGGACCTCCCGTTGATTGACGCCTCCGAGGCTGGCAGAGGCCGTTGAAACGACGGTTCAGGTCAGGGCAAGGGCTTGGTAAAGGCGTCAG
>CAVTZF010000020.1:0-527201 GCA_963739095.1 uncultured Thermoleophilaceae bacterium
GAGGGGCCGCGGAGTATGGTCGCCCGGCCATGGTTGCGGCCGGCTCCACCGCCTCCGCCGTCCACGTCGAGGGTGTGACCAAGCGCTTCGGCGAGACGGTTGCGCTCGCGGGTGTCGACCTCGAGGTTGCCGAGAAGACGGTCTTCGGACTGCTGGGCCCGAACGGAGCCGGGAAGACCACGCTCATTCGCGTGCTCGCAACCCTGCTCTCGCCCGAGGCGGGGCGCGCCGAGGTCTTCGGGCGCGACGTGGTGCACGAGGCCGCGGCCGTTCGTCAGCTGCTCGGGCTCACCGGACAGTTCGCTGCCGTCGACGAGATCCTCACCGGACGGGAGAACCTCCAGATGTTCGGCCGGCTGTTCGACCTCTCGAGGGACGAGGCGCGCCGGCGAGCGGCCGAGCTGCTGGAGCGCTTCGAACTCGCCGACGCCGCCGACCGCCCGGCACGCACGTACTCCGGAGGGATGCGCCGCCGGCTCGACCTCGCGTCGAGCCTGCTCACGCGTCCGCGGATCCTGTTTCTCGACGAGCCCACAACGGGGCTCGATCCGCGCAGCCGTAACGAAATCTGGGCGATCGTGCGGGAACTCGTCCGCGACGGGACGACGATCGTGCTGACGACCCAGTACCTCGAGGAAGCCGACGAGCTCGCCGACCGGATCGCGGTGATCGATCACGGGCGGGTGATCGCAGAGGGGACCGGCAACGAGCTAAAGGATCGCGTCGGCGGGAAGATCCTCGAGGTCGAGCTGACCAGCGCCGCTCAACGCGACGAGGCGCAGTCCGTGCTCGCCCGGGTGGGCTGCGGCGATCCAGAACCGGGCGAGCGCGCGGACCAGCTCACGCTTCCCGCGCCGCGCGACGGACTCGAGCTGATCGAGGAGGCCGCGTCGGCGCTGCGTGAGGCGGGGATAGAGGTGAGCGACCTCGGGCTGCGCCGCCCGACGCTCGACGACGTGTTCCTGCAGCTCACGGGCGCGCCGCCGAGCGAGGACGGCGCCGGCCCGCACGCGTCCGCGAGCGCGGGCGGGCCGCCGGCAGCGACGAGCCCGCCGAGCCCGGCCGACCATGGCGCGAGGAGGTTCCCGTCGCTGCATCGTCCCTCGCTGCGGGCGCTGCGTTCGGCCGCTGCCGACGCGCGCGTGGTCACCGGGCGCAACCTGCGCCACTTCATTCGCCAGCCCCAGTTGCTGATCTTCTCGACGATCCAGCCGATCATGTTCGTGCTGCTGTTCGCCTATGTGTTCGGCGGCGCGGTGGAGGGCTCGCTTCCGGGAGGGGTGGATTACATCGATTTCCTGTTGCCCGGCATCTTCGTGCAGTCGGTGGCCTTCCGCGCATCGCAGACCGCCGTCGGCCTGTCCGAGGACCTCGAGCGCGGCGTCATCGACCGCTTCCGCTCGATGCCGATGGCACGCTCGGCGGTGCTGATCGGCCGCACGGTGGCCGACCTCGTCCGCAATGTCCTGATCATCGGGCTGATGACGGCGGTCGGCTACGTCATCGGCTTCCGCTTCCAGGCCGGACTGCTGAACGCGCTCGCGTGCGTCGCGGTCGTCAGCGCGTTCGGGTTCGCCCTCAGCTGGATCTTCGCGTTCGTGGCGCTCACGGTGCGCGGAGCGGAGGCGGCCCAGTCGGCGGGCTTCGTGGTGCTCTTCCCGCTCGTGTTCGCGAGCTCCGTGTTCGTGCCGGTCTCGACGATGCCGGACTGGCTGCAGGCATTCGCCGAGGCGAGTCCCGTCACGCTGACCGCGGATGCCGCCCGCACCTACGCGCTCTACGGTGGGGTGCCGAGCTCGCTCGCGGGGGCGGCAGCCTGGATCATCGGCCTGCTCGCACTGTTCATCCCGCTGTGCGTATGGCGATACCGGCGGATGAGTTGACCTGAGAAGCGGTCTTGCGGGCTCTCAGGGGGCTCGGCGAATTTCGATCTTGCCGTCGCGCGCACGCGCCTCGAAGCGCGGTTGGGGGAAGACCGCCGGCCCGCCCTCGACCTCACCGCTGCAGACGTCGAACCGAGAGCCATGCCAGGGGCATACCACGGTGTCGCCCTCGCGCTCGCCTTCGGCCAGCGGCCCGCCGAAGTGACTGCACGTGTTCGCGATCGCGCACAGATCGCCGCTCGCTGAGCGGGTGACGAGGACCGTTTCACCCGCGGCTTCAACCGAATGCATCGCCGCTCCCTGGAGCTGTGACTCGTCGAGCACCGCCTCGAACTCACTTGGACCGGCCCCGGGCTGTGCCTCGTTGACTCGCACCCCCATTCCAAAGCTGAGCTCGCCACCCAGGTGAGCGGCCGCTCCGGCCACGGCGAATCCCAGCGCGGAGCTGACCCGGCCGGCGCGGCGCCGGCCGCCCAGCCGTAGCCCCAGGGAGGTGGCGTTGAACGCGAGGCCGACGACGTTCAGCAGACCGTGGCCAGCCGCCAGGCGGCGCTTTTCCCCGCGCATGTAGCGCCAGTCGGCGAGCCCGGTCGCGGCGGCAGCCAGGGAGCCCGCGACGGAGACCGCCAGTGCCCCGTCCGCCTGCCTGTCAACCGTGGGAGAGCCCGTGACCAATGCGACGCCGTCGAGCGCGACCGCCGCGGTGAGCGCTCCTACGGGCACGTCCGTGATCGCGGGGTGGAGCGGGGCCCCTAGCCAAACGCCGTCGAGGAGGTCGGCGCCGCGGCTTCCGGTGCCGGAGACCGCCTCGCGAACGACAGGCTGAACCCGGTCACTCAAGCCGTCCAGCCAGGTCTGGGATGTAGCCAGGCGCTCCGCGAGCTTCAAGGTCATGGTCAGCCGTCTCCGAGCCAGTCGGCGACGTAGCTCGGGGGATCACCGTGCCACTCCGCCCTGACGGCCAGGCGCCTCAGCTCGCTCGGGTCGCGGTCATAGCTCGCCCGCCCTTGCTTCGACGCCAGGTACAGCACCACGGCAGTCGCCACCGCGACCGCGGGGTTCTCGCCCTCGTAGTCGGCCCCCTCGGCCGCCAGCGCGAGTCGCTCCTCCAGGTTCTCGACCGCCGTCACCGGCTCATCGTCGTCCTCGAGCTGTTCCTCGAGCCGCCCTAGAGCCGGGTCGCGACCCTCGGGGTCTGAGACCTCCACCGCGCGGCGGACCAGCTCGGAGACCGTGGGCGTACGGCGATCCACCGCGCGCATGCTACGCCCCAACAGTGCGTGAACGCGGTGCGCTGGGCGCTCGAGCTGGGCTACCGCCACGTCGACACGGCGCAGCTCTACGGCAACGAGGAGAGCGTTGGCCGCGGGCTGCGCGAGAGCGGCGTACCACGCGAGGAAGTCTTCATCACGACGAAGTTCCTTCCAGCGCGGCGCGACGCGGAGGCGGAGGCGCAGCGGAGCCTGGAACGGCTGGGCGTCGACCAGGTCGACCTCTACATCGTCCACTGGCCGCAGGGCGGGGCGACCGGGGCATGGCGCGGGATGGAACGCGCCCATGAACGCGGCTATGCGCGCTCGATCGGCGTCTCGAACTACGGCGTGAGCGAGCTCGACGAACTGATCTCGGTCGCCGAGATCCCGCCGGTTCTGAATCAGGTGCAGTTCAGCCCGTTCGAGTACCGGCGCAGGCTGCTCGAGGCGTGCGAGGAACGCAATGTGACGCTCGAGGCCTACAGCCCGCTCGGCACCGGCCGGCATCTCTCGGACCCGCGTGTGCGGCAGATCGCCGAGCGCGTGGGGCGTACTCCCGCTCAGGTGCTTCTGCGCTGGTCCGTGCAGCGGGATCTTCCCGTCATCCCGAAGTCGACGCACCGCGACCGCATCGAGGAAAACGCGCAGATCTTCGACTTCACACTGTCCGACGAAGACATGGACGCGCTCGACGCGCTCGGCTAGGTGTCGTACTCCGATGCGAAGAGGTAGCTGACTGCAAGGCTGCGATAGGGCCGCCAGCGCTCGGCGATCTGCAGCACCTCCGGCTCGGTCGGCATCTGGTCGAGGCCGTAGACGTTTCTAATCGCCCGGCGGAGTGCTAGGTCACCCGACAGGACAACATCGGGACGGTCGAGGGCGATGATCAGAAAGCCGTGCACGGTCCAAGGACCGATGCCGGGGATCCGGGTGAGGGCCGCCTCGATCTCCTCATCGGAGCTTTGCCGGAAGGTCTGGTCGCTGAGTTCACCGGTGGCGAATCGCTCAGCGAGTGCCCGTAACGTCTCGACCTTGCGCCTGGACATCCCTGCGCGCCGGAGCGCCTCTGGGTCGGCATCGAGGACCTCCTGCGGCTCAGGCATGCGCCCGCCGAAAAGAGCCTCCAGACGGCCGAGGATCGCTCGCGTGGCGCGCACCGACAGCTGCTGCCCGACGATCTGGAACACCAGCGCTCCGTAGGCGTCCAGCTTCGGCAGCTGTGACATCCAGGCGCGCGGGTCGAAGTTCGGGTCTTTGTCGATGAGCCGCGCAAGCACAGGGTCTGCGTCGCGTAGATGCTCGCGTGCCGCGGCGTAGCGCTCGGTCATGACGTCATGCAACACGAGACCCGCGCCGGCGCTCGCCGCACTCCGAGAGTCCTGAAGGGGGACCCACATTTCGACCATAACAACAGCCCCCGCGGGGTGGCCGAGCCGGCCATGGACATCAGGCCGCGTCGGTCTAGTTAGTTGAGGGATCGATAGTTGATCTCACAAGTAATATCTGCTTAGATTGGTTGAGCACGCAAGCTTTTCGACAGCCCGAGAGGAAGCACATGAGCGACCAGATCACACAGCAAGCCCTCCCGACCGGCACCTGGAACGCGGACACGATTCACTCGACGGTGGGATTTGCCGTCCCCTACCTGGCCGGGACGTTCCAGGGCACCTTCTCCGACTACCAGGCTCGGCTCAGCGACGGCGTTCTGCGCGGAAAGGCCGAGGTCGCGAGTGTCCAGGTCAAGGACCCGAACCTGGAAGCCCACCTCCAGAGCCCGGACTTCTTCGACGCAGAGCGCTTTCCGGAGCTCAGCTTCGAGGCGCACGAGATCGGCCGTTCGGGCGACGACCTGACCATCGCCGGCGAGTTGACCCTGAAGGGCCACACCGAGCCCGTCGAGATCAAGGGCCACATCAACGATCCCGCCCTCGATCCCACCGGCGCCGAGCGCTTCGGGCTCCAGCTGGAGACGACCGTCGACCGAACGAGGTTCGGCCTCAACTGGAACAACCCGCTCCCGAGCGGAGACCCTTCGCTGGCAAACGACGTGACGATCATCGTCGACCTGCAGCTGACCAAGGACTCCTAGTGCGGGTGCTCGGCATCAGCGGCAGCCTGCGCCGCGACTCGCACAACACGAAGTTGCTGCGCGCGGCGGGCGAGCTGGTCGAGGAGCACGGCTCAGCGTTCGAGATCTTCGACGGCCTCAAGGCGATCCCGCCCTACGACGAAGACGACGACGTCGGCGAAGGCCCGGCGGCGGTGGCCCGTCTGCGCGACGCGCTTGCGGGCGCCGACGCCGTGCTGTTCGCCACCCCCGAATACAACTCGTCGATTCCCGGCGTGCTCAAGAACGCCGTCGACTGGGCCTCACGGCCGATCGCGACGAGTCCGCTTCGCAACAAGCCCGTCGCCGTGATCGGTGCGAGCACCGGGATGTTCGGTGCCGTCTGGGCGCAGGCCGAGCTCCGCAAGGTCCTCGGGTCGGCGGGTGCCCGGGTGACCGAGGTCGAGTTGGCCGTGGGTCACGCTCACGAGCACCTCGATCCGGCCGGGCGCCTGGCCGATCCGGCCCAGCAGGAGGCACTGCTCGATTCGGTTGGAGTGCTCTTGGGCGAGCTTCAGAACGTCGAGGTGGCAGCCTGATGGCAACGGCGGCCGGCTGCGATTCGTGTTTCGCCATATGCCGTTGAGCGATCTCCACCCGCGTGCCGAGCCGCGGCCTGGGCTCTCAGGCGGAGCGATCCAGCCCGACGTCGTCGAAGGAGGCGGCGTCTTCCTTTGGTTCGACGTGGGTGAACACTGTCGCGTATGGGAGTCGCTCGCGCAGGTCCCGCTCGACGAGCTCCGCGAGGTCGTGGCCCTGTTGCACCGTCCACGCGCCCGGCACGAGTAGGTGGAGCGACACAAACGCCCTGCGGCCTGCCTGACGCGTGCGGACCGCGTGGAACTCGACACCGTCTTCGCGATACGCGTCGAGCACCGCTTGGATCTCGGCCTGCTCTGCGGGGTCGAGCGCGTGGTCCATCAGGCCGCCGGCTGAGCGGCCAAGCAATTGCACCCCAGTCCGAACGATGTTGAGCGCTACCAGCAACGCGATGATCGGGTCGAGCCGATCCCACCCGGTCAGCGCAACCGCGATGACTCCGCCGATCACACCAACGGATGTCCAAACATCGGTCACCAGGTGACGCCCGTCGGCCTCGAGCGTGATCGATCGCTGCTCGCGCCCGACCCGGATGAGCAGAATCGCCACGAC
Organism: uncultured Thermoleophilaceae bacterium; assembly: GCA_963739095.1. GTDB lineage: Bacteria > Actinomycetota > Thermoleophilia > Solirubrobacterales > Thermoleophilaceae > JACVRW01. The sequence continues at coordinate 6,396 of CAVTZF010000020.1, forward strand.
GAGGTTGAGCCCTCCGGCGGCCGCCGAGACCGCGACACCAACGCCCACGTCGCTGATCGGCTGCGGGTCCATCAGGCGCGTGATGGCCACCCACGCGATTCCCACGGCAGCGGCGAGGATCAGCGCGCCCTCGGCACCGGCGGAGAAGTACTCGGCCTTCTCGTGGCCGTAGGTATGGTCGTCGTCCGGTGGGCGCGCCGACACGCGAATGGCGATCAAGGCCACGATCGCCCCGACCAGGTTGACGATCGATTCAGCCGCGTCCGATAGGAACCCGACAGAGTCCGTGAGCAGCCAGGCGGCTGCCTTGAGCGCGATCGTCGCGACCGCAGCTGCGATCGACAAGAGCACGAACCGGGTCAACCGGCGGGTCGCCTGAGAACTCACCGCCACGGAGGCCTCATCGTGGCACGCCGGTCTTGCCAGGACGGCGGCGGTCCGGGGCCGGGCCTGTCGGTGGAACACGCCGCAAAGGAATCGCCGTTTCCTTCCAGACCCCGGTGGTGTCTAAGTAAACAGACCCAAACCGATCAAACGAGCACCTGAAGGAGGAGGACCTCGCCATGAACACCCCGCCGATTGTGTCGCCGCAGGAGTGGGAGGCTGCGTTCGGCGCCGACCAGGTCGCGCACCCCGCCCACCTGAACGCGCGCGACACGACGCTCGTCTACGCCTCGCGCGCCCCTCAGGCCGAGATCCAAGGCCTGAAGGAGCGCATGGGATGGGAGCACATCCCCTGGTACACGATCACCGACGACTTCGACAAAGACTTCGGGGTCGACGAGTGGCACGGGCACAACGCCTTCATCCGTGAGGGCGACCGCATCTTCCGCACCTACTTCGTCCACAGCCGCGGCGCCGAGCACATGGGCACCACCTGGAGCTACCTCGACATCACCGCGCTCGGGCGCCAGGAGGAGTGGGAGGACTCACCCGAGGGCTACCCGCAGACCCCGGCCGGCCGCTGGTGGAACTACCACGACGCATACTGAGGAGGGCCGTGATCGCCGGGTCAAGCCGCCCGGCGTGCCGGCTCGGCGGATGCCTGCGTGAGCCCGTGAAGGTCCAGGAGGGTCTGCCGGAACTGGGCATAGCGCTCGCGACCGATCTCTTTGGTGAAGCGGCGCTCGATGTCGGAGAAGATCTCCTGCGAGGCCGTCAGGGCCTCCCTGCCGTGCGCGGTGAGTTGGATGATCTTCGCGCGCCCGTCCGCCGGGTCGCGCACGCGCTCGACGAAGCCGAGCCGCTCTAGGTCCGCCACCGCTTCGCCAACCGATTGCTTGGTGAAGCCCGATCGCTCGGCAAGGTCGGTGAGCCGGGAGCCCCCGTCGTCGATGTTCGCGAACACGCAGCCGTGCGCCGGCCGCAGCTCCGCGAAGCCGAGCTCAGTCAGGCGGGTGAAGAGCTCGTCTCCGACGGCGTCCCTGACCTGGCTCAGAAGGGCGATGAGGGGGAGGTCGCGTTGTGTGTCCATGGTCACAGTTGGTAAGGAGGCCTGATGATTATGGTACGGTCGCCTGACAAGCTTACCTGACTAAGTCTCTGCTCGGAGGATTCGACATGCAACGCAAATGGTGGACCTTGCTCGCGGTGAGCGTGGCCACGTTCATGCTTCTGCTCGACATCACGGTGGTCAACACCGCGTTGCCGGCGATCCAGGAGGATCTGAACGCCAGCTTCACCGAACTGCAGTGGGTGATCGATGCCTACACGCTCGCGCTGGCAGCACTGGTGCTCACGGCCGGCTCCCTTGCCGACCGGCTGGGCCGGCGCCGGCTCTTCGCAATCGGCCTCGGGATCTTCTCGGTCTCATCGCTGGCCGCCGGCCTGGCGCCTGATCCGACGTTCCTCAACATCGCCCGTGCGATCCAAGGGATCGGCGGAGCAATTCTGTTCGCGGTGTCCCTTGCGCTCGTCGCCCAGGAGTTCCCGGCCGGACGCGAGCGCGGCACGGCGATGGGCATCTACGGTGCCACCATCGGCGTGTCGGTGGCGGTCGGACCGCTCGTGGGCGGTGCGCTGGTCGACTCCCTGGGCTGGGAATGGGTGTTCTTCATCAACGTGCCGGTGGGGATCGCTGCGATCGCGGTCACCTACACCAAGCTCCGCGAGAGCCGCGACCCGAACGCCACGAGGGTGGACTGGGCCGGCCTCGCGACCTTCAGCTCGGCGCTCTTCCTGCTCGTCTTCGGGCTCCTGAGAGGCAACGAGGAGGGTTGGGGTAGCCCCTTCATCCTCGCGCTGCTTGGCGCCGCCGCTGCCCTGCTGGTGGCCTTCGTGTTGATCGAGAGCCGGGTGAAGCAGCCGATGCTGCCGTTGCGGCTCTTCCGCAAGCCGGCGTTCACCGGCGTGCAGCTGGCAGCACTGGGCGTGTCCGCCTCGATGTTCGCGCTGTTCCTGTACATCACGTTCTACCTGCAGAACCATCTCGGCCATTCGCCGCTCGAGGCGGGGTTGATCTACCTGCCGTTCACGGTGATCAGCTTCTTCGCCGCCGCGGCCGGCGGGGCGCTGCTGGCCCGGCTGCCCGCACGGGTGATCATGTCCGTCGGGTTGGGCCTGACCGGCGTGGGCCTCTTGCTGATGGGCGGAATCGATCCGGCCGACGAATGGACAGCGTTGCTCGGGGGCTTCCTGGTGGCCGGCGCGGGCGTCGGACTGCTCAACCCGGTGATCGCGGACGTGGCCCTGAGCGTGGTGCCCAAGGAGCAGAGCGGCATGGCCGCCGGGATCAACGACACGTTCCGGCAGGTCGGAATCGCCGTGGGCATCGCGGCCTGGGGAGCGATCTTCCTCAGCCGCGGCGCGTCCGAGGTCGAGCAGCTCGCGGCGGGAACGCCCGCGGCGACCGGAGAGCGCCCTCGGCAGCTCATCGAGGCAGCGTCGTCGGGCAACCTCGACGCGGCCACGGCCTCGATTCCCGCCGGTGCCCGCGAAACGGTGGCGGACGCGGCCGGTCAGGGCTTCATCTCCGGGCTGAACGAGATCGTCATGCTCGGAGGGATCGTGTCGCTGGTCGCGGCGGTCGCGGCGCTCTGGCTGGTGCGTGAGCGCGACATCGAGCGCGATGAGCCGATCGAGCTTCCGGAGGCGCCGATGACGCCCGAAGGGCAGGCGGCGTTGCAGCCGGCGGCTGCTTGAGCCTGGATCCAGCGGGGCTGGCGAGCGTTGTCGGTTGAGAACTCCGACCGCTCGCTGGCCTCGCTGGTAGCTAGACAAGTTATACGAGTGATGTAAACTAGCGCTATGGCGTCAATGGCGTCTAGTACGGACGATGCGCGGCAGGAGCGCGTTCTGGCCGTGGCTATCGAAGTGTTCGGGCGCTACGGGTTCCGCAAGGCCTCGATGGACGAGATTGCACGGTCTGCGGGCATTTCCCGGCAGGGGCTGTACCTGCGCTTCGCCAACAAGGCGGCGTTGTTCCGGGCCGCGGTCCGGCAGGAATTCGACGTGGCGCTCGGTGACGTTGATCGCTGCTTGTATGAGGAAGGCGTCGGGCTGGAGCGACGGGTCGTCGCCGCGCTGGACGCATGGCTGGGGCGTTACGTCGGGTCGGTCCTGGCGTCCGATATCGGGATGCTGCTCCAGAACCCGGCCATGGAGCTCGGCGACATTGTCGACCCGGCCATCGCTGCGTTCGACGCCCGGCTCGCTGCCGCGATCGCAGCCGCGCTGTCCGACAAGGACCGCAAGCGGCTGGGCGTGACACCCGAGGAGATCGCCGCGGCGCTGCATACGGTCGCCCAAGGGGCGAAATACCTGTCCAACCACCGGGCGGAGTCCCGGGAGCAGTTCGTGGCCCGGATGACCGTCGCCGTGCGCGTGGTCTTCGCCGGCTTTGGCAGCACGGGGAAAGGAACGCCATGAAACACACAGCTCGCGCCGACACTCATAACAAGAGCTTCCATACGGAGAAGTGGACCGCGGAGCGGATCCCGGACCAGAGCGGGCGGTTGGCGATCGTCACGGGGGCCAACAGCGGCCTCGGTGAGGTCACCGCGCGCGAGCTCGCGCGGGCGGGCGCGCGCGTGGTGCTCGCCTGCCGCAACCTCCAGAAGGGCGAGGGCGCGCGGCGGAGGATCGAGACCGCCGTGCCGGGTGCGCAGATCGAGCTCGAGGAGCTCGATCTCGCGAGCCTGGACTCCGTGCGGGCATTCGCGGAGCGCTTCCGGGGCGCTCACGAGGGGCTCGACCTGCTCATCAACAACGCCGGCGTGATGGCCACGCCGAGGCGCCGCACGGCCGACGGGTTCGAGCTCCAGTTCGGCACGAACTACCTCGGCCACTTCGCGCTCACCGGGCTGCTGATCGGGACGATGGAGGGCCGCGACGATGCCCGCGTGATCGAGCTGTCGAGCAGTCCGGCCTACCGGCTCGGCCGCATCGCGTTCGACAACCTGGACGGCGAGCGGCGCTACTTCCGCTGGAGCGCCTACACGCAGTCGAAGCTCGCCAACCTGCTGTTCATGCTGGAGCTCGACCGGCGCCTGCGCGCCGCGGGCTCCACCACAAAGAGCCTGGCCGCACACCCCGGCTACGCGGCCACGAACCTGCAGTCTGCCGGGCCGCCGCTCGTGGACCGCCTCGTGATGGGCGTCCTCAACCGGGTCATCGCGCAGAGCGCCGAGATGGGCGCGCTGTCCACGCTCTACGCGGCCACCCAGCCCGGCCTCGAGGGCGGCACTTACATCGGGCCGGACGGCTTCCTCGAGCAGCGCGGCCACCCGAAGCGCGTGTGGCCGAACCGCGCCGCGCAGGACGAGAACGTGGCGCGGCGGCTCTGGGACGTCTCGGAGCAGATGACCGCAGTGAGCTTCGACCGCGCCGGCGCCGCGGTCTAGGCTCCGCGGCCCTCGTCGGTGAAGCTGCTCCACACCGTGGACGCCGCCGCCCCGCGATCCGGCCCGTCGTGCAGCTCGATCCGCACGACCCACTTCACCCACTGGAACCCGCGCCGATCGCGTGCGACGAGGCGCACCGGCGCGCCGTGGCCGTGTGACAGCTCCTCGCCACCGACATGGGTCGCGAGCAGGAGGTCCTCCAGCTCGCCGAGCGCGAAGCCCCAGCGATATCCGGTGTGCGAGATCACCCGCACGTGCGTGGCCGTCCCTAGCGGACGCGTCTGCGAGAGCAGCCGCTCGAGCGCGATCCCGCGCCAGCGCTGACGCGAGTAGAACCCGCCCGTGCAGTCGAGCGTCGCTACCAGCTCGTCGCCCGCATCGAGCTCGTCGCGGGTCAGCTCGAGCGGCCGCTCGACGAGGCCGGCGACCTCGAGCCGCCACTCGCCCGGGTCGAGCACGCGCGGCTTGTCGGCGACCCACGAGGTGGTCGGGAAGTCGTTGCCCGTGAACGAGCTGCGCTCGTACGAGCCCGTGAAGCGCCGCTTGGCGCCGCGCAGCTCGAGCAGCTCACCAATTGGGCGTTGGATCCACCACGCGGCGTAAGCGCCGAGCGCGACCGCCCCGACGCTCAGGAACTGGCGCCGCCCCGCGAGATCGGCGCGCCGCAGCGGCTTCGCGCGCAGCAGCGCGTGGCCGAGGACCACGAGCGTCAGCGCGGTGCCGAGCACGAAGTGCCAGCTGAGCAGGTTGTAGCCGGCGAACGAGAGTTGGACCCCGCTCGACCATGCCCAGCCCGAGAGCAGCGAGACGGCGACGAACGCCGCGGCCCCCGCCCCGGCCGCGGTCCTGCCGTCCCACGGGCGCACGAGCCGCCGCCAGACACGGCGGCTCTTCCACACAAGGATGCCCCCGAGCGCGAAGCCGCCGGCGCCGTGGAGCGCGAACACCCAGGCGTCGCCGGAGCGACCGGCGAACAGGCTCATCACGCCGGTCGCGAACAGCACCCCGACCAGCAGCGCCAGGCCCCAATCTGTCGCGCGAGGCGTCACGGACCCGAGGTTAGGCCGCTGCGCTTACGCGGTGGTGACGAGCCAGGCTCGGGGTGAAGGGCGGCTTGCCCGCGACCGCCACGCTGCGCTGGTCGCTGAGATGTAGAAGACCGACCCGCGTCGTGTTCCTCATCCTGCAGGCGCATTGAACTCGAGCAGCGTCGTCGCCTTGGTTGGCTTGCCTAGCAAGCGCAACAATATGTTGCGTTAAGGTTCACGGGGGACGTGGAAACCGTCAAGAACACTGGGTCCGGGCAGAAGACGAAGGCCTCGCCGGCGCGGGCGCGCCGCCCTGGCGGACGGAGCGCCCGGGTGCGCGCGGACACAATCGCGGCGACACTCGCCGAACTGGCCGAGCACGGCTACACGGCGCTCAGCCTGGAGAGCGTCGCCCGACGGGCCGGGGTCCACAAGACCACCCTCTACCGGCGCTGGGGCACGCGCGAGGAGTTGGTGCTGGAGGCGATGCTCGAGCGCGCCGGCGAGCACATCTCCGTTCCCGACACGGGCTCGCTGCGAGAGGATCTGCTGGAGCTTGCGCGCACCGCCGCCGCGAACGCCTCTAGCCCCGAGGTCGCGGCGATGGCGCGCGCGGTCGCGGCCGAGTCCCCCCGCGACGGCAGGCTGGCCGCGGCCAACCGCCGCTTCTGGGCAGAGCGGCTCGCGCTCGACGGCGTGATCGTCGAGCGGGCGATCGAGCGCGGCGAAGTCGCGGCCGGGACCGAGCCCGGCCGGGTGATCGAGGCCGTCATCGGCCCGATCCACCTGCGGCTGCTGCTCACCGGCAAACCCATCGACGACTCATTCCTCGACGGAATCGTCGATGTCGTCGTGGACGGCATCGGGCGGCAACGGGAGGCGCCGCGGCCCGCGCGGTGAAGCTGCTCCAGAGGTGGACGCCGCGGCGAGATGGGAAGGTGTGCAGCTCGATCCGCACGACCGACTTCAGTCATGGTGCCGGCCGATGGCGTGCGCGGGCGCCGGCGCGCGGTGAGCAGTAGAGTGCTCGGGAGATGGTCGGAGCAGGTGGTCGTGCAGCTCGCCGAGGCGAACTAACGGTTTCCGTGGTGCCGAGATCACCAGCACGTGCGGCGGTCGGCTAGCGGACGGTGACCGAGAGCAGCCGCTCACGCGATCACGCGCCACGCTGTCGCGAGAGAATGCCTTCCCGTAGCGGTAAGGGTCGTTACCAGCTCGTCGCCCGCATCGAGCTCGTCGCGGGTCAGCTCGAGCGGCCGCTCGACGAGGCCGGAGGACCTCGAGCCGCCACTCGCCCGGGTCGACACGCGCGGCTTGCGGCGACTCACGAGGTAGTCGGGAAGGCGTTGCCCGTGACGAGCTGCGCTCGTACGAGCCGTGAAGCGCCGATTGGCGCTGCGCAACTCGAGCAGCTCCCTATTGGGCGTTAGGGTCCACCACGCGGCGTAAGCGCCGAGCGCGACCGCCCCGACGCTAGGAACTGGCGCCGCCTCGCGAGATCGGCGCGCCGCAGCGGTTCGTGCGCATCAGCGTGTGGCCGAGGTCCACGAGCGTAAGCGCGGTGCCGAGCGCGAAGTGCCAGCGGAGCAGGTTGTCGGCCGGCCGAACGAGAGTTGGACCGCTCGGCCATGCCCAGGACGAGATCAGCGAGACGGCGTCTCAACGTCCGCCCCGCCCCGGCCGCGGTCTTGCCGTCCGACGGGCGCACGAGCCGCCGCCAGACACGGCGGCTCTTCCACACAAGGATGCCCCCGAGCGCGAAGCCGCCGGCGCCGTGGAGCGCGAACTCCCAGGCGTCGCCGGAGCGACCGGCGAACAGGCTCATCACGCCGGTCGCGAACAGCATCCCGACCAGCAGCGCCAGGCCACAGTCCCTCGCGCGCACACGTCACGACCCGAGGTTAGGCGGCTGCGCTTACAGTGGTCCCGTTCCACCTCGGGTGAAGCGGACTGCACTCGACTGCGACGCTGCGCTGGTCGCTGAGATGTAGAAGACCGACCCGCGTCGTGTTCCTCATCCTGCAGGCGCATTGAACTCGAGCAGCGTCGTCGCCTTGATTGGCTTGCCTAGCAAGCGCAACAATATGTTGCGTTAAGGTTCACGGGGGACGTGGAAACCGTCATGAACACTTGTGCCCGGTACAGTGCACGAGGCCTCGCCGCCGCGGGGCGCAAATGGCGAACCGTGCGGCCGGGTGCACGCGAAAATGCGGGACCGCCGGCGGGCCGAGAGGGGTTCTGGGCGTCCGGGAGAGCGTGCTCGAGGGCCGTCGTCCACAAGACCACCCTCTACCGGCGCTGGGGCACGCGCGAGGAGTTGGTGCTGGAGGCGATGCTCGAGCGCGCCGGCGAGCACATCTCCGTTCCCGACACGGGCTCGCCGCGAGAGGATCGCTGGAGCTTGCGCGCACCGCCGCCGCGAACGCCTCTAGCCGCGAGGTCGCGGCGATGGCGCGCGCGGTCGCGGCCGAGTCCCCCCGCGACGGCATGCTGGCCACGGCAACCTCCCTTCTGGACAGAGCGCCTCGCGCTCGACGGCGTGATCGTCGAGCGGGCGATCGTGCGCGGCGAAGTCGCGCCAGGACTGAGCCCGTCCGGGTTTTCGACGCCTCGTCGGCCCGTCAACCGCGGCCGCAGACCGGCAAACCCATCGACGACTCATTCCTCGACGGAATCGTCGATGTCGTCGTGGACGGCGTCGGGCGGGTCAGCGCCAGTCCTTGAAGGCGGCGGTGCACTCCTCGAGCATCAGCACGTCGAAGCCGTTGAGGAGGACCCGGTATCCCTTGGCAGCGAGGGCGGTGCTCTGCTCCCGGGTGAGCGCGACACCGCAGAGGGGGGCCTTTCCCCGGGCGGCGCGTTCGACTGTGGCAACCGCCTCGACGAAGACAGGCGAGTCAAATTGCCCTTCGACTCCCAAGGAGCTACTGAGGTCGAATGGGGCCACGGCGACGACATCGAGGCCAGGAACCTCCAGGATCGCGTCGATGTTCTCGACCGCCTCAACGGTCTCGATCAGCACGCAGCACGTGACGTGCGCACCCACCGCGCCCGAATACTCAGGAAGCGACGTTCCGAACCGAGAGTGGGCGATAAACGGGCCCCAGCCACGCGACCCGTCCGGCGGATACGCCAGGTACGCGACGCAGCGCTGCACGTCCTCCGCCGACCGCACGAGCGGATAGACAATCCCTTCAGCCCCCGCGTCCAAGGCCACTTTCACCTCAGCTTCGTCGATGGCCGGCACGCGTACGAGCGCCGAGCAAGCTGTCCCGGCGGTAGCGGCGATCATCGCGTGCATCGTTTCGCGGCCGATCGGCCCGTGCTCGCGATCGATCACGATGAAGTCGGCCCCCGCGGCGGCGATCGCCTGCGCCGCGACGGCGGACGGAATCACGCACATCACGCCTCGCAGGACTTCGTTGTCGCGACTCAACCGTTCCTTGAAGAACATGGCCAGAGCGTCGCAGGCTCGCGAGTAGCGCGAGCACTCCACGGCAGACCGTTGGGAATCCCTAGTCGGCGGCCCTGAGGGCGGCGCCCGCCGGCCGACCGCGGCGGGCGAAGAAGGCGGCTTCGGCCTCCCCCAGCGGCGTCGAGGGCGGCTCGCCGTGCAGGTACTCCGCGGCGATCGCCCCCCAGTCGGCGCCCGCGCAGAGTTGCGACAGGACGACGGCGACGATGCCGTGCATCCGCCTGATGAGGATCGCCTCGGGTGGCAGGGTGAATTGGTTGAGCTGCATCCGCATCGCTGCCCGCTCGTCCCGGTCTGGACGTTCACGGTCCCAGTCGGGCCGCGCGCGCGAGAAGCGGCGCTCTCCCGGGACGGCGTACCACTTGATCGCCATTCGCATCATGCTCAGCGCGAAATCGGCGTCCACGGCATCCGCGCGGCTTGCGGGCAGATACCCACCGGCACGTAGGGCCGCCTTGAGGGCCTCCGCGTCGCGCTCCCGGACGGCAAGGGCGATCGCCCGCTCGGCGGCCACGCGGGATGCGTCGACGTCGCGCAGCAGGCCGAAGTCCAGGAAGCAGACCCGGCCGTCAGGGCACAGCAGGTAGTTACCGGGGTGGGGGTCTCCGAGCGCGATGCGGTCGCGATACAACAACCCGAAGTAGAGCCGGAAGACAATCTCTCCGTAGCGGTCCCGCCCCGCCTCGTCGGCCCGGCGCACGGTCTCGAAGCGCTCCCCCTCGACATACTCGGACACCAGCACGCGCCGGGTCGAGAGGCTCGTGTGGACACGGGGCACGCGGACGAAGGGATGTCCTCGCAGCAGCCGCTCGATGCGGCGCTGGTTCTGCGCCTCGAGCTCGTAGTCGAGCTCCTCTCGGATCCGTTCGCGCATCTCCGCGGCCAGCGCCTTCGCGTCCAGCCCCGGGGCGAGCCGCTTGACGAGCGGTAGCAATAGCGTCGCGTTGCGCAGGTCCGTGTCGACCGCCTCGGCAACGCCGGGGTACTGGATCTTCACGGCCACGTCGTCGCCGTCGACGGTCGTGGCGCGATGGACCTGACCGATCGAGGCCGCGGCAAACGCACGCTCGTCGAAGTCGCGGAACACGTCCTTTACCGGCCCGCCGAACTCCTGCCGCATGAGCTTTTCCAGGTCCGCGAACGGCACGGGCGGGACGTTGTCGCGGAGGGCGGCGAGGCTCCGTTGCAGTTCGTCCCGCTCGTCTTCGGGGAGGCCATCGAACTCGACCATCGAGAGCATCTGGCCGACCTTCATCGCCGCGCCGCGCATCTGTCCAAGCTGCTCGACAACCTGTCGGATCAGCGCTGCGGCCCGCTCACTCTCGGCCGCGGCGGCACGCTCGGGCGTCCGGACCCGGTTGGCGGTTCGCGTCCCGGCCCAGCGCAGGCCCTCTCCCATCACCAGCCCACCGACGCGCGCGGTGCGCGCGAGCCGACTGGTGGGGAGCTTGCCCGCCTCCGGCAGTTGATCGTCGGCCTGCGAACTCATTGAGCGAGCCTAGCTGGGGCTCTGTCTCGGAACCGGCTTAACTGGCTGAAGCGAGCGCGGGGAGCTCCGGTGGAAGCGGCGTCGTTGTCGCGAGCTCCGAGTCGCGACTGACCAGCGCGGAATAGCGTCCTCCGGCGCGTATCAGTTCCTCGTGGCGGCCCGATTCAGCGATGCGTCCGTGATCGAGCACGATGATCTGGTCCGCGTCGCGCACCGTCGAGAGGCGGTGTGCGATGGCGATGGTTGTGCGCCCCTCCGACAGGCGGTCGAGCGCCTCCTGCACGAGTCGCTCGGTTTGGGCATCGAGCGAGCTCGTGGCTTCGTCGAGGATGAGGATCGGCGGGTTGCGCAGGATCGTCCGCGCGATCGCGATCCGCTGCTTCTCACCACCGGAGAAGCGGTAGCCGCGCTCGCCGACGATCGTGTCGTAACCGTCCGGTAGAGCGGTGATCACGCCGTGGATGCGGGCCGCTTCTGCCGCCTTCTCGAGTTCCTCGTTGGTGGCGTCCGGCTTCGCGAAACGCAGGTTCTCTCGGACCGAGGCGTGGAACAGATACGTCTCCTGGGAGACGACCCCGACGAGCTCACTCAGGGCCTGGAAGCTCAGGTTGCGGATGTCCACCCCGTCGATCGCTATTCGCCCGCGGCTGACGTCGTAGAGCCTCGCCGCCAGATATCCGACCGTCGTCTTGCCGGAACCCGTCTCGCCGACCAGCGCGGTTGTCGTGCCGGCTGGGACCGTGAACGACACGTCCTCGAGCGTCCATTCGTCGCCGTAGCGGAACCAGACGTCCTCGAAGGCGACGTCGCCCGCCGTCGCGACCCGCTTGCTGTCCGGCTTCTCGACGATCTCGATCGGCTGATCGAGATACTCAAAGATGCGGTCGAACAGCGCAAGCGAGGTCTGCACGTCCAGGCCGACGCCCAGCAGCGACCCGACCGGGAAGAACAATCTCGTCTGCAGTGTCGTGAAGGCGACGAGCAGCGGAAGCGAAACGGCATCCGATCCCCCCGCCAGCGCGAGCCCGCCGAACCAGTACACCGCGGCCGGCATCACCGCGAAGCTGGTCTGGATCGACGCCATCACCCAGCGGCCGGCCATGCGCTGGCGCACCTCCAGGTCCGCCAGCCGCCGCGAGTCGGCCTCGAAGCGGTCGGCCAGCTCGTTGCTACGGCCCATCGTCTTGCCGAGCAGGATCCCCGACACGGAAAGCGACTCCTGCACGAGGCTCGAGATGTCGGCCAGCGTCTCCTGCGTCGTCTTCGCGATCCGCCGGCGCTCGTTGCCGACACGTCGCGTCAACAGCACGAACAGCGGGATCAGCGCGAACGCGAACAGCGCCAGCTGCCAGCTCAACAGGAGCATGCCGACCATCGTCGCGACGACCGTGGTCACGTTCGACGCGATCGAAGTGGCGGTGTTCGTGACCACGTTCTGGACGCCGCCGATGTCGTTCGATATCCGCGATTGGACCTCGCCGGTGCGTGTGCGTGTGAAGAAGGCAAGCGACAGCCGCTGGAGATGCCGGAAGACGGCCGCCCGCAGGTCGTGCATGACGCGCTGCCCGACCTGATTGGACACAAGTGTCTGGATCACGCCGAGGACCCCGGTCGCAACCGCGATCGCGATCATTCCACCGGCGGCCAGAGACAGCGCGGCCGTGTCGTTCTGCGTGATCGCCTCGAGCACGCTCTTGAGCAGGAATGCCGGCACGACGCCGAGTGCCGCCGAGGCGACGATCAGCAGGAGCAGGCCCCCGAGCCGCAGCCTGTAGGGGGCGAACAGGCTGCCGATCCGGTGCAGGTTCGCTCGCCGCAGAGCCGGGTCCGCGGGCCGTTCGGGCGATTCCTCGGTAGATGGCAAGAACTTGCGCACTCAATCAAGGTTACGCATGGCTCCACGCCCGACTGACCTGCGGCTTGCGAGTATCAGCGCGCTGATCGTCTCGTCGGCGCGGGAGCGCTCGTGTGGATCGTCGCCGGCCTGGCTGGGGAGCTGTGAGGCAGACCTTCGATTGAGCTACCGCTTGGAGGCGCGACCATGTCGACATTCACGCCCGACCGGATCCCGACGAATCCGCCGTCGAGCTTCTGGGCCATCCAGAACCTCATCGCAAGGTACGCGGAGCTCGTGGACGACGGCGATTTCGCAGCGGTCGGAATGCTGCTCGCGGACGCGACCTTTACTGGTGGGGCCGGGTCGGTGAGCGGCCGAGACGCCATCGAGAGCATGCTTCGGGACAGCCTGATCGTCTACGACGACGGCACACCACGGACCAAGCACCTCACGACCAACGTCGCGATCGAGATCGACGAAGAGTCGGGCAAGGCCGTCGCGCGTTCGTACTTCACCGCGCTGCAAGCCCTGCCGAACCTGACTCTGCAACCGATCGTCAGCGGCCGCTACCAGGACCGCTTCGAGCGCCGGGACGGGCGCTGGCGCTTCGTGGAGAGGCGCGTCCTAACCGATCTCGTCGGGGACATGAGCCGCCATCTGCGCCAGCCTGGCGCCGCCGAGTAGCGCCCGGACTGGTTCCGGGTGGTGACCTCAGCGAGGGCGTGTGACACGTTCGAGTATCTGCGCTGCGAGCGGCATGTTCGGAGTGCGCCATACGTGTCGCTGCTCGAACGGCCAGGCGTAGATCGGGTTGCCGTCGCGCACCAGCCCCCGTAGGCGTGGTTCGTCGAGTTCCCGAGCGGACCACTCGTACAGGGATTGCAGCCGCGGCACGATCACCGCGTAGTCGAGCACCCGGCCGAGGCGCTGCTCGTCGGCGATGTAGCGCTCCACGTCTAGCGGGAGCGGATAGCGATTTGGCAGCACGCGGCGCAGTGAGAGGAAGGCGCCGGCCATCCCGAGGCGAGGGTCCCCGAGCAGGCGACCGAGCGGAGCGCACCGTCCGAGCGCCAGGCGCGGCGCCGCGGCGAGTGCGTGCGCGTACAGCACGCGCGCGAGCGCGACGTTCATGAAGAAGCGCTCCGGTGCGCCCTCCGCTTCGGCGAGGTTCCGGTGCTCCAGGTATCCGGCCACGATGGTCGCGTTGTGCGCTCGGTACCAGTTGCGCCCCGTTGGTCTCGCGCCGAACTCCAGCCAGAGCCGCACGGCTTGCGACGACGGCTCGCCGGCCAACCCACCGAGCAGCGCGACCGTTTCGCATCCGTCCCGCAGTAGTCGCTCGTTGACCGCCCGCCACCACACGCTGCCGGGGGGCGACCCGTCCAGCGGATTCAGCACACCGCGGCGCGCCTGCCAGCGCATGAACGACAACGCCGCCCGCCGGAACGGCAGGTGTCGCGGCGCGCGGCCCGTCGGTCCGTGGAACACCCGCGCCATCAACGCGAGACGCGCCGCCGGATCGTCGCGCACATCCGCAACCTGCGCCTCAGCCGAGGCGAGCGCCCGTGCGTGGTGACTCATCGCGAGTAGTGATAGCCATTCGCCGAAGACAACCGCGACTCCGCGCAGCGCTGCGTTGCTTCGTGAGCGGCATCAGGTCAGACAAAGAAGGCCCGCAGAATGCGGGCCTTCTCTCCTGCAGCGAACGGCCTGGTCGGCTGTTACGCCTGGACGAGCTCGCTCGTCTTGTGCAGGACGACTTCGCCGGTCGTGATCTTCGGCGCGTTCGGGAGCGCCTGCTCCAGCTTCTGCTCGCGCACCCAGTTGGACACGAGGCGGGTCGACTCGTCGGCGTGCGCCGAGGTGTCGAAGAAGCTGATCGAGCTGATGACGCCGTCGCCGGCCTCGATGAGCGAATAGCCACTGAAGCCCGGTAGCTCGGTCATGCTCGGCAGGAGGGTCTCGTCGGCCTTCTTGACGAGCTCGTCTGTACGGCCCTGGTCGACCGACTCGTAGCGTCGAATGGTGGCAAACATGAATGGTCCAACTCTCTTCTCTGGGGTGGAAAACTCGATTGAGTCCTCCTGGTGCGCTCAGGCTCAAGGTGACAGTCGAAGGGAGCTTCGTCAGCTCGACGACGTCGGCGGTGGGTCTTGGCGCGTGACGTACGGTAGCATACTTCGGAGCAACGGTTGCTTACGTATTCAAGTTTTCCTACGTTATTAACTCAGGAGATCGGCGATGTGCCCATTCTCGGTCACTGTGCAGCACGTTCCGGATCGCGAGCTCGGCCCGCTGCTGACTCGGCTCGCGCAGGCGGGCTTCGACAATCCGATCATCAACCACTCCGGCGCTGATGATGTTGTGGACGAGGAGGCCGTCCCGGCTCGCGGGAGCCGTCTGGACCTGCCGGAGGATTGGCGGCTCGTGCGCGAGCGGGAGGGCGAGTCATACGGGTGGCCGAGCAGACGCGATCGCTACGAGCCCTACCGTGTTTTCATCGGCACGACGCGCGCCGAAGGCGCTGTCCAGATCGGACTTGGCGAGACCATCCGCGAGAACAAGTGGGGCCGCGACCGAAAGTACATCGTGGCCTTTCTGAGCGCCGGATCCCCGCAGCAGCCGCTGGTCGAGTTTGTCGCGGCCGACGACTACGAAGAGACCCGCGAGCTCGTCGCGGTCATCCGTGGCAGCGACGGAGCGCGGCGCATGTATGGCGTCGGTGACACGCTCCCGGCGGTCTACACCGAGCGTTTTCGGACCCAGATCTACAACGAGCGGGTCGTCCACCCGGGCGCCTGGAACAAGCTCGTCGTGGTGGCTCGCGAGGACGACGACGAGGCGATCCTCAACCATGCACTGATCCAGAGCCGACGGCGCTACCGCAGCTAGCGCGAGCGTGTCGGCTCAGTCAGGCATGCAGTCCGGCTTCCGATGCAACCGCGGGAATCGGGCTCGAGCAGGCCGCCGCACCGCGCCCGAGCGACTGACGGACCAGAGCTTGTCGGCGCCGGCCCACGCGGCGAAGCACAGTCCGCCGAGCGTGCCGGTCACGGTCATCAGCACGCCGGCGGCCGCTGCCGCCGCCACCCCGTCGCTGCCAAGGATGAGTACCGCGGCCGCGGCGCCGACGCTAGGACCGACCGGCAGCTGAGCGAGCGTCACCACCGCGATCAGCACAGCGATGGCGTCGAAGAACGACGCGTTCACGCCGACCGCATGCAGCAGCAGCCAGTTGCGGACGATCTGCGCGAACACCGCTACCAGCACGAAGCCGATCAGGCGGCTTCCGCTCGGCAGGCTTCGGACTATGGCGAGTCCCCTCCACAGCTCGCGGCCCTTCCGCAAGGCGAGCTGCCGCAGCCCGGCGCTCGCCGCCGCGATCACCGCAAGGCAGATGAGCGGCACCCACCACGGCAGGCCGAGCGGCCCCACCAGGGTGAACGACGCCAGTGCGGCCAGCATCGCCTCGACGGCGAGAATCGGAAACTCCGCAGCGATCAGCGTCGGCACCCGCGGACTGACATCTGCGGACGAGCGACGCAGCGCGGCGATCCGAGCGGCGACCGCCGCCTGCGCGTTGAGCAGGCCACCCAGCACCCCCATGCTCGACGCGCGATAGAGAACGCGGCGGTTGACCGTCCCGCCGGCCTCCTTGATGGTGAGATGCCAGGCCTCGCTCCGCACGAGCAGCGCGACGATCTGCAGCAGCACGGTCACCGCGAGCACCCACGCCGCGGCGCCGGAGAGCGCGGCCGTAAAATCGTCGCGGCGCCCGGCGAGCAGGAACGCGAGGATCGCCGCGGTGGCCAGCGAGCCCACGACCGTGATCAGCGTACGCCGGCGGCGACCGAAGTCGCGGACGGCGACGGTCGGTCCGGCGAGCCGACTTCGCCAGCGCGGGCGCGGGGCCAGGCCGATCGGTTCGCTGGCCGCGATTGGCGTGTGGCTAGCCATTGGTCTCGGCCAGTGGCTTTCCGGCAAGGATGGCCAGCAGGTCGCCGACCTTCTGTCCGCGAGCGAGCGGGTCGGGGAGGGGCAGGTCGGACTGGATCGTGTAGTGGTTGCGGCGGCCGTTGCGCGTGCGCGAGATGTATCCGGCCTCGGCGAGTTCGACGACGATCCTGTGCGCGGCGCGTTCGGTGATCCCGACCGCCTCGCCGATCTCGCGCAAGCGGGCTCTCGGGTCATGGGCGATGCAGAGGAGGACCTGGGCGTGGTTCGTGAGAAACGACCAGCCGGGCGTTCCGTCCTGACGCATACACAGTAGCTTAGCGTTTCTAGACTCAATTGTCATGTATACTTGTCTGTGAAGCCTTGTGCCCACTTCAAATGCGTAGCCGCCATGAAGACCAGGAGCCATCACAGCCCCTTGGACCGCGTCGATGCCGCGCGGGACGAGCGGAACGAGCTGGAGCGGCTGCGTGACGAAGCGCGTTACCGACGCGAGCGCCTCGACCTCTATCGGGCACGGCTCTACGGCGGACGCGCGGCCAGCCAGGGCAAACTGAGAGAGCTCGAGCGGGCCTCCGACGGGGCCGCTGCCCGTCTTCGCCGGGCCGAGGCGGCAGCCCCGCCTACCGATCTGCCCGCCTGAGCCGGTCCGGGTCCTGCGAGAGGGGTACGGTGCGGTTGTGGGGCAACCCGCGATCGATCCCGATGCCTTCAATGCCTTCGAGGCAGAAGGTTGGGAAGACAAGGCGGCCGGCTATGACCGCTTCTTCGGCAGCATTACGGGCCGGCTCGTCGAGCCTCTCCTCGATGCTGCCTCCGTAGGGCCAGGAACGCGCATGCTCGATCTCGCCACCGGCCCCGGTTACGTGGCGGCGCGCGCGGCCGAGCGAGGCGCATCCGTGGTCGGAGTGGACGTCGCGGAGGCGATGATCGCGCTCGCCGGCCGGCTGCATCCGGGGCTCGAGCTCCGCCAGGCGGACGTGCACGAGCTTCCGTTCGAGGTCGGCTCCTTCGATGCTGTCGTGGCCAACTTCCTGGTTTTGCACCTCGGCCGCCCCGAGCAGGCGATGGCCGGGATCGTGCGCGTGCTGCGTCCGGGCGGCAGGCTCGCGCTGACCGCCTGGGACGTGCCGGCGCGGGCACGCTTTCTCGGCGTGTTCCTCGATGCGGTCGCGGAGGCCGGCGCAACGGCTCCCGCGGATCTACCGACGGGGCCCGACTTTTTCCGGTTCTCGGTCGACGAGGAGTTCGACGCCCTCATGCGTGACCATGGCTTGGAGGACCGCGCAGTCAGGACCATCGCCTTCACCCATCGTGTCGCGAACGCCGACGAGCTCTGGGAGGGGTTGCTCGGAGGGACCGTCAGAACCTCTGCGCTCATCGAGCGGCAGCCCGACGAGACCCGGCGGCGCATTCGCGACTCGTTCGATCGACTCGTCCGCGAATACCAACGCGAAGACGTCCTCGAGCTTCCGGTCTCCGCCAAGCTCGCCTCAGGTCGCAAGCCGGACCCAGACTGAAGCTGGTCGATTCCACCTTCAGAGCGTCGGGCCGCGCTCGCGTCGGTCTGGCTCGAGGATGACCACTGGAATCTCGCGATCCGTTCTCTCCTGATAGCGGTCGTAGTCGGGCCACTCGCTCGTCATGATCGGCCACAACTTCTGCCTCTCCTCGGGCGTTGCCGTGCGCGCCCGGGCCCGCATCCTGTCGCCCTTCACCTGGACCTCGACCTCGGAGTTCGCCTCGAGGTTGAGGTACCACGCCGGGTGCCGCGGCGCTCCGCCATTGGAGGCGACCACCAGGTAGTCGTCGCCATCACGGCCGTAAATCAGCGCGTGCGGCCTGGGTTGCCCGGAGCGCCGCCCGGTTGTGGTGAGGATGAGGGTCTGCGTTCCTCGCCACTCGTGACCCTCCTTACCGTCGGTGGCAACGTACCTGTCGATGTGCTCCTGTCCGAACAGCGTCATGTGACCTCCTCTTTACCCGGATCGAAGCGTGCCGCGGGCATAGCTAGATAGCGGTGCGGCCGCCGTCCGCGGCGACGGTGGCGCCGGTGACGTAGCTCGCCGCCGGCGAGACGAGGAAGGCGACGACCTCGGCGATTTCCTCGGGCTCCGAGGCGCGGTTCATCGCGGTCTTCTCTCCGAGCGCCTTGATGAACTCGGGGCCGGATGGGGTGGGCGTATAGACCGGGCCGGGCGCGATCGCGTTGACCCGCACGCCGCTGGGGCTGTACTCCGCAGCCCAAGAGCGCGTCATCGACGAGAGGCTCGCCTTCGTCGCTCCGTAGGCTGCGCCGCCCGTCATTCCGACGCTGGCCGCCATGCTGCTGACGTTGACGATGCTGCCCTTGCCTCTGGCCACCATCCCCGGGGCGATCGCGGCGACCAGGAGGAACGGGGCGCGGACATTGCCGGCGAACATGGCGTCGTAGGCCTCCACGTCGAAGTCGGCGGTGGGGCCCCACACGGAGATCCCGGCGTTGTTGACGAGGACGTCGACATCGCCCGCCTCGTCGGCCAGACGCCTAACGTCGGCCGGGTCAGTCAGGTCGGCGGCCATGAAGCGTGCCTTCCCGCCCGAGGCGGTGATCTCCTCGACTGTCTCGGAGCCGCGCGCGGCGTCACGGCCGTGCACGAGGACCTCGGCGCCGTCTCGGGCCAGCTCCATGGCGACCGCGCGACCGATGCCGGACGTCGCGCCGGTCACCAGCGCTCGCTGCCCCGCGAGGTTGATTCCGTTCATGGTGGACATTTGACGCTCCCTGCTGGTTGGTCGAGTCGCCACCGAGCGTGCCACCGACAGCGGTCCGGGTCCTTAGCGAAATCTCCAATAGCTAGGCCGTTTGCTTGTACGATCCCACAGACGATGTCGAGTTCCGCGAGGACCGCCGGCCCGCACCGCGACGCGGGCGATCAAGGGGAAGCGATCCGCCAGGTCGGCGAGGCGCTCGTCGCCCGCCACACCGAGATCGCCAGGGAGATGGTCGATCGGATTCTGGACGAGGTACCGGAGTACCGGCGCGCGCCGCCGGAGGTGACCGACGACGTCCTCGTTCTCTCGACAGCGACCGCCAAGCTGCTGGGACAGGCGTTCGCCGCCGGCTCCCGCGTAGAGCGTGAGGACGTGCCAATCGTGCGGGAGCACGCCGCACGACGCGTGCACCAGGGGGTCAGCCTCGAGGCGTTCCTACACGCCTATCGCGCCGCGCTGTTCGGCTACTGGGATGCGTGCGCCGAGGAGGCGTCTCGCCTTGATATCTCCCGCGAGGAAGGCCTCGCGCTCTCGCGCTTCGCGCTCGACGCGATCGACACCGTGACGACCCACGCCGCCGAGGCGTACCTGCGTGAGGAGACACGGGCGCGTACGCAGAGTGGGCGAGAGGCCCGAGATCTCGTCGAGCGTCTCATCCGCGGTCAGCCGATCGCCGACCACCGGCGCCACCCGGCGGCGCCTGGCCTGAACCCGACAGGACAGCTCGTGACCATCGTCGGACGGATCGACGAGACCACCCTGCCCGTCGGTGACGCGCTGCAGGTGGCCAGGGATGTGCTCGAGGAAGACATGTCGCTCGGCAAGGTCAGACCCCTCGTAGCGATCCGTCAGGGAGAGATCGTCCTCGTCGCCGCCGGCAGCTCATCGCCCGACAAGCGCGTAAGCCTTCGGGCGGCCCGCCAGCGGGCCCTCGACGAGCACGAGGTCGACATGCGCTACGGCGTCAGCCTTCCCTCGCCCGGCTTCGCAAGCGTGCAACAGGCTTATCGCGAGGCCGCCCTCTCGCTGTCCTACACGTCGGCGGTCCGGCCGATCGTGTCCCTCGACGACCTCTCCTCGCTGGAGTGCGCCCTTATCGGCGCGGACGCCACGACGAGAGCGGTGATCGCCTCCAAGGGCAGCGAGCTGCAGGCGCTGTCGGCCGAGGAACTGTCGGTGGCCATCGAGACAATCCGTGCCTTCTCGGACGCCGACCTCAACGTCGCGCGTGCAGCGGAGCAGGTCCACGTCCATCCGAACACAGTGCGTTACCGCCTCGAGCGGATCGCTGCCACATGCGGCCACGACCCCCGCACCTTCGCGGGTCTCGTCGAGCTCCTCTGCATTCTGGAACTGATCGACGGGGATCCCCACACTTGACAAGTTATACGTGCCATGTAAACTAGCGCCATGACGTCAATAGCGTCTGCTCGGGACAGCGAGCGGCAGGAGCGGGTTCTGGCCGCGGCTCTGGAGGTGTTCGGGCGCTTCGGGTTCCGTAAGGCCTCGATGGACGAGATCGCACGGTCTGCCGGCATTTCGCGGCAGGGCCTGTATTTGCGCTTCGCGAACAAGGATGCGTTGTTCCGGGCCGCGGTGCGCCAGGAACTCGACACCGCGCTCGGCGATGTTGCTCGCTGCTTGGATGAGGAAGGCGTTGGGCTGGAGCAACGGGTCGTCGGCGCGCTGGACGCTTGGCTGGGGCGTTACGTCGGTTCGATGCTGGCGCCCGATATCGGGAACATGCTGCAGGACCCGGCGATGCAGCTCGGCGACATGGTCGACCCGGCACGCGCCGCGTTCGACGCCCGGCTCGCTGGAGCGATTGCGGCTGCGATGTCCGAGAAGGACCGCAAGCGCCTGGGGGTGACCCCGGAGGAGATCGCCCGGACGCTGCATACGGTGGCCCAAGGCGCGAAATACCTGTCCAACCACTGGTCGGAGTCCCGGGAGCAGTGCAAAGCGCGGATGGCCGCCGCTGTGCGCGTGGTCTTCGCCGGTTTTGGCAGGACGGCGACAAGAACGCCATGACCACGACAGACAGCTCTGCCCCGATCGCCGTTCTCCACAGCATCAGGCCACGGCGGCCGGCCGCGAAGGCGGCGGATTCGCCGGCCGTTAGGGTGCTGCTGGCGGACAGCCAGGCCCTGGTGCGCGCGGGGTTGCGGCTGCTGCTCGAGGACACTGAGCGCATCAGCGTCGTCGGCGAAGCGGCCAGCGGCGAGGAGGCGGTCGCGGTCGCCGGCCGGCTCCGGCCCGACGTGGCGCTGATCGACGCGACGCTACCCGGGCTGGACAGTCTCCAGGCGACCCGCCAGATCTCGTCCGAATCGGGAGTTGCGGTGATCCTCTTACTCGCATCCCAGGGCGACGAGCACAGCCTCCCGGCGCTCCGCGCCGGCGCCACCGGGCTGCTGCTCAAGGACACCGAACCGGCCGAGCTCGTGCGTGCGGTCGAGACCCTCGCTCGAGGAGAAGCGCTCCTCTCGCCGTCCGTCGCGCGCCATCTGATCGACGAGCTGGCATCCCGGCCCGAGCCCGCTTCGCCGAGCTCCGACCTGCTCGATGAGCTGACCGCCCGCGAGCGCGAGGTGGTGGCCCTGGTCGGACACGGGCTCGGCAACGACGAGATCGCCGAGCGCCTCGTCGTCAGCCTGGCCACCGCCAAGACCCACGTCAGCCGCGCGATGATCAAGCTCAATGCTCACGACCGGGCAAAGCTTGTGGTGTTCGCCTACGAGACGGGGCTCGTGCGCCCCCGCACCGACACAGCCACCCCCACCGCTACCAGTCGACCACTGGCGATCGCGTAGGCCGTGAAACCACCGGGCATCAATGGCCCGGTTTGGTTGCGGAGCGGGCCTTCGCCTCCTGAACCCGAAGTCGCTTTCGTGCGTACCCGTTGGTTAGACGTGCGCGATCGTGAAGCACCTCCGTGCTTACGATCGGCGGACGGTCTGTCAAACCGCCCTCACAAGGAGTTCGCTCATGCGTGGTCTGCAGTTGCCGTGGAGGGTCTTCCTGCTCGCCGCCTTGGCGTTGCTTGTCGTACCGGCCGTCGCGTCGGCCGCGAAGGGCTTCACAGAGCAAGTCGCCTCCGCGCGCTGGTCGACCCCGTTCCAGTGCCCGGATGGCTCCACGGCCGCCGACGGCCGCCTGATCGTGGAGACGGACAACTTCATCGAGGCGGGGACGACGCCTGACCCCAATCCGCCCCTCAGGGTCGGGTTCGTGGGCCAGTGTCCGGACGGCACCTTCAGTTGGGGTTTCGTACAGGCGGCGCCGACGCAGTTCGCCCCGAACCTCAAGAACGTAAGTGTCAGCGGCACGTTCGCCAACGTGCGCGACAACCGGGGCGGGTTGCACACGGTTTCGGTCGACGCTGGCTGGACCGGGACCGGACCTGTCATGACCACGGTCAATGGGCCTGGCTCCAAGCGCAAGGAGCGCTCGGCGACCGCGACCGCGACGATCGTCTTCGACGGCACCACGCTCGTCAACGGCGCCGCCAACTTCCCGTTCCCCGCGCCGTTCATCCGAGTCGATACGGAGAAGTAGCTCAAGGCCCACTGCACCCGGGCCACAGCCTCCGTGAAGAGGCTTGCGCTGGGAGTCTATACCAAGTATAGTACTCAGTATGTTCATCCAGTGCAGTCGTTCATGAGCGTTCCCCACGCCCTCCTTGCGCTGCTGAGCGACGGGCCGAAGTACGGCCTGCGGCTGCACAACGAATTCGTGTCACGGACCGGCGAGGTCTGGCCGCTCAACGTCGGGCAGGTCTACACAACCCTGCAGCGCCTCGAACGGGACGGTCTCGTCGAAACCGACGACGGGGAGAGCGAGCGCTCGCGGAAGCAGTACAGGATCACGTCCACAGGCGAGCGCCAGTTGGCCGAGTGGCTTCGCACCCCGCCCGACCTCGTGCCGCCCCCGCGCGACGAGCTCGTTATCAAGGTGCTGGTTGCGCTGCAGGTCCCCGGGATCGACATCCACGAGATCCTGCAGGTGCACCGCCGCCACGTGATCGAGACCATGCAGCGCTACACGCAGGTCAAGGCGGGGGCGGAGGAGGACGACGTGGCGTTGGCGCTCGCCGCCGATGCCGAGCTCTTCCGGCTCGAAGGGATCATTCGCTGGCTTGATGCCGCCGACGTGCGCCTCAAGCAACGACCGACCCTCCCACCGGCCGCAGAGGCCGACGTGCCACTCGAACCAACTGACCCGATGGAGGTCACGCAATGACCAGCGCCCTCGAACTGCGCCGGGTATCGAAGGTCTACGGCTCGGGGGCGACGGAGGTGCGCGCGCTCTGCGACGTGGATCTCTCCGTCGCGCGCGGAGAGCTGGTCGCAGTCATGGGGCCGAGCGGCTCCGGCAAGAGCACGCTCCTGACGATTGCCGGCAGCCTCGAGGAGGCAACAAGCGGCCAGGTGCTCGTCGACGGCGTCGACCTCGCCGGTATCTCGCGCTCAGATCAGGCGAGGATGCGACGCCGGTCGATCGGTTATGTCTTCCAGGACTTCAATCTGCTCCCAGGGCTGACGGCAGTCGAGAACGTCACCCTGCCGCTCGAGCTCGACGGCATCGGCGCCAAAGCCGCCCGTGCGACGGGACTGGAGGCGATGAAGCAACTCGACATCGCAGACCACGCCGACTGCTTCGCCGATGAGTTGTCGGGCGGCGAGCGCCAGCGGGTTGCGATCACGCGGGCGATCGTCGGCGAACGCGGACTGCTGCTCGCCGACGAGCCCACCGGCGCTCTCGACTCTGTGAACGGCGAGGCAGTCATGCGCCTGCTGCGGGCCGCGACGCGCCGGGGGGTCGCCGGTGTCGTCGTAACCCACGAGGCGCACCTCGCGTCATGGGCCGACCGCGTCGTCTTCCTGCGTGATGGCCATGTGGTCGACCAGACGGTTGCGCCGCCCGGCCCGGAGTCGCTCCTCGCAGCCCGGTGACGGGCGATGACGGCGCTTGCTCACCGCTCCACGCTGCGACGGCCGGCGAATGGCGGCGTTGCCGCGCGGCGCGCGGTCGTGAGGTGGGCCTGGCGCTTGTTCCGCCGCGAGTGGCGCCAGCAGATCCTGGTGATCGCTCTCCTCACCGTCGCGGCAGCGGCCGCGATCGCCAGCGTCACGATCGCCTACAACTCGGGTTCCGCGGACGACGCCGAGTTCGGCTCCGCCAATCATCTGCTCCGCTTCGACGGCGCCGATCCGACCCGGCTCGAGGCGGGTCTCGCCGCCGCCCGGGAAGGGTTCGGGACGATCGAGGTCATCGGCCACCGCTCGCTGCGCGTCCCCGGCAGCGTCGACCCGGTCGAGTTCCGCTCCCAGGATCCGCGTGGCCGATACGGGGACGGACGGCTTGCGCTCCGCCGAGGCAGCCACCCGGCAGGTCCGGGCCAGGTCGCCGTCACCGACGGCGTGGCCACGCTCCTCGGACTCGAGATCGGGGACTCACTCGCCCTCGACGGGCGTCGTCGGACAGTCGTCGGCATCGTCGAGAACCCAGGTGACCTGGGCGACGAGTTCGCGCTCGTCTCTCCCTCGTCCGCGGGAGCACCGGACCGGGTGACGGTCTTGGTCGACGCCGACGCCCACTCGGTCGGCGCCTTCATGGATGCGCCCGCCAGCGCCCGGTTCGACTTGGCGGGGTTAGAGGCTCGGCAGAGCAACCGGGGGGCAGACGCCCTGGCCATGTTCTCGGTGGCCACCGTCTTCCTGCTCCTGGCCACGCTGGTGGCCGCGGCGGGCTTTGCCGTCATCGCGCAGCGACGGCTCCGCCAGCTCGGCGCGCTGGCAGCGATAGGCGCGACCGAGAAGCACCTGCGGCTCGTGCTGCTGACCAATGGCGCGGTCGTCGGCGCGATCGGCGCACTGCTGGGGGCGATCGTGGGTCTCGCCATCTGGCTCGCGCTCGTCCCGACGCTCGAGCCCGCGGTCGGCCATCGCATCGACCCGCTGAGCCTGCCCTGGACCCTGCTGGCCGCGATCGTCCTCGTCGCAGTCCTCGGGGCAACCGCCGCCGCCTGGTGGCCGGGGCGAGTGGTCGCCCGCATCCCCGTCACGCTCGCGCTTTCGGCGCGACCGCCGAGGCCGAGGGCCACACACCACTCGACGATCGTCGCCGCGGTGTTGGTCGCGGCGGGAATCGGCAGCCTCGTGTTCTCGGGCCGAGACAGCGAGCCTCTGATCGTCGCCGGGATCTTGGCGACGATCGTCGGCACCCTGCTCCTGGGTCCACCGGCGATCCGCCTCTTTGCCCGGGCCGCCGGCCGCGCCCCGCTCACCGCGCGCCTGGCATTGCGAGACCTCGCCCGCTACCAGGCCCGCTCAGGGGCGGCACTCGCTGCGATCACTCTGGCGCTCGGGATCGCAGCGGCGATCGTGATAGTCGCGGCGGCCGAGGAGAAGCAGTCAGCAGGCCAACCGCCCAACCTGTCCGACCGCCAGATCCGCGTGTACGCGGGTGCAACGTACGCTCCGGAGGTCGTCCCGATCCAGGCGCCAGCCGAGCTCGAAAGAATGGCTGGGCGAGTCCGCGAGCTCGCTGTAAGTCTCGACGACGCGGCCGTGATCCCACTCCACAACGCCTACCAACCAGGGATCCGGCCCACGGCCAGGGACGGCACCCGAGAACGTCTCACGGGAGTTCTCGCACGGAAGATCGATGACCCGGACAGCCAGCGCTGGTCACGGCGGGCAATGACCTGCTTCGGCCCGGCCGCCTGCTACGTCTGGGAATCGCGCCTCTACGTCGCCACGCCCGCCCTGCTCGGGTACCTCGGAATCGACCCCGCCGCGGTCGATCCAAGCACCGACTTCCTGGCCGACCGGTCCGTCCCGGCCGACGAGCTCGTGATCGCCAGCGAACAGCCGAAGTTCGGGACACGCAGAGAACCAAAGGTGACCGAACATGCCGTCACGAACGTCCAGAGGATCGACAGCCGGAAGCTCTTCGGCTCTCCGGAGGCGGAACCCGGCCTTGCGCCGACCTCGTTCATCACGCTCGACGGTCTTCGCCGCCGCGGCTGGAGACAAATCCCGTCCGGCTGGCTCGTCGAGTCGAGTCGGCCTTTGACGAGCGAGCAGATCGCTGGTGCCCGCGAGCTCGCGGCCGACGCCGGCCTAACGATCGAGGCACAGCGCGAGCCCACCTCCCAAGCGAAGCTCAGCGCAATCGCGATCGCCGCGGGCGCCCTCCTGGCGCTCGCGATCCTTGCCATGACCGTCGGGCTGATCCGCTCAGAGACTGCTCGCGACCTCCGCACCCTGACCGCGGCCGGAGCCACGAGCAGGGTCCGCCGGACGCTGACGGCCACTACCGCCGGCGGGCTCGCCTTCCTGGGCGCGCTCCTCGGGGTCGCGGGCGCCTATGTCGTGGTCGTGGCGACATACCTCGACGACCTCGGCCATCTCAGTCGGATCCCGGTGCTTTACCTCGTCCTCATGGTCGTGGGGGTCCCGTGCGCGGCCATCGCGGGCGGTTGGTTGCTCGCCGGCCGCGAGCCGCCCGCCATCGCCCGGCCCGCTATCGAGTAACCACCGTGAACTCTCCTCCACACGCCGCTCGAAGCGCGAGCGTCAGTCCCGCGACGTGAGCATCAGCCCAAATGGGCTTCCCTCGGAGTCCTTGCAGACGGCGGATGCGCTGCCCGGATGGACCACGCTGCCGCCGAGCGCCTCTACCTGCTCCAGCGCCCCGGCCAGATCGTCTACGGCGAAGTAGGGGAGGGAGAAGGAGTCGCCGGGCCCGCGACCACGCGCATGGAGCCCAACCGGCGGGATCGCTGAGTGTGTTTGCCAGCCCTCCGCGTCGTGTCTGGGCTCGAGCGGGGTTCCGAGCAGAGCGGCCCAGAAGCGTCGAGCCCGCTCGGGGTCATCCGCGGGAAACTCGATCAACGACAGCCGCGCGCCGGGCACCAGCAGACCTTCATCGACTCGGGGCGCGGGGCGGCGTCAAGGTCGCACCCCGAAGCTGGCCAAGGCCTCATCCAAGCGGCCGAACGAATGGAAGCTGTGACTGAGGCCGGTGAGCACGAACACTCTCCATACCATCGCATTGGGGCGAATCAGGGCGAGCTGGGCGCCGCGCTCGGCCGTGTCACCCAGACCCCGAATAAGCACCCGGAGCATCGTAGAGTCCAGAAAGCTCACACCTCTGAGGTCGATGACCAACTGTGGTCTATCGGCACCGATCGCATCACCCAGCGCCAACTCGACCTGTGTGGCGTTCGATCGGTCGAAGGCTCCGTCCAGCGTGAGGACCTCTGCGAGGTCGCCCGCTGGCTGAGAGCTACAGCAGCCCTGATGAGACATGGGCCGCCCCCTTCGGTGGCGCTTTGCTTTGGATCCGGGGAGGCTATGAAGCGCCTGACGTAACCGGCTCGGTTCCTTTCAGCGTACCCCTATCAGCGCAGCGCACACAAAGGAGTCCGGCCCGCTGGCAAATCACTGCCCGACAATTAGACTCGCCCGCATGAGCATCGGGGCCGCGATCGCGGTCGGCGCGGTGGCCGGACTGGCGCTCGGCATCGTCATCGGCTTGATCACCGACGTCCCCCTGGCTCCCGAGGTTGGGTTGGTGCTCGGTGCGCTGGGCGGCTGGTTCTCGCGCCGATCTCTGGGTCCCTGAACCTTCAACTCCCCGACGCCCGCCGGGTGCCATGGCCATACCGTCGAGCTCGTCGTGGTCGAACGAAGGGAGATCCGGTGAGGCAGGTGGTGGCAACGCTCTTCGCAACGGTGGACGGATACGCCTCCGACTCGCCGGGCGACCGCATTGGCTGGGTCACGGAGGAGTTGGGGGAAGAGATGACCGCGTTCGGCCTCGCCCAGCTCCGCGCCGCCGACACGCTGCTGCTCGGACGGGTGACGTACGAGGCGTTCGCCAGCCACTGGCCGTGGGCGGACGAGGACGAGGGCGAGTTCGGGCGCCTCATGAACGACATGGACAAGGTCGTCGTCTCACGCACCCTGCGGGACGACGACATCGCGTGGGAGAACACCCGCGTCGCCCGCGGCGACCTGACCGAAGAGGTGACCGCGCTCAAGCGGACGCCCGGCAGGGACATCGCCGTCAGCGGGAGCGTCGAGCTCGTGGGCTCGCTGATGGCGCTCGGCCTCCTCGATCGGCTGCAACTGGAGGTTCACCCGGTCGTGCTGGGCCCCGCCGGTGGCAGGGCGATCTTCGACGGCTACGACACGACTGGCCTGAGGCTGGTCGATACGACGGTGCTCGACAACCGCGTGGTCGTACTCGACTACCAGCCGCTGCCGAATCACTGAGGCTGAGCTCACCCCCGCCGTGCCGCGAGTAGCCTGGTCGCGGGAACCCGGAGTCAGGCTGGCGATGAAGTCCGAAGCGACGCTTTTCGAACGCGAGCGCGAGCTCGCGGAGCTCAGCCGAGTGCTCGACGAGGCGCAATCGGGCAACGGCCGGGCCGTCTTGATCGAGGCGCCGGCAGGGCTCGGGAAGACGACTCTGCTCGGCGCGGCGACCAGGTACGCCGCCGACGGGGGAATGACGGTGCTGCGCGCGCGCGCGAGCGACCTGGAGCACGACTTCGCCTACGGCTGCGTACGGCAGCTGCTCGACCCACTGGTCGGCCGGCTCTCGGATGCCGAGCACGACCGCGTCTTTGCCGGCGCGGCAGGAATATCAAACCGCCTCTTTGCACCCACTCCGCCCGCCTCAGGGTCCGCCGACAGCGCCTTCGCGATGCTCCACGGCCTCTACTGGCTGCTGAACAACGTCGCCGACGACGCGCCCGTTGCGCTCTGCGTCGACGACCTGCACTGGGCCGACACCGAGTCGCTGCGCTTCCTCAACTTCCTCGCGCCGCGGCTCGATGGGCTCGCCGTCGCGCTCCTGGCGAGTTCGCGCTCCGGCGAGCGGGACGCGGACGAGGTGAGTCGCCTGGCGGCCGCTCCGGAGACGCGAGTGCTGCGCCCCCCGCCTCTGAGCGCCGAGGCAACCACACGCCTGTGCGAACGGAGGCTCGGCGCGGATGTGTCGGACGAGTTCGCGGCCGCCTGCCGCGAGGCCACCGGCGGCAACCCGTTTCTGCTCGAGGCGCTGTTGGTCGAGGCGGCGGCCCAGGAGTTCCCCACAGGCCCCGAGGGCGCGCTCCGCGTGAGCGACATCGGCCCGGCCGCCGTGGCCCGCGCGATCGTGTTACGGCTCACCACGACGCCTCCGACGGCGACGGCCCTGGTTCGCGCGATCGCCGTGCTCGGGGATGGCGCGACCGTCACCGAAGCAGCGGAGCTCGCGGAGCTCTCGGTCGCCGAGGCGGCGCGGGCCGCGGACAGGCTCGTCGCGCTCGAGATCCTGCGGCCCGCGGAGCGGCTCGAGTTCGCCCACCCGATAGTCCGCGAGGCGATCTACGCCGACATTGGAGCGCGCGAGCGCGCGATCTCTCACGCTCGAGCAGCTGAGCTGCTCTCGCTCACCGGAGCGCCGGAGCAGCGGATCGCCGCGCAGATCGCCAAGGCGGAGCCCGTGGGCGATGCGCAGCGGGTCGAGCTTCTCCGGCGCGTCGCCGCGGACGCGCTGGGGCGCGGCGCGCCTGCGGCCGCCGTGGCATGGCTCCGCCGCGCGCTCGCCGAGCCGCCGCCGCCGGAGCTCCAGGGGGAGGTGCTGCTCGAGCTGAGCTCGGCGGAGCTGCGGCTCGGTGCCCCCGAGGCCGCTGTCGACCCGCTCGAGGCAGCCGCCCAGCTCGTCGAAGCGCCCGAGATGCTGGTCACCGCGGTCCGCCTGCTCGCCGGCGCGCTGACGTGGTCCGGGGACGCCGACCGCGCTGTCGCGGTCATCGGCCACGCGATCGACACGCTCGAGAACAGCAATCGGGAGCTTGCGCTGCTGCTGGAAGCGGAGCGGGCGGCGTACGCGCAACAGGGCAGCCTGGAGACCCGCCGCCCCGTCGCGGAGCGGTTGGAGCGCTACGCCGACCTCCCCGGCGACACTCCCGCCGAGCGCCTGGTGTTGGCGAGTCTCGCGTTCGAGCGCTCCAGGGCCAGTGAGACGGCCGCCGAGGCCTCCGCTCTGATCGAGGCTGCGCTCGCGAGCGACCGGCTGCTCGGGGAGCAGGAGAGCGATGTCACCGGAACGCTCTACCTGCTTGTGCTCGGCTTGATGTCGACGGACTCGCTCGACCTGGCCCGCGACCAGCTCGACGCGATGCTTGCGGACGCCCAGGCCCGGGGCTCGATACCTGCCGAGGCTTTCGTCACCGCGCACCGTGCCTGGGCTTCATTTCGCCGCGGCTCCGTCGCCCGCGCGGAGGCGGACGCGCGTACGGGGCTCGAGCTCCTCATGGAGCACGACATTGCGCTGGGAAGGGAATTCGCGCTGGCCGGGCTCATCGCGGCGCTGATCGAGCGTGGCGGGCTCGACGAGGCCGACCTGGCGCTCCGGGTCGGCGACTACGAGGGGGGCATCCGGGCGGGCATGGCGAGCAACTCCCTGCTCGAGACGCGCGGCATGCTGCGGCTGGCGCAGGGGCGCGCGCGCGACGCAGTCTGGGATCTCAGCGAATTCGGAAAGAACGACGAGCTCTTCGGCGCGGCAAGCCCGCTCGCGTCGCGCTGGCGCTCGCGCGCGGCGCTGGCGCATCTCAGCCTCGGCGACGGTGACGCCGCCCGGCATCTCGTCACCGAGGACCTGACCCGCGCGCGGCGGTGGGGAGCCGCGAGCGGGATCGGAATTGCGCTACACGCGCTCGGCCTCGTGGAGGGAGGCGACGTCGGGGTCGAGCGCCTGACCGAGGCAGCGAACATCCTGGAATCCTCGCCTGCACGTCTCGAGCATGCCCGGGCGCTGACGGACCTCGGCGCTGCCCTGCGGCGCGCGAACCGTCGTTCCGCGGCGCGACGCGCGCTGCACGATGGGCTTCGAATCGCGGAGAGCTGCGGCGCCCGCGTCCTCGCGGAGCGGGCGCGGACGGAGCTGCGGGCTGCCGGCGGGCGGTCCAGCAGTCGCTACGGCTCCGGCGTCGAGCAGCTGACCGCGTCGGAACAGCGCGTGGCTGAGCTCGCCAGTCAGGGCCTCAGCAATCCCGAGATTGCGCAGGCCCTGTTCGTGACGCGCAAGACGATCGAGACGCACCTCGGCCACGTCTACGCCAAGCTCGGGATCTCGGGTCGGGGAGAGCTCCACCTGGCCCTCGCCAGTTCAGGGCAGTAGGGCTGGCCCCACCCGGTCCTCGGGCAAGCCCTCCGCAGATGTCGGGCTGAGTCGTATTCCGTCAGGCCCCTGGGAGCGGGACAGTGCCCGCATGACTTCTTCCGTGACATGGCAGAAGGCGGCGTGAGCTACGTCGTCTACTTCCGTGACTCGGAGGAGTGCCTTCGCTGCCTCAGCCGCCGCGCGGCGAACGAGTCCGAGGCACGCGAGTGGTTCACGCGCATGGGGATCATCGTCGTGGCGATCCGCGTCGAGGTCGGCTGATGCGCTCAGCGAAGCGGCGCTGAGTCCCGGCGACGTTCCGCCCGCCATATCCTCCGCCGGAGTCGATCGTTCGTCGTCATCGCGGAGGAGGGCTCGCCATGGACCTAGGGCTGACCGACAGGGTGGCTGTCGTCACGGGAGCCAGTAAAGGCATCGGGTTGGCGGTGACGCGCGCGCTGGCGGACGAGGGAGCAGCCGTGGTGGCGGGCGCGCGCAACACAGACAGCCTCGATGGCCTCGATCGCGTCACGGCGATGCCGGTCGACCTGGCCGCTATGGACGGGCCTGGCTTGCTCGTACAGCGCGCGCTCGACGACCACGGGCGCATCGACGTGCTGGTGAACAACGTGGGCGGCGTGCGGATTCGCCTCGATGGCTTTCTCGGAACAAGCGACGAGGAGTTCGAGTGGGCTATGCGGATGAACTTCTACAGCGCGCTGCGTGCCACCCGGGCGGCCATTCCGTACATGGTCGAGCAGGGCGGCGGCGCGATCGTCAACGTCGCCTCGGTCAATTCGTTCTTCCAACCAGACGCCGGGACGATCGACTACGGCGCCGCCAAAGCTGCGCTCCTCAACCTCAGCAAGTCGCTCGCGCAGGAGTTCGGCGCGAAGGGCATCCACGTCAACTGCGTCTCGCCGGGACCAGTCGCGACGGACCTGTGGCTGGGTGAGCACGGGGTTGCGGAGACGGTCGCCGCAGCCAGTGGCGTGGACGTCGACACCGCGCGCGAGAACGTCGTCGCCGGCATCGGAGGCTTCGCGACCGGTCGGTTCACCACTCCCGAGGAGGTCGCCACGCTCGTCGTGATGCTGTCCTCAGACCGAACCTCCAACGTCACGGGCGCCAACTACGTGATCGACGGCGGGCTGATCAAGACGACTTGAGGACGCGGGCTCTGTAACACGGCCTCCTGGGCGTGAAGTTCGACGTCAATAGCCTCTGAGTGGTGTCGGGAGCAGCGGCTTCAGTTCTCACTCGGGACCAGCTCGAGACATTGCGTCGTCACGGCGAGGAGAAGCGCGCCGAGATCGGCGAGGTCCTGTTCAGGGTCGGCGACCGCCGCTACCCGTTCATCGCGATCGTCGAGGGCGAGGCCGCCATCCTCGACCCGAACGAGAACGAGGTCGTACGGCACGGGCCGTCGGGCTTTCTCGGGGAGCTGAACCTGCTCTCGGGGCAGACGGTGTATCTCACGGCCGTCGCGACCCAGCCGATGCGCTACATCGCGGTCGAGCGCGATGTGCTGCGCTCGCTGTTGCTCGAGGACGCGGGTTTGAGTGACGTCGTCCTGTCCACCTTCGTCCGGCGGCGTGAGCTGCTGCAGCAACGCGACGGAATCGGCATCGAGATCGTCGGCCCGCACTCCTCCGAGGCCACGCGGCGTACGGTCGACTGGACGCGTCGCAACCGCGTGCCCCACGCGTGGCGCGACACGGAGGCTGCTGACAGCGCGGACGCGGCCGCGCTCATCGCCGGGGTCGCCTCCGATCAGCTTCCGCTGGTGATGCTGCCGGGCGGTGCGCGGCTCCATGGGCCGACCTCGGGCGAGCTCTCGCGTGCGCTCGGCATCGGTCTCGAGCTGGGAGCTCGTGAGGAGGTCGATCTCGCGATCATCGGCGGCGGTCCGAGTGGTCTGGGGGCGGCGGTCTACGGGGCGTCGGAGGGCCTCGAGACGCTCGTGGTCGAGGGCACCGCGCTGGGCGGCCAGGCGGGCGTCTCGCGCCGCATCGAGAACTATCTCGGCTTCCCGGCCGGCGTGAGCGGCACCGAGCTCGCGAGCCGGGCGGTCGCACAGGCGCGCAAGTTCGGGGCCCGCACGGCCACTCCCTTCCGGGCCGTTGCGCTCGAGCCGGGCAGCGAGCGGCACGTGGTGCGACTCGAGGAGGGCAACGAGGTGGTCGCGCGGGCGGTGGTGCTCGCCACCGGCGCGGACTACCGGCGGCTCCCGGTCGCCGATCTCGCCGACTACGAGGGCAGCAGCGTCTTCTACGCGGCGGGGCCGCCCGAGGCGCGTCAGTGCGGTGCCACCCGGGTGGCCGTGGTCGGCGGCGGCAACTCGGCGGCGCAGGCGGCGATCTGGCTCTCGCGCGGGGGCGCGCTCGTCACTCTCCTGCACCGCCGCGCGGATCTGCGGGAAACGATGTCGGACTACCTCATCCACGACCTGGACCGCTACGGCGTGGCGGTCAGGGACCGCAGCGAGATCGTGGAGCTCCACGGCGCCGACGGTCAGCTGAGTGCGGTCACGCTGCGCGACGGTGAGCGCCTCGAGCTGTCCTTCCTGTTTCTGTTCCTCGGCGCGTCACCGTGCACCGAGTGGCTCCCCGACGCCGTCGAGCGCGACGATCGCGGGTTCGTTCTCACCGGTGCCGACGCCGGGACCGACAAGATGCTGGAGACCAGCGTCCCGGGGATCTACGCCGTCGGTGACGTGCGCTCGGGCTCGGTCAAGCGCTGCGCGACGGCCGTCGGCGAAGGCGCGATGGCCGTGCGCTTCGTGCACGCGCACCTGGCCGGCGTTCCGGCTTGAACGGCCCGCAGCGAGCTGACAGGGCGCTCAGGCCCGCACGGCGGAGCGAAGCGGCGGGAACGCGTCGTCGAGGTCCGGTGCCTCGACCTGGAACATCTCGATCGGCTCGGGCAGGCCGCGAAAGCGCCAGTTCCCGAGATCTGTCAGGGCCACGCCCTCAGGCAGCGCATCCTTGATTGCGGAGCGCACTGCGGCGGACATCACGATCTGGCCGCCGTGCGCCGCGAAGCAGATGCGCGCCGCGGCGTGCACGGACAGCCCCACGTAACCCGTCTCGGTCAGCGCTGGCCGCCCGCGGTGCAGGCCAACCCGCAGCCGCACCTCGTTGCCGCCGGGGCCGCCGCCCTCACGCAGGGCACGCTGCATGCCAAGCGCTCCATCGAGTGCCGCGGAGGCCTCCTCGAAGACCGCGAAGACCTCGTCGCCGGTCGCCGAGACCTGCTTGCCGCCGGCCGCGCGCACGGCGGCGCGCACCCTGCGCCGGACCTCGGCGAGCACGGCCGCGTAGCTGTCGCCGAGGTGTGCCAGCAACTGCGTCGAGCCCTCGATGTCGGTCAGCAGGAAGGTGACGTTGCCCTTCGGCAGCTTCCGCTGAGGCTGCAGCTGCGAGCTGATGAAGCCGATCGGCATGATGCCGTGCTTCTGCGCCGCCCTGAGCAGCCGGCCGCGGGCGCGGTCGCGCGCCTCGTCGTCCTCGAACGCCACCTGCCCGAAGCGCGCGAGCGCGTTGCGGACGTGCGAGGCGTCGTGGATCGGGAGGCGGCGCTTGCCGTGCGAGTCGATGTAGGCGAAGGCGCTGTCCGGCAGCTGAGCGCGTTCCTTCGCGGTGAGGGTCGCCACGCCCGCATCATTGCAACCGGCCAGGAGCGCAGCCGCTAGGAGATCTTGTCGTAGGTCAGGTCGAAGTCGGTCTCCCAGTTCTCGCCGTCGTGGGCGATCTCCCAGCGCCCGTCGATCCGTCTGCCGTCGTCGCTGAAGGTGCCGCTGAAGCGCTGCGAGAAGTCGTCGCCCTCGCGCCAGAGCTTCCAGACCCCGTCCTCGAGGCTCATCGAATACACGCGCGCGACACCGCGCGTGTCGAAGTAGTGCTGCGCGAGGTTGTCGCCCGACTCGTCCGGGCCGATGACTGCTATCCCGTCCGGAGCCTCGGGCTGGTCGACGGTCCAGCGCTCGATCAGGTAGGCGTCGCCGAGCCACTCGAAGCTGACCCGCGCCTCGCCCGGCCACGGCGGACCGCCCGGCGGCGTGGCCACCATCGTCCACTCCCCGACGAGGGCATCAAGTGCGTTCATGGGGACGACTTACCCGAAGCGGGACGGACACGCGACCAATCGTGTCCATGGCGAGGCCGGTTTGAAGCGCTCCTCATCCGGATATATATGTGAGTGAGTCACACAAATAAGGGAGGCACGACGAGATGACCAAGCACGCCGACGGCACCTTCAAGGTGGAGGACTGGCAAGAGGAGGACTACAGCTCGCTCGGCGACGGCCGCAAGCTGACGCGGGCGAGCGTCAAGCAGGCGATCAGCGGCGACATCCAGGGGCGCGGCAGCGTCGAGTGGTTGATGTGTTACCGGCCCGACAAGACCGCCGACTTCGTCGGTCTTCAGCAGGTGGACGGCAAGCTGGGGGACCGCAGCGGGAGCTTCGTACTGCGGACGAGCGGCAGCTTCGACGGCGAGGTCGCCCAGGGGGAGCTCACGGTCGTGCCCGGCTCCGGCACGGGCGAGCTCGACGGCATCGACGGGCGCGGTGAGTTCAAGGCGCCGCTCGGCTCGGAGGCGTACGTCAGCCTCGACTACGACCTCGGATGACCGAGCTCGACCGCGCCGGCAACCTGCTCGGCGCGTTGTCCCTGTCGGTCGCCGACCGCACCGCGGAGGCGGTCGGCGACGCGGCGGGCCAGTCGGAGACTGCGGCGATCGCGCTGTCCGCGCTCCATCAGTTCCTCGGCGAGCCGACGCTCGACCGGATCCGGCGCGTGCTCGGGCTCACGCCCTCGGGCGCCGTGAGGCTCGTGGACCGGCTCGAGGCCGCCGGCCACGTCACCCGCCGGCCGAGCAGCGAGGACGCCCGTTCGGTCACCGTGCGCCTGACCCCGAAGGGAAGGCGTGCCGCCCAGCGCGTCGTCCGGGCGCGCGGGGAGGTGCTGAACGGCGCGCTTGCGACCCTCGACGCCGAGGAGCGCGAGCAGTTCGATCAGCTACTCGCGCGCGTGATTCCGGCCATGATGCGTGGCCCCGGAGCCACCCGCTGGCTGTGCCGGCTCTGCGACATGGAGGCCTGCGGCCGCGACGACGGTCGCTGCCCCGCCGCGAGCGCTGCCCGCGCCCGCTGGGGCTCGTAGTCTGTCGCCGTTGGCGCACGTCTACATCACAGGTCACCGCAACCCGGACGCCGATTCGATCGCCGCGGCGATCGGCTACGCCGAGCTGAAGAACCGGCTCGCGGACGACGACAGCTACCAGCCGGTGCGCCTGGGTGAGCCGAATGCGCAGACGTCCTGGCTGATCGAGCGCAGCGAGGCGCCGCTGCCGGAGTTCCTGCCGCACATCCTGCTGCGCGTCCGCGACGTGATGCGCGACGAGTTCCCGACCGCGCGCGACGACGAGCCGGTGCGCCAGGTCGGCCTCACGATGGCGAGGCGGGGCCTCGACCTGTTGCCGGTCGTGGGTGGCGAGGGCCGTCTCGTCGGCGTGATGACCGAGCGCGCCCTGGCGCGCCGCTACGTGCGCGAGTCGCGCGAGGCGTCGCGCCTCGACGCCGAGACGACGGTGGCCGCCATCGTCACCGTGCTCGAGGGCAACCTCATCGTCGGGGACGGCGACAAGAGCATCTCGGGGCGGGTCTGGGTGCAGGCGATGGACGTGAGCTCGCCGACGCGCATGGAGGCGGGCGACGTGGTGGTGGTCGGTGATCGCCCGGACGTCCAGCGGCGAGCGGTCGAGTACGGCGCCGGCATGATTGTCACGAGCAACGACACGCGTCCCCCCGACGACGTGCTGGAGCTCGCGAGCGAGCGCGGGGTCGCGGTCGTCAGCTCGAGGCTCGACTCGTACGTGAGCGCCCGCATGATCACGCTGGCCGCGCCCTGTCGCGCGTTGATGGACGCGGAGCCGCTGACCGTGCGCCGGGACGATCTCGTCGCCGACATCGCTGAGGAGGTCAAGGGGATCCACTACCGCGCCGCCGTGGCGGTCGACTCCTCCGGGCAGCCGGTCGGCCTCGTCACGCGCTCGGACCTGGTCAACCCCGAGCCGCGCCGCGTGTTGCTCGTCGACCACGCCGAGTCAGCGCAGAGCGTCCACGGGATCGACGAGGCCGAGATCGTCGAGATCCTCGACCACCATCACATCGGCTCGATCGAGACGCGCGTGCCGGTGGCGGCGACCTTCGATCCGGTCGGGTCGACGGCGACGCTCGTCGTCGAGCGCTTTCGCCAGGCGGGGCTCGAGCCCCAGCGCCCAACCGCGCTGATGCTGCTCGGGGCGGTGCTCTCCGACACGGTGATCCTGAACTCGCCGACGACGACGCCGCGCGATCACGCGGTGATCCAGCACCTCGAGCGCATCCTGTCGGTTGACGCCCAGGAGTTCGGGCGCGAGATGTTCACGGAGACCTCCGACGTCTCGCACCTGCCGGCCGAGGAGATCGTCGCGCACGACCTCAAGGACTACGAGGTGGGCACCGGCAGGACGATCTCGATCGCCCAGCTGGAGACCGTCGGCGACTCGGTGCACAAGCGCCGTGACGAGCTCCTCGAGGCGCTCGGCGGGCTGCGCGAGCGCGAGGGCCACGCCCTGTCCGCGTTGATGCTCACGGACATCCTCGCCAAGGGCACCGAGCTGCTGGTGGCCGGCGACACGTCCGCGGTCGAGCGCGCCTTCGGGCAAGCGTCGCAGGACGGGGTACTCGACCTGCCCGGTGTGATGAGCCGCAAGAAGCAGGTCGCGCCAAAGCTGATGGCGGCGACTGCGCGCTGACGCGACGGCCGCCTCGACTCACCTTATCCTTGAATGTTGGTGGGACTCGAGCTCGAGCAGGTTGCGGCGGCGCTGCCGTCGTACGAAATCGGCGATGAGCTCGGACGGGGCTCGACCGGAGTGGTGCTCGCGGCGCGGCACCGCCAGCTCGGACGCGAGGTCGCGATCAAGCTGCTGCCGCCCGAACTCGCCGAGAATCCGCTCGTCAGGCGCCGCTTCGTCGACGAGGCGAAGCTGCTCGCCTCATTCAGCCACGTGCACATCGTGCCCGTGTACGACTTCGTCGAGCAGGACGGTCTCTGCCTGCTCGTGATGGAGCGGCTCGGCGGCGGGACGCTCGACGCATTCGCCCGCAACGTCGACGCTCCCGCCGGCTGCGCGGCAGTCGTCGCGCTCTGCTCGGGCCTCCAGTACGCGCACGAGCGCGGCGTGCTCCATCGCGACGTCAAGCCCGGCAACGTGCTGGTCACCACGGACGGGGTCGTCAAGGTCACCGACTTCGGGATCGCGAAGGTGCTCGGCGGAGCGGAGACGCTGGTCACGCGCGCGGGCTTCGTGCTCGGCACGCCGGCCTACATGGCGCCGGAGCAGGCGAAGGGCACCGAGGTCGGTCCCGCCACCGACATCTACGGTGCGGGCGCCGTGCTCTACGAGTTGCTCGCCGGCGAGCTGCCCTTCCCGCCCGAGGGCAACCCGCTGCAGATGCTCTACAGCCGCATCCACAGCGAGCCGCGGCCGCTGCTGGACACCGCTCCCGACGTGCCGGCGCCGCTCGCCGAGGTGGTTATGCGCGCGCTCGAGCGCGAGCCAGGTGAGCGCCAGGCGAGCGCCGGCGAGTTGGGCCGAGAGATCGGCGCCGCCGCGACGGACGCCTGGGGCCCGGACTGGCACCGTGGAACCGCGCTCGCCGTCTCGGGAGCAGCCGTGGGTGGCGCCTTGACCGAGGGCAGCCGCCCGCTCGAGGAGACCGTGACAGACCCGCCGGCGCACGCGCTCGTGCCGGTGAGCGCGCTCGAGAGCAACGGCGCGCCGCCTGCAGCTGCGCCGCCCGCGGCGGAGGAATCGCAGCCGGATGGACCGGATCGGCGTGGCCGGACACTGCTCATTGCCGGGGTGCTGGTACTGCTCGCGGGCATCGCGGCCGTCGCGCTGCTGCTCGGGGGCGGGGACGATCCTGATGTCGAGCAGGTCCAGAACGTGCCTGCCACACCCGACACGGCGCCCGCATCGGCGTGGCAGGCGATCGCGCCGGCCGGCGAGCCACGCCAGCAGGCACCCGGCGCGGTGTTGGGCGGCAAGGCGTGGGTGATCGGCGGACTCGGCCCCGGACCCGGGGGCACGACTGTGGCGCTCCGCAGCGTCGAGGGGCTCGACACGACGATCCGTCAATGGGGGACGGGCGCCCCCGACCTGCCTGAGCCGATCCACCACGCGATGGCGGCGACGTTCAGGGGCCGCGTCGTGGTGATGGGCGGATGGATCCCGCGCGGCCAGGACCTCACCGCGATCTCGTCGGACCGCGTGTTCGAGCTGCGCGGTCAGAAGTGGGTCGAGCTGCAGCGCATGAACTCGCCGCGGGTCGCGGGCGCGGCGGGGGTGGTGGGCGACCGGCTGGTCGTGACGGGCGGCCAGGCGAACAACGAGCTGGTGCCGACCACCGAGGTGTTCGACGGCAAGGAGTGGAAGGTCGTCTCCGACATGCCGACTCCGCGCGAGCATCTGGCCGCCGCGTCGGATGGACGCTACGTCTACGCGGTCGGCGGGCGACAGCTCGACCCCGGCAAGAACCTGAAGGCGCTCGAGCGCTACGACGCGGCCGCCGACTCCTGGGAGCCGCTGCCTGACATGCCCGAGGCTCTCGGCGGACTCGGCGCGGCGATCGTCGAGGGCAG
This sequence comes from uncultured Thermoleophilaceae bacterium, assembly GCA_963739095.1. GTDB lineage: Bacteria > Actinomycetota > Thermoleophilia > Solirubrobacterales > Thermoleophilaceae > JACVRW01. The sequence continues at coordinate 46,634 of CAVTZF010000020.1, forward strand.
ACTCGTTGCCGTCGGCGGTGAGACGACCAACGACGTCCTCGGCACGACACTCGTCTACGACATCGCTGACGAGACCTGGCGCCCGGGGCCGTCGTTGGGCACTCCCCGGCACGGGATGACGGTGGTCGGCGCCGGGGACACGGTCTTCGCGATCGACGGGGCGCGCGACGCCGGTCACACCGGGTCGTCCGACATCACCGAGACGCTGAGGTTCAAGCCGGACGGCGGCAGCTAGATGGCGACCTCGCCGATCGACCCCCACGGCTCCAGTCCCGCGGAGCTCCAGGAGCGGATCGCGGCCGACCGCCGCGGCATGCCGTACCTGCTCTTCCGCGACGCCGTCGGCACCCAGCGGATCGTCGCGCTTGGCGACCAGCAGCGGCTCACGATCGGCCGCGCGCCGGGTTGCGAGATCGAGCTGGCCTGGGACAACCGCGTCTCGGGAACGCACGCGCAGCTCGAGCGGCTCGGAGGCATCGACTGGGTGCTGATCGACGACGGGCTCTCGCGCAACGGCTCGTTCGTCAACGGTGAGCGCCTGCGTCAGCGTCACCGCCTGACCGACCGCGACGTGCTCCGCTTCGGCGGCACGACCGTCGTCTATCGCGCACCCTTACAGCAGATCACGGCGACGATTCCCGAGACGCCCGACGCTCAGGAGATCCGCATCTCGCCCGCGCAGCGCCGCGTGCTGGTCGCGCTCTGCCGGCCGTTCCGCGACGACGGCGAGTTCGCGACCCCGGCCTCGAACCAGCAGATCGCCGACGAGCTCGTGCTGAGCGTGGAGGCGGTCAAGACGCATCTGCGCGCCCTGTTCGAGCGCTTCGACGTCGGCGACCTCCCGCGTCAGTCCAAACGGGCCGAGCTCGTCAAGCGAGCGTTCCAGACCGGGACCATCTCGCGGCGCGATCTGGACGAGTAGCGAGGGGTCAGCGGTTTCACCCTCAGGGTGCCTTCCCGCCGGGCGCGCCTCGGCGCAGCATGACGGGAGCCGCTCCGCTCCCAACGCAGGAGGCCTCCAAATGGTCCAACGCAGGCGCCGTATCCCGATCGCCCTGACCGCCTTGGCGGTCGCGGCAGCCGTCGCCGTACCGGCCGCGCAGGCGGCCCCGATGCGCGCCGATCTCGGCGGCGTCCAGCAGGTGGCATGGGCGAAGCCCACCGCCGTGAACCTCGAGGTCGCTCCCACCGGCGACGGCCCGGGCGACGCCGAGGTGTGTGAGGCGTTCGAGACGAACATCTCGAACCAGCAGGGGAACTTCGTAGACGCGCTCGTCGACGGCGACATCGGACGCGCCCTGGGACTCGTCGAAGCGATCGACAACCTCGCCGGCATGGCGAACGACGCCGGCTGCATGGTCATCTGGTAGCCCGCCCAATCCCACCCCCCGCCGATAGCCCCAGCCTTGGGGCTCTCGGTCGTTGTGGGGCTCGCGTCCGTCGGTGAGCCCTGTTAGGTTCGCCGCGTGGACCGTCGCCTGCTGATCCTGGCCCTGGCGCTCGTCGGCTTGGCGGCGCTGCCGGTGCAGGCGGGCGCGGTGCTCGGTGGCGAGAACGGCCGGATCCTTCTGAGCAGCGGCCGAATCGCTGGCGACGCGACGGCCCAGCTCTTTCTGCTGCCGGTCCCCAGCAGCACCGGTGGCGGCACCATCAGCCCAGCGATCACGAGCGGCGCTGTTCAGCACCGCCACCCGACCTGGTCCCCGGATCGGACGAAGATCGCCTACGCGGCCGGCAGCCCGTCGTGCAATCCCAACAAGTGCGACATCTTTGTCCTGGATCTCACGGATCCGGATGCGGAGCCGCAGAACATCACCATGTCACCGGTGATCAACGAGGATCGCCCGGCCTGGTCGCCCGACGGCACGCGCATCGCCTTCGAGAGCGAGGTATCGAACGGCAGCGGCCAGGTGGACATCTACGTCGATCGGGAGCCGTTTGGCTTCCTGCCCACCACAGGCGACGTCAACCTCACGAGCAGCGCCGGGGTGATCGACGGCAAGCCGGCCTGGAGCCCGGACTCGCAGACCCTTTACTACTCGATCGGCAACGTCAACACGCCCCCCAACGGGAACAACAACGACGTCAAGATCTTCCGGGAGCCCGCTGACGGCGCGGGAACCCCCACCCAGGCGATCCACATCAGCGGCGCGCATGCCTTCCAGCCGTCGATCTCGCCCGACGGACAGAACATCTGCTTCACGGTCGGCCCGACCCCCGGGCTGAACACGAGCGCGAGCATCTTCGTCGCACCTATCAACGCGCCCGCCTCGGCGAACGTGCTGTCGTCGAGCGGCGCGGGGGACTACAACTGCACCTGGTCGCCCGACGGCGTATCCGTCGCCTACGTCAGCGGCATTTTCTCGACCGGCAGGCTGGTGATGGAGCGGGCTGACAACACCAGTCCGTTCCCGATCGAGCTGGCCCAGGATCCCGGCGGCGACAACTTCGACGGCAACCCCGACTGGGCGCCCGACGCTCGTCCCGTATGCCCGAACAGCACGGTCACGATCGCACCAAACCAGCGGATCACCTTCGAGGTCGAGTGCACGGACACGGGCCCGGCGTACGAGCGCACCGAGGTGAGGGAGTTCAACACCAGCGAGCCGACGAACGGCACCCTCACGCAGGAGTTCGCGGGCGATCCCTTCACCTACACCCCGAACCAGGGCTTCACCGGCAGCGACTCGTTCCAGGTCAGGAGCTTCGATGAGCTGGGCTTCGGGACGGACCTCGGCACCGTGACGATCAACGTGCGCGAACCTGGGGCCGGCGGCGGGCAAGCCAGGTGCGGCGGCAGGCCTGCCACGACCGTCGGTGGCTCCGGCAGCGTCACGATCATCGGGACTCCTCGGGCGGACGTGATCGCCGGCGCGGGCACCAACGACAGGATCCGCGGCGGTCGCGGCAACGACGTGATCTGCGGCGGACGCGGCAACGACCGGCTCAGCGGCGGGCCCGGCAGGGATCGCGTCTTCGGGAACAGCGGCAGGGACCGCGCCTCCGGGGACGGTGGGAGGGACTCCGTCGACGGCGGCTCCGGGCCCGATTCGTTGACGGGTGGCTCGGGCCGCGACCGGTTGAAGGGCGGATCCGGGCGGGATCGCCTGAACGGCGGCGCCGCGCGGGACCTCTGCGCGGGTGGCCGAGGCCGCGACCGCGCCCTGCGGTGCGAGCGCCGCTCGAGCATTCCCTGACGCAGGGGCCGGAACGACACGCGGCCCGCCTCGATAGGCGGGCCGCATCTGCGTCGGAGAGGAGGGTGACTCGGCTCTAGCGCTGCACGCGCAGGCCGATGCGCTTGATGTCGGAGCTGTTGCCGGCCACGTCGCGGGCGCTCAGCACGAGCTTGTAGCGACCGTTCGCCAGCTTGCGAGTGCTGATGGCGATCCGGTTCTTGCCGGCCTTGCCGTTCGCCGTGACCTTCTTCACCGTGCGGCCGCCCTTCTTGAGGCGAAGGGTGACCTTGGCCCGCTCGGAGAGGCGGTAGGTCAGGGCGCCGCCGCTCAGCTTGACGCGGCTGACGCGCGGCTTCGTCCGGTCGGCCTTGCCGATCGCCGGGTCCTGGGTCTCGTCGCCGAGGCCGTCGTTGTCGGCGTCGGGCTCGATGACCGCCTGGACGAGCAGCTCGCCGGTCGCCTCGTTCGAGGCGCGCGGGCCCTGACCGTCGACGAGCGGCGGGTCGTAGCGGTACGTGTACTTGTCGCCGCTCGAGTTGTAGGTGGCGGCGACGTTCGTGCCGTCGATCGCCAGGTAGTCGCCCTTCTTGACGCGGAGGCTGCCGGGCACCTCGGTCACCGGGGTGTCCTCGCCGGGGTTGTACACAGGGACTGTCGCGCCCGGGCCGGTCCCCGCCGAGGTCGCCAGCGCAGAATCGTCGTTCTGCGGGTCCTGGCGGTTGACGCGGGCGAGCCGGAACGTCACGTTCGCCGGGCTGTCGATGCCGTAGGCACGGATGCGGAACTTCGTGATCACGCCGTCGACCGGAGCGCCGCCGGCGTACGGGTCGCCGTTCGGGTCGCTCGGGTGGATGTATGAAGCGAGCGTGCAGGGGGTCAGCAGGTCCTTGCACTCGCCCGAGTTGGCGGGGTCGTGGTTGAGCCGGCTGCCGAAGGTCGTCGCCGCGTCGGCGGCGGCGGGAAGTGCGAAAAGGGCTGAAGCGGCGAGGAGTGCGGAAGTGGTGCGAATCATCGGAGTCCCTCCTGATCTGGTTCGGTCGGCCATGCACAATCAGGATCGGCCAGCGGGGCCGCGCCGGGTAGCCCCCCTCAGGTGGAAGCGAACCACACTTCGGCAGGGACCCCGAGCCTCCGGCTGCGCGTAGATCAGTCATGAGACGTTGCGTACCGGCAGTGGCGCTCGTCGCCCTAGCCGTCCTGATGAGCGCGGCGCCGGCGCCGGCGGCTCTCTACGGCGCGCACTGGCAGGGCTCGCTGAAGCTCGCCCGCGTCGACCCGCACAGCCTCCGTCCGCTCCCCGGGCCGCAGCTGCCCCTGGCGGCGGAGCCGTTGGGATGGAGCTTCGCGCCGGACCGGTCGCGACTGGTGACAGGGTCGACGGCGCGCGGCGCTCGCCTCCGCTTCATCGACCTGCGTGCCATGCGCGCGCTGGGCGAGGTCACGGTCAGCCCGCGCGGATCGGGAGTCTCGACGACATGGGTGGGCCCTCGGCTCGTGCTCTCCGTCGTCGTCACGCCCGGTTGCTGCGGCGCCGGCGACACGATCGTCGCGGCCGTCGACGCCGAGCGCCGCAGGGTGCTCTGGCGCCGGCGCCTCGGCGGGTCGCTGCAGGCCGCGGAGCACCTCGACGGGAGCCTCCTGCTCGTGCTCGGGCCGCGCGGTCTCGCGCTGGGCCCGTCGCGCGTGGTTGAGGTGGGCGCGAACGGGCCGATCCGATCGGCGCCCCTCCCAGAGATCGTCTCCGGGACCCGTCCCGGCGAGGCAGTTACGCAGAGCTGGAGCCCCGGGCTGGCGGTCGACCGCTCGGGTGATCGCGCATTCGTCGTGCAGGCCCGGGCCCCGGTCGCGGAGGTGGACCTGCGGACCTTCGACGTCCGGTCCCACCCGCTTGATGCGGACGCCAGGGCGGCGGATGCGCTGGCCGGCCCACGGCGAGACGCGTTATGGCTCGGACGCGGGATGCTCGCGATCACGGGCTCCGACCGCGGCGACACCGTGGGCGGCCGGTCTCGTGAGACGCCGGCCGGGCTGACGCTCGTCGACACCCGTCACTGGCTGGCGCGGAGAATCGATGCGAGGACGACCGATGTCGCAGTCGTGGCGGGCAGGCTGCTGGCATGGTCCTTCGTCTACGACTCCCGGGGCGCCAGCGGCAGCGGGCTCAGCGGCTTCTCGGTCGACGGCAGGCGAAGGTTCCATCTGTTCGGCAGCGCGCCGCTCACGGGAGTGGAGCCGCTGGGCCGGACGGCGCTCGTGGGAAGCGAGCGCGGGATCACGCTCATCGACGCGCGCACCGGCAGGAAGCTGCGCCGCTTCGAGCGCCTCGCCATGACCCTGCTCCGGGACGACGCGCCGTTCCAAGGCTGACCGTCCACGAAATACATAGGCACCTAAACAATGTGGTGCTAATTTCTCGTGCGTGCCAGCACGGACGACGGATGAGCGGACTTCGACGGCCGCGGAGGCGGTCCTCAGCGAGGCCCTCCACGACTTCTTTCGCGCCGCCCGCCGGGCTCGCGGCCGCGCCGCGCGTCAGTCGGCCGACGAGGTCATCTCGCTCGCCCAGTACCACCTGCTCGAGCCGCTGCTGGATGGCCCGCTGACGAACCGCGAGCTCGCCGAGTTCGCCGGTGTTTCGTCGCCGACCGCGACCCGCATGGTCGACGGGCTGGTCGCGCGTGAGCTCGTGACGCGCATCGAGGACCCGTCGGACCGGCGCGCCGTCGTGATCTCGCTGACCGAGGCCGGTCGCAAGGCCGTCACGGACAAGACGCGCGAGTACGACAAGGCGCGCCGTCGCATCGCCGCCGCGCTCGACCCCGACGAGCAGGCCGTGGCCGCCGATCTGTTGCGCCGGCTCGCCGTCGTGATCGAGGAGCTTTGAGCGAGCCGCGCCCCGGCTACCTGCTCTCGCACCGGGCGACGATCGCGGCGTTCTCCGGCGTGCTGCTCGGCATGCTCCTGGCCGTCCTCAACCAGACGATCGTCGCGACTGCGCTGCCGCGCATCGTCGCCGACCTCGGCGGGCTCGAGCATTACTCGTGGGTCTTCACGGCGTACATGCTCGCCGCGACCGTCACGGTCCCGATCTACGGGCGGCTGTCGGACATCCACGGCCGGCGTCCCTTCTTCGTCGCCGGGATCCTGATCTTCATGACCGGGGCGGTCATCGGCGGCACGGCCAGCTCGATGACGCAGCTGATCCTCGCGCGCGCGGTGCAGGGCCTCGGCGCAGGCGCGCTGATCCCGATCGCGATGGCAGTGATCGGCGACCTCGTTCCCCCTTCCGACCGCGGCCGCTGGCAGGGGCTGACCGGCGCGGTCTTCGGCGTGGGCTCGGTCCTCGGGCCGTTGACGGGCGGCTGGATCGCCGACAACACGGACTGGCGCTGGGTCTTCTTCGTCTCGCTGCCGATTGGGCTGATCGCCCTCGCGGTGGTCCTCGCCACGCTCAAGATCCCGCCTCATCCCGAGCGCGCGACGCGCATCGACTACTCCGGCGCGGCGCTGCTCGCCGCGGGCGTCTCGTGCATCCTGCTCGGGACGGTTCGCGCCGGCGAGGACGCCACGGTGGGCTCCTCCGATGTGCTCGGGCTGCTCGCGGTGGGCGTCGCCGTGCTGGGCGTGCTCGCCTGGCACGAGCGCCGCACCGAACACCCGATCGTTCCGCTCGAGCTGCTGCGCCTGCGTGTCTTCGCCGCGGCGAGCGGCGCCTCGTTCGCGTTCGGGATCGGCATGTTCGGGGCGATCATTTTCGTCCCGCTGTTCGTGCAGGGCGTGCTCGGCGAGTCCGCCACGGACGCCGGCCTCGTCCTGACGCCGCTGATGCTGTCGCTGGTCTTGACGAGCGTCGGAAGCGGACAGGTGATCGCGCGCACGGGCCGCTACCGCTGGGCGATCGTCTCCGGACCGGTGGTGATGGCGAGCGGCTTCGCGGTGCTCAGCTCGCTCGACACCGGCTCCTCGCACGGCACGGTGACGCTCGCGATGATCCTGCTCGGACTCGGCCTCGGCCTCGTGATGCAGAACCTCCTGCTCGTCGTGCAGAACGCGGTGCCGAGCCGCGAGCTCGGCATCGCGACGAGCGGCATTCAGTTTTTCCGGACCACGGGCGGCACGATCGGCGTGAGCGTCATGGGGGCGCTCGTGACCGCGGGCCTGCCCGCGGGTGCGGCCGCAGGCGCGCTTGCCGGGGGGGCGGGCGTGTCTGCGGCGCGCACCGACCTTGCCGACGCGCTGCACCCGGTGTTCATGCTCGGGCTGCCCGTGATGGCGATCGCACTCGTGCTCGTGTTGCTGATTCCCGAGCGTCCGCTGCGAGGCAGCGTGCGCGAGCCCGAGGCCGAGCCCGCGCATCCGGCCGGAGCGCCCGCGTGAGCGAGCATCCGCGCCAGCACTACGGGATCACGCTCGCCGTCCTCGCGCTGGCGGCGCTCTCATACGCGCTGCTCCAGACGATGGTCGCCCCGGCGCTGCCGGAGATCCAGCGCGACCTCGACGCCTCGACGACATCGGTGACCTGGGTGCTGACGGTCTACCTGCTGAGCGCCTCGGTCGCGACGCCGATCCTCGGGCGCTTCGGCGACATGTTCGGCAAGGAGCGCACGCTCGTGCTCGTGCTTTGCCTGTTCGCGCTCGGCTCGGTGATCTCCGCCCTCTCGCACTCGATCGGGATGCTGGTGGCCGGTCGCGCCGTCCAGGGCGCCGCGGGCGCCGTCTTCCCGCTCGCCTTCGGGATCATCAGGGACGAGTTCCCGGCGGAACGGGTCGCCACCGGCATCGGCCTGATCTCGGCGACCTTCGGCATCGGCGGCGGCGCCGGGCTCGTGCTCAGCGGCCTGATCGTGGACCACCTCTCGTATGAGTGGATCTTCTGGCTCGGCTTCGCGGTCGTCGTCGTCGCGATCATCGCCACCCACCTGTTCGTCCCGGAGTCGCCGATCAAGTCGCCGGCCAAGATCGACTTCGCCGGCGCCGCCCTGTTCTCCACTGGACTCGTGTGCCTGCTGGTTGCGGTCAGCGAGGGCAACCGCTGGGGCTGGGGCTCGCCTCAGATTCTCGGGCTCTTCGCGGTGGCCGCAGCCGCGCTCGCCTACTGGGTGCGCTTCGAGCAGCGGGTTCCGGAGCCACTCGTGGACATCCGGCTGCTGCGCAAGCGCCCGGTCTGGACCACAAACCTCACGGGCTTCCTGATCGGGTTCGGCATGTTCGGGTCGTTCATCCTCATCCCGCAGTTCGTGCAGGCGCCGGACGCGGCGGGCTACGGGTTCGCGGTGGGGGTGACCGGCGCCGGCCTGTTCCTGTTGCCCTCCGCCGCGGTGATGCTGGTCGCCGGTCCGATCGCCGGCACGCTCGCCGGTCGCCGCGGCTCGAAGCTGCCGCTGCAGCTCGGCACGGCCTTCGCCGGGCTCAGCTTCGCGCTGCTGGCGGTGGCGCACTCGCAGGAGTGGCAGATCCTCCTCGCCGTGACGCTGCTCGGACTCGGCATCGGGCTGTCGTTCGCGTCGATGGCGAACCTGATCGTCGAAGCCGTGCCGCAACACCAGACCGGTGAGGCCACCGGCATGAACACGATCATGAGGACGGTCGGCGGCGCCTTCGGCGGTCAGATCGCCGCCGCGATCGTTGCCGACCACATCGACGCATCCACCGGCCTCGCGGCCGAGTCGGGATTCACGGCTGCGTTCGTGCTGGGCGCCGTCGCGCTCGGGATAGCGCTGCTCGCCGCGAGCTTCATCCCGGGACGCCGGGCTCCTGCGCTGGTGGGAGCGACCAGCGGGACCCAAGTAGGAGCCCGATGACGGCTTACCATGGGTAAGTAGACTCGACACGAGCACGACTCAGATCACGGGAGGCTCAAATGCGGATCGGCATCGTCGGCAGCGGGAACATCGGCGGCACGCTCACCGAGTTGTTTGCGCGCCACGGTCACGAGGTGACGGTCGCGAACTCGCGCGGGCCGGATTCGCTCGGAGATCTCGTCGCGCGGGCTGGAGACAACGTCCGCGCGGGCACGGTCGCGGACGCGGCGTCGTTCGGGGACGTGGTGGTCGTCGCGATCCCGGTGGCGGCCTACGACACGCTGCCATCCGGCAGGTTCGACGGCAAGGTCGTGATCGACACCGGCAACTACTACCCGTCGCGCGACGGCGTGATCGATGCGCTCGAGTCCGACGAGACGACATCCACGGAGCTGCTCGGCGAGAGCCTTCCGGGGGCGCGGCTCGTCAAGGCCTTCAATGCCATGAACTACGTGCCACTCGCGAGCGAAGGGCAGCCGGGACAGCCACGAGCCGAGCGGCTGGCGATCTTCCTCGCGGGTGACGACCGCGAGGCGAAGGAGCTGGTCGCGGGCCTGATCGACGAGCTCGGCTTCGCGCCCGTCGACACGGGCTCGCTGGCCGAGGGCGGGCGCCGGCAGCAGCCTGGCGCGCCCCTCTACAACAACCCGCTCCGCGCGGAGGCGGCAGAGGCCGCGCTCAGCAGCTGACGTTGCGTTTCTCCGGACCCGGGTAAGCCCGCCGTGGCGCGTCCGCGCCGCGGGGAGTTACGTCCGGAGAGGGAGGAAAGCCGTGCTATCTCGACTTCGCAGGCGCTGTGCGCTGACCGTCGCGCTGCTTGGCCTGTTCGCACTTACAGCGGGGCCTGCTGCAGCAGCCGATCCGGCGCCGCCGCCGTGGCTGAAGGTCGAGAACGGCCAGACGCAGCCGCAGTTCGACTTCGCGCAGGCGGTCGAGGAGGTCGTCTTCGTCGAGACCGAGCTCGACAGCGACGGCGACGGCCGCCGCGACCGTGTGCGGATTCAGATCAGCCGCCCCGCCGAGACCGAGACACAGGGCTACAAGGTGCCGGTCGTGTTCGAGCACAGCCCCTACCGCGGTGACTTCGGCGACGCCGTCAACCACGACGTCGACTTCGACGTGCTTCCCCAGGAGAACCTCTTCGGTGACCGCGCCGCCCGCGCCCGCAGCGCCCGCGCCGCGCGCTCGAAGCGCAGCCGCGCGACGTCCGCCCGGGCGCGCGCCCGCGCTCGCCTCAAGGCTCGCGCGGACCTGCCCGGCAGCTCGCTCGACAACTACTACGTGCCGCGCGGCTACGCCGTCGTGCTCGGCGAGAGCATCGGCACCTTCAACTCGGACGGCTGCCCGACGGTCGGCGACCGTGTCGAGACGCTCGGCACGAAGGCCGTGATCGACTGGCTGAACGGCCGCGCGCGCGGCTTCGATGCGGACGGCAACGAGGTCGAGGCGGACTGGACGACCGGCGCCGTCGGCATGACCGGCGGCTCCTACAACGGCACCCTTCCCAACCAGGTGGCGACGACCGGCGTCGAGGGCCTCGAGACGATCATCCCGGTCTCGGCGATCTCGAGCTGGTACGACTACTACCGCGCCAACGGGCTGGTCGTTGCGCCGCACTCCAGGAGACGCAGGGCGTCGGCGAGAACGGCTACCTCGGCGAGGACACCGACGTGCTCGCCTCCTTCATCGGTGGCAGTCGCATGGCCGACCGCTGCGACTTCACGATCCCGTTCCTCGTGCGCGAGCAGGACCGCGTGACCGGGGACTGGAGCCCGTTCTGGGAGGCGCGCGACTATCTCAGCAAGGTCGGCCGCATACGCGCGAGCGTCTTCGTCGTCCATGGCCTGAACGACTGGAACGTCAAGACGAAGGCCTTCGCCGAGTGGTGGTACCGGCTCGCGCAGCGCGGCATCCCGCGCAAGATCTGGCTCCACAACGGTGGCCACGGCGGGCCTGGCGGCCCCGGGGCGGCGGCCTACAAGGTCTCCGAGAACCGCTGGTTCGACCACTGGCTGTTCGGCGTGCAGAACGGGATCATGCAGCAGCCGCGCGCGACGATTCAGCGCGAGGACGGCTCCTATTCGGACGAGCCCGACTGGCCGGCGCCCGGCGCCCGCTCGGCGACCCTGCAGCTATCGGCGCGCAACGCGAGCGCGCCGGGCGAGCTGTCGTCGAGCTCCTCCGGACGCGACTGGAACAAGCTCCAGAGCTTCGTGGACCGAGGGCGCGAGCTCGACACGGACGACGTGCTGATCCAGGGCCCCGACGATGCGCGCAGCGACCGGCTCGTCTACCGGACGCGCTCGCTGGGACGCGACCTGCGCATCAGCGGGACGCCCGAGGTGAGCCTGCGCATGTCGATCGACAACCGCAACGCGGCGAACCTGACCGCGGTGCTCGTCGACTACGGCGCGGCCGGGTCGGCGGACGCCCCCGTGATGGTCACGCGCGGCTGGCTCGACCCGCAGAACCGGCACAGCATCAGCCGCAGCGAGCGGCTGCGCCAGGACAAGCTGTACCGCTTCGACTGGGATCTGCAGCCGGACGACTACGTGTTCAAGGCCGGCCACCGGATCGGCCTCGTTGTCGTGTCGACGGACCACGACTACACGATCCGGCCCGCGCCGGGCACGCGGCTGTCGCTGCGCCCGTCGCAGAGCTCGATCAGCCTGCCCGTGGTGGGCGGGCGCGGGGCGCTCGGGCTCTAGCCCGGCGTGGCGTACGGCCCAACCGGTAATCCTGTGCCGGTGGCCAAACAGAAGGATGCACTCGAGCAGGTGGCGGAGGAGCTCTACGGCTTGCCCCCAGCGGAGTTCACGGAGGCGCGCGACGCGCTCGTGAAGCAGCTGCGAGCCGACAAGGAGCGCGAGCTCGCCAACGAGGTCAAGGGGCTGCGCAAGCCGACGCTCGCGGCCTGGGCGCTCAATCAGCTCGTCCGCAACCGCAGGAAGGACGTCGACAAGCTGCTCGCGGCGGGGAGGGAGCTGCAGAAGGCACAGGAGAAGCTCGTCGCGAGCGGCGATCGCGCCGGCTTCCAGCGCGCCGCCGCAAAGGAGCGCGAGCTCGTGGCGCAGCTCGCGCGCGACGCCGCGTCCATCGCGGCCGAGGCCGGGGCGGGCAGCTCGCAGGGGCTCGAGGAGAAGCTCGGCGCGACCCTGCACGCCGCGTCACTCGACGAGGAGACGGCCGGCGAGCTCGCCGCCGGCCGGGTGCTGCGCGAGCGCCAGGCCGTCGCCGGCTTCGGCGGGCTCGAGCTGGCGCCCGCCCCTGCGAAGCCGGCTCCCAAGCGCGCGAAGCCCGCGAAGGCGGACAAGAAGGACGCGGAGAGGCGGAAGCGCGAGCAGGCCGAGGAGGCGAAGGCTCGCGAGGAGCTCCAGGCCGCACGGCTCGAGGAGCGCAAGGCCGGCCGCGAGCGCGACGCTGCGGCCAAGGCGGCCGCGCGCGCAGCGGAGCGAGCAGCCAAGGCCGAGGAGCGGGCCGCGGAGGCGGCCCGTCGCCTCGACGAGGCGCGCCAGGAGCTCGACGAGGCCGAGGAGCAGGAGCGCGACGCCGGTGAGCGCTACGAAAAGGCCGCCGAGGCGGTCGACGCGGCCGAGAAGAGGCTCTCCTAGACCACATTCGTCCGCAACGAGCGGGATAGATCCCGCCGCGGCCATTGACGACCCTCAGGGCCGCTGCTTTAGTCCTCAACCGAGACGCGGACGGAGCGCAAAGAGCGAAGCCAAGAGGTTGTAAGGCTCGCCCCGCAATAGCTTCAGGGCTTCGGCCCAGGAGCGCGGACCTCAAGCGCGAAGTCTGCGTCTCTTTTTGTTGCTCAGGCGCCGGGAGCCAAGGCGTGGCGCAGCGCGTCCGCATCCCGGCCCTCTATCTCGAGCAGCTTGTCGCGCGCCGACTCGCCGCGCACGACTCTGACGCGACTCGGCGGAACGCCAAGGCGCTTGGCAACGAGGCGGCACACCGCGGCGTTCGCGCGGCCGTCCACGGGCGGGGCCTTCACGCGGACCAGGAAGGCACCATTGCGCTCGCCGGCGATCTCGTCGCGGCTCGCGCGCGGCTGGACCCGGACTGCGATTCGGCCCACGCCCGGAGCTTAGGACGGCGGATCTGGCAGGCGGCCGTCGGTGAGGCGTGGCCCGTCCCCGTCGAAGAACAGGCGTGCTATCAGCTCGCCGCGCGAGCTCACGCCGACCTTGTCGAAGATCGCCTTCAGGTGGTCCTGCACCGTGTAGGACGAGATGTGCAGGCAGCGGCCTATCCGGTTTGTCGAAAGCCCGCGGGCAACGAGCCGCGTGACCGCCCGCTCGCGCTCGCTGAGGTCGTAGGCGTCCGCCATCAGCGGTGCGATCTCCTCCGCGGGAGCGGGCTCGAGGATGACCGCCAGCTGCGCATCCGCCTCGTCGCCGAGCGTGGACGCGCGCACAAGCAGCCAGCGGCCGGATGGCGCCCGGATTCGGGCCCGAGCGGGGCGGCAGGTTCGGCCTGTCCCGCGACGATGCCGCGTGCCTGGGTCGCCACCGCGGTGATCACCGGGGGCAGCGGGGCACCCGCGCCGGTCTCCCGTAGCTCGACGAGCCAACGCTCGGCGGCTGGGTCGGCCGAGACGAGCGAGTTGTCGGGTGCGAGCACCGCCAGCCCGGCTGACTCGCGATCGTCCGGGTGCGCCGCGGGCGGTTCCGTCGCGAGCAGCGTCGCGCGGCGCACGCCCTCCGCCAGTATCTGCGAGACGGATGCGACCGTCGCGCTGTCGGTCGGCGCGAAATGGGCCCGGTCCTCCCCGCGCAGCAGCGTGAGCGCTCCCCAGGTCCTCGAGTCGCTGCGCAGCACGGCCGCAGCTCGTCACCGAAGCCGTTTGGACGCCTGACCTCGCGGTGGCGGCGGCTGCGGTCGAGCTTTCCGCGTGTCGCGGCGCTGAGGCTGGCCGCGCCGCAGTGGCTGTGGGCGAGGGCACGGAAGGCATTGACGTCCTCGCCGCCCTGCTCGATCTCGGCCATGCGGACGAATTCCTCCGGCGGCAGGCCGTTCTCGACGACCTCGCCGGTGGGCAGCAGTGTCGCCGGATCCATCGTGAGGAGGCAGACGCCCTCGAATGGCACCTGTTCGGGGGAGGAGGCGGGCATGCCGCCGATTGAAGCAGCGGATCGCGGGCCTGCCTCAACCCCAGAGACCTGGGGTTGCCAGTCGGCTCCCCATGCTTCAACGTCAGTCGGATGCCGCCAACAGTTCTTCTCCGCAGCGAGGAAACCGACGGCGCGGTCTCGGTGATCGAGGTCGCGTCGGGTCCGGGGTTCGCCGGGCCACCACTGCACCGCCACGACTTCGACGAGGCCTTCTACGTGATCGAGGGCGAGCTCACGTTCCAGCTCCGCGAGGACGTGTTCACCCGCCGGGCGGGCGAGCTCGCCTTCGCTCCGCGCGGCGTCGCCCACACCTATGCGAACCACAGCGACGCGCGCGCCCGCGCGCTGATCGTCTGCACTCCGGCGGGCTTCGAGCGCTACTTCGCGCGCATGGCCGCCGAACGCGATGGCGTCGATCCGCCCGACTGGGCGACGCAGGAGACTCCGGCCGTCGAGCGGCTCGGACCCCAGATAGCGAAGGCGTCCGGATAGCGAGCACGTGCGCGATCGCACACAAGCTCCTCACCCCGGTGGCGAGACTCGGACTTTTGGACCCGGGCTTGGAGATGGACATGCAGGACCGTCGTGTGATCGTGATCGGCGCCGGACCGGCGGGGCTCGCCTCGGCCGCGGCGCTCAGGCGCAAGGGTGTGCCCTCGCTCGTGCTCGAGAGGTCGCCCGAGGTGGCCTCGTCGTGGCGAGGGCGCTACGACCGGCTACGGCTCAACTCGAGCCGGCCGTTCTCCAAGCTGCTCGGCGCGCGCTACCCGCAAGGCACTGCGATGTTCCCGTCGCGCGACGAGATGGTCAGCTACTTCGAGGATTACGCGCAGCGCAACCACGTCCACGTGCGCCACGACGTCACGGTCGAGCGCATCGATCGCGACGGATCCGAGCTCGTCGTCCGCACGCAGGACGGCGAGGAGCGAGCGACCCACGTGATCGTCGCGACGGGGCACTCGCACACTCCCCACATCCCCGACTGGCCCGGGCGCGAGAGCTTCCGCGGCCGGCTCGTGCACTCCGCCGACTACCGCAACGCCGACGACCTCAAGGACGCCGACGTGATCGTGGCCGGGTCGGGCTCCTCGGGCATGGAGATCGCCTACGACGTCGCCACCGGCGGCGCGAAGCGTGTGCGGGTCGCGGTGAGGACTTCGCCGAACATCCTCCTGCGCGACCCCATCGGCCCTCTGCTCGCCCGGATCTTCCTGCAGTTCCCGACGCGGTTCAGCGACAACGTCCTCAGGAAGGTTCAGCTCAAGAAGCTCGGCGACCTGTCGGCCTACGGGCTGCCGATCCCCGACGAGGGCGTCTTCAGCCGGCTGAAGCGGCTGGGCGTCGCGCCGGCGATCGTCGACAAGGAGGTCATCGAAGCGATCAAGGACGGCCGCATCGAGATCGTGGCCGGCATCCGCTCGCTTGACGAGAGCGGCGTCGACCTCGAGGACGACACGCGCGCCGAGCCCGACGCGCTGATCGCCGCGACCGGCTACCGGAGCGGGCTCGAGCCGATATTCGGTCACCTCGGGGTGCTGAATGAGCGCGGCCTGCCGGTTGTCGCGGACGG
This sequence comes from uncultured Thermoleophilaceae bacterium, assembly GCA_963739095.1. GTDB lineage: Bacteria > Actinomycetota > Thermoleophilia > Solirubrobacterales > Thermoleophilaceae > JACVRW01. The sequence continues at coordinate 62,301 of CAVTZF010000020.1, forward strand.
TCACGCGGTTGCGCCCGGCCTGCGCTTCGTGGGCTTCGTGCCGCGGCCGGCCCAGCTCGGCCTGCTCGGGACCGAGGCGCGACGTGCGGCGCGCGGGATCGCGCGCGAGCTGAGCGGCTCGCCCTCCCGCGGCGGACGTCGGGCGCGCACGCCACGCCCGCAGGCAGCCTGACGCCGGCCGCTTGACTTCAACCACACTCGAGGTTGCACAATTCGAGTGTGATCGAACAAAGGAGCCTCAGGTGAAGCAGCTGACGAAGCTCGACACGATCGTCCCCGGCCTGCACGCCACGTCCCCGCAGTCGCTCCCGTTCGCGCCCTCGCTCGACGTGCGCGCGTTCCTGCTCGAGCGGAGCCGGGGCAACATCCTGATCTACAGCACGACAGCGCTCGAGCGCGACGTCGCCGCGCTCGACGACCTCGGCGGCGTCTCGCGCCGCTATCTGAACCACTGGCACGAGGCGATGTTCGCCACGGAGCTCGACGCGCCGCTGTTCGTGCACGAGCACGAGCGCGCGAGGGTGGAGGAGGAGATGCACGTGCGCGGCACCTTCTCGCGCCGCCACGTCCTCGACGAGGACTTCGAGGTCATCCCGACGCCCGGCCATACGTCCGGCGCGACCTCCTTCCTCTGGGACAGCGGCGGCCACCGCGCGCTGTTCACGGGCGACAGCGTCTATCTCGACGGCGGCGAGTGGGTCGCCGCGCTGCTCGAGGGATCGAGCGACCGCGACGCCTACATCGAGAGCCTCGAGATCATCCGCGGGCTCGACTTCGACCTGCTCGTGCCCTGGGCGGCGAGCGCCGGCGAGCCGTACCACGCCGTGACGAGCCGCGCCGACGCGCAGCGGCGCATCGACGCCATCATCGAGCGCCTGCGGCGCGGGGAGAATCGCTAGCCGGGACGTAGGGTTCCGGCAATGGAGAGATACATCTGCGTGACCTGCGGGACGCAGTTCGCGGACCGCGCCGAGCCGCCGGAGTCATGCCCGATCTGTGAGGACCCGCGCCAGTACGTGCCTCCGAGCGGCCAGCAGTGGACGACCCTGGCGGAGCTGGCCGCAGCTCACGAGAACGAGATCAGAGCCGAGGGCGAGTTCACCGGGATCGCGACGAGCCCCTCCTTCGCGATCGGCCAGCGCGCGCTGCTGGTCCCGTTCGGCGACTCCAACCTGCTCTGGGACTGCATCACGCTGCTCGACGACGCGACCGCGGCCGACGTCGAGCGCCGCGGCGGGCTGGCCGGGATCGCGATCTCCCATCCGCACTACTACTCGTGCATGGTCGAGTGGGCGCAGCGCTTCGACTGTCCCGTGCACCTGCACGCGGCCGACGCCGAGTGGGTGATGCGCCCCGATCCGGTGATCGAGCACTGGGACGGCGAGCGGCTCGAGCTCGGTCACGGGCTCACGCTGATCCGCGGCGGCGGGCACTTCCCGGGCGGCACGATGCTGCACCGCGCCGACGGTAAGGGCGCGCTTCTGTCGGGCGACATCATCCAGGTGATCCCCGACCGCGGCCACGTCGGCTTCATGTGGAGCTACCCCAACCTCGTGCCGCTACCGCAGAGCGAGGTCGAGCGGGTCGCCGCGTCGGTCGAGCCGTTCGAGTACGAGGCCATCTACGGCGCCTGGTGGGACCGGTTGATCCCGTCGGACGGGCCCGAGATCGTGCGGCGCTCGGCCGAGCGCTATGGAGCGGCGCTGCGGGGCGAGCTGCTCTAGGCTCGCCCGATGCGAACGAGCTGCGCTGCGCTTGTCGCCGCGGCGCTGGTCCTGGCCGGGCTGCCGGCTTCAGCAACCGCGCAGCCGGCAATGCGGCCCTGCAAGGACGGCTCCGGCGCCCGCTGCGGGTCGCTGCTCGTGCCGCTGATCAGGGGTGCCCCCGACGGTGGCGGCCGCAAGCTGCGCATCCACTTCCGCGTGTACCCGCGCACGGACCGCTCGCGACCCGCGCTCGAGCCGATCGTGACGGTCGAGGGCGGGCCCGGCTATCCCTCGATCGACTCCGCCGAGGGCTACCTGTTCATGCTCGGGCCGCTGCGCCGCCGTCACGACATGATCGTCGTGGACAACCGCGGCACCGGCCGCTCGGGCGCGATCGACTGCCCGCGCCTGCAGGCGGGCAAGGGCGTCTACGCGCGCGAGGTCGGGCGCTGCGCGCGCCGGCTCGGGCGGGCGGCGAACGCGTACGGCAGCGGCGCGGCGGCGGACGACCTCGCCGCGGTGCTCGACCGCCTGCGCGTGCCGGTCGTGAACGTCTACGGCGACTCCTACGGCACCTACTTCTCGCAGGCGTTCGCGGTGCGCCACCGCGAGCGCGTGCGCGCCGTCGTGCTCGACGCCGCCTACGCGGTCGACGGATTCGACCCCTGGGTGCGCGAGGAGTCGGTGGCGATCCGCTTCGCCTGGGAGCAGGTCTGTAGGCGCTCCGCGAGCTGCGGCCCCGCGGCGCCACTCGACGAGCTCCGCGGGATGTCCGAGCGGCTCGAGGCGCGCCCGCTCGTGGGGACGGGCCGCGACGCCGACGGGTTGCCGCATCGCGTGCGCGTCGACGGCTCCGCGCTCGGCCAGATCGCGGGCGACGCGTCCTACTACTACTCGATCTACCGCGACCTCCTGGCGGCACAGCGGGCCTACCTGCGTGGAGACCGCGCCCCGTTGCTGCGCATCGCCGCCGAGGACCTGCCGTTCACGGGCGGCGGCCCGGTCAAGAGCTACTCGGAGGGCGCCTACGTGGCCGTCGCCTGCCACGACTACCCGACGATCTGGGATCGCTCGAGCCCGCTCGCAGAGCGGCGGGCGCAGCTGCAGGCAGCGCGGACGCTGCTCGCCCCGGACGCCTACGCGCCGTTCGCGAACCCGGTCTGGCTGCGCTCGCTCTACATCGACCAGATCGTGCGCGGCTGCATCCGCTGGCCCGAGCCCGCGCGTCCCGACCCGCCCGTGCCGGCGGGCGCGACCTATCCGGACATACCGGTGCTCGTGCTCGACGGCGACCTCGACGTGATCACGCCGATGGGCGACTCGATCCGCGCCGCGTCGCTCTTCCCGCGCGCGACGCTCGTGCCCGTGGCGAACGTCGGCCACGTGACCGCGCTCGCCGACTTCGACGGCTGCACCTCCGGGATCGTGCGCCGCTTCGTGCGCACGCTCTCACCGGGCGACACGAGCTGCGCGGCACGCACCCAGGAGATTCACGTCGTGCCCGAGTTCCCGCGCCGCGCGGCCGGCGCGCCGGCCGCCGAGCCGGCAGCCGGCGACCGCTCGACGCAGCTCGAGCGCCGCGTCGCCTGGAGCGCGGCCTGGGCGATCGGTGACGCCTTCGCCCGCTGGAACCTCATGTACGGCGCGCGTGGTCACGGCCTGCGCGGCGGCAGCTTCGTCGCGTCCGGGCCCTATTACTCGCACGCCCCGGTCACGTTGCGCATGCGCGGGACGCGCTTCGTCTCCGACGTCGCCGTCAGCGGCAAGGCGGTCTGGGACCGGCGGGCCGGCACGGTGACCGCGCAGCTGCGCGTCCGCGGGCCGCGCTCCGGCAGGCTGCGGATCCAGTGGCGGACGCGAGACGTGCAGTCGCTGGCCTCGCTGCGCGGCACGCTCGGCGGGCGAGCGGTCCGGCTCAGCACTCCGGCTCCTTGAAGCGTTAGCTTGATCTTACGTAAGCGATAAGTTACACTCGCTCTCATGCAGAACGCGATCGAGGCGATTGCAGCTCCGCGGCGGCGGGACATCCTGCGCCTGGTCCACACCGAGGAGCTCACGGCCGGCGCGATCGCTGCGAACTTCGGCGACGTCTCGCGGCCGGCGATCTCCCAGCACCTGCGCGTGCTGCGCGAGGCCGGGCTGATCCGCGAGCGCCGCGACGGGACGCGCCGCCTCTACAGCGCCGACACCGGCGGCCTCGACGACCTGCGCGAATACCTCGAGCGGTTCTGGGACGAGCGGCTCGAGACGCTCAAGACGGAAGCCGAGCGAGAAGAGAGGAACAACCGCAATGCCTGACACAACCAAGACCGAGTCGATCGTTCGCGAGATCCACATCGATGCGAGCCCCGAGACGGTGTTCGGCTTCTTCACCGAGCCGGACAAGCTCACGCGCTGGCTCGCCGACGAGGCGACGCTCGACCCGCGCCCCGGCGGCATCAACCACCAGACGCATCCGGGCGGGCCGGACAACCCGCGCGGCCCCTTCTTCATGCGCGGCGAGTTCGTCGAGGTCGAGCCGCCCTCGCGGGTCGTGTTCACGTGGGGATTCGAGAACCCCGACGTCGACATCGACCCGGGCGCCAGCACCGTCGAGGTGACACTCGAGCCGGAGGACGGCGGCACGCGCGTGCGGCTCGTGCACAGCGGCCTGCCCGAGAGCGAGCTGACCGCGCACGGCGAGGGCTGGACGGAGATGCTGGAGCGGCTCGCGGCCGCCGTCGAGGGCCGTAGCCGGGGCACCTGATGGTGCCCCGGCCGGCTGCGCCCCGCACTAGGCCTTGATGGCCGAGGCCTCGATGATGAGCTTGACCTTGTCCGAGACCAGGACGTTGCCCGAGCCGAGCACCTGGTTGAAGGTCATGCCGTAGTCCTTGCGGTTGAGCTCGCCGCGCGCCTCGAGGCCGACGCGCTCGTTGCCCCAGAGGTCCGACTCGGTGCCGAGGATCTCCGCGCTGAGCGTGATCTCGCGGGTGACCCCGTGCAGGGTCAGGTCACCGACGACCTCGAAGCGGTCCTCGTCGAGCGGGCGGATCTCCTTGGAGGAGAACTCGATGCGCGGGAAGCGCTCGACGTCGAAGAAATCGGGGGAGCGCAGGTGGTCGTCGCGCTGCGGCTCCTGCGTGTTCACGCTCGCGGCCTCGACGCTGCCGTAGGCCCTGGCGGAGGCGAGGTCGTCGCCGACCTCGAAGCTGCCCTCGAAGGAGCCAAAGTGGCCGCGCACGGTCGCGATGCCGAGGTGGCGTACCGCGAACTCGACGCGCGAGTGGACAGGATCAATGCTGTAGGTGCCGGCCGGGACGGCCGTGGCGAGGCTGGTGGTCATTGCTTCCCTCTCTGTCACCCGGGAGCCCCTGACTGTGGGCTCGACCGGTTAATTGTGCGTACAACTATTCTGGCGCATGGCGGGAGCAGCGCCTATGGGGGAAGCCCACGACCTCATGGACTTCTGTGCAGGGCGTCAGTCGCCGCGCACGGAGTCGCGATAGGCCTGCGGCGACGAGCCGGTCTGCCGCTTGAAGGCGCGCGAGAAGTAGAGCGGGTCGGTGAAGCCGACGCGGAAGGCGATCTCGCCGACCGTGAGGTCCGTGAAGCGCAACAGCCGCGCCGCCTCGACCATCACGCGCTCGGTCACGAGCTCCTTCGTCGAGCGGCCGGTCAGGCCCGAGAGCGTGCGCGCGAGCGCCGGCCCCGGCACGGCGAGTGCGTCGGCGTAGTGCCGCGCGTCGTGGTGGCTCGCGAAGTCGCGTTCGAGCTGCTCTGTGAAGCGCCGCAGGAGCTGCACGTCGCCGTCGTCGGCCGCGCGGCGCTCGTCGCGCTCCGCGTCGTACCAGCGCTCGGTCCAGAGCAGGATCGTCGCGATCAGGTGCCGCACCACGTCGGCTCCGTACGGGTCCGGCCCTAGCTTGCTCTCGTCGGCGATCGCCCGGAACAGCGGCATCACGGTGTCGCACAGCTCCGGCGGCATCGAGATCGTGCGACCGCCGCGCCCGGCGAGCAGCCAGCCGGATGCGATCCGCTCCGAGCCGCCGTGCAGGACCGCGTCCGTGAAGCGCAGCAGGGCGCCGCGCAGGTTCTCGGCGCGGATGAACTGGTGCACCTTCCCGCGCCCGATGATCGAGATGCTGGGCGCCTCGATCGGAGTGCGGCAGCCGTCGATCAGGTGCTCGCCGCTGCCGCCCGCCACGAAGATCAGCTCGTGGTAGTCGTGCCGGTGCGGCTCGATCGTGCCCTCGGCGATGTCAAAGCCCTCGAACAGGCTCACCTCGACGACCGCCCCGGGGTCGAGGCGGTCGATGGCGAGGTTGGTGATGTCGGCGGTCGCGCTCAGAGATCTCCATGATGGCGGGTATGACCGACCTCATCTTTCGCGAGCGCGAGGCCGACGGCGACCCCGCCGGTCTGGTCGTGCTCCACCACGGGCGTGGCGCGGACGAGAACGACCTGCTGGCACTGGCGGACGTGCTCGATCCAGCCCGGCGCCTGCATTTCGTCACGCCGCGCGCGCCGCTCACGCTCCCCGGCTGGCCCGGCTACCACTGGTACGTGGTCCCGCGCGTGGGCTATCCCGATCCGCAGACGTTCCAGGCGTCCTTCCGGAGCCTCGCCGAGCTGCACGACGAGCTCTGGTCGCGGACCGGGTTGAGCCCGGCCCAGACCGTGCTCGGCGGCTTCTCGATGGGCTCGGTGATGAGCTATTCGCTCGGGCTCTCCGGAGAGCGGCCGGCCCCCGCCGGCATTCTCGCCTTCTCGGGCTTCATCCCCGTCGTCGAGGGCTGGAGCCCCTCGCTCGAGGACCGCCGTTCGACGCGCGTGTTCATCGCGCACGGCCGCAACGATCCGATCATGGAGGTCGGCTTCGCGCGCCGCGCCCGCGAGCTGCTCGAGGCCGGCGGGCTCGAGGTCGAGTACCACGAGTCCGATGCCGCCCACAACATCGACCCGGCGCACGTGCCCGCCGCCGTCGACTGGCTGGCCGTGACGCTCGGCCTCGAAGCTCAGCCGCTGCGGTAGCGCCGCCGCACGAGCTCGCCGGCGAACAGCGTCAGTGCGATCCCGACGACCAGCTTCACGGCGCGCTTCCCGCGGAACGACGACTCGCCGTGCTCGCGCTGGCGCATGTGCACCGGCACCTCGACGAGGCGCAGCTTCGCGTCGGTGATGCGGACGAGCGCCTCCACCTCCGGCGACTCGCAGACGTAGGGATCGGCAAGCAGCTCGATCGCCTCGCGGTTGACCGCATACATGCCGCTCGTGCCGTCGGTGATCGGCTGGCCGAGGCGCAGGCGCATCAGCAGCCGCAGCAGGGAGGTGCCGACGACGCGCTCGGGTGCCGGCCGATAGCGCTCGCCGTCGCGTCCCGAGTCGGGCAGGAAGCGCGAGCCGACCGCCACGTCGCACTCGCCCGCCCTGACGAGCGCCAGCATGCGGGCGAGCTCGGCGGCGGGATGCTGTCCGTCGGCGTCGAGTCGCCCGCAGAATGCGTAGCCCCCGTCGGCGGCGCGCCGGTATCCCTCCGCGATCCCCTGACGCAGCCCGCGGTTCTCGGGGAAGCTGACGACGAGCGCCCCGCCCTCTGCAGCCACTCGGGCGGTGCCGTCGCTCGAGCCGTCGTCGACGACGAGCAGGTCGACATCCGGCAGATCCCGGCGCGCCTCGGCGAGGACCTCCGGGAGCGACTCCTCCTCGTTCCAGGCCGGGATGAAGACAAGCGTGTCGGCGCTCATCGAGGCTGCGACGGGCCCACGTGCTTGCCGAGCCAGCTCACCAGCGGCCGCGCGCTGTCGAGCTGCTTGCGGACGCGCGCGTCGGCGCTGCGCTTGTGCAGCCACGGTCCGAGCTCGTGGCGGCGGTAGACCGTCAGCTCCTTCATGCGGAGCCGGTCGATGCGCGGATGCTCGAGCGGATAGCCGCGCGGGGCCCGCTTCAGCTGAGGCGGCGCCGACTCCATCCCGGCGGCCTCGGCGGTCCTGATCGCGCGCTCGAAGGAGCCCGCACGGCGCCCGTCGTCGACCGCGGCGCGGAAGCGCACGAGCTGGTCGGACGCCGGCGCGTGCATGCCCGCCGCCACGAGCAGGCCGTCGAGGGAGAGCTCCACGTAGAAACCGCCGGCCCCGCCGTAGCCGATAGCGAGCCCGAGCTGCTCCTTGATCGGCGGGCGCAGATGGAAGCGGGTGTCGTTGTAGGGACGGAAGAGGTGCGGCTCGCCCAGCTCGGCGAGCTGGTCAGCGAGGTCACGGGCGGGCTCGACGAGGAAGGTGTCGTAGCGCTCGCGGTTCGCCTTGAACCAGTCCCTGTCGTTATTGGCCTCGAGGTCCCTCAGGAACTGGATTGCCTCTGGCGGCCACATGCATGCGCAGTCTGCCTGATCGTGAGGAGGTCCGGACGCGCCTGCTCCTGGGGATGGTCGTTCGTATGATTGCGCCTGCTCGCGCGCGCAGCGCGCGCCTGTTCTGGGAGGTTCCCGATGATTGAAGAAGCACGACTCGAGCGGGTTGAGTCGGGTCTCACGCCTGTGAAGGCGGGGTGGTTCGTTGTCAATGCGCGAGACGCTGCCTGGATGAACAACGATGCAACGCAGGCCTGCTGCATCTTCGAGTCCGACGACTTCGTTCTGCGCGGTCGGCCGGATCTCAGCGAGTACGTGAAGCCCGGCGCGGGGTTCGCCCTCCGCGTACTCCGGGGAGGCCGGCCGGCCGACATGTACCACGCGGAGTCGGTACAGGAGGACTTCCTCGTCCTGATGGGCGAATGCATCCTGATCATCGAGGACCAAGAACGTCACCTCCGCCCCTGGGACTTCGTGCACTGCCCGCCCGGCGCGGCGCACACGTTCGTCGGAGCGGGTGACGGGCCGTGCGTACTTCTTTGCGCCGGGAACCGTGACCTGGGCGACACGTTCTGGCGCGTCTACAAGCGCTCAGACGTCGCCCTACGCCACGGCGCGAGTGTCGAGCAGGACACAAGCTCGGACGCCGAAGCAAACGCGCCATTCCGAGGCCGCTGGCGCGTCGAGCGCCCGGAAAGCTGGAGCGAGCTCCCATGGAGCTCGGGCTCGTGACCGCTGAGCGTGTTCAGCGCAACGACCTGAAGCCTGCGCGAACTTCTTGCGCGAACAGCTGTGGCTGTTCCCAGGCCGCGAAGTGCCCGCCTCGGTCGAGCTGGTTGTAGTGGATGAGGTTTCCGGGATACGCGCGCTCCGCCCAGCTCCGCGGGGCTTGGTAGAGCTCGTCCGGAAAGACGCTGATGGCGTACGGGATCGAGATGGGCTTGGCCTCGAAGAAGCCCGCCTTGTTCTCCCAATAGAGGCGAGCCGCCGAGACCCCGGTGTTGGTCAGCCAGTAGAGCGTGATGTTGTCGAGGATGTCGTCTCGCGTGAGGTCGCCCGGCAGTCGTCCCTCGACGATCTCTCCGATGAGCCCGGGCTGCCCGCTGCCGTCACCGTGGTCGATGGCGAACGCGGCGAGATCGACCGGTGAGTCCGCGAGCCCGTACAGGGTCTGCGGGCGCGTCCCCATGATCAGCGCGTAGGCCACGTGCTTCGCATAGAACTCGCTCAACTGGTCGTATGCGCGTCGCTCCTCGGCTGAGAGTCCCGATGGCGGCGGGTCGCCGCGCTGGAAGGCCTCGGCGATCTCGGCCGGCGCGGTGCCGGGCATGTTCGAGTGGATGCCGAGCAGCTCCGGCGCCGCCTGCGCGCCCATCGCCTGGGTGACGGCCGCACCCCAATCGCCGCCCTGCGCCACGAATCGTGCGTAGCCGAGGCGCTTCATCAACTCCACCCAGGCACGTGCGGTGCGGGCGGGATCCCACCCAGTGGTGCTCGGCTTGGCGGAGAACCCGTGGCCCGGCAGCGAGGGAATCACCAGATGGAACGCGTCAGTGGCGCTCGCGCCATGTGCCGTGGGATTCGTGAGCGGCTCGATGATCTTCAGCTGCTCGATGATCGAGCCGGGCCACCCATGCGTGACGATCAGCGGCAGCGCGTCCTCGTGCTCGGAGCGGACGTGGATGAAGTGGATGTCGAGCCCGTCGATCTCGGTGATGAACTGCGGCAGGGCGTTGAGCTTCGCCTCGCACGGCCGCCAGTCATAGGCGGTCCCCCAGTAGCGCGCGAGCTCCTGCATCAGTGCTAGCGGCACGCCCTGCGAGTCGTCGGCGACCGTCTCGCGCTCGGGCCACCTGGTCGCGTTGATGCGCCTTTGCAGATCGCTGAGCTCCTCGTCGGAAAAGGCCACCTCGAAGGGGCGAACAGCGGTGCTGCCGCTGCCTGCCGCAACTTCAGTGTCGGACATCAACTCCTCCTTCAGGCTCGTCATGGGGTACGGCGCACAATCGTCCGTCGTGGGGCGCATCGCGCCCGTGGAATCCCTGGTCGACACCCTGGGGTGGAAAACTCCGGGGTGGTTACAGCGGCGGAGTAGGCGTGTCTCAGGAGAACGTGGAGATCATTCGCGGGAGCATGGAGTACTTCAAGCGGACCGGCGAGGTGCTGTGGGACGTCATCGATCCGGAGATCGAGATCCACGACCACGACGTGCCCGACGGGGATGTCTTTCGCGGGCATGCTGGTCGGCTCAAGTGGGAGAGCACCTTCGTGGATGCCTGGGAGCACGTGTCGGTCGAACCGGAGGAGTACATCGACGCCGGCGGCGACAAGGTCGTCCTTCTGCATCGACTCGCGGCTCAAGGCAGAGGCGGCATATCGCTCGAGCGCCAGGACGGCGTTGTTTACACCCTTCGCGACGGCAAGATCATTCGAATGGACTACTACGGAAGCCGAGTCGAAGCCCTCGAAGCCGTCGGGCTCTGGGCGTAGGCGCTCCCACAAGTATTCTCCCGCGGCGTTGACCAAGGGTGAGGGTTTGAGGCTGAGGCCGTGGATACCGGCGGCCGTGGTGGGGGTCTGCACGCTGGCAGCGGTTGCGGCGGGCTACCCCTTGCCGCTGGTCGTCGTCCTCGCCCTCCTCACGCTTCTTTGGGTCAGCAACGCCCTTCAGGCGAACGGCCACGGCAACCTGGTCGTGATCGCCGTGAACGCTCTGAAGCGGTTGCGCAAGGGCGACGCCGCTTCCTAGCCAGAGGCATACGGCCTGGCGAGACCCCCCGGGCGGGGGACCCGGGGGATCTCACCGCCGGTCCCGGTCAGCCGCCGGGGCCGAAGCCCGGGCCGTCCGGGCCGCCGGGGCCGGGACCGTGGAACTCGGGCCCACCGGGCCCGCGCGGTCCCATCCGGAACTTGGGGTGCGGAAGGTCGGCGAGCGCCTCCTCGACGTCGCCGGCATCGAGGCCGAAGCGATCGGCGAGGAACGCCGCGAGCTTCTCCTCGTGCTGCTCCCAGCCGGACTTCGCCCCGGCTCGTACTTCGCGCAGCGCCTTGCGGAGCTCGGCGCGCGTCACATCGAGGGCCGCCGCCAGCTTGCGCAGCGGCGCGCCGCGGTGGTGTTCGGGCGGGCGCGGCGGCCGCAGCGACTCGAGCGCGTCCTCGACCTTGGCCGCGTCGACGCCGAGCTCGTCCGCGAGCGCCTCGGTGAACTCGCCCGGGCTGCGCGGCCGCTCGTCCTTGACCTTGTCGAGCGCGTCCCTGACCTTGGAGGCGTCGACGCCGAGCTCCTCCGCGAGCCGCTCGTCGATGCGGACCTTGTGTACCTCGACGATGTCGTCGAAGGCGGCCGCCACCTTGTCGGCCGAGATGCCGAGGGCAGCGGCCAGCGCGTTCGCGAACTCGTCGCGGTGCTCGCCCATCTCCTGCTCACCGAAGTCGCGCATCGCGTCCGCGAGCTCGTCCTCGTCGACGCCGAGCTTGTCGGCCAGGTCGCCGAAGCCGGGTGGAGGCCCGAAGCGGAACTCCCGCTTGACCGTTGGATTGTCCGGATCCGCGGTCGCCGAGCCGCCGCCCGCCGCGCTGCCGATCCCGTACGCCGCGGACGCCAGGCCTACCGCGCCCAGGAGTACCAGTGCTGTCGCCGTCTTTGGAAATTGCATGGCGACGAGCGTGGTGAGGTCCCGTAGGAGCAGCGTAAGAGCAGGCTAAGAACACCCGAAGAACGCTGCGTACGTAGGCACAATTGGCTGCGATGAAGGTCCTGATCGTCGACGACGACCGCGCCCTCCGAGAGGCGCTGCGGCGCGCGCTCACGCTCGCCGGCTACGACACCCTGCTCGCCGCCGACGGCGAGGAGGCGCTCGCCCTCGCCGGCACCGGGCCCGACGCGGTCGTGCTCGACGTAGGGCTCCCGGGGATCGACGGGCTCGAGGTGTGCCGCACCCTGCGCGCATCGGGCGACCGGGTGCCGGTGCTGATGCTGACCGCGCGCGATGCGATCGCGGACCGCATCGACGGGCTCGACGCGGGTGCCGACGACTATCTCGTCAAGCCCTTCGACGTCGGCGAGCTGAAGGCACGCCTGCGGGCGCTCGTGCGGCGCGGCAGGAACGGCGCCGACCCGGACGGCCTCGACTTCTGCGAGCTGCGCCTCGACGGCCCCCGCCACGGCGCGGCCGTGGGCGAGCGCTTCACCGAGCTCACGCGCACGGAGTACGACCTGCTCGAGCTGTTTATGCAGAACCCCCGCAACGTCCTGCCGCACAGCGTCATCTACGAGCGCGTCTGGGGCTACGACTTCGGGCCCGCCTCGAACGCGCTGCGCGTCTACGTCGGCTACCTGCGCCGCAAGCTCGAGGGGCTCGGCGCGCGGCCGCTGCTGCACACGGTGCGCGGCGTCGGCTACGTGCTGCGGGAGCCGGCCGGATGACGCTGCGGACCCGCATCGCCGCCGCGGCCGGGCTCGCCGTTGCCCTGGCTGTCGCGGCCGCCGCGCTGGCGGTCTACCTGGGCGTGCGCGGCGAGCTGCGCGCCGAGGTGGACAGGACGCTCCGCAACCAGATCGAGCCTGCCCTCGCGCCGGGCGACCAGGCGCCGCAGCGCCCGGGCGTGCCGCCGACCGCGCGGCCGGCTCCCTTCGGTGGTCCCGCGCCGTACACCCAGGTCGTGTTCCCGGACGGGCGCGTCGTGCGCCGCGGCAACGAGCTCGGCTCGCTGCCCGCGGGCGGGCGTGCGCGCGAGATCGCCCGCAGCGGCGAGGGCCAGGACCTGCGCGACGTGACCGTGGACGGGGTCCACCTGCGCGTGCTCACGGCCGCGCTCCCGAACGGGTTCGGTGCGGTCCAGGTGGCGCGCTCGCTCGAGGAGGTCGATCGCCAGCTCGACCGGATCGTGCTGGTGCTGCTCCTGGTCGGCGCCTCGGGCGTCGCCCTCGGCGCGGGGCTGGGCGCGATCGTCGCGCGCACCGCGCTCGCACCGGTGGAGCGCTTCACGCGCCGCACTGAGCAGCTTGCCGCCGCTCCCGACCCATCCGAGCGCATCGAGGTCCGCGGGCACGACGAGCTCGCCCGGCTCGCAGGAAGCTTCAACTCAACGCTCGACGCGCTCGAACGCTCGGTCGAGGCGCAGCGCGGGCTCGTCGCGGACGCAAGCCACGAGCTGCGCACGCCGATCGCGAGCCTGCGGGCGAACATCCAGACGCTCGAGGACGCCGAGCGCCTGCCCGAGCCCGAGCGCGCGGCGCTGCGGGACGACATCGTGCAGGAGCTCGACGAGCTGACGGCGCTGGTTGCCGACATCGTGGAGCTTGCGCGCGGCGCCAAGCCGGGCGACGCCGAGGACGACGTGCGCCTCGACCAGATCGCCGATGCGGTGGTCGAGCGTGCCCGGGCGAGGGCGGGTGAGCGGCTCGAGTTCAACGCGGAGCTGGAGCCCACGCTGGTGCGCGCCGAGCCCGCGCGAATCCAGCGCGCGATCTCGAACCTCGTCGACAACGCGGTCAAGTGGAGCCCGCCCGGTGCCGAGGTCGAGGTGCGCCTCGCCGGCGGCGAGCTGACCGTGCGCGACCACGGGCCCGGCTTCGCCGACGCTGACCTGCCGCACGTCTTCGAGCGCTTCTACCGCGCGCGCGACGCGCGCGGCATGCCGGGCTCCGGCCTCGGGCTCGCGATCGTCCGCCAGGCGGCGGAGGCCCACGGCGGCGCCGCCACCGCCGCCAACGCGCCAGGAGGGGGAGCCCTGATGCGCGTGTCGTTCGGAAGGGGTCAGGTCTTGCATTCGCGCACGAATGCGCGAATGCAAGACCTGACCCCTTCGTAGGGTCGTCCCGCTCGTAGAAGCCGACTGACGCGCGGCTGCCGATCGCCATCACGGTGAACGCGCCGCGCGGCCGCAACGGTTGGGAGGCGGCTGCCTACGCCACGGCCCCGACCGGCAACTGGCAACTGGTCGCCTACGCGATCTGCGGCTAGTCCACAGCTGCCTCCTCGCAAGTCCCAGCGGCGGGCTCGGGATTCGCCTGCAAGGTGGTAGCCTGCGGCGCTGCCTTGCCTTAGGCTGCCCTAATTAGGGCCCCCTATCGAATCCATCTCGGAGGAAATCCAAGCATGAAGCCGATCCGTCTGGCCACGCTGTTCGCGCTTGCAGCACTGGCGCCCGTGGCGGTCGCCTGCGGCGATGATGACGACGACTCCGCGTCGACCGAGACCGCCGACACGGCCACCGCCGCGGCCGACCTCGGCGCGATCAAGGGCTACCTCACGGAGCACTCGGCGGCGCTCGCGGACGAGACCGCGAAGTTCAAGGAGCAGGGCCAGGCGTACTACGACCTCGCGAAGAAGGCGGACTTCAACTACGCGCAGATGCTCGAGGAGAACCGTGACGAGGTGAACGCGATCCTCGACGACGCCAAGGCCACCTACGTGCGCGCGAACCCGGCGTACGAGGAGATGGAGGGCATCGTGGCCGGCGTGTCCTCGCTCGCCGACTACGACGTGATCATCGACGCCGGCTCCTCCGGTGATGACCCGGAGAACGCCGTTCCGTTCGACCTCCAGCTTCCGAACGGCAAGACGCTTAAGCAGCCGGGCAACTTCATGTTCCTCACCGAGACGGCGCTGTACGGCACGAACGACGACCTCACGGCGAAGGGCGTCGAGGCGGACCTGAACGGCGACGGCAACGTCGAGTTCGGCGAGGCCCTCCCCGACGCGAACATCTTCCTCGCCACCACCCGCGACTTCGACAAGTACGCGCGCGAGCTGGACAGCGAGGCGAACGCCTTCGAGCCGACGGACTCGGACGCCTTCTCGGCGCTCGTGATCATGACCCCGACGATGTCCGAGTACTTCGAGGCGTGGAAGAACTCGCGCTTCGTCGCGGGCAGCAAGGCGAGCGAGCAAGCCTTCGTCGCCACCTCGCGCCTCTCTGACATCGCGGACATCCTCGAGGGCCTCGTCTTCACCTACGACGGTGTGCAGCCGGTCGTCGCGGAGGAGGATCCGCAGCAGGCCAAGCAGACCAAGGAGAGCCTGCAGAAGCTGCACGACTTCGCCGCCGACCTGCGCGAGAAGGAGGAGCAGGGCCGCAAGTACAGCGCCGAGGAGGCCGACACGCTCGGCTCGCAGGCGCAGGAGCAGGCGGAGGCGATCGCGGGTCAGATCACGCAGGCCGCCGCGAAGCTCAACATCGAGCTCGAGGAAGGCTGACGCCTGCGGGTGCGGCGATTCCTCCTCATCCTCGCTGCGCTGGTAGCGCTGTTGGCGGCGCCGGGAGGCGCCGCGGCACAGGAGCAGCCGCCCTGGCAGGCCGCTCAGCGGATGCAGGAGGCGCTGTTCACTGCGCAGACCGACCTGCTCCTCGATGAGGCGGCGTCGGGCGGTCGCGCGGCGGCTCGCGCCCGCGCGCTCTACCGCGGCGAGCTGGCGAGCGCGCTGCGAACCGAGGCGCCGGCCGCCGACCGTGACGTGCGCGCGGCGCTGAGGGCCGCCGAGCGTGCGTTCGCCCAGGAGGACCAGAGCGCGCTCGCCGCGGCGCGCGGGCGCCTCCACACGGCGCTGCTGCGCGGAAGCTACGCGGTGACGATCGCGGCGGTGCGCGCTCGCGACGCAGCTCGCGCCCGCGACTGGCTGCTCCTCCGTGAGTTCCGCGAGGCCACCCGCTTCACGCGCCCGGGGGTAGACGCCACAATCGCGGTCCGGAACCTCGCGAGCGGCGAGAGCGGCCCGCGCAAGGCGTTGCTCGACGTGAAGAAGGACCTGCTCGACGCCTATCAGGCGAGCCTCTCGGCCGAGCTCGAGCAAGCGCTGCAGGCGCAGGAGCGCGGCTTCGACGCGCGGCTCGCCGAGACGTCCGCCAAGGTCGCCGGCCTCTGGCTCATCCTCGCGCCCGAGTACGAGAGCGCGCGCGGAGCGGCCGCGCGCGAGCAGGCGGACGCGACCTTCGAGGAGCTCGCCCGCACGGGCCTGCGCGACCCGGCGGCGTTCCCGGCGGCCGCGGACGCCGCGACCGCCGAGCTCGAGGGCTTCGTCGCCGCGCCCTTCACACCGGAGGAGCAGGCGCGCCGCGCCGCCCAGCTCGTCCGCTTCCTCGACCTGATCCCGATCGAGTACCGCGACGGTGTCGATGACGGTCGCGTGACCATCCCGTTCGAGATCCAGGAGGGGATCGCATTCCGGGACGGCGCCGCCTCCGCGTTCGCCGACCTCGAGGGCGAGCTGACCGAGCGCGATCCGCGCGCCACGGCCGAGGTCGAGGCGACGCTGGAGCAGCTCGAGCGCTACGTCGAGGACGCGGCAAGCGGCAAGAAGGTCGTGTCCGAGGACGACGTCGAGGAGGCGCACGAGCACGCGTCCGGCCTACTCGACGAGCTCTTCCCCGAGGAGTGGAAGGAGGAGGACACCCAGTCCGACTTCGACCTGATCGCGCTCACGCTCGACCGCCTCGAGGCAGCGGTCGCGGCCGGTGAGTACCGCCAGGCCGAGCAGGCGCGACTCGAGGCCTACGCCTTCTTCGAGTTCGGGCCCGAGCTCAGCCTGCGCTCGCTCGCGCCCGGCATCGTCGCGCACGTCGAGGCGCTCGTCTGGTTCGGGATCGACGGCCACGAAGGGCTCGCGAAGCTGATCGCGAACCACGCCCCCGCGCGCGACGTGCGCGAGACGCGGCTCGCACTCGACGAGGCGCTCGAGGACGGCGCCGGCCAGCTCGGCGAAGGCGCCAGCACGGCGACCATCGTCACGAATGCGGCCGTGATCGTCTTCCGCGAGGGCCTCGAGGCGGTGCTGATCCTCGCGGCTGTGATGGCGAGCCTGCTGGGGGCCAACCGTGCCCAGCGCAAGCCGATGCTGATCGGCGCCGGCCTCGCACTGGTGGCGAGCGGCATCACGTTCGTGCTCGCGCAGACGGTGCTGACCTCGCTCGCGCGCTACGGAGAGAAGCTCGAGGCGATCGTCGGGCTGGTCGCGATCGGGGTGCTCTTACTCGTGCTCAACTGGTTCTTCCACCGCGTCTACTGGACCGAGCACATCTCGCGCTTCCACAAGCGCCGCAAGCGCCTGATGAACGTGACCGCCGGCGGCCTGATGTCGGCCCAGGTGTTCGGGTTCGTGCTGCTCGGCTTCTCGACCGTCTATCGGGAGGGGTTCGAGACCGTGCTCTTCCTGCAGGCGCTCGAGCTCAGCTCCGGCATCACGGTCGTCCTCGAGGGAGTGCTGCTCGGGTCGATCGGCGTCGCGGCCGTGGCTGTCGCGACCTTCGTGCTCGAGCGCAAGCTGCCCTATAAGAAGATGCTGATCGTGACCGGCGTGCTGCTCACGGTGGTGCTCGTCATCATGGTCGGCAAGACCGCGCGCACCATGCAGGGTGTCGGCTGGCTGCCGATCACGCCGGTTGACATCGACGTCCCCTATTGGATGGGGCTCTGGCTCGGGGTCTTCCCGACCGTCGAGACGATTGTCGCTCAGATCGCGGCATTCGCCTTCGTCATCGGCAGCTATCTGGCGGCCGAGAAGATCCGCACGCGGGGCCGGCGTGGTCCTGCAGCCCCGGCGCCGGCCGTGGCGACGTCCTCCAACGGGTCGAACGGCGCCAACGGCGCGGCGCCCGCCGTGGAGCCGCAGGCCGAGCGCGAGCCGGTTGGCGGCGTCGGCAAGCGCGACGCCTGACGGCTCGCGTTGAGCAATAGCCGGTGCCGTCTCCGCTGGCCGGGTTGGGCTGGGGAAGGGTGCGTGGACCGGCTGTCGACCCGATCTTCTCGCGAATGATCTTCGGTCGATGGCCGATTTGGCCGAACTCCCGTCGGCGCTGCATCCTCGGCGCGAGCTGATTTCTTGGCACCGTCCTGCATCGGGTACCTCCTGGGTGCCTAAGTCAGGACGGTGCGCGAGGTCCGGCCGTGGCTGGCCGAACAATGTTCGACAGGCGCTCCGCGCCTGCCGTCCACGGGACCCCTAGCGCGCGAGCGCGTCGAGCCGCTCCGCCGCGACCGCGTAGGCCGTGTTAGAGGGCCCGCTCGACTGCGCGAACAGCACGCCGAGGAGGCGTCCGTCGGCGCCCACGAGCGGGGCCCCTGAGTCGCCCTGGCGCACGCGCGCCTCCAGCTCCAGCGCGGGGCGGAGGACCGGCGCGGCGCCGGGCCGCGGCCGGATGCGCGCGTCGATCCGGCGGCGTATCGTCGACCGGCAGCGCCGCCGGGCGTCCGTCGCCGGCGCACGAGCAGGCGCGGCGAGCCCGAGCCGGGCAGGGGGGACGGGCGGGGGGTCCCGGCGTCGAGCTCGAGGAGGGCGAGGTCGCCGCGGCGGTCGACGGCGACGACGCGAGCACGCCGCGCAGGCCCGTCGCCCGAGCGGACGAGCACACGCGCGCTGCGCGCCGGAAGCAGATGGGCGACCGTCACGATGCGGCCATCGCCGTGCTCGAAGCCCGTGGCCACGTCGGCCGAGCCCACCGGCGGCACGACCAGCACGTCCACGACCGCCGGCCCCGACGGCGGCGGCCCCGCGGACGGCGCCGCCAGCAGCACCAGCGCGCCGCAGGCAACGGCAGCGGCGGCCGCGACCGGGAGCGCGGCCCTCACGGCGCCGGGCCCGACGTCCTGCGCACGACGAGCTTCGGCTCCTCCAGCCGGGTCGCGCGTGACTCGCGCCCGTTCATCCGCTCGAGGAGCAGCGCGAGCGCGAGCGCGCCCATCTCCTCGCGCGGCTGGTTGACCGTCGTCAGCGACATGTGATGGAGCGCCGCCAGGAAGGTGTTGTCGTAGCCGACGATCGAGACGTCGCCCGGGACCCTGACGCCCTCGTCCTCGAGCCGGTCGAGCACGCCCGCGGCCACGAGGTCGTTGGCCGCGAACACCGCCGTTGGCAGCTCATCGCCGCTCAGCAGCCGTTCGGCGGCACGCACGCCGGCCTCCTCGGTGAACTCACCGGGCAGCACCTCGGCGTGCTCGCCCAGCCCGATCGCCTTCATGGCTTTGATGTACCCGGCGCGCCGCGGGGCGGCGCCCGCGCCGCGACCGCCGTCGATGTGCAGGATCCGCTTGTGGCCGAGCGAGGCGAGGTGCTCCACGGCGAGCCGCGCGCCAATCCCCTCGTCGGTCATCACCCAGTCGACTCCGCTGTTGCGTGGTGCGCGACCGATCACCACGACCGGCGCGGAGGCGGCCGCCACCGCCAGCTCCGCCGCCGCCATGCGCGGGCTCACGAGGATCAGCCCGTCGGTGCGGTACTCGAGCAGCGCGTCGAGCATCGCCCGCTCGCGCTGGCGGCGCCGGCCGCCCGTGATGATCAGCAGGCGGTAGCCGATGCTGGAGGCGAACCCCTCGATGCCCTGGGCGATTTCGGCGAAGAAGGGGTTGTGCAGGTCGTTCAGCAGCACGCCGACGGTTCTCGTCTGCCGGCTCGCGAGTCCGCGGGCCATCGCGTTCGGCCGGTAGCCGAGCCTGGCCGCCGCGTCGAGCACGCGGGTCCGGCGCTCCGGGCTGACCTTCGGGCTCTCGCGGATGACGAGCGATACGAGCGCGCGTGAGACGCCGGCCTCGCGGGCCACGTCCTCCATCGTCACGTGAGAGCGAGTCACGCCCTTGACATCTCCATTCCCCGGATGGATACTGCCGCCCCAGGAGATTAGAGCGCTCTAACTGCAAATTGCAAGTCCAGCGCTCAAATCGACGGGTAAGGAGAGGTCCAATGCCAGGCACAGCGATAGCGCGCTCTCACTCGCGCTATCGGATTCACGCATGAGCGCCGGCTCGGCGGCAGTGCCGGTCCCGCCCCGGGTGGCGGCGGCACCGATCTCGTGGGGCGTCTGCGAGGTGCCCGGCTGGGGCCTGATGCTGCCGCCCGAGCGGGTGCTGAGCGAGATGGCTGCGCTCGGCTTCCGGGCGACCGAGCTCGGTCCCATCGACTGGCTGCCGCTCGACCCGGCCCCCCTGCGCGGCGAGCTCGAGCGCCACGGCCTCGAGCTGGTCGGCGGCTTCGTGCCGCTCGTGCTCCAGGAGCCCGACGCCCGCGCCGCCCGCGAGCGGGCGCAGCGGATCGGGGGAGTGCTCGCGGCCGCGGGCGCGGAAGTGTTCGTGGCGGCGGTCGTCATGGACGACGACTGGTCCGAGCCGCAGCCGCTCGACGACGCGGCCTGGGGCAGGGTGGCGAAGCATCTCGACGAGGTGTCCGAGCTCGTCGCGGGCCTCGGCCTCGAGCTCGTGCTGCACCCGCACGCCGGCACGCTCGTCGAGCGCGAGCCTGAGATCGAGCGGGTGCTGGCGTCCTCACATGCGGCGCTCTGCCTCGACACCGGCCACCTCACGATTGCCGGCGCGGACCCGTCCGAGTTCGTGCGCCGCCACGGCGGGCGGATCGCGCACGTCCACCTCAAGGACGTCGACGCGGCGGTGGCCGCGCGCTATCGCGCCGGCGAGCTGTCGCTGGTCGCGGCGACCCAGGCCGGTCTGTTCCGGCCGCTCGGCCAGGGCGACGCGAACATCGCCGAGGTCATCGAGCTTCTCGATGCAACGGGCTACGAGCGCTGGCTCGTGCTCGAACAGGACACGGCCATCACCGGGGAGGAGCCGCCGGTGGGCCGTGGTCCGGTGCTCGACGTGCAGGCGAGCGTCGCGTACCTGAATGAGCTGGCTCCGCGAGAGGAGGAGGTTCCGCAGACATGAAGCGACTGTTCCCAGCGGTGCTTGTGCTGGTGCTGGCCGTGCTGGCCATGGCGTTCGTGACCGCATGCGGCGACGACGATGACGACGGTGGCTCGGGCACAGAATCCGAGGACGTCAGCCTGACCCAGGGCGGTGATCTCAAGATCGCGGTCATCACGCACGGGGCCGGGGACTCGTTCTGGGCGGTCGCCAAGCGCGGGGCCGAGCAGGCCGGCAAGGACCTGGGCGTCCAGGTTCAGTACAGCGAGTCCGCCAACGACCCGCAGAAGCAGGCTCAGCTGATCGACGCGGCGGTCACCGACAAGGTCAACGGCATCGCGGTCTCGGCCCCGAACCCGGACGCCCTCCGGGAGCCGCTGAAGAAGGCGGCCGACGCGGGCATTCCGATCATCACGCTCAACTCCGGCCAGAGTGATTCGGCCGATCTCGGCGCGATCACGCACGTCGGTCAGGACGAGACGATCGCCGGCGAGGCGGCCGGCAGCCGGCTCGCCGAGGGTGGGGCTAAGAAACTGCTCTGCGTCATTCACGAGCAGGGCAACATCGGTCTCAACCAGCGCTGCGACGGCGCCAAGCAGGGCTTCGGCGGCGAGGTCGAGAACCTGCAGGTCAAGGGCGTCGAGGACATCTCGACGACGCTCACCGAGATCCAGTCGAAGCTCGAGTCGGACGACTCGATCGACGCCGTTCTGACGCTCAACCCGGACATCGCAGTGGCGGGACGTGACGCCGTCCAGGGCTCGGGCTCGGAGGCCAAGCTCGCCACGTTCGACCTGAGCGGTGACGTGGTCAACGCGATCGAGAACGGCGAGATCGAGTTCGCGGTGGACCAGCAGCAGTACCTCCAGGGATACCTCCCGGTGGTGTTCCTGAAGCTGTTCAACGACAACGCCAACACGGTCGGCGGTGGCCAGCCGGTCCTCACCGGCCCGGGCTTCGTCGACAAGGGCAACGCCTCCACGGTCAAGCAGCTGGCCGAGGAGGGGACGCGCTGACGAATCGGGTCCTGTCGCGGCCGGCTCTCCGGGGCCGGCCGCGGCGGCACCCGTGGGAGGGAGCAAGAGGATGAGCGATCAGGCCACCTTCGCCGAGCCACCCGGGGCGCCGCCCCCGACGTCTGTGGTCGACGACCGGTTGGCGAACGTCAGCTTCGTGACCAAGCTGCTGCGCCGTCCCGAGCTCGGTGCTGCTCTGGCGGCGCTCGTCGTCTTCCTCTTCTTCACCCTCACGACCGACGAGTTCGGGACGCTCGACGGCGCCGC
This sequence comes from uncultured Thermoleophilaceae bacterium, assembly GCA_963739095.1. GTDB lineage: Bacteria > Actinomycetota > Thermoleophilia > Solirubrobacterales > Thermoleophilaceae > JACVRW01. The sequence goes on from CAVTZF010000020.1 coordinate 84,246, forward strand.
CAACTGGACCGACGTGGCGTCGACGCTCGGCATCCCGGCGGTGGCGGTTGCGCTGCTCATGATCGGCGGCGAGTTCGACCTGTCGGCGGGCGTCATGACCGGCAGCGCCGGGCTCGTGATGGGCCTGCTCGCCACCGAGCTCGACATGAACATCTGGTTCGCGATCGTGCTCACGTTCGTCTTCGCCGCGACGATCGGCTTCATCAACGGCATGATGGTCGTGAAGACGAAGCTCCCCAGCTTCATCGTCACGCTCGCGACCTTCTTCATCCTGCAGGGCGCCAACCTCGGCGTGACCAAGGAGATCACCGGCAGCGTGCGTGTCGGCAGCCTCAACGAGGCCTCCGGCTACCAGTCGGCGTTCGACATCTTCGGCGGCTCGTTCTCCGAATACGACTTCCGCATCACGGTCGTCTGGTGGGTGGTGATCACGATCCTGGCGACCTGGGTGCTCGCCCGCACGCGCGTGGGCAACTGGATCTTCGGCGTCGGCGGCGACCCCGTCGCCGCGCGCAATGTCGGCGTGCCGGTGCCGCGCGTGAAGATCGGCCTCTTCATCACGACGTCGATGGCCGCGGCGCTCGTCGGGATCATGATCGCGCTGCGGCTCTCCTCGGTGCAGGCGAGCCAGGGTGTGGGCGAGGAGTTCACCTACATCATCGCGGCAGTGGTCGGCGGCTGCCTGCTCACGGGCGGCTACGGCTCGGCGGTCGGAGCCGCGATCGGCGCGCTGATCATCGGCATGGCGTTCATCGGCATCCAGTTCTCCGGCTGGGACACCGACTGGCGCTTCCTGTTCCTCGGCGTGATCCTGCTGATGGCGGTGCTCATCAACAACTTCGTCCGGCGCAGCGCGGAAGGAGCCCGAAGGTGAACGACAAGGTGCCGCTGCTCGAGACGCGCGAGGTCTCGAAGTACTTCGGCAACGTGATCGCGCTCAAGGACGTCTCCGTGTCGGTCTACGACGGGCAGGTCACCTGCGTGCTCGGCGACAACGGGGCGGGCAAGTCGACGTTCATCAAGATCCTCTCGGGCGTTCACCCGCACGACGAGGGCGAGCTCTTGGTGGAGGGCGAGGAGGCGCGCTTTCGCTCGCCGCGCGAGGCGCGCGAGCACGGCATCGCCACCGTCTACCAGGACCTGGCGACGGTGCCGCTGATGTCGATCTGGCGCAACTTCTTCCTGGGCTCGGAGCCCACGAGGACGGTCGGGCTGATCAAGGTCATCGACGTCAAGCGGGCGCAACGGACGATGCGCGAGGAGATGGCCAAGATGGGGATCGACGTGCGCGACCCCGACCAGCCCGTCGGAACGCTGTCGGGGGGCGAGCGCCAGGCGGTGGCGATCTCGCGCGCCATCTACTTCGGCGCCAAGGTGCTGATCCTCGACGAGCCGACCTCGGCGCTCGGGGTCAAGCAGTCCGGGATCGTGCTGCGCTACATCGCGCAGGCCCGCGAGCGCGGGGTGGGGGTGATCTTCATCACCCACAACCCGCATCACGCCTATCCCGTGGGCGACCGCTTCGTCGTCCTCAACCGCGGCAAGCTGCTCGGCAAGTGGGAGCGCGGCGAGATCAGCCGTGATGAGCTCGTGAAGATGATGTCGGGCGGCGCCGAGCTCGACCAGCTCACTCACGAGCTCGAGCAGTCGATCGAGCGCACGGAGGGCGGGTGACCGAGGCCCCGCTGGACCAGGGCTCGGTCGTCCTCGAGCGCCCCGGCACGCGCCGCCGGATCGGCGTGGGGCTGATCGGCTTCGGCTGGCTCGGCCGCGCCCATAGCCGCTCGCTGCGCCGCATCCCGTCGCTGTTCGGCGAGCGCGACTTCGACGTCGAGCTCGTGATCTGCGCGGACGAGCTGCGGGCGCGCGCCCAGGAGGCGGTCGACGACTTCGGCTACGCGCGCGCGAGCGGCGACTGGCGCGCGGTCGTCGAGGACCCGGCCGTCGACGCGGTCTTCATCGCCGCGCCGAACATGATGCACGTCGAGCTCGTCGAGGCCGTGGCCGCGGCCGGCAAGGACGTGTTCTGCGAGAAGCCGGTGGGCGGGACACCAGCGCAGACCGTCCGCGCCGAGCGCGCGGCGCGGCGCGCCGGCGTGATCAGCGGCGTCGGCCACAACTTCCGCTGGGCGCCGCTCGTGCAGCGCGCGGCCCGCCTGATCGCGGACGGCGAGCTCGGCCAGATCACGAACTACCGCGGCCGCTTCTTCTCGATGTACGGCAGCGACCCGCTCGGCCTGCTCTCATGGCGCTTCCTCGTCGACGAGGCCGGCTACGGGGTGACCAGCGACCTGATGAGCCACTCGGTCGACCTCGCTCACATGCTGATCGGTCCGATCACCCGCGTGGTGGGCACGACGGCGACGTTCATCGGCGAGCGCCCGCTGCCGGTGCCGGGCCAGGGGACGCACTACGGGCGCGGCAGCGTCGACGACCCGCGCGGGGCGGTCACGAACGAGGACTACGCGGGCATGTTGTGCGAGTTCGCGAACGGCGCGCGCGGGACCTTCGAGTCGAGCCGGACGATGGTCGGCCCCGAGAGCCAGAACGCCTTCGACGTCTACGGGACGCGCGGCGCGCTCGGCTGGAACTTCGAGCAGATGAACGAGCTCCAGGTCTACAAGGCGGGCGACGGGCTCGACAGCGGCTTCACGCGCGTGCTCGGCGGCGACCGCTTCCCCTACCACGGCAACTTCGTCCCCGGCAGCGCGAACGGCATCGGCTTCGAGGACCTCGTGACGATCGAGGACTACGAGTTCTGCCGCGCGCTCGCCGAGCGGCGCCCCTTCCGGCCCGGCTTCGACGACGCGCTCGCCTGGGTGTCCGTCCAGGCCGCCCTGCTCCGCTCCGTCGAGAGCGGGCGCTGGGAAGAGGTCGTCTCGCTGAGGGAGGACTGAGATGGGCGGCGCCGCAACCGCCGCCGCGCGTGAGCAGGCCCTGCCGAACCCCACCGGCGTCCCGCTCGGCGTGGGCGTGATCGGCGCGGGCCGGATCGGATCGACCCACGCGCGCCTGCTGGCCGGCGAGGTTCCGGGTGCGCGCGTCGCGGCCGTGAACGACGCTCGTCCCGAGGCCGCCCAGGCGCTCGGCGCCGAGCTCGGGGTGCGCACGCTGCCGACCGCCGGGGAGCTGTTCGCCGCGCCCGACGTCCACGCCGTCGCGATCTGCTCGAGCACCGACTCGCACGCGGCCCTGCTGCTCGCCGCGGCGGAGGCCGGCAAGCCGGTCTTCTGCGAGAAGCCGGTCTCGCTCGACCTCGAAGAGATGGATCGGGCGCTCGGCGCGATCGAGGACGCCCGGGTGCCGTTCCAGATCGGCTTCAACCGCCGTTTCGATGCCGCGCATGCGTCGGTGCACGCCGCCGTCGCCGCCGGCACGGTCGGCGAGCCCCACCTCGTGCGCATCACGAGCCGCGACCCCGAGCCGCCGCCGCTCTCCTACGTGCTGGTCTCCGGCGGGATCTTCCTCGACATGACGATCCACGACTTCGACATGGCCCGCTTCCTCACGGGCAGCGAGGTCAGGGAGGTCTTCGCCCGCGGCGCGCTGCGCATGCAGGAGTCGTACGCGAAGGCGCACGACGTGGACACCGCCGTCGTCACGCTCACGCACGAGAACGGCTGCCTGACCATGATCGACAACAGTCGTCAGGCGGCCTACGGCTACGACCAGCGCGTCGAGGTGCTCGGCTCGCTCGGCATGGCCGCCTCCGAGAACCCGTTCGCGCACAGCGGGCTCGTGCGCACCGCCGAGGGGACGCGGACCCCGGTGCCGCAGGCGTTCTTCTTCGAGCGCTACCGGCAGAGCTACGTCGCGCAGTGGACCGCCTTCGTGGAGGCGATCGCGGCCGGCGAGCCGCCTCCGGTGACGACCCAGGACGCCCGCGCTCCGCTCGTGATCGGCCTGACCGCGCGGCGCTCGCTGGAAGAGGGCAGGCCGGTGCGCGTGGAGGAGGTGGACCCGCTCCGGTGAGGGTCCTGCTGACAGGCGGGTCAGGCTTCGTCGGCTCGAACGTGCTCGTATGAGCGAGCGCTTCGACGTGATCACGATGGGGCGGGTCGGCGTCGACCTCTACCCCGAGCAGGTGGGAGTCGCGCTCGAGGACGTGCGCACGTTCCAGAAGTCGCTCGGCGGCAGCGCGACGAACGTCGCGGTGGCGGCCGCCCGGCTGGGCGCGCGCTCCGCCGTGATCACGAAGGTGGGCGACGACCCCTTCGGCAACTACGTCCGCCAGGCACTCGACGGCTTCGGTGTGGACCGCCGCTGGGTCGGCACCGACCCCGAGCTGCGCACGCCGCTCGTCTTCTGCGAGATCCATCCACCCGACCACTTCCCGCTGCTCTTCTACCGCGAGCCGAAGGCGCCCGACCTGAACATCGACCGGCCCGACCTCGACCTCGACGCGATCCGCGCCGCGCGGCTCCTGTGGACGACCGGTACGGGGCTCTCGCAGGAGCCCAGCAGGTCGGCGACGCTGCTCGCGCTCGAGTCGCGCCGGGAGACACCCGGCGCGATCACCGTCCACGACCTCGATCACCGGCCGATGTTCTGGCCCGACGACAGCGAGGCGGGCCGCTGGGCGCGCGCGGCGGTACGGCTTGCGACGGTCGCCGTCGGCAACGAGTCGGAGGTCGAGGTGGCGGTCGGCACGAGCGATCCGGTGGAGGCCTCGCAAGCGCTGCTCGAGCTCGGCGTCGAGCTCGCGATCGTCAAGCGCGGTGCCGACGGCGTGCTGGCGCGCACGCGCGATCAGCTGATCGAGCTCGAGCCGGTGCGGCTCGAGGTGCTGAACGGCCTCGGCGCCGGTGACGCCTTCGGCGGCGCGCTCGCCTGGGCGCTCGTCGAGGGCTGGGATGCGGACCGCGCGCTGCGGCTGGCCAATGCGGCGGGAGCGCTGGTGGCGTCACGGCTCGCCTGCGCCGACGACATGCCGACGCTCGAGGAGCTGAAGGAGCTGGTTGGAGAGGAGATCGAGGCATGAGCGAGCGGTTGACGGTCGCCCAGGCGCTGGTGCGCTTCCTGGCCGTTCAGGAGATCGAGCGCGACGGGGAACGGCGCCGTTTCTTCGGCGGCTGCTGGGGCATCTTCGGGCACGGCAACCTGTCCGGGCTCGGCCAGGCGCTCCACCAGTACCGCGACCTGTTCCGCTACCGGCAGGCGCGCAACGAGCAGGCGATGGTGCATATCGCATCCGGCTACGCGCGCCAGCTCAACCGGCTCGGCACCTTTGCCTGCACCAGCTCCGTCGGCCCGGGTGCCACCAACATGGTCACCGGCGCCGCGCTCGCGACCGTCAACCGGCTGCCGGTGCTGCTGCTGCCGGGCGACACGTTCGCGACGCGCGCGCCGCACCCGGTCCTTCAGCAGCTCGAGGCGCCGCACGACGCCACGATGTCCGTCAACGACAGCTTTCGACCGGTCTCGCGTTACTTCGACCGCATCACGCGACCGGAGCAGATCGTGCCGTCGGCGCTCGAGGCGATGCGCGTGCTCACCGACCCCGCCGAGACGGGCGCGGTGACGCTGGCCCTGCCCGAGGACGTCCAGACCGAGGCACTCGAGGTGCCGGAGTCGTTCCTCGCCCCGCGTGTCTGGACAGTGTTCCGGCGGCCGCCGGCCCCCGACGCGCTGGCGCGTGCCGCCGAGCTCGTGCGCGCGGCCAGGCGGCCGCTGATCGTGGCGGGCGGCGGCGTCATCTACGCGGAGGCGACCGAGGAGCTGCGCGCGCTCGCCGAGGCCGCCGGCATACCGGTCTGCGAGACCCAGGCGGGCCGTGGTGCGTTGCCGTCCGAGCACCCGCTCGCGCTCGGCGCGGTCGGCGCGACCGGCACGCTCGCGGCCAACCGGCTGGCCCGCGAGGCGGATCTCGTGATCGGCGTGGGGACGCGCTGGAGCGACTTCACGACCGCCTCGAAGTCGGCCTTCCAGGACCCGGACGTGCGCTTCGTGAACGTGAACGTGGCGAGCTTCGACGCCGCCAAGCACAGCGGGCTGGCGCTCGAGGCGGACGCGAAGCTGGCGCTGGCGGCGCTCGCCGAGGCGCTCGCGGGCCACCACGCCGACGAGGCCTGGGAGCGGCGCGCCGCCGAGGAGGCGCGCGCCTGGGGTGAGGAGGTCGCGCGCCTCACGCACGCCGGGCACGAGCCGCTGCCGAGCCAGGCGGAGGTGATCGGCGCAGTCAACGAGGCGGCCGGCCCGCGTGACGTGGTCGTCTGCGCCGCCGGTTCGATGCCGGGCGACCTGCACAAGCTCTGGCGAGCGCGTGACCCGAAGGGCTACCACGTCGAGTACGGCTACTCGTGCATGGGCTACGAGCTGCCGGGCGGCATGGGCGTGAAACTGGCCGCGCCCGACCGCGAGGTCTTCGTGATGGTCGGCGACGGCTCCTGGCTGATGGCGCCCGGCGACCTCGTGACCGCGGTCGCGGAGGGCGTGAAGCTCGTGATCGTGCTCGTCGACAATCACGGCTACGCCTCGATCGGCGCGCTCTCGCGCTCCATCGGCGACGCCGGCTTCGGCACCCACTACCGGCGCGCGGCCAACGGCGCCCCGGTCCTCGACGCCGATGACGGCGACGGACCCGCGTCCGAACTGAAGGATCTGCCGATCGATCTCGGCGCGAGCGCCGAGGCCTTCGGCGCGCGGCTGCTGCGCGCGCGCGGGATCGACGAGCTGCGCGCGGCGCTCGAGGCCGCGAAGGCCGAGAGCGGGCCCGTGGTGGTGCACGTGGAGGTCGACCGCTACGCGGGCGTGCCGAGCTACGAGGGCTGGTGGGACGTGCCGGTGGCGGAGGTGTCCGACGACCCCGCCGTGCGCGCGGCCCGCGAGGAGTACGAGCGCGCGCGCGGGGAGCAGCGGCAGTACGTCGAGGGCAGCTCGTGAGCCGCCTGCTCGTAGAGCCGCGCGCGCAGCCGGATCCCGACGGCAGCGTCCTCACGATCACGCCCGATTCCGCCGGCTGGACCCATGTCGGCTTCGAGGTGCTCCGGCTTGCCGAGGGCCAGCTCGTGCGGCGCGCGACCGCCCGCCGCGAGCTCTGCGTGGTGGTGATCTCGGGCAGCGCCGATCTGGCCTCCGAGCACGGCGACTGGCCCGGTCTCGGCGGACGCGAGGACCCTTTCTCGGGGATGCCGGATGCGGCCTACCTGCCGCCGGGAACGAACGTCTCCCTCCGGGGGTGCCGGGGCGGGGCGGAGCTTGGGCTCTGCTTCGCCCCGGCCGCCTCTGGCGCCGCAGCGCGCGTGCTCCCCGGCGACCAGGTGGAGGTGGAGGTGCGCGGTTACGGCGCGCTCGAGCGGCGCATCCACCCGATCCTGATGGGCGACCGCGAGGCGGAGTCGCTGCTCGTCTGCGAGGTGCTGACCCCGGAGGGCCACTGGTCGAGCTACCCGCCGCACAAGCACGACCGCGAGGCGCTGCCCGACGAGTCGCTGCTCGAGGAGACCTACTACCACCGCGTCACACCGGCCCACGGCTTCGCCCTGCAACGCGTCTACACGGGCGACGGCTCGCTCGACGAGTCGGTCGCCGCACGCGACGGCGACGTCGTGCTGGTGCCCCGCGGATACCACACGGTCTCGGCACCGCCCGGCTACGCGCTGTATTACTTGAATGTGATGGCCGGCCCGGCCCGGGCCTGGGCGATCGCGAACGACCCCGACCATGAGTGGATCCTCAATGGAAGCCGCAACCCAGACGCGCCTGCTCGATAACTACGTCGCCGGCAAGTGGACCGCCGCCACCGGCGCCGAGGCGCTCGACGTGACCAACCCCGCCACGGGCGAGACGCTCGCGCGCGTGCCGCTGTCCTCGTCGGCCGACCTCGATGCCGCCGTGGCCGCCGCCCGCGCCGCGCTGCCGGCCTGGCGCGACGTGTCGGTGATCGCTCGGGCGCGTCTCCTGTTCGCGCTGCGCGAGGGCCTCAACAACCGCCACGAGGAGCTGGCTCGCTCGGTCACCACCGAGATGGGGAAGACGATCGCCGACGCCCGCGCCGAGGTCGCGCGCATGATCGAGATGGTCGAGTGCGCCTGCGCGATCCCGACCACGATGCAGGGCCGCATCCTCGAGGACGTCTCGCGCGGGATCGACGCCGAGACGATCCGCCAGCCGGTCGGCGTGTGCGCCGCGATCGTGCCCTTCAACTTCCCTGCGATGGTGCCGTTCTGGTTCCTGCCGTTCGCGATCGCCTGCGGCAACACCTTCGTGCTGAAGCCCTCGGAGCAGGTGCCGCTCACGCAGCAGCTCGCGTTCGAGGTGCTCGATTCGCTCGGCCTGCCCGAGGGCGTCGTCAACCTCGTCAACGGCGGCCGCGAGGTCGTCGAGGGCATCCTCGATCACCCCGGCATCGATGCGGTCTCGTTCGTCGGCAGCGCCCCGGTGGCGCGCATCGTCTACGAGCGCTCGGCCAAGTCGGGCAAGCGCGTCCAGGCGCTTGGCGGTGCCAAGAACCACATGGTCGTGATGCCGGACGCCGTGGTCGACCAGACCGTCAAGGGCATCATGGGCTCCGCGTTCGGCGCGGCCGGGCAGCGCTGCATGGCCGGGTCCGTGGTCGTGACCGTCGGCGAGGCGCGCGAGCGGCTGCTGCCCGCGCTGCGCGAGGCGGCCGAGGCGGTGCGCGTGGGCGACGGGCTCGAAGAGGACACGGAGCTCGGCCCGGTCGTCTCCGAGAAGGCGAAGGAGCACATCCTGTCGATGATCGAGCGCGGTCTCGAGGAAGGCGCCGAGCTGCTCGTCGACGGCCGCGGCGCCGGCGACGAAACGGGTTGCTACGTCGGCGCGACGATCCTGGACGGCGCTACGCCCGAGATGGACATCGTGCGCGAGGAGATCTTCGGGCCGGTCCTGTCGCTGGTGCACGTCGACACGCTCGACGAGGCGATCGACGCGGTCTCGAAGAGCCGCTTCGGCAACGGCGTGTCGATCTTCACCGAGTCGGGCGCCGCGGTGCGCCGTTTCAAGCACGACGTGGAGGCGGGCATGGTCGGCGTGAACATCGGAGTGGCTGCGCCCGTCGCGTTCTTCCCGTTCTCAGGCTGGAAGGACAGCTTCCTCGGCGACCTCCACGCTCACGGCCCCGACGCGGTCGAGTTCTACACCCGCAAGAAGACCATCACGAGCCGCTTCTACTCGAGCGGCCAGACCGGCGGCTACTTCGTCGAGCACTAGCCGTTCCTCGAGCGGCGCCGCAGGAACGCGTAGGGATCGGCGAGCGGGCCGAGGTGGCCCAGCTTGTCCGGGTTGACCACCGAGTTGATGGCCTGGATGCGGCCGTCGGCGATGTCGAAGACGAGCACGCCGAGGATCGCCTGCTCCACCGCGTCGATCGTCAGCGCGCCCGGCTGGCCATTGACCTCGACCGGCCGCAGCTCGAACCCACCGGCGAGCTCTCCGGAGCGGGCCCAGGAGGCGAGGATCTTGGCGACGCGTTCGCGGCCCGCGAGCGGCTGGGCGAGCGCGGGCGCCTTGCCGCCGCCGTCGCCATGAAGGACGACATCCTCGGCGAGCAGGGCCTCGAGCTCCTCGAGCTCGCCCTCGCGCGCCGCTGCGATGAAGCGGTGCGCCAGCTCGTCGCGGACCTCGGCTGACGGCTCGTAGCGCGGCTTGTGCTCCTCCACGTGGCGGCGCGCCCGCGCCGTCAGCTGGCGCACGTTGTCCTCGCTCTTGCCGACGATGGTGGCGATGCGGTCGTACGGATAGTCGAAGACCTCGCGCAGCAGGAACGCCGCGCGCTGCTCGGGCGAGAGGCTCTCCAGCACCACGAGGAACGCGAAGGAGAGCGAGTCGGCGAGCTCGGCCTCCCACGCCGGATCGCCCTCCTCCGCAGCGACGAGTGGCTCGGGGAGCCACTCGCCGGTGTACGTCTCGCGCCGGACCCGTGCGGAGCGGAGCTGGTCGATCGAGAGCCGGGTGACCACGGTCGACACGTATGCCCGCGGCGACTCGATGCGCTCACCCGACTCGAGCGTGCGGTGTAGGCGCAGCAGCCCCTCCTGCACCACGTCCTCGGCCTCGCTCACGCTCCCGAGCATGCGGTACGCGATCGCGAACGCCGGCGGGCGCAGCTCCTCGTACAGGTCCGTGCTGGCCATGGCTCAGCCGAGCCCCCTGGCGAAGCCGTCGCGCCAGCTCGGGTAGCGGAGCTTCCAGCCGAGCTCGCTCTTGGCCTTCTTGTTCGACGAACCGCGCAAGTCGGTCATCATGACCGCTGTCACCTTGCCGCCGGCCAGACGCGCAAGCCAGAGCGGCACGTGGCGGGGCGGCTTGGCGCCCAGCGCCTTCGTGAGCACGGGCAGCCACTCAGAGATCGGGGCCGGCTCGTCGTCGACGACGTTGTAGACGCCTCGCGTGCCGTGCTCGACTGCCTCGACGGTCGCGGACGCAGCGTCCTCGATGTGGATGAACGACCAGACGCCCGTACCCTTGCCGGCGAGCGGGAACTTGCGCTGCCTGATCATCTCGATCTGCTCGCCGAGCGGGTCGAGGCCGATGGAGGTCCCGGGCCCGTAGAAGCCGCCGTAGCGGAGCGCGATGCCCTCGGTCCAGTCGGCGCCCGTGACCGCCTTCTCCAGGTACTTGATCGCATCGAGCGTCGTGCGGATCTCTGCGGGCGGATCGGTGTCAAGCGGGTCGTCCTCGGTCTTGACCATCCCGCCCGTGCGTGCGTACGGCCAGGGGGCGAAGCTCTGTGCGACGAAGCGCTTCACGCCGACCGCGCGCCCTGCCGCGAGCAGATGGTCGGTGCCCTCGGTGCGAAGCCGGTTGGTGGCGGCGAAGTCGCGCTCCATGTGGCGCGGGTTGAACTCGCCGATGGCGGTCAGCTGGTGGACGATCACGTCCGGGTCGGCCTCGGCGACGGCGCGCGCGACGGCGTCCGGGTCGAGGGCGTCGGCCACCACCGGCCGCGCGCCGAGCTCGCGCAGGAGCTCCTGCTTGGACTCGCTCCGGGTCATGCCGGTGACCTCGTGTCCGCGCTCGACCAGTTGCTTCACCAGGGGCCTGCCGAGCGCTCCTGTTGCACCTGCTACGAAGACCTTCATTTCAGCTCCTTTCGCATTTTCTACCCCTTTGACGAGATAGGTCCGGAGCGTGTGACAGCCGCGTTCTCGGGTACCTCGAAGACATGCCACCTCGCGGAGTCAAGAAGGGCACGAAGCGCGCCCGTCAGTACGAGAAGATCAAGCAGAGCGAGAAGAAGCAGGGGCGCTCCGAGGACCGCGCCGAGGAGATCGCGGCGCGCACCGTCAACAAGGAGCGCGCTCGCAGCGGCGAGTCGCGCACGAGCTCGCGCACCTCGACCCGGGACATGTCGTCCAGCCGCCGCGGCGGTCAGCGCTCGGGCAGCTCAGGCCCGAAGGGGCGCACGCGCGACCAGCTCTACAACGAAGCGAAGAAGCTCGGTGTCGAGGGCCGCTCGCGGATGAACAAGTCTCAGCTGCAGCGGGCCGTCGACAACAAGAAGAACTAGACCCTGCGCAGCCGGCCGAGCCGGCTGCTTCGGCGCTTGCTAGCCGAGATCGTCGATCAGGTCGGCCACCGAGTCGACGATCAGTGACGGCCTGAACGGATGCCGCTCGGCGGCCGCGCGCGTGGCGACGCCGCTCAGCACGAGCACCGTCTTCAGGCCCGCCTCAAGGCCCGAGACGATGTCGGTGTCCATGCGGTCGCCGATCATCGCCGTGCTCTCCGAGTGTGCGTCGATCGAGTTCAGTGCCGAGCGCATCATCAGCGGGTTCGGCTTGCCGACGTAGTAGGGGTCGACGCCGGTGGCGCGGCTGATCAGCGCGGCGACAGAGCCCGTCGCCGGCAGCGGACCGTCCGGCGAGGGGCCGACGTTGTCGGGGTTGGTGGCGATGAAGCGCGATCCCGCGGCGACGAGCTGGATCGCGCGCGTGATGCGCTCGAAGCTGTACGTGCGCGTCTCGCCGAGCACCACGTAGTCGGGATCGCGGTCGGTGATCGTGTAGCCGGCCCCATGCAGAGCGGTCGTCAGGCCCGCCTCGCCGACCACCCAGGCCGAGCCGCCCGGCCGCTGGTCCTCGAGGAAGCCGGCAGTGGCGAGCGCCGACGTCCAGATCGCCTCTTCGGGCAGATCGAGGCCGCTGCGCGCCAGGCGCGCGCGCAGGTCGCGGCGCGTGTACATGGAGTTGTTCGTCAGCACGAGGAACGGCAGCTCGAGCTCCCGGAGGCGGGCGATGAACTCGGCGGCGCCAGGGATCGCGGTCTCCTCGGTCACGAGCACCCCGTCCATGTCCATCAGCCAGGAGCTGATCTTCCGGTCAGACATGGGCCGCAGACTACGCACCGTGCTAGGAATGGGTGGCATGGCCTACCAGCGCTACGTCGCAATCGGCGACAGCACGACGGAGGGGCTCATGGATCCGTATCCCGACGGGAGCGGCTATCGCGGCTGGGCCGACCGGCTCGCCGAGCGCATGGCGGCCGCCAGCCCCGGGCTCCTGTACGCCAACCTGGCGGTCCGCGGCAAGCTGGCCCGCCAGGTGCACGACGAGCAGCTCGCCGCAGCGCTCGCGCTCGAGCCCGACTTCGCCACCGTGGTCGCCGGCCTGAACGACACGCTACGTCCCCAGTGCGACCTCGACGCGACCGCCGGTCACCTCGACGCGATGATCGGCGCGCTCACCGGGCAGGGCGCGACCGTCGCCACGATGGGCTTCCCCGACCCAGTGCCGATCAACCCGCTGGCGCGGGCGGCGCGCGCCCGCGTGTTCGCCTACAACGAGCGCGTGCGCGAGATCGCCCGCCGCCACGGGGCGCTGCTGATCGACTTCGAGCGCAACGCCGCCCCGCCGGACCCGCGCCTCTGGCACAGCGACCGCCTGCACGCCAATTCCGACGGCCACGCGCGCATCGCCGACGCCTTCGCCGAGGTCATGGGCCTCGAGGGCGCCGACCGCGCCTGGGCCGAGCCGCTGCCGCCGGCGCCGCCCTCGCGGGCGGTCACCGCGGTGACCGCCAACGCGGTCTGGGCCGTGAAGCACTTCGCACCGTGGGTGGTGCGCCGGATCCGCGGCGTCTCATCCGGCGACGGCCTGCCGCCCAAGCGGCCGGTGCTGGAGCTGGTGCGGCCGGAGGGGGTTGAGCGGTAGGCCCAGGGCGGCGCCTCGGCGGTGGCGCCCCGGCGGTGGCGCCGGGGCAGCGGGAGCTAGGCGGTAAAGGGGGGTGGGGGTGCTCGATCGGGGCCGGCTACCCCGCACGTTGCCGGATTGGTGGTCTCTACGACCAATAAGTCGGCAACGTAGGCGCCACTGTGGCGACTTAGTGTCGTGTGGCGACATCAAGTCGCCACAGTGGCGGTGATTTCCGGCGCGGGGACCATCCCCTTCACTGCTGTCGTTAGGCCGGCAGCAGGCGCCCCCCGACAGTGGCGCCGGGGCAGCCGGAGCTAGGCGGTAAAGGGGGGTGGGGGTGCTCGATCGCGCCCGGCTACGCCGCACGTTGCCGGATTGGTGGTCTCTACGACCAATGAGTCGGCAACGTAGGCGCCACTGTGGCGACTTAGTGTCGTCTGGCGACATCAAGTTGCCACAGTGGCGGTGATTTCCGGCGCGTGACGCCACCCCCTTCACTGCCGCCGTTAGCCCGGCCCCAGGCGCCGCCCCGCTACCGCACCTCCAGCACGACCTTCCCCGTCGCCCCGCGGGAATCCAGCAGCTCCAGTGCATCGGCCGCGGCCGACAGCGGAAAGCGCGCCCCCACGATCGGCCGCACGTAGCCCTCCGCGGCCAGTAGCCCGACCTCCGAACCGATCGAGCGGGTCACGTCCGGCTTCGAGTACACGAACGCGCCCCAGCCGGCGCCCACGACGTCGATGTTGTTCAGCAGCAGCCGGTTCACGCGGACCTCCGGGATCGAGCCGCCGGTGAAGCCGACGACCACGCAGCGGCCTCCCTCGCGCAGCGAGCGCAGGTTGTCCGTGAAGCGGTCGCCGCCGACGGGGTCGATCACGATGTCGACACCCCCGCCTGAGAGCTCTTTCACCTGGTCCTTCCACGGGCCATCGGAGCGAACCACCTCGTCGGCGCCGGCCTCGCGGGCGACCCGCTCCTTCTCGTCGGAAGAGACCACCCCGATCGTGCGCGCGCCGAGGCCCTTCGCCACCTGCAGCGCGGCCGTGCCGATACCACCGGCCGCGCCCTGGACGAGCACCGTCTCGCCCGGCGAGTAGCGGCCGCGCATCACGAGCGAGAAGTACGCCGTGTGGTAGTTGAGGACGAGCCCCGCACCCTGCGCGAAGTCGAGCCCGTCATCCAGCGGGAACACGTAGGGCTCGGGCGCCACCACCGTCTCGGCGAAGCCGCCCAGCATGCAGAAGGCCGCCACGCGGTCGCCCTCCGATACAGCCGCGCCGTCCGGCGCGCTGATGACCACGCCGCCCACCTCGCTGCCGGGCACGAACGGGAGGTCCGGCTTCATCTGGTACTCGCCGCGCGTCTGCAGCAGCTCCGGGAACGAGACGCCCGCCGCATGCACCTCGACCAGGACGCCGCGGCCGGGCGTCATGAAGTGGGACGCCTCGGGGTCGGGCAGCTCGACCTCGCGCAGCGCGTCGCGCGGGCCCGTCAGCTCGGCAATCTGGATCGCCCTCATGGGCGCGGCAGACTAACCGGCAGCGCGGGGCGCGGGAGTTTCCCCGCGGTCGCGCGGCAGCTCGCGCCCGCGCAGATGCGCAGATTCGTGAGCCGTGCCTCCAGCTCCGCGCGCACCGCCGCGTAGGCGGGCGACCTGTGCACACTGTGCAGCTGGTAGGGGTCGAGGCGCAGGTCGTAGAGCTCACGCGCCCCCGCGCGGTGCTCCGCGTAGACGTAGCGCGGAGTGCGGATGCCGTCGTAGTCGAGCCCCAGCCGGTCGCCGCCCTCGAGCAGCAGGTAGTCGCGCCAGCGCGGAACCGGTCCGCGCGCCAGCGGCAGCAGCGAGCGCCCGTCGAGCTCCGGCCGCGGCGGCAGGCCGGCTGCCTCGAGGATCGTCGGCGCGAGGTCGACGTTGCCGACGATCCGGCTTGGCCGGCGTCCCGGCGTGATCCCGGGCCCGCGCATCAGCAGCGGAACCCGGATCGCAGGCTCGTAGACCTGTGCCTTGCCGCTCCAGATCCGGTGCTCGCCGTGGAAGAAGCCGTTGTCCGAGGTGAAGATCACGAGCGTGTTCTCGAGCTCGCCGGACTGGCGCAGCGCGTCGATGATCTCGTCCACGCCGTCATCGACCGACAGCAGCGACTCGAGCCGCTGGTGGTACTTCTGCCGGATCAGGTCGGTGCGTGCCGGGGTGAGGCGCGGCAGCCGCCTGATGCGTGGCGGCTTGTCCGAGACGTTGCGCTCGCTGAAGCCCGGCGGCCGTGGCAGCGGCTCGCCGGCGAACGCGCCGCGGTGGCGTGGTGCCACGGCCGGGGTGGCGACGCCGGGCGGATCGCCCGGCTCGGCCGGCCCGCCGGTGTGCGGCGCGAGGAAGCCGACGGAGAGGAAGAAGGGCGCGTCCGACGGGGCGAGGTCGTCGATCAGCTCGGAGGCCCGGCGCGACATGAAGTCGGTGGCGTAGAGGTCGGGGTCGCGGTCGCGCCCGTAGGTCTCGAGCCGTCCGTTCTCGTTGACCGTGTAGCCCCAGTAGCGGTAGGTCTCGCGGCCCGTGGTGGCGTGCCACTCGTCCCAGCCGGGCGGGACCTCCGTCGGGTTCACGTCCCCGTAGCCGTTCAGGAACTTGCCGAGATGGGCCGTCCGGTAGCCCGCGGCCTGGAGCCACAGCGGCAGCCAGCTCGAGGTGTCGAGCCGGTCGTAGCTGCCGAACGGCAGCGTGTTCGACAGCACGCCGTGGTTATGGGCGTACTGGCCGGTGAAGAAGGTCGCGCGCGACGGGCAGCAGCGCGGATAGCTGACGAAGCTGTTCGTGAACGTGACGCCCTCCGCCCCGATCAGCTCACGCGTCCACGGCATCGTCCACATCGAATCGGCGGTCTGGTCGTCGGTCATCAGAACGACCACGTTCGGCTGCTGCGCCGAGGCGACGACGGGCGCAGTTGCAAAGATCACGCCCAGCAGCACCGCGGCGAGAGCCGCAACGCCCAGCCGGAAGCGGTGTTGCGCTGAACAGTGAGGAGCAGACACGAAAGAGAAGGCGAGGCCGAGGCCCCCGAACACCTTAGGGAATTCGGGCGCCGGGACCTCCTCAAGAGCGCGGGCCTTGGCGCCGCGGCGCTCGGCCTGAGCGGCTGCGGGCTCGCCGACGCGTTCAACTCCGATTCGGAGGCGAAGCGCAGTCAGCCGCGCAACATCGTCCTGATCGTGATCGACACGCTGCGGCCGGATCACGTCGGAGCCTACGGCGGGAGCGCGCGCACGCCCAACCTGAACGCGCTCGCGCAGGAGAGCCTGCGCTTCACGCGCGTCTACCCCGAGGCGATGGCGACGGTCCCGGCACGGCGCTCGATCATGACCGCTCGCCGCGTCTATCCGTTCGACGAGTGGCATCCCTGGTACGGGATGGCGAAGCGCCCCGGCTGGCAGCCGCTGCCGCCCGGCACGGAGAACATCGGGACGATCATGAAGCGGCGCGGCTACTGGACCGCCTACGTCAGCGACAACCCGTTCCTGAGTCACTCCGCCCCGTTCGAGCCCTTCCGCCGGACCTGGGACCGCTACGTGCCGGTCCTCGGCCAGCGCGGCGAGCGCCGCGACGCGCACAACGTGCCGAGGAGCGAGGCCGTCCGCCGGCTGCCGCCGATCATGCGCGAGGAGCATCTGATCTGGCGCGTGCGCCAGTTCCTCGCCGACAACGGGCGCGGCGTCGACGAGACCCAGCACGCGGCCGCCCGGGTGTTCAAGTGGGGCGAGAAGGTCATGCGCCAGGCGGGCAGCCACAAGCCGTTCCTGCTCGTGGTCGACTCGTTCTCGCCGCACGAGCTGTGGGCACCGCCACGCAAGTACCTCGACATGTACACCGACAGCGAGATACCGGGCATCGCCGACGTCCGTTACCGCAACTCGGACTACCTCACGAAGGAGCAGATCCGGCTCGTCAAGGCCACGTACGCCGCCTGCCTGACGATGGTCGACACCTGGCTCGGCCACTTCCTGCGTGAGCTGAAGAGGCAGGGCCGCGACAAGGACACCGTCGTCGGCCTGGTCTCCGATCACGGCGTGTTCCTGGGCGAGCACGAGCTCACCGGCAAGTCGGACAGCTACCTGTTCGAGGAGCTGATCCACGTGCCGCTGATGTTGCGCTCGCCCGACGGCCGCTCGGCGGGCAAGAAGAGCGACTACTTCGCGACGACCGTCGACATGGGGCCGACGCTCATGAGCATGGCCGGCCACGAGCCCCCGGAGAGCCTCGACGGGATCGACCTGTCGCCGCTACTCAACGGCAACAAGCCGGCCGCCGAGCGTCCCTTCGCCTACGGCGGCTACGCGAATTTCTCGTTCGTACGCGAGGACCGCTGGAAGCTGATCGCGCGCAACGACACGTCCTGGAACATGCTCTTCGACATGGAGGCCGACCCGCACGAGCGCCGCGAGCTCTCGAAGCAACACCCCGAGGTCGTGCGGCGGCTGTGGAAGCAGCTGATCGAGAAAATCCACTCCCGCCCGCCGCGCTACAGCAAGGCGTTCATGGACTCGACGCCGCGCGAGCCACCGAAGACCTGGTACCAGTAAGCCTGTGAACCGGACCGCCGAGGTGTCGAACGCCCGCCGGGTGCTCGTGCTGGCCGCGGGCGGGACCATCTCGATGACGGGGGAGGCGGGCGCCGTTCCCAAGCTCGACGGCGCCAGCCTGATCGCCGACGTGCCCGGACTCGCCGCCTTCACGGGCCTCCGTAGCCGGACGGTTTTCAACAAGCCGAGCGCCCACCTCAGCCTGGAGGACCAGCTCGAGGTGTGCCGCCAGGCACGCGACGTGGCGCGCAAGGGCACCGGCGTCGTCGTGACCCACGGCACCGACTCGCTCGAGGAGACCTCGATGCTGTGCGACATCCTCCACGACGCCGACGCGCCGATCGTGTTCACCGGGGCGATCCGGCCAGCCTCGGCGCCTGGAGCGGACGGCCCGGCGAACCTCGTCGACGCGGTGAGCGTCGCCGCGAGCGCCGAGGCTGCAGGGATGGGCGTGCTCGTCTGCTTCGGTGGCGAGATCCATCACGCGCGCGGAGTGCGCAAGACCGACACGGTCTCGCTCGTCGCCTTTTCCTCACCCCAGACCGGACCGCTCGGCCGCGTGACCGAGGGCCATCCGATCATCTGGTCGCGCTTCCCCCGCAACCCGCCGCTCGACCCGCCCAGCCTCGACCGGTCGGTGCTCGTCGTGCCGACGGCCGCAGGCGACGACGGCACGCTTGCTCGAGCAGCGCTCGGAACCGACCCGGACGGGGTGGTCATCGGCACGCTCGGCGCCGGGCACCTGGCGCCGCCCGTGCTCGAGCTGTGGGCCGAGGCAGCCGAGCGCATTCCGATCGTCGCCTACTGCCGTCCCGAGCGTGGCGTGATCCTCTCGGCGACGTACGGCTACAAGGGCTCGGAGCAGGACCTGCGCGACACAGCGATCATCCCCGCCGGCTTTCTCTCGCCCCAGGCCGCGCGCATGAAGCTGCTGGCCTGCCTTGCGGCGGACATGTCGATCGAAGAGGTGCGCTGGGCGTTCAGCCAGGACGACGGCTAGGTCGCGGGCAGCGAAGGATCCAGCTCGTAGTAGTCGCTCGCCTGGTGGGTGTAGATCTGGATCGTCGTGCGCAGGCCGGTGGGGGGGTCGAGCGTGCCCGCCGAGATGCTGATCGTGTCCCTGTCGGGCGCGTCCCAGAACAGGCTCGACCCGCACTCGCCGCAGAAGCCCCGGCGCGCGTGGGCGTCGCTGTCGGGGCTCTCGACCCAGCGCAGGCCGCGATCCTCGGTGAGGCGCAGCCGCTCGCGCGGAGCCGACGTCATCGCGCAGACATGCCCGTGCCAGCGCCGGCATTCGACGCAATGGCACAGTTCGACGTCACGGAGCTTCCCGTCGACTTCGTAGCGAACAGCTCCGCACAGGCAACGACCGGTGGCCATGTCCTACGAACTGTCCCAGACCGGTAGCTTGGCCGCATGGAGACCGTCTCATTCCGCCGCATGGACGAGGCGACGGCCGCGGACTACGAGCTCCTCGGCCGCTACGAGGACGAGATGCTGCAGGCGCTGCCCGACCGGATGCTCGAGGCCGTCGAGGCGCTCGACAGGTCCTACGGCGGCTACAAAGTCACCCGCAAGGAGCACTCGCTCCAATCCGCCACGCGCGCCTTCCGCGACGGCCGCGGCGACGAGTACGTGGTCGCTGCGCTCCTCCACGACGTCGGCGACGTGCTCGCTCCGCACACCCACGGCGAGATGATGGACGCGGTTCTGAAGCCGTTCGTGTCCGAGGAGATCCGCTGGGTCGTCTCTCACCACGGCGTCTTTCAGGAGTACTACTACGGGCACCTCACGGGTGGCGACCGCAACGCCCGTGAGCGCTACCGCGGCCACCCCTGGTTCGACGCCTGCGCCGAGTTCTGCGAGCGCTACGACCAGAACTGCTTCGACCCTGACTACGAGTCGCTGCCGCTCGACTTCTTCGCGCCGATTGTCCGCCGGGTGTTCGCGGAGCCGCGCTACCTCGAGCACGGCCCCGCGTAAACCCTCGCTACTGGCTGAGCCAGGCGTCGACCTTGTCCCGGTTGTCGGCGACCCAGTCCTGACCCGCCTTCTCCGGATCCTCCTTGTCGCCTGCGATCGCCTTGGCGACAGCCTCCTGATCCTCGTTCGTGATCTGCATCTTCTTCAGCACGTCGTACGCGGGCGATCCGCTGTCAGCGAAGTCCTTGCTGAACAGCTTGTTGATGATCGTCTGGATGTACTCGCACTTGTATTGCTCGGGATCGCCACCCGCCTTGGCATCCTCTTTGCAGCCCTTGAAGAGGGGCGGCAGCTTGACCTCGGCAAGGTCGTACTGCTGGTTGTAGAACTGCGGCGTGTACCAGTAGAAGAGCACCGGCTTCTGCTGCTTGTAGAGCTGGCTCCAGCGCGCGACCTGGGCCGGCTCGGCGCCCGCCGTCACGTGCTTGAGGTTGAGGTCGAGGGCCTCGATCAGCTCCTTGTCCTTCTGGACGTAGGAGGGATCGCCGCCGAGGAACATGCCCTGGTCGCCCGACTCGGGCGTCTTGAACAGCTCCTCCTGGCCCTTCAGCCCCTTCCAGGTCTTGAACTCCGGGTGCTCGTCCATCAAATACTTCGGGATGAACCAGCCGATGTGGCCCTCAACCCCGAGCGGCCCGCCCATTACGACCGTGCCGGCGTCGTCGATGTACTTCTTGTACTCGTCGACGTGCTGCCAGTCCTCGAGCACGGCGTCGACCTTCCCGTCCGCCATCGCCTGGAAGACGGGAATCTCGGTGATCTTCGTGATCTCGACGTCACAGCCGAGGTCGTCCTCCAGGACGGCCTTGGCGATGTAGGTGTTGGCCGTCGAGCCGGCCCACGCCTGCTCGTTGAGCACCACCTTGCCGCAGTCGGCCTTGGCGGTCTCTCCGCCGCCGCCACCACCACCGCCGCCGTCCGACGAATCGTCGTCCTTATCCTCGCCGCACGCCGCGACCAGGAGCACCAGCGCCAGGGCCATTGCAAGCAACAGCGCCAGACGCGTCCTCTTCCCCTCCATCACGCATTCCCTCCTCGTGGTTGTCCTTGTCGTCTAAGAAGCGTCCAACCGCCTCCGGGGCCGCGGCCCGAGCGGCGTAGCGCCGCAGCCCGCTGGCCCTGCGTCACGCGGTCGAGTGCGATCCCGAGCGCCAGGATCGCGAGCGATGCGACCACTCCCTCGCCGAACTCGTTGCGCTGCAGGCCGCGGGCGATCATGTCGCCGAGCGCACCCGAGCCGACGAGCCCGCCGATCACCACGACGGCGAGCACCAGGATGATCGCCTGGTTGACGCCGAGCATGATCGAGTCGCGCGCGAGCGGCAGCTTCACCTTGGCCAGCACCTGCGCCCGTGAGGCCCCGAATGACGAGGCCGCCTCCACGGCCGCGGGCGGCACGCCCCGCAGGCCGCTCGTGACGAGCCGGATCACGACCGGTACCGCGTACAGCACCGAAGCGACGATGCCGGGGATCCGCGACACCGGCATCAGATAGATGAACGGAATGATGTAGACGAGCTGCGGGAGCGTCTGCAGCGTGTCGAGCAGCGGCCGCAGCAGGCGCTCGACACGCGGGCTCTCAGCCGCCCAGACACCGATCGCGATCCCGAATGCGACGGCGAGCGCGGTCGCCACGAGCACCTGCGAGAGGGTGTCCATGGCGGGGTCCCAGACGCCCATGACCCCGATCGCCGCGAGCAACACCAACGCCGTGATCGCCGGGCGCAGGCCGCTGATCACGAGGGCGATCGCGGTGAGCCCGCCGAGCATGATGAACCAGGGCGTCTCGACGAGCACCTTCCGCAGCGGCTCGAGCATGTACTCGAGCAGGAAGTTCCCGATCGGCTCGGTGATCCCGAACACGAACGAGGTCGGGTCCTGCACGTAGTCGAGCACGTCCTGGATCCAGCCCAGCAGCGTGTCCTCGATCGTTGCCGTGTAGACGGTGGTGGCCGTCTCGAACTCGTCCGGGTAGATGCTGTCGGCGCCGAGCGCGCGGGCAACGAGCACGATCGCGGCGATCGCTGCGAAGGTGGCGACCGTCATCAGGCGGAGCCGCCTGCGGCCCTCTTCGGTCAGGTGCCGGCGTGCGGGGTCGGTGCGCTCCGCGATCGCGGAGGTTGCGCGGTCGAGCGCGATCGCCATGATCACGATCGCGATGCCGGCGAGGATCGCGAGCGCGGCGTTCGAGTAGAGCCCGTTCGTCACGACGTCGCCGAGCCCGCGGCCGCCGATCAGGCCCGCGATCACGACGAGCGAGAGCGCGAACATGATCGTCTGGTTGAGGGCCAGGAGCAGCTGCTTGCGCGCCAGCGGGAGCTGCACCTTGAAGAGCGTCTGTGCGCGCGTCGAGCCAAAGGCGCTCGCGGCTTCTACGGCGTCGGCCGTGACACCGCGGATGCCGAGCGCGGTGATGCGGACGGCGGGCGGAATCGCGTAGATCATCGTGCAGATCACGGCCGCCGCAGGCCCCACCGAGAACAGGATCACGATCGGCATCAGGTATGCGAACGCGGGCACGATCTGCATCGCGTCGAGAGCGGGGGTGAGTCCTCGGTAGAAGCGATCCGAGCGCCCGGCGGCGATCCCGATCGGCACGCCCACCGCCAGCGAGAGCAGGACGGCGGCCGACATCAGGGCGAGCGTCTGGATGCTCTCCTCCCACAGCCCCATCAGCGCGAACGAGACGAACGCGCCGAAGACGATCAGCGCCGCCCGCCAGCCGCCGAAGCGCAGCACGATGAGGACCGACGCGGCGATCGTGCCGACCCAGGTGAGCCACAGCAGCATGTTGTTGATGGCCGTCACGAGCCACTCGGCGAGCGCCCGGAAGCCGTCGAAGATCGCGAACACGATGTTCGGGTTCTCGGCCGTGCGCTGCTCGAGCAGCCAGGTCTGAGCGCTGTCGAGCCGCTCCGGGAGCTCCTGCCAGGTGAGCGACGCGGGCCAGGGGAACTCGCCGCTCAGCGCGGCGTAGCCCAGCAGGATCAGCGCGACGATCCCCGCCACCTGCACCGGCCGGCTGCGCCAGCGCGAGGAGGGCGCGAAGGCCGCCGGGGCTGGGATCCGGCCGCTAGCTACCGCCATCCGACGCCTCTGGCCCATCGGCCATCGCGCCGAGCACCGCCTCGCGGTCCACGACTCCGACGACGCGCCCGTCCTCGATCGCGCGCACCGGGCGGTCCGTGGCGGCCACCACGGGGATGGCGTCCCTGACGGTGGTATGGACGTCGAGCTCCGGGCCGCCCGAATCCTCGCCCGGGCGCGGCTCGCGCATGATCCAGCGCAGCGTGAGGACGTGCGTGCGCGGGATGTCGCGCGTGAAGTTCTCGACGTACTCGTCGGCGGGCGAGCCCACGAGCTCCTCCGGCGTGCCGAGCTGCACGATGCCGCCGTCGCGCATGATCGCGATCCGGTCGCCGAGCCGCAGGGCCTCGGCCAGGTCGTGCGTGATGAACAGCATCGTCTTGCCGGTCTCCGCCTGCAGGCGGATCACCTCGTCCTGCATGTCGCGCCGGATCAGCGGGTCGAGCGCGCTGAAGGGCTCGTCGTAGAGCATCAGCTTCGGGTCGACGGCGAAGGCACGGCCGAGCCCGACGCGCTGCTGCATGCCGCCCGAGAGCTGGTCGGGGAACTGGTTGGCGGCGTCCTCGAGGCCGACGAGCTCCAGCACCTCCTGGGCGCGCGCCAGCCGCTCGGCCTTCGGCACGCCCTGGATCTCGAGGCCGAAGGCCACGTTGTCGATCACCCTGCGGTGGGCGAGCAGGCCGAAGTGCTGGAAGACCATCGCGACGGTGTGCCGGCGCAGCTCGCGGAGCTCCGCGCCATCGGCCGCCATCACGTCCTGGCCGGTGATGCTGATCTTGCCGGCGCTCGGCTCGATCAGGCGGATCAGCGTTCGCACGAGCGTCGACTTGCCCGAGCCGGACAGGCCCATGACCACGAAGACCTCGCCGGGGTTGATCTCGATCGACACGTCGCGCACGGCGACGACGCAGCCCGTCTTCTGGCGGAGCTCGCGCGGCGGCAGCTCGCAGTCCGGTGTCCCGACGAGCTTGTCCCCGTGAGGGCCGAACACCTTCCAGACGCCTTCGGCGCGGACTACCGGCTCACCGTTCTCGGCGCCGGCGGGGGGCCCCTCCACGGTGGGAGCGACGCTGCCGCTGCCTGTCTCCCTCATCTGCGGCGATGATATATCAGGGTTCCGGACGCCCGCCAGCGGCTTCGCCGTCGCCTAACACTGCGGCGGGCGGCGCGTCGTCAGGTCCGGATGAGGACCGTCTGGAGCTCGGTGAGCGTGTCCATCGGATAGGGCCCGCCGACCCGTCCGATGCCGCTCTCGGAGCGGGCCCGGCCGCCCCAGGGGAGGTGCGGCTCCCAGTAGTTCGTGGTCTCGTTGATGTTCACGAGCCCCATGTGAACCGAGTCCGCGTAGCGCATCCCGGCGCCCAGGTCGGCGGTGAAGATCGCCGCCATCAGCCCGTACGTCTGGCCGTTCGTCTGCTCGATCGCATCCTCGAGTGAGGAGATGCTCATGATCGGCGCGATCGGCCCGAAGGTCTCCTGCGTGACTGCGATCGAGTCGGCGGGCACCTGGTCCAGCACCGTCGGCTCCCAGTAGAGGCTCGTCGGGAAGCCGGACGCGCGGCTGCCGCCGGTCACGACGCGCGCGCCGCGCTCGACCGCGTCGCCGACGTGCTCGTCCATCTTCTCGGCGCCGGCCTCGTTGTTGACCGGCCCCATCGTCGTCGCGTCGTCGAACGGGTCGCCGAGCCGGACCTCGCGCTGCACCTCGCCGGCCAGCAGCTCCACGAACTCCTCGCGGACGGCCTCGTGCACGAGCAGGCGCTCGGCCGCGGAGCAGCTCTGGCCGGCGCCGAGGAAGCAGCCCACGCGCGCGGCATCGGCGGCCGCGGCGAGGTCGGCGTCGTCCATTACGACGAAGGGCCCGTTGCCGCCCATCTCGAGCAGCTGCGCCTTGCCGGCCGCCTGGCGCGAGACGATCAGACCGGTCTGCGTCGAGCCGGTGAAGGCGACCGCGCGCGTGCCGGGGTTGACCGCCAGCTCGTCGCCCACCTCGGGGCCCGGACCGAGCACGAAGTTGAAGACACCGGGGGGCAGGTCGGCCTCGGCGACGCACTCGGCAATCAGTCCCGAGCAGACGGCCGTCGAGGGCGCGGGCGTCCAGACGACGGTGTTGCCGCACGCCAGAGCCGGCGCGAGCACCTCGGCGGGCATCGTGTAGGGCCAGTTCCACGGGGTGATCAGCCCGAGCACGCCGAGCGGCCGCCGCAGCAGGAGCACGCGCCGGCCCGGCGCCGCGCTCTCCGGGATCGTGCCCTGGATGCGCTTGCCGTCCTCGGCGGCCATGCGGAAGAACTCGATCAGCTCACCCACCTCGACCTCGGCCTCCGCCTTCAGCGGCTTGCCCTGGTCGAGGGTCAGCACGCGGGCGAGCTCGTCCGCGCGCCGCTCACAGGCGTCCGCCACGCGGTGCAGGAGCGCGGCCCGCTCGAAGCCGGTGCGCGCCGCCCAGGAGGGGAAGGCCGCGTTCGCCGCCCCGATCGCGCGCCGCGCATCCTCGCGATCGCCCTCCGCCACGGGGCCCAGCGACTCGCCCGTGGCCGGGCTCGTCGCCTCGACGGTGGCGCCGCTCGCGGCGTCGCACCACTCGCCGTCGATGAACATGCGAGTGCTCAAGGAGCCGATTCGGGCAGCGCGCCCTCAGACACCGCGGGCGAGGTCGACTCGAACCGGTGCGATTCGAGCACGCCGGTCTTGTGGCGCTGCACGAACCAGTAGTAGGCGAGCCCGCCGAAGAAGACAATCCCGATGAAGAGCAGCGCGCCGTACTGGAGGTACCAGTGGAACGGCGGGCTCGCGTTGTAGACGTCCTTGCGCGGCCAGATCAGGTTGACGGCCATGAAGATGCCCCATCCGACGGCAAGGAGGTTGATCGGCAGCCCCCACTTGCCGAGCGTGAAGAAGCGGGTCTCCTTCGGCGGCCACTCGCCCTTGAAACGCTTGCCCAGCATCGGGATCGTCACGAGCAGGTACGCCATGTAGATCATGATGATCCCGATGCTCGTGATCACCGTGAAGATCTGATCGTTGCCGATGTTCACGACGAGGATCAGGATCGCGAGCACGCCGCTGATCACCGCCGGCACGATCGGTGTCTTGGTCTTCGGGTGAACCGTCGCTATCCGCTCACCGGCCGGCAGGTTGTTGTCGCGCGCCATCGCGAACGCCATGCGGATCGTCGCGGTGTGGACGGCCAGGCAGCAGACCGTCACAGCGATCACCACGCAGATCAGGAAGATCTTCCCGACCGTGTCGCCGAAGACGTCGAGGATGATGAACTGGAGCCCGCCGAACTCGCCGATCTCGGGCGCGTTGATGTTGCCCACGGCCATCATCGCGAACAGGATGATCAGCCCGCCGAGAACGAAGGAGGCGATCACGGCGCGCATGATCGCTACCGGCGCAGTCTTGCGCGGCTCATGGGTCTCCTCGCCGAGCGAGCTCGCGGTGTCGAAGCCGTACATCACGTAGGCCGAGGCGAGCGAGGCGGCGAGGAAGGCGCCGAAGTAGCCCCACTCGTGGCCTTGGCCGGTGCCGTGCGTCTCGAACACCACGTCCGGACCACGCGTGGCGCTGGCGAGCAACGCGACGATCAGGACCACGGCCGCGATCAGCTCGATGAAGACGCCCGTGCTGTTGATGCGGGACATCAGCTTCACCCCGAGCGCGTTGATCAGCGTGGTGAAGATGATGAGGACGCTGCCGAGGATGACCGCGTTGATGGCGAAGTCGTTGTCACCTGAGCCGTCACCGTAGAACCAGAAGAAGTCCGAGATCTCCGGCAGCGTGATCTGGTAGGCGAGCGCGACGGCGGCGATCGTCACGATCGAGGCGGTGAGCATCATCCAGCCGCCCAGCCAGGCGACGGTGGCGCTCGCGAGCATCTTCCCCCAGTTGTAGATCGAGCCTGCCACCGGGAAGTTCGCCGCCAGCTCGGCGAAGCAAAGAGCGACCATCAGCTGGCCGACGAACACCATCGGCCAGGTCCACCAGTACGCCGGGCCGCCGAAGGCGAAGCCGAAGTAGAAGAGCTGGAAGACGCCCGTGAGGATCGAGATGTAGCTGACCCCGGCGGCGAAGCTCGCGAACCTCCCGATGCTCCGGTCGAGCTCCTGCTTGTAGCCGAAATCCGCAAGCTCGTCCCCGTGATCGCCGGCAGACGTGGTCGCCACGTGCGCCCTCCCAGGTTGTAGGTCACGACGCCGCCCGGGGGCCGGGTGACGCCGTTATTGGGCTCTCCCCGCTGCGAATATCCCAGCGGCCGAGGGCCCCTGTCAAGGGTGATATATCAGTTAGGCCGCAAGATGCACGACATCGCCCAGTTCCTCGCTCAGCACCCGCCCTTCGACTCGCTCGACGGGGAGACCCTCGAGCGGGTGGCGGGGTCCGCCGAGATCGAGTTCTACGCCTCCGGCACCGCAATCCTCGAGAGCGCCGAAGCGACCTCGCGCTTCGCCTACGTGATCCGCCGCGGCGCGGTCGAGCTGCTCGTCGACGGCCGCCTCCACGACGTGCTCACCGAGGGCGAGATGTTCGCCTTCGCCTCGCTGCTGCAGGACGCTCCGCTCGGGTTTGTCGCCCGGGCGGCCGAGGACACACTGGCCTACCGCTTTCCGGAGCAGGCGATCCTGCCGGTGCTCGAGCGTCCCGCGGCGGTGCGCTTCGTAGTGCGCTCGCTGTCGAGGGACGTCCACCTGCTCACCCGGAGTGAGGAGCCGGCCGTGCCGTCTGCGGGCGGCAGGCGGGTGAGCGAGCTGATGCGCGCGCCGGCGCTCGTCTGCCCGCCGGACACCGGCGTGCAGGACGCCGCCCGCCAGATGGCCGAGGCCGGCGCGACCTGCGTGCTCGTCGACCTCGGCGAGCAACTCGGCATCGTCACCGACCGCGACCTGCGCACGCGCGTGGTGGCCGACGGGGCCGGGCCCGAGACGCCGGTCTCGGAGGTGATGAGCGCGCCCGCCTGGACGGTCGCGGCCGACCGCACCGGCACCGAGGCGCTGCTCGAGATGCTCGACCACGGCATCCGCCACCTGCCCGTGCTCGGCCCGGACGGAGCGCTGCTTGGGGTGCTCGACGACGTGGACCTGTTGGCAAGCGAGCGGCGCGCGCCCTTCCGCCTGCGCGCCCAGATCGCGCGCGGCGCGGACCCGGCCGAGGTGGCGGAGGCGGCCAAGCGGCTGCCCGCGACCGTGATCGCGCTGCACGACGCGGACGTTCCCGCGGCCGCGATCAGCCGCATGATGGCCGGCATCCACGACACGATCGTGCGCCGCCTGATCGAGCTGGCGCACGACGAGTTGGGCGCGCCGCCGGTGCCCTACACGTGGCTCGCAACCGGCAGCTACGGGCGCCGCGAGCCGTTCCCGAGCTCCGACATCGACTCGGCGATGGCCTGGGAGGGGGAGGGCGACGACCCAGACGTGCGCGAGCGGCTCGCCGCACTGGCTGGGCTCGTCGTCGAGGGGCTCACGGCATCGGGCTGTCAGATCGACTCGCAGGGAGCGGTCGCCGGGAAGCCGCTCTTCACGCGCTCGATCGGGGACTGGGAGCGCGCGCTCTCCGCCTGGAGCCGCGACCCGGACCAGGGGCGCGGGCTGATGCTCATGTCCGTCGTGATCGAGAGCGACGCGGTCTGGGGGTCGACGGCGCTCGCGAAGCGGATCAGCGACGCGGCCGCCCGGGCGCCCGGGCGCGAGCAGCTGCTCACCCGGCTGCGCGCGGCGGCGCTGGCGCAGCGGCCGCCGACGGGGTTCTTCCGCGATTTCGTCCTGCACTCGACCGGTGAGCGCAGGGGGGTGCTCGACATCAAGCGCGGCGGGTTGCTGCCGATCGAGTCGCTCGCGCGCTGGGCCGGCCTCGCGGCGGGCGTCGCGGCGGCATCGACGAGCGAACGGCTGCGCGCCGCTGCAAGGGCCGGGACGCTCGCCGAGGACGACGTCGCCGCCCTGCGCGACGCGCTCGAGCTGATGACGGAGCTGCGCATGGAGCACCAGGTCGAGCAGCTGCGCGCGGGACGCGCGCCCGACAACCTGATCGTCCCGAAGAGCCTTCCGCCCGTGACGCGCATGGCTCTGAAGGAGGCCTTCCGGACGGTGGCACGCGTCCAGCGCGGGATCGGCGTGAGCCTCGGCCTCAGCGCGCGGTGAGCCGCTCCTGGCGCCGCGCCCGCTTCCTCGTCGTGGACGTCGAGACGACCGGCCTCGACCCCGCGCGCGACGAGATCGTCTCGTTCG
The DNA here is from genome assembly GCA_963739095.1 of uncultured Thermoleophilaceae bacterium. Lineage (GTDB taxonomy): Bacteria > Actinomycetota > Thermoleophilia > Solirubrobacterales > Thermoleophilaceae > JACVRW01. The sequence goes on from CAVTZF010000020.1 coordinate 113,209, forward strand.
CGGCCCTGCCCGTCGAGGAGGGGCGCGTGCTGACGGCCGCGGGCGTGGGCGGGCTCGTCCACCCTGACGCACCGCCCGCGCCCTCGTCGGTCGAGATCCACGGGCTGCGCGCGGCCGACCTCGCCTCGGCGCCCGGGGCGGCCGAGGCGCTGCGCCCGCTCGCAGCCGCCATGCGCGGGCGCACGCCGGTCGCGCATGCCGCCTGGGTCGAACGGGCCTTCCTGCGGAAGCCGCTCGGCGCGCTCGGCACGCGTATGCCGCGCCGGGTCGTCGACACTGCTCTGCTCTGGCGCCTCCTGTGCATCCAGCGCGACGAAGGCGATCCCGGCTGGTGTGCGCTATCGACGATCGCCGCGGGCCTCGGGCTGCCGGCTCACCGCCCGCACGTAGCGGAGGGCGACGCGCTCACGACGGCGCAGGTATTCCTGGCGCTCGCCACCCACCTCGAGGCGCGCGGCCGCGGCAGCGTGCGCGAGCTCACCGGCGCCGGCTGGTTCCTGCGCGGCTGGCGGCTGCTGCACGCGTGACGGGGGCGGTAGGGACCGCGGAACGACAGCAGGGAAGGGGGTCAGTCGGCCACTGTGTCACCTTGATGTCGCCACACGACACCAAGTGGCCACAGTGAGGCGAATCGGTGCCTACATTGCCGGATCGGTGGTCGCAGAGACCATCAATCCGGCAACGTGCGGTGCGCCCGGGCGCTCAGGTTCGTGCCCACACCCCTTTACCGCCCTGCTCCGGCCGAATCACCGCCACCAAGTGGCCACAGGAACCGGGCTCAGCTGCGGTTGAAGGCCGCGAGGATCTCGCGCTGGAACTCGAGCACGTGCTCGCGCATGATCGTGTGTGCGCGCTCGCCGTCGCGCTCGAGCAGGGCCTTCAGGAGGTGCATCTGGTCGTGGACGGAGTGGCCGAGCCCCGGTACTCGATCGAGCACGAGGTACCAGATGCGCAGCGAGTGCGTGAAGTAGCGCTCCAGCGTCTCCACGAGGTAGGGGTTGGCGCTTGCCTGCCAGGTGAAGCGGTGGATGCGCTCGTCGAAGCGCATCAACCACTCCTGGTCGTGCGGGCGCGTGACCTCGTCGATCTCCTGGAGCAGTTTCTCGGCGTGCTCGCGCGCGCCGTCGTTCATGCGCATCGCGGCGAGCTCGGCCGCGTAGCTCTCGAGCTCGGCGCGCACCTCCGTGATGTTCACGATGTCGGCGGCCTCGACGGCGGTGACGAACGTGCCGCGGCGAGGCTGGACGGCCACCAGGTTCTCGAGCGCGAGGCGCTTGACCGCCTCGCGCAGCGGCGTGCGGCCGATGCCCATCTCCCGCATGAGCTCGTCCTCGCGCAGCACGGTGCCGGGGGCGAGCCGCAGGGTCACGATGCGGTCGCGGAGCTCGTCGTAGGCCCGATCGGCGACGAGCCTCGCGCTCGTGGCCTCGACTGAGTCGGTGGTCGGTGTGGCCATCTTCGTGTGCGGCGGATCCTTGAGGGCCGCCGCGGGGACAATCGTATAGCCTGATATATCAGCTATGGGCGCCGGCGCGAACGTGACCGCGGCGAGCGCACTCGCCGAGCTCCTGCGCCGGCCGCGCTACGAGGTGCTCCCACTCGAGGGCATCGAGGAGGACGTGGGCGCGTCGCTAGGGAAAGACGTGATCATCACGGTCACGGGCTCGCCCAGCCGCGGCCTCGACGCCACGCTCGAGGTGAGCGAGCGGCTCGCGCGCGAGGGCTACACGGTGGTGCCGCATCTGCCCGCGCGCCAGGTGCGCGACCAGACCCATCTCGACGAGCTGCTCGACCGCATCAGCGCCGCCGGGATCCGCCGGCTGTTCGTGCCCGCGGGCGATGCGAGCGCCGTGGAGGGCTCCTTCAACGGCGCGGCGGAGCTGCTCGCGGCGATGGGCGAGCGGCGCGCCGACTTCGACGCGATCGGCATCACCGGCTACCCCGAGAGCCATCACCTGATCCCCGACGAGGAGACGATCAGGGCGATGTTCGAGAAGGCCGAGATGGCCACCGAGATCATCAGCCAGATCTGCTTCCACGCCGACACGATTGCGGACTGGATCCACAAGGTCCGCGCGCGCGGCACGTATCTGCCGATCTGGATCGGGCTGCCCGGGATCGTCGACTACAGCAAGCTCTTCCGCATCTCGGTGAAGATCGGCGTCGGCGAGTCGGCACGCTTCCTGGGCCACCAGCACGGCTGGCTCAGCCGCCTCCTCACGCGCCGCTTCAACCCGGACGGGCTCGTGCGCGAGCTGGCGCCGACGGCGGCCGACCCCGAGGCCCGCGTGGCGGGCTTCCACCTCTACACGTTCAACGAGGTGGAGCGGACGGAGCGCTGGCGGCGCCAGACGCTGGAGGACCTGGCGGCTCGCTGAGCGACTCCGCCAGCAGCGTCGACACGTCCGCCACGCGCAGCTCGTCGCCGTTCGCGCGCACGCCGTCGTCGAGCATCACGGTGCAGAACGGGCACGCCACGGCGAGCGTCTCGGCGCCCGTCGCCGCCGCCTCGGCGGCGCGCGTCTCGTTGATCAGCCCGGCTCGTTCCTCCATCCACATGTGCGCGCCGCCGGCTCCGCAGCAGAAGGTGCGCTTGCCGCTGCGCTCCATCTCGACCGGCTTGCCGACCGCCTCGACGAGCTCGCGGGGGTCGGCAAGCACGTCGTTGTGGCGGGCCAGGTAGCAGGAGTCGTGGTAGGTGATCGGCTGCTCCCCCGAGCTCGTCTCGAGCCGGCCGTCGCGCACGAGCTCGGCAAGCAGCTCGCTGTGGTGGACGACCTCGTAGCGGCCGCCGAAGTCGGGGTACTCGTTGCCGAGCGTGTTGAAGCAGTGCGGGCAGCTCGCCACGATCTTCGTCACGCCGGCGTCGTTCAGCGTGCCGACGTTCTGCTCCGCGTGCGCCTGGAAGAGGTACTCGTTGCCCATCCGCCGCGCCGGGTCGCCCGTGCACGACTCGCGCGGGCCGAGGATGGCGAAGTCGACCCCGGCCGCCTTCAGGAGCTTCGCGGTCGACTGCGCCGCCGTGCGAGCGCGCTCGTCGAACGAGGCCGCGCAGCCCACCCAGTAGAGGACCTCGGGGGCGGGGTCGCCGGGCTCCAGAACGCGCACGCCCAGCTCCTCGGCCCAGTCGGCGCGCTCGGTCTGTGGCTTGCCCCAGGGGTTCGAGGCGCGCTCGACGTCCCGCAGCATCTGCTCGGACTCGCTCGGGAAGCGCGCGTCCATCATCACGAGGTGGCGGCGCAGGTCGATGATGTGGTCGACGTGCTCGATCGACACCGGGCACTCGCGCACGCACGCTCCGCAGGTCACGCAGTCCCAGACGACGTTGTCGGTCACCGCGTTCGGCACGAGCGGCTGCGGCTCGAAGCCCTCGGCGCTGCGGACGAGCGCAGGACCCTCCTCGAAGACCTGGTCGCGCAGCGCCATGATCAGCAGCTTCGGCGACAGCTCCTTGCCGGTCGCGAAGGCGGGGCAGACGTCCTGGCAGCGCCCGCACTCGGTGCACGAGAAGGTGTCGAACATCTGCTTCCAGGTGAGATCCGGCACCGTGCCGGCGCCGAAGCGCATCTCCTCCTCGGGGACGTCGAAGCGCAGCGGCTCGATGCGCCCGCCCGGTCCCGTGCGGCCGAAGTAGACGTTGATCGCCGCGGTCGCGATGTGCAGGTGCTTCGAGTAGGGCAGGTAGGCGAGGAAGCTGAGGATGATCAGGACGTGCGCCCAGACGAAGACGCGCTCGAGCACCTCGGTCGTCCCGTTGTCGGCGAACAGGCCCGAGAGCGCGTCCGAGACGGGCGACCAGCTCGCCGGCCACTCGTTCATGCCGAGCGCGATCCGCGACGCGTGCCAGAGCAGGAGCGTCGTCACGATGCCCGCGATCAGGGCGAGGATCAGGTCGGCCTCGCCGAGGTGACTGCCCTCGAAGCGCGCCGGGCGCTGGACCTTGCGGATGACGAGCGCGGCGATCACGCCGCACAGGACGAGCACGGCGAACACGTCGACCATCAACGCGAACCAGCCCTGATGACCGAGCCACGGCAGCGTCGCGTCCTTGTCGACCGCGCCGATCATCGCGATCACGATCGTCGGGAAGAGGACGAGGAAGCCCCAGAAGATCGCCGCGTGGACGAGGCCCGGCACGAGCCGCTGGAAGAGCTTCTTCTGGCCGAGCACGATCTCGGCCTCGTTCCTGATCCGCTTCGGAACGTCGTCCGAGCGCTCGACCGGCTTGCCGAGCCGGACGAGGTCGGCGAGCAGCTTGGCGCGCCGCCCGAACAGGTAGCCGCTGACGGCCAGCGCCGCGGCGAGCGCGAGCGCTCCCAGCAGGACGTCTATGGGAACCCTCCGTCCACTACGAGTGGACCTCGGGCACTACGACCCGCGCGCCTTTCGGAGCTCGGCGGTGATGGCCGGGACGATCTCGGTCAGGTCCCCGATCACCGCGTAGTCGGCGCTCATCAGGATCGGCGCCTCGGCGTCGCTGTTGATCGCGAGGATCTTCTTCGCCCCCTTGCAGCCGGCGATGTGCTGGGTCGCGCCGCTGATCCCGCAGGCGATGTAGAGGTCGGGGGAGACCTTCGTGCCGGTCTGGCCGACCTGGTCGGTGTGCGGGCGCCAGCCGGCGCTCGTCACGACCCGTGAGCAGCCGACCGCCGCGTTCAGCAGCTCGGCGAGCTCCTCGAGGATCCCGAAGCCGTCGGCCGAGCCGACGCCGCGGCCGCCACTCACCACGACCTTCGCCTCGGCCAGCGAGACGCCGCTCGTGACGGTCTCGACGTGCTCGCTCACCCGCACGGCGAGGTCGGCGTCCTCGAGCGCGGGTGCGAACGTCTCGACGGGCGGGGCGTCGGCGCCGTTGACGGTGGCGGCCGCCACCATGTGCGGCGCCGAGCTGAGCAGGGCGGGGGAGCCGTGCAGGCGCGCCTCCTCGAGCAGGCTGCCGCCCCAGCGGACGCGCGTGAGGCTCAGCGGCGCGCCCGCCTCGACGCGGGTGCAGTTGGCGGCGAACGGCAGCTGCAAACGCGCCGCGACGTGGGCCATGACCTCGTTGCCGCTGTTCGAGCCGGGCGCCACCACCGCCGACGGCTCGAGCCGCGCTGTCAGGTCGGTCACGCAGCGCGCCCAGGCGCCGGGCGCGTAGGCGGCCAGCCGCTCGTCCTCCGCGACGTGCACGCTGCTCACACCGTGCGCGCCCAGGGCGGCCGCGGCGTCGGCGCCGCCCGGCCCCACCAGAAGCGCCTCGAGCGGCTCGCCCAGCTGCCGTGCCAGCGCCAGCGCCTGCAGAGACAGGTCGTCGACGCCCTCCGGGCCGTGCTCGAGCAAGACGAGGACCGTCATGCGACCCCCAGCTCGCGCATCACGTTCACCACGGCGGGCGCGGCGCCGGCACCCTCGCCGAGGATCTCGGCCTGCTTCCCCTGCCCGGCCGGGACGACGAGCCGCACCTTCTCGAGCCGCGGCTCGGCGCGTTCCGGCGTGATCGTCTCGACCGGCTTCTGACGGGCACGCAGCTTCGCCGGCACCGAGGGGTAGCGCGGCAGGTTGATGCCCTCGAGCACGCTGACGACCGCGGGCAGCGGCAGCTCGTAGATGTCGCGCCCCCCGCTCACCTCCTGCTCGCAGCGCACGCGGCCGTCCTCGACCGTGAGGCCCTTGAGGCCGGTCGCGACCGGCCGGCCGAGCGCGTACGCCACGCGGATGCCGACCTGGTAGTTGCCGGAGTCGGCGGACTCGTTGCCGAAGATGATCAGGTCGAAGTCGCCGCCCGACTGCTGCTCGGCCTCGATCACGGCGAGGATCGCCGCCGTGGTCGCCTCGGGATCGAACTCCTCGCCGTCCGTCGCCAGCAGGATCCCGCGGTCCGCGCCGATCGCGAGCGTCTCGCGGATCTGCTCCTCGGCCTCGGGCGGACCGAGCGTCAGCACGGTCACCTCGCCACCCTGCTGCTCGACGACCCGGACCGCCTCCTCGACGCCGCACTCCTCGTGCGGGCTGATGGTGAAGCCGAGGTGGCGCGTCTCGAGCGCCTGCTCGTCGGCGGTCAGCACCATGCGGCCGCCGGTCAGCGGCACGCGCTTGACGCAGACGAGGATCCTCACGCCGGCACCGCGCTGGACGCCTTCACGCGCTCGTTGTCGGGGTCGAACAGCGGCGTCGAGCCGGCCACCGCGACGGTGACCGGGAACAGCTCGTTCATGTACATGACCGCGAGCTCGCGGCCTGCCTCGGCGTACTCGGGCGGCAGGTAGGACATGAGCAGGTGCTTGCCCACTGAGGGGCCGGCGCCGGCGCTCGTCACGAACGAGCGCCGGCCCTTGGAGTCGATCAGCGGCGCCCCGTCGCGCGTGACGATCGGCTCGCCCCCCAGCATGTAGCGCCGCTGCCCGCTCTTCGACGTGTGGTCGTCGACGGTCAGCGTGCACATCACGGTCGCCGGCTCCTCCTCGCGGTGCCGGAGGTGCTCCTCCTTGCCGATGAAGTCCTGCTCCTTGACCTTGCCCCAGGCCATCCCGGCCTCGGCCACGTTGTACTCGCCATCGAGCTCGAAGCCGAAGGCGCGGTAGCACTTCTCGAGCCGCCCGGTGGTGCCGTAGACGCCGATGCCGGCCGGAGCGACGCCGTGCGGCGCGCCCGCCTCCGAGACCGTGTCCCAGAGCTTGGCCCCCTGCTCGATCGGGACATAGAGCTCCCAGCCGAGCTCGCCGACGTACGAGATGCGCGACGCCAGCACCGGCAGCGAGCCCATCTCGATCGTCCGGAAGGTGGCGAAGGGGAAGCCCTCGTGCGAGACGTCGGCGCTCGTCGTCGCCTGCAACACGTCGCGGGCGCGCGGGCCCCAGAGCCCGAGCGTGCACCAGCTCGAGGTGAGGTCGATCACCTGCGCGTCGGGCCCGGCGTGGTCGCCGTACCACTTGAAGTCGGCCATCCCGTGCGCGCCGCCGGTGACGACGCGGAAATGGTCGTCGGCGATTCGCATGACGGTGAGATCTGAGCGGAAGCCGCCGCGCGGGGTCAGCACCGGCGTGTAGACGACCTTGCCGTGCTTCACGTCCATCTGGCGCATCGAGACCTGCTGGACGCACTCGAGCGCGCCCGGTCCCACGACGTCGAAGACGCAGAACGCGGTCAGGTCGAACATCGCAACGCGCTCGCGCATCGCGAGGTGCTCGGCGTTGATGATCGGCGACCACCAGCGCCGGTCCCACTCGGCCTCGCGGTCCTGGACGCCGAACTCCTCGACGAGCGCGGCGTTCGACTCGTACCAGTGCGGCCGCTCCCAGCCGGCCGCCTCGTAGAAGACCGCGCCCAGGTCGCTGGTGCGGGCGTGGAAGGGGGAGAGGCGCACGTTGCGGTCTGATGCCCACTGCTCGCCCGGGTGGACGATCCCGTAGGTCTTGTTGAAGTGCTCGTTCGCGCGCGCCCTCACGTGCCCGACGGTGCGCTGGTGCGGATAGAAGCGCGCGATGTCCGAGGACCAGAGGTCGATCTCGGGCTCGCCCTCGACCATCCACTCCGCGAGCGCGCGGCCAACGCCGGGGCCCTCCTTGACCCAGACCGCGGCGGCCGACCAGAGGCCCTTGACCTCGGGCGTCTCGCCGAGCACCGGCAGCGCGTCGGACGTGAGCGAGAGCAGGCCGTTGATGGCGTACTTGATGCCGACAGACTCGTCGCCGACGATCTCGGGCATCAGCTCGAGCGCGTGCTGCATCTGCTCGACGAAGTCGTCCTCGGTGAAGGGGAACTCCGTCGGCGAGAGCGCCGCCTCCTCGATCGACGGGATCTCGTCCGGGTCGTGCAGGATCGGCCGGTGGGCGTACGAGCCGATCTCGAGGCCGGTCCCGTCCTGGCGCTCGTACATGAAGGTGTCCATGTCGCGCACGATCGGGTACTCGATCGCGCTCTTCGCGCCCTCGAAGCGCGGCACCGGGCCGATGTCGATCATCTGGTGCACCGCCGGCGTGAGCGGGATCGCCGCACCGGCCATGCGTGCGATGCGCGGGCTCCAGACGCCGCAGGCCACGACGACGACCTCGGTCTCGATGTCTCCGCGGTCGGTGCGGACCCGCGCGACGCGCCCGCCCTCGACGTCGATGCCCGTGACCTCGGTGTTGGCGGAGACGGTCAGGGCGCCCTGCTGCTGGGCGCTCTCGCGCATCAGCGTCCCGGCGCGCAGCGAGTCGACGACGCCGACGCTTTCCGTGTAGAAGCCGCCGAGGATCACGCTCTCGTCGATGAAGGGGGCGAGCTCCTTGACCTCCTCCGGGGTCACGAGCCGGACGCCCTCGACGCCCCAGGCGCCCGCCGAGGCCATCCGGCGGCGCAGCTCCTCCATCCGCTCCTCGGTGCGCGCGACCTCGACGCCGCCGCAGGTGGTGAGCACGCCGAGCTCCTCGTATTGCCTGAGGCTGTCGTGCGTGAGCTCGGTCATCTCGCGCGAGTGGTCGACCGGGAAGATGAAGTTCGAGGCGTGGCCGGTCGAGCCGCCGGGGTTCGGCAGCGGTCCCTTGTCGAGCAACACCAGGTCGCGCCAGCCGAGCCGGGCCAGGTGGTGGACGAGGCTGTTGCCGACGATGCCGGCGCCGATCAGGACCGCCCGGGCGCTGTCCGGCAGACGCCCTCCTCCAGCTTGGTCTTGCACGAAGCTCACCTCAGATTCGGAAACGCCGCGACCCTGATATATCACACCGGAATGCACTCGTCGCAAGAGCTGCGGAGCGACTCGTTCGAGATCAGCGTCGGCGGCCGCCGGGGCGCGCTGGCCGACCTCTTCGAGGGCTTCTCGGAAGATGACCGGCTCGGCGTGATCGTGCGCCGGCCGTGCGGCGCCGTGGGGGCGAGCGCGCTCATCTGCGCGACGATCACGGCCTTCTACGACTTCCAGCGCGCCCGCGCGGACGACTTCTTCATCTACCCCGAGTACTACCTCTTTCATGTGGGCGGTCCGCTCGGCGACCACGCGCTGCTCGACGTCTTCCCGCGGCGCAAGGAGCCCGTCGTCGCCGATGAGCCGGAGGCGCTGCTCGAGGCGGTCAACGAGCGGGCCATCACGCGCCTCGTGGTCGAGGACGGCGAGCCCGGCGAGCCCGAGCTCGACCGCGCCGAGCTGGCCAGCGCGCACGGGCGGCTCGCCAGCTGCCTCGCCTACTCGGCCGCGGGCCGGGTGGCGGACGCCGACGTCCGGATTGCGGGCAACGACGTCACCGAGGGCTACGTCGAGGCGATTCTCGACTCGGCGGAGCTCCGCGCCGAGGTCGCCGCGCGCCGCGCCGAGCTACTCGAGGACGGCCGCCCGGTCGAGACGTACCGGCGCGTCGGCATCGACGAGGCGCTCGCGCTGCTGTGACGACCGCATCCGCGCGGACTGGCCGGCAGGCCGGGTTGACCCTCCGCGACGAGAACTGATATATCAGCCCGACAGGGCCGAGGGACACGAGGAGGTACGACATTGGCACAGGTGAACGAGAACCCCGGGATCCTGCTCTACCCGCGGATCAAGAAGTCGCCGTACTTCTACGCGTCGCGCCGCCACGGCGTGCAGCTCTACAGCACTTACAACCACCACTACCACCCGCGCCACTACGGCGACCCTGTCGAGGAGTACTGGCATCTACTCAACGGCGTGACCCTCTGGGACGTCGGGGGCGCCGAGCGGCAAATCGAGATCAGCGGCCCGGACGCCTTCGACTTCACCAACCTGATCGTTGCGCGCGACCTCAACAAGTGCGCGGTCGGGCAGTGCAAGTACGTGTTCAACACGCTTCCGGACGGCGGCATCATCAACGACCCGGTGCTCCTGCGGGTCGAGGAGAACCGCTTCTGGCTCTCGCTGGCCGACAGTGACGTCGAGCTGTGGGCGCGGGGCGTCGCCCACGGCAGCAACCACGACGTGACCATCAAGGAGATCGACGTGGGGCCGCTGCAGGTCCAGGGGCCGAAGTCCAAGGACGTGATGGTCGACCTGTTCGGGGACTCGATCCTCGAGATCCCCTACTACTACCTGCGGGCGTACGAGCTCGACGGGATGAACGTGCTCGTCTCCAGGACCGGCTACACGTCGGAGCTCGGCTACGAGATCTACCTCTACGAGGCAAGCAAGAACGGGGTCAAGCTGTGGGACGCGGTCCTCGAGGCGGGCAAGCCCCACGACCTCGAGGTCATCGGCCCCTGCCACATCCGCCGCATCGAGGGCGGCATCCTCGCGCTGGGTTGCGACATGTGGTTCGACACCAACCCCTACGAGGTCGGCTACGGCTACGACTGGATGGTCGATCTCGAGCAGGGCGCGGACTTCATCGGCAAGGACGCCTTGCACCAGATCAAGCTCGAGGGCCCCAAGCGCCAGCTCGTGGGGGTCGAGATCGAGGGCGCAGGTCTCGGGTCGTTCAACGACGGCGCGATGATCGACGTCTTCCCCGTCCATCTGAACGGCAGCCGCATCGGCGAGGTCACCTCGGCCTGCTGGTCGCCGAAGCTCGAGAAGAACATCGGCTTCGCGATGGTGCCGACCGAACACTCCGAGCTCGGCACGGAGGTCGAGATCGAGAAGCCGAACGAGACCGTCAGCGCCGTGGTCGTGCCCAAGCCGTTCGTCGATCCCGAGAAGGAGACTCCCAAGCAGGAGTTGACCGCGGCCGCCGGTTCGGGAGAATCGTCTTGACCTACCTCACATAAAGCCTGGCGACAGGAAGGACTCCGGTATGTCCACGCAGTACGACTTCGTGATCGTCGGCGGTGGATCCGCCGGATGTGCCATGGCCAACCGGCTCTCCGCCGACCCTTCCAACAGCGTGCTGGTCCTGGAGGCGGGCCGTCCCGACTGGTCCTGGGACGTCTTCATCCACATGCCGGCGGCGCTCGCCTTCCCGATCGGCAGCCGCTTCTACGACTGGCGCTACGAGTCTGAGCCCGAGCCCTACATGGGCGGCCGCAGGGTGTTCCACGCGCGCGGCAAGGTGCTCGGCGGCTCGAGCTCGATCAACGGGATGATCTTCCAGCGCGGCAACCCGATGGACTACGAGCGCTGGGCCTCGGGCGACGGCATGGAGACGTGGGACTACCACCACTGCCTGCCGTACTTCAAGCGCATGGAGAACTGCCTGGCGGCGAGCGCGGACGACCCGTGGCGGGGCCACGACGGGCCGCTCGTCCTGGAGCGAGGGCCCGCGCGCGGGCCGCTCTTCGACGCCTTCTTCGCGGCGGTCCAGCAGGCGGGCTACCCGCTGACGGACGACGTCAACGGCTACAAGCAAGAGGGCTTCGCGATGTTCGACCGCAACGTGCACAACGGCCGGCGCCTGTCCGCGGCGCGCGCCTACCTGCACCCCGTGCTCGGCCGCCCGAACCTGAAGGTCGAGACGATGGCGCTCGCCACCCGCATCATCTTCGAGGGCGGCAGGGCGGTCGGGGTCGAGTACTCGCGCGGCCGGCGCTCGCACCAGGCGCGCGGCGGCGAGGTCATCCTCTGCGGCGGCGCCATCAACACTCCGCAGCTGATGCAGATCTCGGGCGTCGGCGCGCCCGACCACCTGCGCTCGATCGGGGTCAAGGTGGAGCACGAGCTGCCGGGCGTCGGCGAGAACATGCAGGACCACCTCGAGGTGTACGTGCAGCACACCTCGAAGCAGCCGATTTCGATGGCGCCCTATTTCAAGATGAAGAACCGGCCCAAGGTGGGCGCCGAGTGGATCCTGCGCAAGTCGGGCCCCGGCGCCACGAACCACTTCGAGGCCGGCGGCTTCATCCGTAGCAACGAGGAGGTGGAGTGGCCGAACCTCATGTACCACTTCCTGCCGATCGCGATCCGCTACGACGGCACCGTCCCGGAGGGCGGCGGCGGGCACGGCTACCAGGTGCACGTCGGGCCGATGTACTCGGATGTGCGCGGCAACTGCCGTGCCGTCTCGAGTGACCCACGCAAGCACCCGGCGCTCCGCTTCAACTACCTCTCCACCGGCAACGACCGGCGCGAGTGGATCGAGGCGCTCCAGGCGACGCGCAAGATCCTCTCCCAGGCCGCCTGGGACGGGATCGACGGGGGCGAGCTCTCGCCCGGGCCCGAGGTCGAGACCGACGAGGAGATCCTCGACTGGGTGGCCAAGGACGCCGAGACGGCGCTGCACCCGTCCTGCACCTGCCGCATGGGCACGGACGACATGGCGGTCACGGAGCCGACCTCCTTGCGCGTGCACGGCGTGGATGGCCTGCGGGTTGTCGACGCCTCGGTGTTCCCGTACGTCACGAACGGCAACATCTACGCGCCGGTGATGATGACCGCGGAGAAGGCGGCCGACATGGTCCTCGGCAACACGCCGCTGCCGCCGCAGATGACCGAGTACTACCGCCACAAGGTGGCGCAGCCCGCGGCTGCCGCGGCCACCGACGGCGCGGGGGCCGAGACCCCGGAGGAGGCGGAGGCACCGTCGTAGAAGAGGCGGTCGCCTTCGTCCTGGCGGCGACCGACCAGCACCGGACGCGCGCCGGGGCGCTGCTCGAGGCCCATCCCGAGGTCGAGGGCGACGCCTGGGCGGGGCTCGTGCTCGGCCGCGGCTGGACGGGCGACCCGAACGAGCCGGGCGGCCCGCGCGCATGGGCGCCGCTGCTCTACGTGACGCACTCGTGCTTCGCCGACGCCGGGCTCGCGCGTGAGCTGCTCGAGCGCGGGGCCGATCCGAACGCGTTCTTCGTCAACGAGTACGGTCGGATGTCCGCGCTCTACGGCGCGGCCGGTCGCCTGCACGACCCTGAGCTCACAAGGCTGCTGCTCGAGGCCGGCGCCAATCCCGACGACGGCGAGTCGCTCTACCACGCGACCGAGGCCGAGGACCCCGCCTGCCTGGAGCTGCTGCTCGAGCACGGCGCGAGCACGGGCGGCACGAACGCTCTTGCGCACGCGCTCGACGACGAGCGGCTTCCGCACGTGCGCGCGCTGCTCGCGGCCGGCGCCGACCCGAATGAGGGCGCCATGCTCGCCCACGCGGTCAGGCGTGGCCGCGGTCCGGAGTTCCTGCGCCTGCTCGCGGAGCACGGCGCGGAGCTCGACCGGCCGGGCGGCGAGACCTGGCGCGGCGACGTGCCGCTGCGCACGCCCTACCAGCACGCGGTGCTGCGCGGGCGCACCGACAGCGCGCAGACGCTGGCCGAGCTCGGGGCGTCGACCGAAGTGGCGCCCGAGGACCGGGCAGTGGCGGCCGTCGCATTCGGCGAGCCGCCGCCGCAGCAGCTGCCCGGCGAGCTCGACCCGGATGCGCAGGAGGTGCTCGTCCTCGCGGCCCTGCGCGGCCGGCTGGGCCCCGTCGTCGACGCCGTCGGTCCCGGCTTCCGCGGGGTCGTGGGCGGCTCGCCGGAGGGCACGCTGCTGCACCATGCCGCGTGGGTGGGCAACCCGGAGGTGGCCGGCGAGCTGCTCGGGCGCGGGGCGGATCCGCTCGCCGGGGCGCCGGAGCCGGGCGACACGCCGCTCGCGTGGGCGGCCCACGGATCGCAGTACTGGGAGCTGCCCGGCCGTGACTTCGCCGGCGTGGCTGAGTTGCTCTCCGCCGCGGGCGCCCCGGTCGAGCCGCGCTACCTCGAGGTGGCGGAAGGCCCGCTGTACGGGTGGCTGGAGGCGCGGCTCGCCGGCTAGCGCAGCACCGGCCGCGTCGCCTCGATGACGGCGCGCCGGAAGCGGCTCGCCTCGACGCCGCGGGTCGAGAGCCTCAGCTCGAGGATGCCGGTGCTCGTCGTCCCGGGTGACCCTGCGCCGAAGACGAAGTTGCCGAGGCTGTAGGCCACGAGCCGGCGCGGCCCACCGCTCCGGATCGGCTGCAGCACGTGCGGATGGGCGCCGATCACGGCGGTGGCTCCTGCCGCCAGCGCCTCCGCGGCGAACGCGCGCTGGCGGCCGTCCTCGACGGTCGCGCGCTCGATGCCCCAGTGGAAGGTTGCGATCACGACGTCCGCGCGGCGCTTGGCGCGAGCGACGCTCGCGCGGATGTTCTCGGTGGTGGCCTGCTGGGTGCCGGCGTGCGTCGGACCGGCGAAGAACGACGCCGGCAGGATGTCCGAGAAGCCGACGAACGCAATCCGGAGCCCCAGCCGCTCGACCACGCGCGGGGTGGAGGCAGAGGCGAGGCTGCCGCCGGCGCCCACCGCCGCCATGCCGTAGCGCCGCGTGTACTTGATCGTGTCGAGCAGGGCCGCGGTGCCGTAGTCGCCGACGTGGTTGTTGGCGAGGTTCACCACGTCGAAGCCGGCGAAGCGGCCCATCGCCCGCAGCGACGCCGGGTGCCCGCGGAAGTTGAACTCCTTCGGAACCGGGAAGCCGCGCGTCGAGATCGCACACTCGAGGTTCCCGAAGGCCACGTCGGCCCGCCGCAGCACCGGCGCCACGCTCGTCCACGGATAGCGGACCCCGAGCCTGCCGATGTAGGCGCCCGGCAGGTCGCCCAGGTTGACGTCACCGACTGACGCGAGCGTCACATCTCGTGAGCGCACCCTTACTCGCTCCGACACGCGTCCGTCGACCGCGACCGCCCGCAGCACGTAGCGCGGGCGGATACGCGCCGGGCGCACGCGGCGCTCGAAGAGGCCCTGCGCGTTGGCGCGCGCGCCTGCCAGCGCGCGCCACCTCGACCGCAGCCGCATCTCTATCTGCACCCGGCTCCCCGGCGGAGCCGAGGCGCCCGACAGCTCGAACGCGGTCCCGCTCGCTACCACCCGCGGTCCCTCGAGGACGAGCGGGGGTGGGGGAGGCACCTGAGCGGCCGTCGGGGCGGCGGCCGCCAGGAACCCAATCGTGACGAGGAGAATCGCGCGCCTCACGCGCGTGCAGGCTACCCCGCTACTTGATGAACAGGATCTCGCTGTACTTCGGCAGCGGCCAGAGGTCGTCCGCGACGACCTTCTCGAGCTGGTCGCCGAGCTCGCGCACCTTCTCGAGTGCCGTCAGCTGGTTGTCGCGCGCGTAGATCGCGAGGTCGAGGCCCTCGACGCCGTCCGGATAGTGGTTCGCCTCCTCGAGCTCGCCGATCGCGTCGGCGAACTCGCCGGCGAGCGTCCGCGTCTCGGCCGCCATGGCGTCCATCCCCGCCGCATCGAGCAGCGCGAGGTGGCGGAGCGCCGCCGGCAGCAGCATCGTCCGTGCGATCGAGGCGGCCGTCTCCGTCTCGATGTTCGCGCGCGTCGAGTACTGCTCGGCCCAGACCTCGAAGCGGGATTCGAGCTCGCGGTGCGAGAGCACCTCGTACTTCTCGAACGCCGCGACGGACTGGTCGGAGAGCACCTCCGGCAAGGCCTCGGGCGTGGTGCGCAGGTTCTTGAGCCCGCGTCGCTCGGCCTCGGCGTGCCACTCGTCGGCGTAGTTGTCGCCGCCGAAGATGATGCGCTTGCTGCCCTTGTAGGCGTCGCTCACCACCTCGACCACCGCCTCGGCGAGCTCAGCGCCGTTCGAGAGCTTCGACTCGAGCTGGTCGGAGAGCTCGTCCATGGCCTCGGCGACGATGGTGTTGAGCACCGTGTTCGGGAAGGCGAGCGACTGGCTCGAGCCGAGCGCCCGGAACTCGAACTTGTTGCCGGTGAAGGCGAACGGCGAGGTCCGGTTGCGGTCGCCGCCGTGCATCGGGAGCGGCGGCAGCACGGGCGTGCCGAGCCCCAGCACCGAGGCCGGCGTGTGCGGGTCGCCCTCGCCCGAGGCGAGCGCCTCGAAGACCTTCTCGAGCTCCGCGCCGAGGAAGATCGACATGATCGCGGGCGGGGCCTCGTTGGCGCCGAGGCGGTGGTCCTGGCCGATCGCCGCCACCGACGCGCGCAGCAGACCCTGGTGCTTGTCGACCGCCTTGATGACGGCCGCGCAGAAGAACAGGAAGTTGACGTTGTCGGCAGGAGTCTCGCCGGGCTCCAGCAGGTTGTGGCCTGTGTCGGTTCCCATCGACCAGTTGTTGTGCTTGCCCGAGCCGTTGACGCCCGCGAACGGCTTCTCGTGCAGGAGGCAGACGAGCCCGTACTTGCGCGCGACCGACTGCAGCAGCTGCATCGTGAGCTGCTGGTGGTCCGAGCCGACGTTCGAGTTCTCGAAGATCGGCGCGATCTCGTACTGACCGGGGGCGACCTCGTTGTGGCGGGTCTTGACCGGCACGCCCAGCTTCGCGAGCTCGAGCTCCGTGTCCATCATGAAGGCGAGCACGCGCTCCGGGATCGAGCCGAAGTAGTGGTCGTCCAGCTCGTGGCCCTTCGGCGGCTTGGCGCCGAACAGCGTGCGGCCCGTGTTGATGAGGTCGGGACGCTCGAAGTAGTACTGCTCGTCGATCAGGAAGTACTCCTGCTCCGGCCCCACGGTGGTGAAGACGCGCGCGGCCGTCTCGTCGCCGAGCAGCCGCAGCGCGCGGATCGCGGAGCCCGACAGGGCGTCCATCGAGCGCAGCAGCGGGATCTTGGCGTCGAGCGCCTCGCCCGTCCAGGAGGCGAAAGCCGTCGGAATGCAGAGCAGCGCGCCGTTCGGGTTCTCGAGGATGAACGCCGGGCTGGTCGGGTCCCAGGCCGTGTAGCCGCGCGCCTCGAAGGTCGCCCGTACGCCGCCGGTCGGGAACGAGGAGGCGTCCGGCTCGCCCTGGATCAGCTCCTTGCCCGAGAACTCGGCGAGCGCCACGCCGTCGCCGGTCGGCGCGAAGAACGAGTCGTGCTTCTCCGCCGTCAGCCCGGTGAGCGGCTGGAACACGTGCGTGAAGTGGGTGGCGCCGTTCTCGAGCGCCCACTCCTTCATGGCCAGCGCAACGGCGTCGGCCAGCGAGGGGTCGAGCGGCTCGCCCTGCTCGAGCGTGCGCTGAAGGCGCTTGTAGGTGTCCTTGGGCAGCCGCGTGCGCTGGACCGCCGGCGAGAAGACATTGGCGCCGAACGGATAGTTGGCGGGCTGTGTCAGGTCGACGGACCCGAGCGCCTCTCCGTTGGGGCTCCACTGCGCGGCGGTGACGTTGTGCTGGCGAATTCTCGGCATGTCGTGACTGGTCCTCCTGGGTGGTTCCGGGCGGGTCTACGGTAGCCGCGGCTCGAGCCGGGAGCGTTGTACAGCTGTCCAAAGTTCCGAGCGACCCTTTCGCCCGGCTGTCAACTTCGTCCAAGACCCGTTAGGGGGCGCTTGCGTACCCTCGGGTGAATGGCCGCCATCGAGCTCAGCGGAGTCGTCAAGCGCTTCGGCGAGATCACCGCCGTCGACGGGCTCGACCTCGACGTCCCGGAGGGGACCTGCCTCGGGCTGCTCGGCCCGAACGGCGCCGGCAAGTCGACCACGATGCGGCTGCTCACCGGCCAGGCGCTGGCCAACGAGGGCTCGATCAGGGTGCTCGGCTATGTGCTGCCGGAGGAGTCGAAGGAGGCGCGCGCGCACATGGGCGTCGTGCCGCAGCTCGACAACCTCGACGTGGACGTGACGGTCGAGGACAACCTCGCCGTGTTCGCGCGCCTGTATCGCGTGCCCGACGTCGGTGACGCCGTCGACCGCGGCCTCGCGCTCGCGCGGCTCACGGAGCGGCGCCGCGACGAGGTCGACAAGCTCTCCGGGGGCATGCGCAGGCGGCTGCTGCTGGCCCGCGGGCTCATCCACAGGCCGCGCCTGATCCTGCTCGACGAGCCGACCGTGGGCCTCGACCCGCAGATCCGCACCGAGCTCTGGTCGCTGATTGACAACCTGCGCTCAGGGGGTACCACGATCCTCATGTCGACGCACTACATCGAGGAGGCCCAGCGGCTCGCCGACGAGGTGGCGGTGATGACCCACGGCAAGATCGTCGACCGCGGTAAGCCAGGCGAGCTGATCGAGAAGCACGCCGGCCGCGAGACGGCCGAGGTCTACGGCCCGCCGGAACGGCTCGCCGAGGTGCGCAGACTGGCCGAGGCACAGGACCTGAGGGTGCGTCCAGCCGGCCCGGCGATTGCGATCGTCGGCTCGGAGCGGGCGACGAACGGAGCGGTGCCCGACGACGCCATCCGGCGCGCGGCGTCGCTCGAGGACGTCTTCGTGCTGCTGACGGGGGAGGAGGCCGAATGACTACATCGGTGCGCACCCGGCCGAGCCGGGTGCTTCCGCAATGAGAAGGCTCGAGCCCGCGGCCATCGGCGGCGTCATGAGCCGCGAGGTCGCCAACTTCCGCACCTTCTGGAAGGCGACCACCTTCTCGAGCGTCCTCGAGCCGGTGATCTACCTGCTCGCGTTCGGCCTCGGGCTCGGCGCCACCATCGTCGATCGCGTCGACGGGCTCGAGTACGTGGAGTTCGTGGGAACCGGCATGGTCGCCACGGCCGTGATCTTCTCGAGCGCCTTTCCCGCGATGTTCGGCACGTTCGTGAAGGAGCGCTTCCAGCGCACCTACGACGCGATCCTCGCCGCGCCGGTCGACGTGGAGGAGCTCGTGACCGCGGAGATGCTCTGGATCGCGCTGCGAGCGGGCTTCTACGGCTGCTTCCCGCTGATCGTGGCGATGCTGTTCGGCCTCGATCCCGCGTGGGGCATGCTGCTGGTGCCGTTCTTCTGCTTCATCACCGCGCTCGGCTTCGCCGCTTTTGGCATCGCCATCGCCGCAAGCGTGCCGAAGATCGACAGCTTCAACTACGTCACGACGCTGATCATCACGCCGCTCTTCCTCGTGGCCGGCACCTTCTTCCCGATCGACCAGCTGCCCGAGGGCTTCCAGGTGGCAGCCCAGGCCAACCCGCTCCACCACCTCGTCGAGCTCGTGCGGGGCTCCGCCTTCGGGTACGAGTGGACCGACCTGATCCGCGTGGCGGTGCTGATCGGCTTCGCGGTCGCCCTGTGGCGGGTCGCGGTCAGCCGGATGACGAAGCGACTGATCGACTGAGCGCCGAAGCAGCCGGCTGCGCAGGGTTCGACGCTCTGTCGAAGGCCTCCCCGCGCATTTCATACAACTGTCGATGGGGATTCGGCTCCAGACCTGCCACCTTTCGATGCGGATGCTCCTCCCCACCGACACCGGCGCCCGCACCCGGGGCGACCTCCTCCTGACCGGTTCGACCGGCTTTCTCGGCATGGAGCTGCTGGCGCGGCTTCTAGAGGACACCGACCGCCGGGTGTGGGCGCCGGTTCGGGCGGAGGATGACGCCGAGGCCGAGGCCAGGCTGCGGGCGACGCTGGCGACCCTGCTCCCGGATCCGGGCATGTACTCGGAGCGCGTGATGGCCTTCGCGGCCGACCTCACCCAGCCGCGGCTCGGCCTCGACGCCCGCCGCCGCGAGGAGATCGGCGAGCACGTCTCCGAGATCATCCACTCCGCGGCGTCCGTGTCGTTCACGCTGCCGCTCGAGGAGGCGCGCTCCAACAACGTGGAGGGCACGCGCCGGATGCTCGAGCTCGCCGCCGAGTGCCGCGCGCTCACTCGCTTCGCCCACGTGTCCACCGCGTACGTCGCGGGCGACCACCGCGGCGACTTCACCGAGCTCGACCACGATCTGGGCCAGAGCTTCAACAACACTTACGAGCAGTCGAAGTGGGAGGCCGAGCGGCTCGTGCGCCAGCATGGCGAGGAGCTGCCCGTGCAGATCTTCCGGCCGAGCATCGTCGTCGGCCACGAGCGCAGCGGCTGGACCGCGTCCTTCAACGTCATCTACACGCCTCTGCGGATGTACGCACGGGGGGCGCTGCCGCTGATTCCTGCGCGGCGCTCGGCGCCGGTGGACATCGTGCCCGTGAGCTATGTGGCGCGCTCGATCCTCGCGCTCGACGACGCCGGGGCGGGACGCACCTTCAACCTCGTGTCGGGGCCGGACGCGCCGACCATGGGCGAGCTGATCGACCTCACGGTCAGCCATTTCGACGGTCCGCCGATCCGGACCGTCTCGCCCGCCGTCTACCGCCGCACGGTCGAGCCGGTCCTGAGGCGGCGCGCCACGCCGGCGCAGCGGCGCTGGATGGAGCAGAGTCAGGTGTTCTTCCCGTACTTCTCGACAGGCGTGCGCTTCAAGGCCGAGGCGACCAGGGCCGCCCTCGCGCCGCTCGGCGTGCGGGCCCTCGCGCTCGGCGACTACTTCGAGCGGCTGCTCGACTTCGCTGTCGACTGCCCGCTGGGGCGGGCGCAAGGTCGGGCGCGCGCAGGCGCTCGCCGCCGTCTGACCCGTCAGGCGGCCTCGTCCTGGCGGGCCGCCTCCAGCAGCTCGCGGACCTCGCGGACCGCCACCGACAGCGTCGTGATGTCGAACGTGCGGCCGGCGGCGATGTCGGCAAGCGTCTGCATGCAGCGCCCCGAGTCGCGGTGGGCCTCCATCCAGCCCGCAACGCGCTCCTCTGGGCGTTCGAGGCGCGGCCCGGCGCGCAGCACCTCCGCGGTGAGCTCGCGGTGGATCGTGTATAGGTCGTCGCGGAGCGCGGCGCGCGCCATCGCCTGCCAGCGGTCCTCGCGCGGGAGGGCGACGATCGACTCGTGGACCCAGTGCAGCCCGAGCCGGCTGCCGAGCCGGAAGTGCACAGCCGCCACGGCCTGCACGTCCAGGCCGCTGTCGTCGGCCACCTCGACCACGTCGAGGGCGGCGTACATGTGCGGCAGCCCGGCGATGCGCGTCGCCAGCTCCTCGGGCACGCCGGCCGTGCGCAGCTCGTCGATGCGCCGCGCGAGCGGCTCGAGGTCGTCCGGATCGAGCAGCTCCGACATCCTCTCGTAGAGCGCCGCCGCTCCCGGGCGGTAGCGCTCGACGGTCGAGGCGATGTCCATCGGCGCGCGCCGGTTGCGCAGCAGCCAGCGTGAGCCGCGCTCGATCAGGCGCCGGCCCTCGAGCAGCATCGCGGTCTGGACATCCGCGCGGACCTCGTTGTCGAGTGCCTCAATGGCATGCCACTGCGGGCGCATGTCGAAAACCTCGCGCGCCACGGCGTAGGCGCGGGCGATCTCGGATGGCGGGGACCCCGTCTCCTCGTTCAGGCGGAAGGCGAAGGTTGTGCCGCCGCCGTGGAGCACGTTGTTGACCACCTGCGTCGCGATGATCTCGCGGTGCAGCCGATGGGTGTCCATCGGCTCGGGGAAGCGCTCGGGAAGCGGCGGTGGGAAGTAGCGCTCGAGCTCGTCCGAGAGGTAGGGGTCCTCGGGCACGTCGGAGTCGAGCAGCTCCGCGTACAGGAACACCTTCGAGTAGGCGAGCAGGACGGCGAGCTCAGGGCGCGTGAGGCCGCGGCGCTCGCGGGCACGCTCGGCGATCTCCTCGTCGTCGGGCAGCGCCTCGAGCCGGGGGTCGAGCTTCGCGTGTTGCTCGAGGGCGCGGATGAAGCGCTGGTGGACGTCGAGCATCGAGGCCGCCTGCGCCTCGGACATCGAGAGCGTCTCGCTCTGCTCGTAGTTGTCCTTGAGGACGAGGTCCGCGACCGTCTCGGTCATGTCGACGAGCAGCGCGTCACGCTGCTTGACGGTCATGTCGCCCGCGTCCACGACGGCGTCGAGCAGGATCTTGATGTTGACCTCGCGGTCGGAGCAGTCGACGCCGCCGGAGTTGTCGATCGCGTCGGTGTTGATACGGCCGCCGCCGAGCGCGTACTCGATGCGCCCGCGCTGCGTCACGCCGAGGTTGCCGCCCTCTCCGACGACGCGGCAGCGCAGCTCGGTCGCGTCGACGCGCAGGCTGTCGTTCGTCTTGTCGCCGGCGTCGGCGTGCGTCTCGCTGGATGCCTTCACGTAGGTGCCGATGCCCCCGTTCCAGAACAGGTCCGCGGGGGCCTTCAGCAGCGCCCGGATGAGGTCGTTCGGCGCCAGCTTGGAGCGCTCGACGCCCAATGCCTCGCGGGCCTCGTCCGACAGCTCGATCACCTTTGCCGTGCGCGGCCAGACGCCGCCGCCCGTCGAGATCAGCGAGCTGTCGTAGTCCGACCAGGACGACCGCGGCAGCTCGAACAGGCGCTTGCGCTCCGCCCAGCTCACCTCCGGGTCGGGATCGGGATCGATGAAGATCTCGCGGTGGTTGAAGGCTCCGATCAGGCGGATCTCAGGCGAGAGCAGCATCCCGTTGCCGAACACATCGCCCGACATGTCGCCGACGCCGACGACCGTGAACGGCTCGGAGCTCACGTTGCGGCCGAGTTCGCGGAAGTGGCGCTTGACCGACTCCCAGGCGCCCGCGGCGGTGATGCCCATCTCCTTGTGGTCGTAGCCCGATGAGCCGCCCGAGGCGAAGGCGTCGCCAAGCCAGAATCCGTACTCGCCCGCCACCCGGTTCGCGGTGTCGGAGAAGCTCGCCGTGCCCTTGTCGGCGGCGACCACGAGATAGGGGTCGTCGCCGTCGTAGCGCACGACCCGCGGTGGCGGCGTGACTATGCCGCCCACGATGTTGTCGGTCAGGTCGAGCAGGCCGCGGATGAAGGTCCGGTAGCACTCGAGGACCTCCTCCTGAACCTCCTCGCGATCGCCGCTCTCGGGCGGCTGCTTGACGACGAAGCCCCCCTTCGCTCCGACCGGCACGATCACCGCGTTCTTGACCATCTGCGCCTTCATCAGGCCGAGCACCTCGGTGCGGAAATCCTCGCGGCGGTCGGACCAGCGCAGTCCGCCGCGGGCGACCATGCCGCCGCGCAGGTGGACGCCCTCGGTGCGCGGCGAGTAGACGAAGATCTCGAAGGCCGGCCGCGGATCCGGCAGCCAGTCGAGCTCCGAGGGGTCGAGCTTGAAGGACACGTAGGGCTTCGGCTCAGCGCCGCCGTGCTCCGTGCGCTGGAAGAAGTTGGTCCGCAGCATCGAGCGAACGACAGCCAGGAAGCGCCGCAGGATCTGGTCCTGATCGAGGCTCTCGACCGCGTCGATCGCCTCCTCGATGCGACCGGCGATCGTCTCCGCCGTCGCCCCGTCCGCCTCGTCGGGGTCGAAGCGGGCGCGGAACAGGTCGATCAGCATCCCGGCGACCTGCGGGTGGGCCACGAGCACCTGCTCGACGTAGCGGTCGCTGAACGTCGAACCGGTCTGGCGTAGGTAGCGGGCGACCGCGCGCAGCACCGTGACCTGGCGCCAGGACAGGCCCGCGCCGAGCACGAGCCGGTTGTAGCCGTCGTCCTCGACCTCGCCGCGCCAGGTCTTGATGAAGGCCTCGCGGAAGCGCTCGCGCACGCCGGCCGCGTCGGGGTCGGTGTCGCCGCGCCGGACGAGCCCGAAGTCGTAGATCCAGACGCCCTCGGCGTCGCGCGGCTTGACGGCGTAGGGGCGCTCGTCGGCGACCTGCACGCCCATGTTCTCGAACAGAGGCAGCACGTCCGACAGCGCCACGGGGCGGCCCGAGCGGTACAGCTTCGCGCGCAGCACGCCCGGGGCCGCCTCGAGCGGCCGGTAGAGGCTGATCTCGAGGCCGCCGTGGTCGGGCAGCTCCTCTATGTGGCGGAGGTCCGCGAGCGCCGAGCGCGCCACCCAGTCGGCCCGGTACGCGGTCGGGAAGGCGTCGCCGTAGCGGCGGAACAGCTTCTTGCCGCGCTCCTCGCCCTGGTCCTCGATGAGCGCCTGCTCGAAGTCGTCGACCCACGAGCGCGTTGCCGCGATCAGCATCAGCTCGACCGTGCGGGTGTCGACGTTCGGCCGCCGGCCCGGCTCGGTGTAGGCCATGTAGTGGAGCCGCACCAGCACCGACTCCGAGATGCGCGTCGTGTAGTCGAGGCTCTTCGCGTCGGTCACGTCGCGCAGGATCGCCTCGATGCGGCGCCGGTTCTCGGTGTTGAAGCGGTCGCGCGGCACGAACACGAGGCAGGAGTAGAAGCGCCCGAAGCGGTCGCGCCTGACGAACAGCCGCAGCCGCTGGCGCTCGCCGAGATGCAGGATCCCCATCGCCGTCTCGAAGAGCTCGTCGGGGGACACCTGGATCAGCTCGTCGCGCGGGTGGGCCTCGAGGATCTCGATCAGCGCCTTCTCGTTGTGGCTCCCGTGCGGGAACGCGGCGCGGGCGAGCACGGTGCGCACCTTGCGGCGCAGGATCGGGATCTGATCGGAGCGCGACTGGTAGGCCGCGTGCGTGTAGAGGCCGAGAAAGCGGCGCTCGCCGATCACGCGTCCCTGCGGGTCGAAGCGCTTGACGCCCACGTAGTCGAGGTAGGCGGGCCGATGAACTGTGGAGCGTGAGTTCGCCTTGGTCAGGTTGAGCAGGTGCGGCTCGAGCGCCAGCTCGCGAACCTCGGGCGGCAGCTTGTTGAACGCGCGCGAGCTCGCCTCGCCGCCCGCCTGGCGCAGGATGCCGAGGCCCGAGCCGGGCACCGCGTTGAGGCGCAACTCGTCCTCCTCGGTCACGAGCTCGTAGTCGCGGTAGCCGAGGAACGTGAAGTTGTGGTCCTCGAGCCATTGGAGGAAGGCGCGTGCCTCCTCGATCTCCTCGGGATCGAGGCCGGGCGGCGGCGACTCGCCGAGCTCCGCGGCCAGGCCGAGCGCGCGCTCGCGCATCAGCGGCCAGTCGTCGACGGCCGCGCCGACCTCGCCGATCACACGCACCAGCTCGCCGCGCAGCTCCTCGAGCCGCGCCGGGTCGGTCTGGCGGTCCACCTCGGCGTGGATGACCGACTCGCCGATCGCGTCCTCTTCGTTGGCGCCGCGCTCGAGCACCTCGACCAGCTCTCCGTCCGAATCGCGGCGGACGTGCATCACCGGGTGGATGATCTGATGGACGCCGAAGCCTTGGCGGTTCAGCTCCATCGAGATCGAGTCGATCAGGAACGGCTTGTCGTCGGTCACGATCTCGACGGCGGTGTGCGTCGAGCTCCAGCCGTGCGTCTCGAACACGGGGTTGTAGACGCGCACCTTGGGCTCGCCGGGCCGGCGGCTGCGCGCGAAGCCGAGCTGGCCGACGGCCAGCCCGTAGAGGTCGAGGGCGTCGCGGTCGACGATGTCGTCGGGCGCCACCCAGCGGTAGAACTGCCGGATGAAGGCCTCCGCGTCCGCTGCGCCGTTGTCAGCCAGAAGCTCGCGGACGCGCGAGCAAACCTCTTCTATCAGCGTTTCGTCGGTGTCCTTGACACTCACCGAGCTCCTTCCAGTGGAGTCACTATCGAGTCTATGCCCGCGCAGGCCGCCGGCAAGCGATTGAATTCCCTCTTGCGATGAGCGCCCAGTGGACTGCGTCGGACATTCCGGACCAGAGCGGTCGCGTTGCGATCGTGACAGGTGCAAACAGCGGGCTCGGTCTCGTGACCGCGCGCGAGCTCGCGCGCGCGGGCGCGCGCGTGGTCATGGCGTGCCGCGACGAGGAGAAGGGGAGGGAGGCGGTGCGCGCCGTAGAGGTGCGCGCGCCCGGCTCCACGGTCGAGCTCGAGGCGCTCGACCTGGCCAGCCTCGACTCCGTCCGCTCGTTCGCGGCGCGGGTGCGTGAGCGCCACCCGGGAATCGACCTGCTGATCAACAACGCCGGCGTGATGGCGACGCCGCGGCGCGAGACGGCGGACGGCTTCGAGCTCCAGTTCGGCACCAACCACCTCGGCCACTTCGCGCTTACCGGGCTGCTGCTCGACACGCTCGAGGGCCATGAGGACGCGCGTGTGGTGACGCTGTCGAGCGGTGCACACCGCGGCGGGCGGATCGCATTCCAGAACCTCGGCGGCGAGCGCCGCTACTTCCGCTGGTCTTCCTACTCACAGTCGAAGCTCGCGAACCTGCTGTTCGCGCTCGAGCTCGACCGGCGTCTGCGCGCGGCCGGATCCACCGTCAAGTCGCTGGCCGCGCACCCCGGCTGGTCCGCGACGAACCTGCAGACGAGCGGGCCGCCGAAGCTCGACGCCTTCTTCATGGCGCCCGTGAACAGGTTCTATGCGCAGAACGCGGAGATGGGCGCGCTGCCGACACTCTTTGCGGCCACCGAACCGGGACTCGAAGGTGGCCTCTACATCGGTCCCGACGGCCTCGGGGAGATGCGTGGCCACCCGACCCGGGTATCACCCAGCAAGGCCGCTCGCGACGAGTCGGTGGCACGCATGCTTTGGGAAGTCTCCGAGGAAATGACGGGGGTGAAGATCGCGCCCGCCGTGCCGGCGTGAGCTTCCCATGCGCCTGAACCATGTCGCCCTGACCGTGAGTGATCGCGAGCGCTCCGCTGCCTTCTACGCCGAGCACTTCGGGCTGACGGAGCGCGTGCACGACGACGAGCATCTGTTGATGCTCGGCTCCACGGATGGCGCCCTGCTCGCCCTGTGGGAGGGCACGCCACCGGCCGAGCTCCCGCGCACGAACCATTTCGGCTTCCAGCTCGA
The DNA here is from genome assembly GCA_963739095.1 of uncultured Thermoleophilaceae bacterium. GTDB lineage: Bacteria > Actinomycetota > Thermoleophilia > Solirubrobacterales > Thermoleophilaceae > JACVRW01. The sequence continues at coordinate 139,370 of CAVTZF010000020.1, forward strand.
CAGCGCGGAGGAGGTGCGAGCCGCACGCGAACGGCTGCGCACGGCGGGCGTCCCTGAGACCGAGTGGGAGGGGTCGGGCACGGTGCGGGTGCAGGTTTCGGACCCGGATGGCTACCGCGTCGAGTTCTATGCCTTCTGACCCTTCGCTGCGTCAGGAGGCATGCCGGCGCCGCAGGATGCGGCGGTCGTCGGGGAGCCGGAGCGTGACGCGTTCGGAGTCGAGCGTCTCGAGCAGCGCTTGTGCGTAGCGGCGCGAGGTGCCCAGCTCGTCGCGGAGTCGTGCGAGTGTGATCGACCCCTCCGCCGCGATGATGGTCGCGACTCGGTCGCGGAGCGCGTCGAGCACTTCGCGATGGATGTGCATCGTCTGGTCAAGCCGCACGGCGCGGCCGGCGGCCCGCAGCTCGGCCAGCGCCGCCTCCGCGCCCTCGCCGAGCTCGGTGTCGCGCGGCGGGCGGTCGGCGGCCTCGCGCAGCGTCCGTTCGAGCACGAGCGCGGTCTCCGAGAGCGGGCGTGGCTCCGGCCGCGGGGGCGCCGCGGCGGGCGCCGGCTGCTCGGGTCGCTCGGGCCGGCGCGTCCGTCTCGCCACCGGATCGAGGACGACGCCGCCGCCGAGCGTGCCGGGCGGGGAGATCGAGCGCACCACGAAGCGGTCGCCGGTGCGGGCGATCAGGGGACGCTCGCAGCGCAGCTGCCAGCGTCCCGGCTCGCGAGCGGCGACGCGCGCAGGCGTCTCGCGCGTGCCATGGTGGATCTGCACGCGGCGCGGGACGTCCGCGTCGCCGAGCTCGAGCGCGACATCGAGGATCCATGCGGGTTGCAGCCCCGCGTCCTCGTTCGTCACGACGTCTCCCCGGCCGATGGCGTCGACGCGAACTCCGGCGAGATTCACCGCGACACGCTGCCCGGCCATCGCCCGCTCGACGGCGGCGTCGTGCACCTGGGCGCTGCGGACCCTGGCGCGCCGCCCGGACGGCAACAAGGTGACTCGGTCGCCGGCGCCGAGCGAACCCGACCACAGCGTCCCGGTGACCACGGTGCCGGCGCCGTGGATCGTGAACGAGCGATCTACGTGGAGCACGGCCGGCCCGTCGTGCGGTCGCACATCGGGCAAACCGCGGCGACCTGCCCGATCGCCGCGCGGACCTGCTCGATGCCCGTGCCGCTGTGGACTGGAGCAGTCGACGATCGGCACGGCCTCGCCGACCAGCGCGCGCGCCTGCTCCCGCGCCCGCGCAGAGTCAGCGAGGTCGGTCTTCGTCACGGCCACGACACCCGCGCGAACGCCGAGCGCGCGCAGCACGGCCGCGTGCTCGACCGTTTGCGGCATCACCCCGTCGTCGGCGGCCACGACCAGCAGGAAGAGGTCGACGCCGGTTGCTCCGGCCACCATCGTGCGCACGAAGCGCTCGTGGCCCGGGACGTCGACGAGCGACAGCAGCCGGCCGCCAGCGTCGAGCTGAGCGAAGCCCAGGTCGATCGACAGGCCGCGGGCCTGCTCCTCCGGCAGCCGATCGGTGTCGCGTCCGGTGAGGGCGCGGACGAGCGCCGTCTTGCCGTGGTCGATGTGCCCCGCGGTGCCGACCGTGAGCGGCCTGTCGCCGCTCACGGTCCGACGGGTGTCCGCGGGACGGAGCGGCGAAGGAGTCGAACCTTCCCACCGCGGGGTTGCCGCGGCTCCCCGGCTTTGAAGGCCGGTTGGACCACCGGGCCCGGGCCGCTCCACGTCTCAGGCAGAGGATTCACTACTCACGCTGATGCTGCCGGGACGACCCTCGACCAGCCGCCCCACGGCGGCGCCGGGGATGTCCGCGGCGCGCTCAGCCGCCACCGCGACCAGCAGGCCGCCCGACGTGGTTGCGTCGCACACCAGCCGGCGGCGCCATTCCTCCACGTCGGAGGCGAACCGCGTGAACGTCTCGGCGTGCTCGCGGTTGCGGCGGCTGCCGCCGGACACCGAGTCGTCGCCCCGAAGCAACCCCTCGACGCCGTCGATGGCGGGGACCGCCTCGGCGTAGACCTCGGCCGCCAGGCCGCTCGCGGCGGTCAGCTCGCGCAGGTGCCCGAGCAGGCCGAAGCCGGTCACGTCGGTCAGCGCGTGCGCGCCCGCGTCTTGCGCGGCACGCGGCGGCATCCGCATTCAGCGTCGTCATCGTCGCGACGGCGGGCGCGAGCAGGCCGTCGCCGTGTCCGCGCTTGAGCGCGGTCGAGATCGCGCCCACGCCAAGCGGCTTGGTCAGCACGAGCACGTCACCGGCTTCGTCCACCGGCGTTGCTGAGCACACGCTCAGGGTCGACCACTCCCGTGACGGCGAGGCCGTACTTCGGCTCGGGATCGTCGATCGAATGGCCGCCCACAACGAGCGCACCGGCCGCGCGCACGACATCGCCACCCCCGCGCAGGATCTCCGCGAGCACCTCGGGACCCAGCCGCTCGAGCGGGAACGCGACCAGGTTCAGCGCGCTCAACGGCTCCGCGCCCATGGCGTAGATGTCGGACAGCGCATTGGCCGCCGCGATGCGACCGAAGTCATACGGGTCGTCGACGATCGGCGTGAAGAAGTCGACCGTCTGCACGAGCGCGAGGTCGTCGCGCACGCGCACGACCCCGGCGTCGTCGGCCGTCGCGCTCCCGACCAGCAGGCGCGGATCGTCGACCGCGGGCAGCGCCCGCACGATCGGCCCGATGTCGGCGGCCGACAGCTTGCAGCCGCAGCCGGCGCCGTGCGACAGCGAGGTGAGCGGGATCGTCATCCCATCGCACGCGCTCCGCGCCGGTGTACACGTTGACGTTCCCTCGGCGGGCGAACCCTGCGAGCGTCATGTCTGCGATCGGCCGCCAGGCTCACCGCGAGCGAGCTCGGCGCGCCCACGCCGACGAGAATCGGCGCTCCCGCCACGGCCGCCTTCTGGACGAGCTCGAACGACAGCCTGCCGCTGACGCACAGGATCCGCCCGTGCAGCGGCAGGGCGCCGTCAAGGAGCGCCCGCCCGACGACCTTGTCCATGGCGTTGTGGCGCCCGACGTCCTCGCGGACCCAGAGCAGCGCGCCGTCGGGTCCGAACAAGCCCGTCGCGTGCAGCCCGCCGGTGCGTTCGAACGTCGGCTGGCGCAGCCGGTCGGGCAGCGAGGCGAGCAGCGCGCGGTCGATCTCCGGCCCGGGCGCTGCGGGCTCCGAGTGCACGGCGACCTCCTCGAGCGCGCCCTTGCCGCAAACGCCACACGACGAGGTCGTGTAGAAGTTGCGCGCGCCCGGGTCGCGCGACATCGGCCCCTCGACCTCGATCGTGTTCGCCGCCAGGTCGGCGGTCAACCCGGCGCGGCGCGGCTCGTCGATCAGTCCTTCCGTGAACAGGAAGCCCAGCGCGAGCTCCTCGTCATGGCCGGGCGTGCGCATGGTCACCGCAAGCGGCGCGCCGTCGACGCGGATCTCGAGCGGCTCCTCAACCGCCACGAGGTCCTTCTCGCCGTCCCGCACGACACTCGTCCACATGCCGTGGGCGAGCTCGCTGGAGGTGTCTCGGGCGGTCGTCATCGAACCTGCATCACCTATCTCAGCAGACCGGCCCCGCAAGCCCGTGCCGGCGCGGCCGATGGGACGACCGCTACCCCAAGGGGGATTGTTACGCTGGATGCCCGCCCACTGCGAAGCCCATGAGGGGGACGTTATGCCCATGAAGTACGCCCGACTGACTGAGCCACTGGTCCGCGACAACGGCGTCCTGCGTACGGCCACCTGGGACGAGGCACTGGACCGTGCTGCATCCGGCTTCCGTCGCGCCGTGGACGCCCACGGGCCCAACACCTACGGGATGCTGAGCTGCTCGAAGGCGACCAACGAGGTCAACTTCATCGCGCAGAAGTTCACGCGCGTGGCCATCGGCTGCAACAACATCGATTCGTGCAACCGAACTTGACACGCTCCTAGCGTCGTCGGTCTGGCGACGGTGTTCGGCGCTGGTGGCGGCACCAGCTCATATCAGGAAGTGCAGGACACGGACGTGATCCTGCTGTGGGGCTCCAACGCGCGCGAGGCGCACCCGATCTTCTTCCACCACGTGTTGAAGGCGATCCACAACGGGGCGCAGATGTACGCCATCGACCCGCGGCGGACGACGACCGCGCAGTGGGCCGACGCCTGGCTCGGCCTCAACGTGGGCAGCGACGTTGCGCTGGCGAACGGGATGGCGCGCGAGATCATCCACGCGGGGCTGCACAACCGCGAGTTCATCCGGCGGGGTACCTCCGGCTTCGAGGCCTACGCGGCCGCGGTCGAGCCATACACGCTCGAGCGGGCGGAGGCGCTCAGCGGGGTTCCCGCAGACGTGATCAAGGAGGTCGCGCACACGTACGCGCGTGCCGATCGCGCACAGATCTGCTGGACGCTCGGCATCACCGAGCACCACAACGCGGTCGACAACGTGCTCGCGCTGATCAACCTCGCTCTGCTGACGGGGCACGTGGGGCGTTACGGCTCCGGGCTGAACCCGCTCCGTGGCCAGAACAACGTGCAGGGCGGCGGCGACATGGGGGCCATCCCGAACCGGCTTCCGGGCTTCCAGGACATCGAGACCGACCCCGCGGCGCGCGAGAAGTACGAGCGCGCCTGGGGCGTGAAGATCCAGCCGAAGTACGGCTTGAACATGACCGAGATGTTCGACGCGATCGACCGCGGCGAGCTGACGACGATGTTCGTTCTGGGCGAGAACCCGATCCAATCCGACGCGGACGCGACGCATGTGAGGCACCTGTTCGAGAGCCTCGACCATCTCGTCGTGCAGGACATCTTCCGCACTGCTACAGCCGAGCTGGCGGACGTCGTGCTGCCCGCCTCGGCGAGCTGGTGCGAAGCGGAGGGCACGGTGACCAGCAGCGAGCGGCGCGTGCAGCGCGTGCGCGCGGCCCTCAAGCCGCCCGGCAAGGCGCGCGACGACGTCCGCATCATGGTCGACCTCGCGGAGCGCCTCGGTCACAAGTGGAACTACGCCGGATCCGAGGATGTCTGGAACGAGCTGCGTTCGCTTGCCCCCAACCACGCCGGGATGAGCTACAGGCGACTCGAGGAGCTCGGCGGCATCCAGTGGCCGTGCTTCAGCGAGGACACGCTCGAGCCGACCTTCCTGCATGGACGACTGTGGAAGGAGCCACTCGAGGGCCCGCCGGCCGTCTTCCACGCGGTTGAGGACTCCCCGCCGATCGAGGAGCTCTCGGACGAGTTTCCGCTCCGGCTCACGACCGGCCGCCGGCTGGATTCGTTCAACACGGGCGTGCAGACCGGCGGCTTCACGTCGCCGCTCCGGCGCGGCGAGGAGCTCGAGTTGTCGACCGCCGACGCGGAGCAGCTCGGCGTGTCGAACGGCGAGCGCGTGCGCGTCTCGTCGGCCCGCGGCAGCGTGATCGCGCCCGTGCGGATCGAGCCGTCGCTCCGCCCGGGGCTGGCGTTCATGACGCTGCACTTCCCCGACGAGGTAATGACGAACGTCCTGACGATCAACGCGACCGACCCGAAGTCCGGCACGGCGGAGTTCAAGGCCACCGCCATCCGCGTCGACCGGATCGGCGACGGCGACCACGGCGCAGAGGAGGTGGCGGCCGCAGGCCTGTCTGCGGAGCAGCCGCCCACCTGATGGACATCGTCATCCAGAACGAGCTGCCGACCGCGATCGAGCGCGAGGCGGTCGATGCCGTACTGGGTCCGCCGGGAACGAGTTGGGAGGGTGCTCCGGAGGCGTCCGAGCGCGACCAGCACGTGGCCCGCGGCGGCCACGCGGCGCGCGCGCGGCGGCATCTGCTGCTCCCCACCCTGCACGCCGTGCAGGGCCGCGTCGGATGGATCAGCCGCGGCGCCCTGAACTACATCTGCCGTCGGCTCACGATCCCGCCGGCGGAGGCCTACGGCGTGGCCTCGTTCTACGCGCTGTTCTCGATGGAGCCGCAGCCGCCCGTGGTGGCGCACGTCTGCACCGACGTGGCGTGCATCTGCCGCGGCTCGCAGCAGCTGGTGGAGGAGCTCGAGCGGACGGTCGGACCTGAGGGCTCGCACCGGGGGAACGGGCAGGCCGTGTGGCACGAGAGCCCGTGCCTGGGCATGTGCGAGCACGCGCCGGTGGCGATGCTGACGGTCGCCGGTGAGGAGCCCCACGAGGCCTCGGTCGGGAACGTCACGGCCCCGGACATCGCGAGCATGCTCGCCGGGGGCGCTCCGCCGCCCCCGCCCGCCCCGCTCGTTCCGCAGCTGGGCGATCCGTCGCTGCGGCTGCTGAAGAGGGTCGGGGTCGTCGACCCCGACGACATCGACAGCTACCGCGCCCACGGCGGCTGGCAGGCGCTGCGCGCGGCGATCGAGATGGGGCCCGACTGGGTCCTGCGCGAGGTCACGGCCGCGAAGCTGATGGGCCGCGGCGGCGCCGCGTTCCCGACCGGCCGCAAGTGGGAGGCGGTGGCGCGCAACGCCAAGCGTCCGCACTACCTGATCTGCAACGCGGACGAGTCCGAGCCCGGGACGTTCAAGGACCGCGTGATCCTCGAGAACGATCCGTTCTTCATCGTCGAGTCGATGGCGATCGCCGGTATCACGACGGGCTGCGAGCGCGGCTACCTCTACCTGCGCGGCGAGTACCCGCTGTGCTGGGACCGGCTCGTCAACGCGATCACCGTCGCCCGCTCGCGCGGCTTCCTGGGCCAGGACATTCTCGGTCAGGGGATCGCGTTCGACATCGAGCTGCGCAAGGGCGCCGGCGCGTACATCTGCGGCGAGGAGACCGCGCTCTTCAACTCGATCGAGGGCTATCGCGGCGAGCCGCGCAACAAGCCGCCATTCCCGGTCGACGAGGGCCTATTCGACAAGCCGACCGTGATCAACAACGTCGAGACGCTGGTCAATGTGCCCGGCATCCTCATGGAGGGCGGCGATGACTACGCCAAGATCGGCACCGAGGGCTCGACCGGCACGCGCCTGTTCTGCCTCTCGGGCCGGGTCGTGAAGCCCGGGATCTACGAGGCCCCGTTCGGGATCACGCTGCGCGAGGTCCTCGAGATGGCCGGTGGCGTGATCGACGGCCGGCCGCTGCGGACGATCATGCTGGGCGGCGCCGCCGGCCGCTTTGTCACGCCCGACGAGCTCGACGTCGAGATGTCCTTCGAGGCCACCCGCGAGGCCGGGGTCAGCATGGGCTCGGGCGTGGTGATGGTGGTCGACGATACGGTCGACCTGCCGTCGATCCTGATGCGGCTGGCCGCGTTCTTCCGCGACGAGTCCTGCGGACAATGCGTCCCCTGCCGTGTCGGCACGGTGCGTCAGGAGGAGGCGCTGGCGCGGCTGGCGGGCGGCCGGCCGAAGGGCTCGGTCGAGCAGGAGTACGCGCTGCTGGACGAGATCACGCAGTCGATGCGCGACGCGTCGATCTGCGGCCTCGGCCAGACCGCCGCCGACGCGATCGAGTCGGCGCTGCGTAAGCTGGACGTCTTCGAGACAGGGGGTCAGCGATGACGAGGACGCGCACCGGGGCACCGGCACGCGTGGTCGAGCTCAAGCTCAACGGCGAGACCGTGCAGGCGAGCGAGACCGAGACGATCCTCGACGTCAATCAGCGACTGGGCGGCCCGGAGATCCCGACCATGTGCTGGGAGCGCACGCTGACTCCCGTGAACGCCTGCCGCGTCTGCGTGTGCGAGGTGAAGGGCGCCCGCACACTCGTGCCGTCCTGCGCGCGCAAGGTCGAGGAGGGCATGGAGGTCGAGACGCACTCCGAGCGCGTCAAGCTCAGCCGCAAGATGGTGATCGAGTTCCTCGCGTCCTCTGTCGACCTGTCGATCATGCCCAACGTCGACCGCTGGATCGAGGAGTACGGGGCCGACCCGGAGCGCTACGGGCCGCAGGCGCCGCCGTTCGAGGCCGGTGAGCGCGACCGGCTGCGCGCCGGCTACCACGAGACGCCCGACGGCAGCCACGCGGCGACCGTGCACCAGCCGCCGAAGGTCGACAACGAGCTCTACGTGCGCGACTACTCGAAGTGCATCCTCTGTTACAAGTGCGTCGAGGGCTGCGGCACCGATTGGCAGAACACGTTCGCCATCGCCGTCGCCGGGCGCGGGTTCGACGCCCGCATCGCCACCGAGTTCGCCAACCCGCTGCCGGACTCGGCGTGTGTGTACTGCGGCAACTGCATCGCCGTGTGCCCGACCGGCGCGCTGATCTTCAAGAGCGAGTTCGACCTCCGCGAGGAGGGCAGCTGGGAGCCCGAGCGCCAGTCGCAGACGCAGACGATCTGCACGTACTGCGGCGTCGGTTGCAATCTCGTCCTGCACGAGCAGGACAACGAGATCGTCAAGGTCACCTCGCCGCTCGACCACCCGGTCACGAGCGGCAACCTCTGCATCAAGGGCCGCTTCGGCTTCCAGTTCGTTCAGAACGACCGCGGCGAGCTGCCGCCGCCGATCGACGAGGAGGCTCCGGATGCCGGACCGCCCGGGAACTGAGCCGATGTACGACGACGATCCCACCGATTCCGCCCACAGCCCCGTCGACGACCAGGGCCGCACGCCGGTCGGTGGCGAGGGGGGCGAGGGCTGGGTCTACCTGCCGTTCGAGCGCGACGACGCCACAGGCGAGCACAGGATCACGATCGTGCGCGAGGAGGACGGCGAGGAGGTCAGCTTCACCGTGCCGTCGTTCGTCGAGCAGGGCGACGAGCTGGGCGAGATCACGTTGCTGGTGATCCGCGCGCGGCAGCGCTGGCGCGAGCTCAAGGGCCTGGGCGGGTAGCGCACTCCGCGCCTGGGATCATCCCCGGGCATGGGGACCGAGGACCGCCGCGAGCGCCTGCGCGCCCTGCCGTCCGTCGACCGGCTCGCGACCGCCGTCGCGCGCGCCGAGCTGGCCGAGCGCCGCGCGGAGCTGCTCGCCGGCGCCGACGACGAGCCCGATCTCGTCGATCGGGCGCGCGCACGCCTCCACGGCTCGATGCGACGCGTGCTCAACGCGACCGGGGTGATCGTGCACACGAACCTGGGCCGCGCGCCGCTCGCCGACGCCGCGCGTGAGGCGGTGGCCGATGCAGCCCATGGCTACGCCAACCTCGAGCTCGACCTCGGAACGGGCGAGCGCGGCTCCCGCCAGGATCACGTCCAGGGCCTGCTGCGCGAGTTGACGGGCGCAGAGGCTGCGCTCGCCGTCAACAACTGCGCAGCTGCGACGCTGCTCGCCGCGGCGGCGCTCGCGAACGGGCGCGAGCTCGTCGTCTCGCGCGGGCAGGCGATCGAGATCGGCGGCGCGTTCCGCATTCCCGAGGTCGTCGCGCAGGCCGGCGCGCGGTTGGTGGAGGTCGGTACCACGAACCGGACGCGGCCCGCCGACTACGCCGCCGTGCTGGGACCGGACACGGGGGCGATACTGCGCGTCCATCCTTCGAACTTCCGCACCGTCGGGTTCGTCGAGTCGGTGAGCATCGAGGAACTCTGTGGTCTCGGCGTCCCGGTGATCGACGATGTCGGCTCCGGGGTGCTGGCCGACGAGATCGCGCTGCTGGCGGATGAGCCGCCGGTGCGGCGGTCGGTGCGCGCGGGCGCCGCAGTCGTCTGCTTCTCCGGCGACAAGCTCCTCGGTGGCCCGCAGGCGGGGCTGCTCGTGGGCGAACGCGACGCGATCGCCGCCTGCCGGAGCCATCCGCTCGCGCGCGCGGCGCGGATCGACAAGCTGTCGCTCGCCGCGCTGGAGGCGACGCTCACGCTCTACCGCGACCCCGAGCACGCCCAGGCAGCGATTCCGGTCCTCGCGATGCTCACCGCGGGTGAGGACGCGCTCGCGGCTCGCGCTGAGCGCCTCGCAGCCGCCACGGGCGGCACGGTGATCGGGGCGGTGGCGCGCGTCGGCGGTGGCGCGCTGCCGCTCCTTGAGCTGCACGGACCCGCGGTTGCGCTCGATCCCGGTCCGGCCGGCGCCGACGCGTTGGCGGCATCGCTGCGCGCCGGCGATCCGCCGCTCGTCGGGCGGATCCAAGATGGTCGGCTGCTTCTCGACCCGCGCACGCTGGACGACGCCGAGGTCGACCTGGCCGCGCGGGCGGTCGCGGCCGTCTACACCCATCCGAAGCCGAGTGACGCTGACCCGGACGAGCGCAACTTTCACCTCTGGGGCGTAATACAAGCGGCCAGAGACCAGTTTGCAGGACTAAAGGGCATGCGCGTAGAAGCCGACGCAGCCCAGGACCCAGACCCCGGAGGGGCGACCCACCCCAATGGCAATCAGCCCGACCCAGGCAGTTCAACCTCGTCCACTCGCGGGCGGCCCGCGCCGCCGGCTTGTGATGGCGGGCGGCATGCAGGCGCCCGAGCGGGCCCGGGCCTGGCTGCACAACGTTGCGCGCTGGCTCGACCAGGAGATCGAGCAGACGCTGGCGCTGCTGATCTCGGAGCTCGTCAACAACGCCGTCCGCCACGGCGGCGCGAGCGACGGTGAGCTCATCGAGCTCGAGTTGCGCGCAACCGTGGACGGGGTCGGCGTCGAGGTGAGCGATCCGGGTCCGGGCTTCGCGCCGCGCCGGCGCCAGCGCCCGCTCGAGGAGCCGGGCGGCTGGGGGCTCGTGCTCGTCGACCAGATGGCGGACCGCTGGGGCGTCACCCACGACGGCCGCACCCACGTCTGGTTCGAGCTGCGCAGCAGCTGAGAGCCTTCCCCTCAGCTCACCTGGTGGCCGGCCACGAACATGCCGGCCGGGTCGTACTGCGCCTTCACCGTCCTGAGGCGCTCCCAGAGCTCGGGGCGGAAGGCGGCCGAAACGTCCCCCGGCCGGTCCGAGAAGTTGAGCGCGCGCCCCCCGGGCGAGTAGGGAGCGAGCTCGTTCTGGATCCGGTCCAGGTGAGCGTCGACCGCCGGCCGGGCCGCGGGCTCGAACACCGCGCCGACGCCGAAGGCGAGGTGCTCCGCGTCGAGCTTCGGCAGCGCGCCGCCGTGCCCGTCCTCGCGGCCCATCGCTCCGCCGAGCTGGCGGACCTGGACGCTGATCAGGGGGCTGCCGGAGTCGATGCCCGCCACGCCGACGAGCGCATCCGCGGCCTCCGGGCTCAGCTCCCCGAGCAGCACGTGGTCGCCCACGCCGGGCACGGGCTCCTCCGGGTCCATCGCCAGCTGCCGTAGCGCCGCGGCGGGCTGAACGCCCCAGGTGTCCCAGACCACGCCCTCGATCTCGCGCAGCGGCCGCATCAGCTCCTCGCCCGCGCCGGCGTCGCCAATGAAGGCGCCGGTCACGTCGATGAGCGACTTGCCGCGCAGGGGCTCGGGCAGCTCGGGCAGGGGCGGGAGTGTGAGAAAGCGCAGCTGCGCGGTGACCTCGTCCGGCGCCGTCGCGAGCCACTCGCGGTAGGCGTGCGCGATCTCCGAGGCCAGCTCGCCCGGCCAGGCGACCATGCCCGCGTAGACCTCGGCCACGGGGTAGAGCTCGATCTCGAGCGCGGTCACGGCGCCGAACGAGCCGCCGCCGCCGCGCAGCGCGAAGAAGAGCTCCGGGTCGTTGTCCGCGTCGACGCGGCGCTGCTGCCCGTCGGCGGTCACGAGCTCGATCGCACGGACGCTGTTGCAGGCGAGCCCGTAGCTGCGCCCGAGCCAGCCGACTCCGCCGCCGAGCGTGAAGCCGGCCACGCCGGTGTCCGGGGACGAGCCGAGCAGCGCCGCCAGTCCGGCGTCCCCGGCGGCAACGGCGACATCGGCCGCCAGGACGCCCGCCTCGACACGCGCGCGCCTCGCTGCAGGGTCGATCTCGACGCCGTTCATGCGCCCGGTGCGGAGCAGGATCGCGTCGCTGAGCGGCGCCATCGCGCCGGCACCGTGGCCCGTCACCTGGGCGGCGACGCGCAGGCCGCGTTCGCGCGCGAAGTCGACGACGCGCGCGACGTCATCCGCGTTCGAGGCTTGGACGACCGCGGCCGGCTGGAGGTCGACCGTGAGGTTCCAGGCGCGGCGCGCGTCATCCCAGCCGTTCTGGTCGGGGAGGAACGCGTCGCCGTCGAGGTCGCGGGCGAGGGTCGACAGGTCACTGGCGGTGGCGTCAGGCACGGGGGTCTCCTTCTTCGGGTGGGCGTCTTAATGAATAACGACTTTGAGGAGAACCATCAGCGCTCCGAGCGAGGCGCAGCCCACCGAGGTGAGCGCAATGCGCGCGATGCTCTCGTGCTCCTGCCGGCCGACGATGATGCCCCAGCCGGCCAGCAGCACCACGCATGAGATGGCGGCGAGCAGGATCGCCGTTTCGTCACTCGCCCCGAGCGCCGGCCGCGATCAGCATCACGGCGAGCGGGGGGAAGGCTGACTGGACGAGCGGCCAGTGATGAGCGAGCGTCTGGCGCAGACCGCGCCGCTCCTCCTCGACGCCGGTCGCGCGACGGGCGACCGACAGGGACCACGAGTGCGCGAGCCAGAAGACGACCACGGTGACCGCGACCGACAGGGCGGTCGGCCAAATCCCCGGGTCGTCGTCCGGGCCGGTCGCAGCGAGCAGGCCGGCCACCACGATCGTCCCATAGATGCCGCCCGCCAGTTGCTCGGCGCGGCTCTCGGCATCGCGTGTGGCGCTCACGCGGCGCTCCACCCTGGGTCGCGGTGCGTCCAGCGCCCGCCGACCATGGTTGCGACGACGCGCAGCTCGCTGAGCTGCTCCGGCGGGCACTCGTAGGGATCGCGGTCGAGGACGACGAGGTCGGCGAGCATTCCCGGCCGCAGCATCCCACGGCGGTGCTCCTGGTGCTCGAGCCAGGCGGGCGCGATGCAGGTGGCACGCAGCGTCTCGTCGAGCGTCAGCGCCTGCTCGGGCCGCCAGGGTGGGCGATCGTCGAGCGTGCGCCGCACTCCGGCGACGAGGCCGGCGAGCGGGTCGAGCTCCTCGACCGGCGCGTCCGACCCGTTCGCGAGCCGCGCGCCCGCGTCCGCCAGCGAGCGATAGGCGTACGCGCCCTGCCTGCCCTCCCAGAGCCGGTCGGCGAGGTCACGGTCGGACGGCGCATGCGTGAACTGGACCGAGGCGCTGACGCCGATCTCGGCGAAGCGCTCGAACTCCTCGGGCGCGAGCAGCTGGGCGTGCTCGATGCGCGGCCGCAGGCCGCGCGGCTGCCACTCGTCCCGGGTCGCCTCGAAGGCGTCGAGCGCGGAGCGGTTCGCTCCGTCGCCGATCGCGTGGACCGCCACCGGCCAGCCCGCCCGGGCGGCGCGCCGCACGAGGTCCGCGAGCGCGGCGCCGCTCGTGATCTCGACGCCCGAGCCGTCCAGGAGCAGCGCCGTCGCCGAGCCGAGCGTGCCGTCCATGAATCCCTTGAGGTAGCCGAGCCGCAGCATGTCGTTGCCGAAGCCCGAGCGGATGCCGAGTGCGGCGAGCTCGTCGAGCCGCTCCCAGGGCAGGGACTGCCAGACGCGCACGAGCAGCTCGTCGTCCGCGAGCAGCCGCTGGTGAACCTCGAACGACCCCAGCCAGCCGTCCTTGTCGTGCAGCGCGGTGACGCCGCGGGCGGCCGCGATCCGCATGCCCTCGCGCGAGCTCTCGATCATCTCGTCGAGCGTGGGGCGGACGTAGCGGTCGCGGAAGGACCAGGCAGCGTTCTCGCGGAGGATCCCCGTGGGCCGCCCGTCGGCGTCGCGCTCGACGACCCCGCCCGGCAGCTCGAGCGGCTCGTCTGCTCGCTCGAGCGCCGCGCTGTTGACCCACAGCGAGTGGTAGTCCTTCGACATCAGCGCGGTCGGCACCGTGCCGGTCACGCGGTCGAGGGCCGACAGCTCGGGCGGCTCCGGCCAATCGCCCTCGCGCCAGCCGAGGCCGCGCAGCCAGCCGCCCGCCGGCAGCTGCGCCAGCGCCGCCTCGACGCGCTCGAGCGCCTCGCCGCGCGAGCGCGCGCCCTCGAGCCGCGCCTGGCGCAGCCCGAGCGACCAGGTTGGGAAGTGGACGTGCGCGTCGGCGAAGCCGGGGACGATGCAGCGCCCGCCGAGCTCGACGCGCCTCGCGTCAGGCGCAGGGCGCTCGACGACGACGCCGGCGCGCACCGCCAGCTTGTGCTCTGCCGGCGGGCGCTCCGGGTCCAGTGTCCTGACCGTTCCGCCCTCGAAGAAGAGATCCACGGGGCGGCATCTTGTCGAAGCCGCGCTAGCTCTTGCCGGAGACCGCGCGCTTGTACTCGAGCGGCTTGACGGCGGCCTCGATGTCCGCGCGCCGCGACTCGAGGAACGGCGGGATCGAGAGCTTCTCGCCGAGCGTCTCGAGCGGCTCGTCAATGGTGAAGCCCGGGCTCGGCGTCGCCAGCTCGAACAGCACGCCGCTCGGCTCGCGGAAGTAGATCGAGTGGAAGTAGTGGCGGTCGATCACCTCGGTGGGGTGACCGCCGTGCGTGCGGATCTGTGCGCGCCAGGCCGGGTGCTCCTCGTCGGTCGAGCCCCAGGCCACGTGGTGGACCGTGCCCGCGCCGGGCAGGCCGCGCTCGGCCGGCGGCGGGTCGTAGGCGTACTCGCCGGTGCGGCTCTCGGCACGCGTCTCCCAGCCGTCGTCGGTGGGGGAGAAGCCCATGCCCTGCTCGAGCAGGTAGCGGCTGCGCTCGGGATCCGACCCGTACGCGCGCACGCCGTGGAAGCCCTGGAGCGCGTGCTCGGCCGGAACCTCGGGGTGCTCGGCGATCAGCGGCTCGTCCGGGACGTCGAAGATGCCCAGCTCGTGCTGGAGCCCCTCGGGGTCGCGGAAGCGCAGGCGGTCACCGTTGCGCTCGGTCTCGATGCCCTCGTCGGCGAGCCGGGCCGCCCAGAAGTCGAGCGCCGCGGGCGAGCCCACCCGCCAGACGATGCGGTGGATCATGCCGTCGCCCGCGCGTCCGAGCGGGGCGCCCGGGTACTCGAAGAAGGTGAGATCGAGGCCCGGCTTTGCGTGCTCGTCGCCGTAGAAGAGGTGGTAGACGGTCGGGTCGTCCTGGTTGACGGACTTCTTGACCATGCGCAGGCCGAGCACGCGCGTGTAGAAGTCGACGTTGGCCTGGGCGTCGGCGGTGATCGCGGTGATGTGGTGGATGCCGTTCAGCTTCATGTCCGTCCCCTCACAAACTCCCTCGAAGTAATTGCTTGCGCAACTATATCACGTCGAGGTCGCGTCGCGAGGGCGAAGCCGAGTGCGCTCAGGCTGACGATCGCCGCGCCCGCGGCGAGCACGGCGCGCGCTCCGAAGGCCTCCGCGGCCGGCCCGGCGAGGAACAGGGCGGCGCCCGCGGCGGTCGTGCTGGCCGTGATGAAGGCGAGCATCGTCTTGGCGCGGAGCGGCTCGGGGGCCGACAGCGTCACGAGCGTGTTGGCGGGCGCGTTCGCGACCGGGTTGGCCAGTCCGGACAGCGCCATCCCCGCCGCGAGCACCAGCGGAGGCAGCGGGGCGGCCACGAGCCACAGCGGTGCCGCCTGCGCCACGAGCGCCCATCTGATCAGCCCGACCGGCTCGCGCGCCGACAGCCGCAGCGCGGGCAGCGCTCCGGCGAGTGCACCGGCGCCCCAGGCCGCCAGCAGCAGGCCCGCCAGGCCGGCGTTGCGGTCGTATGCGCTGAAGACGAGCACCGGCACGGCGAAGAACACGCCCTGCATGGCGAGCTCGATGGCCGCGTAGGCAAGGGTGAGCGGCCGCAGCACGCGGTCGCGGGCGAGCTCGCGGGCGCCGTCCCAGAGGCCGCCGCGCTCCTCCGCCGGCGGCGCGGCCCCGTTCGCGCTGCGCGGGACGAGCGTCGTCACGAGCAGCGCCGATAGGGCGTAGCTGCCGGCGTCGATCGCGAGCACGGCGGGCGCCCCGAGCGCGGCCACGAGCAGGCCCCCGAGCGCGGGGCCGAGCACCATCGGCAGCCTGTTGGCGGCCTGCAGCACGGCGTTGCCGCGCGTGACGTCGGCGGCCGCCTCGCCGATCAGGGCGGGAAGGATCGTGCGCTGGGATGCGAAGTGCGCCGGGAAGAAGACGCCGGTCAGGAACGCGAGCGCGAGCAGCACGCCGAAGTCGAGCGCGCCGAGCCAGTACAGGACGGGGACCGCCGCGACGATCGGGATGCGGGCTGCGTCGCAGGCGACGATCGTCCGGCGCGGGCCGAGCCGGGCGGCGATCGCTCCGCTCGGGATCCCGAGCAGCGCCATCGGCACCCACTCGACCGCGGCCACGAGCCCGGCCTGCGCCGCCGAGCCGGTCGTCGTCAGGACGAGCCACGGCAGCGCGATCGCGGTCATGCACGCGCCGGTCGTCGACACGACCTCGGCGGCCAGGAGCGGCCGCAGGCCCGGTGCCCGCGGGATCACGGCAGCGGCCCGCGCTGCGGGAAGGCCTGCAGCAGCACCGCCACGCGCTCGGCGCGCTCGCCGGCGGGGCCGGCTTCGCGGTAGCGCATGATCGTCTCGAGCAGCTCGGCGCTGAGCGCCTTGAGCTGGGCCGGGGTCAGCCGCATGTGGATGTCGGACAGCTCCCACGCGTCGTGCCACTCCGGGCTCCACTCGTCGAGCTCGTCGACCCAGCCGGCGAGCCAGCGCGCGTAGTCCGCCCCGACGCGCCGGGCGAACTCGCGGTGAGCCTCGGCGTCGCCGGGTTCGCCCCCGACGAACTCGCCCGTCGACCAGTCAGTCAGCTCGTGGGCGGCCCGCCACCAGCGCTCGCGGCCGCCCTCATGGCCCGGGTCGTCCTCGACGAGGCCGTAGCGGGCGAGCTGGCGCAGGTGGTAGCTGGTGGCGCCAGAGCTCTCGCCGTAGCGACGACCCAGCATCGAGGCCGTCGCCGGCCCGTCGATCCGGAGCGCGGCGAGCAGCTTGCCGCGCAGCGGGTGGGCGAGGGCGCGCAGGACCTCCGGGTCGGAGAGATGGTAGGTGCGCATTGCAAAGGTATCTTTGCAAAGTCATCTTTGCATTGCACCCCTGACCGTCAACACCGCTCGCATGCCGAGCGCCAGGTGGCCGGGCAGCGAGCAGTAGACGGTGTAGCGACCCCGCCGCATCAGGCGAGCCGTGACGCTCGCCGTCTCGCCGGCGCCGAGCTCGGGCAGGCGAGCGCGCGTGACGCCGCGAGCGTTCCGGACGACGAAGTCGTGGCCGTCCTCGCCGAAGTTCTTCACGTTGAACTTGACGAGCCCGGCGGGCACCCAGGGCCGGTAGAGGGCGATCCGCCACTCCCGCTCGCCGACGCCGACAGCTGTAGGCCGAGCCGCGGCGGCGGCAGGCGCGGCCAGGACGACCGCGATGGCGAGCAGCCCCAGCGCGCGCCTCATCGGGTCAGCTGCACGCGCCCAAAGCCCTCGGAGCGCGGGATCACGGCGCTCGCGTCCGTGCCGAGCCACTGCTCGAGCAGGCTCGAGTAGACGCGCCGGAAGTCGATCGTGACCCTCAGGTTGTCGTCATCGTCGAGCTGGCTGAGGCTCGGGTACTCGCTGTGCACGCCCGGCATCGCCCGGTCGCCCTGCACCCAGGCGAGACCGCCCGCGCCGTGGTCCGTGCCGGTGTCGTTCTCCTCGGGCCGGCGGCCGAACTCGGACCACACGAACGTGAGCACCCGCTGCGATACACCGCGCGCCTCGAGGTCCGCCTGGAACGCCGCCAGGCACCCGCTCACCTCGGCGAGCAGCGGCCCGAGCTCCTCCTGGTTGTCGTGGGTGTCGAAGTCGCCGCGCATCTCGACATCCGCGACGCGGATGCCGAGCGGCTGCTGGATCATCGCGGCGAGGTAGCGCAGCCGCTCGCCGAAGTCGCTCTCCGCGGGGTAGGCGATCGTGGAGGCGAGCGGGTCGACGCCGTCGCGCTCGCCGTAGGGCTCGAGCCGGTCGGCCACGCCCTTCGCGAGCCGCGCGGCCGTCCGCGACGCCTTGAGCGCGTGCGCGCCGCCGCGCGCCCGCCCGAGCCGGCCGTAGGCCGTCATCGCCTCGTCGTAGGGCTCGCCCCAGACGTCGCGGATCCAGAAGCGGGCGTCGCCCGGCGACGAGACCGCGGCGGCGGGAGCGCGCACGGAGCGCATGACGGGCGAGAGGCCCCAGCCCATCGAGATGGCCTGCAACGGGTTGTCGCGCCCGCCCGCGCGGTCGAGCCAGCGCCCGAGCCAGCCCGGCGCGGAGTCGGCGGTGATCAAGCCGGTCTCCCAGAAGTGGCGCGAGTGGAAGTGCGACAGATCCGGGTTGGCGTAGTCGATGCCAGGGAGGAAGCCGATCTTGCCGCGCTCGAACAGACCCTTGACGCCGCCGCCGAGTCCCTCCGCGAGCGAGGGATGGACCCCGAACGCAGCGCCCCCGAGCGGAAGCCCGGCGATCTTCAGCTTCGGATGCAGGTCCGCGTAGCGGCCGTAGTCGTGCAGCGGCACGAGCGTGTCGAGCAGGTCGACGCCGCCCGGCAGGAAGACCGACACGAGCACCGGTCCGTCGGGCGCCGCGGCGGCCTCGGCGGCCGCCGCCTCGAAGATGCGCTCGGCCGGCATCGCCCTGGCGCCGTAGAGGGCGAGGCCGGCGCCGAGCCCCGCGCCGATCACCTGCCTGCGCGTGAGTGCGGGCCCGCCCAGATAGTCACGGCGGACCTGTTCGCTGCTGCGGTGGAAGTCGTCGCATGCGCGGTGGCGGCTCATCAGTGCACCTGGGCGTCGGGTCCGCAGAGCAGGAGCTGGCGCAGGACGCGCTGGCACATGTCCGCGCGCGTCTGCTTGTCCTGGCGCCAGCGCCCGCCGGGCAGCTTCTCGCGGTCGTCGAGCAGGCGGCGCGCGATGCGCATCAGCTCGGCGTCGGTCGCGCGCGAGGTCCACGGCTCGCCGGCGGCGCGCCGGGCACGCGCGACGGCGCGCGCGGGCGACAGGTTCTCCGGCGTCGACTCGTCCTCCACCTGCAGCTTCGGCGTGTCGAGCAGGTAGTTGGCGGTGTCGAAGCGGACGTGCATCGAGTTGGAGGAGAGCCAGGCGGTGCCCCACTCCCAGCCGGCGACCGACGGCGGCCTGAAGAGCTGCTGGCCCATCCCCTGGAGCAGCCAGCCCCAGCTGTCGCGCTCGACGCCCTGCCCGGTGCTGCGCAGGGCGCCGGCGAGGAACACCACCGGGGCCTTGACCATCGTCGGCTCGTCGAGCCGGCGGTAGAGCGCCGGGTGGGCGAGGATCGCGCCGACGACGGGCTTGATGCGGTGGCCCGAGCGCCGGTAGGTGCGCGCGAGCTGGCTCTTCGTGCCGCGCGGGAGCGGCGTTGCCACGAAGAAGTTCCAGAGCTTCTCGACGAGGAAGGGGGCGTGTGCGGGGTGGCGCACGCAGAGCGTGAGCACGTCGCGCCAGTCGAAGCGCCCGCGCTTGCCGAAGATGCGCTTGCGGCCGCCGGCGTGGTACTCGCGGTCGTAGTAGGTGCGCACGCTGCCGTCGTCGTTCCAGTCCGCCCGGAAGCCCGTGAGGGCGCGCGCCGCCTCGCGGATGTCGCGTTCGGAGTAGCCGCGCGCGAGCGTGTAGAGCTCCATCAGCTCGCGCGCGAAGTTCTCGTTCGGCGCATCCGGGTCCGAGTTCGCGAGCGACAGGTGGAGGAGCATCGCCGGGTCGCTCGTGATCTCGCGCAGCAGCACCGGGAAGGCGCCCAGCGCATGACGTCGCAGCGTCCGGTTCTGCGCGAGCATCATCGGCGTGTCCTGATCGGTGGTGGCGAAGTGGTCGTGCCAGAAGAGCGTGAGCTTCTCCTGCAGCGGCCGCGGCGAGCTCACCATGCGGTCGAGCCACCAGAGCGCGTCGTGGCTCCACTCGTTGAGGGGGTCGAGCCGCCCCTCGTCGGTCCGTGGTGGCGGGACGCGCGGCACCGGCGCCGGTCCGCCGCCCAGCAGCCAGCGGATCGTGGCCGCCTTGCCGCGCCGCGCCCAGTGCGCGGCCTCGCGCGGCGTCGCGCCGAAGCCGGCGCGCCAGAAGAGCCGGCGCACGTGGCGCTCGGTCCAGCCGTCGGGCCGCCGCCGCGTCCGCCTGCGCCGGCGTCGCCGGCGGCGTGCGGCGGCCTCGGCGCTCACGGCCGGACCCCGCGCGCCTTGGGGCCCTCGTGCAGCTCGTGCTGGACCAGCTCGTGCGCGCGCTCCGCCCAGTCGCAGAGGATCGGGCGCGTGTCGCGCGGGTCGATGATCTCCTCGACGCTGAAGCGCTCGGCCGTCCGGAACGGCGACGTGACCGCCTCGAGGCGCGCCGCGATCTCCGCCCTCAGCGCGACCGGATCCTCGGCCGCTTCGAGCTCGCGCCGGTAGGCCGCCTCGAGCCCGCCCGCCAGCGGCAGCGAGCCCCAGTTGCCGGACGGCCAGGCGAAGCGCAGGTTGAGCCGCGAGCCGTCGCCGTGCCCCGCACCCGCGACGCCGTAGACCTTGCGCACGAGGATCGAGACCCACGGGACGGTCGCCTGCACCACCGAGAAGAGGCCGCGGGCGCCGCGCCGGATCGTGCCGGCGCGCTCCGCCGCGGTGCCGATCACGAAGCCCGGGACGTCGACGAAGTTGACGACCGGCAGGTGGAACTGGTCGCAGGTGTCCACGAAGCGAGCCATCTTGTCGGCGGCGTCGGCCGTAACCCCGCCGCCGTAGTGCTCCGGGTCCGAGGCGAGCACGCCCACCGGCCGGCCGGCGAGCCGCGCCAGGCAGGTGATCGTCGGGCGGCCGAATGCAGCGCCCAGCTCGAACACCGAGTCGCGGTCGAGCACGTGCTCGAGGATGCGCCGCATCTTGTAGGGCCGGCGCGGGTCGCGCGGCACGATCGACAGCAGCTCCTCCTCGCGCCGCTCCGGCGGGTCAGCGGCGGGGGCGAGCGGCGGCGCCTCCCAGACGTTCTGCGGCAGGTAGGCGAGGAAACGGTGCAGCTGGCCGAGCGCGTCGTCCTCGTCCGCCGCGACGTTGTCGACCGCCCCGGCGCGCGCCTGCATGTGGGCGCCGCCGAGTTCCTCCTTGTCGGGCGTCTCGCCGAGGCCCGCCATCGCGACCACCGGCGGCCCCGCCACGAACAGCTGTGCCGTGTCCTTCACGATCACCGAGAAGTGCGAGCACACGACGCGCGCCGCGCCGAGGCCGGCGGTCGGGCCGAGGGCGGCGGCCACCACGGGCACGATCGACTGGTTCTCGACCACGAGGTCGAAGCCGGGCAGCGGCGGGACGTAAGAGAAGCCCATCTGCTCGAGCGTCTTCACCGAGCCGCCGCCGCCCGTGCCGTCGACGAGCCGCACGAGCGGGATGCGCAGATCGTGTGCGAGCCGCTCCGCGTAGACCGTCTTCTCCCAGATCGCCGCGTCGGCCGCGCCGCCGCGGATCGTGAAGTCGTCGCCCTGGACGACCGCCCGGCGCCCCGCGATCCGGCCCTGGCCGACGACGGTGTTGGCCGCCAGGAAGTCGGTCAGGCTGCCATCGTCCGCGTAGGTGCCGCGCCCGGCGAGCGCGCCCGTCTCGTGGAAGCTGCCCTCGTCGAAGAGCCGCTCGATCCGCTCGCGCACCGTCAGCCGTCCGGACGCGTGCTGGCGCGCCACGCGCTCGTCGCCGCCCATGCGGCGGGCGAGACCCTCGCGCCGGCGCAGCTCCTCGAGCTCGGGCTCCCAGGTCATCGGCGCGGGAGGCTACCCGCGCGCCCAGCCTACGCGCCGAACGCCTCGCGCGCTGCCACGAGCCGGTGCTCCTCGACCCCGCGCTGCTGTCTTTCGGCGCGCTCGATGAGCCGCTCGAGCGCGGCGGCGTCGAGCAGCGGCTCGTTGTCGGCGACCAGCCGCAGCGCCTTCCAGCCGGCGAGCTTGCCGGTCACGCCGAGCGCGAGCCCCTCGAGCTCGACGAGCCGGCTGAGCGGCGAGTAGCCGCGCAGCTGCCCGTTCAGCTTGAGGCGCCCCATCTTCTCGAGCACCCATCCGCCGGCGACCTTCGCGGGGTCACGGTGGATGCCGAGCCTGTCCATGATCTCGAGGAGGGCCTCGCGGTCCTCCTCGATGTCCTTCGTGAGCTCGGTGAGAAAGCGCCCGTAGTCGGTGCCCTGGTTCTTGCTGCAGGCGCGCCGGACGAGCTCGATGCCCGTGGTCGAGCCCCCGAGGTGGTCGTTCAGATAGATGCTGAGGCGCTTCTTGTCCACCCGCAGACGGTACCCGGGGAGGGAGGTGCGTACGCTGCGCGGATGGGCGCGGCCCCGAGCGAGCTCGAGCTGGCGCTCGCCGACGCCGGCGGGGTCGGTGCCCCACGCGAGTACGGCGCCCGCCTGCGCGTCCTGCTGGGAGCGGAGCTCGAGCGCGGTGCCGGCGAGCTCGGCCAGGCGCGCAGCGGGCGCGAGCAGCCGATTGCCGTGGCCGTGGCCGCGCATTCCGAGGCGCTGCTCGCCGCGCTTCCGCTCGACCCGCGCCTGCGCGCCGACCCGGCGGCCGTTCCCGACCGCGGCTTCGAGCTGGCGGCGGGGGCCGTGGGCGCGCTCGTCGAGGCCTGCGAGCCGGACGCCCCCCGCTCGAGCGCGGACCTGGCGCTGCTGATGGGGGACGACGGCGGCTTTCTGGTGCTCGCCTATCCGGCTGACGACGAGGGCTGGCGGGTGGAGTTCGCGCGCGAGGCGCTCGACGAGGCCTGCCGTCACATCGACCGGCTGCGCGCCCGCACGCTCGCGCTGCCCGGCCACGTGTTCGGCCCGGCCGACCTGCGCCCGCCGACCGGGGCGACGCACCCGCTGCGTGTGGCGGAGACGATCAGCCGGCTGGGCGGGTCGCCGCTGGACGGCGACTCGGCCGAGGTGCTCGAGGATCAGGTGCTCGCCGTGCTCGAGCCGCCCGGCGCCGTCGCCCGTGCTCACGACGACCCGGACCCGCGCCGGCGCGTGATGCGCCGCATCCTCCAGCGGCTCGACGGCATGGGCAAGTGGGGCGGCTACCACACCGCCTTCGACCACGTGGCGCGCGGCTTCGCCGGAAACGAGCGCCAGCTCGCCAACGAGGTCGGCGAGGAGCTCGTGGCAGCCGGGCTGCTGGCGAGCAAGCCGAGCGTCGGCCAGCGTCACGTCTTCCTCAACCCGCGCAGGGCGGGGGACATCCGCCGCCTGATCGAAGCCGGCGAGCTCCCTCCGGAGCTTTCTTGACGGCGGTCGAGCTCGCCGACGCGATCCGCCGCGGCGAGCGAAGCCCGGTCGAGGTCGTCGACGAGCAGATCGAGCTCATCGAGCGGATCGACCCGTGGCTGAACGCCGTGGTCGTGCGCCGCTTCGACGAGGCGCGCGCGGAGGCCCGCGCGGCCGAGCGCGCGCCGGCGTCGGGCCCGCTCCACGGCGTGCCGGTGACGGTCAAGGAGGCGCTCGAGATGGAGGGGCTGCCGTTCTCGAACGGCTCGCTGCTCGAAGCGGACGTGACCGGTCGGAGCGATGCCCCGGCCGTGCGGAGGCTGCGCGCCGCCGGCGCGATCGTGCTCGGCAAGACGAACCTGTCCGAGTTCTGCTGCTTCTACGACAGCGACAACCTGGTCTACGGCCGCACGGTCAACCCGCACGATCCCGAGCGCACCCCCGGCGGCTCGTCCGGGGGCGAGGCCGCGGCGGTCGCCGCCGGGCTCAGCTACCTCGGCGTCGGCTCCGACCTCGGCAGCTCGATCCGCCAGCCGGCGGCCTGGTGCGGCGTCTTCGGCCTGAAGCCGAGCCGCGGGCTCGTGTCGAACGCCGGGCACGCCGGCTTCGGCATCCCGCCCGCCTTCGGGATGTTCGCGTGTGTCGGGCCGCTCGCGCGCAGCGCGGCGGACCTCGACCTGGGCCTGCGGGCGATGGCGATCGTCGACCCCGCGCCCGCTCGCGCCGAACCGCTTGCCGTCGGCGTCTACGAGGACGACGGCATGCAGGCGGTTGCGCGCTCGTGCCGGGCGGCGGTGCGGCGCGCGGCCGACGCGCTCGCGGTCGCCGGTCACGAGGTCAGCGACGCGGCGCCGCCGCGGAAGGCCGAGGCGCGCGACGCCTACGACCTGATGCTCGGCAGTGAGCTGGCGCTCTACGTTCCGGAGCTCGTCGGCGGGCGCGAGGAGGAGCTCTCGCGCTACGGGCGCGAGATGTTCGAGCAGATGCGCGGCTTCAGTCCCGGGCTGCTCCCGTACGCGGAGGCCGGGCGCACGCTGGCCGAGATCGGCGCGGAGGCGTCCGAGTGGTTCGAGCGCCACCCGGTGGCGCTGTGCCCGACGGTGCCCGTCACCGCGCCGCTCGCCGCGGAGGGGATCGTCTCGATCGACGGCGAGCCGCCGCGCCCGGGCGGCAAGCTCACCCTGTGCACCTACGCGAACGCGCTCGGGCTGCCAGCCGCGAGCGTGCCCGCGGGCCGCGACGAGGCCGGGTTGCCGCTGGCGGTGCAGGTGATCGCGGACCGCGG
The DNA here is from genome assembly GCA_963739095.1 of uncultured Thermoleophilaceae bacterium. Classification (GTDB taxonomy): domain Bacteria; phylum Actinomycetota; class Thermoleophilia; order Solirubrobacterales; family Thermoleophilaceae; genus JACVRW01. The sequence continues at coordinate 163,659 of CAVTZF010000020.1, forward strand.
CCGTGACCTCGACGTGCTGATGGTCGCCGCGGAGCTCGAGCGCGCGCTCGGCGGCGCGCTCGACCCGGCGGAGTCGGCGCTCAGTCCTTTGGTGTGACCTCGAGGCGGCCGTTCTCGGCCACGCTCAGGCTGCGCCGGCCGGCCGCCAGCTCGGCCAGCTCGTCCCCGACGAGCTCGCGCCGCCAGCCGTTTGCCACGCGTAGCCCGCCGCCGTTCTCGCCGCGCCGCAGCGCTGACATCAGCTGAGCGAGCTCCGCCTGGGTTGCGATCAACTCGACCGCGACGCCGGACTCGGTCGAGCGGTGGCGCACGAGCGCCTGCGCGAGCGACACGACCGGCGCGTCGGAGGAGTCGCGCGGCGGCGGATCGGGCGGGGGCTCCGGGGGCGTGCGCTTGCGGCCGCGGGTGATCGCCTGGAGCAAGGCGTCGCCGCGCCGGTGGAAGGTCTGGGGCGGCAGGCCGCGGATCTGCTCGAGGGCGTGGCGGTCGCGCGGAGTGCGCCGCGCGATCTCGATGAGCGCCTGGTCGGGCATCACGGTGCTTGGCGGCCGGTCCGCTGCGCGCGCCGTCTCCTCGCGCCACTCGGCAAGCTCGCGGGCGACCGCGCGCCCGCTGTCGGACAGGCGGCCCAGCCGCGGCAGCCGCTCGTACGCCCGCTCCGCCGTGCGCTCGTCCCTCGACTCGCCGACAAGCCGGCTCTCCTCGCGCGCCCAGTCGAGCCGGCCGCGCTCGGCCAGCCGGCGCTCGAGCTCCGTGCCGAGCTCGAGCAGGAGCCGCGCGTCGTCGCCGGCGTACTCGAGCTGCTGCGCGCTGAGCGGGCGGCGGTCCCAGCGCGTGAAGCCCTCGCTCCCCTTCAGCTTCACGCCCAGCACCTTGCGAACGAGCGACTCGTAGCCCTCCTGGTTGCCGAAGCCGAGGAAGCCGGCGGCGACCTGCGTGTCGAAGACGTTCGTGATGTCCGTGCTCCAGGTGCGCCGCAGGATCGCGACGTCCTGGCGCCCGGCGTGCACCACGATCTCGATTGCCGGATCTGCGAGCACCTGCGCGAGCGGGGCGGGGTCGAGCTCGTGCTCGATCGGGTCGAGCACCTCCGTCCGCACACCGTCCGGGGCATCGGGGTCCGGCACCGCGACCTGCGCCAGGCAGAGCAGCGCCTGGTAGCGGCGCTCGGACACGAACTCGGTGTCGATGGCGAGCCGGCCGCCGGCCCGGGCACACTCGGCAAGGTCCGGTATCACCGCCACCTCAGCGCCTGGAGATCAGGAAGAAGTAGATGAGCTGGCCGAGCGAGGCCACGAAGCCGGCGACGTAGGTGAGAGCGGCGGCATGCAGCACGGAGCGCGCCCCGTCGACCTCGTCCTGGACAAGCAGGTTCTGGGACTCGAGCGCGACGAGCGCGCGCTTAGACGCATCGAACTCGACCGGCAGCGTCACGAGCTGGAAGAGCACGACCGCCGAGAACAGGATCAGCCCGATGGTCACGAGCCCGGTTGCGCCGACGACGAGCCCGATCAGAACCGGCAGGAACCAGAGCGACTGGCCGAACTGCGCGGCCGGCAGCACCGTCTGGCGAATACGCATCGGCCTGTAGTTGCGCGCGTCCTGGATGGCGTGACCCGCCTCGTGAGCGGCGACGCCCAGCGCCGCCACCGTTGCGGCCTGGAAGACGCTCTCGGACAGGTTGAGGGTGCGCGAGCGCGGGTCGTAGTGGTCGGTGAGCTGACCGGGCACCGGTCGGACCGTGACCCCGTCGAGGCCCGAGTAGCGGACGACCGCCTCGGCGGCCTGTGCGCCCGTCAGGCCGTTGCGCGTAGGGACCTGGCTGTAGCGCTTGAAGGTCGACTTGACGCGCATCTGCGCCCACAGGCCGAACAGCAGCGGAACACCAGCGCAGATCAGCCAGATCCAGAGCCCGTCCACGGCGGAGGACCCTAGCTGAGCGGATGCTCGTAATACTCGAGAGCAGTGCTACTTGCCACCTTCTTCGCGAGCGTAGCGGCGCTGGCCTCCGCAGCCCCGGCGCTGCCCGCCCGGGCCGAGACGATCGGCACCTCCGCCGAGGGCCGTCCGATCAGGGCCGAGCTGGTCGGCAGCCGGAGCGCGCGGACGAAGATCCTCGTCGTCGGCTCGATCCACGGCAACGAGCCCGCCGGCCGCGCCATCACACGGCGGCTGCGCCGTGTGCGGCCCCCGAGCGGCACGGCGTTCTGGATCATCGACGACGCGAACCCGGACGGGAGCGCCGCGAACTCGCGCCAGAACGCCCACGGCGTCGACCTCAACCGCAACTTCCCCTATCGCTGGCAGCCCCAGGACGGGGTCTACGAGTCAGGCCCCGGGCCTGCCTCCGAGCCCGAGACGCAGGTGCTGCAGCGCTTCATCGAGCGCGAGCGGCCGCGCGTGACGCTCTGGTACCACCAGGCGCTGCGGATGGTCGTGGCGGCTGAGGGCGACGCGGCGCTCGAGCGGCTCTACGCGCGGGGCTCGGGGCTGCCGCGCAAGCGGCTGACCGACTACCACGGGACCGTGAGCTCGTGGCAGAACTCGAGCTTCCCGGGCGACACCGCCTTCGTCGTCGAGCTTCCCGGCGGCCGGCTCGACGTGGCCGCAGTCCGACAGCATGCGCGCACAGTGCTCTCGCTGGCCCGAGCCATCGCCCCGCCGCGGATCACGCGCAAGCCGATCCCGTACGGCCCGGAGCGGCGCGCGCAGATGGCCGGCTACGCACAGCGCCACTACGGGATCGACGACTACCGGCTGCGAGACCCAAAGGTGATCGTCGAGCACTACACGGTCACCGACACGTTTGCACCCGTGTTCAATTACTTCTCAATCAATGAACCCGACCCGGAGCTGCACGAGCTGCCGGGGGTGTGCTCGCACTACGTGGTCGACAAGGACGGCACCGTCTACGAGCTCGTGCCGCCGCGGATCATGTGCCGCCACACCGTTGGCCTCAACTACACGGCGATCGGCATCGAGCACGTGGGGCAGAGCGACGCGCAGGTGATGGGCAACGCGCGCCAGCGCGCGGCGTCGCTGCGGCTCACGCGGATGCTGCAGGGGCGCTACGGGATCGCGACGAGGAATGTGATCGGCCACAACGAGAACCGCTCGAGCCCGTTCCACCGGGAGCGCGTGGCGAGCCTGCGCAGCCAGACGCACGGGGACTTCCCGAAGCCGGTGATGGACGTCTACCGGCGCGCGCTCGGCCGGCTGCCGGCGCCGGCGAGCCTGCGCTAGACGCGCCGGCGCCGCAGGCGCGAGACGCCGTAGCGCACCAGCAGGATCGTGATGTCGGCGAGCACGCTCCACAGGTGGCCCAGCGGGCCCGTCACAACCCACGCCTGGAGCCGTTCGGCGGGGTTGCGTCTGAGCGGCGCCATCGGCGGCAAGCTATCGTCATCGCCCCACATGGCGACCGCACTAAGCACCAAGACAACCGAGCTCGACGGCTCGCGCGTGCGCATCGACGTCGAGGTCGAAAGCGGCGCGCTGGAGCGCGAGATGGAGACGGCCGCGTCGGAGATCGGCCGCGACATGCGCGTGCCCGGTTTCCGCAGCGGCAAGGTGCCGGCGCAGGTCGTGATCCGTCAGGTCGGGCGCGAAGCCGTGCTCGACGAAGCCGTCCGCCGGGCCCTGCCGGTTTGGTACGAGGAGGCGATCCACGAGGCCGGCATCACGACGGTCGGCGATCCCAAGATCGATCTCGACGACCTGCCGGAGAAGGGCTCGCCGCTTGCCTTCTCGTTCGAGGTCGGCGTGGTGCCGCCGGCGCAGCTCGGCGACTACCGCGACCTCGAGGTCGGCCGCCGCGAGTCGGCTGCCAACCCGGACGAGGTGCAGGCTGAGCTCGAGCGCATGCGCGAGTCGGTCGCCTCGCTCGAGACGGTCGAGCGCGAGGCCGCCGACGGCGACTTCGTGGTGATGGACTTCGTCGGCCGCATCGACGGCGAGGAGTTCGCCGGCGGCGAGGCCCGCGGCCACGTCGCGGAACTCGGCGCGGGCAGGCTCATCCCCGGGTTCGAGGAGCAGCTGCGCGGCGCCGCCGCGGGCGACCAGCGCGAGGTCTCGGTCACCTTCCCCGAGGACTACCAGGCCGAGCAGCTCGCCGGGAAGGACGCCGTCTTCACGGTCGACGTGAAGGAGGTCAAGGAGAAGCAACTGCCCGAGCTCGACGACGACTTCGCGGTCGAGGCGGGCGGCTACGACTCCCTGGACGAGCTGCGCGCCGAGATCGAGGAGCGCATCAAGCAGGCCGAGGAGCGCGCCATCGAGGGCGAGTTCCGCGAGGCGGCCGTCGACGCCGTCGTGGCCAGCTCCAAGATCGAGATCCCGCACGAGCTCGTCCACTCGAAGGCGCACGAGATGTGGCACCGCACCGCGCGCCGGCTGGCCGCCCAGGGCGTCGACCCGGCCCGCTACCTCGAGATGGCCGGCAAGACCGAGGAGGAGCTGGTCGTCGAGTCCGAGTCGGACGCCGAGACCGCGCTGAAGCGCGAGGCCGTGCTGGCGGCGATCGTCGAGGCCGAGGGCATCGAGGTCAGCGACGACGAGCTGAACGAGGCACTGCGGGCCGCCGCGCCGCCCGACGCCTCCGAGAAGCAGCTCAAGCGCGCCCTCAAGCGCGCCCGCTCCCAGGGCGCCGACGAGGCCCTCCGCGAGGACATCGCGATGCGCAAGGCGGTCGACCTCGTCGTCGAGAACGCCACGCCGATCCCAGCCGAACAGGCAGCAGCCCGCCAGGCCCTCTGGACGCCCGACAAGGACGAGGAGCGGGCCGGCAGCGGCGAGATCTGGACGCCGGGCTCCTAGTCGTCACAGAAGCGTTACGCAGGTAACCCACAGGTGCGCCGCGGCCGGGGAGACTCCGGCCCGTGGCGGGAGGCTCTCGACATAAGTCAACGAGCGGTTGACCTATGTCGAGAGCTTCCGCGTGAGGCGGCGATCGTCGAGTTCGCGCGGGCGCAGCACGGCGTCATCACGACCGGGCAGCTCGCCGCGTTCGGGCTGGGCAAGGCGGCCGTGGCGAGGCGGGCGGGAGACGGCCGGCTGTTTCGGGTCCACGTCGGCGTCTATGCCATCGGGCGCCCGGACCTCACCCCGGCAGGCCGCCGCATGGCTGCCGTGCTCGCCTGCCGCTCGGGCGCGGTGCTGTCCCACCGTTCGGCCGCGGTCCAGCACGGCCTGCTGCCCGAGGGCAGAACCTTGATCGACGTGACCCGGCCGGCGCCGGCCGGACGGCGGCGAGCCGGCATCCGGGTCCACTCCAGCACCACCCTCACTGCATCGGACAACGCCAACGTGGACGGCATCCCCTGCACGTCCGTCGCGCGGACGCTCGTCGACCTGGGCGACGCGGAGCCCGAGCGCGTCGTCGAGCGGGCGGTTGATCAGGCGGAGGTGCTTGGCCTCTTCGACCTGGTGGCCATCGAGCACGCGCTGGAGCGGGCGGGACCGAGGCGCGGCCCCGGTGTGCTCCGGAGCCTGCTCGCCGCCCTTGCCGAGCCGACCCTTACCGACCGCGAGCTCGAAGAGCTCTTCCTCGCCCTCATACGAGACGCCGGCGTTCCGCCGCCCGCCGTGAACGCCTGGATCACCGGAGACGGCTGGGCCTACAAGGCCGACTTCCTCTGGCGGGCGGAGCGCCTGGTGGTCGAAACCGACGGCCGCGCGTTCCATTCCAGCCGAAGGTCGTTCGAAGCCGATCGTCTCCGCGACCAGCGCTTCGCGCTGGCCGGCTACACGGTGGTCCGCTTCACCTGGCGCCAGCGGTCGCAGAGCCCGACCGAGTGCGGGCGGTTGTGCGACTGGTTGCAGAACCCGACCGCGTGCGGGCGGTTGTACGAGACCTGCTCGCTAGACTCGCCCACCCATGAGTCCACTCGTTCCAATGGTGGTCGAGCAGACGTCTCGGGGGGAGCGCGCCTTCGACATCTACTCGCGCCTCCTCAACGAGCGGATCGTCTTCCTCGGCACCCCCGTAACAGACGACATCGCCAACCTGATCGTTGCCCAGCTCCTCCACCTCGAGTCGGAGGATCCGGACAAGGACATCTCGCTCTACGTCAACTCGCCGGGCGGATCCGTGTACGCCGGTCTCGCGATCTACGACACGATGCAGTTCGTCAAGCCCGACGTGCAGACGATCTGCGTCGGCATCGCCATGTCGATGGGCGCGCTCCTGCTCGCCGGCGGCGCCGCGGGCAAGCGCATGGCGCTGCCGAACGCGAAGATCCTCATCCACCAGGTGAGCTCCGGCTTCCAGGGCCAGGCCACGGACATCGAGATCCACGCGCGCGAGATCATCGACGTGCGCCAGCGGCTCGACAAGATCCTCGCTCTCCACACCGGGCAGGACTTCGAGAAGGTCACGCGCGACACCGAGCGCGACTACTTCATGTCCGCCGAAGAGGCCCAGAACTACAACCTCATCGACAGGGTCATCTCCAAGCACTAGCCGGCTGCAGCGCGTCCCGGTCGAGAGCTAACTCGACGAAACCCGGTTCCCACTTGCAGGGAGCCGGGGATCCGTCGAGTATCTACCTGGGCGAAGCCTCACTGATACCCTCGCCCACTGAGGAGAGACCTGTGGCCCGACCCACCGATTCCAACGAGCAGCTCCTCTGCAGCTTCTGCGGCAAGTCGCAGCGGCAGGTCAAGAAGCTGATCGCGGGTCCGGGCGTCTACATCTGCGACGAGTGCATCGATCTCTGTAACGAGATCATCGACGAGGAGCTGACGGGCGCTCCCACCTTCGACCTGGAGAACCTCCCGAAGCCGATGGAGATCAACTCGGTCCTCCAGGAGTACGTCGTCGGCCAGGAGCCCGCCAAGCGCACGCTGTCGGTGGCGGTCTACAACCACTACAAGCGCGTGCAGATGATGCAGTCCGAGGGCGAGCAGGACCTCGAGCTGCAGAAGTCCAACATCCTCCTGCTCGGGCCGACCGGGTGCGGCAAGACACTCCTGGCGCAGACGCTCGCCAAGATCCTCAACGTCCCGTTCGCGATTGCCGACGCCACCGCGCTCACCGAGGCCGGCTACGTCGGCGAGGACGTCGAGAACATCCTCCTCAAGCTGATCCAGGCCGCCGACTTCGACGTCAAGAAGGCCGAGACCGGGATCATCTACATCGACGAGGTCGACAAGATCGCGCGCAAGGCCGACAACCCGTCGATCACGCGCGACGTCTCCGGCGAGGGCGTCCAGCAGGCGCTCCTCAAGATCCTCGAGGGCACGGTGGCAAGCGTGCCGCCGCAGGGCGGGCGCAAGCACCCGCACCAGGAGTTCCTCACGATCGACACCACGAACATCCTGTTCATCTGCGGCGGGGCGTTCGCGGACCTGGACAAGGTCGTCGAGCGGCGGATCGGCCACAAGGGCGTGGGTTTCGGGGCCTCGGTGTCGTCCAAGCACAACAAGGACACGGGCGAGCTCTTCGAGAAGGTGCTTCCCGAGGATCTGGTCGACTACGGGCTGATTCCGGAGTTCATCGGCCGCCTGCCGGTCGCTTCGGTGATCCACCAGCTCACGCGCGACGACCTCGTGACCATCCTCACCGAGCCGCGCAACGCCCTCGTGAAGCAGTTCCAGCGCTTCTTCCAGTTCGACGGGATAGAGCTGGTGTTCGCGGACGATTCCCTCGAGGCGATCGCTGACAAGGCGCTCGACCGCGAGACCGGCGCCCGCGGCCTCCGCTCGATCCTCGAGGAGACGCTCCTCGACGTGCAGTTCGAGCTGCCCTCGCGACGCGACGTCAAGAAGTGCGTCGTCACGCGCGACACGATCGAGAAGCAGCTCAAGCCGACGCTCGTGACCGAGGCGGTCGCGGACGACGAGGACGACTCGGGCGCACCGCAGGCCGAGTCCGCCTGAGGCGCTCGCTCACGTGAAGCAGGTCGCCGACGGCGTCTGGCAGCTGCGCGGCGTCCCGCCGAACGCGATCAACGTCTATCTCGCCGAGGACGTGCTGATCGACGCCGGCACACGGCACGCCGCCCGGCGAGTCCTCAGGCAGCTGAAGGGGCACACGGTCACGGCGCACGCCCTCACGCACGCGCACCCCGACCACCAGGGCAGCTCGGACGAGGTGTGCGGCAAGCTGGGGATCCCGTTCTGGGTGGGGGAGAGGGACGTGCCGTTCGCGGAGCAGCCCACGAAGCTCGCCGAGATCCAGTCCGGCCATCCGTTCACCAAGGTCGGCATGAGGTACGTCCTCGGTCCCGGCCGCAACGTCGACCGGGTGCTGCACGAGGGCGATGAGGTCGCCGGCTTCGAGGTCCTCGACGTTCCGGGTCACTCACGGGGCCACGTCGCGTTCTGGCGCGACCGCGACGGCGTCCTGATCCTCGGCGACGTGATCAACAACATGAACATCCTCACCGGGGTGCCCGGCCTGCACGAGCCTCCGCACTTCGTGGCCGCCGACCCCGCGGAGAATCGACGCTCGGCGCGCAGACTCGCCGCGCTCGAGCCCCGGGTCATGCTGTTCGGTCACGGGCGGCCGCTGCGCGACACGCGCAAGTTCAGCGACTTCGTCGCCGGGCTGCCGAACCCCTGAGCCGCAGGATCGCCTCGAGCTCCTCGACCGCGACCAGGTCCTTCGGCCGGCCCGCGATCCGCTTCATCGCGATCAGGTCCTCGACGGAAGCCACGCAGACGGCGAACGCGCCGAGATCCAGTCGCTGCGCGCGACGCCGGAGAACGTCGTAGGGGGGAGCTCCGGGCGGGAGCGCGATCAGGTCGAGCGGGCCCGCCGAGGTGTCGAGCGTGAGCAGCTCGGACTGCTCGAGCGTCCGCCGGTCGGGTACGAACGGGACCGGCTCGCCGACGCCCCGCAGCTGTGCGCCGAGCTCGCCGAGCGCCTTGGCGAGGGCCTCGAGGTTGCCTTCGTCGCGCGCGAAGCAAATGTCGACGTCCTGGGTGAGCGTCGCGGACCCGTACAGCACGGCGGCCAGCCCCCCGATCAGCACGTAGTCGACGCCTCGCGCCGTCAGCAGCCCGAGCAGCCGCCCGGGATCGAGCTCAGCCGGCGCCGGCACCTTCGGCGCGAGCAGCGCGCGCCAGCTCGCCGACCTTGCGGTGCCACTCGCTGAAGCGCGCGAGCCGCTCGGCAGGGGAGAGCTTGAGGTTCGCCGCGATCAGGGACTCGTCGACCGACGAGCCGTTCTCGCTCGCGGCCAGTTCGAGGCGGTGGCCGGTGGCGTGCATGAGCCGCTCGAGCGTGGCAACCGTCGGGTTCGCGCCGGGACGCTCCATGCGCGCGACGGCGGCCTGGCTCATACCGAGCCGGCGGCCGAGCTCGGCCTGCGTGATGCCTGCCCGAAGCCGGGTTGCGCGGACGAGGGTTGCGGCGGTGCTCATAACTTTGAGGGTATACAGCAGAAAGCTTGTTTGTTCGAACGGAAGTTTGTTCGTTGCGAGATCCAGGCGACCTCCTCCGAGCCAAAAGTTCGCAAAGTGCGGGAAAAAGCTCAGGGGCCGGCTTGCGTACGAAGCGTAAATCGGGTGCGCGCCTGACCCTTCTCGGGAACTCTTGATGCAGGTTCAGGCGTGGTTCACGCGCCGGAGTTGTGCGAAGTGGCACCGAGTTCCTCCAAGACATCCGCCCGCTCACCAGGGAGACGACAACTCCGACACGTCGGCGCGCGCCTCGCTGCCGGTCTTGTCGCAATGGTCGCGTTGCTGGTTGTGCCGGGCACCGCGTCGGCCCAGCTTCCGGGAGTCGGATCCGTGACTCAGGTCCTGCAGCCGGCACCGGCGCCCGCCCCGGCGGCGCCCGCCCCGGCGCCCCCCGCCGCGCCGGCGCCCCCCGTGCTCGAGCAGGTGGCCGAGGTGGCCGCCCCGGTGACCGAGGTGGTCGAGTCCGTGACGTCGCCCGAGCCACAAGCTGCGCCGCCTCCGCCGCCGCCGCCGCCCCGGCCGATCCGCCCGCTCCCGCGGCGACGCCCGCTCCCGCCCCGGTCGAGCCCCCGCCGCCGCCCCAGCCATCGGCCCCGGCCGCACCGGTGACCGAGGTGCTGGACCAGGTCGCCCCGGTTGTCGACGACGTGACCGCCCCGGTGGCGCCGGTCGTCGAGGACCTGACCGAGCAGCCGCCCCCGGCAGCGGAGACGCCCGCGCCGGCAGCGCCGGTCGTCGAAGACGTGACCGGCCTTGTGGCCGCGCCCGTCGAAGCTGGGGACGGCCCGACCGACCCGCCCGCCGCGATCGGCGGCCTGACGGACTCGCTGGCCCCGGTGGTCGGTGGCGTGACTGAGCCGCTGGCGCCTGTCGTCGAGGAAGTGACGGAGCCGTTGGCGCCGGTCGTCGACGATCTGACGGAGCCGCTGGCGCCCGTGGTTGGTGGCGTGACCGAGCCGCTTGATCCCGTCGTCGAGGAAGTGACCGAGCCGCTCGCTCCGGTCGTCGACGATCTGACCGACCCGCTCGGCGCCCGTGGTTGGTGGCGTGACCGAGCCGCTTGATCCCGTCGTCGAGGAAGTGACGGAGCCGCTCGCTCCGGTCGTCGACGATCTGACCGACCCGCTCGGGCCCGTGGTTGGTGGCGTGACCGAGCCGCTTGATCCCGTCGTCGAGGAAGTGACGGAGCCGCTCGCTCCGGTCGTCGACGATCTGACCGACCCGCTCGTGCCCGTGGTTGGGGATGTGACGGAGCCGTTGACCCCGGTCCTCGAGACCGTCACTGACCCGTTGACGCCGGTGCTGGAGACGGTGACCGAGCCGTTGACGCCGGTGCTGGAGACGGTGACGAGCCGTTGACGCCGGTGCTGGAGACGGTGACGAGCCGTTGACGCCGGTGCTGGAGACGGTGACGGAGCCGTTGACGCCGGTGCTGGAGACGGTGACGGAGCCGTTGACGCCGGTGCTGGAGACGGTGACGGAGCCGTTGACGCCGGTGCTGGAGACGGTGACCGAGCCGTTGACCCCGGTGCTGGAGACGGTGACCGAGCCGTTGACCCCGGTCCTCGAGACGGTGACTGAGCCGCTGACCCCGGTCCTCGAGACGGTGACCGAGCCGTTGACGCCGGTCCTCGAGACGGTGACGGAGCCGCTGACGCCGGTCCTCGAGACGGTGACCGAGCCGCTGACGCCGGTCCTCGAGACGGTGACCGAGCCGCTCACCCCGATCCTCGAGACGGTGACCGAGCCGTTGACGCCGATCCTCGAGACGGTGACCGAGCCGTTGACGCCGGTCCTCGAGACGGTGACCGAGCCGCTGACGCCGATCCTCGAGACCGTGACCGCGCCGCTCACCCCGATCCTCGAGACCGTGACCGAGCCGCTCACCCCGATCCTCGAGACGGTGACGGAGCCGCTGACGCCGATCCTCGAGACGGTGACCGAGCCGCTCACCCCGATCCTCGAAACCGTGACCGAGCCGCTGACGCCGATCCTCGAGACGGTGACCGAGCCGCTGACGCCGATCCTCGAGACGGTGACGGAGCCGCTGACGCCGATCCTCGAGACCGTGACCGCGCCGCTCACCCCGATCCTCGAGACCGTGACGGACCCGCTGACCCCGATCCTCGAGACGGTGACCGAGCCGCTGACGCCGATCCTCGAGACCATCACCGCGCCGCTCACCCCGATCCTCGAGACGGTGACCGAGCCGCTCACCCCGATCCTCGAGACGGTGACCGACGCCGCTCACCCCGATCCTCGAGACGGTGACCGAGCCGCTGACCCCGATCCTCGAGACCGTCACCGGCCCGCTCACCCCGATCCTCGAGACCATCACCGCGCCGCTCACCCCCGCGCTCGAGAACCTGACCGGCCCGCTGACCCCACTCGTCGAGGACCTCACCGCGCCGCTCACCCCGGTGATCGAGAACTTGACCGAGCCGCTCGCTCCGCTGCTCGGTAATGTCGTGGCCCCCCTGGCTCCCGTGGTCGATGGCCTGACCGCCCCCCTGGCCCCGGTCATCGACAACCTGACGGCGCCGCTTTCCCCCGTCGTCGACGGCGTCGTCACTGCGTTGCCGCCCGCGGTGGCGGACATCCTGTCGCCGCGGGCGCCGCAGCCAGAGGACATCGTCGCGCCGCGGCCCGGCCTGACGGCGCCGTCGACGCAGGCGCCGGCCCCGGCAACTTCGCTGGTCCCGCCGGGCGATGGCGGACCGGCCACGCCGCAGCTCACGCCGAACGCCGTCGAGCTCCCCGCCGTCCAGCAGCCGCCCGCCGATCTGCCTCAAACCCGCACGGGCCTCGATCCGCGCGCGCCTCAGGCCGGCTCGCCCGCCCACATCCCGGCCGGCCACGCCACATTCCCCAACGCGCCGTACTTCTCGGCGGCCCCGCACGCCGCCGGCGCGGACGTCGCCGCGTCACAGACGGATGCCCCCGCCGGCAACGCTCCGTCGCAGCAGCAGCCGCTGCCCGCCCCATCCGGCGCTTCGGCTGGGGCCGGCGCCGGAAGTGGCGTCGCGGCGGCCACCCTCTTCGCTCTTCTCCTCTCACTCGCGGCCTTCGGCCTGCGGCACTCCACGCGCTTGCGCCTGCCTTCCATGGCCTGGCGCCAGCAGGCCTTCCTGGCCGTCATCGAGCGGCCTGGCTAGCCCCACCGGGCTTCAGACCAGGACCTCGCCCTGGGCGCAAAGACGCGCCCGGGCCAACGCTCGATTTAGGAGACGACGATGGAACGGACACTTTGGATGCCCGGCATGCGGGCCGGACTGGGGGCAATGCTTGTCGCCCTCGTCCTGCTCGCGGGCACGGGCACCTGCGTCGCGAGCGGCGCATCCCAAGGGGTGCTGCCGGCCAAGATGGCCGACGCTGCATCTCTCGACCTAGGCTCCGGCTTCGGAGCCGGGCGCGAGGCGCAGCGCGTGAAGACGCTGCAGCGCGCGCTGCGACGACTCGGTTGGGCGCCCGGGCCCGTTGACGGCCTGTTCGGCCCCCGGACCGAGTCCGCCGTGCGCAGGTTGCAGGCAGCCCGCGACCTCACAGTTGACGGCGTTGCGGGACCCACGACCTGGCGTGCGCTTGGGCGTACGCTCGCCCGGCCGCTGACCCGCGGCGCCGGGTTCGGGACCCCCAACGGGTCGCCGCGAGTGCGTGACCTGCAGCTGCGGCTGCAGCGCGCCGGAATGCGTCCCGGTCCGATCGACGGCCGCTACGGCCCGCGTACCGCGGCGGCCGTGACGCGCCTCGAGCAGACACGACAGCAGACACGACGCATCAATGAGCGCAACCGCAAGGGGGCGACGCGGACCGCCCTCGCGCGGGCGGCCACGAGTGCCACGGCGCTTCCCGTCGCCGCAGCGGACGACGAGAACGGTGGCATCGCGGTGCCGCTCGGATTGAGCGCGACGGCACTCGCGCTCCTGTTGGGAGCGCTGCTGGGCGGCTTCGTCGTCCGAGCGCGGACGGAACGGGACCGACAGCCTGCGCCGGCGATGGCCGCTCCGGCGATGGCCGCGCCGGTCAGGTCACTGGTCGCGATACAGCCGCCGCAGCGCGGCACCGTCACGGCGGACGGCCCGAAGAGGCGGATAAGGGTTGTCGGCTACGTGAGCATCCCCAAGCCGGACCGAGGCCGCGACTCGCTCGACGCCCAGGCGTCGGCGGTCGAGGAGCTCTGCCGCAAGCGTGGCTGGGAGCTCCTGCACGTCGTTCGCGACGTGGAGAACGGCCATCCGAAGGGACTGGAGCGGCCGGGCCTCCAGTACGCGCTCGACCGCCTCGCCGAGGGCGAGGCGTCCTGCCTGATCGTGTCGGAGCTCGAGCGGCTCAGCCGCTCGGCGGCGGACCTGGGCCAGATCGTGGAGTGGCTCGTTGAGCGGGACTATCGCCTTGTGGCGATAGACGTGCGGCTCGACACCGGGTCGCCGGCCGGGCAGGTCACGGCGCGGACGCTGATGTCCGTCGGCGAGTGGGAGAGCCGACGCATCGGCGAGCAGACCCGCAAGGGCCTCGCCGCCGCACGGGCGCGCCGTGCCAGGACGGGCAGGCCGGCCGTCGAGGACCTCCCGGACCTCAAGGGGCGGATCGCTGCGATGCGCGAGGAGGGGATGACCCTGCAGGCGATCGCGGACAGCCTCAACGAGGAGGGAGTTCCCACGATGCGAGGCGGGTCGCAGTGGCGCCCATCGAGCGTCCAGGCGGCGGCCGGCTACCGGCGTCCGAAGAAGGGGCGCACGGCCCTGAAGCCCGAGACAGCGGAGGGCGGGCCATGAGTTGACAAACTTGCGGCTCGATGGCCCACGACCGTCTCAAGGCACTCGAGCAGCGCACCCTCTACGAACCAGCCGAGGTGGAGGCCCGCGTGTTCTCGCGCTGGGAGCAGGCGGGCATCTTCCATCCGGAGCCCGAGGGCACGCCCGAGGAGAACTTCTCGATAGCGGTCCCGCCGCCGAACGTCACAGGCAACCTCCACATGGGCCACGCGCTGAACGCGTCGATTCAGGACGTGAAGATCCGCGTGGCCCGCATGCGCGGCCAGCGCGCGAAGTGGATCTTCGGCAAGGACCATGCGGGCATCGCCACGCAGCGCGTGGTGGAGCAGCAGCTCGAGTCGGAGGGCATCTCGCGCCACGACATCGGCCGTGAGGCGTTCATCGAGCGTGTCTGGGAGTGGGTCGACGAGTACGGCGGCAACATCTCGCGCCAGTTCCGCGAGCTGGGCGCCTCGCTCGACTACGAGGACGAGCGCTTCACGATGGACCCCGACTACGTCCGCGCGGTCACGCGCGTTTTCGTGCACCTCTACGAGAAGGGCCTCGTCTACCGCGACAACTACATCGTCAACTGGGATCCCGGCCTGGTCACGGCGATCTCGGACCTCGAGGTGGAGCAGCGGAGCGTCGAGGACACGCTCTACATGATCGATTACCCGCTCGAGTCGGGCTCCGGCTCGGTGACGGTTGCGACGGTGCGGCCGGAGACGATGCTCGCCGACACCGCGCTCGCCGTGAACCCCGGCGACGCCCGCTACTCGCGGCTGATCGGGGAGGCCGCGGTGCTGCCGCTCGTCGGCCGCCGGCTGCCGATCATCGCCGACGAGTACGTGGACCCCGAGTTCGGCACGGGCGCGCTCAAGATCACCCCGGGCCACGACCCGAACGACTTCGAGATCGGCCGCAAGCACCGGCTCGACGAGATCGTCGTGATCGGCGAGGACGGGCGCCTGAACGACGCCGCACCGGAGCGCTTCCGCGGGCTGGAGGTCGAGGAGGCGCGCGCCGAGGTGGTGGTGGCGCTGCGCGAGGAGGGGCTGATCTCGGGCTCGCAGCCATATGTGCACGACGTGCCGCACTCGCACAGGTCCGGGCGCCGCGTCGAGCCGCTGATCTCGCTCCAGTGGTTCTGCGACATGGACCAGCTGGCGAAGCCTGCGATCGACGTCGTGAAGGACGGCACGATCCGCTTCCACCCCGAGAAGCCGTGGACGGGCGTCTACCTGAACTGGCTCGAGAACATCCGGCCCTGGTGCATCTCGCGCCAGCTCTGGTGGGGCCACCAGCTACCCGTGTGGTACCGCGGCGACGAGACCCACGTCGGCGAGACCGAGCCCGCCGGCGAGGGCTGGGAGCGCGACCCCGACGTCCTGGACACCTGGTTCTCGTCCGGCCTCTGGCCGTTCGCGACGCTCGGCTGGCCGAAGGCGACGCCCGAGCTGCGCGCGTTCTATCCGACCGACGTGAACTCCACGGCGCGCGACATCATCTTCCTCTGGGTCGCGCGGATGGTGATGTTCGGCAAGGAGCTCACCGAGCAGGTGCCGTTCACGGACGTGAACATCCACTCGGTGATCCAGGCCCCGGACGGGCGCCGCATGTCGAAGTCGCTCGGCACGGGCATCGACCCCTCCGACCTGATCCACGGCGGCTCCCGCCCCCCCGTGTACCAGGAGGGCGGCGAGTTCCCGGCCTACGGGGCGGACGCGCTCCGCTTCGGCCTGCTGGCGATGTCGTCCTCGCAGGACATCCGCTTCAACGAGGAGCGCGTCAAGCAGGGCCGCGACCTCGCCAACAAGCTCTGGAACGCCTCGCGGCTGATCCTGCTGCGCGTCTCAGACGTCGCGCCGGATCCGGGCGCGGCCGCGACCGTCGAGGACCGCTGGATCGTCTCGCGGCTAGAGCGCCACACAGAGCGCGTAACGGAGCTGATCGACGACTTCCGCTTCTCGCACGCCTCGCTCGATCTATACACGGCCTTCTGGTCCGAGCTCTGCGACTGGTATCTCGAGCTCGCCAAGCCGCGCCTCTACGAGGAGGACAACGCCGAGGTGTCGGCGGTGCTGCTGTGGGCGCTCGAGCGGACGCTGCGGCTGCTCCACCCGGTCATGCCTTTCGTGACCGAGGAGATCTGGTCGCTGATGCCGGGCGAGGAGCGCGGGCTGCTGGCCGCGGCCGACTGGCCTGTAGCCGACCCCGCGCGCTTCGACGACGGTGCCGAGGCCGACATCGAACGGCTCATGGAGGCGGTGAGCTCGCTGCGCCGCTATCGCGACGAGGTCGGGGCGCGCGCCGGCGCCGCGGTGCGCGGCCGCCTGCTCGCGGACGGCTACGACAACGTGCGCGACCAGATCGCGCGGCTCGGGCGCTTCGAGTGGGTCGAGGCGGACACCTCGAACGGCGACGTCCTCGCCACCGTTCCGATCCCGGGCGGCGGGGTGCAGGTGCTGCCATCGGAGGCCTTCGACGCCGAGGAGGCGCTCGCGCGCATCGAGAAGCGGCGCGAGCACCTGCTCGGTGAGGTCGAGCGCGCGCAGCGCAAGCTCGCCAACGAGAACTTCGTGGCGAAGGCGCCCGCCGACGTCGTCGACCAGGAGCGGCGCAAGCTCGACGAGTACCGCGAGGCGCTGCGCCGCCTCGACGGGCCATGACCTTCCGTCAAGCCGAGGAGTACCTGCTCGGGCTCGAGCTGTTCGGCATGCGCTTCGGCCTCGATCGCATGCACCGGCTGATGACGGTGCTGGGGCTCCCACAGCGCCGCTTTGCCTCCATTCACGTGGTCGGCTCGAACGGCAAGTCGTCGACGGTGCGCTTCATCGCCGCGATCCTCGAGCGCCACGGACTGCGGACGGGGAGCTACACGTCGCCGCACCTGCGCTCGTTCCGCGAGCGCGTCGAGGTGGGGGAGTCCCCGATCTCGGAGGCGGACTTCGCGGCGGCGGTCGAACGCGCCGCGCACGCGGCCCAGCTCGTCGACCGCACCGCCGAGCCCGACGACCACGTCACGCAGTTCGAGGCGCTGACGGCCGCCGCCTATCACGCGCTCGCTCGCCACGGGGTGGAGGTGGCTGTCGTCGAGGCGGGCCTCGGCGGGCGCTACGACGCCACCAACGTGATCCCCTCGAAGGTGCAGGTGCTCACCGGCGTCAGCCTGGAGCACACACGCTGGCTCGGGCCGACGCTGACCGACATCGCGGACGAGAAGCTGGCCGTCGTCCCCGACCAGGGCACGCTCGTTCTCGGCGAGCTCGATCCGGAGTCGCTGGCGGTGGCGGAGCGCGTGGCCGCGGAGCGGCACGCGCGGCTGATCCGGCCGGACCGCTACGACAGTCCGCCGCTGCGCGCCGCCGGCGGCTTCCAGCGCTCCAACTTCGCCCTCGCCGCTGCGACGGCCGAGGCCTTCCTCGGCCGGCCGCTGGAGCGCACGGCCGTCGAGGCGGCGGCTGCGGAGACGATCGTGCCCGGCCGCCTCGAGATCGTGGCCGAGCGGCCGCTGACGGTGCTCGACGGCGCGCACAACCCGTCCGGCGCGCGCGCCCTCGCCGAGTCGCTCGACTCGGTGCTCGGCGAGCACCGGCCGCGCGTCGCGGTGATCGGCGTCCTCGACGACAAGGACGCGGCGGGGATGCTCGAGGCGCTGCTTCCGCAGGTCGACCGGATCGTCTTCACGCGCTCCCAGAATCCGCGCTCGCTCTCACCCGCGACGCTCACGACGCTCGAGGAGCAGCTCGGCGGCCCGCCGCCCGAGACGGTTTCCGATCCGCGCGCCGCGCTCGAGCGGGCCCGCGAGCTCGCCGGCCCGGACGGCAGCGTGCTCGCCACCGGGTCGATCTACCTGATCGCCGACCTGGTACGCGAGCACGCCGACGCGCGCGCCTCGACCCTCTAGTCGAGCAGCGCGCGATCGAGGAAGCGGGTCACGCGCCGCTCGTACTCGAGCGGGTGCGCTTCCTGGGCGCCCACGTGCCCGGCGTCGCGGACTTCCCAGAGCGCCTTCGGGCCGCCCGCGGCGCGGTAGTAGGCGCGGTTGAAGCGCTCCTCGTCCGGGTCGGCGCTCGGCGCCGAGATCAGGAACATCGCACGCGGCGCGATCTCGTCGACCTGCTCGATCAGGTGCTCGGGCGGGCTCGCGTTCGAGAACACGGCCGTGCCGGCGGTGACCACGTGGTTGAACCAGAGCGGCCCCGGCGGGCTGCCCTCGACGCTCGCCAGCTCGCTGCCGGAGCGCGCGGTCGCGCCCTCCGAGACGACCGCCTTGATCTCGTCGTGGCGGGCCGCGGCCTGCAGGAAGGTCTCGCCGCCGACCGAGAGGCCGACCCCGCCGATCCGCTCGGGATCAACGTCGGGGCGCTCCTCGAGGAACTCGACGGCCGCGACGATGTCCTTCTCGCCGCCGTCCCAGCCGTAGGGGTTGGGATCGCCGTCGCTCTCGCCCTCGCCGCGGCGGTCGAAGATCAGGACGCCGTAGCCGTGGCGAGCGAGCATGCGGGCCTTGTCCTGGCTGCCCTTGCGCCCGAAGGCCACGATCACCGCGGCGCCGTTCTGTGAGGGGACATACGAGCCCTGCAGCGTCAGGTCGTCGCTGGTGTGCAGCTCCACGTCCTCGACGTCCGCCGTGCCCAGATCGATCTCCTCCACCGGCGGGCGCGCCACGTGGGTGGCCACGTACGCGTAGCCGAGCGGGATCAGGACGAGGAGGGCGCCCAGCACGCTCGCGATGGCGATGCCGGCGCGCCGGGCGGATCGCCGCACGAGCCCGCCGTGGCGCCGGCGCGTCCTCCAGAGATGCACAACCCCGAACCCGGCCAAGGTCACGCCGCCGACCAGCGCCAGCAGGCCTGTGAAGTCATCCCCGGACGGGCCTACCTTGGAGGCGTAAAAGGCTCCCTCGATCCCCACGACGATCCCGGAGAACCCGACCAGCAGCGCGATCGCCGCCTGCCACCCGCCGCGCACGCGCGGGTAGAGAACCGCTGCCAGCGCCAGCGCGCCCAGCGGCACGAGCCCACTGACCAGGTGGTCGGCGGCCGAGGTTCCCGGCTGGGGCTGCAGGAACGAGTCGTCGATCACGTGCAGCGCGATCAGGCCGGTGAGGGCCATGAACAGGGTCTGGCCGCCCGGGACTCGGCCCGACGGCCTGGCAACGCGGATGCGGCGTGAGAGCGTGGTTGCGGTCATGGGGCCACCTTCGCGCGCGCTTGCCCTCGATACATCGGGCTGGGACCCTGAACCGGACCCTGAACTGGGCCCGCCATGCGCCCGGCCGATGCCTAGGATGTGCTGACGATGGACGGCGACGGACCCCGATTCGGCGCGATGATCGCCCTCGTGGCGGTGGTGGTCGCGACCGTCATCCTCGTGTTCTTCGGGATCGGCTACGCGCTCGGCCGGCTCTTCCTCTAGCGCGCATCGGCGTTACGGCTGACCCGCCCACTACACTCGCCAACTCAATGGGCGCTCTCGCTGTGTTCGGCATCGAGAATGACGGGCTGAACCTGGCAGTCAACCTGCTGCTGCTGTTCCTCGTCGTGGTCTGGCTGGCGTTGGTCTACTGGACCTTCGCCGACGCACGCCGCCGCATCGCGGACCCGCTGCTGGTGGGCTGCGCCACGGCCGCCTCGCTGTTCCCGTTCGTCGGGACGATCGTCTATCTGATCGTGCGGCCGCCGGAGTATCTCGCGGACGTGCGCGAGCGCAATCTCGAGATCGCGGCCGCGCAGGCGCGGCTCGAGAGCGTCGAGCACCTTCACTGCCAGTACTGCGGCTTCGAGGTCGAGAAGGCCTTCCTGCGTTGCCCGAGCTGCCTGCGGCGCCTGAAGGAGCCCTGCACCGTCTGCAGCAAGCCGCTCGATCCGCGCTGGAAGATCTGCCCGTACTGCGAGGCCGAGGTCGGTCAGGCGCCGGAGACCCGCAGGGCGCGCCCGAGGCGGGCCGCCGCCGCGCCGCGGCCGCCGCACCCGCGCGGCAGGCCTCGCCGCGCTCGGCTCCCCGCGCTGCCCGCCCGGACACCGCCGAGCGCCCCGCCCGCGCACAGCGCGAGCGCCCGCCGTCCGCGGGCTGAGCCCACCCCGAGCCACCCCCGCCCCGAGCTGTCGCGATCCGCGGCGACCTCGCGCTGGACGCGAGTCAGAACCAGATCCACCTGTCGGCGGCGTTCATCGGGCCGTAGTGGAGAAGCCGTCGGGCCGCCGGCGCAGCTCGAGCAGGCCACCGAGAGACAGCAGCCCGCCGATCGCCAGGAACCACCAGACCCCGTCCGGCACGCCTTCGTCGGGCTCGTCCTCGTCGCGCTTGAGGCCGCGGCGAGCGGCCTCGACCGCGTCGCGGGCGGCCTCGCTCGAGAGCGAGTTGAGGTCGGCGAGCTCGACCCCCTCGACCGGCTCGAGTCCGTCGGAGGCCTGCCCTGTGTCCTCGACGGGGTTCTGGGAGCCGCCGGAGGCCGGGGGCTGCGGCGGCTCGTCCACCGGCTCGTAGGTCGAGCTCGGGGGCGGCGGCGCAGTGGGCGTGACCGGGGTTACACCGGTGCCCCCGGTCGAGCCCGTCGAGCCGGTGCCGCCGGTCCCGGCGCCGCTGTCGGGCGCGTTCTCATCGGGGCTCGTGCCGCCGCCGGTTTGATCCGGGCCTGCGGGCGCCTTGCCGACCCGAACCGTGACGATTGCGTCGGCGCCGGGGTCGTCCTCGCTCCTCGTGGCCGCGACGGTGACCTGATAGGTCCCGGGCCGGCGGAACCGGTGCGTGACCTCCTCATCGCCGGTCTTCCGGCGCCCATCGTCGAAGAACCACGAGACCTCGACCCTCTCGCCCGGGGCTGCGCCGGTCACGGTCGCCGTGAAGCGGACCGGCTGCCCGACCTTCGCCCTGCGGGGCGATGCCTTGGCACTCACGCTGAGCTCGCCGGGTGCGGCGATCTCGACGGTCATCGGGCCGCCCGAGGCGAGCTCCGCCACCTCGCCGTCGGCGCGCGCCGGGCGCAAGAAGCGCCCGTCGCCGTTCTCGACGTAGAAGACGGGCGGTCCCTCGGGGAAGGTGGTCCTGCCGGTCGCCTCGTCGCGGGTCAGCACCACGGTGCCCGACGTCGCCTGGATCGCAAGCGACCCGAACTGGAACGGGTCGACGTCCGCGGCGTCAAGCACGCGGTCGAGCGAGTAGCCGGTGATCGGGACGGGCGCGGTCGCGCCCGGCAGCGTGTACGGGCGCCCGACCACGTCGGGATCGCCGAGCTGCGAGATGTTGAGCGTCCGCGGTTCGCCCCCGGCGGGCTCGATGGTCAGTTGGTCGTCCGCCATCGCGCTCGCGGGCGCCGCGAGCACCAGGGCGAGCACGAGCAGTGCGAACCGCCGCATGTCAGGCGCCCGCCGGATACGTGAACGAAACCGAGATGCAGCCGAAGGTATCGCCTGGTGCGTGGAAATCGGCGAAACACCGACTGCGACCCGCCCACGCTCCGTACCCTCGCCGCGCCGGTCCGGCTGTCGAGGCTGAGCGTCCTCGACACCGCCGCTCAGGGGCGCTCGACGAACACGGTCCGGCCGTCCTTGAGGCGGTAGACCGAGCCGATCCTGCTGCCCTCGCCGACGACGCGGCGTCCCTGCAGCCGCACCGTCTCAACGCGCTGGCCCTGCTTGACGATCACCGTGTTCTCACCCTGGCCCGAGCGCACGACGGTCACGTCCTGGTCCGTGAGCAGGTCCGAGAGACGCAGCGACGAGAGCGCCGCGATCAGGAAGGCGACGGCCAGCACGATGCCGAGGTCGAAGAGGTTGACGAGCCCGTCGAGCGGGTCGCCGCCACGATCGGCGTGCCGGCGGGCGCGATTGTGGACCTTGATCATGAGCTGGAGGCCTCCTTCTCGGTCTCCCCGGCGGGCTGGGCAGGCGCGGCTGCGGCGGCGGTGGCGGTGGCGGTGGGCTGCTCCTCGGGCTTCTTCTCCTCGGGCTTCTTCTCCGCCTCCGGCTCCTCCTTCTTCTCCTCCTCCGGCTCCTTCTTCTTCTCCTCTTCGGGAGCCGGCACCTCGAGCAGCGGGCCGGTCGAGGTCAGCCGGTTCGCGACGAACTCGAGGTCCGAGAGGTCCTGTGAGTAGAGCCGGTCGCGCACGAGCGAGATGCCGAAGGCGATCGCTCCGATCAGCAGGCCGATGACCGTCACGCTGAAGGCGACGCGCAGGTTGTCGGAGAGCTCCTGGACGTTGCCGGCGGCGAGCCCGGCCAGGGCGGGGGAGAGCGGGATAAGCGTCCCCATCAGGCCGAGCGCGGGGCCAGCGCGCACGAGGATGCGCGTGCGCTCGAGCCGCCGCAGCGAGACGAAGTCGTGCTCAACCAGCGCCTTGGACATCATGCTCTCGGCGTCCGGCTTGCCCCAGTCGTCGACGAGCCGCGCGAGCGTCCTGCCCATCGAGACGCTCCAGGCCACGGTCGAGAGCTCCCGGCGGGCGCGCTCGGCGCCGCCGCCCTCGACCAGCATCCGGCGCGTGCTCTCGGCGACGCTCCTGAGCCGCGTGATGTCGCGCCGGCGTCGGCGCGACAGCTCGACGAAGAACCCACCCAGCTCCACGAGGACGACCGCAAGCGCGAGCAGCGTGAGGATCAGCACCGGTACCCGGAGCGCCTCCGCGATCTCGAAGATCACATCGTTCACGGAGTCGGCAAAGAGGGGCACGAAGCGCGTGAGGCTAGCCTACGCCCGCGCGGCGGGAGGCCGCCGCCCGCGAACCCTCGAGAGGAGACCAATGGACCGGACCCTGATCCTGGTCAAGCCGGATGCCTTCGCGCGCGGCCTGACCGGGGAGATCATCGCCCGCTTCGAGCGCAAGGGCCTGACGATCGTCGCGATGAAGCACATGACGGTCACGACCGAGCTGGCCGAGCAGCACTACGCCGAGCACGCCGAGAAGCCGTTCTTCGGCGACCTCGTCGAGTTCATCACCGGTGGGCCGCTGGTCGCTCTGGTGCTCGAGGGGTATGAGGCCGTCACGGCCGCGCGTCAGGTGATCGGCGCCACGAACCCGCTCGAGGCGGCGCCCGGGTCGATCCGCGGAGACCACGGCCTCGAGGTCCAGACCAACCTCGTGCACGGCTCCGACGCGAACGAGTCGGCCGCGCGCGAGATCGGGCTCTTCTTCCCCGAGCTGCAGGGCTGACGCGCGTGCTCGTGCTCGCCTCGCGCTCACCCCGGAGGCGGGCCATCCTCGATCAGCTCGGCGTTGAGTTTCGCGTCAAGCCGCCGGAGGTCGAGGAGCTGAGCGAGGGCGAGCCGCGCGGGCTCGTGCTCGAGAACGCGCGCCGCAAGGCGGGCGCGGTCGAGGGCGAGCGCGTGCTCGGGGTCGACACGGCGGTCGTGCTCGACGGCCGGGCCTTCGGCAAACCAAGCGACGCCGCCGAGGCCGAGCGCTTCCTGCATGCCCTGTCCGGGCGCGAGCACGAGGTGATGAGCGCCATCGCAGTCCGCGACGCCGCCGGCGAGCGTTCAGACGTCGCCGTCACGCGCGTCCACTTCCGCGAGCTCGACGAGCGCACGATCGACTGGTACCTCTCGCGCGGCGAGTGGGCAGACTGCGCCGGCGGCTACGCGATCCAGGGCAAGGGGGCCGCGCTCGTCGAGCAGATCGAGGGCGACTACTGGAACGTCGTGGGGCTCCCGGTCCCGCTGCTCCTGGGGCTCGTTCCGGACCTGCTCGGTTGACGCCGCAATTTGCAGCTATTTCGTGCGGTCTGACACACGCGGGCGAGCCCCTGCACCCGCTTCTCGCCTGAAAATCAGTCGGCTAGACTGGTGCGCGCCGGCCGGCGGCGTCGCCGGCGCCCTTCAATGCGGCGCCGGGACTGTGTCGTTCCGCCCCGGCGCTTATCCTCACCTCCACAGCGCGAATGGGCTTTTTCTCGTATCTCACCGGGATGGGCGGCCGTGACATGGCCGTCGATTTGGGGACCGCCAACACGCTCGTCTATGTCCGCGGCCGCGGCATCGTGCTCTCGGAGCCTTCGGTGGTCGCGATCGACTCGCGCACCAGCGAAGTGCACGCGGTGGGGATCGAGGCGAAGCGCATGCTCGGGCGCACTCCCGGCACGATTCAGGCGATCCGCCCGCTCAAGGACGGCGTGATCGCCGACTTCGACGTGACCGAGCAGATGCTGCGCCACTTCATCCAGAAGGTGCACCAGAACCGCTGGGCGCACCCGCGCGTGGTGGTGTGCGTCCCGTCGGGCGTGACCGGAGTGGAGAAGCGCGCCGTGGAGGAGGCCTGTCTCAGCGCAGGCGCGCGCCAGGCCTACCTGATCGAGGAGCCGATGGCCGCGGCGATCGGCGCCGGGCTCCCGGTCGGCGAGCCGACGGGCAACATGGTCGTCGACATCGGCGGCGGCACGAGCGAGGTTGCGGTGATCTCGCTCGGCGGCATCGTCGTGTCGCAGTCGATTCGCATCGGCGGCGACGAGCTCGACGAGGCGATCATCAACTACGTCAAGCGTGAGTACAAGCTGATGATCGGCCAGCAGACTTCGGAGGAGGTCAAGCTCGAGATCGGCTCGGCCTTCCCCCTCGAGGAGGAGGTCCAGGCGGAGATCCGCGGACGCGACCTCGTCTCGGGGCTCCCCAAGACGATCGTGCTGACGAGCGAGGAGGTCCGCATGGCCCTCGAGGAGCCGCTCCAGCAGATCATCGACGCGGTCAAGGAGACACTCGACCGCACCCCGCCCGAGCTCGCCTCGGACATCATGGACCGCGGCATCATGCTCGCCGGCGGGGGTGCGCTGCTGCAGGGGCTCGACGAGCGCCTGCGCGACGAGACCCAGATGCCCGCTCACCTGGCCGAGTCCCCGCTCACGTGCGTGGCGGTGGGCTCCGGTCGCAGCCTCGAGGAATTCGAGGCCATCCACCGCGCCAACAAGAATTCCCGAACGAGCCGGCGGCGGTAAGCGCCGCGGCCCAGGAGGGCGCGAAGCTTGTACGACAGGAAGGCGATCCGGAGGCGACGGGCTGGGCTCGTCGTCTTCCTCGCGCTGTCGATCGCCATCCTGACCGCCTACTTCGGCGAGTCGGGCGGCGGCTTCTTCCATAACCTCCAGCGCGGCGGGCAGGAGGCCTTCGCGCCGATCGAGACCGGCGCGAGCCGCGCGCTGAAGCCGATGCGCGACCTGTTCGGGTGGGTCGGCGACACCGTCGACGCAAAGGACAAGAACGAGGCGCTCGAGCGCGAGGTCGACGCGCTGCGCTCTGAGCTCGCGCGCACGCGCACAGCGCAGCGCGACGCGGAGCAGCTGAAGGGCCTCGTCGGGCTCCACAAGGAGGACGGCTTCCCGCAGGGCACCCAGCCCGTGACCGCGCGCGTGATCGCCCGCGCGCCGAACGTCTGGTACTCGAGCATCAAGATCGACAAGGGGTCGAGCGACGGCGTCGAGCTCGACCAGCCGGTCCTCGCCGCCGCCTCCGACGACTCGAGCCCGACCGACGGTGGCCTGGCGGGCAAGATCACGAAGGTCACCGGCGGCACCGCCGAGGTCACACTGATCACGGACGCCTCGATCGGCGTCGGCGCGCAGGTGATGCCGGCCGGAGCGGCCGGCATCGTCAGGCCCGAGGTCGGTGACCCGCGCGACCTCCTGCTCGACCTCGTCCACGGCGGGCGCGTGACCGACAACGCCATCGTCGTCACCTCCGGGTTCAAGACCTCGGTGGGCGAGTCGCTGTTCCCGCGCGGCATCCCGATCGGGCGCGTGACCGACGTGGACCTCGACGAGGTTGAGATCTACCAGCGCGTCCACCTGCGCCCGTTCGCCGACCTGCGTCGCATCGACATCGTCCAGGTGCTCACGCGCCGTGGCGCGCCGACCCAGACCGCCGGGGTGGTCGAGCCGTGAGGCCGACCCCGGGCGCGTTCCTGCGCGTCGCCCTGTTGCTCGTGGTCGCCGTGGTGCTGCAGCTCTCGACGCTGAGCCAGATGCCGATCCTGGGCGGGCACTTCGACATCGTCGTGCTGGTCGTGGCGGCGATGGCCTACTACGGGGGCTCGCTGTCGGGCTGCGCGGTCGGCTTCGCCGCCGGCTTCCTGCTCGACCTGCTGAGTGGGGCGACGATGGGAGCTTCGTCGCTCGTGCTGACGGCGGTCGGCTACGGCGTCGGGCGCTTCCGCGAGCTCCGTGACCCGAGCCACGGCCTGCTGCCGCTGGTCGTCGGGGCGGTCGCGACCGGCGCGTGGGTGCTCGCCTTCGCCGCGGTGTCGTTCATGCTGGACGTCGGCGCCACGGTCAGCCCGCTGGTGCTGCGCGAGATGCTCGTGACCGTCCTCCTCAACACGCTGCTCGCCCTGCCCGTGTTCACGCTCTGCCGCAGGCTGCTGCGCCCGGTGCTGGCCGTCGACCCGCTCGAGGTGAGCGCGCGCCGGCGGCCGCCGCGCGAGACCGGCCCGCTCGGGCTGCGAGGCCTAGAGATCTAGATGTACCTCGACAACGAGCGCCGCCCGACACTGACGCCGCAGCTGGCGTTCCGCGTCGCCGTGATCGGCGGCGTGGCGCTGATGGCGTTCGCGGTGATCTTCTTCCGGCTCTGGTACCTGCAGGTGCTCTCGGGCGACAAGTACGAGGCGCAGGCGCGCGGCAACGTCGTGCGCGAGATCAAGGTGCAGGCGCCGCGCGGCGAGATCGTCGACCGCGACGGCAACGTGCTCGTCGACAACCGCAGCGGGCTCGCGCTCGTCGTGAGCCCGGACAAGATGCCCGAGGACGAGGCCGATCGCCGCGAGGTCTACGAACGGCTCGGGAAGCTGCTGCGCATGAAGCCCGACCGCATCGAGCGGCGCGCCGAGCGTGACCTCCAGGCGGTGCCATTCTCGTCCGCGACCGTCAAGCGCGACGTGCCGGACGCCGTCGCCGCGTACGTGCTCGAGCGGCTCGACCGTTTCAAGGGCGTCGAGGTCGAGCGCCAGTTCGTGCGCAAGTACCCGCACGGCCAGATCGGCGCGCACCTGTTCGGCACGGTCGGCGAGATCACGAAGGAGCAGCTCGAGGACGAGCGCAACAACGGTGTCGTTATGGGCGACCGCATCGGCCAGACCGGCATCGAGGCGGAGTACGACCGCTTCCTGCGTGGCATCAACGGCGCCACCAAGGTCGAGGTCGACGCGCTTGGCACCATCAGCCGGCCGCTGCGAGACGACCCGCCGCAGCAGGGCCGCCAGCTGCGTCTGTCGATCGACCTCGACGTCCAGAAGGCGGGCCAGAACGCGCTGGCGGGCGGCACCGGCAAGGGCGCGTTCGCGGTCATGGACGTCGACAACGGCGAGGTGATCGCCCTCGGCTCCGCCCCGTCGTTCGATCCCAACCGCTTCTCGAAGGACTACACGCGGCTGCGCAAGGACGAGAACGCCCCGCTCGCAAACCGGGCGATCCAGGGCGGCTATCCCACCGGCTCGACGTTCAAGCTGATCACGGCCGTTGCGGCGCTCGAGGGTGGGGTCATCACGCCGGACACGATCCTGAACGATCCGGGCGTGCTGACTGTGGGCACGCAGGAGTTCAAGAACGCCGGCAACGCGGTGAACGGGCCGCTCGCCCTTCGCCAGGCGCTCACCGTCTCGAGTGACGTGTTCTTCTACCAGCTCGGCCAGCGCATGAACACGGCGAAGGACGGCCTGCTGCTGCAGCACTGGATGCGCAGGCTCAGCGTCGGCCGCGAGACCGGGATCGACCTGCCTGACGAGCTACCCGGCAGGATCCCGACGCCCAAGTGGCGCAACCGCGGCTACGCCCAGTTCCTGCGCTGCAAGGAGCGCAAGAAGCCGACCGACGCCGAGATCGCCCAGGGCGTCTGCGGCTTCTTCGACCGTCCGTGGACCGTGGGCGACAACATCAATCTCTCGGTCGGCCAGGGCGACATCGCCGCAAACCCGCTGCAGATGGCGGTCGCCTACGCCGCCGTTGCGAACGGGGGGCGCGTGCTGCGGCCGCGGCTTGGCCTGCGTATCGAGGACGCCTCGGGCCGGGCGCTCCAGCAGCTCGAGGCGCCCACCGCACGCCGCGTCAAGATCTCGGAGGCGAACCGTCAGGCGATCCTCGACGGCCTGTACGGCGCAGCCAACGACGGCGGCGGCACCTCGACGGCGGTCTTCGAGGGCTTCCCGATCGAGATCGCCGGTAAGACCGGTACGGCCGAGAAGGGTGGGTACCGGCCGGACCAGTCCTGGTACGTCGCGCTCGCCCCGTACCCGAACCCGCAGTACGTGGTGGCCGTGACCGACGAGGCCGGCGGCTTCGGCGCCGACACCGCCGCGCCGATGGCGCGGCTGATCCTGGCCGAGCTCTTCAACGTGGACGAGAACCAGCTGGTGGCGGGGGGAGACGCGCCCGACTGATGAACGCGTCCGCCTCATCACCGGTCCGGGACTTCCGCGACGCGGGCATCCGCGTGCTGCGGATCGACCCGCTGATGCTGCTGGCAACGCTCGGCCTGATCGCCGCGAGCATCTACACGGTCGGTACGGCGACCCAGGACGACATCCCCGGCGACCCCAACTACTACGCCTACCGGCAGGCCCTGTACGCGGGTGTCGGGCTCGTCCTCATGTTCCTGCTGTCGCGCTTCGACTACTCGCGCCTGCGCGAGTGGAAGATCGGGATCTACGCGTTCATGATCGCTTCGATTCTCGCCGTCTACGCGCTCGGCTTCTCAGCGCGTGGCTCACGGCGGGCGATCGAGTTCGGCTTCTTCAACTTCCAGGCGTCGGAGCTCGGCAAGCTCTTGCTCGCCGTGACGCTGTCGGCCTTCATGGTCGACCGCATGCGGCGCCTGACGGACCGCGAGACCACCAGTCGCATCGTGCTGCTGGCGCTGTTCCCGGCGATCCTGGTGGTCGCCCAGCCGGACCTGGGCTCGGGGCTCGTGTACCTGGCGATCCTCCTGGCGGTGCTGTTCGTGGCGGGCACGCCGTGGACCCACTTCGCAGGCCTGGCGGCCGTTGCGGCCGTGGCGATCGCGGTGGTGGTCGTGGCGGCGCCCGCGGCTGGGATCCAGCTGCTCAAGCCGTACCAGACGGACCGCCTCACGGCCTTCCTCAATCCAACCTCGGATCCGCGCGAGGAGGGCTACCAGATCAACCAGTCGCTGACGGCGATCGGCTCCGGGGGGAAGACCGGCCGCGGCGACGACTCGACCCAGACGCGGCTCGACTTCCTGCCCGAGCACCACACGGACTTCGTGTTCAGCGTGGTGGGCGAGGAGTTCGGCTTTATCGGGGCGGCGTTGGTGTTGTCCCTGTTCGCGCTCTTGATCTGGCGAGGGCTGAAAACCCTGACAATGGCGAAGAATTTCTACGGGGCCTTGGTGGCAGGCGGAATCACTGCCATGCTTATGTTCCAAGTCTTCGTCAACGTGGGCATGACGATTGGAATCATGCCCATCACCGGCGTCCCCCTGCCGCTCATGAGCTATGGCGGCTCGTCGGTGCTGACGACATTGATGGCCATAGGGATCCTGCAGTCGATACACGCGCAAGCGCGCGAAACCGCTGCGGGGAAAGCCTTATGACGACATGAAGGGAATCTTCCTTGAGAAAGCAGTTGCTCGTCACGGTGGACCGTGGCGAAACCAGAGTCGCGATCCTGGAATCGGAGGGCAGCCCGAACGGCGCCACCAACAAGGGTCGCGGTAAGAGAAACCAAAAAGCACAACAGGACGACTGGAGGGTCGCCGAGCTCTACATCGAGCGCAAGGGCAACCGCTCGATCGTCGGAAACGTCTACAAGGGCAAGGTCGACAACGTCCTGCCCGGCCTCGAGGCCGCCTTCGTGGACATCGGCCTCGACAAGAACGGCTTCCTGCACGCGGATGACATCGTCTTCCCGGGCGTGGAGGTCGCACGCCGCGGCCGCGGCGGCCGCGGCCAGAAGGGCAAGCGCATCACCGAGCTGCTGAAGCCCGGCCAGGAGGTCCTCGTCCAGGCGATCAAGGATCCGCTGAAGACGAAGGGGCCGCGCCTCTCCATGCAGCTCTCGATCGCCGGGCGCTACCTCGTGTACGTGCCTCAGGGCGAGGGCGTCGGCGTCTCGCGCCGGCTTGACGACAAGGAGCGCGACCGGCTGCGCCGCGCCGCGGGCAAGGCGGACCTCGGCGAAGGCGGCGCGATCGTCCGCACCGCCGCGCAGGGCGCGAGCCGCGAGGACTTCGAGCGCGAGATCAAGTACCTCCACAAGCTCCACGAGGTGCTGCAGAAGCGCGCGAAGGAGACGCCCGCGCCCGCGATGGTCTTCCAGGAGGCGGACCTCTCGGTCCGCGTCGCGCGCGACATCTTCTCGGGCGAGTTCGAGAAGGCGATCGTCGACGACAAGAAGCAGCACCACCGGCTCGAGTCGTTCTTCAACCGCACCGCACCCGAGCTGCTCGAGCGGCTCGAGTTCTACGACGACTCGGACGAGCCGCTGTTCGACCGCTACGGCGTCGAGGAGGCGATCCTGTCGGTGCTCAAGCGTCGCGTCGACCTCCCGAGCGGCGGCTACCTGATGATCGATTACGCCGAGGCGATGACGGTGATCGACATCAACTCGGGCTCGTTCACCGGTCGCGGCAAGGGCGCCAAGCTCGAGGACACCATCACCAAGACGAACCTCGAGGCGGCCGACGAGGTCGTGCGCCAGCTGCGGCTACGCGACATCGGCGGCATCATCGTCATCGACTTCATCGACATGTCGCGGGCGCGCAACCGCGACGCGGTCCTGAAGACGCTGCGCAAGGCGCTCGACGAGGACCGCACGAAGACCTACGTGGTCGAGATCTCACCGCTCGGGCTCGTCGAGATGACGCGCCAGAACGTCACCGACGGTGTGCGCGAGATCCTCACGAAGAGGTGCCCCACCTGCGAGGGCGAGGGCGTCGTGCTGTCCGAGGAGAGCGTCGCGATCGAGGTCGACCGCTGGCTGCGCGACGTGGCCGCCGAGCGGCCCGAGTCGCCGGCGTTCCTGATCCGCGTCAACCCGAACGTCGCGTCGATCCTCGTCGGCGGCCACGGCGTGGAGGGCCCGATCCACGAGATCGAGCAGGAGACGGGCAAGCACTTCCACTTCGAGGGGACCGAGGCGCTCCCCATCGACCACTTCGAGGTCGTGCTCGAGGGCACGCGCGAGGACGTCGAGCAGCGCGCCCTGCCGTTCCGCGAGGGGGAGGAGGTGCTCGTCCACATCGAGGAGCCGCACATGTACAACGACGACGACGCGGTCGCGAAGCTCGACGGCTACATCGTCTCGGTGTTCGGCGCGGCGCCGCTCGTGGGCGAGAAGACGCTCGTGCGGATCGAGAAGGTCGGCCGCCAGGCGGCACAGGCGAGCCTGGTGAATCCGCCCGAGGGCGTGGCGGTGGGCGCCGACGGCTCGGCCGAGTCGTCGGCGAACGGGCGCCGGCGCCGCCGCGGGCGGCGCGGCGGGCGCGGCCGGCGCAAGAAGGCGGAGTCGACGAGCTAGGTCCGGCCTGCCCAGGGCGCGGGTCCTGATGCGAGGATCGGAGGGACGAACGGGGTTCGGAATTCCCGGGCCCGCATCGTCATTGCTGCTTTGCCCACACTATGTGTGGGTAATCCGGAAACCCTTCGGTGCCAGTCCTGCCCTGCCTACCGTTTCGGTACGTATTCCAGGACGGTCTCCGCGGGTCAGGCCCCGACGTAGCGAGCGCCGAGCGTCGCGGCGAGCGTCTTGTGGGCCGGAGTCGAGCCGATGAGCGTCGATATCGCGGGGTCGACGCCGTGCCTGCGGGCGAACGCGAGCGCGAGTCCCGGCAGCGGCGGGCGGCACCAGCACACGGGCGGGCCGGCCGGGTGCGGGCAGAGGGCGGCCTCGACCGGCCCAGGGACCTCTGCGCTGAGGGCGGCAGCGGCGGCGTCGAGCGCCTCGCGGCTGCCATCCGGATGCCAGTCGTAGACCAGGTGTGGAGCATCGGGGGCGGCCTGGGCGATCGCTCCCTCCCAGCCGGGCTCGAGCAAGGCCGCGGCGCCGACGAACACGCCGGGCCCGCCTGACCGCGGCGTGCGCTCGAACGGCACCCGCTCCAGGTCCGCCCAGCCCTCGTCGGCCGCCGGCGGCTCGAGCTCGCGGAGCGCACGCATCTGCGAGGTCGGGGCGAGCAGGCCCTGTTCGTGCTTCGCCGCCTCCCGTAGCTCGTCTGGGGTCGGAAGCTCGCCGAAGGCCTCGAGCAGCCGCTCGACCATGTTCACCTGCGCCTGGGCGAGTGGGGTGTCGAGCCACACACAGCGGGCCGGGACGCCGTTCCGAGCTGCCGTTTCGAGCACGTAGCTCCGCGAAGCGCGGGTCAGGTAGGTGTTGTCGAGCACGACCCGGTGTGCGCCTGACGAAAGCGCCTCGTCGAGCGCTTCGGCGAGCTCGCGCAGCGACCCTCCGCGCTCGTCACGATTGAGGCGGAGGTAGCCGCGCGCGACGCGCTCCTCGGCGATGCGGCTCTTCCCGGCTCCAGGGATGCCCATCACGACGACGACGTCGGCGTCCTCCGCCGGCCGGCCGCGCCGGGCAGCGGCACGAGGCTCGCCGGAGAGAGCTGCGACCTCGTCGGCGTCGAGCTCGAGTGTGGCCGCGCGGGCGGCCGAGCGCACTGCGTCCGGGCGGCGGGCACCGGGGATCGCGACGAGCGTCGCGGACAGGTGGAGGAGCCACGCGAGCGCGATCTCTGCCGGCGTCGCCCCGCGGGCTTCGGCGATCTTCGCGAGCTGCAGCCGCCGCGCGAGGCCGCCGGCTCGGCGCGGGCCGCCGAGCGGCGAGTGGGCGATCACCGTGACCCCCGCCTCCTCGCAGCGCTCGACAACGCCGCCGCGGAGCGCCTGGTCGTCGAGCACGCTGAGCCCGACCTGCACGGCTGCGATCGGCGCGAGCTCGAGCGCCTCGTCCAACTGGTGGCGGTTGACGTTCGAGAGCCCGATGCGTCCCACGAGCCTCTCGTCCACAAGCCGGGCCAGCGCACGAACCGACGTGCGCCAGGGCGTCCGGGGATCGGGCGCGTGGATGAGGTAGAGGTCGATCGGCAGACCGTCGAGCGCGGCGAGGCTTGCCTCGCAGTCGGCTCGGATGGCCTTCGCGCGCCCGTCCGGGATCCAGCGGCCGTCCGCCCGTGTCATGCCGCCCTTCGTCACGATCCGCGCGCCCCGGTCCGTCCGCGCCCCGCGCAGCCCGCGCGCGAGCAGCCGCTCGTTGTCGCCGTACGCGCGCGCGGTGTCGAAGACCGTCATCCCCGCGTCGACCGCGGCCCGAATCGTCTCGAGCGCGCGCTCCTCGTCCGGATCCCCGTCGGTCGAGAGCCGCATGCAGCCGAGGCCTATGCGGAGCTCCGAGTGGGTGAGCCAGGCAGCGCGACTCAAGATGCGGACGGTATTTTCCCGCATTTGCTCTCAGGCGCCGGCTTGCCGATCTGAGCCGCCCAGCTGAGCCACCAGCCCGCGGGCCAGCAGCTCGAGCTCGCCTTTGATCTGCCGGCGGGGGACGTTCAGGTCCCTGCGGCGGTGGCGGACGAGGTCGGCAGCCGCCGGGGCCAGCAACGCGTCGGCGAGGTTCACGGCCTGCGGGCCGTCGGCGCCCAGCTCCTCGAGCAGCGAAGCCACGTGCAGGCGCCAGGCCGCGTAGGCGCCCGTGCGGTAGCGGCCTCCGGGCTCGTCGTGGTCGCTGACGATCAGGAGGTCGACGTTCTCGTCCGTGAAGTCGATGAGCGCGCCGAGGAATGCGACCAGGCGCTCCTCGGGAGGTGCGCCCGGGCCCAGGGGTGGGGGGCCGGTCAGCAGCCTGTCCTGAAAGCGGCGCTCGCGCTCGTCGAGCAGGGCGACGGCCAGGCCGGCGCGGTTGCCGAAACGGTGGAAGACCGTGCCCTTCGCGACCCCGGCGCGCTTCGCGATGTCATCGATCGTGACCTCGTCGAGGCCCCGTTCGCCGATCAGCTCGGCGGCCGCCTCCAGGATGCGCAGGCGGTTGCGGCGGGCGTCGGCGCGTTCGGGCGGCGGCCCGAGGGTTGGGAGCTCTTGTGGTCGCATCCTGCTAACTTGACTAGAGTCAAGTTAGCTCAAAGACCGGACGATTTCGATGGAAGCCCTCGCAATTCCCTTCCTCCTCTTTGTCGGCAGCCTGCTGGCGCTCCAGGCGGGCGCGAACGTGCAGCTCTCCGGCGCGGTCGGCAGCCCGATCGGCGCGTCGACGCTCCAGCTGGCGATCGGCGCCGGTCTGCTCCTCGCGCTCACGGCTGCGGCCGGGACGCTCGGTGCCTTCAGCGCGCTGGCGGACGCCGAGCCGGCGCATCTGTGGGGCGGCATCGGCAGCGCCGTCTACATCACCGCCGGCATCCTCCTGTTCCCACGCCTCGGAGCGCTCGTCGCGGTCGGCCTCTTCATCGCCGGGCAGATGGGCGCATCGCTCCTGCTCGACGGCTCGGGATGGCTGGGCGTCGAGCGCGAGCCGCTCGGCCTGTCCGCCGTAGCCGGCGCGCTCGCGGTGGTCGTCGCCACCTGGATGATCGTGCGCGCGCAGGGCGGAGCCGACTCGCTCGACGGTGCCCTGCGCAACCGCGGCGGCTGGGTCGCGGCCGGCCTTGTCGCCGGCGCCGTGCTGCCGGTGCAGGGAGCGGTGAATGCCCAGCTCCGCGCCGACGTTGACGCGCCCATCACGGTCGGCGCATTCTCGTTCCTGGTGGCCACCGCGACGATGGCCGTCGTCCTGGCGGCGCTGCTTGCCCTGCGGCGCTCCGCCAGGCCGAGCGGCGCCTGCCTGCATACCGTCCCCTGGTGGGGCTGGCTCGGCGGCGCCTGCGGCGCCACCTACGTGACCTCGGTATTCGTGCTGATTCCCGAGATCGGCGTCGCGCCGACGGTCGCCCTCACGGTGGCAGGGCAGCAGATCGCCTCGGTCTTCGTCGACCGCCACGGCCTGCTGCGCCTGCCGAGGCGGCCGATCTCGCGCGCGCGCCTCACCGGTGTCGTCCTGCTGCTCGCCGGCGTCGCCCTGATCCAGCTGGCCTAGAGCGGCGCGAACAGGTCGACCGAGTTGCCGTCGGGATCGTGTACGAGCGCGTAGCGCTGGCCCCAGGGCGCATCGAAGGGCTCCTTGTGCCCGTCATAGCCGAGCGAGACGAGCCGCTCGTAGGCGGCGTCGACGCCGGCGGGTGAGTCGACGAGGAACGCCAGGCCGATCTGTGGGCCACCGGTGGCCGGCTGCCAGTCAGGGTTGAACGACCGGATCGTCTCCGCCGTGTCCCAGGCGAGCCGCAGCCCGCCGGGCAGGGTCGCCTCGACGTGCGGCTGCCCGTCTCCGTCCTCGGGAAGCTCGAGCCCAAGCTCCCGGTAGAACGCCAGCGCCCTTCCCATGTCCTCTACGACGATGCCGATGAGATCGAGCTGAGCCTTCACTTTGTCCGCCTCTCGTTCGGGTGTGGTGATGATCGAGGGCGGCTCACCGCCTGTCTTGAAGATTTCGGACTCGCGGGCCCGGGTACGGCGAGAGGACTTGCACCGTCTTGTTATCCGAGGAGGGGATGTTCGTGCGGGTATGGAAGGGCAGTCCACTACGAGCCGCGCTGATCGCGGCCGTGGCCGCCTCAGCCGCGACGGCCCTGTCGGTTGCGGTGTCGAGCCCAGCCGATCCGGGCGGGCGTGGCGGACACGACCACGATCGCGGCGGCACGGCGAAGAACGTGATCTTCCTGCACGGCGACGGCATGGGCGTTTCGCATCGCGAGCTCATCCGCCTCGCCACCAAGGGCAGGGATGGCCAGCTCGCGATGAACGAGCTGCGCTACGCGGGCCTCGCCAGCACCGACCCCGACGACCCCGACGAGGCCGTGACGGACTCGGCGGCTGGGGCCACCGCCTTCGCGAGCGGCGTGCGCACGTTCAACGGCGCCGTCGGGGTCGACGCGGACGGGCGACCGGTGCCGACCCTGCTCGAGCGAGCGCGCTCAGTGGGCAAGTCCACCGGCCTCGTCACGACGGCGCAGGTGACCGATGCGTCTCCGGCGGCGTTCGGCGCACACGTTCCGGATCGGGCGGCGCAGAGCGAGATTGCGCTGCAGTTCCTGACGAGCAGCAAGCCCGACGTGATCCTCGGCGGCGGCGAGGACCGCTGGCTCCCGCCTGGGAACCCCGGCGCCTATCCGGACAATCCGCCGAAGGATCCGACGGAGCAGAGCAGCAGCGACCGCGGCAACCTGATCGAGCGTGCGCAGGGGCTCGGCTACGAGTACGTCTCGGACCGGCAGGCGCTGGAGCGCAGCCGCGCCCGCAAGCTGCTCGGCCTGTTCGCCAACGAGGAGATGTTCGAGCAGCGTGCCGAGGGCCAGGGCGACATCTACGAGCCGGTCGTCCCGCTCGACGAGATGACCGAGAAGGCGCTCGGCATCGTCTCGCGCGACCGCGACGGCTTCTTCCTCTTCGTCGAGGAGGAGGGCATCGACGAGTTCGCCCACCGCAACAACGCCGAGAAGACGATCCTGACGGGCCAGGCGCTCGACAGGACGGTCGAGGTGGCGGTTCGCTTCGCGGCGACGCACCCCGGCACGCTGCTGGTCGTGGCCGGTGACCACGAGACCGGCGGCCTTGCGATCGAGAACGTCGACCCGGCGGACGAGTCCGGCGACGGCGCATCGGCCGAGGACGGGCCGTTCCCGATCCCGGGCACGGACCTCGAATTCACGGTTGACTGGACCACCGGACAGCACACCGGCGGCAGCACCCCCGTGACGGCCGAGGGTCCCGGTGCGCGCGCGTTCGCCCGCTTCCAGCGCAACACGGACGTGCACGACAGCATCCTCGCCGCGATGCGGCTCAGGTAGATCCCGCGGCACGTCAAGAAAGGCCGCCGGCGTAACGCCGGCGGCCTTTCCTTGCTGCTACTGTTAACTGAGTGGTTAACGATCCGTTCAAGGCCCTGTCGCACCCGATCCGGCGTGGAATCGTCGAGCGCCTCGCCGCCGGCTCCGCCACGGTCGGCGACGCGACGGCGGGCTTCGGCGTCTCGAAGCCCGCGATCTCGAAGCACCTGAAGGTGCTCGAGGAGACCGGCGTCATCAGGCGCGAGGTCGTGGGCCGGACGCACCGGATCTCGCTCGAGCCCGACGTGCTCAGCGAGGCGGCGGACTGGATGGATCGGCAGCGCGCCCTCTGGGGCCGCATGTTCGACGCGGTTGACGAGTACCTCAAGGAGAAAGGGTCCTGATGAACACCCCTCCCGTTGTCTCCCCGCAAGAGTGGGACGCAGCCCAGGAACAGATGCTGGTGAAGGAGAAGGACTTCACCCGCGCGCGCGACGCGCTCGCCGCCGAGCGGCGCCGGATGCCGTGGGTTGCCGTGGAGAAGGAGTACGCCTTCGACGGCCCGAACGGCCGTGCGAGCCTGCTCGACATGTTCGAGGGGCGCCGCCAGCTGATCGTCTACCGGTTCTTCTACGACCCGGACGTCCACGGCTGGCCGGAGCGCGGCTGCGGCGGCTGCTCGTTTCTCGCCGACCAGGTGGCGCACCCCGCGCACCTGAATGCGCGTGACACCACCCTGGCGTTCGTCTCGCGCGCGCCGCAGGAGAAGATCCAGGGACTCAAGGGGCGGATGGGCTGGGAGCGCATCCCCTGGTACGGGCTCACGGACGACTTCGATTCCGACCACGGCGTCGGCGAGTGGCACGGCACCAACGCCTTCTTCCGCGACGGCGACAAGGTGTTCCGCACCTACCTCATCAACAGCCGCGGCGACGAGGCGATGGGCACCACCTGGTCCTACCTCGACATGACGGCGCTGGGCCGCCAGGAGGAGTGGGAGGACTCACCGGAGGGCTACCCGCAGACCGCGCCGTATCAGTGGTGGAACTACCACGACGCGTATGGTGAGGACGAGTGATCGCCCACGTCGGAGCCGTACCGCTGGAGGAGCTCGTACCGTCGGTGCTGGGCGCGGGCGCGACACTCGCGCTGGCGCGCGCCTGGATAAGGCTGAGTCTGCAACGCCGACGGGACCCGGGGACTTGACAGGCAACACCACGCTGCACATGGAGCGCACCTTCGACGCGCCGGCCCAGGCGGTCTTCGACGCCTGGACCAGCGAGGAGGTGATCCGGCGCTGGTGGCACGCCGCCCACGACTGGGAGACGACAGAGGCTGAGGTCGACCTGCGGGTGGGCGGCGCCGTGCGGGTGGTGATGCGCAATCCGCACGAGGACGTCGAGTACGGCGGCGGCGGGCAGTACACGGAGATCGACCCGCCCCATCGGCTGGCCTTCACCTGGATCTGGGACGGCGACGACAAGCGCCAGCTGATCGAGCTCGACTTCGAGGAGAAGGACGGCACCACGCTCGTCCGCTTCACCCACAGCGACCTCTGGGACGAGGAGGCCGTGCGCTCGCACGAGGACGGTTGGGGCAATGCCTTCGACAACCTCGAGCGCACGCTCGGGTGATCGCGGCCGTCACCGCGCGCGCCTTCGAGGTCGTCAGCGAGTCTGCCGCCGGACGGGGTTGAGGTGCGTCAGCTGCCGGACGGCCGCGACGACGCGGCGTTCGTGCTGCCCGAGTGGAAGGACCAGGAGACGCTGCGAGCGCTGGCCGGGCTCGAGCAGCTGAGGGTCGTGCAGTCGCTGTCCGCGGGGACCGACTGGCTCGAGGATCTCATGCCCCCCTGGGCCACGCTCTGCAACGCGCGTGGCGCGCGCGACGCGGCGGTGGCGGAGTGGGTTGTCGGCGCCCTGCTGGGCGATGCCTACGGGCAGCTCGAGGTCGCGCGCAGCCGGCGCTGGGAGTACGGCATCCCGCGCGAGCTGCAGGGGTCGACGGTGCTGATCGTGGGCTTCGGCTCGATCGGCCGCGCGCTGGAGCGGAGGCTCGCGCCCTTCGGCGTCACCGTCGTCGGCGTGGCCCGCCACGCCCGCGACGGCGTCCACGCGGCGAGCGAGCTCCCGGAGCTTGTCGGCGGTGCCGACGCCGTGGTCGTGCTCGCGCCGCTGACGCCCGCGACGACCGGCCTCGTGGACGCCGCGCTGCTCGCCCGGATGCGCGACGGCGCGCTGCTCGTGAACGCCGGCCGCGGCCGGGTTGTCGACACCGAGGCGCTCGTGGCCGAGCTGCGCAGCGGGCGGCTGCGGGCCGTGCTCGACGTCGTCGACCCCGAGCCGCTGCCCGAGGACCATCCGCTCTGGGACCTTGCGCTGGCGATCACTCCCCACAACGCGGGTGACAGCGTCGCGGCCGACGAGCGGGCGATTCGCTTCGGCGCGGAGCAGCTCGGGCGCTACGCACGTGGCGAGCCGCTCCAGAACGTCGTGCTACGACCAGAAACTTGAGCAAGGTTCCGGAAGGGCGGCTAGTCTCGATGGTTTGAGCGACGAGCCCGGCACCGAATCCGCACCCGCCCAGGGCCGGGTCTGGCTGCTCCAGGACCCGCGCAAGCCCGAGCTCGTCTTCGACTTCCCGTTCAACGAGGAGCTGAACGAGGCGGTCAAGGAGCTGCCTCGGCGCTGGTTCGACTGGCGCCGCCGCAACTGGCGCGTCCCGGCCGACGCCCGGCTCGGCAAGACGATCGAGGCGCTGCTGGTTCGCTTCCCGGACCTGGTCGCGTCTCCCGAGGTCCTGGCCTGGCTGAGCGACTCGGACCGCTGGCGCGCGTTCGTTACGGTCGTTGCCCAGAACGGCAGCGGCGCATTCGTGCTGCGCACCATTTCGGGGGAGCCGCCGGAGGATCTCGAGGGCGACACGAGCCTGGGCGAGGGCAGGCTGATCCTGCCCTTTGACGCCGAGACCGCGATGCTCCTGCAGTCGCTCGAGGGCGTCGAGCTCGACGACCTCGCGAAGCCCTGCGCGCGCGAGCTCCGCGACGGGCTTACACCCGCGCCCGCCGAGCTGACGCTCGAGATCGGCGACAGCGGCGAGCCGGAGCTCTGCCTGTTCAGCGTCTGGGACCCGGTCCCCGCCCGCGATTTCAAGAAGCTGCCCGAGCAGCGCCCGGTGTTCCGCGCCGGCCGCTACTTCCGCCGCGACGCCACCTGGGGCGTCGGCGTGCCGGCGGATCCCGCGCTCGCGCCGGCGCTGGCGGGCTTCGTTGCCGACCATCCCGCGATTCGGATCGACACCTCCGTGCGCGAGCTGCTCGACGAGCTGACCGCCGAGCACGATCGTGCCGCGGCCACGGTGGCGCTCTCCTACGCGGAGGACGCCGACCTCGACGGCCTCGTCCTCGGCGGCGAGCTGCATCCCTTCCAGCGCGCGGGGGTCCGCTACGCGCTCGAGCGCCGCCGCACGTTCATCGCCGACGAGCAGGGCCTCGGCAAGACGGTGCAGGCGCTCGCCACGCTCGAGTGGGACGGGGCGTTCCCGGCGGTCGTCGTCTGCCCGGCGAGCATGAAGCTGACCTGGGCGCGCGAGAGCGCGCACTGGCTGCCGGAGCGGAGCGTGGCGGTACTCGACGGGCGCACGGATGCGACCTGGACGCCGGAGACGGAGGGCGCTGAGATCACCGTGCTCAACTACGACATCCTCGAGGCGCACGCCGAGCGGCTGATGGGCCGGGCGCCGCGGGCGCTCGTGCTGGACGAGTCGCACTACATCAAGAACCCCGGCGCTCAGCGGACGAAGACGGCGCTCGAGCTGGCTGCGGCGCTTCCCGACGGCGCGCTGCGGCTCGCGCTCACCGGCACGCCGATCCTGAACCGCCCCGAGGAGCTCGTCTCGCAGCTGC
The DNA here is from genome assembly GCA_963739095.1 of uncultured Thermoleophilaceae bacterium. Classification (GTDB taxonomy): domain Bacteria; phylum Actinomycetota; class Thermoleophilia; order Solirubrobacterales; family Thermoleophilaceae; genus JACVRW01. The sequence continues at coordinate 204,507 of CAVTZF010000020.1, forward strand.
GCGTGCTCGGGCGGCTCGAGGAGTTCGGCAGCGGGGCGCGGTTGACGCGGCGCTTCCGCTCGGCCGGCAGCGACGACCGCCTGCACTGGAACCTGCGCGCGCGCTGCTACGTCCGCCGCACGAAGAAACAGGTGCTGCCGCAGCTGCCCGCGAAGCGCCACGACACCGTCCCGATCCTGCTCTCGAACGAGCACGAGTACCGGCTCGCCGAGAACGACGTGATCGCCTGGCTGCACACGCTGCCGCTCGACCTGCGCACGATGGACGCCAAGATCGCCTCGGCGCTGCGCGCCGAGCAGCTCGTCCGGCTCAACAACCTGCGCCAGCTGGTGGCGCGCGGCAAGCTGCCGACCGCGCTTGCCTGGATCGCCGACTTCCTCGAGTCCGGCGAGCCGCTCGTCGTGTTCGCCGAGCACATCGCCACCCAGCGCGCCGTGCTCGAGCGCTTCCCCGACGCCGTTCACATCATGGGAGCCGACACGTCGATCGAGCGTCAGCGCGCGGTCGACGCCTTCCAGAGCGAGGAGGGGCCGCAGCTGATCGTGTGCTCGATGCGCGCCGCCTCGCAGGGCATCACCCTCACGCGCGCCTCCAATGTCGCGTTCCTCGAGCTCGACTGGACGCCCGCCCGCCATGACCAGGCGGAGGACCGCCTGCACCGGATCGGCCAGGAGAGCGCCGTAACGGCCTGGTACCTGCTCGCGCCGGACACGATCGACGAGACGATGGCGCAGGTCCTCGAACGCAAGCGCAGCGTGATCGACGCGGTGACCGACGGCCAGGTGCAGGGCGACGAGAAGCTCCTCGACGTCGTCATCCGTGAGCTGCGGGGGCGCCCCTACCGGCACCTGCGCGTCGTCGCGTAGGCTGCCCGCAATGCCAGAGTTGATCGAGTCGGCCGTCAGGGTCGAGGCCGCCGGCGAGCCACCGAAGCTGATCGACGAGTTCGCCGGGCGAGCGAGCAACGGCGAGGAGCGTTTGAGCGTCGCCCGCATGCGCTCGCCCGCCGGCTGGCAGGAGCCGGGCCAGCGCCCCGAGTTCGACGAGTACACCGTGGTGTTGGCAGGCGCGCTCCAGGTCGACACCGAGGACGACACGCTCGAGGTCCTTCGGGGCCAGGCGGTGCTCGTACGCGCGGGTGAGTGGGTTCGCTACTCGACGCCGGGCGGTGCCGAGTACCTGGCGGTCTGCCTACCGGCCTTCTCGCCCGACACGGTCCACCGCGACGAGGACTAGGCCCCGCTAACGTCGGCGGGCGTGAGTCGCTCCGCCGTATACGGGCTCTACGGACTGCTCGTCCTGATCTGGTCGAGCACCTGGGTGGCGATCAAGTTCGGCCTCGAGGACTCGCCGCCGCTGCTGGGGGCGGGCGTGCGCTTCGCCCTCGCCGGCGTCGTGCTGCTCGTGTTCGCGGCGCTCGCGCGCCGTTCGCTGCGAACGGACTGGATGCTCGCGGCCGTCCTCGCGATCGCGCCGTTCGCCTTCGCCTACGGGCTCGTCTACTGGGGTGAGCAGCACATCCCATCGGGCCTCGCGGCCGTCCTCTTCGGCGTGTTGCCCCTCTACACGGCCGTGCTGGCGGGAATCTTCCTGCCCGAGGAGCCGCTGCGCGGCCGGCTCGTGTTCGGTGTCTTCGTCGCGATCGGCGGGCTCGCGCTGGCCTTCGCCGAGAGCCTCGAGCTCGGCGACGACGACCTCGCGCTGGCGGGCGCCGCGGCGCTCGCCCTGTCGCCGCTCGGGGCCGCCGTCGGCCAGATCGGCCAGAAGCTGCGGGCCGCACAGCTCGACGCCGTCGTGCTGAACGGCTGGGGCATGCTTGGCGGCGGGGTGCTGCTCCTGGCGCTGTCGGCCGTCGGCGAGAGCTGGGGGGAGTTCGCCTGGACGCCCGAGTCGATCGGCTCGATCCTCTACCTGGCGATCCTCGGATCGTCCGTCACGTTCGTCGTCCTGACGATCCTCCTGCGCTATCTGACGGCGCAGGCGATGTCCTTCCTCGCGATGCTGCTGCCGTTCGGGGCGCTCGTTTTCGGCTCCGTCTTGTACGACGAGGCGATCACCTGGCGCGCGCTCGCGGGTGCCGCGCTCGTGGCGGCCGGTCTCCTGATCGCGCAGACGCGCCGCCCGGCCGCGCGGGCCGAGGCGGAGCCGGCGCTTGCAACGGCGGCTCCGGGGCGGGGCGGCTCGGGCTGAGTCCGCGTTCAAGTCGCTAGACTCGCCAGTCGGCGTCCACACCCGTGGCCGCCGTTTCCATGTCATGAGCTACGCAGTGGTAAAGGTCGGCGGTAAGCAGTACCGCGTAGAGGAGGGCGACTCGATCGTCGTCGATCGCCTGTCCGCGGGCGAGGGCGACAAGGTCGACCTCGAGCCGCTGCTGTTCGCCGACGGCGACAAGTCGCTGCTCGGCGGCGATGAGCTCGCGAAGGTCAAGGTCCAGGCGACCGTCACCGGCCACGAGCGCGGCAAGAAGATCCACGGGCTCAAGTTCAAGCCCAAGCGCGGCTACAAGCGCCGCTACGGCGCCCGCGCGCATCTCACCAGGCTCGAGATCAACTCGATCAAGGCGAGCGCCCGCAAGCCCGCCGCCAAGAAGGAGGACGAGGATGGCTCATAAGAAGGGCCTCGGCTCCAGCCGCAACGGCCGCGACTCGAACGCAAAGCGCCTCGGCGTCAAGGTGTTCGCGGGCCAGCAGGTCTCGGGCGGCGAGATCATCGTGCGTCAGCGCGGAACCCGCTTCAAGCCCGGCGAGGGCGTGGGCCTCGGCCGCGACGACACGATCTTCGCCACCCGCCCCGGCACCGTGCAGTTCGCGAGCGGCCGCCGCGGCCGTGTCATCTCGGTCGACCCGGCCGAGTAGGCCATTCGGCCCACAGGTAGCCTCCCGCATCTGACTTACTCGATCGTCGCCCGTGACCCGTCGAGCGGCGCGCTCGGCGTGGCAGTCCAGTCGCACTTCTTCGGCGTCGGCTCACTCGTGAGCTGGGCCGAGGCGGGCGTGGGCGCCGTGGCCACCCAGTCGGTCGTCGACCCGTCCTACGGGCCGCGCGGGCTCGACCTGATGCGTTCCGGGAAGAGCGCACCCGAGACCCTGCACGAGCTGCTGTCCGCCGACTCGCAGCAGAACGTCAGGCAGGTCGCGATGGTCGACCGCGCCGGCCGCGTCGCGGTCCACAGCGGCAAGGGCTGCATCGACCACGCCGGTCACGCGCTCGGCAACCAGGTGAGTGCGCAGGCCAACATCATGCAGCGCGACACGGTTCCGAACGCCATGGTGCGGGGCTACGAGGCCGCCCGCGGCGAGCTCGCCGAGCGGCTGCTGGCCGCGCTCGACGCGGCGGAGGGCGAGGGTGGCGACCTGCGCGGCCGCCAGTCGGCGGCGCTGCTCGTGGTGGCGGCCCGCGGGAGCGGGCGGCCCGGGGAGGAGAAGCTCGTCGACCTGCGCATCGACGACCACACCGACCCGCTCGGAGAGCTGCGGCGGCTGCTCCGGCTCTGGCGTGCCTATTCGCGCGCCGACGTCGGCGACCAGCTCGCGGCCGCTGGCGACACCGCCGGGGCGGTGCGCGAGTACGCCGCCGCCCACGCCGCCGATCCCGACAACCCGGAGCTCGCCTTCTGGCACGGCGCCGCGCTCGCCGCGGGCGGCGACGAGCAGGAGGCGATCCCGATCCTGCGCAAGGTGTTCGAGGAGCGGCCCGGCTACGCCGACCTGCTCGAGCGGCTCCCCGCCGCCGGCCTCTTCCCGGACGACGGGCAGCTGATCGCGCGCCTGATCGGCACGCGTGCGGAATCGGCGCCGCCCGGGCCACGCCCGGCCTGAGCTCGCGCCGGTGTTCCACGACCGGGCCCGCATCTACGTGAAGGGGGGCGACGGCGGCAACGGCGTCGTCTCGTTCCGGCGCGAGGCCCACGTCCCGAAGGGCGGGCCCGACGGGGGCGACGGCGGCCGCGGCGGCGACGTCGTGCTCGCCTCCGACCCGTCGCTGCGCGACCTCTCGTCGTTCAGGCGCGGCCAGCACTTCAAGGCGGCCCGCGGCGGCCACGGTCAGGGCGCGAACAAGCACGGGGCCACGCCCGATGCGCTCGAGGTGCGCGTGCCGCCCGGCACGGTCGTGGAGGACGCGGAGTCCGGTGACCGCTGGGACCTCGCGCAGCCCGGGCCAGCGCGCCGTCGTCGCAGGCGGCGGTTCGGGTGGACGCGGGAACCGCCAGTTCGCCACCTCCACGCGCCAGACACCGCGTTTCGCGGAGCGCGGGCTGCCGGGCCAGCAGCGCTGGCTCGAGCTGCGGCTGCGCCTGCTCGCGGACGCCGGGCTCGTCGGGCTGCCGAACGCCGGCAAGTCGTCTCTGCTCGCGCGCCTCACCCGTGCCCAGCCGAAGGTGGCCGACTATCCCTTCACGACCGTCGAGCCCGTCCTGGGCACGCTCGAGCGCGACGACCGCCAGCTCGTGCTCGCCGACATCCCCGGCCTGATCGAGGGCGCGAGCGGCGGCGCCGGCCTCGGTCACGAGTTCCTCGCCCACGTGGAGCGCTGCCGGCTGCTCGTGCACGTGCTCGACATCGCGCCGCTCGACGGCTCGGACCCGGCCGACAACTTCGCGACGGTGGAGGCGGAGCTGCGCCTGCACGGCCATGGGCTCGCGGATCTCCCGCGCATCCTGGCGCTCTCGAAGGTCGACCTCGTGCCAGAGGAGACGGCGCGCGCGGCGGTCGCGGACTGGAGCGAGCGCCTGCGCGACTCGGACGTGCGCGCGGTCCTTCCGACGTCGGCCGCCACCGGCGCGGGCCTCGACGAGCTCGCGGCCGCGATCTTCGCCCACGTGCCCGCACCCGAGCAGCGTCCCGAGGAGGACGCGGAAACTCCGGCCACGCACCGCGTCTACCGGCCGGGCCGGGGCGATGCATTCCGCGTTGAGCGAGCGCCCAGTGGCGCGTTCCGGATTGCGGGGGAGGGGGTGGAGCGCCTGATCGCGCGCCACGACCTCGACAACGAGGAGGCGCTTCGCTACGTCGAGGAGCGGCTGCGCACGCTCGGCGTGATCCGCGCACTCGAGGCGGCCGGCTTCGAGCCGGGCGACGACGTCGAGATCGGGGGCGTGACCTTCGAGCTCGATCCCGGCGCCCCGTTCGGCTGATAGAACAGGCCGGCCCGATGCTGCGCCCGCTCCTGATGCTGTTGCTCGCCGTCACGGCGCTCGCCCTGGCGGCCTGCGGCGACGACGACAAGGAGGACATCCAGCAGACGGTGCGTGACTTCGTCAGCGCCTCGAGCGAGCCCGACCCCGAGGCATTCTGCGGCGAGATCGTGACGCACGAGTTCCTCGAGCAGGCCACCGGCGCAACGGGCGACCGCGCCGAGGACGAATGCCGCCGCCAGCTCGAGGAGGCTTCGGGCGTCGACGCCGAGCTGGTCGAGATCCGCAGCACCGAGATCGACGGCGACGAGGCGACGGTGCGTGCGGTGATCAAGACGCAGGGCCGCTCGGCCACGCAGACGCTGCGGCTCGAGCAGGAGGACGGACGGTGGAAGCTGTCCGGCGGCGGTCCCTAGCGCAGGCGGCCTAATCTCTCGGGCATGTCGACGGTCGTCGTCAAGCTCGGCTCGAGCATCGTCGCGGACGACCGCGGCGAGCTGCGCCAGGACGTGCTGGAGGCGGTCTGCGCAGAGGTCGCAGCGCGTCACCTGGCGGGCGACGACGTGGTCGTCGTGACCTCCGGGGCGATCGCCCGCGGGATGCGCCTGATGGAGCTGCCGATGCGCCCGAGTGCGATGCAGGAGCTGCAGGCGGCCTCGGCGGTCGGCCAGGGGAAGCTCTACCGACACTACGACGAGCTGCTGCAGGCGCACGGCGTGCCGTCGGCTCAGGTCCTGTTGACCTTCTTCGACATGTCGGCGCGCACGCACTACCTGAACGCGCGCCACACGCTCGGCACGCTGCTGCGCTGGCGGGTCGTGCCGGTGATCAACGAGAACGACACGACCACAACCGACGAGATCTCTTTCGGCGACAACGACTTCCTCGCGGCCCAGGTCGCGATCCTGCTCGTCGCCGACCTGCTCATCCTGCTCACCGACACCGGCGGCCTGTACAGCGCGGATCCCCGCCATGACAGCTCGGCCGAGCTGATCACGGACGTCCGCAGGCTCGACGAGCTCGAGCGCTACGAGATCGGGCTCTCGACCTCGCCGCTCGGCTCGGGCGGCATGCGCTCGAAGGTCGTGGCGGCCGAGATGACAACGGCGGCCGGCATTCCGGTGACGATCACGAGCGGGGTGGACCGCGACGCCGTCGCGGCAGCGCTCGCCGGCGCGCCCGGCGGCACGCGCTTCCATCCACAGGCCGGGCGCGTGTCGAGCTTCAAGCTCTGGCTCAAGTACGCGAAGCCGACGCAGGGGCGGCTCGTGGTCGACGAGGGCGCAGAGCACGCGCTCCGCGAGCGCGGCACGAGCCTCCTGCCGGTCGGCGTCGTCGAGGTCGAGGGCGAGTTCGAGGCAGGTGACGCCGTGGAGGTGCGCTGCAACGGCCGCGCGGTCGGCAAGGGAATCGTCGGCTACTCCGCCGAAGAGCTCCGCCGGATCAAGGGCTTGAAGACCGACCAGGTGCGCGAGCTGCTGCCGCGGGCGACCGAGGAGGCCGTGCACCGGGACTACTTCGTGCTCGAGTAAGGGGCGGCGTGACGCTCCGCTCCCCGTACGACCGGGAGATCCTGAAGCTCGCGCTCCCGGCGCTCGGCGCGCTCGCCGCCGAGCCGCTCTACCTGCTCGCAGACACCGCGATGGTCGGCCACATCGGCACCGAGGAGCTGGCTGCGCTCGCGATCGCGGCCGCGCTGCTGGCGGGCGCGTTCACGCTCTTCAACTTCCTCACCTACGGGACGACCGCGCAGGTGGCGCGGCTGCAGGGCGCGGGGGAGGAGGAGGCGGCCGGGCGCATCGCCGCCCAGGCGCTGTGGCTGTCGAGCGGGATCGGCGTCCTGCTGACCGTGCTCGTGTCCGGCTTCGCCGTGCCGCTCGTCGACCTCATGGGCGGCGACGGCCGTACCGGCGACCTCGCCGTCCTGTACCTGCGGATCGGCTCGATCGGCCTGATCTTCGCGCTCATCGCGCTCGCCGGGCAGGGCTATCTGCGCGGCATGTCGGACCTGCGCACGCCGCTCGTGATCGTCGTCGTCGCGAACGCCGCCAACGTGCTCCTGAACCTGCTGTTCATCTACGTGTTCGACTGGGGGCTGGCCGGCTCGGCCTGGGCGACCGTGGTGGCACAGGCGGGCATGGGTGCTGCCTTCGCGCGCGCCCTCCTCACGGCGCCGTCGGATTCGCGCCGGCCGTCGCTCAGGGCGATGCGGCCGCTCGCGCGCATCGGGAGCGAGATCTTCATCCGCACGGCGGCCCTCTACGGATCGTTCCTGGTGGCCGGCGCGGTGCTCGCCCGCGTGGGCGACGACTCGCTCGCGGCGCACCAGATCGCCTTCCAGCTGTTCGTCTTCCTGGCGCTGGTGCTCGACGCGATCGCGATCGCCGGGCAGGTGATCGTCGGCCGCTCGCTCGGCGCGGGCGACGCCGACGAGGCGCATCGTGCGGCGCGGCGCATGATCGAGTGGGCGGTCGCCGCGGGGGCGCTCTTCGGCGCGCTCATGCTCGCGCTCGTCGAGGTGCTGCCGCACGCGTTCACGGGCGACGAGCAGGTCGTCGAGCGGGCGCAGGAGATCTGGCTCATCTTCGCGCTCATGCAGCCCGCCAACGGAGCCGTGTTCGCTCTCGACGGAATCCTCATCGGGGCCGGCGACACGCGCTATCTGATGTGGGCGATGCTCGCCGCGACGCTCGGCGTCTTCGTGCCGATCACTCTGGCCTCGCTGGCGTTCGACTGGGGGATCGTGGGCGTCTGGTTCGGCCTGCTCGGCCTGATCCTCGCGAGGCTCGCGACGCTCGCCTGGCGCTTCAGAGGACGGCGCTGGGCCAGGATCGGAGCGCAGAGGGTCCCGGCCTAGCCTCTGCGCTGCGCGCGTCGACGGGCTCGCCGCAGTCCGAGCAGACGAAGCGCGCGTCGACCTGGCCGCCGCAGCCGCGGTGGAGGATGAGGGTCGGCGGCCCGGCCTCCTCGGGCGCGTGTCGGTCTCCCCACTTCATGAGCGAGACCATCACCGGCCACAGGTCGGCTCCCTTCTCGGTGAGGCGGTACTCGAAGCGCTCGGGACGCTGCTGGTACCGGTGCCGCTCGAGGATGCCCTCGTCGACGAGGCGCGCGAGCCGGTCGCTCAGCACGTTGCGCGCGATTCCCAGGTTGCCCTGGAAGTCGTCGAAGCGATGCATCCCGAGGAAGACGTTGCGGACGATCAGCATCGTCCAGCGGTCGCCGATCACCTCGAGCGTGCGGGCGATCGAGCAGACCTGGTCCTCATAGGTGCGTGGGAGCACGGTGTCCAGCCTAGCGCGCTGCGTTGCGTGAAACAACCGACTCGTGTACGGTGCGTTGCGTCAAGCAACTCAGTAGCCGCCGGAGGGTCGGATCGTGGAACGTCGCTGGCAGGTCCTGGGAGTAACCGCAGTAGCCGTCTTCATGAGCTTCCTCGACGTGACGATCGTGAACGTCGCGTTCCCCGACATCGAGCGGGACTTCGCGGAGTCGACACGCGCTGACCTCTCCTGGGTCCTGAACGCGTACAACATCGTCTTCGCGGCGCTGCTCGTGCCCGCCGGCCGGCTCGCGGACCTCGTCGGGCGCCGGCGGATGTTCCTGATCGGTGTGGTGGCGTTCCTCGGCACGTCGCTGCTGTGCGGCCTCGCTCCGTCGGCCGAGTTGCTCGTGGCGGCGCGCATCCTCCAGGCCGCGGCGGGCGCGATCCTCGTGCCAACCTCGCTGGCGCTGCTGCTGCCGGAGTTCCCGGTCGAGAAGCGCGCCACCGCCGTGGCGATCTGGAGCGCCACCGGCGCCGTCGCTGCCGCCCTGGGGCCGTCGCTGGGCGGCCTGCTCGTCGACGCGGTGGGCTGGCGCTGGGTGTTCTTCATGAACGTGCCGATCGGCCTGCTCGCGCTCATCCCCGCGCGCCGCGTGCTGCGCGAGACGCGCGACCCCGACGCCGTCGTGCCGGACGCGCTCGGCAGCGCGCTGATGGTCGCCGGCGTCGGCGCGCTGGCGCTCGGCATCGTCAAGGGCTCCGACTGGGGCTGGGACAGCGCCCGCGTGCTCGGGGCGCTCGGCGCCGCGGCGCTGCTGCTGCACCGCGGTCGTGCTGCGCTCGGCGCGCCACCGGGCGCCGGTGATCGAGCTCTCGCTGTTCCGGTCGCGCTCGTTCGCGGTGGCGAACGTCGGCATGTTCGCCTTCTCGACGGCGTTCTACGCGCTGCTGCTCGCGAACGTCCTGTTCCTGACGCAGGTCTGGGGCTACTCGATCCTCGAGGCGGGCTTCGCGGTCACGCCGGGGCCGCTGATGGCGGCGCTGAGCGCTCCGATTGCCGGCCGGCTCGCGGACCGCTTCGGCCAGCGCGTCGTGGCGCTGCCGGGGGCGCTCCTGTTCGCAACGGGCTGCCTGCTGTTCGCGACGGGGATCGGCGCCTCGCCGAACTACGTGTCCGAGTACCTCGGCCCGACGATGCTGACGGGCATGGGCGTGGGCTTCTCCTTCGCAGCATGGGGCAGCGCCGCCGTGGCCGAGCTGCCGGGCACGCAGTTCGGGACCGGCAGCGCCGTGCTCGCCTGCCTGCGCCAGATCGGCGCGGTCCTCGGCATCGCGATCCTGGTGGCGCTGCTCGACGCCGCGCCCGTCGCCGATCCGCTGTCGGGCTTCACGGAGGCCTGGACGCTGATGGCGATCGCGGCGCTGCTGGTGGCGGGGCTCGCGCTCGGCCTTGGCCGGCTGCGCGTGGCCGCGCCCAGGCCGGTGGAGGCGCCGGCATGACCGGCCGGTGACGAGCACCACCACGTGCCTGACCTTCCCGCCCGAGGCCTGAGTGCGCCGGGCGCGGCGCCCGGTACCCTTGCCCCGATGGCCACGACAGCCCAGTCCGTAGCCGACATCTGCGCCCAGGCCCAGCGCGCTGCCCGCCAGCTCGCCACGCTCGACACCGGCACGAAGGACGCCGCGCTCGAGGCGATGGCGAGCGCCCTGGAGCAACGCACCGACGAGGTGCTCGAAGCCAATGCTCGGGACATGGAGGCGGGCGAGGAGGCTGGGCTTCACAGCGGCCTGCTCGACCGGCTCAAGCTGACCGACGAGCGCATCGCCGTGATCGCGCGGAACGTGCGCTCGATCATCGCGTTGCCCGATCCGGTGGGCGAGACGATCGATGGCCACAAGCTCGAGAACGGCCTCGACGTGCGCCGCGTGCGGGTGCCCCTCGGGGTCGTGGCGGTCGCCTACGAGGCGCGCCCGAACGTCACGATCGACTGCTCCGCGCTCTGTCTGAAGTCCGGCAACGCGATCGTCCTGCGTGGCTCATCGACAGCCGCCCACTCGAACGCCGTGCTCGCCCAGGTGGCGTCGAGCGCGGTGCGCGGTGCCGGCGTCCCCGAGGGCGCGATATCGATCGTCAACGGCGGCGACCGCGACGAGCTGCGCCAGATCGCGACGCAGGACGGTGTCGTCGACCTGATCATCCCGCGCGGCGGCGAGGGCCTGAAGGCGGCGCTCAAGGAGCACGCGACGGTGCCCGTCATGTACGCGGCTGCGGGTAACTGCCACGTGTACGTCGACGCCGGGGCCGACCTCGACAAGGCGGTCGCGATCGCCGTCAACGCGAAGATCCAGAAGCCCTCGGTCTGCAACGCGGCCGAGACGCTCCTCGTCCATGCCGACGTCGCGGCCGAGTTCCTGCCGCGCGTCCTCCACGAGCTGCGCGAGTCAGGCGTCGAGCTGCGCGTCGACGGACGGACGCGCGCGCTCGCGGGCGACCTCGCCGACTCGCTCGCCGACGCCACCGAGGAGGACTGGGAGACCGAGTACCACGCGCTGATCCTGGCCGTGAAGGTTGTCGACTCGGGAGCTGAGGCGATCGAGCACGTGAACCACTACGGCTCTGGGCATTCGGAGGCGATCGTGACCGACTCGGTCGCCGCCGCACAGGCGTTCACCACCGAGGTCGACGCCGCCTGCGTGTACGTGAACGCGTCGACGCGCTTCACCGACGGCGCGGTATTCGGCATGGGCGCCGAGATCGGCAACTCGACCCAGAAGCTGCACGCGCGCGGCCCGATCGGGATGCGCGAGCTCACCACTTACAAGTTCGTGGTCGAAGGATCCGGACAGATCCTCGAATAGGTGCTGTAGCGCTTGCGCATCGGAGTCTTCGGAGGAGCCTTCAACCCGCCGCACATGGGCCACCTTGTCTGTGCCCAGGAGGTGCTGCTGCAGCTTGAGCTCGAGCGCGTCCTGTTCGTGCCGGTCGGTCATGCGCCGCACCGTGAGATCGACGACAACCCCGGTGCCGAGGCTCGGCTCGAGATGGTCGAGCTCGCGATAGCGGGCGACGAGCGCTTCGCCGTCTCGCGCGTCGAGGTCGACCGCGAGGGGCCGTCGTACACGTCCGACACGCTCGGGTTGCTGCGTGCCGAAATGCCGGACGACGAGTTCTTCCTGATTCTCGGGGGCGACCAGGCTGCGGCGCTGCCGACCTGGCACGAGCCCGAGAAGGTGCTGGAGCAGGCGACCGTGGCAGCGGTCGCGCGCGTGGGTTGGAGCCGCAGCGCGAGCGGGATCAAGCTCTCCCGGCTGCGCGGATCCGACCGCGTGCGGCATCTCGACACGCCGGTGATCCAGATCTCCTCGACCGGGATCCGGCGCCGGGTCCGCGAGGGCCGGCCCATTCGCTACCTCGTGCCGGCCGCGGTCGAGGAGTACATCCGGGCGCACGAGCTCTACCGCGCACAGGTGGAGGCGGCGAGCACATGAGCGCGAACGACTTCGACTCCGCCGCGCTCGCCGAGCGCATCGCCGCGGTCGCGGCCGACCGCAAGGCGATCGACATCCGCGTGATCGACCTCCGCGGGATCGTCTCCTACACCGATTTCTTCGTGATCTGCTCGGGCAACACCGAGCGCCAGACGAAGGCGATCCACGACGCCATCTACGAGGACCTCAAGCACGACGACGACCGCCTCCTGCCGCGCCGGACCGAAGGAGACCGGGACGCGCGCTGGATCCTGCTCGACTACTGGGACGTGGTCGTCCACATCTTCACGCCCGAGGCGCGCGAGTACTACCGGCTCGAGACGCTCTGGGGCGAGGCGCCGGCGCGCAGCGTGGGCTGACCCCCACCCGTTGCTACCTTCTCCGAGTCGAGGGGCTGTAGCTCAGCTGGAAGAGCGACGCGCTGGCAGCGCGTAGGTCAGGGGTTCGAGTCCCCTCAGCTCCATCGGACCGCACGAATCGCCCACGGCGGCGTCAGTCCGACTCATCGCTGGCACGCCCGTAGCGCTCGTAGATCACCCGCGAGCCGAACGTCCTGGTCTCGATCAGGTCCAGCGGGACGTCTTCGGTGACCGCCGGCAGGAACGGCGTGCCGCCACCGACGACGATCGGATAGCGGAAGATGCGCAGCTCGTCGACGAGGCCGAGCTCGATCGCCTGCGCGGCCAGGCCGGCGCCGCCGATCGAGACGTCCTTGTCGGTCGCGTCGAGCGCCGCGGTGACCTCCTCGGCCAATGACGCCTCGGCGAGCCGGGCATTGCCCTGAACGCTGTCGAGCGTGCGACTGAAGACGATCTTCGGGATTGCGCACCAGACATCGGCGAACGCGGACCGTAGCTCGTTGTCGCGCATCGACGGATCCGTCTCCCACACGAGCATCGCCTCGTAGAGCCTGCGGCCGAGTAGATACCCGCCGAGCTCGGTTACCAGCGCGGTGTGGAAACGAAACAGCTCCTCGCTAGGGGCCCCCCACTCGAACGCGCCCTCGCGGTCGGCGATGAAGCCGTCCACCGAGAGGCTCATCGAGTAGATCAGCATGGCTTCAAGCTCGTCGCACCTGAGCGACGGACGATGATCACCACTGAGCTTGACATCGGGCTCACCTACCTTCTGCAGTTTGCTCTGCCACTGACTGGTGACCGATCGCGGGACGAAAACTCATCGGCGTGGGCGGTCCAAGCGATCGTACGGCCACTTTCCCACGCGCAGCGAGGGTGTGCCGTGCGCCTGTGTCGGTGATCGCATACCGTGCGGCCGTCAGCTACGACCTCTACATGCTCAGCCCGCAGCCGGGCGAGGATCCAATGGAAACGGCGGAGCGCCTGGAGGAGCGTGAGGAGGCGGCCGCGCCTGACCCGGCGATCGCCGAGCGCAACCGGAGAATCGCGGACGCGCTGATTGCCACGAATTCCAACTACACGGAATCCGAGATCAACTTCGACATGATCGCCGAGCAGAATGGCATCAGCGTCGAGGAGGCGCGGGCGAAGCACCGGTACATCGAGCTGATGGAAGAGGGCGGCCTGCAGATCACGCTGTCCGACGAACACGCCTGGATCAACTTCCCGTACCGGGACTCGCTCGACCCGAAGCACCTCGCGGACGAGATCGCCAAGGCGTCGAAGGTGATCGGGCAGCCGACGGGCTGGAAGCTGTATGACCCGCAGCTGGAGAAGTTCATCGACCCGACGCGGGACGCGAACGAGTTTGCAGAAGCGTTCGGCGTCGGCGTCGGCGTCGTACAGCAAATTGCGGCGGAGCGCTCGTCGACCGATAGCGCCAGTGACGAGCGCCCCTCCTTCTGGAGACGGATCTTGGGTCGGCGCTAGCGCTGCTGCATCGCTCGTCGTTCGACGTTCTACTGGGCGATCTTGCGGCGGTAGGTGAGCATGGCGAAGGTGTACGCGACGATCAGGAGACCGACCAACCAGGCGAGGGCGATCCAGATGTCGGTGCCGACCGGCTGTTGTGTGAGCAGGTCGCGGATCGCGTTGACGATGGTCGTAACCGGTTGGTTTTCGGCGAAGGCGCGCACCGCGTCGGGCATGCTGTCGGTGGGCACGAATGCCGAGCTGATGAACGGCAGGAAGATGAGCGGGTAGGCGAACGCGCTCGCGCCGTCCGGGGAGTTCGCGGTGAGGCCGGGGATGACGGCGATCCACGTCAGCGCCAGGGTGAACAGGATCAGGATGCCGGCGACCGCGAGCCAGGCCAGCACTCCCGCGCCGGAGTGGAAGCCCATGAGCAGGGCGACGAGCACGACTACCACGACCGAGATCAGGTTGGCGACGAGCGAGGTCAGCACGTGCGCCCACAGCACGGACGATCGTGCGATCGGCATGGACTGGAATCGCTCGAAGATGCCGCTCTGCTTGTCGAGGAAGAGCCGGAATGCGGTGTAGGAGATGCCCGAGGCGATCGTGATCAGCAGGATGCCGGGCAGCAGGTAGTTGACGTACGAATCCGACCCTGTGTTGATCGCGCCGCCGAACACGTAGACGAACAGCAGCAGGAAGGCGATCGGCATGATCGTGGTCGTGATGATGGTGTCCGGGCTGCGCGTGATGTGGCGCAGGGATCGTCCCGTCAGGGCGGCGGTGTTGCCGAAGAAATGGCTGGTCATTGTTGTTCCTTACTCGTGCGTGCCGACGCTGACGGTCTTGCCGGCGTCGCCGTTGCTTGCCGTTGTCACCGACGATGGCGAAGAAGACGTCTTCGAGGGTCGGCTGCTTCTCGACGTATTCGAGCTTGGCGGGCGGGAGCAGCTGCTTGAGCTCGCTGAGGGTGCCGTTGACGATGATCCGACCCTGGTGGAGGATCGCGATCCGGTCGGCGAGCTGTTCGGCCTCGTCCAGATACTGCGTCGTGAGCAGCACCGTGGTGCCGTGCTCGGCGAGGTCCTTGATGGTCTGCCACACCTCGATGCGCCCCTGGGGGTCAAGCCCGGTCGTCGGCTCGTCGAGGAAGATGACCGGCGGATTCCCGATCAGGCTCATCGCGATGTCGAGGCGGCGGCGCATGCCACCGGAGTACGTCGACACCTTCCGCGCGGCCGCGTCGGTCAGCGAGAAACGATCGAGCAGGTCATCCGCGATCGCGCCCGGGTCCTTGATCTGCCGCAACTTGGCGACCAGCACGAGGTTCTCGCGCCCGCTGAGGATTTCGTCGACGGCCGCGAACTGTCCGGTGAGGCTGATCGACCCCCGCACGTCCGCCGCCAGCGTGGCGACATCGAAGCCGTTGACGCTGACAGTGCCCGCGTCGGCCTTGAGCAGCGTGGACAGGATCTTCACGACCGTGGTCTTGCCCGCCCCGTTCGAGCCGAGCAGGGCGAAAATGCTGCCCCGCGGCACGTCGAAGTCCACGCCGCGCAGCACCTCCAGCTCCTTGTACGACTTCTCCAGACCCCGAACGTGGATGGCTGCGTCGGTAGTCATTTCTGCTGCCCCCGCTCCGCGTCCTCGATCGCCTTGGTCAGGCGAGCGCGTTCCTTGTCGATCCATTGCTTGCCGGTGTAGGCCTGGGCGAACGTCTCGGCGAACTCGACCGGGTCGTCACCGACGATCGCGCGCACGGGCGTTCCGTCGGCTGCGGCACGCTCCCAAAGGTCGGCGAAGTCGCCGAACATCTTGATGGCGGTGTCGCCGTCCGTGACGCCCCCGTAGTACATGAAGTACCGCTGCAGAGCTTTCGCGACGGTGCCGTACGGCTCGGGGAGGGCCTCGATGCGGGCCTTGTACTGCTTGTACTGCTTCTTCTGCTCAAGCGATCCGGTGATGGTCTCGATCCATTTGGCCATGATTACTTCTCTCCTTCGTCGATCTAGTCGGCGTGTTCACGGTGGAGCTGTTCGATGCGTTCTGTGAGGAAGCTCCACGTCCGCCAGAACTCTTCGAGATATTCCTGTCCCTGAGCGTTGAGGGAATAGACCTTGCGCGGCGGCCCCTTCTCGGACGGGACCTTCTCCACGTCGACGAGGCCGCGCTGCTCGCTCCTGACCAGCAGGGCGTAGACGGTGCCCTCAGCGATGTCGGAGAAGCCCTGATCGCGCAGCCACGCCGTGATCTCGTAGCCGTACGCGGGCCGGCCGGACAGGGTCGCGAGGACGATCCCCTCCAGCGTGCCTTTGAGCATCTCCGTCATCTGCTTGCTCACGAAACCTCCTTAGCTACTCAGTGATACTTGCTACTGGTACATAGTAGCACTGACTAGCGGCGGCGCACGAACCCCAGATTTTTGGGATGGCCAGGCGCGCGGGGATGCTGCAGCCTGCACTGGATGACCAGAAGACGATCGATCAGAACCGCTGCCGCGACGGCGCTGGCGGCGACGGCCGCGGCTTGCGGGCTGTTTGCGGCGGGTCCGACCGCGACGGCCTCAGCGTCGAACTGGAACCACAGGAGCGACTACCTGCGGTTCCCGGCTCCAGTGAACTACACGAGGTGCACTCGGCGCCATATCCGCCTTGGCCCACTCAACACGCGGAAGGTGAACCCCTCAGCTCCATCAGCGCGGGTGGATCCCGCCGTCGACCATCACGATCTTGCTCGTGAGGTAGCCGTTGCGCAGCATCGCGAGCGCCAGGTCGGCCACCTCCGCCGGCTTGCCCAGCCGGCCGACCGGCACGGCCTTGGTCAGCTCGCCCGGATCGCCGGGCAGCATCCCCGTGTCCTCGATCAGCGCCGGCGCGATCGCGTTGACCGTCACGCCGTCGGCGGCCACGCGCGAGGCGAGGAAGTGGGTGAGCCCGTGTAGCCCCGCCTTCGACGATGCATAGTGCGGTCCGACGATGCCGCCCGTGAGCGCGGCGACGGACGACGTGAAGAGGATGCGGCCGTAGCCGCGCTCGCGCATGCCCGGCAGGACCCGGCGCGCGAGCAGGTAGGGCGCCCTCAGGTTGACCGCCACGGTCTCGTCGAAGGCCTCGGCCCCGATCTCCTCCCAGGAGCCGGGGCGACTCAGGCCGGCATTCGCGGCGAGCACGTCGACCGGGCCCAGCTCGCGTTCGACCTCCTCGATGAGGCGCTCCGGCGCGGCCGCGTCGCCCAGGTCCGCCCCGACTATCAGCACGCGGCCGCCCGCGGCCTCGATCTCGGCGGCCAGTGCGCTCGCGGCGCCCTGGTTCGAGGCGTAATGCAGCGCGACCGCCGCGCCGGCCTCGGCCAGCCTCCGGCTCAGCTCGGCGCCGATGCCGCCACTCGCGCCGGTGACAAGCGCGATCCGTCCGTCGAAGGCAGCGTCGTCAGGGGCGGCGGCCATGGGGCGCCAAGGCTAGTCCGGCCCTGCGGGTCGGCGCGCGCGCCCGGCTAAGTCCGCTTGACCGCGATGCCTCGCAGCGTGTGCGCCACGCTGTCGCAGGCGTCGATCGCGTCCTCGACGCGCTCGAAGATGTCCTTCCAGCGGATCACCGCCATCGGGTCGACGCCGCCGTCGAACAGCGCCGTCAGACCGGCGCGCAGGATGCGGTCGCCCTCGTCCTCGAGCCGGTCGATCTCGGCGAGGTGCCGGTGCGCCTCCGCGAGGTCGGGGCTGCCGTCGAGCGCGCCCAGCGCCAGCGCGACCTCGGAGCCCGCCGCGGCGAGGGTGTCGGCCAGCTCGATCGCCTGGTCCATCGGCGCCTCCACGCGGTAGAGGCCCAGGTAGTCGGCGACCTCCTCGGCGAAGTCGACCACGTCATCGAGACCGGAGGCAAGCGCGAGCACGTCGCTGCGGTCGAACGGGACCGCCAGCCTTGCATGCAGGTGGTGGACGATGTCGTGCGTGACAGCGTCGTTTGCGTGCTCGACGTCGATGAGCTCGAGTCGCTTCTCAGCGCCGTCGGGCCACGAGCGCATCAGCTCGCGCAGGAGCGAGGTGGAGAGCTCGACGTTGCGGCCCGCTCGTCCCAGCAGGTCGTACAGGTCGCCGTAGTCAGGTCGCCGACCGACCATCCGCCCGAGCCGGCCCGTCGCATGCTCGCCGCCGAGCCCACTCGCACCCGAGCGGGCGCGGAGGGTGAAGGGCCCACCCATGCGCCAGAGCCTAGGCATGTTGAGCCGCTGGCTGGTGAACAGCCGGTGAAGCTGGGCACGCCGCCGCGGGCTAGCCATGAGCGGCCTTCTCGCGGGCGCGGCGGCGGAGGTCGGCGTGCCGAACGGACTCGTAGGCGATCAGGAGCGCTGCCAGCGCCGCGGCCATCCCGAGCGCCACGAGGGAATCGACCTCTGTGCCCAGCGGGATCAGCGCCAGGCAGACGACCGCGGCCACGAGCCGCTCGCGGCTCAGCGTGCGCGCGGTGCGCAGGCGGAACGCGACGTGGGCGGCGTAGTAGAGGGCGATGCCGCCGAAGAGTGCCACCGCGGGCACGGTCTTGAGTGGCTCGTCGACGTGACCGAGCGTCTTCTTCACGCCGAGGGCAACGAGCAGGATCCCGGCGATCAGCGGCAGATGCAGGTAGCTGTAGGCGTCGCGCGCGACCAGCAGGCGCGCCTCGCCCTGCAGATTCCGGAAGTACTCCTCCGACAGGAGCGCCGTCATGTCGAAGTAGGCCCACCAGAGCGCCGCGGAGAGCGCGACGCCGAAGAGCGCCGCCACCACGAGCCCGGTGTCGAGCTCCACACCGGCGATGCCGGCCCCGATCGCGACGATCGACTCGCCGAGCGCGATGATCACGATCAGCCCGAAACGCTCGGCGAAGTGACGCGCCGAGACGCGGAACCCGCGCACGCCGAAGACGAACGGTCCCGCGAAGTCGATCGTGAGCGCGACCACCCAGATCAGCGCCTGGGCGGTGCCGTCGAAGAAGGCGGCCCCGATGAGGAGCAGCGGCGCCGGCAGCGCCGTGCGCGCGAGGACCCGCACCGCGGTCGCCGTGTCCACATGCTCGTTCGCCTCGGCGAAGATGAAGATCTGCAGCCAGCGCACGCCCGCGTAGGCGACGCCGAAGATGAGCGCGTCGTCGCCGAACACGTGCGGCGTGGCGAGCGCCGCCACGAGCATGGCGGCCATGGCCCCGAGCATCAGCAGGCGCTCGGTGTCCTGCTCCGTGTCGATGTAGTTGGTCAGCCACGCGTAGGCACCCCACGCCCACCACAGCGCGGCCAGCACGAGCATGCCCTGCCCGAGACCCTCCCAGGTGGGGTTCTGGGACATCAGATAGGTGATCTGGGTGAGCGCGAAGACGAACACCAGATCGAAGAAGAGCTCGAGCGGGGCGACGCGCTTCTCGGAAGCCCCGTCGGGCTCCTCCGCGGCGTGCACTCCTCGTTGCTCGACGACGCTCATCGGGCCTGACCCCGACTATTGCAGGCGCCTCAAACGGGGTTCGAGGCGTCCGATGGCAATGCCTATGCAATGCTTAGGCAATGGCCAAGACTGATGGATTGCTGCTGGGTGACGCCGCGCGTGCTATCGGCGTCAGCGCCGACACCCTCCGGCGCTGGGAGCGCGCCGGCAAGCTGCGTACCTCGCGCGACCACGCGAACCGCAGGCGGGTGTCGGCCGCGGAGGTCAAGCGGCTTTCGGGGCGGCCCGAGCGCCACCGCGCCGGGGACGCCCTCTCCGCCCGCAATCGCTTTCCCGGCGTTGTCAGCTCGGTCGAGGTGGATGGGGTGATGGCCCTTGTCGAGATCGCCGCCGGCCCGCACCGGATCATCGCCGCCGTCACCCGCGACGCGGTCGAGGAGCTCGGTCTCGCGCCGGGAGTGCCGGCCACCGCCGCGGTCAAGGCGACGTCGGTCATGGTCGAGAGGGGCGAGCGGTGAAGCGCGTCCTTGCCCTGGCACTCGCGCTGGCCGCACTCGTGGCGGTTGGCTGCGGCGACGATGACGACGACAGCGGCTCGAACAGCTCCGGCGAGGGCGGGCAGGAGCAACGGCTGATCGTCTCGGCCGCCGCGTCGATGACCGAGGCGCTCGAGGCGTGCGCGCCCGACTTCGGCGAGGCGGAGGAGACCGAGGTGCGGCTCAATTTCGCCGGCTCCGACGAGCTCGCTGCCCAGATCCGCCAGGGGGTCAAGCCCGACGTCTTCGCTGCCGCCAACACGAAGCTTCCGGACGAGCTCTACGACGAGGACCTGGTCGAGCAGCCGGTTGAGTTCGCCACCAACGAGTTCGTGCTCGCCGTCCCGGCCGACTCGGACATCAAGTCGGTCGACGACCTGACGGAGTCCGGTTTGAAGATCGCGATCGGCTCCGAGTCGGTGCCGATCGGTTCCTACACGCGCGAGGCGCTGGCCAAGCTGCCCCCCGCTCAGGAGCAGGCCATTCTCGACAACGTCCGCTCGAACGAGCCTGACGTAAAGGGGATCGTCGGGAAGGTGTCGCAAGGCGCTGTCGACGCCGGCTTCGTCTACGTGACCGACGTCAACGCCACCGACGGCGCTCTGAAGGCGATCGAGCTGCCGGCGGCAGTGGAGCCCGACGTCACCTATGCGGCCTCGGTGGTGAAGGGGGCGAAGAACCCGCAGGACGCGCAGGCCTTCGTGGACGGCCTGACGGGCGGACCCTGCGCGCAGGCGCTCGCCGACGCGGGCTTCGGCTCCGTGCAGCAGTGAGACGCGCCGCGGCGGGCCGCCGCATACCGTGGTTCCCGGCGCTGCTCGTGGTCTGCGTGACTGTGGCGCTGCTCTTCCTGACGTTGCCGGTCGTCGCGATCTTCGTCGACCGCAGTCCGGCCGAGCTCATCGACAGCCTCGGCGAGCCAGGGGCGCTCGACGCGCTCTGGCTCAGCCTGCAGACGACGGCGATCTCGATCGCCATCATCCTGGTGATCGGGACGCCGGCGGCGTATCTCCTCGCCACGCGTTCGTTCCGCGGGCGCCCGCTGGTCATCACGCTGATCGAGCTCCCCCTGGTGCTGCCGCCGGCTGTGGCGGGAATCGCGCTGCTCGCCGCCGTGGGTCCGGCGGGGATCCTGGGCGGAACGATCGAGGCCGCCGGCATCGAGCTCTCCCTCACGACCGCAGGGGTGGTGGTCGCGCTGACCTTCGTCGCGTCGCCCTTCTACGTCCGCCAGGCAGTCGCGGCCTTCGGAGCAGTGGACCAGCGGCTGCTCGACGCCTCGCGCACGTTGGGCGCCTCGGAGGCGCGCGGCTTCCTGTCGGTGATGATCCCGAGCGCGCTGCCGGGCCTGGCCGCCGGGACGGCGCTCGCGCTCGGCCGCGCCCTGGGAGAGTTCGGCGCGACGCTGATGTTCGCCGGCTCCTTCCAGGGGATCACGCAGACGGTCCCGCTCGCCATCTACGACCGCTTCTCAACCAATTTCGAGTCCGCACTTGCGCTGTCCGCGGTCCTCGTCGCGGTCTCTGGGGCGTTGCTCCTCTCCGTGAAGCTGGTCGCCGGGGCCGAGGCCATGGGTGGCTGGGACGCCGCCGACACCCGTGCTGCGCGTTGATGTCAGCACCCGCGTCGGCGCCCTCGACCTCGATGTTGCGCTCGCGGTGGGCGCGGGGGAGTGCCTGGCGCTCGCGGGCCCGTCCGGCGCCGGCAAGACGACGATCCTGCGGGTGGCGGCCGGCCTGCTGCGCCCGGCCCAGGGTCTCGTCGAGGCCGACGGCGAGACCTGGCTCGACACCGAGCGCGGCATCGACGTCCCACCCGAGGGCCGGCGCTGCGGCTACGTCTTCCAGGACTACGCCCTCTTCCCTCACCTCAGCGCCTGGCAGAACGTGGCCTACCCGTTGCGCGGAGTCTCCCGTCGCGAGCGCCGCGCCCGCGCACAGGAGCTGCTCGAGCGCTTCGGCCTCGGAAGCCACGCCGAGGCGCGCCCCCAGACCCTGTCCGGCGGAGAGCGCCAGCGCGTCGCCCTCGCTCGCATGCTGGCGCGCTCCCCTGGCGTGCTGCTGCTCGACGAGCCCCTGTCGGCCCTCGATGCCCGGACGCGCGCGAGCGCCGCGCGCCAGCTCTCCGCGGTCCTGAACGACGTGCGCGTGCCCGCGCTGCTCGTGACCCACGACTTCGCCGAGGCGGCCCAGCTCGGCAACCGCGTCGGCGTGATCGACGCAGGACGCATCGTCCAGGAGGGCACGCCGACGGAGCTGGCCGCGACGCCCCGGTCGGCGTTCGTGGCCGACTTCACCGGTGCCGTGGTCCTGAGCGGCACCGCCCGCAGCGGCCACGACGGGCTGACGCTCGTCGACCTCGACGGCG
The DNA here is from genome assembly GCA_963739095.1 of uncultured Thermoleophilaceae bacterium. Taxonomy (GTDB): domain Bacteria; phylum Actinomycetota; class Thermoleophilia; order Solirubrobacterales; family Thermoleophilaceae; genus JACVRW01. The sequence continues at coordinate 226,540 of CAVTZF010000020.1, forward strand.
GCGGCGAGATCGCGAGCACCGACGAGGGGAGAGGGAGGGTGGCGGCGAGCGTCTTTCCGTGGGAGATCGCGATCGAGCCGGTGGCGGATCCGCCGCACGGGTCGGCGCAGAATCGCGTCCTCGCGGAGGTGCTGACGGTCACGGCGGTCGGGAACCGGGTACGTCTGGGACTCTCCGGCCCACAGCCACTGGCGGCGGAGATCACGCTCGCGTCCGCGCGGGCGCTCGATCTCCACACCGGCAGCCGTGTGGCGGCAACGTGGAAAGCGGCGGCGACGAGGCTCGTCGACCTATGAGAGGAGCGAGATGAAGATCAGCGCACGCAACAAGCTCAGCGGCACCGTTCGCGGGATCCGCCGCGGCGAGGCGATCGCCAACGTGGAGGTCGATGTGGCGGGACAGCGGATCGTTGCCTCGATCACGGTCGAGGCCGTCGAGGAGCTCGGAATCGCCGAGGGCAGTCAGGTCACGGCGGTCGTCAAGGCCTCCGACGTGATGCTGGCGACCGACTGATCCCCGCGCGAGTCTAGAGTCTCGGGTCGATGGCGGATCGCTACGACCCGAAGCTGATCGAGCCCAAGTGGCAGCGCGTATGGGCTGACGAGCACACCTGGGAGGTGTCGAACGAGGCTGCCGCGGCGCAGCCCAGCTCGTACATCCTCGAGATGCTCCCGTACCCGTCGGGCGAGCCGCACATCGGCCACCTGAAGACCTACTCGGTCGGTGACGCGGTCGCGCACTTCCGGCGCCGGAACGGCGATCTCGTCCTGCATCCGATGGGCTACGACGCCTTCGGCCTGCCCGCCGAGAACCACGCCATCAAGACCGGTCAGCACCCGCGCGAGTCGACGGAGGCGGCGATCCGCGAGTTCCGCCGCCAGTTCCGCGAATGGGGGATCTCGTTCGACTGGACCCGCGAGTTCGGCACGCACGAACCGCGCTACTACCGCTGGACCCAGTGGATCTTCCTACGCCTCTACGAGCGCGGGCTCGCCTACCGCAAGGACGCGGCCGTCAAGTGGTGCCCGAAGGACGCCACGGTGCTGGCCAACGAGCAGGTCATCGACGGACGCTGCGAGCGCTGTGGCTCGATCGTCGAGGTACGCCAGCTCGAGCAGTGGTTCTTCCGCATCACGGACTACGCCGACCGGCTCCTCGACGACATGACCAGGATCGAGTGGCCGCCCTACGTCGTGAGGATGCAGGAGAACTGGATCGGCCGGTCGGAGGGCGCAGAGCTGGTCTTCCGCTGCGAGCACCTGGGGATCGACTACCCGGTCTTCACCACCCGGCCGGACACGGTGTTCGGCGCGACCTTCTTCGTGCTGGCGCCGGAGCACCCCGACGTCTTCCGCCTGAACGACTCGCCCGAGGTGCACGAGTACGTCAACCGCGCGCTGAACGAGTCGGCCGAGGAGCGCGGCGACGAGCACAAGGAGAAGACGGGCGTCCCGCTCGGCCACACCGTCACCAACCCCGCGACGGGCGAGCAGATCCCTATGTTCGTCGCCGACTACGTGCTGATGGAGTACGGCACCGGCGCCGTGATGGCGGTCCCGGCGCACGACCAGCGCGACTACGAGTTCGCCACGAAGTTCGGGCTCGAGATCCGCCCGGTCGTGGAGGGCGACGAGCCGGCGTCCGAGGGCGAGGCGTTCATCGCCCACAGCGAGAACGAGCGGCTCATCAACTCGGGTCGGTTCACGGGCATGCCGGCCCCCGAGGGCGCGAGGGCGATCGTCGCGTGGCTCGAGGAGCGCGGTCTCGGCAGACCGACCGTCAACTACCGGCTGCGCGACTGGCTGCTCTCACGCCAGCGCTACTGGGGCTGCCCGATCCCGATCATCCATTGCCCGACCGACGGGCTCGTGCCCGTCCCGGACGACCAGCTCCCGGTCGAGCTGCCGGAGATCGAGGACTACGCGCCGAAGGGCCGCTCGCCGCTCGCGGCCGCGGAGGACTGGGTCAACACGACCTGCCCGAAGTGCGGCGGCCCGGCGCGCCGCGAGACCGACACGATGGACACGTTCGTCGACTCGTCCTGGTACTTCCTGCGCTACTGCGATCCGCACAACGCAGATGCGGCCTGGGACCGCGACGTCGTGCGCAACTGGATGCCCGTCGACCAGTACATCGGCGGCGTCGAGCACGCGATCCTGCACCTGCTCTATGCGCGCTTCTTCGTCAAGGCGCTGGCGGACATGCATCTGCTCGACGTGCAGGAGCCGTTCGCGCGCCTCTTCACGCAGGGCATGGTCCTGCGTGACGGCGACAAGATGTCGAAGTCGAGGGGCAACGCCGTCTCGCCGGAGGACGTGATCGACCGCTACGGCGCCGACGCCGCGCGCTGCTACATCCTCTTCCTCGCTGCGCCGCGCGACGACGCCGACTGGCAGGACGACGGCGTGGGCGGCGTGTACCGCTTCCTGTCGCGTCTGTGGACCGCGGCCGCCGAGGCCCCGGAGGGCGAGACGACCGCCGAGGGCGAGCCCTCCGAGCTCGTGCGCAAGGCGCACTGGGCGATCGACAAGGTCACGCGCGACATGTCGGCTCGCTTTGCCTTCAACACCGCGATCGCCGCCGTGATGGAGCTCGTCAACGAGATCTACCGCCAGCGCGACACGGTGCCCGCGTCGCATGTGCGCTTCGCCGTCGCGACCGCAGGGTCGCTGATCTTCCCGTTCGCACCGCACCTCGGCACAGAGGTGTACGAGCGGATGACAGGCCGTCGCGTCTGGGAGGAGCCGTGGCCGGAGGCGGATCCGGCGCTGCTGGTGGGCGACGAGATCCAGCTCGTCATCCAGCTCAACGGCAAGCTGGTCGACCGGCTGCCCGCGCCCGCGGAGGCATCGCAGGATGAGCTCGAGGAGATCGCGCGCGGCTCGGACAAGCTCGCCTCGCGCCTCAACGGGAGGGAGATCGTGAAGGCAATCGTGGTGCCCGGCAAGCTCGTGAACTTCGTGGCGCGATGAGCCGGCGCGCGGGCCAGACCAACATTCCCTTCGGACCGCTGATCGCGGCCATCGGGGCGGTGATGCTGCTGGTGAGCCTGTTCCTCAACTGGTACGAGGGGCTAACCGCGTTCACGGTCTTCGAGATCGTCGACATCGTGCTCGTGGTGTGCGCGCTCCTGATCGTGCTGCAGCTCGCGGGCGGCATGGGCCTGATGAAGCCCCCGGCCTCGCCGGTCGTGTCGCTGCTGGTGGCGCTGTTCGCGCTCGGCGTGGTGCTCACCCAGCTCCTCAACGATCCGCCGGCCGTCGCCGGCGGCAACGGCCCCGACCGCGACATCGGGATCTGGCTCGCCGTGGCGGGCACGGTCCTGATGGCGACGGGCGCGTTCCTCGCGACCGCGAACATCTCGCTGTCGATCGAGGCGCGCGACCACGAGCCGACGCGCGTCGACCACGACGCGGAGACGGTGCGGGGGCCGGCCCGGCCCGCGGCCGCGCGGGACGACGAGCCGCCCGCGACGACGCCCTGAGCGTGTCTCGCTACGTCGCCGTCGTCGGGCCTGGTGACGCGACGGCGGCCGATCTTGAGGCGGCTGCGGCCGTCGGCAGCGGGCTCGCGCGCACCGGCGTGGTGGTCGTGTGCGGCGGGCTCGGCGGCGTGATGGAGGCAGCCTGCCGCGGCGCCCGCGAGGGCGGCGGCACGACGGTCGGGATCCTGCCGGGCGCCGACCGCGCGGCCGCCAACCCGTTCGTCGACGTGGCGATCGCGACCGGCCTCGGCGAGGCGCGCAACGCGCTTGTCGTACGCAGCGCCGACGCGCTGGTGGCCGTTGGGCGCGGCTACGGCACGCTCTCCGAGATCGCCCTCGCGCTCAAGGCGAGCAAGCCCGTGGTCGGGGTAGGCAGCTGGGATATCGACGGCGTCGAGAGCGCCGCCACTCCCGAGCAGGCGGTCACGGCGGCGCTCGCCGCGCTCACCTAGACTCGGCGCGCTCATGACCGCGAGCCAGCCCGACACGCCCTACCTCGACGCGCTGCGTGCCTACGCTGCGCGCCAGCCCGCTCGCCTGCACGTGCCCGGTCACAAGGGCGGTCCGGGAGCCGATCCGGGCCTCACCGAGGCGATCGGCCCGCAGGCGCTCGCGCTTGACATCCCGGCGCTCACCTGGGGCATCGACGTCGGCGAAGAGCCGACGCCGTTCGTGGACGCCCAGCGGCTCGCCGCCGAGGCGTGGGGCGCGCGTCGTACCTGGTGGCTCGTCAACGGCGCGTCGCAGGGCAACCACGCCGCGCTGCTCGCGCTCGCGCACGGCGGCACCGACGTCGTGACGCAGCGCAACGCGCACTCGAGCACGATCGACGCGCTCGTGATGTCCGGGCTGCGGCCGACGTTCGTGGCGCCCGAGCTCGACCCCGAGCTGCACATCGCCCACTGCATGACGCCGGAGGCGCTCGACCGGGCGCTCGCGGCGACGCCCGGCGCGGTCGGCGCGACGGTCGTCTCGCCGACCTACTTCGGCGCCGTCGCCGACATCGCCGGGCTTGCCGAGGTCGCACACGGGCGCGGCGTCCCACTGGTGGTCGACGAGGCTTGGGGTGCCCACCTGGCCTTTCACGAGGATCTCCCGAGGCATGCGCTCTCCCTCGGCGCCGACCTCGTCATCTCGAGCATCCACAAGATCGTCGGCAGCCTCACGCAGTCGGCGATGATCCACCTCGGTCACGACAGCCTGATCGAGGAGAGCATCGTCGACCGCTGTGTGACCCTCATCGAGTCGACGAGCCCGAACTCGCTGCTGTTCGGATCGCTCGACGCCGCGCGCCGCAGCGCCGCGGTCAACGGGCGCGAGATGCTCGGCGAGACGCTCGCCGCGCTGCGGCGCGTGCGCCAGGCGGTGCGCGAGATCCCCGGGCTCGAGGTGCTGGACGAGCGGCTCGCCGGCGCGCCCGGCGTGTTCGACTACGACCCGCTTCGGCTCGCCGTCGACGTTCGCGGCACCAGCGCGAGCGGCTTCGAGCTTGCCCGGCTGGTGCGGGAGCAGAACGACGTCCTCCTCGAGCTCGCCGGTGAGAACGTGATGGTCGCCGTCTTCGGCATGGGCGAGCCCGCCGGCCTGGCGGCCAAGCGGCTGATCGGCGCGCTGCGCCAGGCCGTCGACACGGTCGCGGAGCAGCCGGCCGCGGCGGCGCAGGGCGAGTTCGCGCCGCCGCCGCCCTGGGGCGAGCTCGTGATGACCCCGCGCGAGGCCTTCCTCGGCCCGCAGGAGGTCGTGGCGACCGCCGATGCGGTCGGCCGCGTCGCCGCGGAATCGCTCGCTGCCTACCCGCCCGGCATCCCGAACGTGCTGCCCGGCGAGCGCCTCACGGCAGAGACGCTCGCGTACATCGAGCAGACGCTGGCGCACGGCGGCAGCCTGCGCGGGGCGAGCGACCGCGAGCTGCGGACGCTGCGGGTCGCGCTCGAGCGATGACGGCCAGGGGGTCGCGCCCCCGGACGCCCGTGGCGCCTCGCCGGCCTCAGCCCACGCGCTCGCGCCTGATCGCCTGCATCAGGCAGTGCGCGCCGCCGCCGCCGAGCGTGAAGGCGGCCAGCTCGGGGTCGTAGACCGTCAGCCCGAGCGCGCGCAGGCGCTCGTTCAGGTCCTTCGACTCGGCGCTCGTGAGCACGCGGTCGCCACCGAGGCAGACTCCGTTCACCCCGAGCTTCAGCGCGTCCGCGAGCGACACGGGGACAATCGCGACGCCCTTTGACTCGAGCCAGCGCGTGAAGCCGGCGCCGACCTGCTCGACGCACACGGCCGCGAGCTTCTCGCCCAGCATCGCCGCGAGCACGTCGATGTGCAGGAAGTGCGGCGGGATGCGCTCGATGCGGACCTCCCAGCCATCGGCCTCGAGCCAGCCTGCAAGTTGTCGTGCTGCGGGTTCCTGTGTGCGCTCCTCTCCGTTGCCGATCACCGCCACGCCCGGCTCGACGATCATGAAGTCGCCGCCCTCGAGCGCCGCCGCCGTGATCATGCGGTGGATCGGGATTTCGTTCTCCTGGTAGAAGCGGATGACCGGCGAATATTCGCCCCTGCGCCACCACTGATGGCACTGCGTGACGATTGGACCCTGCGGGACGTTGATGCTCGAGTCACGTGCGAACACCTGGTAGGGGAGCGCCGGCTCGGGCTCCAGGAAGTGGACGCGCACGCCCGCCTCCTCGTAGACGCTGACCATCTCGGCGTGCTGGCGCAGTGCGTCGTCGCGGCTGAACGTCAGGCCACTGTCGAGCGTGGCGCGTGCGATCGCGCTCGCCGGGAGCCAGTGGAAGTGGTCCGGGGGGCAGACCAGCACGTCCAGCAGGCGGCCATACTCCGAGTCCACGCCCCAGGGCGTCGTCGTTGTCTCAGCTTGGGCCAATGCGCGCACGATTCTATGAGTGACACCGTTCGCCGCCGCGTCGTCGTGCACGGGTACGTGCAGGGCGTCTTCTTTCGCGACTCGACCCGGCGCAGGGCCGCCGACCTCGGGGTGGCCGGCTGGGTCAGCAACCGCTCGGACGGGACGGTGGAGGCCGTGTTCGAGGGGAAGCCGGACGCGGTGTCCGTGATGGTCGACTGGTCGCGGCGGGGGCCGCGCGGCGCCGACGTCGAGCGTGTGGAGGAGCGCGAGGAGAGCCCGGAGGGGCTGACTGCCTTCGAGGTGCGTTAGCCGGCGCCCTCGCGGAGCTTCTCGAGCGTTTGGGCAACCCGGCGATCGCGGGTGTCGGCGCGCTTGGCCTCTGCGATCCAATCTGCGTACTCGCGCCTGTGGCTGTACGAGAGGTCGTGGAACACGGCCCGGGCACCCTTGTCGCTGTCGAGGGCGGCCTCGAGTGCAGGCGGCAGCTCGACAGTCCGCGGCGCCTCGTCGAGCTCGACCGTCACCTCGACCTCGTCGCCGAGCTCGATGCCTGCCCGTTCACGCAGCTCGCGCCGAAAGCCGATCAGGTAGACGCCGCCGTAGACCGCGACGGTGGTGCGGTAGTCGGTGCCGTTCACGGTGCCGCGCACCGGCGCACGCGCCTTGCCGAAGCGCTCCTTCGCGTCGAACGGCAGCTCGATGGTCGGCGCCTCGCCGTCCTCGCCGCCGAGGATGGCCTTGAAACGCTCCACGCACGAGATCGTAGCTCCGTTTTGACGCTCGTCACCCACGTGTAACGCGACCCTTCGTACGGTCGCCACGTGTTCGAAGCCGGGCGTGGAACGGTGGTGATCTGGGCCGTCGCGGCCGTGCTCGCGACGCTCGCGCTCGTGCGCCTGTTCGGGGGCGATGACGGAGGTTCGGCGGCGCCGCTCCGAATCGATGGCGGGACGGCGGCCCGCGGGCAGCCTGGGCGGGAGGCGTCGGGCGCGCCCAGTTCGCGGGAGGAGGTGTTCGTCCACGTCGCAGGGGCCGTGCGCCGCCCCGGCCTCTACCGCCTCGATCCGTCCGCGCGCGTTGCCGAGGCGCTGCAGCTGGCAGGAGGCCCGCTGCCGCGCGCCGAGCTGACCGCCGTGAACCTGGCGGCGCGGGTGGCCGATGGCCAGCAGGTGATCGTGCCCGTCGCGGGACGGGCAGGTGGATCGGCGGTTGCTCCCGGCGCGGCGGTGGCGACGGGCGGCGCCCCGGGTGGTGCGCGGGTGGGGTGGGCGGTGCGGGCGGCGCCAAGATCAGCCTCGGCGCCGCCACCGCCGAGCAGCTGGAGCAACTGGACGGCATCGGCCCGACCCTGGCCGGGCGCATCATCGAGTACCGCGACGCAGAGGGCGGTCTGTCGTCGCTCGACCAGCTCGCCGAGGTCGACGGCATCGGCGAGAAGCGGCTGGCGGCCCTGCGGGAGGGGTTGCAGCCGTGAGCTCCTCGTCACGCGACCCGCCGCCGGCCCGTGGACGGATAGCGGCGCTCCTGGTCGCGCGTCCCTGGCACGTCGCAGTCGGCAGCGTGGCCGTGGGTCTCGCGCTTGCGACCGGGCCGCGGGTGGCGTCGCTCGTCGCGGCGGTAGTGGCTCTGGCTGCCTTGTGCGGCTGCCGCGCGCCTTCCCTCGCGGCGCTCGCCGCCGCGCTGGTGCTGGGCGGCGCCGCGCTCGGCGAGCTCCGGCTGCAGGCGGTCGACCGCTCCGCGACGCTCGTCGAGGACGGGCGCACGGTCGATGTCTCGGCATATCTGGTCACGTCGCCGCGGCCTTCCGCCTTTGGAAGCTCGGCCGAGGTGCGCGTGACGGGAGGGCGCCTCGACGGCGCGCGCCTGCTCATGCGCGTGCCCCGCTGGGGGCGACTGCCGGCGCGGCTGCAGGTCGGCGACGAGCTGAGTCTGCGCGGGCGGCTGCGCGGGCTGGGCGACGGTGGCTTGCATCGCAGCGGCTCGGGCACTGACAGGGCCGCGACGGCCGGCGGCGACTCGTTCGACTTCGCGGCCTACCTCCGCCGCCGCGGCATTGCCGGCGAGCTGCTGCTGGACGAGGCCCGCGCGACCGGTCGGCGGCGAGGCGGGATCGCGCACGTCCTCGACGTGATGCGGGAGCGCGCGCAGCGTGCGGTGGTGGCGGGGCTGCCGCCGCCGGAGGCGGCGCTCGCACGCGGGATGGTGCTCGGCCAGGACGAGGCGATCGCGGAGGGCGTGCGGGAGGACTTCCGGGCGAGCGGACTCGCCCACCTGCTGGCGGTGAGCGGCCAGAACGTCATGTTGCTGGTAGCGCTCGCGCTGCCGCTGCTCGCCGTGGCCGGACTCGGCCCGCGCGGCCGCGGGGTCGCGCTGCTCGGGCTGGTCGTGCTCTATGTGCCGCTGGCCGGGGCCGGCCCCTCGCTGCAGCGCGCCGGCGTCATGGGCGCGGCGGGCATCGCGGCGATGACGCTGTCGCGGCCGGCGTCGCGCTGGTACGCGCTGCTCCTCGCGGCGGCCGCCACTCTCGCCCTCAACCCGCGCGCATGGGAGGACCCGGGCTGGCAGCTCTCGTTCGCGGCCGTTGTCGGGATTCTCTGCCTGGGTGTGCCGCTGGGACGGGCGTTCTCACGGGCGGCCGATGGACTGATCGCCGCGAGCGGGCCGTCCACGCGCGCCAATGGGTACCGGGAGGCCAGCGGGCACGCGCTCGGCCACGGCGCGCCGATGCTTCGCTCCCGCCTGTCCGCGCTTCGCGCCGCGCTGGTCCGCGGCCTCGCCGAGGGTGCCGCGATCACACTCGCCGCCACCCTTGCGACCGCCCCGCTGCTGGCTCACCACTTCGATGCCGTCCCCGTCGCAGGCCTGCCTGCGAACCTGCTCGCGCTGCCGGCTGTCGCGCCGGCGATGTGGCTCGGGATGGTCAAGGCCGGCCTCGGACTGCTGGCGCCCGTGCTCCCGCCGCTCGACTGGCTCGCCGCCGCGCTCGGCCCGCTCACCCGGTTGCCCGTCGCCTACATCTCCCGGCTCGCCGAGCTGTTCGCCCAGCTGCCCGGCGGGCAGCTGTCCCTGCCGCTGCCCTCGCGTGCGGGCGTGCCAATCGCCTACGCGCTGCTCGCGCTGGGCGCGATGGGCGTCCACCGCGCCTCCCGCGCGCTGCGCCCCCATGCCCAGGAGCTGGCGGCGCGTTGGCGCGCGCGGCCCGCCGCGCTGCGCCTCGCAACGGTCGCGGCGCTGACGGCAGCGCTCGTGCTGCTCGCGGTGCGGGCGCTCGCGCCGCCCGCCCCGCCCGACAACCTGACCGTGCGCTTCCTCGACGTCGGCCAGGGCGACGCCACGCTCGTCCAGCACCCCGACGGCAGCGCGGTGCTCTTCGACGCCGGGCCGCCGGAGGCCGGCACCGCCCGACTGCTGCGCCGGGCCGGGGTGCGCGAGCTCACCGCCCTCGTCGCAACGCACGCCTCGCGCGACCACCACGGCGGCCTCGCCGAGGTGCTCGAGCGCTTCCACGTCGGCGTCCTCCTCGACGGTGGCGACGGGACGTCCGATCCCACCTTCCGCGCGATGCTCGCCCAGGCGGCTCGCGACGGCGTGCGGATCGTGCACGTGACGGCGCCGATGACAATCCAAGCCGGCGGGCTCACCATCCGGATCCTCTCGCCACCGCCGCGGCCGCCCGGCCCGGCGCCGGAGGACCCCAACCCGCGCGGGGTCGTTGCGGTCGTGAGCTCCGGCGGCTTCGACCTGCTGCTCTCCGCGGACGCCGAGAGCGAGGCGCTCCTGCCGCTACGGCTGCCCGAGGTAGAGGCGATGAAGGTGCCGCACCACGGCAGCTCGGACCCGGGCCTCCCACAGGTGCTGGAGCGGCTGCGCCCGCAGCTGGCCGCCATCGAGGTGGGGGTGAACACCTACGGCCATCCGGCGCCGCCCACGCTCGCGGCGCTCAGGCGCGCCGGTGTACGGGTTTACCGGACCGACCGCGACGGCACGGTCACGCTGAGCGTCGAGGGAGGTGGGATGCGTGTGACGACGGAGCGATGAACGCGGCGGCGGGCTCCGCCCCGGGCGCTCGTAGACTGGCGGGCGTGGCCGCCCTGAAGCCTGCCTACCTCGTCTGCGGGGACGACGACGCGAAGATCGATGCCTGGCGCAGCCGGATGCGCCGGCGTGCCGATGAGGAGCGCGGCCCAGGCGGCCTCGAGACCTTCGACGCCCGCCAAGCGGAGCCCGAGGAGGTGGCCGCCGCGCTCGGCGTGCTCAGCTTCGAGACGGGCACGCGCTACCTCCTGGTCGACGACGTCGGCGCCTGGAAGGCGGGCCAGCTCGGCCCGCTCGAGGATGCGCTGAAGGCGCTCCCGCCCGAGACCGTGCTCGTCCTGGTCGCACGCGGCAAGTCCGTGAAGCAGCTCGCCAAGGCCGTCGAGGGCGCCGGCGGCGAGGTGCGCGAGTACACGGCGCCGAAGGCCTGGCAGCTGCCGAAGTGGTGCGTCGAGCGCGCCCGCGAGCTGGGTCTGCAGCTCGACCAGGACGCGGCGAAGGAGCTGGTCAGCCGTGTGGGGCAGAGCCAGCAGCGGCTCTCGCGTGAGCTCGAGAAGATCGGCCTCGCGCTGCACCCGGGGACGAACGTGACGCTCGCCGACGTCGAGGAGCTCGCGGCGTCCGACAACGCGCCGCAGGTCTACGACCTCGCCGACGCGCTCGTGGCCGGCGACCTGCGCGAGACGCTCTCGCTCGCCGAGGAGCTCGAGTCCTACGGCGAGCGCCCCGGCCGGCTTGTCTTCCCGATCATGCGGCGGCTGCGCGAGGTGCACCGCGCGGCCGCGCTGCTCGAGTCGGGCATGCCGGAGCAGAAGGTGACCGAGGCGCTCAAGGCGCCGCCCTGGCTCGCGAAGAAGACCGTCGCGCGCGCCAAGAAGGCCGACCGCCTGACGCTGGAACGCGCGCTGTGCGTGTTCGCCGACCTCGAGGTCGAGATGCGCGGCGGCGCGGACCTCCAGCTCGACGAGGACACCGCGTTCTCACTCGCGCTGGCGCGGGCGGCGGGCTGACGCCCACCGCCCATTTGCGCCACCGGATCCAAGCCTCGCCGGAGCGGGGGCGACCGGTCGACTAATCGTCGGCGCCGCCGCAGGACGGATAGCTCGGCGACGTGTCGTGCTTGCACGGCTTCGTCGTGAACCAGGGATCGCCGGGCCGGTACTGCAGCCGCGCCGCCGACCCGGAGCCGGAGCCGGCAGCGAGCCCGGCGTCGGCGCCGCCGCAGGACGGGTAGCTAGGCGACGTGTCCTGGCTACACGGCTCCGTCATGTACCACGGGTCGCTCGGGTTGAGCTGCACCGGCTCGGCCCCGGCGGCGCCGGGGGCCGCCGCGACGATCGCGCCGGCAGCCATCAGGGCGGCGAGCGCGCGGGCGCTCGCGAAGCGGACTGAACGGGACATCTGGACCTCCTTCGAAAGGCGCTCCCTCCTGGAGCGGCCTCGGGTACGGGTCCAACCAGCGCATCCGCCGTGACTTACGCGGCAGACCGGATCAGGTGGACGGCTGGGGTCAGGCCCCGGCGCCCGACGGCGGCCCGGAATGCCCCGGGCCGTAGGGATACCACCACTCCTTGGGCGCGATCTTCGTCTCGATGTGGACGTGCTTGGTGTCCTGGAACGCCTCGAGCCCCTCCTGCCCGAGCTCGCGCCCGAGCCCGGACTGCTTCATGCCGCCGAACGGCCCGGCGTCGTTGTCGGTGAGCGGGTCGTTGATCCAGACGGTCCCGGCCTTGATCTCGCGCATGCAGCGCACGGCCGTCTCGAGGTCGCGCGTGTAGACGTTGGCACCGAGTCCGAAGCGGGTCGAGTTCGCGAGCGCGATCGCCTCATCGAGCGACTGCACAGGCACTATCGGCGCCACCGGGCCGAAGGTCTCCTCGCGGAGCAGCTCGGTCGAGGCCGAGGCCCCGGTCACGACGGCGGGGGCGAAGTAGTGCCCGCGCTCGCGCCCCGCCCGGTCGCCCCCGACGAGCAGCTCCGCGCCGGCCGCGACGGCGCCCTCCACCTGCGCCTCGACCTTCGCGCGCTGGCGCGCCGAGACCATCGGGCCGACGTCGGTCGACTCGTCGAGCGGGTCGCCGACGCGCAGCTCGCGCGCGTGGTCGACGAAGGCCGAGACGAAGTCGTCGTAGACCTCGCGTGCGACGTAGAAGCGCTCGGCCGAGGTGCAGACCTGGCCGGCGTTCAGGTAGGCCGCCCACGCGCCGCCCTTGGCGGCGACCTCGATGTCCTCCGCGACATCGGCGCAGACGATGAACGGGTCCTTGCCGCCCATCTCGAGGTTCATGCGCGCGACGCGCTCGGAGCAGACAGCCGCCACCTTCTTGCCGGTCTCGACCGAGCCGGTGAAGGCGACGCCCGCGACGCGCTCGTCCGCGACGATCGCCTGGCCCACGTCGCCTGCGCCGGCGACCATGTTGAAGGCGCCGGGCGGTAGGTGCTCGAAGCAGTCGGCGAGCATCAGCGTCGACAGCGGCGTCAGCTCCGAGGGCTTCGCGACCACCGAGTTGCCGGCCGCGAGCGCCGGGGCGAGCTTCCAGGCGAGCAGCAGCAGCGGGTAGTTCCAGGGCACGATGCAGCCCCAGACGCCGATCGGCTCCTTCACGACGAGCGCCAGCTGGGTGGCCTCGATCGACGGGATCACGCGGCCCGCGAAGTTGCGTCCCATCTCCGCGTAGTAGTCGAAGGCCGAAGCGGTCCAGCCCACCTCGTCCGAGTTCTCGACCAGCGGCTTGCCGCCCTCGAGCGTCATCACGCGCGCGATCTCGTCTGTCCGCGCGCGCATTCGCGAGGCCACCTCGTGCAAGAGCTCGGCGCGCTCGACGGCGGGCATGGATGCCCACTCCGGCGCCGCCTCGGAAGCGGCCGCGATCGCCGCGTCGACCTGCTCGGCGGAAGGGGTCCCGAGCTCGGCGACGGTCTCCTCGGTGGCGGGGTTCTCGACGACGAGCCTCTCGCCCTCGCCCGCAACCTGCTCGCCGCCGATCAGCAGCCGCGTCTCCATGGGCGGAGACCCTAATGACCGGGAGCCGTTGGCTTAGGAGAGGCCGCTGCGGATGCGTGCGGCGCGGGACTTCTTACGGGCGCCGTTGTTGCGATGCAGTGCGCCCGACTTCACGGCCCTGTCGATCCGCGAGGTGAGGCTGCGAAACTCATCGTCCGCGCGCGCCGAGTCGCCGTTCGAGACGGCGTCCTCAAGCCTGCGGAACCAGGTCTTGACCTGAGAGGTGCGCCGGCGGTTCTCGAGCCGCTCGCGCTCCGCCCGGTGGATCCGCTTTTCTTGTGAATCGATGTTGGCCATAGACGAACCGAAGCCGCGTCCGGCAGATCCGGCGCGGCGGAGGCAAAGTGTAGCGGCCGTCCGGTGAGCACCGACGCCCCGGAGCGACCCGGGCACGCGCGCCGGCTCGCTCGCAACACCGCTTTCTTCTCCTTCGCCACCGGGCTGTCGCGCCTGCTCGGCCTCGCGCGCGAGGTCGTTGCGGCGAGCTATTTCGGCGTCAGCGGCGCGATGTCCGCATTCACGATCGCCTTCCAGGTGCCGAACCTGGTGCGCGCGCTGTTCGCCGACTTCGCGCTGCAGGGCGCCTTCGTGCCGGTGTTCACGGAGTTGCTCGAGAAGGGCGAGCGCCGCGAGGCGTTCCGGGTCGCGTCCTCGCTTTTCTTCCTGATCCTGCTGGTGCTGAGCGCGTTCACAGCGCTCTTCATCCTGTTCGCCGAGCCGCTCATGAGCCTGTTCGCGCCCGGCTTCGACGACGACCCGGCGCTGAAGGACCTCACGGTCAACCTGGCGCGGCTGATGTTCCCGATCGTCGTGCTGCTCGGTCTCTCCGGGCTCGTGGTCGGGATGCTCAACTCCTTCGAGCACTTCGCCGTGCCGGCGCTCGCCCCCGTCGCCTGGAACGCGGTGATCATCCTCGCGCTCGTCGGCCTCGTACCCGTCCTGCCGGAGGACGACGAGATCTACGCGTACGCAATCGGGATCCTCGCCGGGACGATCGTCCAGTTCCTGCTGCCGCTGCCGTGGCTGCGCGGACGCGGCGGGCACTTCACGGTGAGGCTCGACTGGCGCAACGAGCACGTGCGCCGCGTGCTCAAGCTGATGCTGCCGGTGACGCTCGCGCTCGGGCTGATCAACCTGAGCCTGCTGATCAACTCGCTGTTCGGCACGCTCGTCTCGGTGGAGGCCCCGGCCGCGATCGACAAGGCCTTCCGCATCTACCAGCTGCCGCAGGGCCTCTTCTCGATCTCGATCGCGACGATCCTGTTCCCGACCCTGTCGCGCTACGCCGCCCGGGGAGCGACCGAGGACCTGCGCCGCACGATGGCCAACGGCATCCGCCTGATCGCCCTGCTGCTGATCCCGAGCGCGGTGTTGATGGCGGTGCTCGCCGAGCCGATCATCCGGCTGGTCTTCCAGCGCGGTGCCTTCGGACCCGAGGCCACCGAGCTCACCTCGACGGCGCTGTTCTGGTGGTCGCTGTCGCTGCCCTTCCAGGGGATCAGCCTGCTGTTCTCGCGCACCTTCTTCTCGCTGCAGCGGCCCTGGGCGACGACCGCCCTCGCCGGCCTCAACCTGCTCGTGAACGCGGCGCTGGCGGCGGCGCTCTACGGCCCCTTCGAGATCGCGGGAATCGTGCTCGGCACGGTCGTGGGCACGACCGTGATGTGCGTCGCGCAGGGCTGGATCCTGCGCGACACGCTCGGCGGGATCGAGGGGGCGCGGCTCCTCTCGTCGACCGTGCGGATGCTGATCGCCGCCGCGCTGATGGGCGGCGCCGCCTACGGCGCCTGGTACGGGCTCGAGGAGATCATGGGGCGCTCGTTCGCGGCGCAGCTCGTCGAGGTCCTGGTGGCGCTGGCGGTGGGCGTCGCCGTCTACGCCGCCGCGGTCTGGGCGCTGCGAGTGCCGGAGGCACACCAGGTCCGCGAGCTTCTCGTTAGCCGGCGCCGCAGCCGCGGGTAGTAGGCGGTCATGCCGCCCGAAGAGATGATGGACGTCGACGAGCAGATCGAGTGCCTCAACCGCGCGCTGCGCCTGCAGCACCGCTCGGTGATCCAGTACGCGCTCGTGTCCGGCAGCGTGATCGGCCTCGAGTACCAGGCCCACGCCGACAAGATGAAGACGCACGCGCTGGCGGAGCTCGAGGACGCCACACGGCTCGTCGAGAAGATCACCGCGCTCGGCGGCCGGCCGAGCACCGAGGTGGCGCCGCTCAGCTTCTCCGCCGACCCGTCGGATGCGCTCGAGGGCCTGCTCGAGAACGAGACCGAGGCGCTCGAGGCCCTGCAGGCGGCGATCGAGCCCACCGGCCGCGAGGCCGCGTCCGAGGCGGTCGAGCACCGGCTGGAGCACATGATCATGCGCAAGCAGGAGCAGGTGGACTACCTGCTGCGCGCGCAGCGGCGGCCCTAGTCGGGGCTGAGGGCCGCCCTCGCCTCGGTGGCCGAGGCGTAGACCCGCACGTACACGACGAGTCCGTTGCGGACCCGCCACACCCAGCCGGTCGAGCCGCTGATCATGCGCGACGGCGAGCGCGCGCTGACCCTGCCCGTCACGAGGATCGCGTCGCCAACCTCCTCGAACTCACGTGGTGTCAGCACCAGCTCGTCCCAGATGCGGGCCACGTCCGTGAAGTACTCGCGCATGCCCTCGTGGCCGCGGTAGGGCTCGGTCCGGCCGAGGATCCCTCCGGTCACGGCGATGAAGACGACGTCCGGGTCCAGGACCGCCACGACGCGCTCGATATCCCGCACGGCGAAGGCCGCGTAGACCTCCTTGACCACGTCGATATCGCTCCGACCCACGAGTCCAAGCCGAGATTCTGACCTATGGGCATACTCAGACGGTCGTGCGTGCGCCCGCCGCCAACATCCGCAACTTCTCGATCATCGCCCATATCGATCATGGGAAGTCGACGCTGGCCGACCGGATCCTCGAGATCACCGGGGCGGTCGACGCGCGCGAGCACCGCCCGCAGCTGCTCGACACGATGGATCTCGAGCGCGAGCGCGGCATCACGATCAAGGCGCAGGCCGTGCGCGTCGAGTACACGGCGAGCGACGGCCAGCTCTACCGGCTCCATCTGATCGACACACCCGGCCACGTCGACTTCACGTACGAGGTCTCGCGCTCGCTGGCCGCCTGCGACGGCGCGCTCCTGCTCGTCGACGCCTCGCAGGGCGTCGAGGCGCAGACGGTGGCGAACACCTATCTGGCGGTCGACTCCGGGCTCGAGTTGATCCCGGCGATGAACAAGATCGACCTGCCGGGTGCCGAGCCCGAGCGCGTGGCCGGCGAGATCGGCGAGCTGCTCGGCGAGGACCCTGAGTCGGTGATCCGCCTGTCGGCCAAGACCGGGGAGGGGGTGACGGAGCTGCTCGACGCGCTCGTCGAGCGCATCCCTCCGCCGCAGGGCGACCTCGACGCGCCCGCCCGCGCACTCATCTTCGACTCCGAGTTCGACCAGTACCGCGGCGTCGTCGCCTACGTGCGCGTCGTCGACGGCACGTTTCGCAAGGACGACCCGATCCTCGCGATGCAGGCGGGCACGCTCGCGGAGATCGACGAGATCGGCTTCTTCGGGCCGGCGATGATGCCGGTCGACCAGCTGCGCGCGGGCGAGGTCGGCTACGTGATCACGGGCATCAAGGACGTTTCGCAGCTGCGCGTCGGTGACACGCTCACGACCCGCGCGGGTGCCGCCGCCGAGCCGCTGCCGGGCTACCGGGAGATCAAGCCGATGGTCTTCTGCGGGCTGTTCCCGGTCGAGACGAACCAGTTCCCCGACCTGCGTGATGCGCTCGAGAAGCTGTCGCTGAACGACGCGGCGCTGACCTGGGAGCCCGAGACGAGCGAGGCGCTCGGCTTCGGCTTCCGCTGCGGGTTCCTCGGCCTGCTGCACATGGACATCGTGCGCGAGCGGCTCGAGCGCGAGTACGACCTGGAGCTGCTCGCGACCGCGCCGACCGTCGAGTACGACGTCCACCTCACGGACGGCAGCGAGGTCGTCGTGCACTCGCCCGCCGACATGCCCGATCGCGCCTACATCGCCTCGATCGAGGAGCCCTACATCCGCGCCACGATCCTGTGCCCGAAGGAGTTCGTCGGGGCCGTGATGGAGCTCTGCCAGGAGCGGCGCGGAACGCACGTCGACATGACCTACCTGTCGCAGGAGCGCCTGCAGCTGCACTACGACCTGCCGCTGGCCGAGATCGTGCTCGACTTCTTCGACCAGCTGAAGTCGCGCACGAAGGGCTACGCCTCGCTCGACTACGAGGTGCTGGGCATGCGTGAGGGCGACCTCGTCAAGCTCGACATCCTGCTGGCCGGGGACAAGGTCGACGCGCTCTCGATGGTCGTCCACCGCGACAAGGCCTACTACGCGGGTCGCGGGATCGCGGAGCGCCTGCGCAAGCAGATCCCGCGCCAGCAGTTCGAGGTCGCGATCCAGGCGGCGATCGGCTCGCAGATCATCGCCCGCGAGTCGGTCAAGCCGGTCCGCAAGGACGTGATCGCCAAGTGCTACGGCGGCGACATCACCCGCAAGCGCAAGCTGCTCGAGAGGCAGAAGGAGGGCAAGAAGCGGATGAAGCAGGTCGGCCGCATCGAGGTCCCCCAGGAGGCGTTCCTCGCCGTGCTCGAGCTCTCCGGCGAAGGCAACGGCAAGAAGTGATCGTCCTCGTCCACGCGGGCATCGGCGACGCGTCGATGTGGGACGGGTTCGAGCTGCCCGGTGCCGAGCGCCACGAGCTGCGCGGGTTCGGCGAACACGCCGCTGCCGCCGGAGCGGCGAGGTCTCGGATGCGGACGACCTCGAGGCGCGCCTGGGCGACGGCCCGGTCTCGCTCGTCGGTGCCTCGTTCGGCGGCCAGGTCTGCCTCGAGGTGGCGGCGCGGCGGCCCGAGCTGGTCAGCGAGCTCGTCCTGCTCGCGGCGCGCGTCCCGACCATGACTGGTCGGCCGAGATCATCGCCTTCGCAGAGGAGGAGGACCGGCTCATCGAGGAGGGCGACCTCGACGCCGCCGCCGACCTGAACGCGCGCTTCTGGGCGCCTTCGGTCGCCGATCGCGTGCAGCCGATGCAGCGGCGCTCGTTCGAGCTGCAGGTGAGCTCGGCCGCGGAGCCGGTCGACCCCGAGCGCATCGACCTCGGCGCGATCCGGGCGCGCACGCTCGTCGTCGTGGGCGAGGAGGACAAGGCCGACTTCCGCGCGATCGCGGTGAGGCTCGCCGAGGAGATTCCCGATGCGGGGCTCGTGACGATGCCGGGCGTCACCCACCTGCCCTCGCTCGAGCGTCCGGACGAGACCGCGGCGCTTGTCCGAGACTTCCTCGGCCGCTAGCCTACGGCGCCGACGCCTCTGCTTTCGCGACGTCACACCCAGCACCACTTCGCCGCCGGCTCGCCGCGCTGAATCCAGCGCATCCCTGAGCCGAAAGGA
The DNA here is from genome assembly GCA_963739095.1 of uncultured Thermoleophilaceae bacterium. GTDB lineage: Bacteria > Actinomycetota > Thermoleophilia > Solirubrobacterales > Thermoleophilaceae > JACVRW01. The sequence goes on from CAVTZF010000020.1 coordinate 245,357, forward strand.
AGTCCCCGAAGTGCACATCCACGTTGCCGACGACTGGTTCGTCGGCTTCCATGAAGGACTGAAGGCGAAGTTCTGGCGCGCGGCCTCCGAGCCCTGGGCCGACGACGAGGCGGCCGCGATCGCGGCCCTGCTCGACCTGCCGCCCGGCGGCAGGGTGCTCGACGCGCCCTGCGGCGCGGGCCGCATCGCGGTGCGGCTCGCGGAGCGCGGCCTCGACGTGACGGGAGTCGACATCTCGGCGCCCGAGCTCGAGTTCGCCCGGGCGGCGGCCGCCGGGCGCGGCGTCGCGGTCCGCTTCGAGCGGCGCGACGTGCGCGACCTCCCCGAGGAAGGGTTCGACGCGCTCGTCTGCTGGGGCAACAGCTTCGGCTACATGCCCCACGAGGCGACCCTCGAGCACCTGGCGGCATGCCGCCGCGCGCTCCGCGACGGAGGCCGGCTCGTGCTCGACACGAGCACGGCGGCCGAGGTCGTGCTGCCCGGGCTGCGCGAGGAGATGGACTACGACCTCGGCGAGGTGCGGATGCTGGCGCGCCAGGTCTACGACGCTCCGCGCAGCCGGATCGTGACCGAGATGGAGTTCACGGCACCCGGTTGCGAGCCCGAGCGGAGCGCCGTCGTGCACCACGTTTACACGGCCGCTGAGCTCGTGCGAATGCTGGAGCAGAGCGGGTTCTCGGTCGAGGAGCTGCTCGGAAATCCGGTCTCCGGTGAGCGTCTCGAGCTTGGCTCGTCCCGCCTCGTCGTGGACGCGAGGGCCATCTAACCCGCTCAGAGAGCGGGATTGCAACATTTAAGGAGGCCTTAGGGGGCGGTCGTAGGTTGGCCACCGTGAGCACGGACACACTGAGCACGACCGCCCCCGATCCCACTCTCGACGCCCTTCAGCAGTTCCTCGACGGGATCGCCACCACCCCGCTGTTGACCGCCGACGAGGAGATCGACCTCGCGAAGCGGATCGAGCGCGGTGACCTCGAGGCGAAGGACCACATGACGCGCGCGAACCTGCGCCTCGTGGTCTCGATCGCCAAGCGGTACCGCAACCAGGGGCTGCCCTTCCTCGATCTCATCCAGGAGGGCACCGTGGGCCTCATCCGCGCGGTCGAGAAGTTCGACTTCCGCAAGGGCTTCAAGTTCTCGACCTACGCGACCTGGTGGATCCGGCAGGCGATCTCGCGTGCGATCGCCGACAAGGCGCGCACGATCCGGATCCCGATCCACATCGACAACGTGCTCAAGAAGCTCGACAGCGCCCAGCGCAAGCTCGAGGCCAACGGCGATCGCGACGCCACGATCGAGGAGATCGCGGAGCTCGCCGGCGTCGACCCCGTAGAGGCGGACGTGATCATGCGCGCCGCCCAGCAGCTCGTCTCGCTCGACAAGCCTGTCGGCGATGACGGCGACGCCGCGCTGTTCGGCGACCTGATCCCGGACGAGTCGACGGCGTCCCCGTTCGACGAGGCCGTCGAGAGCATGCGCGACGAGCGCCTCTACGGCGTGCTCGAGCATCTGCCCTACAGGGAGCGGCGCATCCTCGAGCTCCGCTACGGCCTCAACGGGGAGCCCGCCCAGACGCTCGACAAGGTCGCCAAGCTCTTCAAGCTCACGCGTGAGCGCACGCGCCAGATCGAGGAGGCCGCGCTGCGCAAGCTCGCGACGCTCTCCGACGCTCAGGCGCTGCGCGAGGCGGCGTAGGCCGCGCTGCAGCCGGCTGACGGCGGCTGACATAGACTGCCGCGCCGTGCCAGTGAACCAGGCAGCGATCGGCAAGCAGTTCCCGCCCTTCCAGTACGAGGTCGGGAAGGAGAAGATCGCCGAGTACGCGCGTGCCGTCGGCGAGGACAACCCGGTCTACTTCGACCGCGACCAGGCGAAGGCGGCGGGCTTCCGGGACGTGCCGGCGCCGCCGATGTTCGCCGTCGTCTACTCGTCCGGATCGGTGGCGCCCGCGATCTTCGACCCGGACGTCGGCATCAACTTCGCGATGATGGTCCACGGCGGGCAGGAGTTCGTCTGGGGCGAGCCGGTCGTCGCCGGTGACCTGATCACAACCGAGGCGAGCGTCAAGGACATCTCGGAGAAGGGTGGGATGGGCTTCTACGTCTTCGAGTCCGTGTCGCGCAACCAGGACGGCCAGGAGGTCGTGCGCGGCACCTGGACCAACATCGTCAGGGGTGTCTCGTGAACATCGAGCTCAAGGTCACGCCCGACAAGTACCTCCCGCACCGCTACGCCGGCGCCAGCGGCGACTTCAACCCGATCCACATCGACGTCGACTTCGCGAAGTCGGTCGGGCTGCCGTCGAACATCCTGCACGGCCTCTACTCGATGGCGCAGGTGGCCAGGGCGTGTACGAACGCGGCCGGCGGCGACCCGCGCTCGCTCAAGCGCCTGTCCGTGCAGTTCCGCGGGATGGGCATGCCCGAGCAGGAGATCGTCGTGACCGGCGAGGTGAAGGAGGAGGACGGGGAGCGCGTCTTCGTCGCGGCCGAGGCGGCGCAGGGCGACAACCGCATCATCCGGAAGGCCGAAGCAGAGTTGCTGCGCCACAGCTAGCTCTAGATTCTCTAGGCGTGGAGATCACGCCACGCCAGAGCTTCATCCTGCGCAAGGTAATCGAGTCCCACGTGGACCTCGACCAGCCCGTGGGCTCCAAGTGGCTCGCCGAGCTGCAGGACGTCCCCTGGGGGCCGTCGACGGTGCGCGCGGAGCTGGCGCGGCTCGAGGACGCCGGCCTGCTCGAGCATCCGCACACCTCGGCAGGTCGCGTGCCGACCGACCGCGGCTATCGCATCTACGTGGACGAGATCATGGCCGAGGGTGGCCTGCCGGTACCACACAAGCGCTTCGAGCTGTCGACAATGCGGCGCGAGCTCGACCAAGCGATGCGGGCCACCTCGGCGCAGCTCTCGCAGGTGACCAACCTGCTGGCCCTCGTCACGGCGCCGCGGCCCGAGGCGGCGACGGTCCGGCGTGTCGAGGTGCTGCTGCTGCAGCCGCAGGTGGCCATGGTCGTCGTCATCACCTCGACGGGCGGCGTCACGAAGCGCGTGATCTCCTATGACGCTCCCGTCGACCCGGGCCTCGTGGACTGGGCGGTGAGCTATCTGAACGAGGCGGTCGGCGGGCTCGACATCGGCTCGAGGCTCCTCGCAATGCGGCTGGCCGATCCCGAGCTGACCGCACGCGAGCGCGGCTTCCTCTCGACGTTCGCGTCGGCCTTCACCGAGCTCGACGAGGGCGCCGGCAACGCGATCTACATGGATGGTGCCGCGCGGCTGCTCTCGGAGCATCGCTTCCAGGAGGTGTCGCAGCTCGGCGCGCTGATGGAGGTGCTCGAGCACCGGCGCGCGCTGCTCGGCGTGCTGCGCGACTCGCTCACCGAGCCGAGCGTCTACCTGCGCATCGGAAGCGAGAATGCGACACCCGAGATGCGTTCGCTCAGCCTCGTCGCCGCCAACTACGGCCTCGCGGCGCGCAACCTAGGCGCGGTCTCCGTGATCGGCCCGATGCGCATGGACTACCGCCAGGCGATCACCTCCGTGCGCCAGGCGGCGCGCGAGCTGTCCCGCTTCGTGGCCGAGGTGTACGACGAGTGAGGCGCGACCCGTACGAGGTGCTCGGCGTCTCGCGCGTCGCCGAGGACGGCGACATCAAGCGGAGCTTCCGGAAGCTCGCCCGCGAGCTGCACCCGGACGTGAACCGCCACGACCCGGAGGCCGAGGAGAAGTTCAAGGAGGCGGCCGAGGCCTACGAGATCCTGTCCGACGCTGAGCGTCGCGCGACCTACGACCGCTACGGCTTCGAGGGGCTCGATTCGCGCGGCTTCGCCTCGCAGGCGCACGGCTTCGGCTCGTTCGCCGACATCTTCGATGCGTTCTTCGGCGGCGACCCGTTCGGCGGCTCCTTCGGGCGCAGCTCGGGACGGGTCCAGGGCGGCGACCTCGCCGTCGAGGTCGAGATCTCCCTCGAGGAGGCGGCGCGAGGCGTCGAGGCCGAGGTCGCCTACGAGCTGGTCGACACCTGCGAGCACTGCCACGGCAACGGGGCCGAGCCGGGCACGCCGATCGAGACCTGCGAGCGCTGCGGCGGGACGGGGCGGCTGCGCGCCGTCACGCGCACCGCGTTCGGCCAGCTCGTCCGCGAGCAGGCCTGCGACGTCTGCGGCGGCGACGGCCGTGTGCCGGCCCAGCCGTGCTCCGAGTGCCAGGGGCGCGGCAGGCGTGCCGTGCGAAAGACGCTCAAGGTCGACGTCCCCGCGGGGATCGCCGACGAGCAGCGCATCCGGCTGAGCGGCCGCGGCAACGCCGGCGAGCGCGGTGGGCCGCCGGGCGACCTGTACGTGCTCGTGCGCGTCGCGGAGGACGAGCGCTTCCTGCGCGACGGCAGCGACCTGGTGACGGTCGTCGACGTACCCGCGCCGGAGGCGGCGCTCGGCTCGAGGGTGACCGTGCCGACGCTCGACGGTGAGGAGGACGTCGAGGTCGCCGCCGGCACCCAGCCCGGCACCGTCGTGACGCTGCGCGGCCGCGGGATGCCGGCCATCGGCCGCGGTCGCCGCGGCGATCAGCGCGTCGTGCTCAACGTCGTCGTCCCGCGCAATCTCTCGGAGCGCCAGCGCGAGCTGCTCGAGGAGCTGCGCGACTCGATCACCGAGCACAACCTCGAGGAGGCCGACGAGTCACTGCTCTCGAAGGTGAGGCGAGCCTTCCGCTGATCCGCCTCGCGGTCCGCGCTCCGGCCGAGGAGGGCGAGCGCGTGCTCGCCGCGCTGCTCGAGCTGGCGCCCGCGGGCTTCGAGCAGGTCGACGGCGACGGCTGGGTCGAGTTCGCGCTCTACGGTGCGCCGGGCGAGCTGCCCGAGTTCCCGCACGGCCCCGCCGAGGTTGGGGGCGTGCAGGTGAGCGTGAGCGGCACGGAGGTCGCCGACGACTGGGCCGAGCGCTGGCGCGAGTTCCACCGGCCGCTGCTGGTGGGCGAGCGCGTGTGGGTGCGGCCGCCCTGGGCGGAGCCGCGCGCGGGCGCGCTCGACCTCGTTATCGACCCGGCGCGTGCATTCGGCACCGGCGCCCACCCGACCACACGGCTCAGCCTCGAGCTGCTCCTCGAGGTGGCGCCGGGCGGCCCGCTCACCGATGTCGGCTGCGGCTCCGGAGTGCTCGCGATCGCCGCGGCCCAGCTCGGCTTCGAGCCCGTGTTCGCGCTCGACAACGACCCGGCGGCGGTCGAGGCGACGCTCGCCAACGCGCGCCGCAACGACGTCGAGCTGGCGCGCGTCGAGCGGCTCGATCTGCGCAGCGACCGGCTGCCGCCGGCATCGACCGTGACCGCCAATCTCGTTCGCCCGCTGCTGCTCGAGCTCGGGCGCAGGATGCCCGAGAGCCCGGAGACGTTGATCGTCTCCGGGCTACTCGAGGGAGAGGAGGATGAAGCGGCAGCGGCCTTCGAGCAGATGCGCGAACACCGTCGCCTGCGACTACAAGGTTGGAGTGCCTTGATGTTGACCCGGGCCTAGAAACTGCCCCCGTGTCCAGGCGGGCCGTGGGACTCCGGCCATTCGCAGTCGCAATGGTTATCGGCCGGACTGCACAGCGGGCCTCGGCCCGCCCCCGCGGACTAGAACAAGCGTCCAGGTAACCTGCGCCGATGCCGCTGGTCGACCTCTCGGCTCCCATCCGGCAGAGCCCGCCGGAGATCCCGGAAGCGTTCCGCACCGACATCGAGTTCTCGGGGCATGCGGAGGGCGCCGCGCAGGTCGAGGCGCTGCTGGGCGTGCCGGCGCGCTTGCTGCGCGACGGCGAGGCCTGGGCCACCGAGACCTTCACGCGCTTCGGCACGCACAACTCGACGCACGTCGACGCACCCTGGCATTACAACTCGCGCATCGCGGGCGATCGAGCTCAGACGATCGACGAGCTTCCGCTCGACTGGTTCTTCCGCCCGGGGGTCGTGCTCGACATGACCGCCAAGGACGACGGTGAGCGCATCGAGGTGCCGGATGTAGAGGCGGAGCTCGAGCGGGTCGGCCACGTCCTCGCCGAGCGCGACATCGTCCTCGTCCGCAGCGGGCGCGACGCGGCGCTCGACGACCCCTCCTACCTCGCTCTCGGCCCGCGCGTGACGCGGGACGCAACGGCGTGGATGTTCGAGCGCGGCGTGAGGGTGATGGGGATCGACGCGTGGGGCTGGGACGGCCCCCTCCACCTGCAGGCGCAGGAGGCTCTCGAGCGCGACGAGCCGGGGCTCTTCTGGGCCGCGCACCAAGCCGACCTGCCGTACGCGCAGATCGAGCGGCTCGCGAACCTGGGCGAGCTCCCCGCGACCGGCTTCCAGGTCGCCTGCTTCCCGCTGCCCGTGGTGGGGGCGAGCGCGGCGCCCGCGCGTGTGGTCGCGATCGTGCCGGACTGAACCCGTCTCAGGGCGAGATCACGTTGCCCGGATCGGGCTTCTCGGCGGCCGGCGCCTGGCTGTAGTCGCATGGAGCCATGATCGAGGACGCGAGCGCGGGCAGGTCGCGGGCGCTCACGTGCGGGTGCTCGAAGACCGCGGGCCAGGGGAGGCCGGCACGGTCGAGCCAGGCGCCGCGGAGGCCCGCGCGCATGGCGCCGTGGACGTCCCACGGATGCACGGCGATCAGGACCGCCTCGGAGGGCGCGACGCCGAGCTCGGCGCAGGCATGCAGGTACGGCTCGGGCGCCGGCTTCCAGCGCCGCACCTCGGACACGTCGAAGTTGCGCTCGACGAGTGCTTCGAGGCCCGCCCGCTCGAGCAGGCCGCGCACCATCTCGGCGCTCCCGTTCGTGAGGGTCGCGATTCGAGCACCGCCGGCGTCGAGGGCGCGCAGCCCCTCGGGCACGTCGGGATGAACGGGCAGGGAGCCGAAGCCTGCGAGCACGTGATCGGCGGCCTCGGCGGGCGGCCGCCGCAGGCCCGGCAGCGCTGCGAACTCGGTGACGAGCGCGCTGCGGCCGATGTCGCGGAAGTCCGCGTAGGAGCCGCTCGCGGCGAGCGCGATGCCGTCGCGCAGCGTCGCCGCGAACCAGCTGCCGAGCAACTCGCCGTCTGCGCCGACCTCCTCGAAGCGGGCACTGAGCGGCTTGAGGTCTGAGAGCGTCTCGTTGACGTCGAAGATGACGACGGCCGGCCTGGCCACCTGTCAGGCGACCTCGGCGAGCGGCCACAGGTCGGTCCACTCGTGGTCAGGCCGCTCCGGCCCGGGTGCCGGCTCGCGGTGGCGGTTTACCCAGGCGGTCTGGAGGCCGAGCTCCTTCGCCGTGCCGATGTCGTACTTGAAGCCGAAGGCGACGTGCAGGACCTCCCCCGGCGCGACTCTCATGTCGTGCAGCGCCCTGTCGAAGGGCGCGCGCGCCGGCTTGTACGCGCGCACGTCCTCGGCCACGGTCACGCCGTCGAAGTCCACCTCGAGCTGGCACAGCGTGTGCTCCATGATCGCGCGGTCGGTGTTCGAGATGATCCACAGCCCGAGCCCGGCGTCCTTCGCCGCCCGCAGCGCCGGAATCGTGTCGGGGAACGGCTGCCAGCTTTCCATTGCGCGCGCGAGGGCCTCGCCGTCGCGCTCGTTCCAGCGGTACCCGCGCTCGCCGGCCCATTCGCAGAGCGAGTCCGAGAGCACGTCCCGGTAGCTCGCGTAGTCGCCCTGCAGACGCTCGAACTGGAGCTCCTCCCAGCGCCGGCGAAGCTCGCGGCCGGGCGGCGGATCGGGCTCGTGCCGGCGCGCAAGGTCGTAGAGGAAGCCGGCGGCGCCGCCCTCCCAGTCGATCAGCGTGCCGTAGCAGTCGAACGTGGCTATCCGAATCTTCTCGCCTGCGATCCCTCGGCCCTCCTACACTCTCAGTGGGTGTCAGTCCTCGAGCAGGTTCAGCATGACGTGAAGAGCGCCCTGAAGGCGGGCGAGAAGGAGCGCGTAGCCGCACTGCGCCTGATCGCCAACGAGCTTCAGCGCGCCGCGAAGGAGAACGGCGGCGACGACGTCGACGTCCTCCAGCGCGAGCGCAAGCGCCGGCTCGAGGCGGCCGAGGCCTACCGCGACGGCGGTCGCACCGATCTCGCGGCCGCGGAGGAGCGCGAGGCCGACATCATCACCTCCTACCTGCCCGAGCAGCTCTCGGACGAAGAGCTCGGCGCGATCGTGGGCGACGCGGTCGCCGAGTCCGGCGCCTCGTCGCCCAAGGAGATGGGCAAGGTGATGGCGCTCGTGATGCCGAAGGTCAAGGGCCGTGCTGACGGCAAGCGCGTGAGCACGGCGGTCAAGGAGAAGCTGACTTCGTAGTGCGAGTCCAGCTCGAGCTGCCCAACGACGTGGCCGCGGAGCTCGCGGGCCCGGGTGACCTGGTGATGAAGACCCTCGAGGAGCACCTCGATTGCGAGGTCTTCCTGCGCGGCAACGTGCTGACCCTCGACGGTGAGGACGACGACGTCGCGATGGGCCGCACTGTCGTGCGCGAGCTGACCGACCTCGTCCGCCAGGGGCACGAGATCGCGCCCGGAACGATCGAGGCGATCGCGGGCGCGCTCGACCGCCACGAGTCGCCGAGCCGAATCCTCGAGGACGTCGTGTGGCGCCACCGCGGCCTGAAGATCGCGCCGAAGACGGTCAACCAGAAGCGCTACGTGGACGCCATCCGGCGCTCGACGATCACGGTCGGGATCGGCCCGGCCGGCACCGGCAAGTCGTTCCTCGCGGTGGCGATGGCGGTGGCCGCCCTGTCGCGGCGTGAGGTCAACCGCATCGTGCTCACGCGGCCGGCGGTCGAGGCCGGCGAGCGGCTCGGCTTCCTGCCCGGAGACATCGCCGCCAAGGTCGACCCGTACCTGCGCCCGCTCTTCGACGCGCTTTACGACATGCTCGAGCCGGAGCGCGTCAACCAGCACCTCGAGCGCGGCGTGATCGAGGTGGCGCCGCTCGCGTTCATGCGCGGCCGCACGCTGAACGACTCGTTCATCATCCTCGACGAGGCGCAGAACACGAGCCCCGAGCAGATCAAGATGTTCCTCACCCGGCTCGGCTTCAACTCGAAGATGGTCGTCACGGGCGACATCACGCAGGTCGACCTGCCGCGCGACCAGCGCTCCGGCCTTGTCGTGATCGGCGACATCCTCGAGGAGGTGGAGGGCATCGAGTTCGTGCGCTTCGGCGGCGAGGACGTCGTCCGCCACAAGCTCGTGCAGCGCATCGTCGCCGCTTACAACGAGTACGCCGAGAAGCAGGCGCCGGCGCTGCGCCAGGCCCGCAGCCAGCCCGGCTGATCCTCCATGGACATCGAGGTGATCGGCGCCGGTGATCGCGAGAGTGCGCTCCGGCAGGCGGCCGAGGCCGCGCTCCGTGCCGCGGGCGTCGTCGACGGCCATCTCGCCATCGAGCTGGTCGACGCCGAGCGGATCCGCGAGCTGAACCGCGAGCACAGGGGCCGCGATCGCCCGACCGACGTGCTCTCGTTCCCGGTCGACGAGGGTGGCCCGGCCGCCGGGCCGCGCGAGCTGGGCGACGTCGTGATCTGCCCCGAGTACACGCGCGACCTGAGGGAGGCCGTGGTCCACGGCGTGCTGCACCTGTGCGGCTACGACCACGAGACCGACTCGGGGGAGATGCTTTCGCTCCAGGACCGCGTGATGGAGCTGCTGTGACGCGCTCCGGGTTCGTGGCGCTGGCCGGCCGCCCCAACGCAGGCAAGTCGACGCTCGTCAACCGGATCGTCGGCGGGAAGGTGGCGATCGTCTCCGACAAGCCGCAGACGACGCGCCGCGAGATCCGTGGGATAGCGACGGGCGAGGACTGGCAGCTCGTGCTCGTCGACCTGCCCGGCGTGCAGCGTCCGCGCGACGCGCTCACGGAGCGCATGCAGCGACGCGTCGAGCGCTCGCTCGGGGAGGCCGACGCCGTCCTCCTCGTCCTGAACGGGGAGCAGGAGATCGGCGCCGGCGATCGCTTCATCGCGCGCGCCGTCCAGAACGTCGGCCTGCCCTGCGTGACCGCGCTCAACAAGGTCGACCGGCTCGACAGCCCCCGCACGGTGGCCGCGCTGCAGGCGGCCGCCGACCTCGGTGTGCCCGGCGAGATCTACCCGGTCAGTGCCCTCACAGGCGCGGGAGTCGGCGAGCTCGTCGCCGGCCTGCTCGAGCCGCTCCCGGAGGGGCCCTTCCTGTATCCGCCGGCGGAGAAGAGCGACCTCGCCCTCGAGGTGCGGATTGCGGAGCTGGTGCGCGAGCAGGTGCTGCGGCGCACGCGCGAGGAGCTGCCGCACTCGGTGGAGGTGGAGATCGACGAGCTCGAGGAACGCGACGACGGCCTGCTCGTCGTGCGCGCGCGTGTATGGGCGGAGACCGAGTCGCAGAAGGCGATCCTCGTCGGCCGCGGAGGGCGCATGGTCAAGGCGGTTGGGACCGCCTCGCGCAAGGAGATCGAGTCGATGCTCGGCCGGCGCGTGCATCTGGAGCTGATCGTGCGCGTCCGCAAGGGCTGGCGCCGCGACGAGGGTCTGCTCGACCGGCTCGGTATCGAATGAGCGTCGACGGCGAGCTCGGCCAGATTCTCACCTTTCTGCGCCGTACCGAGGAGGCAGTCTGCGACGAGGTGGTGCCCACCGCCCACGGCGTGGCGATGCTCACGCCGAGCCTGCCGCTCGTCTGGCAGCTGAACGCCCTCCACGTCGACGACCCGCAGGCCGACGCCGGCGCGCTCATGCGCGAGGCGGACCAGATCCAGCGTGGCTTCGCGCATCGTAAGCTCGTCGTCCACGACCGGGGGCTGGGGGAGCGGCTGGCGCCCGCGCTGGGCCGGCAGGGCTGGAACGTGTTTCGCCTGCTCGTGATGGTGCAGGGCCGTCCGCCGGAGCGCGGCGTCCCGGACGGCGCCGGCGCCGAGCTGGCGCGCTCAGTCGGCGCCGCGGCGCTTGCCGCCTTCCGGCGCGAGCAGCCATTCGGCTGGCAGGCGGCGGCCGTGCGCCAGCTCGCAGGCATGGACGAGCGCTATGGACAGGCCCTCGAGGCGCGCGACTTCGGTTCGCCCCCCAAGAACCCGGCCTGCGCCTGCCGCCTCTACATGGACGCGGAGCTCGCCCAGGTCGACGAGGTCGGCACGATCGAGGCGCGCCGCGGGCGCGGCCACGCGAGCGCGGCCGTGCTGGCGGCGAGCGGGCACGCCCACGCGGCCGGGCGCAGCCCCGTGTTCCTCCTGACCGACGCGAGCGACTGGCCCCAGCAGCTCTACAGGCGGCTCGGCTTCGACGAGATCGGGGTCGTCCACGAGTTCCTGAAGATCCCGCTCGGAAGGCTCCAGCCATAATCAAGCGGTGGAGTTGCTGCCCTGCATAGTCCAGGACGCCCGCACCGGCGAGGTGCTGACGCTCGCGTACGTGAACGAGGAGTCGCTGGCGCGCACGCGCGAGACCGGTGAGATGTGGTTCTGGTCGCGCTCGCGCCAAAAGCTCTGGCACAAGGGCGCCACCTCCGGCAATGTCCAGAAGCTGCGCGCGCTGCGCTACGACTGCGATGCGGACGCCTGGGTCGCTCTCGTCGAGCCGGCGGGGCCCGCCTGCCACACCGGCGAGCGCACCTGCTTCTACCGCGGCGACATGGAGCTCCAGCCCGCCGAGGCGCTACCGGCGCTCGAGCGCACGATCGGCGAGCGGCGAAGCGCGGACCCGGAGCAGAGCTACACCGCCCGGCTGCTGGCGGAGCCGGGGCAGATCGGCGCCAAGGTCGAGGAGGAGGCGGAGGAGGTGGCGCGCGCCGCGCGCGATGAGTCGGACGAGCGGGTGGCCGAGGAGGCAGCCGACGTCCTCTACCACCTGACCGTGCTGCTCGCCTCGCGCGGGCTGTCGCTCGCGGACGCGTACGAGGTGCTCGGTGAGCGTCGCCGTTGACCTCGAGCTGACTCCCTCGCTCGACGAGGTGCGGGCGCTGGCGCGCGAGCACACGCTCGTGCCGCTGCGCCACACCTTCATCGCCGACTGCGAGACGCCCGTGTCCGCCTACCTGAAGCTGCGCGGCGACGGCCCCTCGTTCCTGCTCGAGTCGGCCGAGCAGGGCAAGCACGTCGGGCGCTGGTCGTTCCTCGGGTTGCGGCCGCGCACCGTCATCACGGTCGGCCGCGGCGAGCATCCCGATCCCTACGCGCTCGTGACGGAGGCGCTCGAGCGCGACCGGATCGCGCAGCTCGACGGGCTGCCGCCGTTTGCCGGCGGCGCCGTCGGGATGTTCGGCTACGACCTGGTGCGCACCTTCGAGCCGAGCGTCGGCGTCCCGAACGCCGACGACACGGGCGTGCCGGAGCTGGCCGTGATGGTCACGGACGTCCTGCTCGCGTTCGACCACCTGCGCCACGAGCTGACCGTGCTGGCCAACGTCGTAACCGAGGGCGACGTCGAGCGGGCCTACGAGGAGGCGGCCGCGACGATCGCTGACGTGCGCGAGCGGCTGCGCGATCCCGTGCCGCGCGCAGGCAGGGGCAAGCGCGACGTGCCCGAGTTCTACGCGAACCTGGGCCCGGGCGGCTACGCCTCGGCCGTCGAGCGCTGCAAGGAGTACATCCGCGCAGGCGACGTCTACCAGGTGGTCCCGAGTCAGCGCTGGACGGCGAACTGCCCCGTCGACGCGTTCTCGATCTACCGCGGCCTGCGCGCGATCAACCCGAGCCCCTACATGTACTTCCTCGACTTCGAGGACTTCGAGATCGCGGGTGCGTCACCTGAATCGCTCGTGAGGGTCAGCGGCAGGCGCGTCGAGCAGCGCCCGATCGCGGGCACGCGGCCGCGCGCGGGCTCGACCGAGGAGGACCTGCGGCGCGCACGCGAGCTGCTCGAGGACCCGAAGGAGCGCGCCGAGCACGTGATGCTCGTCGACCTCGGCCGCAACGACCTCGGCCGCGTCTGCGAGTACGGCAGCGTCCAGGTCGACGAGCTGATGGCGGTGGAGACCTACTCGCACCTGATGCACATCGTGTCGGCGGTGTCCGGGACGCTGCTCGAGGACGTCTCGCCGATGGACGCCCTGCGGGCGTCGCTGCCGGCCGGGACGCTGTCCGGCGCTCCGAAGATCCGCGCCATGCAGATCATCGACGAGCTCGAGCCAAGCGGCCGCGGCCCCTACGGCGGCGCGGTCGGCTACCTCTCCTACACGGGCGAGCTCGACACCTGCATCTACATTCGCTCGGCGCTCGTCAAGGACGGGCGTGTCCACGTGCAGGCGGGCGGCGGCATCGTGGCGGACTCGCAGCCCGACTACGAGGAGCGCGAGATCGAGGCGAAGGCGGGCGCGGTGATGGATGCGATCCGGCTGGCGTGCGAGCAGGCAGACTGGGCATGACGAAGGTCCTGGTCATCGATAATTACGACTCGTTCACCTACAACCTGGTCCAGTACCTGGGCGAGCTCGGCGCCGAGATCGACGTGATTCGCAACGACGTGCCCGAGCTGCTCGAACGCGAGCCCGACCGCGTGATCGTGTCGCCCGGCCCCTGCACGCCCGAGGACGCGGGCCTTTCGAAGCGCGCGATCCGCCACTACGCGGAGGCGGGCGTGCCGGTGCTCGGCGTCTGTCTCGGCCATCAGGCGCTCGCCGCCGAGTTCGGCGGGACCGTGGTCCGCGGCGAGCCCGTGCACGGCAAGACGGCCGAGGCCGAGCACGACGGCAGGACGATCTACGGCGGCCTCGAATCTCCGCTCGTGGTCGGTCGCTACCACTCGCTCGTCGTCCGGCCCGAGGGCCTGCCCGGGGAGTTCGAGGTCTCGGCGCGCGCGGGCGACGTGATCATGGGCCTGCGCCACCGCGAGCTGCCGCTCGAGGGCGTCCAGTTCCACCCCGAGTCGGTGCTGACGCCGCACGGCAAGCAGCTGCTGCGCAACTTTCTCGATTAGCCGTGCCGAACCCCGTTCTCACCGAAGCGATCGACCGCTTGGCCGGAGGGCAGGACCTGTCCAAGGACGAGGCCGAGCGCGTGCTCGCGGAGGTGATGGAGGGCAACGCCACCGAGACGCAGACCGCCGCCTTCCTGATCGCGCTGCGCACGAAGGGCGAGACCGTGGCCGAGATCGCCGGCCTCGCCAGCGCCATGCGCTCCTTCGCCCTGAAAGTCGACGCCGGTGACGATCTCGTCGACACGGCCGGCACCGGCGGCGGGCGGCCCACCTTCAACGTCTCGACCACGGCCGCGTTCATCGCGGCGGGTGCCGGCTGCCGCGTGGCAAAGCACGGCAACCGCTCGGCGACGAGCCAATGCGGATCGGCCGACGTGCTCGAGGCGCTCGGGGCGCGCATCGACCTCGACCCGGACGAGGTGGCCGCCTGCATCGAGTCGGTCGGCTTCGGGTTCATGTTCGCGCCGCGCCACCACTCCGCGATGAAGCACGTGGTGCCCGTCCGCAAGGAGCTCGGCGTGCGCACGATCTTCAACCTGCTCGGCCCCCTGACCAACCCGGCGGGAGCGAAGCGGCAGGTAATCGGCGTTTCCGACCCGGGCAAGCTGGAAACCATGGCCGCGGCGCTCGGACAGCTTGGGACCGAGAGGGCCCTGGTAGTGTCGAGCGCGGATGGGCTCGACGAGTTCTCGGTCTCGGGTTCGACCCGCGTAGTCGAGTTGCACGACGGCAGCCTCGAGACATACGACGTGACCCCGGCGGAGGTCGGCATCGACCCGGTGCCGGACGGTGCGATGCGCGCCGGCAAGCCGGCCGACAACGCTCGCGTGCTGCGCGGTGTCCTCGCCGGCGAGCCTGGGCCCGAGCGCTCGCTCGCCGTGCTGAACGCCGCCGCCGCGATCCAGGTGGCCGGCCGAGCGGATTCGCTGGCCGACGGGGTACGCAGCGCCGAGCAGGCCATCGACTCCGGCGCCGCGACGGATGTGCTCGAGCGCTGGGTCAAGGTGACGCGCGCGTGACCCCGCGCCTTGACGACCTGGTCGTCGCGACGCGTGAGGCCGTAGCGGTGCGCAAGCGCGAGCGGCCCCTGTCGGAGCTCGAGGGCCAGGTCGAGGTGGGCCGCGAGGGCCGCCCGTTCGCGGAGGCGCTGGCGCGCCCCGGCACCTCGGTGATCGCCGAGCACAAGCGGCGCTCCCCGTCCGCCGGCACGATCCGCGAAGGCGCCAGCTGCGCGGAGATCGTGCGCGCCTACGAGCGCGGCGGCGCCGCCGCCCTGTCGATCCTCACCGAGGAGACGCACTTCGGCGGCTCGCTCGAGGACCTGCGCGAGGCGCGCGCGGCCTGCGACCTGCCGATCCTGCGCAAGGACTTCACGATCGATCCCTACCAGCTCTACGAGGCAAAGGATGCCGGGGCGGACGCCGTGCTGCTCGTGGTCGGCTCGCTCGACGACGACGAGCTCGGCGAGCTCTGGACGCTCGCCAACCAGATCGACCTCGACGCGATCGTCGAGATCCACGACGAGGAGGAGCTCGAGCGAGCGCTCGAGATCGACTGCGACGTGATCGGGATCAACAACCGTGACCTCGAGAGCTTCACCGTCGACATCCAGCGCACCTTCGACCTGCTGGCAGACGTGCCGGCCGGCAAGGTGGTCGTCTCCGAGTCGGGCATCCACGATCGCGAGCAGATCGACGAGCTCGAGCTGGTGGGCATCGACGCCGTGCTGATCGGCGAGGTCTTGATGCGCGCGCCGGACCCGGAGGCGGCGGTACGGGAGCTGGCGCGCTCCGAGGAGCCCACGCAGGCTTGAGCGCATTCGCGCCGGAACCCGGGAGCCGGCGGGCACGTATCCCTACCATGGTGCGACATGGCAACGGCCCCTGAGCTCGACCCTTCACAGGTCGCCGAGCTCGGCGCCCGGCTGCGCGACAACGTCGCACGCGCGGTCAAGGCGCCCGAGCAGGTCATCCGCGACGTCCTCGTAGCGCTCTTCGCCGAGGGCCATGTGCTGATCGAGGACTACCCGGGCGTGGGCAAGACCGCCCTCGCTCGCGCGCTCGCGCGCTCGCTCGAGGCCGAGTACGCGCGCGTCCAGTGCACTGCCGACCTGTTGCCGGCGGACGTGGTCGGCACCAACGTCTACAACCAGCGCGAGAACCGCTTCGAGTTCCGGCCTGGGCCCGTGTTCGCGAACGTCGTGCTCGTCGACGAGGTCAACCGCGCCTCGCCGAAGACGCAGTCGGGCCTGCTCGAGTGCATGCAGGAACGTCACGTGACCGTCGACAAGCACACGCACGAGCTGGCGCGCCCCTTCCTCGTCGTCGCGACCCAGAACCCGGTCGAGTACGAGGGGACCTATCCGCTGCCCGAGGCGCAGCTCGACCGCTTCATGGTTCGCGTGTCGCTCGGCTATCCGACGGCCGACCAGGAGTCGGCGATGCTGCTCGAGCACGCCGAGAGCGACAAGGTCCTGGACCTCGAGCCGGTCGCCGACGTGGCGGACGTGCTGGCCGGCCAGTCCGCCGCCGGTGCGGTTCACGGCAGCGAGGCGCTGCGGCGCTACGTGGTCTCGATCTGCGAAGCCACGCGCGCCGACTCGCGCGTGGAGCTCGGCGCAAGCCCGCGCGCCGGCCTGATGCTGTTCCGCGCCGCCAAGGCCTACGCCGCCCTCGACGCTCGCGACCACGCGCTGCCGGATGACGTCCAGAAGCTCGCGTCCGCCGTGCTCTCGCACCGGCTGCTGCTGTCACCCGGCGCGAGCAACGACGAGCGCGAGGCCGTGGTGCGCGACGCCCTGGAGCGGGTCCCGGCGCTCTGATAGCCGTGCTCCGTCCGATCGTCACGGCGCTGCTCGGTGTGGCGCTGTGCCTGGCCGGGGGCACCTTCGACTCGCCCTCGCTCTACGTCCCGGGCGTCGGCCTGATCGCCATCGCCGTCGTCGCCGTCGGCTGGGTGCTGCTCGCGGCCAAGGGCGCGACGATCACGCGCACCCCGGGCCCGTCCACGGTGGTGGAGGAGGAGCCCTACCCGCTGCGGATCGAGGTGCGCAGCGGCATCGCGCCGCCGCCGGGTGGGGAACTGCTCGAGCCGCTGCTTGGTTGGCCCGTCCCGATCGCGGGGCGCTGGTCGCGGCGGCTGCGCATCAACGTCCGCTTCTCGCGCCGAGGCCGGCGCGAGCTCGAGCCGGCGCTGCTCGTGATCCGCGACCCGCTGCGGCTGTTCAGCCGCGAGCTGAGTGCCGCCGGCGGCGAGGAGGTGCTGGTCCTGCCCCGCATCGAGCAGGTCACGGCGCCCGGCAGCGGCGGCGCCGGGGCGGGCGCACGCGGAGGGCTCGGCAACGCACCGGGCCTCTCGGGCCGGCGCCTCGATGCCTCGCTTGCCGAGCTCGAGATCGACGGGCTGCGCCCCTACCGCGAGGGCACCGCCGCGTCGCGCATCCACTGGCCCTCCGTCGCGCGCACGGGCGAGATGCTCGAGCGCCGGCTCGTGGCCGAGCTCGACTCCGCACCGCTGATCGTGCTCGACCCGTCCACGCCGGCGAGCGACGAGGCGCTCGACATGGCTGTGCGCGCCGCCGCCTCGCTGTGTGTCTGGCTGGCGCACGACGGCGGTTGCTCGATCCTGCTTCCAGGTGACCGGCGCCCGATCGAGGTGGGGCACGACCTGGGCGCGTGGCCGGCGGTGCACGTCCGGCTCGCGCTGGTCGAGGAGGGCCCGGCGCCGCCCGCCTCGACGCTCGGGCCACGTGGCGGCGCGGTCGTCTGGGTCACGGGCGCCGATATCGCCAGGGCACCGCGCACGCTCGAGCGGCTGCCCGCCGGCGCGCGCTACGTCGTGACACCGGGTGCGTTGCCGGGCGCCCGCCCGGCCTTCGAGGTCGCGGGCTGCACCGGCTGCCTCGTCGAGCGCGCACGCAGGGGAGTGGCCGCGTGAGCACCCCGCTCGGGTCGATCCCGGTGCCGGCCACCGCCGGTGGGGCGCCCGCGGGGGCGACCGCGTCGCGGGCCGAAGCGGCGCCGCGCGACTCGCTGGTGGTGAGGCTGTGCACGTTCGGCGCGCTGGCCGCCTTCGGTGCGGCGCACTGGGTGATGCTCGCCGATAACGCTCCGGCCGGACGCACGCTGCTGGTCGTGCTGACCGCGGTGGGCGGCGGCGCGGCGCTCGCCCTGCTCGGCCGCCTGCCGCTTCCGCGCGCGCTCATCTGGGCGCTCGCCGCCTTCGTCGGCGTGGCCACGCTCTTGCTCGGATTGATGGCGGCCGGGCTGCCCGGCCGGCTGCTCCTCCCCGAGCACTGGGCCGAGCTCACGGACGGCCTCGACCGCGGCCTCGCCGGCATCCAGGGCGTCGAATGGCCCTACGAGGGCCCCGATCCCTGGATCCGCCTGACGATCCTGCTCGGCGCCCCGCTGCTGCTTGCGATCGCCGCGACGCTGGCGTTCTGGCCCGCGCGCCGCGCCGCGCCGGTGCTGCGCATCGCGGGCCTCGCCGTGCTGCTTCTGTTCTACGGCGCTGCGGTCACCGAGCACGACCCCGGCTCGCCGCTCGGCCGCGGGCTCGTGCTGCTGCTGCTCGTCGCCGCATACCTGTGGCTGCCGCGCCTGCCGATCCGCGAGGCGGGCGTCGGGGCGGCCGTGGTGGCGGCCGTCGGCGTGCTGTCGCTCCCGCTCGCGGCAGCGCTCGACGGCGACCGCGCCTGGTGGGACTACCAGGCCTGGAGCTGGTTCGGCGAGGGCAAGGTGGTGACGTTCGACTGGCAGCACGAGTACGGGCCGCTCGACTGGCCGCGCGACGGTACGACGCTGATGAACGTCTCCTCCGACCGGCCGCACTACTGGAAGGCGGAGACGCTCGACGCCTTCGACGGTTTCCGCTGGTACCGCTCTGGCGACAGCGACCAGGCGCGGCTCGGGGCAGAGCTGCCCTTCGACCGCTTCTCCGCCGACGGCGCCGAGTGGGACTACGGCGAGTACAACGGCGCGTGGGACGAGACGATCGACTTCACCGTCCGCTCGCTGTCGAGCAACCTGGTCGTAGGGGCGGGCGTGACCTACGGTGTCGACGGCGTGCGTGCGATCAGCAGCGCCGACGGCACCACGCGAATGATCGGCGACGAGGTGCTGCGCCAGGGCGACACCTACACGGTCGACGCCTACGCGCCGGACCCGACGGCCGAGCAGATGCGCGGCGCGCCGGCCGGCTACGCGGGCAGCCTCATCTCGTACACGGGGATCAGCCTGCCGAACCCAGGTGAGAGCGCCACCGAGGAGTCACCCGGGATGCAGAGCGAGGTGGCGCGCGAGGCGGCGGCGGAGGTCCGCCGGCGCGTGTTCGTGCCGCTGCGCGGCGATCCGATCTCCGGTGACGGCTCCGAGGCGGCCCAGGCGCTCCAGGAGTCCGGCTACGGGCGCATGTACGACCTCGCGCAGCAGCTGACCGCCGACCAGCCGACCGAGTACGACGCCGTCAAGGCGGTCGAGCGCCATCTGCAGGAGAACTACGCCTACAGCGAGCGCGTGCCCACGCGGCCGCTGCCGCTGGCGGGCTTCCTGTTCGAGGACGAGCGCGGCTACTGCCAGCAGTTCTCGGGCGCGATGGCGTTGATGCTGCGCATGTCCGGCATCCCGGCGCGGGTGGCGGCCGGCTTCTCGCCCGGCTCGTTCAACCGCGACACGCGCGAGTACCGCGTGCGCGATCTGGACGCTCACTCGTGGGTCGAGGTCTGGTTCACCGGCATCGGCTGGGTGCCGTTCGATCCGACGCCCGCCGCCGCACCGGCCGAGTCGCAGTCGAGCGCGAGCGCCACCAGCGCCGCGGCGGCCGACGCCGGCGAGGTGCGGGTCGGTGGCGCGGGCGTGGCTCCCGAGCGCGTGGCCGGCGGGGCCGCGACGGCGACCGGCGAGGACGGCGGCGCCAACACCCTGCTGGTCGGCGCCCTGCTGCTCCTGGCCGCGCTCGTTGCGGGCACGGTCCTGGTCGTGAGCCGGCGGGTCAGCCGCGTGCACGCGCTGGGTCCGTCCGAGCGGTCAGAGGTTCAGCTGCGCGAGCTGCGCCGTGCGCTCATCCGGCTCGGCTGGGACCTGCCCGCCACCACCACGCTGCTCGGCCTCGAGCGCAGGCTCGGGCGCTTCGCCGGACCCCACTCGGCGGCGTACGCGGAGGCCCTACGCGCGACTCGCTACGACCCGCGCAAGCCGCCGGGACCGAGCCTCGGTGAGCGCCGCGCGCTGCGCCGCGAGTTGACCCGCGGCAACCTTCGCGACCGCCTGCGCGGCCTGCTCGCGATCCCCCCAGGCGCCCCGCGCGCCTAGCCGAACGCCCTTTTCGTCGACGTTTCCGGCTGTTCCGAGGGCCGGCGACGCATTTAGACGACTCTAAGGTTGCGTAACCACACTCGGGCGCATGAACAACCCGATCGCGAACATCCTCTCCGGCCTGCTCGGCGGCCTCATCGTGCTGGTGCTCGGCGCGATCCTCATTTCGACAGACGTCATCGACACGGGCGACTCCAGCACCATCGTCCAGCGCCAGGCACCGATGACCCAGGAGGCATCCGACTCGAACGGCGGCCGGACGGTTCACGACATCTATGCCTCGGAGGGCCGAGGCGTGGCATTCATCTCTGCGCAGGGCGTGAGCTCGGAGGACTCCTCACCCTTCGGCAGTCCCCAGGAGGGCTCGGCCACAGGCTCCGGCTTCGTGGTCGACAAGGACGGCACGATCCTCACGAACGCACACGTCGTCGAGGGTGCCGACTCCGTGACGGTCAGCTTCGAGGACGGCGGCAAGGAGATCCCAGCTGAGGTCAAGGGAGTCGACACGTCGACCGACCTCGCGGTGCTGAAGGTCGACCCCTCCGACGTCGACAACCTCGAGGTGCTGCCGCTCGGCGACTCCTCCAAGGCCCAGGTGGGCGACCCCGTCGTCGCGATCGGGAACCCGTTCGGCTACAGCCGCACGGTCACGACGGGCATCGTCTCGGGCCTGCAGCGCGAGATCACCGCCCCCAACGGGTTCCAGATCAATGACGTGATCCAGACGGACGCGTCGATCAACCCCGGCAACTCGGGCGGTCCGCTGCTCGACTCGGCCGGCCGCGTGATCGGGATCAACTCGCAGATCGCCACCGGCGGCGGTCAGGGCTCGGTCGGTATCGGCTTCGCGATTCCGATCAACACCGCCAAGCAGCTGCTCCCGCAGCTGCGCGAAGGCGGCGAGGTCCAGCACGCCTACCTCGGCGTTCAGATGTCGGACGTGGACGCTGACGTCGCGAAGCAGCTCGACCTGCCGGTCGACCACGGCGCCCTCGTGGTCGAGGCAACCCAGGGTGGGCCGGCCGACGACGCCGGCATCCAGGGCGGCGACTCCTCGACCGGCGAAGGCGGTGACGTGATCACCGCGATCGACGGCAAGACGATCGAGACGAGCGACGACCTCGCCTCGGCCGTCGCAGCCAAGAAGCCCGGCGACAAGGTCGAGATCGAGTACTACCACGACGGCGAGAAGCAGACCGCCGAGGTCGACCTCGGCGAGCGGCCGTCCTCGCTCGACCAGCAGGCGCAGCAGCAGCCGCAGGACGAGGGCGACGGCGGCGGACTCTTCCCGCTGCCCTGACCCAGGGTCGTCCGCCTGCGACCATAGGCGGGCGATGACCCACGTGAAGATCTGTGGAATCACCGGCCCGGAGGACGCCCTCCGGGCCGTTGATCTCCGCGCCTGGGCGCTCGGAATGATCTTCTGGCCGGACAGCCCGCGCGCCTGTCCGCACGACGAGGCCGATGCGATCGGGGCCGAGTTCCACCGCCGCGTCGAGCTGGCCGGCGTGTTCGTCAACCAGAGCCTCGACGAGATCGCCCAGCTCGCCGACCGCTGCCGGCTCAGCCTGCTCCAGCTTCACGGCGACGAGGGCCCGGCGTTCTGCCGCGAGGCCGCGCGCCGCACCGGCTGCAAGGTGATCAAGTCCGCACGCGTCCGCGACGGCGCCCAGGTGCGCGCGCTGCGCGCCTACTCGACCGACTTCCACCTGCTCGACGCGTACTCACCGAGCGCCCCGGGCGGCACGGGCCGGCGCTTCGAATGGGAGCTCGCCCGCCTCCATCCGGGCACGCCGCCGGTGATCCTCTCGGGCGGTCTGACGCCGGACAACGTCGGCGAAGCGATCGCGGCGGCGAATCCGTGGGGCGTCGACACCGCAAGCGGCACCGAGGCCGCGCCCGGTCGCAAGGACCCGGCGAAGCTCGAGGCGTTCTTCCGCGCCGTGGCCGCCGCCGACGCCCGCGCCGGCGCGCCGGCGGTATCGGCGTGAGCGCCCCCGCCGTCGAACGCCGCTTCGGGCCCTACGGCGGCCGCTACGTGCCGGAGACGCTGATCCCCGCGCTCGACGAGCTCGAGCGCGAATGGATCTCGGCGCGCTCCGACCCCGCCTTCACCGACGAGCTCGACTCGCTGCTGCGCGACTTCGTGGGGCGCCCGACGCCGATCTACCACGCGCGCGGCCTCTCAGAGGCGACCGGCGCCGAGGTGTGGCTGAAGCGCGAGGACCTCGCGCACACCGGCTCGCACAAGATCAACAACGCCCTCGGGCAGTCGCTGCTCGCCCGGCGCATGGGAAAGCCGCGCGTGATCGCGGAGACGGGTGCGGGTCAGCATGGCGTGGCGGCGGCCACGGCCTGCGCGCTGCTCGACCTCGAGTGCGTCGTCTACATGGGCACCGAGGACATACGCCGCCAGCAGCCCAACGTGCAGCGGATGCGCCTGCTGGGCGCCGAGGTCGTGGGCGTCGAGGCGGGCGCGCGCACGCTCAAGGAGGCGGTCTCCGAGGCGATCCGTGACTGGGTCACCAACGTCGAGACGACGCACTACGTGATCGGCTCCTGCGTCGGCCCGGCGCCCTACCCGGCGATGGTCCGCGACCTGCAGCGCCGCATCGGCGACGAGGCGCGCGGGCAGCTGCTCGAACGCGCCGGCCGCCTTCCCGACCGCGTGATCGCCTGCGTCGGGGGCGGCTCCAACGCGATCGGCACCTTCATCCCGTTCGTCGGCGACGACGTCGAGCTGATCGGCGTCGAGGCGGCCGGCGAGGGGCTCGCGAGCATGCGCCACTCCGCGCCGCTCACCACCGGCGCCCGCGGCGTCCTGCACGGCGCGATGTCGGCCGTGCTGCAGGACGAGGAGGGCCAGATCCTCGAGGCGCACTCGATCTCCGCCGGCCTCGACTACCCGGGCGTCGGGCCCGAGCACGCGTGGCTGCGCGACAGCGGCCGCGTGCGCTACGAGGCGGTCGACGACGGCGCGGCGCTCGCCGCGTTCAGGCGCGTGGCCGAGCTCGAGGGGATCCTGCCGGCGCTCGAGTCTTCGCACGCGGTTGCGTGGGTGCTGGCCAATCCCGGTCAGGGCCTCGACCTGATCACGCTCTCCGGCCGCGGCGACAAGGATCTCGCGGAGGTGCTCGAGCTCGAGGGCGGCTCGTGAGCGTCGCGACGACCGGGCTCGACCGGATCGCGGCGGCCTTCGCGGGGCACGGCAAGCGCGCCGCGATGATGCCGTACCTGATGGGCGGCTACCCCGACCTCAAGGTCTCGGCCGAGGCGGGCCTCGCCGCCGCGGACGCCGGCGCCGACCTGATCGAGCTCGGTGCGCCCTTCTCCGACCCGCTCGCCGACGGGCCGGTGATCCACGCGGCCGCGACCGAGGCGCTGGCCGGCGGCGTCACGCTGCACGGCGTGCTCGGCGTATGCGAGCAGATCGCCGCGCGGGTGCCGGTGGTGCTGATGGTGTACACGAACGTCGTCCTCACGACCGGAGCCGAGCGCTTCGCTCTGCGCGCGGCCTCGGCTGGGGCATCGGGCCTGATCGTGCCCGACCTTCCGCACGACGAGGCCGGCGAGGTCCGCGCCGCCTGCGACGCCGAGGGCCTGGCGCTCGTGCCGCTCGTCGCGCCGACGTCCACGCCAGAGCGGATCGCCGAGATCGGCGCGGGTGCGCGGGGCTTCGTCTACACCGTCTCGCTGACCGGAGTGACCGGTGAGCGCAGCGACGTGTCGGCCGGGCTCGTCGACACGGTCGCGCGCGTGCGGGCCGCGACCGAGGCGCCGGTGGCGGTCGGTTTCGGGATCTCGACGCCGGACCAGGCGCGAACGGTGGCGGAGATCGCCGACGGCGTCGTCGTCGGGAGCCGTTTCGTGCGCGCGGCGGGCGAGGGCGGGGCGGGGGCGGTCGGCGAGGCCGTCGGGGAGTTCGCTGCGGCGCTGCGCTGACGCGGCGGCCGCGCCAGACGACGAAAGACAGCTATGACGGGGGTCGGGCCCGGGCTGCGCTCCTTTGTGGCCGCGCGGTCATGCGTGGTGGGTTTCCGTTGATAATCAACGGAAAGGCACCACGCGTTGAGGCGGACGTCGCTTGCCTCTCAATCATGATTGTGGAACAATTCCACAAGTCATGGCTCGCCTTCAGGTCCTCTCCGCCGCGATCCTCTTCGGCACGACCGGCACCGCGCAGACGCTCGCGCCCGAGATCGAGCCGCTCGTGGTCGGAGCGTCCCGCATCGCCGTCGGCGCGGCGCTGCTGCTGCTGGTGGCGCTGCTCGTCGGCCGCATGCGCGTGGGAGGCGGCCGCCGCGCCGTGCTCCTCGGCGGCGCCTGCGTCGCGCTCTACCAGGCGACCTTCTTCGCGGCCGTGGCCGAGACGGGCGTCGCGATCGCCGCAGTCGTGGCGCTCGGCTCGGCGCCCGCCTTCACGGGCGTGCTCGCGCGCACCTTCGCGGGCGAGCGGCTCCACTGGCACTGGGCCGCGGCCACGGCACTCGCGTCGGCCGGGGTGGCGTTGCTCGTGCTCGGCGGCGGCACCGACGGCGAGGTGGGGACCGCGGGCGTCGGCCTCGCGCTGATGGCGGGTTGTGGCTACGCCGGCTACGCGGTCCTCAGCAAGCGCATGCTCGACGCAGGGGGTACGCCCGAGGGCGTGATGGCCGCCGTGTTCGCGACGGGCGCCGTGCTCCTGCTGCCGCTGCTCGCGATCGTGCCGCTCGGGGAACTGACCTCGCCCGGCGGCCTCGCGCTGGCGCTGTACCTCGGCGCGATCCCGACCGCGCTCGCCTACATCCTGTTCGCGCGCGGGCTCGAGCGGATCGGCGCCGGCGAGGCCGCGACGCTGACGCTCGCCGAGCCGCTCACGGCCGCCGCGCTCGGCGTGATCGCCCTCGGCGAGCGCCCCGGAGCCGCGGCCGCGGCAGGGGCGGCGCTCGTGCTCGGTGGGCTCGTCCTGCTGGCGCTGCGGCCGCGCGCCGTGACGACGCCGGTCCAACCCGCCGGCGCGCCCGCCTGACCCCGTTTTCCAGCCGCAAATCGTTGGTAGGGTGGCGCTCATGGCCGAGACGACGACAGAGAGCGAGACGGTCGAGACCGAGGCTCCGGCTAAGCCGAAGCAGAAGCGGCTCAGCAAGCGCAAGGCCGTCGAGCAGCACGCGCGTTCATACGTCGACGCGATCGGCCGCCGCGACGTCGAGGCGCTCGGTGCGCACTGGAGCGAGGACGGCGTCGAGGATCTCGTCCCGATCGGCATCCTGCGCGGGCGCGAGGAGGTCAAGGACTTCTTCCGGGGCGTGTTCGCGGCCATGCCGAACGCGGAGACGACCTGCCTGCGGGTGGTCGCGGCCGAGACCTCGGCGGCGGTCGAGTGGCGGATGACCGGCACCTTCGACGGCGAACCCTTCCAGGGCGTCGACCCGACCGGCAAGCCGATCGACGTGCGCGGCCTCGACCTCATCGAGATCGAGGATGGGCTGATCGTCAGCAACACCGCCTACTACGACAACATGGCCTACGCGCGCCAGCTCGGCCTGATGCCGCCGATGGACTCGGGCGCCGAGCGGGCCATGAAGGGCGCGTTCAACACGCTCACGAAGGCGCGTCGCATGATCTCCGATCGGGCGGGCGGCTGATGGCGGTCCTCGTGACCTTCACGATCGGCCTGATCTGGTGGGTCACGGCCTCGGCGTTCGGCATCAAGCCCTTCGACGCGTTCCTGCTGACCGTCTTCATCACGGTCGTGGCGGCCACGTTCGTGATCATCAAGCCGTTCATCGACCAGATGCGTGGCCGCGGGCCGGAGCCGCTCGACGACCGCGGCGCCGCGCGCTAGCCGCTAGCCGAAGAAGACCTCGGCCACCGCGTAGTCCTCGGGTGCGACCGTGCGCAGGTCCGCCACGGCCTCCGACAGCGCGACGAGCTCGATGCGCGTGCCGCGCAGCGCGGGCATGACGCCCCAGCTGTCCTCGTTCGCCGCGTCGATGGCCGCGACGCCGAGGCGCGTCGCCAGCACGCGGTCGAACGCCGTCGGTGTCCCGCCACGCTGGATGTGGCCGAGCACGGTCGCGCGCGACTCGTAGCCGGTGCGCGACTCGATCTCATGCTCGAGGCGCTGACCGATCCCGCCCAGGCGCACGTGGCCGAACTCGTCCTCGCCGGCCGCGAGCGTCTCCATGGAGCCCTCCTGCGGCAGCGCGCCCTCGGCCACCACGACGATCGAGAAGAAGCGCCCGCGCGAGTGACGCCGGCGGATCAGGCGGCAGACCTCGTCGATGTCGAACGGCCGCTCCGGGATCAGGATCACGTCGGCGCCGCCGGCGAGCCCGGAGTAGAGGGCGATCCAGCCCGCATGGCGGCCCATCACCTCGACGATCATCACGCGGTTGTGGGACTCGGCCGTCGTGTGCAGGCGGTCGATGGCGTCGGTCGCGATCTGCACGGCGGTGTCGAAGCCGAACGTCATGTCGGTGCCACCGAGGTCGTTGTCGATCGTCTTCGGCACGCCTATCAAGGGCAGGCCGTGCTCGCCGTGGAGGCGCGCCGCCGCGCCGAGCGTGTCCTCGCCGCCGATCGCGATCAGCCCGTTGAGGTTGAGCGTGTCCATGTGCTCGCGCACGCGCTCGGGTCCGTCGTCGAGCTTGAACGGGTTCGTCCGCGACGAGCGCAGGATCGTGCCGCCGCGCGGCAGGATCCCGCGTGTCGACTCGATCGTCAGCTCCTCGTAGGCGTTCTCGAGCGGGCCGCGCCAGCCGTCACGGAAGCCGATGATCGCGTGCCCGTGACCGTCGATGCCGCGCCGGACAATCGCCCGGATCACCGCGTTCAGACCGGGGCAGTCGCCGCCCCCCGTGAGCACCCCGATCCGCATCCGATGAGAAAGTGAATCACGCCTAGTCAGAATCTTCGTCTTGGCCTGGAAGCTGACACCGTTGCTCTGCCTGCTCCTGTTCGCCGGCTGTCTCGGCGACGCGAGCAACGAGCCGCGGCGCGTGAAGGGGGACTCCGCCACCGTCTACGTGAGCGTCCCGCGCAACGGCGTCGCCGCGCCGGCCGGGCGGGCCGTCGAGGCGGGGGCGCGGCTCGCGCTCGAGGACGCCGGGGGGCGCGCCGGCGGCCTCAAGATCCGCATGCGCACGCTGTCCTCGACCGAGCCCGGCGGCCAGGTCTGGAAGCCGGACCTGGTGAACGCCAATGCCGACCAGGCGGTCGAGGATCCGCACGCGATCGCATACCTCGGCGAGCTCGGCTTCGGCGGCTCGGCCGTGTCGCTGCCGGTGACGAACGCCGGCCGGCTGCTGCAGGTCTCGCCCACGGACGGCCTCACGAGCCTCACCCGGGTCCCGCCCGGCCGGCCGCGCTCGGACCCGGTCCGGCTGTGGCCGAGCGGCGAGCGCAACTTCGTGCGGCTGACTCCGAACGACCTGCTGCTCACCGAGGTGCTGCTCGAGCTGATGCGCGAGCGCGGCACGGAGCGCCTCGCCGTGATCTATGACCAAGAGGTGTACGGGCGCGAGCTGGCGGCCCAGATCGTCGCGCGCGCCCGCCGCGACGGGCCGGACCCGCTCGAGGCGGAGGAGTACCGGGGCAAGGTCGACGAGATCCCGGACATCGTCGACCGCATCGCCGCGGGCCACCCGGGCGCCGTCGTGATAGCGGGCGTCGCGGGCCCGGGCACAGGCCGCATGCTGGCGGCGCTGGACGGGCGCCTGCCGGGTATTCCCGTCTACGCGACCAGCGGCATGCTCGAGCGCGACCCGAGCCGGCCGATCCCGGACGCGCCGCTGAGCGTCGAGGCGCTGACGCCGGTGCTGCCCGCGCGCGAGCTGCCGCGCTCCGGCCGCGAGGTGATGCGGCGCGCGGGCGAGCTCGCCGGGCCAGAGGCCGCGCGGCCGGAGGCGGCCTACGGCTACGAGGCGATGCGCCTCATCCTCGACGCCGTCGAGAAGGGGGGACGCGACCGCGCGCGGGTGGCCGCCGCCGCGCTCGCGATGCGCGACCGGCGGGCCGTGACGGGTCCCTACCGGCTGCGCGGCACCGGCGACGTGGACGGGCAGCGCTTCGCGCTGTATGCGCTGGAAAACGGGCGCTTCCGCTTCGTCCGCATCGAGGACTGAGCGCCCGTCAACATCGCGTTGGGCCCAGATTGTCTCCTCGTTAAGCCACCCGCCGTGGATAGGCGCCAGGCCCTGACGGTGCCTAGGATGCCCCCGCAGGTTGGAGCAATCTCCTTAGGAGGGACGTTTTGAAGGTACGTTGGCTGGCAATTTTCGCCTGCCTCCTCGGCGCCTTCGCCCTGGGCATGACTGCCTGCGGCGATGACGACGACGACGGCGGCGATAGTGGTGGCGGTGGCGGCGGAGGCGGCGAGACCGTCAACGTCTATTCATCGCTTCCGCTGCAGGGCGCATCGCGTCCGCAGACGACCGCAATGGTCGAGGGCATCAAGCTCGCCCTCGAGGAGAAGAACGGCAAGGCCGGACAGACGACGGTGAAGTACACGTCGCTCGACGACTCGACCGCGCAGGCCGGTACGTGGACCCCCGAGGCCACGCAGGCGAACGCGCAGAAGGTCGCTCAGGACGACTCCTCTGTCGCCTACATCGGCGAGTTCAACTCGGGCGCGAGCGCCGTCTCGATCCCGATCCTGAACGAGGTGCCGATCGCCCAGATCAGCCCGGCCAACACGGCCGTCGGCCTGACCTCGGACGACCCGGGCGCCGACCAAGGGCGAGCCCGACAAGTACTACCCGACGGGCGAGCGCAACTACCTGCGCATCGTCCCGAAGGACACGATTCAGGGTGCCGCACTGGCAACCATCATGAAGAAGGATGGCTGCACGTCCGTCTACATCCTGAACGACAAGGAGGTCTACGGAGCGGGCCTGGCCAGGAACATCGAGAGCTCCGCGAAGGCGCAGGGCCTCGAGGTCGCGGGCAACGAGGGCATCGACCCGAAGGCCCCGAACTTCCGTTCTCAGGCCTCCACGATCAAGGGTACGGGCGCTGACTGCTTCGTGTTCTCCGGCATCACCGCCAACGGCGCGGTCCAGCTGTACAAGGACGTGTCGGCTGCGCTGCCGGATGCGAAGCTCTACGGCCCGGACGGCGTTGCCGAGTCCGGCTTCGCTGACCCGAAGGAGGGCGGCATTCCCGCCGACGTGGCGAACAAGGTGAAGGTCACCGTCGCCACGCTGTCGCCGGATGAGTACCCGGCGGACGGCCAGAAGTTCTTCGACGACTTCGAGGCCAAGTACGGCGAGGCGAACCCCGACCCGTACGCGATCTACGGCTACGAGGCGATGAAGCTGGTCCTCGACACCTGTCAGCAGCTCCAGGCGGAGTGCACGGACAGGCAGAAGATGATCGACGCCCTGTTCGCCACCAAGGGCCGCCAGTCGGTGCTCGGCACGTACGACATCGACGAGAACGGCGATACGACCCTTACCGACTACGGCGTCTACACGATCAAGGACGGCGAGCTCATATTCGGTGAGACGGTGAAGGCCGAAGGCGCCTGATCCAAATCGCATGATTCAGTGCGGGGGGCGAACGGTGCTTGCCGTTCGCCCCCCGTTTCTGATTGGATCCGCACAGAGGGAGGGGCGCAGGCCCGCGACGAGGGAGGATCTTGGAGGCAAGTTCTGAGGCGTCCCGTTTGCCGGTTCGGTCGAACACCGGCGACAGGATTCGCAAGTACCTGAGCGAGTACGGGCTGATCGCGCTCCTGCTCGTGATGCCCGTCGTCTACGGAATCCAGGATCTCTCCGACGACGGCAACCTCTCGCGGCTGGGCAACAACATCGTCGACGGGCTCTCGAACGGCGCGATCTGGGCGCTGATCGCGATGGGCTACACGCTCGTCTACGGCATCATCGAGCTGATCAACTTCGCCCACGGCGAGGTCTTCATGATCGGGTCGCTGGTCACAGCGGCCTGGTTCTGGGGCGTCATCGGGCTCACCGAGGAGACCGCCATCCTCGGCCTCATCCTCGGCCTGCTGGCGTCGCTCGTGGTCGCGATGGTCACGAGCGGGACCCTCAACGTGATGATCGAACGGGTGGCGTACCGACCATTACGCACGGCGCCGAAGCTGGCGCCGCTGATCACCGCCGTTGGCATGTCGTTCATCCTGCAGAACGTCGGCATCCTCTGGATCGGCGGCTCGCAGGAGGGCGTGGCGGAGCTCGTCGATCCGCAGAAGGAGCTCTTCACGATCGGCGGCGTCCAGGTCAACCAGGGCGACGTGCTCTCGGTGGCGACGACGATCCCGCTGGTGCTGCTGCTCACGACCTTCATCTCGCAGAGCCGCATGGGGCGCGCCATGCGTGCGACTGCGCAGGATCCCGAGGCGGCGCGGCTGATGGGCATCAACGTCGACACCACGATCTCGCTCACGTTCCTGCTGGGTGGCCTGATGGCCGGCGCGGCCGGCCTGATCTATGCGCTCTACCAGACGACGATCTGGTACTTCCAGGGCTTCCAGGCCGGCCTGATTGCCTTCACGGCGGCCGTCATGGGCGGGATCGGCAACCTCCAGGGGGCCGTGCTCGGCGGCTTCGTCATCGGGATCATCCAGCAGATCTCCGACAACCGGATCGGAGGCGAGTGGACCCCGGCGGTCGTGTTCGCCTACCTGGTCCTGATCATGGTCTTCAGGCCGCAGGGCCTGCTCGGTGAGGAAACGAGAGAGGCCGGATGAGCACCCCGGAGCCGGCCACGACCAACGGCGGCGGCCTGCAGCCCAAGACCGACCGTCGCACGCTGATCACGTTCGCGATCGCGGTTCCGGCGATCGTCATCTTCGCGACCGGTCTGCTCGGGATGAACTTCCTCATGGCGCTCATCCTGGGGGCCATCATCGGGGCGCGGATCCTGTTCCCCACCGACCGGCGCGTGCTCGTCGGGGTGATCGTGGCGGCGATCGTCTGGGCGATCCTGCTCCCGTTCATGCACGACGAGGGCGGCGACTTCATGAACATCGCCACCCTGATCCTCGCCTACTCGGTGATGGCGCTCGGGCTCAACATCATCGTCGGCTACGCCGGCCTGCTGGACCTGGGCTACGTCGCCTTCTTCGCTCTCGGCGCGCTCACGGCCGGCTGGTTCATGTCGGACTTCTACGCGAACGCCGGTGAGGGCGAAAATGGCATCCACGTCCTCGTCGCGGACGTAACCCAGAACCTGTTCGGGATCCACTTCAACTTCCTGATAGTGGTGGTGATCGCGATCGTCATCACGACGATCGCGGGCATGCTGATCGGCCTGCCGACGCTGCGGCTGCGCGGCGACTACATCGCGATCGTGACCCTCGCGTTCGGCGAGATCGTCGGGCGCATCGTCATCAACGGCGACCAGATCCATTACAAGGACGTCCCGATCTTGGGCGGGACGCTCACGGACGTGTTCGGTAGGGGGGCGGTCTTCTCCGGAGGACGGGAGGGAATAGGCCCGATCGACAAGATCTGGTTATTCGTCGGCGACCCGTTCGAGGCGCTCGACCTGCGCCCGTGGTACCTCGTGGCGCTCGCGATGGTGCTGCTCGTGCTGTTCGTGAACTACCGGCTGCGCGACTCGCGCCTGGGCCGCGCCTGGATCGCGCTGCGCGAGGACGAGGTGGCGGCTGCCTCGATGGGCGTGCCGCTCGTGAAGACCAAGCTGCTGGCCTACGGAACCGGAGCCGCGTTCGGCGGCATGGCGGGCGTGTTCCTCGCCTCGCGGCTGAGCGTCGTCAACGCCGACCAGTTCCAGTTCTTCTTCTCGATCTTCATCCTCGCCATGGTGATCCTCGGCGGCCTCGGGTCGATCGAGGGGGTGCTCGTCGGCGCGGCGGTGCTCGTCTACCTGAACTTCAAGTTCATCCCTGACCTGAACGCGAAACCGCGTGAGTGGTTCGACCTCGACCTCGACCTGTCCGAGCTGTCCTCGGCGATCTACGGCTTCCTGCTCGTGATGATGATGGTGCTCAGACCCGAGGGCCTCATACCCGAGCGAAGGCGGAAGCTCGAGCTGGCCGAGCACGTCGGCACCGGCCAGACCGCCGGCCTCGGCGAGGCGGCCGGTCAGGATACTTTCGAGGCACGCGCATGAGCACCCCCGAGGAGACTGCACAGGAGGCCACGGCGCCGCCGCCGAGCGACGCGATCCTGGCGGCGACGAACGTCACGAAGACCTTCGGCGGCCTGATCGCCGTCGAGGACGTCTCCTTCGCCATCCCGCGCGGCGCGATCGTCTCGATCATCGGTCCCAACGGGGCCGGCAAGACGACTTTCTTCAACATGCTCACCGGCCTCTACAAGCCGACCTTCGGCCGGGTCGAGTTCGACGGCAAGAACATCACCGGCGGCCGGCCCGACAAGATCATGGCGCTCGGCGTGGCGCGGACGTTCCAGAACATCCGCCTGTTCGCCACGATGAGCGCCCTCGAGAACGTGATGGTCGGCCAGCATGCCCGCATGCGGGCGGGCCTGTTCGGATCGATCATCAAGCCGCCGAGGGTCCGCCGCGAGGAGCGCGAGGTCGTCGAGAAGGCGCGCAAGGAGCTGACCTACGTCGGCCTGGGAGAGGACCTGCACGACCAGATGTCGATCAACCTCTCCTACGGCGATCAGCGCCGCCTCGAGATCGCCCGTGCGCTTGCGTCCGACCCGCAGCTGCTGCTGCTCGACGAGCCGACCGCCGGCATGAACCCGCAGGAGTCGAAGGAGCTGACCGACTTCATGCACCGGCTGCGCGACGAGCGCGGCATCTCGATCCTGCTGATCGAGCACGACATGCAGGTGATCATGGGCGTGTCGGAGCGGATCACCGTGCTCGATCACGGCTCCAAGATCGCGGAGGGCTCGCCGGAGGAGATCCGCCAGAACCCGCGCGTGATCGAGGCCTACCTCGGCAAGCAGGGCGAGTCCGAGGCCGAGTCCGGGGAAGGGACGAGCTAGATGGCCCTGCTCGAGGTCAAGGACATCCACACCTACTACGGGAACATCGAGGCCCTGAAGGGGATAACGGTCGAGGTCGAGGAGGGCGAATGCGTGACCCTGATCGGCTCGAACGGCGCCGGCAAGTCGACGACGCTGCGCTCGATCTCCGGGCTGACCCCGCCGCGCCAGGGCTCGATTCGCTTCAAAGACCGTGAGATAACGGAGACGCCGCCGCAGGACATCGTGTCGATGGGAGTGGCGCAGTCGCCGGAGGGCCGCCACGTGTTCTCGCGCATGACCGTGCACGAGAACCTGCTGCTCGGCGCCTACCTGCGGCGCGACCAGTCCGAGATCTCCTCGGACCTCGACCGCGTGTTCGAGCTGTTCCCGCGCCTCAAGGAGCGTGAGCGCCAGAAGGGCGGGACGATGTCCGGCGGCGAGCAGCAGATGCTCGCGATCGGCCGGGCGCTGATGGCCCGGCCCACGCTCCTGCTGCTCGACGAGCCGTCGATGGGCATCGCCCCGATCCTCGTCGAGCGCATCTACGAGACGATCGCCGAGATCAACCGCCAGGGCACGACGATCCTCCTCGTGGAGCAGAACGCGAACTTCGCGCTCGACGTGTCCGCCCGCGCCTACGTGCTCGAGACCGGCAAGGTGGCTCTGCACGACAAGTCGGACGCCCTGCGCGAGAACCCCGAAGTCCAGCGAGCGTACCTGGGGGCGTGATGCCGACCTTCCTCGCCGTCATCGGTCCCGAGGCCCTGTGGCTGACATTCGTCTGGCTCGCCTCGGCGATCATCGCCTCGCTCTTCTCCTCGGTGAAGGGCTATGGCGAGAAGACCGGCCTCGTCACGGGCACCGTCCTGACGCATCCTCGGCGCCTTCATCTGGGCGGTCTGGCCGGCTCAGGAGATCTCACGCTGGAAGATCCACGCGGGGCTGGGCAGCACCGAGAAGGCCGTGCTCGGCGTCATCGTGGCGATCATCGTGATCGCCGGTGTCTTCGTGGTGGTCTCGATCGACGCCGGCGGCGGCGGCAAGATCGGCCTCGCCCTGGTGGTGATCATGGCGGCAGTGATCGCCGCCGCACTCGTCAAGGCCGTCTCGATCTCGCGTGAGACGGGCGGCAAGACGATGTCCGAGCTGCGCTCCGAGCTCGAGGCGCGCAAGCAGGCGACGAGCTAGGTCGCCGCTCGCAGGGCCTGCTCGAGATCGGGCCGCCGAAACTCGTAGCCGAGCTCCTGCAGCCGCGTCGGCACCGCGCGCTGGCCGGTGGTCACGATCGACGCCATCTCGCCGTAGAGAGTCTTGACGGCGAGCGCCGGGACCGGCGCGAACGCCGGCCGATGCAGCACCTTGCCGAGCGTCCGCGACAGCTCCTTGTTGGTCACGGGCTCGGGCGCCGTGACGTTCACCGGACCGCGCAGAGCGTCGTTATCGAGCGCGAACAGGAGCGCGCCGACGACGTCGTCGAGGTGGACCCAGGGCACGTACTGATCGCCGCCGGCGACTGGCCCGCCGACCCCGAGCTTGAAGAAGGGGAGCATCTTCTCGAGCGCGCCGCCCGACTCGGACAGCACGACGCCGGTGCGCGGCAGCACGACACGCACCCCGAGCTCCTCGGCCCTGTCGGCCTCCGCCTCCCAGTCGACGGTCAGCCCGGCGAGGAAGTCGTCGCCCGCCGGCTCGGCCTCGTCGAGGCGTTCGTCGCCGCGCGCGCCGTACCAGCCGCTCGCGGATTGGGACACGAGCACGCGCGGGCGCTCGCCTTCGGGCAGCTCCGCGAGCCCCGCCACCAGGTTGCGCGTCGTCAGGATGCGGGAGTCGCGGATCTCGCGCTTGGTGTCGTCGCTCCAGCGCTGCGCGATCGTCTCGCCGAGGAGGTTGACGACCCCGTCGCTTCCGCGCAGCGCATCCAGCGGCGGCGGCTCGGACTTCGGCGCCTTCCACTCGTAGGCGTCGACGCCGAGCGCGTCCTTCGCGCGGGCCGCGTCGCGCGAGAGCGCCACGGGCTCGTCGCCGCGGCTGCGCAGCTCGGCGATGAGCGTGCCGCCGATCACGCCGGTCGCGCCGGTGACCGCGACCCGCATCAGCCGAGCGCGGCGCGCTCGACGGTGGGCTCGTCGGGCACCTCGACGACGTCGTCGGCGCGTGCGGCGACGTCCTCCACGGCGCTCGCCACCGCCCGGGCGACGTCGCGGTTGAAGACGCTCGGGACGATGTAGTCCTCCTCGAGCTCGTCGTCCGCGATCACGCGCGCGATGCCCTCCGCCGCCGCCAGCTTCATGTCCTCGGTGATGGCGCTTGCGCGCGCGTCGAGCGCGCCGCGGAAGACGCCCGGGAAGGCGAGCACGTTGTTGATCTGGTTCGGGTAGTCCGAGCGGCCGGTCGCCATCACGCGCACGTGCGGCGCCGCCTCCTCGGGGCGCACCTCGGGGTTGGGGTTGGCCATCGCGAACACGAACGGGTCAGGGTTCATACGAGACAGGTCGGAGGCTTGGATGATCCCCGGGCCCGAGAGCCCCACGAACAGGTCCATGCCCTCGATCACCTCGCGCGGCTGGCCGTCGCGGCGCTCCGCGTTCGTGTTCTCGGCGAGCCAGCGCTTGGGGGCGTTCATCGAGCCGGCCTCGTAGTCCTCGCGGCCCGTGTGGATGGCGCCGAAGCGGTCACAGGCGACGATCGTGCTGATGCCCGCGTCGATGAGGATCTTCGCGACGGCCACGCCGGCGGCGCCCGCGCCCACCATCAGCACCCCGAGGTCCTCGATTCGGCGGCCGGTGAGCCGGCAGGCGTTGATGAGCGCGGCGAGGGTCACGATCGCGGTGCCGTGCTGGTCGTCGTGGAAGACCGGGATGTCGAGCGCCTCCTGGAGCCGCTGCTCGATCTCGAAGCAGCGCGGCGAGGAGATGTCCTCGAGGTTGATGCCGCCGAAGGTCGGCGACATGCGGATCACGGTCTCGACGATCTCGTCGACGTCCTTGGTGTTAAGGCAGATCGGGAAGGCGTCGACGTCCGCGAACTCCTTGAACAGCATCGCCTTGCCCTCCATCACGGGCATGGCCGCCTCGGGGCCGATGTCGCCGAGGCCGAGCACCGCGGTGCCGTCGGACACCACCGCGACCGTGTTCGCCTTGATCGTGTACTTGAACGCCTTCTGACGGTTCTCGGCAATCGCGGTGCAGACGCGCGCGACGCCGGGCGTGTAGGCCATCGAGAGGTCGTCGCGCGATTTGACCGGGATGTTCAGGCCGGTGTGGATCTTGCCGCGGCGGTGGACCTCGAAGGTGCGGTCGGTGATCTCGACGAGCTCGGCGCCGCTCACGCCCTGGACGGCGCGGATCACCTCGCCCCGGTGCTCGACGCTCGCGCACTCGACGGTGATCTCGCGCATGCCGCGCTCGGCGCGCGTCTCGACGGCGTCGACGGCCACGATCGAGCCCCCGGCGCGCGTGATCGCGCTCGTGACACGGCTCAGCGCCCCCGAGGCCCGCTGCGGGAGCGAGACGCGAAGTGTCAGGGAGAACTGTGCGGAGGGGACGGCCACGGGGCGATCATAGATAGGCGCCGTCCGCGGCGACGGTATATCGGTCCCTCACTTGGGTAGGTCGGAGAGCATGGGAACCCAGGCACGATCGCTCAGCATCCTCCGCGCCGTCACCGTCGCCTTCGCGCTGATGGCGGGCCTCGTCTTCTGCGTCGCCCAGTCGGCGGCGGCGCCTCCGGGGCCGGGCGCGCCGGGCATCGGCGATCGCCTGTTCCCGACGCTCGGCAACGGGGGCTACGACGCCCGCCACTACCACCTGGACATGACCTATCCGACGAGCGCTCCCGAGCAGATCGTCGACGGCAAGGTGACGATGGTCGCGCGGGCCACTCAGTCGCTGTCGAGCTTCAACCTCGACTTCGCCGACGGCACGGTGTCGGACGTCGACGTGAACGGGCGCGACGCGGACTTCGCACTCGAGGGCGAGGAGCTGGTCATCACACCGGCTCGCGCGATCCACAAGGGCCGGACGTTCCTCGTGAACGTCGACTTCACGGCCGGCCCGGACGTCCCGGTCGACACGCTTCCGTTCGGATGGTTCACAACAGAGGACGGGTCCGTAACCGCGGGCCAGGCGGACCTGGGTCACACGATCTACCCGGTGAACGACCATCCGGCCGACAAGGCCACCTACACGATCAAGCTCGACGTGCCCGAGGGGGTCACGGCGGTGGCGAACGGCGTACTGCGCTGGCAGCACACCCGCGGCGGTCGCAGCGTGTCGCTGTACGTGATGGACGAGCCGATGGCGTCCGAGCTCACCCAGCTCGCCGTCGGCGACCTGCGCGTGATCGAGCGCGGCAGGACCCGAGGCGTCGACATCCGGGACGTGGCCGCGGAGAGCTGCGCGGACACGAGCGAGGGCCTCCTCTCGAAGACGCCCTCGCACATGGTGTGGATGACCGATCGCGCCGGCCGCTATCCCTTCGACAACTACGGCGTGCTCGCGGCCGACCAGCTGTTCGGCTACGCGCTCGAGACGCAGACGCTCTCGCTGCATCCCTGTTTCCTCTTCGACCCCGCGCAGTTCCCGGACGTCGAGACCGCTGAGACGATCATGGTCCACGAGCTCGCGCACCAGTGGTTCGGCGACAGCGTGGCGCCCGAGACGTGGAGCGATGTCTGGCTCAACGAGGGCCATGCCACCTGGTACGAGTGGACCTACGGCGACGAGTTCTTCGGCGGGGACTTCGAGCTCGTCGCGCGCCTCAGGGGCGCCTACGAGCAGGGCGACCAGTGGCGCGCCCAGTACGGCCCTGTGGCGATGCCTGCATCCAGCGAGATGTTCGAGCTCTTCAGCCCGAACGTCTACGACGGCGGGGCGGTCGTCCTGTACGCGCTGCGCCAGGTGATCGGCGAGCGCGCCTTCGAGCGGCTCCAGGAGGAGTGGACACAGCGCTACGAGGGCGAGTCGGTCGGGACGGAGGACTTCATCGCCCTCGCCTCGAAGGTCGCGCGGCGCAACCTCGGCCCGTTCCTGCGCGACTGGCTGTACGGGACCGAGACGCCGGCGATGCCGGGCCATCCGGATTGGGAGGTCCTGCCGGTCGAGGAGGGCGCGCCGGCCGCCACGGTTGCGGGGAGCCAGGCACTCCGGATCGAGCGCTCGATTCTCAAGCGATAGGGGAGGCTCCGGTCCGGCGCGGCGATAGTGTGGAGCCGTGCCGGACCAGCCCTCTCCGCAGCTCTTCCTGATCGACGGCAACAGCCTCGTCTACCGGGCGTTCTTCGCGCTGCCCGAGTCGATCTCGACCTCCAAGGGGCAGCCCACGAACGCGATCTTCGGCTTCGCTTCGATGCTCGTGAAGATCATCTCGGAGTACGGCGCGAACCCGACGCTGGTCGTATGGGACGCCGGCATGTCGGGCCGCGAGGAGGTCTACGACGAGTACAAGGCCGGCCGCCGGGAGCGCCCCGACCTGCTCGCCGAGCAGTGGCCGTACATGCACCCGCTCGTGGACGCGTTCGGATACGAGAACGTCAAGGTGCCGGGCTACGAGGCCGACGACGTGATCGCGACGCTGGCGGGCCAGGCGCGCGAGCGCGGCTTCGACGTGATGGTCGTGACGGGCGACCGCGACCTGTTTCAGCTGGTCGAGCCGGGTGTGCGCGTGATGGCGACCGGGCGCGGGATCACCGACACGAAGATCTACGACCGCGAGGCCGTGGTCGACCGTTACGGGATCCCGCCCGAGCAGATCCCCGACTTCGTCGGGCTCAAGGGCGACACCTCGGACAACATCCCGGGCGTCCCCGGCATCGGCGAGAAGACCGCTTCGCAGCTCCTGCAGGCGTGGGGCTCGCTCGAGGGCGTGCTCGACAACATCGAGTCGATCTCGGGCGCCAAGCGCAAGCAGAACCTCTCCGAGCACGCCGAGGATGCACGCGTCTCGAAGCAGCTCGCCACAGCGGTGCGGGACGTCGACGTCGCGGACATCGACCTCGAGCATGTCGCCGCCCGCGAGCCGGACCGCTCGCGGCTGCGCGAGACCTTCCGCGAGTTCGAGCTGCGTGCTCCGCTCGAGCGGCTCGAGGAGGCGCTCGGCGAGGACGACGCGGCGCCCGCCGAACGCGTCGGCGAGCTCCATCGAGTGAGCGCCCGCGAGGTCCCGATCGCGGAGCTGGGCGCACTCGACGGCGAGCTCGTGGCGGTGGCCGCGCTGCGCCCGGGCGAACAGCCCGCCGACGCGGTGGCGGCGGACGTGGAGCCGGAGGATCCCGACCTCGAGCTGGAGGCCGAGGAGGACGCAGCGCTCGAGGCGGCGATCGCCGAGGAGCCGGTGGTGGCGAGCGCGCTGCCGGCGGGCCCGGTGCAGGGCTCGTTCGACCTCGACGGAACGGTGCGCGGGCCGCTCACGGTCGCGGCCTGGGCCGGCGACGACGTGCTCGTGGCGGAGGCGGAGACGCTCGCGGCGTTCACGCTCGCCCGCGGCGAGCGCCCGCTCGTGGCACACGACTGGAAGACGATCGCGATGGCCGACGAGCCCTCGCCCGCGCCGCAGCTCGCGCACGACACGATGGTCGCCGCCTACCTGATCGACCCGGCGCGGCGCGGCTATCCGCTCGACGAGCTTGCCGCCGAGTCAGGAGTCGGCGCTGAGGTCGAGGGAGCGGACGGCGTCGCCGAGCGCGCCGTGCTCACACGCGTCCTGGCCGAGCGCCAGCGCGCCCGGCTCCAGGAGGACGGCCTCACCCAGCTCTTCCACGAGATCGAGCTGCCGCTCGTCGACGTGCTCGTCGAGCTCGAGCGCGCCGGCATCAAGCTCGACGTCTCCCGCCTGCAGGAGATCAGCCGCCGCTTCGGCAAGCGGGGCGAGGAGCTCGAGCGGCGCGTCTGGGAGCTCGCGGGGGAGGAGTTCACGATCGGGTCGCCGCAGCAGCTCGCGCCGATCCTGTTCGAGAAGCTCGGCCTGTCGCGCAAGCGGCGCGGCAAGACCGGATACTCGACGGACGCCCGTGTCCTGCAGGCGATCCGCCACGAGCACGAGATCATCCCCGCGATCGAGGAGTGGCGCGAGGTCACGAAGCTCAAGTCGACCTACCTCGACGCCTTCCCGGACCTGATCGCCCCGGACGGTCGCCTGCACACGACCTTCAACCAGGCCGCCACCGCTACCGGGCGGCTGTCGAGCACCAACCCGAACCTCCAGAACATCCCGATCCGCACCGAGCAGGGCCGCGAGATCCGGGCCTGCTTCGTCGCGGAGAAGGGCTGCCGGCTGATCTCGGCCGACTACTCGCAGGTCGAGCTGCGGCTGCTCGCCCACATCGCCGACGAGCCCGTGCTCAAGGAGATCTTCATCCGCGGCGAGGACGTCCATACGGCGACCGCCGAGGCGATCCTGGGCGGCAAGACCGACCCCGGCACGCGCTCCAAGGCGAAGATGGTCAACTACGGGATCGTCTACGGGTTGTCCGCGTACGGTCTCGCCGACCGCCTGCAGATTCCCCAGGAGGAGGCACAGGAGTTCATCGACCGCTATCTCGAGCGCTTCCCGAAGGTCAAGCAGTTCATCGAGGAGACGATCGAGCGCGCCCGCGAGGAGGGCCACGTGACCACGCTGTTCGGCCGCATCCGCCGCGTCCCGGAGCTCCGATCGCGGCAGTTCCAGACGCGCTCGCTCGGCGAGCGGCTCGCCGTCAACATGGTCATCCAGGGGACGGCGGCGGACATCATCAAGGTGGCGATGGTGCGCTGCCGCGACAGCCTGCGCGCGGCCGGCCTGGAGACGCGCCTCGTGCTCCAGATCCACGACGAGCTGCTCTTCGAGGGGCCCGAGGGCGAGGTCGAGCAGGCGTCCGAGATCGTGCGGCGCGAGATGGCCGCTGCGTTCGCGATGGATCCGCCGCTCGAGGTCGACGTGGGCTCCGGCGAGAACTGGCTCGAAGCCAAATGAGCAAGGAGGTGGCGGTCCTCGCGACCGTCGCGGCGGGCGGGGTGGTGGCGCTGCAGGCGCCGGCGAACAACGTCCTCTCGAAGTATCTCGGGAGCTTCGGCGCCGCGGTCGCCAGCTTCAGCGTCGGGCTGATCGTGATCGTCGTCGTGACGTTCGCCTTCGCCGGCGGCATCAAGACCGACGGCGCGTCGCCGCCCTGGTACTACTGGATCCTCGGCGGCGTCGGCGGCGTAGTGATCGTGACCGTCTCGCTGATCGCCGTCCGCGAGCTCGGGGCGGGCGGCGTCACCGCCGCGACGATCGCCGGGCAGCTCGCCCTGTCGGTCGTGATCGACCGCATGGGCGTGCTCGGCCTCGACGAGCGCCCGATCACCTGGGAGAAGCTGCTGGGGATCGGGCTGCTGGCGCTCGGGACGGTGCTGATCGTCAGGGAGTGACGCGAGCGCCCGGCGCCCCACGACCTTGACCCGAAATAATCGATTATCTATGATCCGACCGCCGCAGGAAGGCAGTCAGGGAGAGCGAGTCAGGAGGAGCGATGGCCGTCACGAGCGCCGGCGAGGAGGTCCTCGGCAGCTTCCTCGGAAGCGAGGAGTTCCCGATCGAGTGGGAGGAGGGCGAGCAGGAGCTCTTCTGGATCTACGACGACCTCCACTGTCCCAATCCGGTCTCGCCGATGTTCTTCGACATCGGCGGCTGGTGGCTCACCTGTGACCACATGTTCAGGCGCTTCGGCACGCCGTTCGCGTGTGACTGGATCGCCAAGGAGATAAACGGCTACGTCTACACGGCGGCGGTTCCCTCCGACTCGCGTATCCACTCGGAGGCGACCGAGTACCAGGCGCGCTACGTCCCGCGCGTGCCGCGCGACCCCGAGCATCCGGCCAAGATCGGTGCCTACCTCGGCTGGGTGCTGCCGCACTACGCGGAGAACTTCCTCGACTGGTGGCGGGACCGGCTGCGCCCGGAGATCGAGCGTAACTTCGAGTACCTCGACGACTACGACACGGACGCCGCCGGCTTCATCGAGCTCGCGGTGCTGCTCGAGGACGCGATCGACATCCACGACCGCCACTGGAAGATCCACTGGATGCTCAACTTCGCCCAGTTCGCCTCGACGCAGGCGCTCAACGGGCTGCTCGAGGAGGAGAAGGGCGAGGCCGCCGCGGCGCTGATGGGTCGCCTCCAGAGCTCGGTCGCCGACCGCAACTGGGACTCGATCGAGGATCTCTGGAAGATGAAGGAGGAGATCAAGGAGGACGCCGAGCTGGCGGCGGCGTTCGAGGGCGAGACCGCCGCGGAGATCATGAAGGGGCTCGACGGTTCGGAGCGTGGGAGGCGCTTCGTCGAGGAGCGCATCGTCCCGCACCAGAAGGCGTTCGGCTACAAGGCGATCTGGTCGCACGAGTTCGCCTTCAAGACCTGGCGCGAGGACCCCGCGCCCATGATCGAGGCGGTGCGTGGCTACCTGGCGACGGACTACGACTACCCATCGAACATCGACGCCGTCCGCCAGGACCTCGAGGCGGCCAAGCGCGAGGCGCTCGAGGGCGCCGAGGG
Source organism: uncultured Thermoleophilaceae bacterium (assembly GCA_963739095.1). GTDB lineage: Bacteria > Actinomycetota > Thermoleophilia > Solirubrobacterales > Thermoleophilaceae > JACVRW01. The sequence continues at coordinate 287,959 of CAVTZF010000020.1, forward strand.
CGGCGAGCTGCAGGCGGCGCTCGAGCGCTCGCTCAGCATGAACCCGCTGACGCCCGACCATCACTTCTACATCGACCAGGGCACGAACGCCCGGCTGCGGCTCGTGCTGATGGCGATCGGCCGCAAGCTGGTCGACGCCGGCACGCTCGACGACCCGGAGGACGTGATGTTCCTCCGCTACAACGAGCTGCGTCTGCTGATGGCCGACCAGGGCGCGCTGGACGCGCGCGCGACCGTCGGCGACCGCCGCGACGCCCGCGAAGCGGCGTTCGAGAAGCGCCCGCCGTCGTGGGTGGGCACGGCTACGCAGACCGCGCTCGACTTCCCCTACAACGCGCTCTGGGGCTTCCCGGAGAAGTTCCACGCCGGTGAGCCGGCGACGACGGGCGAGGTCAGGGGGCTGGCAGCGTCGCCGGGCGTCGTCGAAGGCCCGGCGCGCTATGTGACCTCGCTCGACGAGTTCGATCAGGTGCAGCAGGGCGAGATCCTCGTCTGCCGAATGACGAATCCGGCCTGGGTCGTGCTGTTCACGAAGATCACCGGCCTCGTGACGGAGGCGGGCGGGGCGGTCTCGCATCCGGCCGTGGTGGCGCGCGAGTTCGGCATCCCGGCAGTGGTCGGCACGACCAACGCGGGCGAGCGGATCGCGACGGGGGACCGCGTGCGCGTGAACGGCTCCACCGGGGTCGTAGAGATCATGGGCCCGGAGCAGCCGGACTAGCCGGCTGCGGAGGGATGGATTAGTCGTGGCGACCTGGCTCGCGCCGGAGAGCCTGGAGGAGGCGCTCGAGCTGCGCGGCGAGCACGGTGACGCGACCGTGCTCGCCGGTGGCACGTTCGTCGGCGTCCTCATGAACCAGGGCTTGCTCGAGCCACAGGGGCTGCTCAGTCTCGGCCACGTGCAGGGCCTCGACGGCATCGAGGTCGTCGACGGCGAGCTGCGGCTGGGCGCGATGGCGACCCACCGAGCCGTCGAGCGTTCAGCCGCCGTGCGCGAGGGCTGGCCGGTGCTGGCGCGAGCGTTCTCGCTCGTCGCCAGCCCGCGGGTGCGCAACCAGGCCACGGTCGGCGGTGTGCTCGCCGATGCCGACTATGCGTCGGACCCGCCCGCGGTGCTGGCGGCGCTCGGCGCGCGGGTGCTGCTGCGCTCGGCACGCGGGGAGCGCACGGTCGGCATGGACGAGCTGATCCGCGGCCACTACGAGACCTGCATCACCCCCGACGAGCTCCTCGTCGAGGTGCGCGTGCCGCCCGCCCCGGAGCGCGCCGTCTACCGCAAGTTCCGTTCGCGCTCGAGCGAGGACCGGCCCTGCGTGGCGGTGGCGGCGGTGCGCGGTGAGGACGGGCTGCGGGTCGTGGTGGGCGCCGTCAGCGGCCGCCCGCAGGAGCTGCCGGAGATCTGCGCGAACGGCGGCGGCCCCGCCGCCGTCGGGCGCGGCTACGCCGAGGCGATCGATCCGATCAGCGACTCGCGCGGCAGCGCCGCCTACCGGCGGCGTGTGATCGCGGTCGAGGTGCGGCGGGCGCTGGAGGAGCTCGGGTGAGGCTCGTCGACTACGCCCGGGACGCGGCGGCCGAGGGCATGTGGCACGCCGCCTTCGTGCGTTCGCCGCATGCCCACGCGCGCGTGCTCTCCGTCGACGCGTCGGCGCTGCCGGCCGGGGCAGTCGCGTTGCTGCCGGCGGACACCGCGGGCCTCGGCCGCTACGGCTGCCAGCTGAAGGACCAGGACGTCCTGGCCAACCCGGCGCGCTTCGTGGGCGACATCGTCGCGGCGGTGGCGGCGCCGACGCCGGCCGCCGCGCGCGCGGCCGTGGCCGCGATCAGCGTCAGCTACGCCGAGCTGCCGCCGGTGTTCGATCCGCTCGCGGCCGTCGCCGAGGGCGCGCCGCTGCTGCACCCGGAGAGCGGCGACAGCGCGGACGACGCCGTGTCGATCGGCGTCCGGCCGCTCGCCGGGACGAACGTCTGCCACCGCTTCCGGCTCGTTCACGGCGACAGCGAACGCGGCTTCGAGCACGCCGACGTGATCGTGGAGGAGACGTTCCGCACGGCCGGGGCCCAGCACGCGCCGATGGAGCCGCACGCGACGCTCGCGAGCTGGACGGCGGACGGCCGGCTCGAGGTGACCACGGGGACGCAGACGCCGTTCAACCTGCGCGACGACCTCGCCGGCGTGTTCGGCCTCGACCCGGGGCGGATCCGCGTGATCGCGCCGCCGATGGGCGGCTCGTTCGGCGCCAAGACGTTCACCCGGCTCGAGGCGGTCGTCGCCTGCCTCGCGCGCAAGGCCGGACGGCCCGTCAAGGCAGTGCTCGACCGCGCGGAGGAGTTCGTCACGCTCGGCCGCCACCCGGCGGTGGTGCGCGTGAAGGTCGGTGCCGCGAGCGACGGGACGCTCGTCGCCAAGCGGCTCGACTGCTGGGCGGACACCGGCGCGTACGCCGACTGCGGGCCCGGGGTCGCCAGCAAGATGGGCTACGCGGGCATCGGGCCCTACCGGATTCCGCATGTGCGCGTCGACGCGCTCGCGGTCTACACGAACCTGCCGCCCAACGGTGCGTTCCGCGGCTACGGCGCGACCCAGTCGGTCTGGGCGAGCGAGCGCGCCATGGACATGCTCGCCGAGCGGCTCGGGGTGAGCCCGCTCGAGCTGCGCCTGCGCAACCTGCTGCGCGACGGCGACCGCTTCGCCACGGGCGAGACGATGCACGACGTCCACTTCGAGGAGTGCCTGCGCGCCGCCGCCGCTGCCGTCGGCTACGAGCAGGATCCGCGCGGCAAGGGGCTGTGCGTTCTGCTCAAGGGCATGCAGACGCCGAGCCGGGCGGGAATCGCGGTCGAGCGCACGCCGGTCGGCTACACGATCCGCAGCGCCTCCTGCGAGATGGGACAGGGGGTGCGCGACTCGCTGCGGCTCCAGGGCGCGGCGCTGCTCGGCTGCGAGCCGGGCCAGATCGAGGTGCCCGACCCGGACACGGACAGCTCGCCGTTCGACACGCGCACCACGTCGAGCCGCTCCACCTACATGATGGGCAGGGCGCTCGGCGCGGCGGTCGCGGACCTGGGCGTGAACGGCGGCGAGCGCGGCTACGGTGAGATCGCCAACGAGGGCGGGCTCGACCCGGACACGGGGCAGGGGATCGCCTCGACGCACTGGCACCAGGGGGCCGCGGCGGCCGCTGTGAGCGTCGACGAGGAGACCGGCGAGCTGACCGTCGAGCGCCTGCACGCCGCCGTCTACGCGGGCCGCGTCGTCGACCGCGCCGGTGCCGAGCTGCAGAACGAGGGCTCGATGATCATGGGGCTGGGGACCGCACTGTTCGAATCGGTCGAGCACGCCGCGGGGCAGATCACGAACGCCAACCTGTCGGACTACTGCGTGCCCGCGCTCGGCGACCTGCCGGAGCGCATGACGCACGACCTGATCGAGCGCGATGGCGCGGAGCCTCACGGCCTGGGCGAGACGGCCCTCCCGCCCGTGCCCGCCGCGATCGGTAACGCACTCGGGTCGCTCGGCGTGCACGTGACCGAGCTGCCGATGACGCCCGAACGCATCGCGGAGGCGGCGGCATGATGCTCGAGCTGACCCTCAACGAGCGGCCCGCCGCGCTCGAGTGCGAGCCGGACGAGATGATCCTCCACGTCCTGCGCCGCGCGGGGCTGTCGAGTGTGCGCGAGACGTGCGGGATCGGGGTCTGCGGCGCCTGCACCGTGCTGCTCGACGGGGAGCCCGTCTCCGGCTGCCTGCTGCTCGCCGGCCAGGCCGTGGGCCGCGAGCTGACGACCGTCGAGGGGCTCCCGGCGGAGCACCCGGTGCCGATGGCGTTCGACGCCGAGCATGCCTTCCAGTGCGGCTGGTGCACCCCCGGGATGGTGCTCACGGCCAAGCGGCTGCTCGAGGAGAATCCCGACCCGAGCGACGAGGAGATCGCGACGGGCCTCGGCGGCAACCTATGTCGCTGCGGCTGCTACGTGAAGATCCGCGCGGCCGTGCGGAGGGCTGCGGCGTGAAGCTCGTGACCTACGATGCGGGCTCGGGACCGCGGGTGGGGGTGCTCGAGGACGGCGTCGTCTCGGACGTCGGCTTCGACGGGGACATGGTCGCCTTCATCGAGGCGGGCGCGCCGGAAGGCGAGCGCCGCCCGGCGGGGGATGCCGTGCGACTGCTGGCGCCGCTGCGCCCGCGCTCGCTGCGCGACTTCCTCGCCTTCGAGGGTCACATGAAGGGAGCGCTCGGCCGCCTCGGACGCCCGATCCCCGACGAGTGGTACGAGCGGCCCGCCTACTACAAGGGGATGCCCGACACCGTGATCGGGCCCGAGCAGGAGATCCCCTGGCCCGCCTGGACGGACCGGCTCGACCACGAGCTCGAGCTCGCCTGCGTGATCGGCACGCGCTGCCGCGACGTTGGGGCCGCGGGCGCGGCCGAGGTGATCTTCGGGTACACGATCTGGAACGACATGTCGGCGCGCGACGTGCAGTCGCGCGAGCTGCCGATCGGCATGGGCCCGGGGAAGGCGAAGGACTGGGACGGCTCGAACGTGCTCGGACCGTGCCTCGTGACGGCGGACGAGCTCGACGCTGTCCGCGCTCGCGATGAGCGTGCGCGTGAACGGCGAGACCTGGGGCGGGGACTCGAGCGCCTCGATGCACCACAGCTTCGGCGACATGATCGCCTACGCCTCGCGGAGTCAGACGCTCTACCCGGGTGAGCTGTTCGGCTCGGGCACCGCGACCGGCGGATCGGGCCTGGAGCTCGACCGCGAGCTCGCGCCCGGGGACGTCGTGGAGCTCGAGATCGAGGGAATCGGAGTGCTCAGAAACCGAATCGGAGCGAAGGGAGCGGCCTGATGGCCTTTGTCGTATCGGCGCTGTGGAGGGCGAACGAGGGGGAGGAGGACCGCATCGCGCGGATCGTCGAGGAGCTGACGCCGCCCTCGCGGGAGGAGCCCGGGAACCTCTTCTACCAGGGCCACCGCTCGCCCGACGACCCACGCCTCTTCTACCTCTACGAGCAGTACGTGGACGCGGACGGCTACCAGGCCCATCAGGACTCGGAGCACTTCCAGCGACTCGTGATCGGCGAGGCGATCCCCAACCTCGAATCGCGCGAGCGGGCCTTCTACGACACGATGATCGACGAGCGCGGGGGGTATTCGGCTTGAGGCGCATCGTCGACCTCAGCCCGACCGTGCCGCAGGGTTTCCGCGGCCCGCCGTCGACCGACGCCGGCGTGCGCTTCGACGTGCGCACGAAGCCCGGCTACTGGCAGTCCTCGCTCGCGCAGCTGAGCGTCCACACCGGCTGCCACGTCGAGTGCGAGCTGCACGTGCAGGAGGACGGCCGGTCGATCGACGCGCTGCCGCTCGAGCGGGTGATCGGCAGCGCCGTCGTGCTCGACCTGACGCCGCCCGCGGAGCTCGCCGAGATCGGGCCGGACGATCTGAGCGACGCGGCTGTGCGGCTCGCTCGCGCCGGCGAGGAGATCCGTCCCGGCGACATCGTGCTGCTGTGGACGGGCTGGGCCGACTCGGCGATGGGCGCGCCGGAGTACTTCTCGCGCTCGCCCGGCCTGACCGCGGAGGCGGCCGAGTGGCTGGTGGCCCGCCGGCCGGGCTGCATCGGCTGCGACTTCTTCGAGGAGCCGGCCGCGCGTGAGCCCGGCTGGGAGGCGCCCGACTTCGTCGTCCACCGCACCATCCTGGGCGCCGGCGTGCCGCTCGTGGAGGGGCTCGTTGGCCTCGGAGCGCTGCCGCCGCGCTGCGAGTTCTTCGCGCCGTTCTTCAAGTTCGAGGGGATCGAGGCCGCCCCAGCGCGCGCGTTTGCGATGGTGCCCGCATGAACCTCACCAACGAAATCACCGTTCCCGCGCCGATCGAGGAAGCCTGGGACCTGATGCTCGACGTCGAGCGGGTCGCGCCCTGTCTGCCGGGCGCTTCGATCGAGGGCTCCGAGGGCGACGAGTACAAGGGCTCGATGAAGGTGAAGGTCGGCCCGATCGTCTCCCACTTCAACGGCACCCTGAAGATCGACGAGGCGGACGAGGAGGCGCGCCGCGCCGTGATGAGCGCGAAGGCGCGCGACAGCCACGGCAAGGGCAGCGCCCACGCCACGATCACGTCGACGCTCGAGCCGGCCGACCAGGGCACGCGCGTGACGGTCGAGACCGACCTGCGCGTGACCGGACCGGCCGCGTCGTTCGGGCGCGGCGTGATGCAGGACGTGAGCGCGATGCTCATGACCCAGTTCGCCGACTGCCTGGCGACGAAGCTGGGACGCGAGGAGCCGGCCGCGGCTGCCGCGCCGGAGGCTGCCGAGACGAGCGCAGCGGCCGCCGCTGCCGAGAGCGACGGCTCGGACGACGGCGAGCCGGTCGCGCGCGCACAGGCGCTGCCGGACGACGTCCCGAAGCCGCCGCCGGCGCAGGCCGAGGCGCCGCCGCCCACACCCGAGCCGGCGGAGGACAACGTGCTCGACCTCGGGGCGGTCGGCCGCGAGGCGCTCGGCCGCCGCGCCGGCCCGCCCGCCATCGGGGCGTTCCTGCTTCTCGTGCTGCTGGTCCTGCTGTTGCGGCGGAGGCGCCGGTGACGGACAGCGCCGCCGCCATTCCCTTCGCGCGCAGCAACCTGCGCGAGCAGATCCAGGACGTCCTGCTCCAGCGGATCGTCGAGGGGACCTACCGGCCGGGCGAGCGCATCGTGGAGACGCGCATCGCCCAGGAGCTGGGCGTGAGCCAGGGGCCGGTGCGGGAGGCCCTGCGCGACCTCGAGCAGCTCGGCTGCGTGGTCCACGAGCCGGGGCGCGGCTGCTCGGTCCGCGCGTTCTCGGCCGAGGAGCTGCTCGAGGCGTTCCCGGTGCGGGCGGCGCTCGAGGCCCTCGCCGCCCGGCTGGCAGCCGAGCGCATCACCCGCGCCGAGCTCGCCGAGCTCGAGCGCCAGCTCGAGCGCATGCGCAGCGCGGCGCGCCGGGGCGACGCGCACGATCAGTCACAGGCGAACGCCTCGTTCCACGCGACCATCGTCCGCGCCGCGCGCAACGCGACGCTCGAGCGCCAGTGGCGCATGCTCGAGCCCTACTCGCGCACCTACCTGACCGTCTCGCGCCCGGGCATCGACCTCGTCCACCTGTCGGACCGCCACGAGCCCGTGCTCGAGGCGTTGCGCCGGGGCGATCCAGAGGCTGCCGCCGAGGCGATGCACGAGCACCTTATGGGGGCCGCCGTGCTCCTGACCGAGGAGGGCCAGTGAGGCGAATCGTCGACCTGTCGATGCCGGTTCACCCGGACATGCTGACCTTCCCGCGCGTACCGCCGCCGGCGCTCGCGATGCTCGAGTCGCATGAGCAGTTCGCCGAGCGCATCGGCGCGGCCGAGTACGGCGTCGGCTCCCTCACCGCGCACTACCTCGTCGTGGCCGACGACCACGTCGGGACCCACTGCGACGCGCGCAAGCACATCGTCCCCGACGCCGGCGGGCCGGAGACGATCCCGCTCGAGTGGTGTGTGTCGGACGGGGTCGTGCTCGACTTCACGTCCGCGGAGAGCGGCCACGGCATCACGGCGGCCGAGGTCGAGGCGGAGCTCGAGCGGATCGGCTACGAGCTCAAGGAGCGCGACATCGTCCTCATCCACACGGGCGCCGGCTCGTACAACGAGGAGGAGCGCTACCGCACCGACCACAGCGGGATGACCGCCGAGGCGACCAGGTGGCTGATCGAGCGCGGCGTCCGGATGATGGGCATCGACGCGATCACGTTCGACCCGCCTGTCTGGGCGATGTTCGAGCGCCGCCAGTTCTGGGAGGCCCACCGGGTCATGTGGGACGAGGAGTACTGGCACCTCGAGAACCTCATGAACCTCGACCAGATCGGTCGCCCCCACGGCTTTCAGCTCGTGGTGCTCCCGGTCAAGTGGGTCGGCTGCACGGCGGCGCCGGTGCGCGCGATAGCGATCGTTGAGGACGACTGATGGTGCTGCGCTTCGCGGATGAGGCGTGCGTGGACGTGGCGAGCGCGGGCGGCAAGGGCGCCTCGCTCGCCCGCATGACGGCGTTCGGGATGCCGGTGCCACCCGGCTTCGTCGTCCACGCCGATGCCCTCGCCGCCAGCCTGCCCGACGGCGGCGCCGAGCTGCGTCGTGCGGCACATGAGCAGCGCGAGCGCGCGCCCGAGCTGGTCGCCGCTGCGGAGATCGCCGAGGAGCTGAGGCGCGCCGTCGAGGAGGCCTACGCGGAGCTCGGGGACGGCGACCACGCCGTGGCGGTGCGCTCGAGTGCCTGCGCCGAGGATTCGCAGGAGGCGAGCTTCGCCGGCCAGCAGGAGACCTACCTGCACGTGCGTGGCGCCGACGAGGTGCTCGAGCGGCTGCGCGACTGCTGGGCGTCCTTCTTCAGCGAGCGCGCCCTCTTCTACCGCGAGCAGCGCGGTTCGCTGGACGACCTCGGGATGGCCGTCGTCGTGCAGCGGATGGTGAGCGCCGACGTCGCGGGCGTCCTGTTCACGATGGACCCCGTGCAGCGCCGGCGCGACCGGATGGTGGTCGAGTCGGTCTTCGGCCTCGGCGAGGCGGTCGTGTCGGGGCAGGTCACGCCCGACCACTTCGTGCTCGCCCGCGACGGCACCCTCAAGCGCGAGCGGCTCGCGGTGCAGCCGCTCGCTGTCGTGAGCGGCACGGGCGGCGGCACGATCGAGCGCGAGCTCTCGCACGACGAGGGCGGCGCCGCGACCCTCGGCGCGGACGAGCTGCGCGAGCTGGCCCGGCTCGGCGCCGAGCTCGAGGAGCGGCTCGGCGGTCCGCAGGACATCGAGTGGGCGCTCGAGGACGGGGAGCTGTACGTGCTCCAGTGCCGGCCGGTGACGGCGTGAGCGACCACGACCTCGTGGAGCGGGCGCGCGGCTGGATGGCCGACCAGCACCCGCACTTCGACCACATGCAGCGCGCGCTCGACTGGGCGCTCGTGCTCGATCCGGACGCGAGCGACGCCGTGCAGATCGCGGCGGTGACACACGACGCCGAGCGCGCCTATCCCGACCCGGACTCGCACTGGGACTCGGCCGTGTCGTGGGCCGATCCGGAGTACAACCGCTGGCACCAGGACCGCTGCGCACACATCGTCGGGGAGTGGCTGCGCGAGCAGGGGGCCGAGCCGGGCCTCACCGAGGAGGTCGAGCGGCTCGTGCGCGTGCACGAGGAGGGCGGCTGGCCGGAGGCAGACATCGTGCAGGCGGCCGACTCGCTGTCGTTCCTCGAGACGATGGTCTGGATCCTCGCCGAGTGGATCCAGTCCGGCCGCTGCACGCGCGAGAGCTCCGAGGGCAAGGCGCGCCACTCGCTCGAGCGCATCAGCCCCGAGCTCGTACGCGCGCGCGAGGAGGCCGAGCCGCTGCTCGCGGCCGCGCTCCACCGGCTCGCTGCGGTATCGAGCCCGGCCGAGGTCCTGGCGGCGACCGCGCTGGTGCGCCAGGGCCGCATCCTGAGGCTCGCGCGCGAGCGCTTCCCGCGCATGCCCCTGTTCCCGGGCCACCCGAGTTTCGAGGTGCTCTCCTACCGCTCGCCGCAGGGGATCCGCGCCGCGGGCGACAAGCCCTGGGGGACCGTCGGCAACAGCGCGGGCCTCGGCTACATGAGCGAGCTCGTGATGGGCACGACCCACAGCGGCGCTCACATCGACGCGCACGCCCACATGACTGTCGGGCCGGATGACCGCTGGAACGGCGGCTCGGCGCAGCAGCACCTCGGCGACTTCGGGCCGCTGCGCGGCGACGCGACCGAAATCGCGCCGCTGTGGCGGCGCGGCGTCCTCTACGACGTGCCGGGCCACCGCGGGGTCGAGCACCTCGGCCGCGGCGAGCCGGTCGGCGCCGCCGAGCTCGAGGAGATCGAGGCGGCGGCGGGCGTCGCGGCCGGGTCCGGCGACGTCGCGCTCGTGCGCACCGGCTACATGCGCCACTGGCCCGACGAGGAGCTGATGGCCGAGCACCGCGGCCCCGGTCCCGACCTGTCGGCGGCGCGCCTGCTCGCCGATCGCGGCGTGATCGCCGTCGGCTCGGACACGGAGACCTTCGAGGTGCAGCCGGCGCCGGACCCGGGCGAGCCGTCGAACCCGCAGCCCGTGCACACGCTGCTCCTGATCGAGCGCGGCATCTACATCATGGAGAGCCTCGACCTCGAGGGCCTCGCCCGCAGCGGCGCGCGTGAGTTCCTGTTCGTGGCGCTGCCGCTCGCGATCCGGGGCGCGACCGGATCGATGATCGACCCGGTGGCGGTGACCTGATGCGTGCCCTCGTCGTCCACGAACCGAACCGCTTCTCGGTCGAGGAGGTCGAGCGCCCGCGGCCGGGCCGCTACGAGCTGCTCTGCCGCGTCAAGGCGATCGCCATCTGCGGCACCGACCCGCACATCATCCAGGGCGACTTCCCCGGCTTCTGGCCGAAGGCGTTCCCGTTCATCCCGGGACACGAATGGACCGGCGAGGTGGTCGAGCTGGGGGAGGGCGCGGCGGACCTCGGCTGGGAGGTGGGCGTGCGCGTGGCCGGCACCTCGCACGCGGGCTGCGGCTACTGCCGGCTCTGCATCGAGGGCCGCTACAACCTCTGCGAGAACTTCGGCAACGAGCGGCTCCACCGTCAGTACGGGCACTACACGCAGGGCGCCTACGCGGACTACGTGGTGCACTCGGTCAAGTCGGTGTTCGCGGTGCCGGACGAGCTGAGCGACGAGGAGGCGGCGATGCTCGACCCCACCTCGATCGCGCTGCACACGGTCAAGCGCGGCGGGCACGCACCGGGCGACACCGTCGCCGTGATCGGCGCGGGCGCGATGGGGCTGCTTGTGGCGGAGTGCGCACGCGCGCTCGGGGCGGGGCGCGTGCTGGTCGTGGGCCGCGGCGCCCGGCTCGACAAGGCGGCCTCGCTCGGCCACGAGACGATCGACTTCAGCGCCGAGGACACGGTCGCGGCGATCCGCGAGCGCAGCGGCGGCCGCGGCGCCGACGTCGTGCTCGAGTGCTCGGGTGACCCGGTCGCAGTCGGCCAGGGCGTGGAGGCTGTGCGCAAGGGCGGCCGGGTGGCGGCCATTGGCATCCCGCCTGGGGCCGGCTCCGTGCCGCTGCGGCGGATGGTGCTCGACGAGGTCGACGTCGTGGGCGTGCGCGCGGCCGCCGGGGAGATGCCCGAGGCGATCGCGCTCGTCGCGGCCGGTCGCCTCCGGCTCGCCGAGCTCGTCACGCACCGCTTCGCGCTCGAGGACTACGCGGAGGCGTACCGGGTCTTCACCGAGCGCGTCGACGGCGCGCTCAAGGTGATCGTCCGGCCGTGAAGGCCTGGACGGTCCTAGCCGCGCTCTTCCTCGCCGCGCTGGCGCTGCGCCCGCAGCTCGTGGGCGTCGGGCCGCTCGTCCCCGACATCGACGACGACCTCGACGTCTCGCATGCCGTCGCGGGGCTTCTCACGACGATCCCCGTGCTCTGCATGGGCCTCTTCGCGTTGCCGGCGGCGCACGTCGCGGCGCGGCTCGGCACGCGGGCGGCGATCGGCGCCTGCCTCGCCGGGATCGCGGCCTTCGGCCTGCTGCGCGCGGCCGCCCCGGGCGCGCCGCTGGTGCTCGCACTCACCTTCCCGATCGGCGTCGGGATGGGCCTCGCGGGCGCGCTGATGCCGGTCGCGGTGAAGGAGCGCTTCGCACACCGGCCCGCCTTTGCGAGCGGGGTGTACACGACGGGGATCAACCTGGGCTCGGCGCTCTCGTCTGCTCTGGCCGTCCCGCTCGCCGCGGCATTCGGCGGCTGGCGTGCGGCGCTCGCGGTCTTCTCGGCCTGCACGATCATGTGCTTCGCCGCGTGGCTCTTCTTCACCCCGGCCGTGCGCGGCGAGCGGGTCCAGGGAAAGCCCCCGCCGCTTCCCTGGGGGCGCCGCGTCGTGTGGGCGCTGGCGACCCTGTTCGCCCTCCAGTCGATCGTGTACTACGGGCTCGTGGCCTGGATGCCCGACTCGTTCCAGGAGCACGGCTGGAGCGACGCCACGGCCGGCGCGCTCGTCGGCGTGATGAGCGTGGCCGCTCTCCCGGCAGGGCTGCTCGTGCCCTACCTGGCCGACCGCGGCGGCTCGCGGCGCCAGTGGCTGACCCTCACGGCGGGGATGCTGCTGGTCGCCACGCTCGGGATCGCCACCCTGCCGGACGCCGGCTGGGCCTGGGCGGCGCTGGCCGGATTCAGCATCGGAGCCACGTTCCCGCTCAGCCTGACGCTGCCGCTCGACGTTGCGCGCGAGCCGGCGGACGCGGGCGCCGTGGTCGGGCTGATGCTCGGCGCGGGCTACACGATCACGGCGATCGGCCCGCTGGGACTGGGAGCGATCCGCGACCTGACGGGGTCGTACTCGGCCAGCCTGTGGGTCCTCGTGGCCGTGGCGCTCGCATTCGTCGCCTCGGTGCTGCCGCTCTCGCCGGAACGGCTGCGGCCGCCGCTCGAGCGGGAGGTGATCGCGCAGTGAGCCTGCCCCCGGTCTTCCTCTCCTGCGCGATCACCGGCGGCATGAGCGTGCCCGGCCAGAGCCCGGCGATCCCGGTCACACCGGACGAGATCATCGACTCGGCCGTCGGGGCGCGCGAGGCGGGCGCCGCGATCGTCCACATCCACGTGCGTGAGCGCGAGACCGGCAAGCCGGTCGCGGACCTCGGCCTGTTCAAAGAGGTGCTGGCGGGCATCGGCGAGCGCTGCGACGCGATCGTCCAGCCCACGAGCGGCGGCGGTGTGGGCATGACGATCGAGGAGCGGGCGCGCGTCGTGACCGAATGCCGGCCGGAGATGGCGACGTTCAACTGCGGCTCGTTCAACTTCGGGATCTTCAAGGTCAGGCACCGCCCCGAGATGGCCGAGTGGGAGATCGACTACCTCGAATCGACGCGCGACTACGTCTTCCGCAACACCTTCCGGGACATCGAGCGGCTCTCGGAGCTGTTCCGCGAGGCGGGCACGAAGCCCGAATACGAGGTCTACGACGTCGGCCACCTCTACAACCTCCACCACCTGGCCGAGCAGGAGCTCGTCGACCTCCCGTTCCACGTCCAGTTCGTCCTCGGCGTGCTCGGGGCGAACGCGGCGTCGATCGACCAGCTCGTCCACATGCGGCGCACGGCGGTCGACCTGTTCGGCGCGGACGGCTTCACCTGGTCGGCCGCGGGCGTGGGCTATCCCGGCCAGTTCCATCTCGCCGCGACGGCGCTGATGCTCGGCGGTCACATGCGGGTCGGGCTCGAGGACAACCTGCGCGTGAGCGCTGAGGAGCGCGCGCCCTCGAACGCCGCGCTCGTCGAGAAGGCGATGACGCTCGCGCCGTTGCTCGACCGTGAGCCTGTTGGCGCGGTTGGCGCGAGACGCCTGCTTGGCCTGGGCGTACCCTGACGTTTGACAGATGGCCCCAGATCGGGATCCGTGGTCGAGCAGTGGTGAAGCGACGCGCCGCGAGGTGCGCGAAATCTTCGCCAGGCACGCGGGCCACGCCGCCGGCCCGGTGGCGCCGGTGGACGAGCGCCGGAGCGCGATGCCGGGCGTCCTGCGGCTGCCCGGTCGCCTCTGGAGGCTCATGCCGAGGTGGGGCCGGGTCGCGACGGGCGCCCTCCTGGTCGCGCTCGCGACCGCCGTGGCGATCCTGCTCCCCCCGGCACTCGAGAACGCTGCCGACAACCGCGAAAACCAGCGCCGGGCCACGGCGGCCAACCTCGAGGAGATCCGCCAGAACCTGATCGCCAGCCAGCGGCCACGGCGGGCGGTCCTCTCGCAGCCGCTGAGCGCGGACGGCCTGGCCGCGGCGGTCGGGGCCGACTTCCAGCGGCGGGTCGACGCCGGTGAGCTCGAGGGCCCGGCCGGCCCGACGACGTGCAGGCCGGTCCGGCCGCAGCCGAGCCCCGCGGCGATCGTCTACACGTGCGTGGCCGAGCGCGGGAACGGGAAGGGCGTCTACCTCGATCGCGAGCTCGTGAGCGGCTACCGCTTCAAGGCGCGGGTCGTGCGCGCGACCGGAGGCGCGGCCTGGTGCAAGGAGAACCCGCGGCCGCTGCATGCGGATCAGGAGGAGTTCGTGGTCGTGCCCCTGTCGCGCGCGTGCACGGGCTGAGTTACGATCCGATCGTGTTGTTCCGCACGAGGCTCGAGGAGCACCACCAGGGCATAGCCCAGATCCTCTGGGCCACATGTGCGGCGCTCGTGCTGCTCTTCATCGCGCTGGCGGCCCTGGACGTCGTCGACACCAGCGAGATGCTCGTGCTGACGGTGGCGATCGTGGCGCTGGCCGTCCTCTGGTCCGCCCACGAGTGGCTCGGGCTCTGGCGCCAGGAGCGCCGCGAGCGCTAAGGCGACGACCCCTCAGTCTTTAAGCCGCTGCAAACGATTGCGCTATTGTGGGCCGCCGGTTGAGCCAGGAGCGGACAGCAGCTGACGAGACGCCGGTGGGGGAGCCCGAGCGCTCGGCCATGAGCGACGTCGAGCTGCCTGTCGACGGGCCCACCGAGGAGGGTCAATCGGCCGCGCCGGAGCCGACGGCGCCGGCCGGGACGCGCCCCGGGCTCGACGAGCCGGCGCGCTTCGTCGAGGGTTTCGAGCGGATGGTCCTGATCCGCGAGTTCGAGCAGGAGATCCACCGCCTCTTCCTCAAGGGCGAGGTCCACGGGACGACTCACCTGTCGGCCGGGCAGGAGGCGGTGCCGGTGGGCGTCTGCATGGCGCTCGAGCCGAGCGACTACGTCGCTGGGACCTACCGCGGCCACGGGCACGCGCTGGCCAAGGGCACCGGGCCGGAGCCGCTCGCCGCGGAGATGCTCGGCCGCGCGACCGGCGTCTGCGGTGGCCGCGCCGGATCGATGAACGTGATCGACCTGGAGCACGGGCTGGTCGGCTGCTTCGGCATCGTCGGCGGCAGCATCGCCGCCGCCACCGGGGCGGCGCTCACCGCCAAGCGCAACGGCGGGGTGGCCGTCGCGTTCTTCGGCGACGGCGCGACCAACCAGGGCTACTTCCACGAGTGCCTCAACTTCGCCCAGGTGCTGCGCCTGCCGGTGGTGTTCGTCTGCGAGAACAACTTCTACGGGGAGTTCACCCCGATGCACCAGGTCACGGCCGGCGCCGCGATCTCCGCGCGCGGCGCCGCCTACGGGATCCCGGCGCGCGTCGTCGACGGCAACGACCTGCTCGCGGTCGAGCAGGCCGCGGTCGAGGCCGTCGCGGTCGCCCGCTCGGGCGGCGGGCCGAGCCTGCTCGAGTGCCAGACCTATCGCCACTACGGCCACTCGAAGTCCGACCCGGCGACCTACCGTCCCAAGGGCGAGCTCGAGAGCTGGCTGGAGCGCGACCCACTGATCGTCACGCGCGCCAGGCTCGTCGAGGCGGGGGTGTCGGACGAGCAGCTCGACGAGGCCGCCGAGCGGGCGAAGGAGACCATGAGCAGCGCGGCCGACGCCGCGCTGGCAGCGCCCTATCCGGATCCCGAGACGGAGCGCGCCGCGGAGTTCGCTCCGTGAGCGAGCCGGCTCAGCTCGAGTTCCGCACCGCGATCCGGGACGCGCTCGCGGAGGAGATCGAACGCGATCCGGACGTCGTCTTCTTCGGCGAGGACGTGGCGGCCGCGGGCGGCGTCTTCAAGGCGACGCCCGAGCTGCACGAGCGCTTCGGCGACGAGCGTGTCTTCGATACTCCGATCTCCGAGCTCGCGCTGGCGGGAGCGGCCTTCGGCGCCGCCGTCACCGGCCTGCGGCCAGTGTTCGAGGTGATGTTCGGCGACTTCATGGCGCTGCCGATGGACAGCCTCGTCAACCAGGCGGCGAAGTTCTGGTACATCTCGAACGAGCAGGCGCCGGTACCGCTCGTGGTGCGCTCGGCAGTGGGCGGCGGCGGCCGCTTCGGCGCGATCCACTCGCAGTTCCACGCCACCTGGTTCCAGGGGGTGCCCGGCCTGAAGATCGCCGCGCCGTCCAACCCGGCGGACGCGAAGGGACTGTTGAAGGCCGCGATCCGCGACGACAACCCGGTGATCTTCCTCGAGCACAAGCGGCTCTACTCGGTCAAGGGCCCACCGCCTCAGAACGGCGACGTCGTGCCGCTCGGCGAGGCGAACGTGGCGCGCGAGGGCTCCGACCTCACGATCGTCTCGATCGCGAAGGGCGTGCCGGACTCGCTGGCGGCTGCCGAGCAGCTCGCCGCCGACGGCATCGACGCCGAGGTGATCGACCTGCGCACGCTGCGCCCGCTCGACCTCGAGACGGTGCTGCGCTCGGTCGAGAAGACCAACCGCGTGATGGCGGTCGAGGAGGGCCCGCGCCTGGGCGGCTGGGCGGCGAACCTGGTCGGGGCGGTGGCCGCGGAGGCCCTGCACGACCTCGACGACGCCTGGGTGATCGCGACCGGCGAGACGCCGATCCCCTACAGCCCGCCGCTCGAGGACGCGTTCATCCCGTCGCCGGACTCGATCGCCGCGGCCGTGCGCGAGCGCGCCTAGCGCGCGGGCTAGTCTCGGAACACATGGCGGACATCGCGTTGGTCACCGGCGCCAACCGCGGCATCGGCCTCGAGCTGGTGCGTCAGCTGGCGCAGCGCGGGTTCACGACCGTGCTCGGCTCGCGCGACCCGGAGAAGGGGCGCGCGGCGGCCGAAGGCCTGGCCGCCGGGGGCATCCAGGTCGAGGCGCGGCGGCTCGACGTCGACGACGCCGAAAGCGTCCGGGAGCTTGCCGCCGGGCTCGAAAGCGAGCATGGGCGCCTCGACGTCCTCGTGAACAACGCGGCCATCCTCTACGACACCTGGCAGCGCGGCGTCGACGCCGACCTCGATCTGGTCCATCAGGCACTGGAGACGAACCTGCTCGGCGCCTGGCGCACGACCCAGGCCTGCCTCCCGCTGCTGCGGCGATCCAGCCACGGCCGAATCGTGAACGTGTCGAGCGGCTCGGGTTCGCTAAGCGGGATGGGGGCGGGCACGCCTGCCTACAGCGTCTCGAAGGCCGCGCTCAATGCCCTGACCCGCATACTCGCGGCCGAGCTGCGCAGCGACGGCATCCTCGTCAACTCCGTCTGCCCGGGTTGGGTGGCAACCGACATGGGCGGGCCGGGCGGCCGGCCCGTGGAGCAGGGCGCCGCGAGCGTCATGTGGGCCGTGCTGCTGCCGGACGACGGCCCCACCGGGGGCTTCTTCCGGGACGGCCGGCCGGTCGACTGGTAGGCCCTGAACCGTCAGTCGCTCACCCAGCCCCTGCGGTCGTAGACGGCCTCACCGCCGCGCAGCGTGAGCAGCGAGCGGATTTCGCTGATCTGCGTCGCCGGCACCCTGAGGTAGGGCGCGTCGAGGACCGCCAGATCGGCGAGCTTGCCCTGCTCGAGCGAGCCGCGATCGTCGTCGTCGAAGGCAAGCCAGGCGGAGTCGAGCGTGTACGACCGCAGCGCCTCCATCCGGCTCAGGCGCTGATCCGGCGGCCGCACGACGGCATTGCCGAGGGACGCACCGGTCACCTGGAACTCGACGGCCGGCCACACCCGGTAGTCGCCGATGCGCGTGGCATCGGTGCCGCCCGCCACGACCAGTCCCTGGTCGAGCGCAGCTCGCGCCGCCGACCTCCGCGCCACCTCTGGCCCGTTCGCCTCGAGGATCGCCGGGCCCTCGAAGTACGGGCCCATCTGGACCGAGAACGCCATGCCGAGCGCCTTCATCCGGGCGATCGTCTCCGGCGAGCCGGTGTTGAGGTGGGCCATCGCCCAGCGCAGGTTCCCAATCGGGTGAAGCGCGTCGACGCGCTCGAACACGTCAAGGATCTGTGACGCGGCGTCGTCGGTGTAGGCGTGGATCTCCAGCGGGATACGGCGCGTCGCCGCGAGCGTCGCGACCTCCTCCAACTCGGCCAGCGCCTCCGGCGTCGCCTGGAAGCCGGGGCCCATCCTCACGCCGTCGTTGACGCCGAAGACGACCGACTCGCCCATCCCCACGAAGGGCGTGGCACCACCCCGTTCCCGCGGCGCCCGGAAGGCCATGGCCGACTCGAAGAACGCCGACTCGTTGCCCGGCGCCTGCGCCGGCACGCGGAAGCCCGCGCGCAGCGACAGCCGGCCCTCGTCACTCAGCGCGAACAGCGTCTCATAGCTCGCGGCCGGGCCGGCGCTGTCATCGATGAAGCCGGTCACGCCGGAGGCGTTGAGCGCGGTGAAGTAGTCCTCCAGACTGTCCTTGCGCTCGTCGAAGCTCGCCGGGAGGATGCCGGCGACGAGCGTGTTGAATGGTCCAATCCCGCCGAGGAGCCGGCCTGTCGCCTGTCCGTTCGCGTCCCGTTCCACCACTATCCCGGGCGCCGGCGGAGTCGAGGACGTGTTGAGGCCGAGCGCCTCGATGCCCGCCTCGTTGACGAGTGCGTAGTCGTAGAGGTACTGGACGTAGACCGGGTTGGTGGGGGACGCCTCCGTGAGGTCGGCGACCGTGGGCGGCCGCCGCTCGCTGAACTGATTCGGATGCCAGGAGCCGACCACGGCGACCCATTCGTCCGGCTCGCGCTCGCTCGCCGCCTGGCTGACCCTGGATAGGGCCTCCTCGAGCGACGCGGCGTCGAGCCAGTAGGTCTCCTGATCGAAGGTCTGCCCGCCACGGATGGCATGCGTGTGTCCGTCGACGAGGCCGGGGATCACCGTGCGGCCGCGCAGATTGATCGTCTGCGTGTGGCGCCCGCCGAGCTTCGCCACGGAGTGGCTCGAGCCGACCGCGGTGATCTCATCGCCCGTGACCGCGATCGCGGATGCGCGCGTCCGCTCGTCGTCCATGGTCAGGATCTCCCCGTTCACGAGGATGAGATCGGGCTCGGTGACGCCCCCGCCGCCGAACGGAAATCCCCCGCCGAGGCTGGTGCCCGTCGCGACCAGCCCGCCGGTCAGCAGCACCGCCAGCGCGGCCGTTCCGCGTCGCCTGTGAGGGGTCTCGACGAACCGTCGGACGAACTTCATGCCGGCTCCTCCCAGCTCGCTGATTGCGCGCCCAGCAAACGTTTGCATTCGCGCCGCGTCCAGCGTGACTTACCCAGTCCCGTCGCTCCCGCTACACGGCGGGCTGACGCTCGGCGTTGAACACCGGCGCGAGCGTCTCGCCGGCCAGCATGATCGCCTCCGGATCGTGCACGTCGGGCATCGAGACCGTCACGCCCTCGATGCCGACCTCGCGATAGGCGTGCGCGCGCTCGAGGATCTGCTCCGGCGTGCCCGCCGGGGCGGCGGCGATCCGGCTCTCGGAGACGCCCGCGCCGCGCATCGCGGCGAGCTTTGCCTGCACCTCGTCCTCTGTCTCGCCGATGGCGAGCGACGACATCATCGCGGTCTTCGTGATCTCGGCCGGGTCGCGCCCGAGCCGCTCGCAGTGACCCTCGAGCACACCGAGCAGATGGCGGGCCCGCTCAGGATCGCCGAAGAAGTTGCAGCCGTCGGCGTACTGGGCGACCATCCGCAGCGTCTTCCGCTCGCCGCTGCCGCCGATCACGATCGGGATGTCGCCGCGCAGCTTGGGGTTGTTGTAGGCGCCCGTGATGGAGTGGTGAGTGCCCTCCACAGTCGCCTGCTCCGCGGTGAACATGGCGCGGGCGATCCGGAGGTGGTCCTCGAGTCGCTCGAAGCGCTCGCCCAGTGGCGGGAAGTCGTAGCCGTAGGCGACGTGCTCGCCCTCGAACCAGGCCGCCCCGATGCCGTGGAAGGCACGGCCGCCGGAGATGACGTCGATCCCCGTCGTGATCTTCGCGTGCTGCGCCGGGTTGCGGTAGGTCACGCCGCCGACGAGCAGGCCGAGGGAGATCGACTCCGTCCGGGCGGCGATCCCGGCAAGGATCGTGTTGCCCTCGAACATCCAGTTCTGCGGCGGTCCCACCGGCGGGATCTGGTGGTAGTGGTCCATGACCGTCACCGCGCTGAAGCCCGCGCGCTCGGCCGTGGTGGCTATCTCGACGAGCTTCCCGAAGACAGCTTCGGGCCCCACCCCCGGATAGTTGAAGTTCGGCAGGTGGAGGTCCAGCTGAATCGGCGCTCGCATGAGACTCACCCTACCCAGCGCGTGAGCGCGCCATCAGCCGGTTGACGTCGGCGTGCGCGAGCGCGCCGGCGGTGAAGTCGAAGCGCCCGTCGCTCATCTCCTGCGCCGCCTGCTCGACGAGGCCGAGCGCGGCGCGCGCGAGGCTGCCGCCCACGCTCACGCGGCGCACCCCGAGCCGGCCGAACTCGGCGAGCGAGAGCGGTTCACCCACGAGCCCCGCAACCACGTTGAGCGGCGCGTCGATCGCCTCGGCAAGCCGTCCGATCGTCGTCGCATCCGACGCGCCGGGCACGAAGATGCAGTCCGCCCCGGCCGCCACGTAGCGTGCAGCGCGCTCGACTGCTTCGGCAAACGGGTCGGGACTGCCCACCAGGTAGCTGTCGATTCGCGCGTTGAGCGTGAAGGGGGCGCCCTCGCCGTCGGCGGCGGCGCGGGCCGCCTCGACGCGCGCGACCGCGTCGTCGAGCGCGAACAGCGAGCCGCGCCGGGCCGGGTCGGCGTCCTCGAGGTTCGCGCCCACCGCGCCGGCGCCGATCACCGCGCGAATGGTCGCGGCGACGCCGTCGGAATCGGTCGCGTAGCCGGACTCGATGTCGGCGCTCACCGGGACGTCGACCGCGGCGGCGATCGCCCGGATGCGCTCGACCATCGCGTCGCGGCCGATCGAGCCGTCGTCGGGAAGGCCGGCTGAGAAGGCGATCCCCGCGCTCGTCGTCCCGAGTGCCGGGAAGCCGGCCTGGGCGACGACCTTCGCGCTGCCCGGATCCCAGACGTTGGGCAGGACGAACGCCTCCGGCCGGCTGTGGAGGGCGAGAAAGGCGGCGGCGGCGTCCCTGGGCACCGCCGTTCAACCTACTCCGCCTGCCCGCCGCGCTCCTGCTCGCGGGCCCGCTGCGCCGCCCGCGCCGACAGCAGGTGCCGCGCCACCGGCGGCCCGGGCCCCTCGTGCATCTCCTTGACGCGCCGCTCCACGTCGAGGTCCGCCACCGTCCCGCGCTGGTGCTGGCGCAGGTGCTCCTGCCAGGAGCCGACCGTGAAGGTCTCGAGGAAGCGGCCACGGTCCTCCAAGTCCTCGTAGAGGTCCCAGAAGTAGGCGCCGTCGCGGCGCCGGATGCGGCCGAGCTCCGTCATCGCGGCGACGAACTCGTCGGTCCGCTCCGGGCGCACTCGGTACTCGAGCGTGACGAGTACCGGGCCGTCGGTCGGCCGCGGCTCGAGCGCGAGCTCGGGAGACCCCCAGTGCGCCGCCGGCGAGACGTCGACGTCCGTGCCCGGGGCGAGCGGCCAGTGCCGGCCCGCGACCACGCCCACCAGCAGGCCGGCGATGGCGATCATCAGCGCGGTTCGGACTCCCGCGGCACCGGCCGTGAGTCCCCACACGAGGCTGCCGAACGCGAGCGAGCCCTGCATCACGAACTGAAAGCTGGCGAGCGTGCGAGCGCGCACCCAGCCGGCTGCGGCCCACTGCGCGGCCGTGTTGAGCGACGACAGCACGGTCAACCAGGACGCCCCCGTGAACAGCAGCGCGACAGCCACGATCGGGACCTCGTCGACCCAGGCGAGCACGGCGAGCCCCGCCGCGAGCGTCAGCGAGGCGAGCGCGATCATGAGGTCGAAGCCGAGCCGGGCGCGCAACCGCGGCATCACCACCGCGCCGCAGAGCGCGCCGGTGCCGACGCACCCCATGAGCAGCCCGAGGCCCCGCGAGTCGAGGTCGAGCGGGCCCACCGCCACGACCGGCAGCAGCGCCCAGAGCGCGCTCGCGCAGCCCGCGAACAGGAGGGCGCGGATCAGCGTGGTGCGCGCCGGCCCGAAGAAGCGGACGTAGCGAGCCCCGGCCCGCAGCGCCTCCATCAGCGGCTCGGGCGACTCGGGCCGCTCGGTCGGGACCTTCAGCCGGAAGATCACGACCATGATCAGGAGGACGACCGCCGACTCGATCGCGAACAGCGCCCCCGCGCTCAGCGCGACGATCAGGAGGCCGGCGAGCGCCGGGCCGACAGCGCGGGCGATGTTGATCGCCACGCTGTTGAGGGCGACCGCCTCGGGTAGCTCCTCCTCCCCGATCGCGTCCGGAGTCATCGCCTGGTAGGCGAGGATGGTCGGCGCCATGCCGGCGCCCAGGGCGAGCGTCAACGCCAGCGCGAGCCCGGCCGTGACGGTGTCCGTGAAGGTCAGGACGGCGAGCGTCGTCGTGGCGGCGACCATCCAGCCCTGGGCGGCGAGCACGAGCCTGCGCCGGTCGACGATGTCCGCCGTCGCGCCCGCCAGCAGGCTGAGCAGCACCGCGGGCAGGCTGGTCGCCGTCTGCACGGCCGCGATCAGCGCCGGCGAGTCCGACAGCGACGCCACGACAGTGACGGCGCCGACGTTGTGCATCCAGATGACGACCTGCGATCCGAGCAGCGAGCCCCAGATCGCCCGGAACACCGGGCGCCGCAGCGGCGCCCACGCGGAGCCGCGCTGAACGGTCTCCGTCGTCACTCGGAAGCGACTGCAAACGCGTGCATAATCGTCCAATCATGGCGCTGGGATCAGAGGGCGCGACGGCACGTGTGACGCTGAGAGACGTCGCGCGGGTGGCAAACGTGCATCCCGGCACCGCGTCGCGGGCGCTCAACGAGGACACCCGCGCCCTCGTAAACGAGGAGACGGCGCGCCGCGTGCTCGAGGCAGCGGAGAAGCTCGGCTACCGCCCCAACCCGATCGCGCGCGGTCTCAAGACGAACCGCTCCTACACGATCGGCGTCCTGATTCCCGACCTCACGAACCCGCTGTTCCCGCCGATCCTGCGCGGCATCGAGGACCGGCTCGAGGAGAGCGGCTACACGCCGCTGATGGCGAACACCGACAACGATCCCGAGCGCGAGCGCATCGACTGGCACGCGATGCGCGCCCGCCAGGTCGATGGCATCGTGGCCGCGACCGCCCGCCGCGACCACCGGTTGCTCGACGAGCTGCTCGAGGCCGGCATCCCGGTGGTGCTCGTCAACCGTCGCGCGCCCGAGAGCGGCGTGCCGTCGGCGACGGCGGACGATCGCCAGGGGATCCGGCTGGCGGTCGAGCACCTCGCCGGCCTCGGGCACCGGCGCATCGCCCACATAGCGGGCCCGCTCGACCTGTCGACGGGCCTCGATCGCCACGAGGGCTTTCACGAAGCGATGCGCGAGCTCGGTCTCGAGCCGGACCCGGAGCTGGTCGTGGTCACCCGCGCGTTCACGGAGGCGGAGGGCGCGAAGGCCTGCGCCGAGTTGCTCGGACGCGGTGGCGGCCCCACCGCGATCGCTGCGGCCAACGACCTGATCGCGCTCGGCTGCTACGACGTGTTCGCCGAGCGCGGCATGGTCTGCCCGGACGAGATCTCGGTGGTGGGCTTCAACGACATGCCCTTCGCCGACCGCTTCCAGCCGCCGCTCACGACTATCCGCATCCCGCACTACGAGATCGGCATGGCGGCCGCCGAGCTGATGCTGGAGCGGCTCCAGAACAACGGCACGCCGCCGCGCGACGTGCGGCTCGAGCCGAGCCTCGTCGTGCGCGCGTCCACCGCGCGGCCGAGCAGCGCTCTGGCTGGTTGACAAGCCAGGCGGCGGGGAAATACGCTGCACACGATTGCAGCAAACGTTTGCAAGCAGCCGCCGAGGGGCAGGACACTCTCAGCGGCCGTGTTGCGGGAGAGAGCTCTCGCAGTCGGTCGCGCCGGCTCGAGCAATAGGAGTGGAGGAGATATGAGGAAGCGTGGTTGGCTCGCTCTCGCGCTGCTGGCGCTCGCGATCTTCGTGGTCGCAGGCTGCGGCGACGATGACGACGACGGCGGTGGCAGCGGCGGCGGAGGTGGCGGCGAGACCATCAAGGTCGGTGCTTCGCTCCCGCTGACGGGCGAGTTCTCCGAGCCCGGCAAGGCGGCCCAGCAGGGCTACAAGGTCTGGGAGGCGCTCGTCAACGAGAATGGCGGTCTGGTCGACGGACGCAACGTCGAGATGGTCATCAAGGACGACGGTTCGAACCAGAACACGATCGTCGCCGACTACAACGCGCTGATCAGCCAGGACCAGGTGGACCTGCTGCTCGGCACGTTCTCCTCGCTGCTCAACCTGCCCGCCTCGGCGGTGGCCGAGCGCAACCGGATGCTCTACGTCGAGCCCGCCGGCGGTGCCCCCGAGCTGTTCGACCGCGGCTTCAAGTACCTGTTCTTCGCCCAGCAGGCGACGGCCGACAAGCAGGGCGACGCCTGGGCCGACTGGCTCACCACCGAGCTGCCCGAGGGCGAGCGGCCGAAGACGGCGGCCTACCCGACGCTCGACGACCCGTTCGCGCAGCCGACCTCGGAGGGCATCGAGAAGAAGCTGTCGGCGGCCGGCATCAAGACCGTCTACCGCGAGACCTACACGATCGACAACCCGAACTACGACGCGATCGCCAGCGCGATGAAGTCGAGCGGGGCCGACCTGGTGGTCCACGGTGCGACCTTCGAGGACGGCGTCGGCATGGTCCGCGCGCTGCTCAAGGCGAACTTCATCCCGCAGATGCTCTACCAGACCACGGCGCCGTCGCTCGGCGACCAGTACTCAAAGGCGATTGGCAAGGACGCCACCGAGGGCATCTTCTACGGGGTGAGCCACAGCAAGGAGGCAGCGACGCCCGGCAACGATGAGTTCGTCGCCAAGTACCAGGAGATGTTCGGCGGCTCGGAGGTGCCGGAGGACGCGGCGGACGCGTACGCGGCGGCGCAGGTGCTGCAGGCTGCCGTCAAGGGGGTTGGCTCGGTCGAGAAGGACGACCAGCTGAAGCTGGCCGACTGGCTGCGCGAGAACGAGGTGGACACGGTCCTCGGACCGCTCAGCTGGGACGAGACGGGCGCGCCGACCGGTGAGTTCCTCGCGGGTCAATGGCAGAGCGGCGTGCCGGAGATCATCCTTCCGGAGGAAGCCGCGACCACGGATGAGATCCTGACTAGTTGGGACCCGGGGGTGTCCGACTAGCTAGGAGGCGAGGCCCGCGGGGAGCTCCCCGCGGGCCGCCCGCCGCCGCAGACGCTTTGACTGAATTCCTTCAAGCTCTGATCCTCGGCCTCCTGATCGGCGGCGTTTACGCGCTGCTCGCGTCGGGGCTGACGTTGATCTTCGGCGTGATGAACGTGATCAACATCGCGCACGGGGCGTTCCTGATCTTCGCGGCCTTCCTCACCTGGTCGCTGTGGGAGTCGACCGGCATGGACCCGCTGGCGGCGATCCTGATCACGACGCCGGCGATGTTCGTGTTCGGCTGGGTTCTGTACCTCACCGCGGTCGGCCGGATCCGGAGGGCGCCGCCGGCTGCGACGGTGCTGCTGACGTTCGGGCTCGCGCTGGTGCTCGAGGGGCTGATGGGGGAGATCTGGGGCAACACGTCGCACTCGGTCCGGCCCGCCTACGGCAACCAGTCGTTCTCGATCGGCGAGCTGTTCCTGCCGAAGGCCCAGGTCTACGGCGGCCTCGTGGCGATCGTGGTGCTCTGCGGCCTCTACGCGATCCTCACCTGGACCTGGCTCGGCCGGGCGATCCGCGCGAGCGCGGTCAACCCGCAGGGTGCCGAGCTCGTCGGGGTGAACGTCGGAAAGGTCGCCACTCTCACGTTCGCCATCGGCGTGGCGAGCGCCGGGGCCGGCGGCTCGATCACGAGCGTGCTGTACCCGTTCCTGCCCGGCTCGCACTACCAGTGGATCGCCCGCCTGCTCGGCATCATCGTGCTGGGCGGCATGGGATCGCTGCCGGGGGCGGTCGTCGGCGCCCTCGCGCTCGGCGTCGCCGAGACGATGACCGTCACCTACATAGGGCCGGAATGGGCGACCGCCGTGCCCTACGTCGTCGTGATCATCGTGCTGCTGTTGCGACCTCAGGGCCTGCTCGGCTCGCGGCTGCGCGAGGACGTGGCCACGGCATGAGCGCCCGCATTCGCTCCCCCTGGACCTGGCTGGCGGTGCTGGCCGTGGTCCTCGTCGGGATCTACCCACTGCTCTCCGACGACCTCTACTACCAGAACATGATCATCCTCTCGATGGTCTTCGCCGTCGGGGCGGTGGGGCTCAACATCATCACGGGCTACGCGGGCTACGTCTCGCTCGGCCAGGGCGCCTTCCTCGGCCTCGGGGCCTACGTGGTCGGCATCGGCGTGACGAAGGTCGGCGGCTCGCCCTGGGTGTGGATCGGCGCCGCCGGAGTCGTGGCGGCGCTGTTCGCGGCGCTGCTGGGTGTCGTCGCGATGCGGGCGCGCGGACACTCGTTCGTGATCCTCACGATCGCGTTCCTGTTCCTGCTGCAGATCGTCGCGACCAACTGGGACTCGCTCACGAACGGCACCGGTGGCATCACGCTGCCGCTGCCGACGTGGAGCATCGACATCCAGTACTGGCCCTTCTACTACTCGCTGATGGCGATCCTGGCCGCCTCGATGCTGATGTCGTGGTGGATCAGGCGGAACAAGTTCGGCATGGGCCTGATCGCGATCCGCGAGGACGAGGACAAGGCCGCGACCGTCGGCGTCAACACGCGCGTCTACAAGATCCTTGCCTTCGCCGCCAGCGCCGTGTTCGTCGGCATGGCGGGCGGC
The DNA here is from genome assembly GCA_963739095.1 of uncultured Thermoleophilaceae bacterium. Classification (GTDB taxonomy): domain Bacteria; phylum Actinomycetota; class Thermoleophilia; order Solirubrobacterales; family Thermoleophilaceae; genus JACVRW01. The sequence goes on from CAVTZF010000020.1 coordinate 314,580, forward strand.
GTGTACGGCTACTACCTCGCCTTCATCGACCCGATCGGGATGTTCAACATCCTGCTGAGCGTCCAGATCATCCTGTCGCTGCTGCTCGGCGGGCGCGCGACGCTCTGGGGCCCCGTGCTCGGCGCGTTCATCGTGGAGGGGCTCAACGAGTTCTCCAACAACGACCTCGGCGGCGGGAACGCGCGCCTGCTCGTCTTCGGCGGGCTGCTCGCGCTCGTGGTGCTGTTCATGTCGCGCGGGATCATCCCGACGGTCGACGAGTGGATCGAGCGCTGGCGCCGGCGCGGCAAGGCCGGCCTCGCCGGCGAGCGCCTCGCCGGAATCGACCTCGCGGCTCGCGCGGCGCCCGCCGGGCCGCCGCCGCCCGCCGACGGCCCGCCGCTCCTCGAGGTCAAGGGCCTCGAGCGGCGCTTCGGCGGTGTGCGCGCGGTCGACGGCGCGAGCTTCGTCGTCCCCGAGGGCTCGATCACCGCCCTGATCGGCCCGAACGGCTCCGGCAAGACGACCGTGTTCAACCTGATCGACGGAACGATGAAGCCGAACGCCGGCGAGGTCTGGTTCGAGGGCAGGCGCATCGATGGCATGAAGCCGTGGGCGCGCGCCCATCTCGGGCTCGGCCGCACCTTCCAGATCACGCGCCTGTTCAAGCAGATGACCGTGCTCGAGAACGTGGTCGCACCGCTGCCGTCGTTCCGGGTCGGCCAGCTCGCCGCCGACGCGGTGAGCGGCCCCGAGGCCGAGCGCGCGGAGGAGCTGCTCGACTACGTGGGCATGAGGAAGTACCGCGACCAGCCCTGCTCTGACCTCTCCTTCGGGCAGATGAAGCTCGTGGAGCTGGCCCAGATCCTGATGCTCGACCCGAAGCTGATCATGCTCGACGAGCCGGCGGGCGGCATCAACCCGACGCTGATCGAGCGGATCGGCGAGATGATCCGCGAGCTCAACGCACAGGGCAAGACCTTCCTGATCGTCGAGCACAACATGCCGTTCGTCCTGGGCCTCTGCAACCCGGTCCAGGTCCTCGCCCGCGGCGACACGATCGCGAGCGGCACCCCTGACGAGATCCAGAACGACCCGAAGGTCCTCGACGCCTACCTCGGCGAGGACTTCCGGCTCGAGCAACCGGTGGAGGCGTGATGCGATGCTGACCATGAAGGGAGTGTTCGCCGGGTATGGCGGCGGCGACGTTCTCCAGGACGTCGACCTCGACGTGCCGACCGGCTCCGTGTGCTGCATCGTCGGCCCCAACGGCGCCGGCAAGTCGACCGTGCTGAAGGCGGTCAGCGGCCTGATCGAGCCGCGCGTCGGCGAGATCGAGCTGCAGGGGAAGTCGGTCTGCGGGCTGCACCCGTCGCACATCCTCGCCATGGGCGTCTCACAGGTGCCCCAGGCGAACGCGCTGTTCCCGAACATCTCCGTCAAGGAGAACGTGCTGATGGGCGCCTACATCCGGCGCCGCGACCGCGACTACGTGCGCGTCCGCTACGACGAAGTCGCCGAGCTGTTCCCGGTGGTCAAGGAGCGCGCGGCCGACAAGGCCGGCAACCTGTCGGGCGGCCAGCGCCGCATGGTGGAGTTCGCGCGCTCGCTGATGCTCGAGCCGCAGCTGGTGCTGCTGGACGAGCCGTCGCTCGGGCTCGACCCGAAGGCGCTCAAGCACGTCGCCGAGTCCGTGAAGGTGATGACCGACGCCGGCAAGACGATCCTGCTCGTCGAGCAGAACGTGCGCTTCGGCCTGCGCATGGCGAACCAGGGAATCGTGATGGAGAGCGGGCGCGTGATGCTCACGGGGGCGGCGACGGACGTGTTGGGCAACCCCGAGATGGCAGCGCTCTACTTCGGCGGCACGATCGAGCAGTCGAAGCAGCAGGCCGCGCCGGCGTGAGCACGGCCGTCCTCAGCGCGGCGAAGTCGCTCGCCCGTGAGCGCGTGCGCGGCCTCTGGATCGCGATCCCGACGCCGTTCACGGACGACGGCCGCCACGTCGAGGAGGACCTGCTCGCGGCATCGGTCGACCACTACGTCGACGCGCTCAGGGTCGACGGCATCTTCTGCGGCGGCGTCATGGGCGAGTTCTGGGCGCTCTCGCTCGACGAGCGCAGGCGCGTGCACGAGCTCGTCGCGGAGCGTGTCGGCGGACGCGTCCCGGTGATGGCTCAGGTCGGGCACCACGTGTTCGGCGACACCGTCGCGCTCGCCGAGCACGCGCAGGAGCACGGCATCGAGTTCGGCATCGCGATGAACCCGTACTACCCGCCGGGTCTCCCGGACGACCTGGTGCGCGCGTGGTACCGGCGTCTGGACGCCGCCGTATCGCTGCCGATGTTCCTCTTCAACACGAGCTACTCCGGCAGCTCGCTGTCGCCGGAGCTGATCGACGAGCTCGCCGACCTCGACATCGTCTGCGGCATCAAGAACCCTCGCGCGCGCGAGCACCTGCTGCGCGTGCAGGAGCTCGCCGGCGACCGGATCGTGGTGACCGACGCATCCGAGCGCGACTGGCTCGAGCTGCACACTGAGCACGGCTTCCAGTCGCTCATGTCAACGCCGGCGCTCGCGCTCTACCAGTCGCCCGGCAACACGCCCGTGGCCGACTACACGCGTCTCGCCGACGCCGGCGACCTCGAGGGCGCCCGCGCGCTCAGCGCGCGGCTCGGCCCGGCGCGCGACGCCTTCGACCGCTGGATGCGCGCTCCCTGGACGGACCGCGGCACGATTCCGATCGCGCAGCTGAAGGAGTGGCTGGGGCTCATGGGGTTGCCACAGGGGCCGGTGCGCGCGCCGCTCGTCCCGCTCGCTGAGGACGTGCGCGCCGCGCTGAGACGCGACCTCGACGCACTGGGGCTGCTCGGGTGAATGCGGCGTGAGCGGCGTCATATGGGCGGCCGCCTCCGGCCTGGGATTCGGGCTCTTCCAGGCCGTGAACGTGCGCGCCGTCCAGCAGCTGGACGACGTGTACGTGTCGACCTTCTTCCAGCTCCTGAGCGCGTCGCTTGTCTTGGTCGTCCTCTGTGCCGCCACTGGGGAGCTGGCGGTCGTCGACGACCTGACCGCGTGGGCGATCGTGAGCTTCACGATCGCCGGCGCGGTCCATTTCTTCGTGGGCTGGACGCTCCTCAACGTGAGCCAGCACAGGATCGGGGCGGCGCGCACGGCGCCGCTGCTCGCGACCGTGCCGCTCTGGGGGATCGCCATCGCCGCCGTCGTCTACGGCGAGCTGCCGCCGGCGGCGGCCTGGATCGGGATCGTCGTGATGGTGGCCGGCGCGCTCACGGTCTCGTCGCCGGCGGCGATGGCGGGGATGCACTGGACCGACGCGCGCTTCGGCATTGCCACCGCGTTCCTCTGGGCGCTCAGCCCGATCTTCACGATCGAGGGTCTGGAGGAGATCGACGCGCCGGTCCTGGGCGTGACGATCGGGATGGTCTCGTCCGCGCTCGCCTACGGGGCTCTGATCGCGCTGGGGACGGACAAGCGGACAAGGCCGGGCGACCTGCCGCGTGCCGGCCTCGTGATGAAGATGATCGCCGGTGGGCTCGTCGCGCTCGCCACCTGGTGGCGGTTCGAGGCGCTCGTCCTCAGCCCGGTCGGCGTTGTGCTGGCGCTGACCCTGCTCGCCGTGCCCACGGTCCTGATCCTCGCGCCGCTGCTGGCCGACAAGCGCTCCGAGCGGGTCACCGCGCACGTGTGGATCGGCGCCGCGCTCGTCATCGCCGGGTCGCTCGCGCTGATCGCGGTGGAGGGGTGAGCGCATGATCGTCGACGCGCACGCCCACGTCATCGTGCCCGAGATCTGCCGCGCCGCGGCGCCGGAGGAGACCTGGCGCCCGCACGTGTTCCGCGACGAGAAGGGTGCGCAGGTGGTGGAGCTCGACGGCCGTCCGATCCGCTCGGCGATCGGCGAGTTCGTCGACGTCGACGCCATCCTCGCGGCCCAGGACGCCGCCGGCGTCGACCGCATCGTGCTGTCGCCGTGGGTCCCGCTGCTCTGGTACGACGCCGACCCCGCCGATGCGCTGCGCCGTGCGCGGATCCAGAACGACGCGCTGTCCGAGCTCGTGCGCACGCACCCGGAGCGGATCGCCGCGCTCGGCACGGTCCCGCTCCAGAACCCGGCGCTGGCGGTGCGCGAGCTCGAGCGGCTGATGGAGGAGGGGACGCTGAACGGCATCGAGCTGGCCGCAAGCGTGCGCGGCGCGTATCTCGGCGACGAGCGCTTCGAGCTCTTCTGGGAGGCCGTCGAGCGCACCGGCGCGCTCGTCTTCATCCACCCGACGACGCGCGGCTTCGACGCCGAGGCGTTCCGCGAGTACTACCTCTGGAACACGGTTGGCAACCCGCTCGAGACGACCGTCACCGCGGCGCACATGGTGATGGCGGGCGTGATGGAGCGCCACCCGCGCCTGCGCGTCCTGCTCGCGCACGGCGGCGGCGCGATCCTGGCGCTGCGCGGCCGGCTTCGCCACGCCCACGGCTTCCAGCCGCAGGCCCGCGCGCGGCTCTCCGAGTCGCCCGGCGATTCGCTGCGACGCTTCTACTACGACTCGCTCACCCACGATCCCCAGCTGCTGCGCGCGCTGGTGGAGTTCGCCGGCCCGGAGCGGGTCCTGCTTGGTTCCGACTACCCGTTCGACATGGGCGACGCGAGCGCGGCCGACGGCGTGCGTGCAGCCGGACTCGGCCCGGACGCCGAGGAGGCGATCCTCGGTGGCAACGCGGCGCGCCTGCTCGAAAAGGTCCCGCGAGAGGAGATGATCGGATGACGCAGACCGCCGACGTGGTGGTTGCGGGCGGCGGCCACAACAGCCTGATCACGGCGGCCTACCTGGCACGCGCCGGCTACGAGTGCCTCGTCCTGGACGCGCGCTCGATCCCGGGCGGCGGCGCCGCGACGGAGGAGCTGCTCGGCCCCGGGTACCGGATCGACTCCTGCTCGACCGGGCACACGCTGATCCGCGTCAACCCGCTGCTCCTGAAGGACGAGCTCGGGCTGATCTCGGATTACGGGCTCGAGTACCTGGAGCCGGATCCGGTCGCGCACGTCGTCTTCCCCGACGGCGAGCAGCTCACGATGTGGATGGACCTCGACCGCACCTCCGAGGAGATCGAGCGCTTCTCGGCCGCCGATGCCGCTTCCTACCGGCGCATGATCGCCGAGTACGACGAGGTCAAGGAGATCTTCAGCCGCGCCCGCCTGACGCCGCCCGGCTTCGGCCCGACGCTCGAGGAGATGCTGCTCCAGCATCCGCGTGGACGGATCTGGCTGCGGCGCCAGGCGATCAGCGCCTGGGACGTGATCCGGCACGAGTTCGAGAGTCGCCACGTCCGGTCGTTCATGTGCTGGCAGGCCTTCCAGACGCTCGTGCCGCTCGACGCGGCCGGCTCGGGAACGCTCGCCTACTCGATCATCTTCGGCCGCCAGCGCCGCAGCTGGTCGATCCCACGTGGCGGCTCGGGAGCGCTCACGCAGGCGCTCGTCGGCTTCCTCGAGGATCACGGGTCAACGATCCTGTGCGACAGGGTCGTGTCGGAGCTCGTGGTCGAGGACGGCCGCTGCACCGGCGTGGTCACCGAGGACGGTGAGCGCTTCATGGCGCGCAGCGCGGTGCTCTCCACGATCCATGTGAAGGAGCTCGTGAAGCTCGCGCCGGCGGAGGCATGGGGCGAGGAGTTCCTCTACGGCACCGAGATGTACGACGTCGGAATGTCGGGCATGGCGGCCTACTTCGTGACGGACGAGGCGCCGCACTTCGACACGCCGCGCGGCCCGGTCGGCGCCGTGTCGGCGGGTACGGTCGGCTGGCCCGAGGAGGTGCTCGAGCTCGGCCGGGCGGTGCGCGACCGGCGCCCGTACGACAGCGGCGTGCCGTGGCTGCTCGTCGCGACGCCCACGCTCATCGACTCGGACCGCGCCCCGGCCGGGCAGCACACCGTCAAGCTGCTCTCGCCGCAGACCTGGGACCTGCCCGCTGGGGTGGCGAGCTGGGCCGAGCACAAGGAGACGCTCGCCGACCGCCAGCTCGAACACGTCCGCCGCTTCATCCCGGGCCTCGCCGAGGAGCACATCCTCGAGCGCTTCGTGAAGAGCCCCGAGGACATCCAGGCGGGGAACCGTCACATGATCCAGGGCGCCTTCCACGGCGGCGACCGCAGCTACGCCTTCAGCGGCAAGCTGCGCCCGGTGCCGGGCTGGGCGGATCACCGCATGCCGATCCCCGGCCTCTACCAGACCGGTGGCACGACGAGCGTCGGCGGCTCGATCACCGGCGTGCCGGGCCGAAACGCTGCAACCGTGATGTTGAGCGACCTGGGTCACGACCCGGAGGAGGTGATGAGCGGTGCCGGACGCGCGCGTGCAGGCAGCCATTGACCATTGGGCACCGCGCTTCGTGCAGGCGGGGGTCGACTACAACGACTTCCTCGCCACGACCGCGCGGGTCGAGACCTGGGAGGAGTGGCTCGGCGCCTGGTGCGACACCGCCGAGCAGCACGCAGAGCTTGCGAGGGAGGCAGAGGAACGGGGCCACCGCCGCAGCGCCGGGGAGGCTTGGGCGCGGGCGGCGGTGTGCTTCCACTTCGGGAAGTTCGTATGGGTGCTGGACGCCGAGCGCAGCCGTGCCGCGGCCGATCGCGCAGTCGAGGCGCTGATGAAGGCGCACGAGCTGCTTGGCACCGGCGCCGAGCGGATCGAGGCGTCGCTGAACGGCGGCCGCGTCGTCGCCAACCTGCGCCTGCCGGCCGGGGAGGAGCATCCGCCGCTCGTTGTGTTGATCCCCGGCCTCGACTCCACCAAGGAGGAGTTCATGCGGCTCGAGGACACCTTCCTGGAGCGCGGCATGGCGACGGCCTCGCTCGACGGGCCGGGCCAGGGTGAGAGCGGCTACGACCTGCCGATCCGCCCCGACTACGAGGTGGCGGTCGCGGCGTTGCTCGACTCGCTCGACGGACGCCGGGTCGACCTCGACCGGGTCGGCGCGCTCGGGGTTTCGCTGGGCGGCTACTACGCGCCGCGGGCGGGCGCCTTCGAGCCACGGCTCAAGGCGGTTGCCGGGCTCAGCGGGCCCTACAACTTCGCCGAGATCTGGGACGAGCTCCCACCGCTCACGCGCCAGACGTTCACGGCGAAGTCGTTCTCCAGCGACGAGGACGAGGGGCGCGAGAAGGCCTCGGCCATCGACCTGACGGGGGTCGCCGAGAAGCTCGACAAGCCCTACCTTGCGATCACCGGCAAGCTGGATCGGCTGATCCCCTGGGAGCAGACCGAGCGCGGCGCTCGCGAGGCCCCGGGCGGCACGTTCGTCCTGCACGAGGACGGCAACCACGGCTGCGCGAACGTGCCCTACAAGACGCGGCCGCTGGCGGCCGATTGGATGCGCGAGCAACTCGGATGACGGGAGGGCATCGCTCCGGTCCGGGCCGAGCCCGGCCCCTCGCGCAAGTCGCGATCGTGGGAACGCGCATGTGGGCCCCCCGGCTCGCGGCCGCCGCCCAGCGCGCCGGGCTCACGATCGTCACGTGCCACAGCCGCAGCGAGGAGCGGCGGACCGCCTTCGCGGAGCAGTTCGGCTGCGCTGCCGCCGCCTCGCTCGAGGAGGCGATCGGGCATCCGGACGTCGAGGGCGTCCTGCTCGCCACGCCCAACGACACACATGAGGAGCAGGCGCTTGCATGCGCGGCGCAGGGCCGTCACGTGTTCGTCGAGAAGCCGATCGCGGACACGCTCGAGGCGGGCGAGCGCATGCGCGACGCCTGCGCGGACGCGGGCGTGGCGCTGATGGTCGGGCACGCCTTCCGGCGGCTCGGGGCGGCGCGCAGGACCCGTGAGCTGATCGCGGCGGGCGCGCTCGGCGAGGTCGTGCTCGCCGAGGCCAACCTGTCGCTGCCGGGCCGCTTTCCAGCGGGCGCCTGGCGGGCCGAGCGCGCGCGCAACCCCGGTGGTCCGATCATGCAGCTCGGCATCCACCACGTGGACACGCTCGCGTACTGGCTCGGACCGATCGCGCGTGCCCGCGGCACGTTCGGGCACGTGCACGCGGACGCCGACATCGACGACGTCGGAGTGGTGACGCTGGAGTTCCGCTCGGGTGCGCTGGGGGTCGTGACCGGCAGCTACGTGTCACCGAAGACCATGACGCTGCGGCTGTTCGGCAGCGAGGGCGTGCTCGACTACAGGACCGACTTCTCGGTCTGGCCGGACGCCGCGGCGCTCGACGGCGTGACGGAGCTGACGCTGAACGGGGAGCCGGTCGATTTCGAGGAGCGCGACATGCTGGCCGAGGAGCTTGCCGAGTTCGGCGCCTGCGTTCGCGGCGAGGGTGCGATCGAGACGGGCCCAGAGGAGGGCCTGGCCGCGCTCGGCGCGGTGCTCGAGGCGCTCGGCGAGCGGCGTACGGCGGTCGCCTGATGCGTGCAGCCGTCGTCGAGGAGCTCGGCTCGCCGCCGCGCGCGAGCGAGCGCGAGGCGCCGGGGCGCGCAGCGGGCGAGGCGCTCGTCGAGGTCACGGCCGCGCCACTCAACCCGACCGAGATCCGCGTGGCGTCGGGCAGCTTCGCGCGCCGCCCCCAGCCGCCCTACGTGCCGGGGCTCGAGGGCGCCGGGCGAGTGGTCGAGTCCGACCGGGTGTCGCCGGGCCGGCGTGTCCGCTTCGAGGGGGCGGCGCTGCCCGGCTTCGGCAATAACGGAACGCTCGCCGAACTCGCTGCCGTCGAGGAGGACTCGCTCGTGGAGCTGCCCGACGCGATCGACGACGCTCAGGCGGCCGCCATCGGAGTTGTCGGCATCACGGCCGGCCTGGCGCTCGACCGGGCGGGCATCGACGGCGCTGAGCGCGTCCTCGTGCTGGCCGCGACCGGTGCCGTCGGCCAGGCGGCGGTTCAACTCGCGCGCGCCCGGGGCGCCGGCCGAATCGTCGCGGCGGGGCGCAACCGGCAGGCCCTCGCCCGCGCGCTCGAGCTCGGCGCCGACGCCGCCGTGACGCTCGACGGCGGCGGCGAGGCGCTGGTCGAGGAGTTCAGGGAGGCGGCCGGCGGCCCGCTCGACGTGGTCGTCGACCCGCTCTGGGGGCCGCCGGCGATGGCGGCCCTGAGCGCGCTTGCCGACTACGGCCGCCACGTCAACGTCGGTCAGGCCGCCGGCACGGACGTCCAGCTGCCGCTCGACCATGTGCGCAACCGGCAGGGGGCGATTCACGCGATCTCGTCCGGCTGGACGCCGGTGCCCGAGAAGGCAGCCGTGTACCGGCGGTTGCTCGACGATGTGGCCGCGGGCCGGCTCGCCCTCGACCACGAGCTGATCCCGCTCGACGAGGTCGCCGGCGCCTGGCAGCGGCAGGCCGAGTCGCCGAACCGCAAGCTCGTGATCCAGATCGCCGCCGGCTGACGTGGCGGGTGCGGGAGGGCTGGTCGGCCGCCCCCTGCCGCGGCTCGAGGACGCCCGCATCCTGAGCGGCGCGAGCCGCTACCTGGACGACATCGACCCGGAGGGCACGCTGCACGTCGCCTTCGTGCGGAGCCCGCACGCCCACGCGAAGGTGCTCGGGATCGAGACGCCGAGCGCCGCCGACGGGCTCGCCGCGGTGCTGACCGCGGCCGACGTCGCGGAGCACGCCCGCGCACTCCCCATCCAGCTGCCCGAGGGTGTCTGGGGGGCGGACGAGCCGCACCCACTGCTCGCCGCGGGCGAGGTGCGCTACGCGGGTCAGCCGGTGGCCGCCGTGCTTGCCGAGTCGCGCGCGCTCGCCGAGGACGCCGCCGAGCTCGTCGAGGTCGACTACGAGCCGCTCGAGGCGATCGTCGATCCGTATGCCGCGACCCATGAGCTGCTGCGCTGGGAGCGCGCCGCCGGCGACGTCGAGGGTGCCTTCGAGGCCGCCGATGCGGTGGTCGGCGGCCACTACTCGATGCCGCGGCTCGTGGCCGCGCCGATGGAGACGCGCGGCGCGATCGCCTTCAACGATCGCGACGAGGGCCTGCTGACGCTGTGGTGCTCGGCCCAGGACACCCACCGCCAGCTCCGCAACCTGGCCCACGTGCTGCAGCGCCCGCCGGAGTCGATCCGCGTGGTGGTGCCTGACGTCGGCGGCGCGTTCGGCTCGAAGGGGGTGCTCGCGCCGGAGGCCGGCGTCGTCGCCGTGGCTGCGCTGATGCAGGGCAGGCCGGTGAAGTGGGCCGAGGACCGGCTCGAGAACTTCATGGCCTCGTACCAGGGCCGCGGAATGCACGCCGACGTCGAGCTGGCGCTCACAGGCGACGGGCGGATGCTCGCCATCCGCGCGCGCATCGTGGCGGACGTGGGCGGCTACCTGATGCCCACCACGGCGATGCCGCCGCACACGGCGGCGATGCTCATGTGCGGCGTGTACCGGCTCGCGGCGGCCGACATCGCCGTGTCGGGGCGGCGGACGAACAAGGTCCCGACGGGTCCGTACCGCGGCGCGGGCCGGCCCGAGGCCGCCTACTTCGTGGAGCGGATCGTCGATGACGCCGCGCGCGAGCTCGGCATCGATCCCGTCGAACTGCGTCGCCGCAACCTCGTCACGGAGTTCCCGCACGAGACCCCGCTCGGCTGGACCTACGACTCGGGCGATTACGAGCGCTGCCTCGACCGGGCCCTCGAGCTGGTGCGCCCGGAGCGGTCGGAGGATCAGGAGCGCGTCGTCGCCACCGGTGTCGGCATGTACGTCGAGCGCTCCGGCGGCCAGTTCGAGAGCGCCGAGATCGAGCGAGCCGCGGACGGGACGGTCACCATCCGCAGCAGCTCCTCGCCGCACGGTCAGGGCCACGCGACGACCTTCGCGCAAATCGCCGCCGATCGCCTGGGGATCGACGTGAGCGCGGTGACCATGGAGTTCGGCGACTCGGCGATCGTGCCCGCCGGGACCGGCACGTTCGCGAGCCGCTCGGTGGCGATGGCGGGCTCCGCCATCGTGCGCGCGATCGAGGACCTCGAGGCGAGCGCCGAGGGCCGCCGCGGCAGCGCGCGCTTCGAGTCCCCGCTCGTCTTCGCGTCCGGCGCGTACGCCGCCGTCGTCGAGATCGAGCGCGCCACGGGTCGCCTGCGCGTGCTCAGGATCGCGGCGGTGGACGACGCGGGCACGATCGTCAACCCGCTGCTCGCCGAGGGGCAGGTGATCGGCGCCACCGCCCAGGGCCTGGGCGAGTGCCTGTTCGAGGAGGCGCTCTACGACGAGGAGGGCCAGTTCACGAGCGCATCCTTCCTCGACTACAGCCTCATGACCGCAGCCGAGATGCCACCGGTCACGGCCGCCTTCGTGGAGTCGCCGTCGCCGCTCAACCCGCTCGGCGCCAAGGGCATCGGCGAGGGCGGGGCGATCGGCACGCCGGCCGCCGTGGGGAATGCGATCGCGGCGGCGCTCGGGGGCGCTTCGCTCGACCCGCCCTGGAGCGAGGACAAGCTCTGGCGCGCCCTGCAGGCGCCCGCCCCCGCCGCCGTGCCGCGCTTCGACGCCGTCACGGCCGCGCGACCGGCGGGCGAGCGCGCACTGGTGGTGCTGGGCGCGCTGGCGGCGGGCGCGCTCGCGGTCGTGCTCATCAGGAGGCGCAGGTGAAGCCGGCGCCCTTCGAGTACTCGGCGCCCGAGTCGGTCGACGAGGCCCTCGCGTTGCTCGGCGACGACGCCAAGGTGCTCGCGGGCGGCCAGAGCCTCGTCCCGCTGCTCAACTTCCGCCTGGCGCGGCCGGAGCGGATCGTCGACATCAACCGCATCGAGGAGCTCGCCTACATCCGTGAGGGCGACGACGGCTCGCTGCGGATCGGCGCCGTCGCGCGCCAGGCCGCGCTCGAGCGCTCGCAGCTCGTCGCGGAACGGTGGCCGCTGCTGAGCCAGGCGGTGCACTTCGTCGGCCACCCGCAGATCCGCAGCCGCGGCACCGTCTGCGGTTCCGTCGCCCACGCCGACCCGACCGCAGAGCTGCCCGTGGCGTTGACGGCGCTCGACGCACGCTTCCACGTCCGCAGGAGCGGCGGCGCACGCACGCTCACCGCCGCCGAGCTGTTCGCCGGCCCGCTCACGACGACGCTCGCGGCGGACGAGCTGCTCACGGAGATCGAGGTGCCGGCGCTCACTGCGGGAGCCCGCTCCGGCTTCAGCGAGCACGCGCGCACGCACGGCGACTTCGCCGTGGCGGGCGCCGCCGTCGTGCGCGCTCCGAGCCATGCCGCGATCGCCCTGCTCGGCGCCGGCTGGACGCCGCTGCGGGCGCCGGCCGCGGAGCGCGCGCTGGCCGAGGGCGCCGCGGCGGGGGAGGTCGCCGCGCTCGCCGCGCAGCTCGTCGAGGACGAGCATCGGGCGGCGTTGACGCGAGCCCTGGTCACGCGCGCCGTCGAGGAGGCGAGCGCGTGAGGATCGAGGTCGAGATCAACGGTGACCGCCACGCCGGGGACGTCGAGCCGCGCACGCTGCTGTCCGACTTCATCCGCCATCAGGCGGGCCTGACCGGGACCAAGGTGGGCTGCGAGCACGGCGTCTGCGGCGCCTGCACCGTGCAGCTCGACGGCGAGCCGGTGCGCTCCTGCCTGATGCTCGCCGTGCAGGCGAACGGGCGCTCGTTGCGGACGGTCGAGGCGCTCGGAACGGAGCACCCGCTGGCGCGGGCGTTCCACGAGCGGCACGCCCTCCAGTGCGGCTTCTGCACCGCCGGCTTCCTGATGTCGATCGAGCCGTTCCTGCGCGACCACCCCGACCCGAGCGAGACCGAGATCCGCGAGGCGCTGGCCGGCAACCTGTGCCGCTGCACGGGCTACCAGGGGATCGTCGAGGCGGTCGAGCAGGCGGCGCGTCAGGATGTGGCAGACCCCGACCAAGGAGCGCCCTGATGGCCACGCCCACTCCCCTGATCCGCGGCACCGACTTCATCACGATCGGGACCAGGGACATCGACACCGCCGCCGAGTTCTACGAGGGCGTGCTCGGCCTCACTCGGTCGAAGCAGTGGGGCAAGATGCCCGCGATCGAGTTCGAGACCGGGAGCCTCACCCTCGCCGTGATGCAGTCGGACGCGTTCGGGCTCGAGTTCAAGGCGAACAACCATCCGATCGAGTTCCACGTCGACGACTTCGAGGGCGCGCGCGCCGAGCTCCAGTCACGCGGCGTCGAGTTCGAGGGCGACACGCTCGACTCCGGGGTCTGTCACCAGGCGTTCTTCCACGACCCGGACGGCAACGCGCTCGCGATTCACCACCGTTACGCCCCGGGCGTGCCGCCTTCCGAAATGGACTGAGGTGAGAGCCACGGCCGTCGAGGGCCTGCTGCGCGAGCTCGCGCCGCAGGTCCTGGGCGCGCTGATGCGCCGCTACGACGACTTCCAGGCCGCCGAGGACGCGGTGCAGGAGGCCCTGGTCGCGGCGGCGAGCCAGTGGCCCGAGCGCGGCGTGCCCGAGAACCCCCGCGCCTGGCTCATCCAGGTCGCCTCCCGGCGCATGGTGGATCAGCTGCGCAGCGAGGGGGCGCGCAGGCGTCGCGAGGAGCTCGCCGCGACGCTCGAGCCGGAGGGCGTCGAGACGGTCGACGCCGACGACACGCTGCTGCTGCTGTTCCTCTGCTGCCACCCGGCGCTCAGCTCCACCTCGGCGATCGCGCTCACCCTGCGCGCCGTCGGCGGCCTCACGACGCGCGAGATCGGGGCGGCCTTCCTCGTCCCGGAGGCGACGATGGCGCAGCGCATCAGCCGCGCCAAGCGCAGCATCGAGGAGGCGGGCGGCCGCTTCCAGCCGCCGGCGGGCGACGACTGGCGCGAGCGGCTCAACGCCGTGCTCCAGGTCCTCTACCTGATCTTCAACGAGGGCTATGCCGCCAGCGGCGGTCCCGAGCTGCAGCGCAGCGAGCTTGCGGGTGAGGCGCTGCGGCTGGCGCGCCTGCTGCGGCGCCTGCTCCCCGAGGACGGTGAGGTCGGCGGCCTGCTCGCGCTGATGATCCTCACCGACGCTCGTCGTCCGGCGCGCACCGGGCCCGACGGCGAGCTGATTCCGCTGGCGGAGCAGAACCGCTCGCTCTGGGATCAGGCCGCGATCGCGGAGGGCGTCGCGCTCATCACCGACATGCTCGCGACGAAGACGGTCGGCCCCTACCAGCTGCAGGCCGCGATCGCCGCGATACACGACGAGGCGGCGACCGCCGAGGAGACCGACTGGCCGCAGATCCTGGCGCTGTACGGCGCGCTCGACTCGATCACCGACAACCCGATGGTCGAGCTGAACCAGGCGATCGCGCTCGCAATGGTCGACGGCCCGCAGGCCGGGCTCGAGCGGCTCGACGCGCTCGAGGCCGGCGGCCGTCTCGAAGGTCACCACCGGCTCGACGCCGTCTACGCGCACGTGCTCGAGATGGCCGGGGACGAGCCGGCTGCGATCGAGCGCTACCGGCGCGCGGCGGAGCTCACGGCGAACGTGCCCGAGCAGCGCTACCTGGCGATGCGCGCGGAGCGGCTCGCCACCGGCGGCTAGATCCGCAGGAGCCCGCGCTCGACGCCGTGCATGCGCTCGACGCCGTCCGCGGTCACGGCCACGAGCTCCCCCGTCTGGACGCCGGCGCGCTCGTCGGGCGTGACCACGTTCGGCTGGACGACCACCGTCATGCCGGCCTCGAACGTGAAGTCGGGCACCTCCTCGAGCCGGCGGCTCGAGCTGCCGAGCACAGGCGGCAGGTAGCCGCCGACGAAGCCGTGGACGAGGTCGTCGCGGGTCGTGAAGCCGGCGTCCTCGATCACGCCCGACGCCTCGACGAGCTCCGCTGCGGTGGCGCCCGCCCGCAATCGGCCGAGGATGGCGGAGAGGGCGGCGTCGGCCACGTCGTGGAGCTCGCGGTAGAGCGCCGGCGGCTCGGCGGCGACGGCGAAGGTGCGCAGCAGCTGGCCCGTGTAGTCCCAGAACGAGGCGCTCAGCTCGCAGGTGAGGGCGTCGCCCTCCTGCAGCGGGCGCGCGGACGGCCACTGGGCGGGCACGGCGAGGCTCGGCTCGTCCATCGGGGTCGCGGCGAAGTAATGGATGTGGGTCGTGCCGCCCTCGCCGACGTAGGCACGCTCGGCAAGGTCGCCGAGCTGGCGCTCGTCGAGCCCCGGCGCCGCCTCCTGCCAGAGCGCGCCCATGGCGGCATCGGTCAGCTCGGCGCCGCGGCGCACCCACTCGAGCTCCTCGTCCGACTTGACCAGCCGCAGGGCCGTGTAGGCGGCGTCGAGCGGCAGCGGCTCGGCGAACTCGGCAAGCGCCGCGAAGGGCCGGTGCCCGAGCGGGCCGATCACGGCGACGCGCCCACCCTTGGCGCCGCGGCGCCGCAGCTCCTCGATCGCCGTGGCCATCGGCTTCGGCCCCGCCCAGGCGAGCTCGGCCTCGGTCGCGAGCCGCTGCGCGTTCGGAATGTGGTTGTA
This sequence comes from uncultured Thermoleophilaceae bacterium, assembly GCA_963739095.1. Lineage (GTDB taxonomy): Bacteria > Actinomycetota > Thermoleophilia > Solirubrobacterales > Thermoleophilaceae > JACVRW01. The sequence continues at coordinate 329,959 of CAVTZF010000020.1, forward strand.
GAAGTTGACGAGCAGCAGGTCACGCTCGCCCGGCGTGAACACGCACAGCGCCTCGCGCGTGACGGGCCAGCGCGTGAGCCAGCCCACGCCGGAGCCGGCTCGGTTCGCGCCGTAGACGAGCGCGTGTGCGGCGCCCGCGCGCTCGAGCTCCGCCGCCAGCGCGGACCGGCGACGCTCCATCTCGGAGTCGCTGAAGCGCGGGTAGTAGCCGCTCATCCGAACGGCAGCGCCACCAGCTTGCGCCCGGCGGAGTGCTGCAGGCGCCGCCAGCCCTCGGGCACCTCGTCGAGCGACAGCTCCTCGACGTCGAGCGTGAGCCCCTCGCTGCCCGCGATCGCCTGGATCCGCTCGAACGCCTCGATCCGCTGCTGCGGTGTCGTCCACGCGCCCGAGTGGCCGACGACAGAGATGCGCTGGTTGCGCAGCGGCAGCGAGGGCAGCTCGGCGTCCGTGCCTGCGACCTGGCCGAAGTTGACGTGCACGCCGCCGTCGGTCAGCGCCTCCATGATCGTGCGGGCCGGCGCACCCCAGAGCGGCTCCAGCGCGACGTCGAGCCGCCCGCCCGAGGCGGCGGCAATCCGCTGAGCGAGTCTGGCGCCGGCGAGCTCCACGGTCGCATCCGCGCCGAGCTCGCGCGCCCGTTCGAGGCGCGCAGCGTCGCGGCCGGCGGCGATCACGCGCGCGGCGCCCATCGAGCGTGCCAGCTGCAGCGCGCACTGGCCGACGGAGCCGGTGGCGCCGACCACGAGCACGTGAGCTCCCTCGAGCTGGGCTCCGGCCTGCTGCGCGCGCTCGAGGATCATCAGTGCGGTCCAGGCCGAAGCTCCGAGCGCCGCGCCGGCGACCGCGTCCATATGGTCGTCGAGCGGGATCGCGAGCGCCTGTGACTCGCGTCGCTCGCCGTCGGGGCGCTCCGGAACGAGCGCGTACTGGGCGAGCGCCCCGTCACGGCCGTAGCCCGGATGCACGTACTCGACCCGCACGCGCGTCCCGGGCGCGAGCTCGTCGCCCGCCTCCACCACGCCCGCGCCCTCGACCCCGGGGATGTACGGGACCCGCGGCGCCCCGTCGAAGAAGCGCCCCGACCAGATGTGCAGGTCGACCGGGCTGAGGCAGGCCGCCTCGATGCGCACGAGCGCCTCGCCCGGACCGGGCTCCGGATCGGGCACATCGGCCACGACCGGCGGCGCGCCGACCTCCTCGACGAGCGCGGCGCGCATCGGCTCAGAGCTGGACCGCGTCGCCGGTGGGCAGGCGGCCGTTGCCCGGCGTGGCCTCCTGCGTCGAGGAATCGAGCGTGGTGTTCAGGTTCGACTGCGGCTCGCGCTCGAGCGGCAGCGCGCCACCCGGCGTGTAGTAGCGCGTGCCCGCCACGATCAGGTCCTCGGCGGGGAAGCGCGTGATCACCTCGCAGCCGTCGGCCGTCACCACCAGCTGCTCCTCGATCCGCGCCGCCGACCAGCCGTCCGATGCCGGCCAGAACGTCTCGAGTGCGAACACCATCCCCTCCTTGACCTCCTCGGGATGGTCGAGCGAGACGAGCCGGCTGAAGATCGGCTTCTCCCAGATCGCCAGGCCGACCCCGTGGCCGAACTGGAGCGCGAAGGCCGCCTCCTCGTTGGGGAAGCCGAACTCCTCCGCCTTCGGCCACAGCGAGGCGACGTCGCCGGTGGTGACGCCGGGCTTGATCGCCGCGATCGCCGCGTCGAGGTAGTAGCGGCAGCGCTTGTAGGCGTCCACGAGCGCGCGCGAGGCGCTGCCGATCGCAAACGTGCGGTAGTAGCAAGTGCGGTAGCCGTTGAAGCTGTGGAGGATGTCGAAGTAGGCCGGGTCGCCGGGCCGCAACGCCCGGTCGGTGTAGACGTGCGGGTGCGGGTTGCAGCGCTCGCCCGAGATCGCGTTGACGCCCTCGACGAACTCGGAGCCCATCTCGTAGAGGACCTTGTTGACGAGCGCGACGCACTCGTTCTCGCGCATGCCGGGGCGCATCGCGCGGTAGAGCTCCTCGTAGGCGGCGTCGACCATCATGCACGCGGTGTTGAGCAGCGTGATCTCGTCCTGTGTCTTGATCACGCGCGCCTCCTGCATGAGCTGCTGGCCGTCGACGACCTTGATGCCGGCCTCCTGAAGCGCGAACAGCACCGACGTCTCGACCGCGTCGACGCCCACGGGCTCTGACAGCAGGCCGCGCTCCTCGAGCTCGACCTTGATCTTGCTCGCCACGTCCTCTGCGCGTCCCGACTGCGGTGACATGGCGCCGCGCAGCGTCGAGATGCCGGCGCGCGAGCGGCCGTCGCCGAGCCACGGGTTGTAGAGCTGGTGATGACGCGCGGCGGAGCCGAAGTCCCACATGATCGGCTCGTCCGCCTGGGGGAGGAGGCAGAAGCGGTTCAGCTTGTCCTGCGCCCAGGTGCCGATATGGGTCGCCGTGACGTAGCGGATGTTCGTCATGTCGAAGCACAGCAGCGCGCCGAGCTCCGACGCCGCCAGCAGCGACTTGATGCGAGCGAGCCGCTCCTCGCGCAGCCGGTCGAAGCGAACGCGCTCCTCCCAGTCGACGCCCATCGTTCCGTATGTGTGTAGGGCCATCGCTCTGACTCCCGTGTGTCGCTGCACCCACCCGAGTCGGTGCAATCGATTGCAAGCTACCAGAACCGGCGCATGCCCACAGGGTGCCGGAAAGCGCGGCGCGTTGACGCCGCACACGCTGCCTCGATAGAGTGTGCAAACGTTTGCAGAGGCTGGGGCCACGAGGAAAAAGGATGCGACGCGAATGTCCGATGGCGGTCTGAACGCGAAGAGGCTTGGCTGGGTGGGAGCCGGCCGCATGGGCTCGTCCCTGGCGACGCGCCTGCTCGCGGCGGGCTGCGACCTCGCTGTCTGGAACCGGACGCGCGCGAAGGCGGAGCCGCTCGCGGAACGCGGCGCCACGCTCGTAGACACCCCGGCCGAGCTCGGCGACCGCGACATCGTCTTCACGATGGTCGCGGGCCCGGCCGACTTCAAGGAGGTCATCTGCGGCGACTCCGGCCTGCTCTCAGGCGACGCCCACCCGGCGATCGTGGTGGACGGCACGACCGTGTCCCCCGAGGCCTCCGCCGAGGTCCGCGAGGTTGCGAGCGCGCGCGGAACGAGCCTGCTGGCCGCGCCCGTCAGCGGCAACCCCAAGGTCGTGGACGCGGGCAAGCTCACCATGGTCGTCTCCGGCCCGCGCGAGGCCTTCGACACGGTCGCGCCCTACCTCGACGTGCTGGCGGCGGGCGTGACATACGTCGGGGACGGCGAGCGCGCCCGGCTCGTGAAGATCTGCCACAACGTGATGCTCGGGGTGGTCGCCCAGTCGCTCGCCGAGATCACGGTCCTGGCGGAGAAGGGCGGCATCTCGCGCGCGGACTTCCTCGACTTCCTGAACGGCAGCGTGATGGGCTCGATGTTCACGCGCTACAAGACGCCCGCCTACGTGAACCTGGACTTCACGCCCACCTTCACGCCCGAGCTGCTGCTGAAGGACTTCGACCTCGGCTTCGACGCGGCCCGGGGGTTCGGGGTCCCGATGCCGGTCGCCGCCGCCGCCGCCGAGCTGGTCCGCGCGATGCACGGCTCGGGCTACGAGAACGTCGACTTCGCGGCGCTGCTCGAACTCGAGGCGCGCGCCTCGGGTCTCGACCTGCGCTCGGAGGACGTCGACGTGGGCGACGGCCTCGAGCCGGCCGAGAGCGACGGCGCGCCGGTCTCCGCGCGCGTATAAGAGGGGTCAGGCCGCCGCGCGGGCGGGCGTCTCCCGCCGCACAGCCGCGGGCGGCGGAGCTCCCGCCCGTACGAACTCCGGCGGCGCGATCTCGAGGTAGTGCTTGAAGGACCAGTCGACGAAGCGCCGCGTGCGGATCCCGCGCAGCGCCAGGGCCAACACGCGCGGCGGCACGCGTGGGACCAGGTGCTGCGTCTCGAGCAGCCAGCGGAACTTCCACTCGTGCGAGGCCGAGAAGTCGCCGTAGCGCACGAGCGCGGACGCCACTGACTGGCGCCCCTCGACGACGGCGCGCAGCTCGCGCCCGCACGCGATGCCGAAGTACAGCGCCGTGCGGATGCCCTCGGCGGTCAGCGGCAGGCAGTGGCCGGCCGAGTCGCCCACGAAGAAGATGCCGTCCTCGGTCGCCTCGCGCAGCTTGTGCGGGATCCAGTTGCCCTGGTAGCGGACCGCGTCCTGCGAGAGGTCCTCGGCGAGCAGCACGGTCGTGTCCTTGACGTGGAAGCGCGGGTCGAAGGAGCCGACTCCGATGCGCAGCTCGTCTGCCGCCGGAAAGCTCCAGCCGTAGCCCGCGGGCACGTAGCGGCGGTCGATCCAGATCTCCATCTCGTCGCCGGCGCCCCAGGGGTGCACCTCGAGGCCGCGTGACAGGGGCGCGTCGGGCGGCTGGAACCCAGAGCCCAGCACCCGCCGCCAGCCGAGCGCGTCGACGACTACCGGAGCCGCCAGGTCGCCGCGGTCGGTGTGGATCGTGTTGCCGCTGCGTCCGTTGACCTTGGCGGTCTCGAACTCGGCGTCGCTCTGCTCCCACAGCAGCCGGCACAACTCCGGGTAGTCGAAGGTCGAGAACGTCCAGGGCAGCTCGAGCACCGAGGTCCCGTGCGGCGTGTGCACGACGAGCCGCCCGAACGTCTGCCTGTGCGCGCCCATCAGGCCGAGCTCGCGCAGCCATCCCGTCGGGATGCCACAGGCGGAGGTCTGGCGCTCGCCGATCTCGTAGCGGTCGAGCACGAGCACGCGGGCGCCGCTGCCGGCGAGCTCGCGTGCCACGGCGAGGCCGGCGAAGCTCGCTCCGCAGATGAGCACGTCGTGGTCCCCGGCGAGCGGGGTGCGGTCGGCGCCTCGCAGAGTGCGTCGTAGTGGCATTCGGTTGAGGAGGGTACTGGGGGCCGGGATATCGCTAGGCTTGTCGCCTCAGTGCCGGATACACAGACGATTACTCCACCCAAGACCGTCGAGGGCTCGGACGGATTGCTCCTCGAGATCGACGGCCAGATAGTTCCCAACTACGACGCGACCATCGTCCCCTTCGAGGAGGGTGACGTCGTTTCGGGCCGCGTTGTCCGGATCGATCAGGACGAAGTCCTGGTTGACATCGGCTACAAGAGCGAGGGCGTCATTCCGATGAATGAGCTCTCGATCCGCAAGTCGGTCGATCCGCACGACGAGGTCGAGCTCGGCGAGGAGGTCGACGCCCTAGTCCTCACCAAGGAGGACCAGGACGGGCGGCTTCTGCTCTCCAAGAAGCGCGCGCGCTTCGAGAAGGCGTGGCGCAAGATCGAGGCCGCGGCCGAGTCTGGGGAGCCGGTAGAGGGGACCGTCATCGAGGTCGTCAAGGGCGGCCTGATCATCGACCTCGGGGTGCGCGGCTTCCTGCCCGCCTCGCTCGTCGACATCCGGCGCGTTCAGAACCTGGACGAGTTCCTCGGCACGAAGATCGAGTGCAAGGTCATCGAGCTGAACCGCTCGCGCAACAACGTCGTGCTGTCGCGCCGCGCGGTCCTCGAGGAGGAGCGCAAGGAGGTTCGCCAGCAGATCCTCGACCGGCTGCAGCCCGGCATGGTCGTGGAGGGCGCGATCTCCAACATCGTCGACTTCGGCGCCTTCGTCGATCTCGATGGGATCGATGGCCTGATCCACATCTCGGAGCTTTCCTGGTCGCACGTCAACCACCCGTCGGAGATCCTCTCGATCGGCGACGTCGTCCCGGTCAAGGTGCTCGACATCGACCGCGACCGCCAGCGCATCTCCCTGGGCCTCAAGCAGACCCAGGAGGATCCGTGGCAGCGCATAATCGACACCTACCGGATCGGCGACGAGCTCGAGGGCAAGGTCACCAAGGTGGTGACGTTCGGCGCCTTCGTCGAGATCATGGACGGCGTCGAGGGCCTCGTGCACATCTCCGAGCTCGCCCACCATCACGTCGAGAATCCGCGTGAGATCGTCGAGCCGGGCCAGGACGTCCGCGTGAAGATCCTCGAGATCGACTCGGAGCGGCGCCGGCTGTCACTCTCGGTCAAGCGGGTCGAGGAGCAGCTGCCGCACATCAAGTCCGCCGCCGCGGCGGGAGCCGCCGCGGCCGGCGAGGCCGCCGAGGCGGCGGAGCTCGGCGAGGTGCCGGACCTGGGCCTGTCGGAGGACGTCTTCGCGGGTCCGCAGGTGAGCGGCGCCGACGATCTGCGCGCTGCCCTGTCGAGCGTCCAGCCGGCCGAGGAGGCCGCCGGAGGCGACGGCCGAGCCGGAGCTCGCCGCCGAGCCGGAGCCGGCCGCAGAGCCGGAGGCGACCGCAGAGCCTGAGCCGGAGTGCCGAGCCGAGCCTGCAGAGCCTGAGCCGGAGTTGGCCGCTGAGCCGGAGCCTGCCGCCGAGCCTGAGCCGGAGTTGGCCGCTGAGCCGGAGCCTGCCGCCGAGCCTGAGCCGGAGTTGGCCGCTGAGCCGGAGCCTGCCGCCGAGCCTGAGCCGGAGCTGGCCGCCGAGCCGGAGCCTGCCGCCGAGCCGGAGCCTGAGCCCGAGGCCGAGCCCGCCGCGGACGAGCCCGACTCGGCCGAAGAACAGCCCTCCGAGTAGCAGCGCGGCCGTGGCCGTTCCGTTCGTCGGCCTCACCGGCGGCCTCGGGGCGGGCAAGTCGACGGCACTCGAGCTGCTCGCCGAGCTCGGCGCCGCCACGCTCTCCTCCGACGCCGTCGTGCACGAGCTGCTCGCCACCGACGAGCTGCGCGACCTGGTGATCGAGCGGCTCGGCCCGGAGGTCGCCGCCGACGGCGCGCTCGACCGCTCACGGATCGCCGAGCGCGTTTTCGCCGACGACGAGGCGCGCGCCTGGCTCGAGGCCACGCTGTGGCCGCGTGTCGGCGAGCGCGTTGCCGCCTGGCGGTCCGGGCTGGAGAGCGCCGACCCGCAGCCGCGCGCGGCGGTGGTCGAGGTCCCGCTGCTGTTCGAGTCGGGGATGGAGGGCATCTTCGACGCCACGATCGCGGTCGTGGCCGACGAGGCGCTCCGCGAGCGGCGCGCCGCCGCTCGCGGTCATGCGAGCGTCGCGGAACGCGCCGGCCGTCAGCTCACGCAGGACGAGAAGGCCGCCCGTGCCGACCACGCGATCCGCAACGACGGTTCGGTGGATTCGCTCCGTTCGGCTCTCGCGGCTGTTCTTGAGAGGCTGGACGCGCAGTTTGCGTGAATTCCGGGGAACATCGTCCCTAGCAGTTGCCAAACTCGAGTATCCGCTCCATGAGCAGCCAGGCCGCACGCATGCCACGTCGCCGCAGCCGCGCGCGCGTCAAGCGCCGCCGCGGCGCGGTGCTCGCAGTGGCGCTGGTGCTCGCGGCGGGGCTGGCTGCGCTCGTCACGGGGCTGGGTCCGCTCGGCGAAGCGGTGCGCGAGATCACGCTCCCGCTCAAGCACGAGGACATCATCCGCCAGCAGGCCGCCGACAAGGACCTCGATCCCGCCCTGATCGCGGCAGTGATCTACGAGGAGTCGCGCTTCCGCGATCAGACCTCGCACGCGGGCGCGCGCGGGCTGATGCAGATCACCCCGGACACGGCCGCGTTCATCGCCAGGCACTCGGGCGGCTACCGGTTCGAGCAGGACGACCTCGCCACGCCGCAGATCAACATCGCCTACGGCTCCTACTTCCTGCGCTACCTGCTCGACCACTACGACGGCAACGAGGGTGCTGCGCTGGCGGCGTACAACGCCGGGATCGGGAACGTCGACAAGTGGGTCGGCGAGGCCGGAGGGGTCGACTCGTTCGACGTCGAGTCGCACGTTCCCTTCCCTGAGACGCGCGCCTACGTCGAGAACGTGCTCGACACCAAGGGCGACTATCACGATCACTACGCCGGCGATCTCGGAATTTAACTTCTGAGCAATGGCGATTCGGACCGGACGCAGGTAGTCTGGCCGCGCCTTGACCCCGGGGCTTGCCGTATCGCGTCGCAACTTCCTGGCCGCAGCCGGTGGGGTCGCGCTGGCCTCCGCCGCGGGCGGGGGCACGGCGTTCGCGGGGCGGCCGCAGCGCAAGCCGAGCCTGCGCGGCGGGCGCTTCGCCGAGGGCGTCATCTCGGGTGATCCGACGCCGAAGGGGATCACGCTCTGGACGCGCGTCGCGGACGCCGAGGGGACCGGAACGGTCGAGCTCGAGGTGGCGCGCGACCGCGGCTTCCGCAAGGTGGTGGCGCGTGAGCTCGTGAAGACGTCGGGCCGGATCGACCATTCGGTCAAGGCCCGCGTCGGCGGCCTGCGGCCGCACGAGCAGTACTTCTACCGCTTCTCAACGCGCGGCGAGAACAGCCCGGTGGGGCGCTTCCGCACCGCTCTGCCGCCGGACTCGCGGCAGCCGGTCCGGTTCGCATTCTTCTCGTGCCAGGACTACACGTTCGGCTACTTCAACGCCCACAACCTGCTGGCCGAGGAGGACATCGACTTCGTCGTCAACCTCGGCGACTACATCTACGCCGAGGCGTACTACCAGCCCGGCGACGCGTTCGCGGGCGTGCGCGTGGACCCGGTCGGCTACTCCGAGACGCTCGAGCAGTACCGCGCCAAGTACAAGCTGTACCGGACAGAGGCCTCGCTGCGGCGCGTGCACGCCAACTTCCCGATGATCTCGATCTGGGACGACCACGAGGTGCAGGACAACTACGCCGGCGGGGCGGGGCCGACCGGCGGGCTCGCGCCGGAGCTCCGCTACACGCAGCAGCGCCAGGCGGCCGGCTACCGCGCCTACTTCGAGAGCATGCCGACGTACCCGATCGGCGGTGACGACCGCATCTACACCGCGCTCCGCTTCGGGCGCACCGTGGACCTGATCCTGCTCGATCAGCGCCAGTACCGCGCCGATCAGCCCTGCGGCGACCAGCAGGTGGGCCCGCCCTGCGCGGACCTCGAGCAGCCGCGCAACTTCCTGGGCGCGCGCCAGCTCGATTTCGTCAAGAAGCGCCTGACCAGCTCACGCGCGGCCTGGAAGGTGGTCGCCAACCAGGTGATGATCATGCCGACGCTCTTCCCGGGCGGCGACTACATCGGCTTCGACTCCTGGCAGGGCTACCCGCTCGAGCGCCGCGACCTGCTCCAGCACATCCGCCGCCGCAAGGTCAAGGACGTCGTGTTCGTGACCGGCGACATCCACACCTTCGTCGCCGGCGACGTGCGTGTGAACAACACCGACACGGTGCCGGTCGCCACCGAGTTCGTTGGCGGCTCGATCAGCTCGCCGGGGCTGGGCGAGGGCGGCGGGGGCGTGCTGCCGGGCGCCAACCCCCTCAACCCACAGACGCCGGAGTCGATCATCGACCTGCTGCGCAGCACGAACCCGTGGGCGGCCGACGCCGACTTCGACCATCACGGGTACGGCCTCGTGACCGCCACCGAGAAGGGCTTCAAGTGCACGCTGCGCCGGATCGACTCGGTCAAGCGCCGCTCCCGTACGGCGCTCCCCGACCAGCGCTTCACCTACCGCATCACGCGCGGACGCCCGAGCCTGCTCGACTGAGCTAGCGGGTCGCCTCTTCCCAGGCCGCGTACGCCTGCTCCACGGCGCGCCTCGCCTCGGCGTGGCGCTCTGTCGAGCGCTCCCTGCTCGTCGGGCTCAGCCACTGCGAGGGGTCGGCCAGCTCGTCCTCGATCGCCGCGAGCTCCTTCTCGGCCCGCTCGACGTTGCGCTCGAGATCCGCGATGCGGCGCTGCTGGTTCTTCGATGGGCCGGCGGGCTTCTCGCCCCGGCCGTCGCGCTGAGGGCGCCTGCGCGCCACCCGCTCGCTGCGCGCCTGCTCGCGCGCCTCAGCCTCGGCCAGGCGGCGCTCCTCGCGCACGCGCGAGTACTCGGCCCAGCCGCCCTCGTAGCTGCGCAGCCGCCCGTCCTCGAGCGCGATCGTGCGCGTCCCGACGGCGTCGAGCAGGGCCCGGTCGTGCGAGACGAGCAGGACCGTTCCGTCGAAGGCCGACAGGGCGTCCTCGAGCGCCTCGCGCGCGTCGAGGTCGAGGTGGTTGGTGGGCTCGTCGAGGATCAGCACGTTGGCGCCCGAGCTGACCAGGATCGCCAGCGACAGCCGGCGCCGCTCGCCGCCCGAGAGCCCGTCGAGCGGCTTCTCGGCCTCCTCGCCGCTGAACAGGAAGCGGCCGAGCAGGGCGCGGGCCTTGTTGGGCGTAAGCCCGGTGGCGCGCTGGGCGGCGTCGAGCACCGTGCCGCTCGTGCCGAGCTCCTCGGCGTGCTGGGAGAGGTAGCCGAGCCTGACGTTGTGGCCGCTGCGCGTTCGGCCGCCGTCGAGCTCCCGGCGCCCGGCGAGGGCGTCGATCAGCGTCGTCTTGCCGGCGCCGTTGGGACCGACGAGCGAGACGTGCTCGCCACGCTCGAGCCACAGCTCGCCCTCGTCGACCAGCGTGCGCCCGGGCACCTCGAGCCGCCCATCCTCGAGCTCCAGCACGACGCGGCCGGTGCGCTCGGCGTTCCCGAAGCTGAACCCGAGCGAGCGCCGGTCGAGCGGGTCGCGCTCGACCCGCTCCATCTTTTCGAGCCGCTTGACCCGCGACTGCGCCTGGCGCGCCTTCGTCGCCTTGTAGCGGAAGCGCTCGATGAAGCGCTCCATGCGCGCGATCTCGGCCTGCTGCTTCTCGATCTGCTTGCCGAGCTGGATCTCGCGCGACGCCGCCTCGAGCCGCCAGTTGTGCCAGCTGCCCGGAAAAAAGCGCGAGCGGCCCGCCTCCAGCTCGAGCACCGAGGTGCCGACCGCCTCGAGGAACCAGCGGTCATGCGCGACGAGGATGACCGCGGCGTCGAGCTCGACGAGATAGCCCTCGAGCCATTCGAGCGAGGCGATGTCGAGGTGGTTCGTCGGCTCGTCGAGCAGCAGCAGGTCGGGGTCCGCGGCGAGCACGCGCGCGAGCGAGGCGCGCGTCAGCTCGCCGCCCGAGAAGCTGGCCAGTCCACGGTCGAGATCGGCATCGGTGAAGCCGAGCCCGTGCACGGGGGCGATTGCCCGCTCGCGCCAGTTCCAGCCGCCGGCGTGTTCGAGCCGCCCCTGCGCTCGCGAGTAGCGCTCGAGCAGCTCGGCGTCGTCGGGCCGCTCGGCCATCTGACCCTCGAGCCGGCGCAGCTCGTCCTCGAGCGCGACCAGCTCACGGCAGCCCGAGAGCACGTAGTCGCGCAGCGAGAGGTCGCGCTCGCGCGGAGGGCGCTGATCGTGAAGCGCCACCCGCGTTCCCTTCTCGAACACGAGCTCACCGCCGTCGATGCCGGTCTCGCCGGCGACCATCCTGAGCAGCGTCGTCTTGCCCGCGCCGTTGCGTCCGGCGAGCGTCATGCGGTCGCCACGCTCCAGCTTGAAGGAGACGCCACGGAACAGCGGAGAGCCCGCCATGTCCTTGTCCAGAGCGCTTGCGATCACGACGGCCATGGGCACTTCGAGGCTACCGGCGGGCGTTGTCCGGCATGCTGATGGGTAGAGGGAGGCGTGGATCAGGACCAACGTCAGCGACGGCGGGAGGAAGCACGGCGCCGTATGCGCCGCAACCGCCGCATCACGGCCGCCGCGGTCCTGGGTGTCGGCGCGGCAGCTGCAGCGGCACTGCTCCTGATTCCGAGCGGGGGTGAGGGCGGCCCCGAGGCGAGCGGCGCCGACGAGGAAGGCCGGCCGGCGACGCTCCCAGGTGGCGGACGCAGCATCTTCCCCGAGCGCCGCGTGGTCGCCTACTACGGGGCGCCGCAGGATCGCGAGCTCGGTGCGCTCGGCATCGGGCGGCCGGCCCGGATGGCGCGCCGCCTTCGGGGCCAGGCGCGTGGCTACGAGCAACCCGAGCGGCCCGTCCTACCCGCCTTCGAGCTGATCACGACGATCGTCCACGCCGACCCAGGCGAGGACGGCGACCATTCGGCCCGCCAGCCGCGCCGGATCGTCGGGCGCTACCTGCGCGCCGCCCGCCGCAACGGCATGCTGCTGATCCTCGACGTGCAGCCGGGCTACGCGCCCTTCATGCGCGAGGTCCGGGCGCTGCGGCGTTGGCTGAGGGAGCCCGACGTCTCGCTCGCGCTCGACCCCGAGTGGAGCCTCCATCCGCCCGTGCTGCCCGGTCAGGAGATCGGCTCGACGAGCGCGTCCGTCGTCAACGAGGTGTCGGCGTACCTGTCGCGGATCGTGCGCACCAACGACCTGCCCGAGAAGCTGCTCGTCGTGCACCGCTTCACGAACGACATGATCGAGAACGAGGGTGCGCTGGAGCACCATCCCGGCGTGGCGCTGACGGTGAACGTGGACGGCTTCGGCAACCGCCCCGCCAAGCGCTCGAAGTACCGCGAGTTCACGCGCGCCCGGCGTGACCGCCATCACGGCTTCAAGCTCTTCTACAACGAGGACACGAACATGATGGAGCCGCGCGGCGTGCTGTCGCTGCGCCCCCGGCCGGAGTTGGTGGTCTACGAGTAGGCCGAGCCGTCCGGTGGCGCCGCTAACGTAGTTCAGTCATGCCCGAATTCCGCGTCAACCCCGCTTACCGGCCCGTCGCGGACCAGCCCACGGCGCTCGAGCAGCTCGCCGAGGGGATCGAGGCGGGCGAGCGCTTCCAAACGCTGCTGGGAGTCACCGGCTCGGGCAAGACGGCGACGATGGCCTTCGCGATCGAGCAGGTCCAGCGGCCGGCGCTCGTGATCGCGCACAACAAGACGCTCGCGGCACAGCTCTGCAACGAGTTCCGGGAGTTCTTCCCGGACAACTCGGTCGAGTACTTCGTCTCCTACTACGACTATTACCAGCCCGAGGCTTACGTCCCCGCGCAGGACCTCTACATCGAGAAGGACTCGTCGATCAACGAGGAGATCGACCGCCTGCGCCACGCGGCGACGAGCGCGCTGTTCGCGCGCCGTGACGTGATCGTGGTGGCGAGCGTCTCCTGCATCTACGGCCTCGGCTCGCCGCAGAAGTACAACTCGCAGGTCACGCTCCTGACCAAGGGCGAGATGGTCGACCGCGACCAGATCCTGCGCAAGCTCGTCGACAACATGTACACGCGCAACGACGCCACGCTCGGGCGCGGCTCGTTCAGGGTGCGGGGGGAGACGCTCGAGGTCTTCCCGGCCTACGCGGAGTCGGCCTACCGCGCGGTCTTCTTCGGCGACGAGATCGAGCAGATACAGCACTTCGACCCGCTCACCGGCGAGGTCATCCAGGAGCTCGGGCACGTCGGCGTCTGGCCGGCCACCCACTACGCAACCGACCGCGAGACGCTCGAGGGCACGATCGGGCAGATCCGCGACGAGCTCGAGGCGCGCTGCAAGGAGCTCGAGGAGCAGGGCAAGCTGCTCGAGTCGCATCGCCTGCGCCAGCGCACACAGTTCGACATGGAGATGCTGCGCGAGCTCGGCTACTGCAACGGCATCGAGAACTACTCGCGCTTCCTCGACGGCCGCCAGCCGGGCGAGCGGCCCTACTGCCTGCTCGACTTCTTCCCCAAGGACTTCGTCTGCTTCGTCGACGAGTCGCACCAGACGGTGCCGCAGATCGGCGGCATGTATGAGGGCGACCGCTCGCGCAAGCAGACGCTCGTCGAGTACGGCTTCCGGCTGCCGAGCGCGCTCGACAACCGCCCTCAGACGTTCGACGAGTACCTCGCGCACACGCCGCAGATCGTCTTCGTCTCGGCCACGCCGTCCGACTTCGAGCGCAACCACTCCTCGCGGATCGTGGAGCAGATCGTGCGCCCGACCGGCGTGGTCGACCCCGAGGTCGACGTCCGCGAGACGAAGAACCAGATCGACGACCTGATGGAGGAGATCCGCAAGCGCGTCGAGGTCGAGGAGCGCACGCTCGTCACGACGCTGACGAAGAAGATGGCGGAGGACCTCACCGACTACCTGCTCGAGTACGGCTTCCGCGTCCGCTACCTGCATTCCGAGATCGACACGCTCGAGCGCATCCAGATCATCCGCGAGCTGCGCCTCGGCGAGTTCGACATCCTCGTCGGCGTCAACCTGCTGCGCGAGGGCCTCGACCTGCCGGAGGTCTCCCTCGTCGCGATCCTCGACGCCGACAAGGAGGGCTTCCTCCGCGGCGAGACGTCGCTGATCCAGACGATCGGCCGCGCCGCCCGCAACGTGCGCGGCACGGTGATCATGTACGCCGACAAGGAGACCGCGGCGATGCGCACCGCGATCGGGGAGACGGACCGCCGTCGCGCGATCCAGGTCGCCTACAACGAGGAGCACGGCATCACGCCGGCGACGATCCAGAAGGGCATCTCCGACATCACCGACTTCCTGATGATGGAGTCGAAGGTCCCGGCCGGCCGCGGGCGCCGCAAGCGCGAGACCGAGGGCATGTCGGCCGAGGAGATCCGCAAGACGATCGTGGAGCTCGAGGAGGAGATGCTGGCGGCGGCAGACGACCTGCGCTTCGAGTACGCCGCGAAGCTGCGCGACGAGATCAAGGCGCTCCGTCGCGAGCTGGAAGAGGCCGAGGCCAGCGCCTACAGGCGCCCGCTCTCCCGACCCTATTTGCACAAGCAGCGCAAATAGCTAGGATGGCCTGCGTGCCGCTTCTCACGAGGCGCGTCGGCTGCGCGCTGATCTCCTGCCTGTCGCTGCTCGCTGCCGCGGCGCCCTCTGCGCTCGCGCGCGAGGGCGACGGCCCCACCGCCTTCGCCGCCGCCGGCAAGGTCGTCTCCGTGAAGGACGCCGGGAACGGTGCGAAGCGGCTGACCTACCGGATCGGCCCGTTCAACATCAAGCCGGGTCAGAACGAGATCGGCTTCGAGCCGATCGTCGAGCGGCCGCAGGTGGACGGCTGGATCACGCGCATGCGCCCAGACCTCGTCTATCCGGATGGGACCGTTCCGAGCGTCGACGTCATCCATCTCCATCACGGCGTGTGGCTCAACCTCGGCCGCCAGGACTCCACGACGGGGTTCCCCGAGCGCTTCCTCGCGGCCGGCGAGGAGAAGACGGTCGTCCGCTTCCCGAAGCCGTACGCGTATCCGTACAAGCCGTCGGAGCCGTGGCTCCTCAACCACATGATCCACAACCTGACGCCGGTGCCGACGCGGCTCTACATGGAGTACGAGATCGACTTCATCCCGGCCGACTCCAGGGCGGCCAGGGGCCTGCGGCCGGTCCGCCCGATCTGGATGGACGTGCAGAACGGCAGCGCCTATCCCGTCTTCGACGTCAGGAAGGACTCCGGGCGGGGCGGGCGCTACACGTATCCGAACGACGCCGGCAACCCGTACGGGACAGGACCCAAGAAGAACGAGTGGGTCGTCGACCGGCCCGGCGTGCTCGTGAACACCGCCGGTCACCTCCACCCGGGCGGGCTCCGCACCGACCTGTGGGTGAGGCGCGCCGGCGCGAGCATCAGGTCGGCCCGCTGCGGCAGGCGCGCCACGGCCGCCAAGCGCCGCCGCTGCCGCCGGAACGCCCCGGTGGGCGTCGGCAACAGGGCGCACCTGGCGCGCTCGGTCGCGAAGTACTACGAGCCGGCGGGCGCCGTCTCGTGGGACGTTGCGATGACCGACACGCGCAAGGACTGGCGCGTGAAGCTGCGCCGCGGCGATGTCCTCTCGACCACCGCCACCTACGACACCCGGCGGGCCTCCTGGTGGGAGTCGATGGGGATCATGGTCGCCTGGATGGCCGACGGCAAGGGCGGTCGCGACCCGTTCAGGCAGCGCGTGGTGTTCCCGGGCCGCCCGACCCACGGCCACCTGGCCGAGAACGACAACCACGGCGGCGGCGCCACCGGCATGCCCGATCCGCGCACGCTGCCGGACGGGGCGGCCAACCCGGGCAACGTCGACATCGTCGACTTCAAGTATCAGCTCGGCGACCTGTCGCTCGGCGCTCCGGGCGGCCTTCCTCCGGTCATCGCACCGGCTCAGTCGCTCAACTTCCGCAGCGGCCTCGACAACGCGAAGGCGATCTACCACTCGATCACCTCCTGCAAGGCGCCCTGCAACCGCAAGACCGGCATCGCCTACCCGATCGCCGACGGCGACGTGCAGTTCGAGTCCGGCACGCTCGGCACGGCGGTCCCGCCTGCGACCGGCGCGCTCGAGTGGAAGACGCCGGAGGGGCTCGACCCGGGCACCTACACGTACTTCTGCCGGATCCACCCGTTCATGCGGGGTGCGTTCCGGGTCAAGAACTAGCGCTCCGCCGGCGTTACCCTTCGCTGCCCGTGAGTGAGGAGCGCGAGAAGCAGTCGCCGGCAGCGGCCGCCGCCGAGCAGGTGCGGGCGATTGTCGAGGCCGCCGAGCGCGAGACCGAGGCGCAGCTCCGGCGCGTCCAGCATGCGGCCGACGGGCTGGCGGGCCGGGCGGACGAGATCGAGCGCGAGCTCGACCGGCTGGCGCAGGGCGTGCGTGACGCGATCCGGGGGCTGCGCGAGGACCTGAAGGAGCTGCGGGCCGGGGACGAGGCGGCGCCGGAGCCCGTAACGGGCGGCGCGGCTGTCGCGCACGAGGAGCCGACCGAGATCCAGCCCGCGCCGGAGCAGCCGCCGGACGACGCTGCCGGTGCAGGTGGCAACGAGGGCGCGCGCGTTATCGCGCTCAACATGGCGCTCAGCGGATCGACCCGCGAGGAGACCGCGGCCTACCTCGCCGAGAACTTCGAGCTCGACGACCCCGAGGCACTGCTCGACGACGTCTACGCGCGCGCAGGCGGCTGAACCGGTCCGCTACTCCACGGGCGACGCGAGCTCGATCAGGTTCCCGTCAGGGTCGCGGACGTAGGCGACGTCCTGGCCCCAAGGCTTCGTCTTCGGCTCGGTCACCGCGTCCGCGCCCGCCTGGACGGCGCGTCCGTAGGCGCCCTCGACGTCCTCGGTGACGAAGCAGACCTCGAATGGCGGGCGGCCGCCGTTGTCGGTGGCGCCGTCGTATACGCCGGGGAGGTTCGACGCCGCGAGCTCGTGGGTGGCGAAGGCAAGCGCGGTCGCGCCGGTCTCGAGCTCGCCGTAGTCCCCGCTCTCGTGCAGGAAGCGGCGCTCGAGGCCGAGCGCACGCTCGTAGAAGTCGAGGCTGCGTGGGACGTCCTCGACGTAGAGGATCGTGAAGCCGAAGCGCACGGCTCGGCCATTCTTTCACGGGTTGTAAAACACCCCGCCGCGCTCTTCAACAAGCCCGCACGTTCCGAAAAGCGAACACAGGTTCGATCCGGAAGCGGCTCTACACTCGTTATCTGACGTGATCCCAAGTGGCGAAATCGTCGTCTCTGGCGCGCGGGAGCACAACCTCAGGGATCTCCACCTGAGGCTGCCGCGCAACTCGCTGATCGTGATTACGGGCCTGTCCGGCTCGGGCAAGTCGAGCCTGGCGTTCGACACGATCTACGCCGAGGGGCAGCGCCGCTACGTCGAGTCGCTGTCCGCCTACGCGCGGCAGTTCCTCGGCCAGATGGACAAGCCGGACGTGGACTCGATCGAGGGTCTCTCGCCGGCGATCTCGATCGACCAGAAGACGACCTCGCGCAACCCGCGCTCGACGGTCGGCACCGTCACCGAGATCTACGACTACCTGCGTCTGCTGTGGGCGCGTGTCGGCCATCCCCACTGCTACAACTGCGGCCGCCCGATCGAGGCCCAGTCCGCCGAGCAGATCATCGACCAGGTGATGACGAGGCCGGAGGGCGCCAAGTTCATGGTGCTCGCACCGGTGGTCCGCGGGCGCAAGGGCGAGTACGGGAAGCTCTTCGAGGAGCTGCGCGCGGAGGGCTTCACGCGCGTGAAGGTGGACGGCGAGCTGCGCCGGCTCGAGGAGGACATCGTCCTCGACAAGAAGTACAAGCACGACATCTCGGTCGTGATCGACCGGCTCGTGATGCGGCCGGACCTGCGCAAGCGGCTGGCCGACTCGATAGAGACCGCCGTGGCGCGCGCCGAGGGGATCGTCGACATCGAGGACGTCGAGAGCGGCGACGTCACGACCTACTCGGAGCGCTTCATGTGCCTCCACTGCGGCACGTCGATGCCGGAGCTCGAGCCGCGCATGTTCTCCTTCAACTCGCCGCACGGCGCGTGCCCGCGCTGCACCGGCCTTGGCTCGCAGATGGAGATCGACCCGGAGCTGATCGTCCCGGACCCGTCGCTGACGCTGAACGAGGGCGCGATCCTGCCCTGGTCGACGAGCGCGTCGAGCTACTACGAGCAGATGACGCAGGCGATCGCCGACAAGTGGGAGGTCGACCAGGACCTGCCCTGGGAGGACCTGCCCGAGGACGTCCGCCAGTGCTTCCTGCACGGCACGAACGGCGAGCGCATCTACATCTCCTATCGCAACCGCTACGGGCGCCGGCGCTCCTACACCACCACCTTCGAGGGCATCGTCCCCAACCTCGAGCGCCGCTACCGCGAGACCGACTCGGACTGGTCACGCGAGAAGATCGAGGAGTACATGACGCTGCGCCCGTGCCCCGACTGCCACGGGGCGCGGCTGCGGCCCGAGTCGCTTGCGGTCAAGGTCGGCGGGCTCGGAATCGACGAGTTCACGCGCATGTCGGCGCGGCGCGCGATCGAATGGCTCGACGGCCTCGAGCTGTCCGACACGGAGCGCCAGATCGCCCGCATGATCCTGCGCGAGATCGACGAGCGGCTGCGCTTCCTCGACAACGTGGGTGTCGGCTACCTGTCGCTCGAGCGAGCGGCGGCGACACTGTCGGGCGGCGAGGCCCAGCGGATCCGGCTCGCAACGCAGATCGGGTCCTCGCTCGTGGGGGTGCTCTACATCCTCGACGAGCCGTCCATCGGCCTGCATCAGCGCGACAACGAGCGGCTGATCGCGACGCTCGAGCGGCTGCGCGACCTGGGCAACACCGTGATCGTCGTCGAGCACGACGAGGGCACGATGCTGGCGGCCGACCACATCGTCGACCTCGGTCCCGGCGCCGGCGAGCACGGCGGCCACCTGGTCGCGGAGGGCACGCCGGAGCGCGTGATGCGGACGGAGGACTCGCTCACCGGCCAATTCCTGGCCGGGAAGCGCGAGATACCGACCCCGAAGAAGCGGCGCCGGCCGAGCGGCTACATCGAGGTCGAGGGCGCCTCCCAGCACAACCTGCAGGACATCGACGTCAAGGTGCCCCTCGGCGTTTTCTGCACGGTCACCGGGGTGTCAGGGTCGGGCAAGTCGACGCTCGTGAACGAGGTGCTGTTCAAGGCCGTCGCCAACAGGTTGCACAGGGCCAAGCAGAGGCCGGGCAGCCACCGCCGCATCAAGGGGCTCGACCAGGTCGACAAGATCATCAACATCGACCAGTCGCCGATCGGCCGCACGCCGCGCTCGAACCCGGCCACCTACATCGGCCTGTTCGACCACATCCGAGAGCTCTACTCGCGCACGCAGGAGGCACGCGCACGCGGCTACAAGCCGGGACGCTTCTCGTTCAACGTCAAGGGCGGCCGCTGCGAGGTCTGCCGCGGCGACGGTCAGATCAAGATCGAGATGCACTTCCTGCCGGACGTCTACGTCCCGTGCGAGCAGTGCCACGGCAAGCGCTACAACCGCGAGACGCTCGAGGTCCGCTTCAAGGGCAAGACGATCGCCGACGTGCTCGACATGACCGTCGAGGAGGCGGTCGACTTCTTCCAGCACATCCCCAAGATCAAGCGCCGCCTGCAGGCGCTGCACGACGTCGGGCTCGACTACATCCGGCTCGGCCAGCCGGCCACGACGCTCTCGGGCGGCGAGGCACAGCGCGTGAAGCTTGCCTCCGAGCTCTCCAAGATCGCGACCGGCCGGACGCTCTACATCCTCGACGAGCCGACGACCGGCCTCCACTTCGCCGACGTGGAGCGCCTCCTCGAGATGCTGAACCGGCTCGTCGAGCAGGGCAACACCGTCGTCGTGATCGAGCACAACCTCGACGTGATCAAGACAGCCGACCGGATCATCGACCTCGGCCCCGAAGGCGGCGAGGAGGGCGGCCGGCTGGTCGCCCAGGGCACCCCCGAGCAGGTGGCCGCCGTGGCGGACTCGCACACGGGCAGCTTCCTGGCGCGCCTGGTCAAGCCGGCGCGCCGGGCGAAGCGCGGCTCGCGCGCCAAGGTGGCGGCGGCGGCTTAGGCGGGGCAGCACTTCCGGCGAACGACGGCTGGGGAAGGGGTTGTGGGGTCGCGCGCCGGTCCGACCAGCGGTCCTGACTTTGACCGCCAGGAGCGGCCAAAGTCAGGACAGAAGCGCCCAAGGCGGCCGGCCCAACCCCTTCACCGCTGTCGTTCGCCGATACCGACGCGGCGCGACGCCTACGCCACCACAACCCCCACCCGCTCGTACCCGAGCTCCCGCGCCCCGGCCTCGGCAAGCTCCGGGCCGCCGTAACGCTCCAGCAGGTGCAGCGCCAGGTCGATGCCGCAGACGGGCGCCCCGGCCGTGAGGATGTCGCCGTCGTCGACGACGCGCGCGTCGATGACGTCGATCGTGCCGTGGGCGCGAAGGTCGTCGAGCGCGCCGGGGTTGGTGGTTGCGCGGCGGCCGTCGAGGATGCCCGAGCGGGCAAGGAGCATCGCTCCGGTGCAGACTGATGCCACGGTCGTACCGGCCGCATGCCGGGCGGCAAGCGCGTCCGGGATGTCCCCGCGCTGGGCCTGGGCCCAGGCGCCGTCCGGCGTGCGGTCGAACCAGCCGCCGCCCGGCACGATCAGCACGTCCGGACGCTCGGAGAGGGCGCCGTGGGCGTGGATCACCGCGCCGTGGTCGGCCCGCACCTGGCGGGCGCCTTCGAGTGTCACGAGGCGGGCGGTCACGTCTTCGCGCAGCTGGGCGAGACCGCCGAGCACCTCCCAGGGGCCCATCGCGTCGAGCTCGTCAAAGCCGTCGAAGAGAAGGATCTCGGCGTTCATGCCGTGAGCGTCCCACCGCGGCACCGGGGCGTCGAGTGGCAGGAAAGCCAATATGCGCTAGATTCCTGCCATGTCGCATCGGCACCGCGTCGTCGCTCTCGTCGTGAACGAGGTCGTCGCCTTCGACCTCGCGATCCCCGCCCAGGTGTTCGGCCGCGAGCCGGACCTCTACGACTGGGCGGTCTGCGCGCCGGAGCCCGGGCCGGTGGCGGCGGAGACCGGCTTCGACGTGCTGGTTCCGCACGGCCTGGAGGCGCTCGGGGAGGCGGACACGATCATCGTCCCCGGAATCGGCGACCGCGCCTGGCCGCTGCCGCCCGAGCCGCTCGAGGCGCTCCGCGAGGCGAAGGAGCGCGGCGCGCGCGTCGCCTCGATATGCACCGGAGCGTTCGTCCTGGCAGCCGCCGGCCTCTTGGACGGCCGCCGCGCCGCCACGCACTGGCGCTACGCATCGCTGCTCGCGCGCGAGTTCCCGGCGGTCGAGGTCGATCCCGACGTGCTCTATGTCGACGACGGCGACGTCCTGACCTCGGCGGGCGTCGCCGCCGGAATCGACCTCTGCCTGCACATCGTGCGAAAGGACCACGGCGCCGAGGCGGCCAACGCGATCGCGCGCCGGATCGTGGTGGCCGCGCACCGCGACGGAGGGCAGGCGCAGTTCGTCGAGCGGCCGCTGCCTGCCGAGGACGGCGGGCTGGCGGTAACGCGCGCATGGATGGAGGAGCGCCTCGACGAGCCGCTCACGGTCGAGGCGATGGCCAGCCACGCCGCCTGCAGCCCGCGCTCGTTCGCGCGCCGCTTTCGCGCGGAGACGGGCACGACGCCGCTGCAGTGGCTGATCGGGCGCCGCGTGGCCGAGGCTCAGCGGTTGCTCGAGGGCACGGAGCTGCCGGTCGAGCAGGTTGCGACGCGGTCCGGCTTCGGGACGGCGGCGGCGCTCAGGCAGCACTTCGGCCGTGCGCTGTCGACGTCGCCGACCGCATACCGCCGGGCCTTTCGCGCGCAGCCCGAGGCGGCGTAGCGGCCGCGCCCTCTGCAAGGCTGCCGCCGTGAGCGACGCCCGCCTGTGGTGGCAGAAATGGCGCTGGTACGAGCGCAACTCGCTGCCCTGGAACCGCCTGCGGATCCACCGCGAGCTCGCCCGCCGAAGGGCCTTCGCGCGCTGGCCGTTGCACGGCAACGTGCTCGAGGCGTTCAGGGAGGGCCGCCTCGAGGTCGGCGAGCACACGCTGTTCGAGCCGCACGTCTGGCTGACCGCGCCGGACGACGCGCGCATCGTGATCGGCTCTCAGACCTTCCTCAACATCGGGGTGATGGTGGCTTCGGTCGAGTACGTGCAGATCGGCGACCACTGCATGTTCGCCAACGGCTGCTTCATCACGGACGGCAACCACCGCTTCGACGATCCGATTCGCCCGGTGCCGTGGCAGGGCTTCTCGAGCAAGGGCCCGACCGTGGTCGGCAACAACGTCTGGTGCGGCGCCCACGTGGTCGTCACGAGCGGGGTGACCATCGGCGAGCGCTCCGTGATCGGCGCCAACAGCGTGATCACGCGTGACATCCCGCCCTTCTCGATCGCCGCGGGCGCCCCGGCGCGTGTGATCAGGCAGATCGAGTACCCCGAGGAGCTGGGGCCGCCCTAGGCCGGACGGCCCCAGCCTCCGGGATCAGCAGAAGACGACGAGGTGGAAGGGCCGATCGACCTCGGCGCCGGCGTTGTTCTCGACGCGGACGGCGACGCCGTTCACGTTCGTGGCGAGCGACGAGACGCTGATGTGGCTGTTCTGCGGCGGCCCCGAGGCGCTCGCATCGCCGACGGTGGCGAAGTACGCGCAGCTCCGGATGTCCGTCTCGAAGATCACCTGGTAGCGCCCGGCCCCTGTACGCGCGGCCTGGGCGTTGCGACCCCGAACGAGCTGACCGCCGCCGTTCACGACGGCGAAGCGGTTGGCTCCGTGCGCGATGAGCGCCTGTGGCACCACTCCGAGCGAGGATTCCTTGACCGCCCCGGCGCCGAACGAATCGCGCTTGGCGTCGTCGCCCCTGACCGAGCGGTTCTTGAGGTCCTTGCCGGTCACGGTCCCGTTCTTGATGCTCTTGCCGGTGATGACAAGCGCGTAGGCCGAGCCGCCCATCGCCATGACAAGGGCGACGAGCGCCACGACCATGGCGGGCGACGGCACTAGCCGCCGGGCCCATCGAGACATTGCGCCTTCCTTTCGTCGGTTGCTGACGCGTACGCGTCAACCCCCTGGTTTCCCCAAAGTTGCTGAATCGAGTCGAGCCGCGCACGGTGGCCGCGCAATCATCCCGGTTCGGATGAGGCGACACGCATCCGCTTGGTCGAGGGCAGCTCGCATGTCTACGCTGCATCCTGTGTCGTCGTGGTGCGGGCAGAGGAGGGTCGCTGATGTGCCGTTGGAACGCCTACGTCGGTGAGCCGCTGGTGATCGGCGAGCTGCTCTACCGGACCAGGCACGGCCTGATCGACGAGAGCCTGCACTCCCGAATGGGCGCCGAGACCACGAATGGCGACGGCTTCGGCGTCGGCTGGTACGGCGCCGGCGACCGCGCCGTTCCCGCTCGCTACCGCAGCGTCAACCCGGCTTGGAACGACGTCAACCTGCGCGAGCTTGCGGACCACATCGAGTCGCCGCTCTTCATGGCACACATTCGCGCCGCGGTGGGAAGTCCCGTTCAGCAGATGAACTGCCATCCCTTCCGCCACGGCCGCTGGCTGTTCGTTCACAACGGGCTGATCCGGGGCTTCCAGGCTATGCGGCGAGACCTGCTGTTGGAGGTCGATCCGTCGCTCTTCCTCGGGATCGCCGGATCGACGGACTCGGAGCTCCTCTTCCACCTGGCGCTCACATTCGGACTCGAGGAGGATCCGCTGGGGGCGATGGAGCGGGCGGTCGCCTACGTCGAGGCGAAGGGCGGCGAGCACGGGGTCGAGCACCCGGTGCAGATGACGGTTGGCATCGCCGACGGTGAACACCTGTGGGCCGTTCGCTACTCGTCGGAGCACAGCTCGCGCACGCTCTTCGTATCCGCGGACCTTGACGCCGTGCGCCTGCTACACCCCGACAACGAGCGCCTCCAACAGTTGAGCGAGGGCGACCGCGTCGTCGTCTCGGAGCCGCTCGCCGACCTGTCGGGCGCCTGGCTCGAGGTCCCGGAGTCCACAGGCCTCGTCGTCGCGAACGGGGTCGTGGAGCAACGGCCGTTTGAGCCGCGCTGACGCGGGCACCGCGCTCAGGTCAACCGCAATCTGGTGTCACGCGCCGCACGACCGCATAGGGTGCGCGCGTGATCGGCCACGCGCTAACCGTGCGGCCCACGCCGGAGACGAGGGCCGCGTGGGATCTATGGATCGGAATCGGGTTCGCGATCGGCTCGCTCTGCTTCTTCGTCGGCCCGTTCCCCGGCGTCATCAACCTCGTGGGCGCGGAAGCCGACGCGATCATCTTCTTCGTCGGCTCCGTCTTCTTCACCCTGGCGGCCGGTCTCGAGGTGCGCGAGGGCACGCTGAGGATCGGGCGGCGCTGGGGAGCCGACCCCTCCTGGTGGAGCGCGGCGATTCAGTTCGTCGGCACCCTCCTGTTCAACCTGGACACCTTCGACGCGCTGGACGAGAACCTCTCCAGCGGTCAGGAGGACAAGCTCATCTTCGCGCCCGACCTGTTCGGGTCCGCCTGCTTCCTTATCTCGGGCCTGATCGCCTACCGGGTCGTGACCGGCCCGCGCCTCCTGCCCGTGAGGCGGGACCGGGAATGGACCATCACCGCCATCAACCTCCTGGGCTGCGTGTTCTTCGGCATCTCCGCGATCGCCTCGTACATCGTGCCGTCGAGCGGATCGATGATCGATCTGGCGGCCGTCAACTGGTGCACGGCTCTGGGGGCGTTGTGCTTCTTCATCGGCGCCGTCATGCTGCTCCCTCGCCGCCACGCCGTTCCACGACCCAAGGAGACCTGACCCGATGGTTCCCAACGACTCGTCGTCGCTGAGCGAGAAGATCGACGCTCGTGCGAACGACTATGGCAACCGCTTCCTCCTCGAGCCGGCGCCCGACAACGAGATGCCCGAGCACAGCATGCCGGCGCTCGCGGCCATGAGGCTGGTCGCCGAGGAGATGATGCTGGACGGTCTTCCGATGCGCAACCTGGCCACCTTCGTGACGACCTGGATGGAGCCCGAGGCGCAGCGGATAATCGCCGAGAACCTGTACCGCAACTTCATCGATCACGCCGAGTACCCGCAGACCGCGGAGATCGAGCAGCGCTGCATCCGGATGCTCGCCAACCTGTTCAACGCCCCCGGCGAGACGACCGGCGCCCGCACGCAGGGCTCCTCCGAGGCCATCATGCTCGGCGCGCTCTCGCTCAAGTGGAAGTGGCGCGGCCGCCAGGAGAAGGCGGGCAAGGACACGAGCAGGCCGAACCTGGTCTTCGGCGGCGACGTCCACGTCGTGTGGGAGAAGTTCTGCCGCTACTTCGACGTCGAGCCGCGCATCATCCCGCTGCAGCCCGACAAGTACACGATCGGGCCGGAGGATGTGGAGCCGCACATCGACGAGAACACGATCGGCGTGGCGGCCGTCCTCGGCACGACCTTCACGGGCCACGCGGACGACATCGTCGGGATCAACGACCTGCTGATACGCCTCAAGCACGACAAGGGGCTGGACGTGCCGCTGCACGTCGATGGGGCGAGCGGCGGCTTCGTTTGGCCATTCCTGTATCCGCACTCCGAGTGGGACTTCCGGCTCGAGCAGGTCCGCTCGATCAACGTCTCCGGCCACAAATTCGGGCTCGTCTACCCCGGCATCGGCTGGCTCATCTTCAGGGAGAAGAGCGACCTGCCCGAGGACCTCGTCTTCTACGAGAACTACCTGGGAAAGACGGACGCGACCTTCACGCTCAACTTCTCGACCGGATCGGCGATGGTGCTCGCGCAGTACTACAACCTCGTGCGCCTGGGCCGCGACGGCTATCGCTTCGTGATGCAGGTCATGCAGGACAACACCAAGGTGCTCAAGGAGCGCGTCGGAAAGACGGGCAAGTTCCGCCTGATCGGCCGAGAGGACGAGGAGCAGTTGCCGCTCGTCGCGTTCCAGCTCGCCGAGGCGCAGAACTACGACGAGTTCGACATCGTGGCCCAGCTGGCCGCCGAGCGTGGCTGGATGGTTCCGGCCTACACGCTCCCGCCGAACGCCGAGCACGTGACGATCATGCGCGCGCTCGTCAAGGAGACGCTCGGCCACTCGATGGTCTCGCGGCTCGGCGACGACATCGTGGAGGCCTGCGAGACGCTCGACAAGAAGGGTGGCCTCCACGAGATCGACCGTCAGCGCGTGAAGACCGGGGTCGGTTACTGAGCGCCCGCGTCTGATCCGGCCGCCGCGCGGCCCATACTTCGGCGAGATGAGCGAGGGGCCATGATTCGCGCCCGCCTGCGCCGACACCGCCGGGAGCCTGGGGAAGGGCAGCGCGGGACCGAGGACGAGGTCCTCGAGTTCGACCCCCGCGAGCTGCAGGGCCTCTTCGCAACGCCGGGCTGGCTGCGCGACCTCGGGGTGAGCGCGTGGCTGCTCGTCGGCGTCACCCTCCTGCTGGTCGGAATGGTCTGGCTGCTCGCGCTGACCAGCACCATCGTCCTGCCGGTGATCACGGCCGCGGTCGTCGCCGCGGTCGCCACGCCGCTCGTCGCCTGGGTCGCAGGCCGCGGCATCCCGCGCGCCATCGCGGCGATCCTGGTCTTGGTCCTGATCGTCGCGGTCGGCATCGCGTTCCTGGTGCTGATCGTGGCCGGCGTTGCCGGCGAGAGCAGCGACATCAGCTCGCACCTGTCGGGGGCCGAGGACGAGATCCAGGGCTGGCTCCAGGATCTCGGCGCCGATCAGAGCAGCGCGCAGTCCGCCAAGGAGGATGCGAGCAGCTCCGTGAGCAGCAGCGCAAGCACGCTCCTCCACGGCGTCGTGAGCGGCGTGGAGGCCCTTTCCGGGATCGCCTTCTTCCTGGCGCTGACTGCGCTCAGCCTGGTCTTCCTGCTCGCGGACGGGCCGAAGATCCGGGCGTGGGTGGAGGGTCACTCGGGGGTTCCGATGCCGGTGGCGCACACGGTGTCGGAGCGTGTCCTCAAGTCGCTGCGCGGTTACTTCTTCGGCGTCACGATCGTGGCGGCCTTCAACGCGATCGTGGTGGCGATCGGGGCTCTCATCCTCGGCGTGCCGCTGGTCGGGACGATCGTCGTCGTGACCTTCGTCGGCGCCTACATCCCGTACCTCGGCGCCTGGGGGGCCGGGGCGTTTTCGGTGTTGATCGCGCTCGGCGGCGCGGGCACGGACGCCGCGATCGGGATGGTCGTGGTCCAGCTGCTGGCCAACGGGATCCTGCAACAGCTCATCCAGCCGATCGCGTACGGTGCGGCGCTCGGCATCCACCCGCTCGCGGTTCTGATCGTCACGATCGGCGGCGGCGCGCTCTTCGGAGCGGTCGGCCTGATTCTGGCCGCGCCGCTCACCGCCGCCGTCACGAAGATCTCGGGCGACCTCGCCCGCGCCCGGGCCGAGGAGCGGGCCCCGCCCCAGCCGGACGAAGGCGGCGGGCTCGTTCCCGAGCCCGCCGGCTAGTCCGCGATCAGCTGCCCAGGATCCGGGCCTTCTCGGCGGCGAACTCCTCGTCGGTAAGGACGCCCTGCTCCTTCAGGCCCGCGAGGTCCTTGAGCTGTTGGACGCGGTCCTCCTGGGGCGCCGGGGCCGCGGGCGGAGGGGCCGCGTACTGCTGCGGCGGGGGCTCCTGCTGCTGGGCGTCCTGTTCCGCCCAGCGGTTCGCCTGCCGGCGGCTGACGCGGTTCGACACGCTTGTCGCGGTGCCGGCAATCACAGCGGTGCGGGCCACCCCGCGGAGCAATCCAGGCATTGAGGTAGATCCTTTCGGTTCAGGCCGCCTACTCGGCGGCGTCGAGGGCTGCCATCAGGTCTTCTGCGGGGATGCGCTGGAAATCTACGGCGAACCCGCCGCTGCGCCTCACCGCTGCGACGAACGGCGCGGCCCAGCGGTTTTCGTACACGATCATCACCGCGGCGCTTCCCGGCTCGAGGGCCTCCGACGCGGTGGCCACATCCTCATCGCCGAGAAGTCCCGTCGACGCCCCCTCGAACACCTTCAGGTCGCCGATGCTGTCGGGCTCGAGGTCAGTCGCTTCGAATCCGGAGAACGTGCCGTCCTCGTTCTGCATCACGATCAGGACGTCGAGGACGCGGATGATGCCCCGCTCCACGAGGTCCAGCACGATCGGTACTGCCTCGCCGGTCATCGGTGCATCCGCCGGATAGGCGATCACCACGATGTCAACCGGGCCAAGTTCCTGTTCGTGGGCTTCCATCATTCCTCCTGGTGAGGCGCCGTGCGGCGCGAGTCAGAGCGGGACGACATTCTCACATTTCAGAGCGAGAAGCCGCCCGTGAAGGGCTCACCGGCTGGGTTGTCGACGAGCGCGTGCAGCCGCTCGACCTCGTCCGGGGCCATCGTGTACTCGTGTTCGGGCGCCGGGTAGCGCCGGGCGCGGACCTCGGCCGTGTAGTCGGCCACGCCCTTGATCATGGCCTCGCGCACGTTGCCGTAGCGCTTGACGAAGCGAGCCGCGTGCCCGTCGTAGATCCCGAGCAGGTCGTGGAAGACGAGCACCTGGCCGTCCGCCGCCGGGCCGGCGCCGATGCCGATCACAGGTATCCGCATGCGGGGCATGATCACCTCGGTCAGCGGGCTCGGAATCGCCTCGAAGACGACCGCGAAGCAACCCGCCTCCTGGAGGTCGACGGCGTCGTGCAGGACCGCGAGCCCGCGCTCGGCGGTGCGGCCCTGCGAGCGGTAGCCGCCCAGCGCCGTGGCGGTCTGGGGCGTGAGCCCCACATGACCCATCACCGGGATGCCGGCGCCCGTGATGGCCCGCGCGCGCTCGGCCGTGCTGCCGCCGCGCTCAAGCTTGACCGCGTCGCATCCCGCCTCCTTGACGAAACGCTGCGCGTTACGGATCGCCTCCTCGTTCGACGCCTCGTACGAGCCGAAGGGCATGTCACCGACCAGCAGCGGCGTCGAGATGCCGCGGCGCACCGCGGCGGCGAGCATCAGCAGCTCGTCGAGCGTGACCGGCACCGTCGAGGGGTAGCCGAGCACCGTCATCGCGCCGGAATCGCCGACCAGGACCACATCGACGCCGGCCTCCTCGGCCACCTGCCCGCTCGGGTAGTCATACGCCGTGACCATCACGAGCGGCTCGCCGAGCGCCTTCTTCTCGGCCAGCTTGGAGAGCGTCACGGTGGGTCGCTTCGCGGGCGGGGCGCTCGCTGTGGGACGGTGGTGGCTCATTCAGGTTCTCCAGTCTCCCGGCCGGAGCCGAGCACGACATTGTCGATGAGGCGGGCGGGCCCGACTCGGGCGGCGACCGCAAGCAGCGTCGAGCCGTTCACACGCTCGACGGGGGTCAGGTCTGTGGCGGAGCGAAGCTCGAGGTATTCCGGCTCGATCCCGGCGCCGTCGAGCTCGGCGCGCGCGACGCGCAACACCGCCTCTGCGTCGCGCTCGCCGGCCTCCACGGCGGAGCCGGCGGCGCGCAGCGCACGGCTGAGCGCGAGCGCCTGGTCGCGCTCGGACTCGCTCAGGTAGGCGTTCCTGGAGCTGAGCGCGAGGCCGTCGTGGTCGCGCACAGTGGGGCAGACCTCGATCCGGACGGGAATGTCGAGGTCGTGCACCATCTGGCGCAGCACCAGCGCCTGCTGCGCGTCCTTCTGGCCGAAGTAGGCGACGTCGGGGCCCGCCATGTTGAAGAGCTTGCTCACGACGGTGGTGACGCCCGCGAAGTGGCTGGGGCCGCGGCGGGTGGGGTGGCCCTCGAGTATCTCGGTGATGCCGCCGACGGCCACCCTCGTGGCGAACCCCTCGGGGTAGACCTCCCCGACCGGAGGCGCGAACAGGAGGTCGACCCCCTCGGCCTCCGCGAGCGCGGCGTCGCGCTGCTCGTCGCGCGGGTAGGCGTCGAGATCCTCGCTCGGGGCGAACTGTGTGGGGTTGACGAAGAGCGACACGACAACGACGTCGCAGTCGCGGCGTGCTCGGCGGATGAGCGAGAGGTGGCCGTCGTGGAAGGCGCCCATCGTCGGAACCAGCCCGATCGTGCGGGCGGCGCGCCGCTCCGGGGCGAGCGCCTGGCGCAGCTCGCTCACGGTCCTCACGGTCCTCACGCCCGCGCCTCCCGGCGGGCCAGCGAGTGCGTGTGCCGCACGAGCTCGTCGAACAGCTCGAGCAGGTGCGGGGCGACCTCCTCGACGGCGGCGCGCTGCGCCTCGACCGTGGCGTGGTCGCCGCGCGCGATCGGCCCGGTCAGCGCCCGCTCCGGGCCGTGCTCGGCCAGGTTCTCGACCGTGCCTCGCAGCAGCGGCACGAGCAGCGCGCGCGCCTCGTGCGGCTCGAGGCCCGCGCCGGCCGCGATGCTCTCGGCGGCGGCCTGGAGCGTGACGAGGAAGTTGGAGGCGACCGAGGCGGCGGCGTGGTAGGCGGCGCGGCCCTCGTCGTCGATCTCGAAGGGGGTCATGCCGAGGCGGCGCGCGAGCCGGACGGCGAGGTCGAGCGCCTCGGCGCTCGTGCCGGCGACGGCGCAGCCGGCGCCATCGAACGCGGCCAGCGGCGGCTCGCTCGCCGCGGGCGGCTCGGCGAAGCTCTGGAGCGGGTGCAGCCCGAACAGCGCGGCGCCCGCCCGCCGCGCCGGCTCCATGGCCGTCAGCGGCGTGGCCCCGCTCGTATGCCCGACGAGCGGCGCCGAGCCCGCGGCGGCCGCGGCCGCCGCGCCGATCTCGCCGTCGGGGACGCAGAGAATCACCGCCGTCGCGGGTCGTGGCGTCTCGCCGCGGCCCAGCGGCCCCTCGACCTCGAGGCCGGTCGCGCGCAGAGCCGCGCTCAGCCGGCTGCCGAGGCGACCCGCTCCGATGACGGCCACGCGAGGTTGGCTGCCGCGCCCGGCTGGCGGTTCTTCACGGGTGAATCGTTGGTTCATTGCCCCTGCCGGTCCACTCCGAGGGTCGGTAGCGGCCAGCGCCTCAAGGATACCCGTGAGGTCCTCCGTCGCCGCCTGTCCCTAGGCTCTGTGTCCATGCAGTCTCGACCCGCAGCGGAGCGGCGCGAGGAACTCGTCGCCCTCTACCGCGAGGCGTCCGGCTGCCTGCGCTGCCCGCTCCACGAAGGTCGCACCCGCGTGGTGTTCGGGAACGGCAATGCGGACGCCGATCTGATGTTCATCGGCGAGGGGCCGGGCCAGCAGGAGGACCTCCAGGGGCTGCCGTTCGTCGGGCGTGCGGGCAAGCTGCTCGACCAGCTGCTCGAAGAAATCGGGATGTCGCGCGCGGACGTGTTCGTCACCAACGTGGTGCGCTGCCGGCCGCCGGGCAACCGCGACCCGCTGCCCGAGGAGATCGTTGCCTGCAGGCCGTACACCGACCGCCAGATCCAGCTCATCGAGCCGAAGCTGATCTGCACGCTCGGCAAGTTCGCCATGCAGGTGGTCACACGCACGAACCGCGGCATCACGGCCGTGCACGGCAAGCCCGAGGTGCACGAGCTCGGCGCGCGCACCGTGCGCGTGTACCCCGTCTTCCACCCGGCGGCCGCGCTGCGCTCGACCAAGACGCTCGACGACCTGCGCGCGGCGTTCGCGCGCATCCCGGCGCTGCTCGAGGAGCCGCCGCCGGTGCCGATCGGGGCGGTGGCCGCGGTCGTGCCGGCCCCGGCGCCCGAACCGGATCCGCCGCAGATGGACCTGTTCGGCTGAGCGCAGCCGGCATGGAACGCGACACGCGCTCAGCGGAGGAGACCGAGGCCGCGGGGGCCGAGCTCGCGGAGCGGCTCGAGCCCGGGGACGTGGTGCTCGTGACGGGCGAGCTCGGCAGCGGCAAGACGACCTTCGTTCGCGGGGCCGCGCGAGCGCTCGGCGTCGAGGGGCCGGTCACGAGCCCCACCTTCACGATCGGGCACGTCCTGCACGGGCGCGTCGAGGTGGCGCACCTCGATCTCTACCGGCTGGGCTCGCTCGCCGGCGAGGATCCGGCGCTGCTCGACGATTACCTGACCGACGAGCGGGTGGCGTTCGTCGAGTGGCCCGCGCTGGCCGAGCCGGAGGTCCGGCGGGTGGCGGCGCGCGTACGGCTGGAGCACGCCGGCGAAGACCGGCGCAGGATCACGATCGAGTGAGCCTGCTCGGCTTCGACACCTCGACGGCGGCGTCGAGCGCATGCGTACTCCGCTCCGACGGCGAGGCCTTCGAGGTTGCCCCGCCGGCCGAGCGTCTCACGCGCCCGCCGGCCCATGCGAGAGAGCTGATGCCGGCCATCGAGGACGTGATGGCGCGCGCGGGGCTCGATTGGCCGGAGCTCGAGGCGATCGCCGTGGGGGTGGGACCCGGCGCCTTCACAGGCCTGCGCATCGGGGTCACGACCGCGCGGGCGCTCTCGCATTCGGCTGGGCTCTCACTGCGGCCGGTGTCCTCGCTCGCGGCGCTCGCAGCCGGGATCGACGCCGACGAGCGGCTGGCCGTGATCGACGCCAAGCGGGGCGAGGTGTTTGCCCTGCTGGAGGCGCCCCGCGTCTCTGCCTGGGAGCTCGAGGCGCTCACGCCGGAGGTGCTCGCCGAGCGCGTGCGGGCATCGGGCGCGACCCCGCTGGCAGCGGGGGATGGCTCGGTACGATTTCGGCAGGCGCTCGAAACGGCCGGCATCAAGGTGGCGCCGGACGGTGCGGGTGCTCACGTGGTTCGTGGCCTCCACGTTTGCCGGCTGGCGCAGGGGGTGGCCGACGAGCCGCCGGAGGCAGTCCTCCCCGAGTATCTGAGAGCACCAGACGCAAAGCCGCAGTGACCGAGCCCGAGATTCGCCAACTCACCTACGCCGACCTGCCGCAGGTCATCGCCATCGAGCGGCGTGCGTTCCCCACGCCGTGGTCGCTCGCGATGTTCGTGCTCGAGCTCTCCAAGCAGAACGGCATCTGCCTGGCCGCCCTCGTCGACGGCAAGCTCGTCGCCTACCTCGTCTGCTCTCGCTACGACACGGTCTGGCACCTGATGAACGTGGCGGTCGACCCGAGCATCCGCCGCCAGGGCATCGCGAGTGCGCTGCTCGAGCGGCTGTTCGAGCTCGGTGACCGGCCCTCGGAGCAGTACACGCTCGAGGTGCGGACCTCGAACCAGGACGCGATCCGGCTCTACGAGCGCTTCGGCTTCCGCGCGGCCGGGCGCAGGCGCGCCTACTACCACGACAACCGAGAGGACGCGCTCATCATGTGGCGGACGGCGCCGGAACGCGCCACCGCGTGATCCTCGCGATCGAGACGAGCTGCGACGACACCTGCGCGGCCGTGGTCACGGAGGGCGGCGAGATCCGCTCCAACGTGATCGCCTCGCAGGGCCTGCTGCACGCGCGCTACGGCGGGGTCGTGCCGGAGATCGCCTCGCGCCATCACCTCGAGCTCGTCGACGCCGTCACCGCCGACGCGCTCGAGGGCGGCGGGGTGGGGCTCGACGGCATCGACACCGTCGCCGTCACCCACGGGCCCGGCCTGATCGGTGCCCTGCTCGTCGGGCTCTCGTCGGCGAAAGCGCTGGCGGCGGCGCGCCGGCTGCCACTCGTGCCGGTCGACCACCTACACGGCCACGTGGTGGCGAGCACGCTGGGCGCGGGACCCGTCGAAACGCCGTACCTGTGCCTCGTGGCGAGCGGCGGCCACACCTTCGTCGCACGCGTGGATGACCCAGCCCGCTACACGGTGCTCGGCCAGACGCTCGACGACGCCGCCGGCGAGGCGTTCGACAAGGGCGCGCGGCTGCTCGGGCTCGGCTATCCGGGCGGCCCGGCGGTCGACCGGCTCGCCCGCGACGGTGACCCGGACGCGTTCGAGTTCCCCGTGAGTGCCCCTGGCGAGCTCGACTTCAGCTTCAGCGGCCTCAAGACGTCGCTGCTGTACCGGATCCGCGACCTCGGAGACGAGGCCGAGAGCCGCGCCCCGGACCTGGCGGCCTCCTACCAGCGCGCGATCGTGGATGCGCTCACGGCACGGACTGCAGCGGCGCTCGAACGCGAAGGCCTCGAGCGGCTCGCGATCGGAGGCGGGGTCGCGGCGAACTCGCGGCTGCGCGCGGCGGTTGGCGATCTGGGCGTGCCCGTCTGGGTCCCGCCGGTCGAGCTCTGCACCGACAACGCCGCGATGATCGCCGCGGCGGCGCGCTTCCTCGAGCCGCTCGAGTACCCCGGCTACCTGGATCTGGACGCCAGCGCCCGGCTCTGAAGGGGTCAGGCGAGCCGCGACTCCTCGAGGTCGAGCTCGCGCTCGATCCGGCGCCGCACCTCGTCCGAGATCTCCTGCGAGTTGCGCATCCCGATGAGCTCCTGGCGCTGGGCCTCGAAGAGCTCGTTCATGAGCCGCAGGTACTGGTCGGTGCGCTCCTCGTAGGCATCGCCGTCCCCGTCCACCCGCGCCGTGAAGCGCCGGCGCCTGTATTCGTACATGCCGCGCACGCGCCCGACGGTGTCCTCGCGCACCCACTCCTCATCGATGAGCTCTTCCAGCCGCGCGAGCGCCGCCTCTGCCACCCGCACGCGGGCGTCCACCTCCTCGCGCTCCTCGGTGCCGTCGTCCTCGACGCCCAGCACCTTGATCAGCGGCGCGAGCGTGAGGCCCTGGCCCACGAGCGTCACGAGGATCACGCAGAACGCGAGGAAGATGATCAGGTCGCGCTCGGGGAAGGGGGCACCGCTGTCGGTCTCGAGCGGGACGGCGAGCGCCGCGGCGAGCGACACGGCACCGCGCATACCCGCCCAGCCGCCGATGAAGCGCTCCTGCCAGCTGGTGCGGCGCGCGCGTTGCACCTCGCGCCGGTCGATCGCACGGACTACGTATACGGCCGTGAACCCCCAGACCAGGCGAACGGCGACGACGGTGAAGCTGATCAGGAGCCCCCACCACACGAGGTTGGCGGCGCTGTCGCCGCTCAGGTTGTCGAGGATCGACGGCATCTGCATCCCGATCAGCAGGAACAGCACCGCGTTCAGCAAGAAAGTGAGGATCTCCCACAGCGCCACGCTCTGCAGGCGCATGGTCGGCGTGGTCAGCTCGGGCGTGTACCAGCCCATGTAGATGCCGACCGTGACGGCCGCGATCACGCCCGAGAAGCCGAGCTCCTCGGCGGGCAGGTAGGCGGCGTAGCCGCTGAGGATCGAGATCGTGATCTCGGTCGGTGGATCGTCGATCCGGCGGCGGATCTCACGGATGATGCGGCCGGCCACGAGGCCGATGGCAAGGCCGCCGATCCCGCTCAGCAGGAACTCGACGCTCGCGTCGAACAGCGAGAAGGTGCCGCTCACGACCGCGGCGACGGCGACCTTGTAGAGGACGAGCGCGGTCCAGTCGTTCGTCAGGTTCTCACCCTCGACGACCGTGATCAGGCGCCGCGGCGCCCCGATCCGGCGCAGGATCTCGGCCGGCGCGACGGCATCCGTGGGCGAGACGATCGCTCCGAGCACGAACGACACCCCCCAGCTGAGCCCCAGCAGCTCGTGGGCGACCACGGCGACGGCGCCCATCGTCGCGAGCACGAGCCCGATCGCGAGCAGGGCGATCGGGCGCGCATTCCGGCGCAGGTCGCGCAGCGAGGTGAAGAAGGCGGCGCCGTACAGGAGCGGCGGCAGGAAGATCACCAGCACCAGCTCCGGGTCCAGCTCCGGGGAGGGAATACCCGGGACGAAGCCGATCGCGAGGCCGCCGAGCACCAGCGTGATCGGGTACGGGACCCGCAGCAGGCTGGCCAGCGACCCGAACGCGACGATGCCCACCAGCAGGCCGAAGATCACCAGTTCCAGGTGCTCCACGGGCCTAGAGTGACACCCATGGCGCGCGTGACGCTCTATGGAAAGCCCGGCTGCCACCTGTGCGAGACGGCGCGGGTCGTGGTGGAGCGAGTGCGTGCCGACCACGACTTCGAGCTCCAGGAGGTCGACGTGAGCCTCGATCCGGTCCTTCACGGGCGCTACGGCGAGCGCATTCCGGTGCTGGAGCTGGACGGAGAGGAGCTGTTCGAGTTCTTCGTGCAGGAGCGGTCGCTGCGTGAGCGGCTCGATAGAGTGAGCCCTTCGTGAGGTACGACGAGCCCCCAGCGGGCGGCGTCGGGCTTCAACCGGCGCGGTCAGAGGCCGAGCCGGGTGCGTCAGAGCGGCTATCGCTCGGCGTGGCCGCCCGACTGTCGCGCTATCTGCAGGTCCTCACCCAGGCCAAGAAGATGGGCCGGGAGACGATCTCGTCCCAGGAGCTGGCGGACTACACGCACGTCAACTCGACCCAGATCCGGCGCGACCTGTCCGGCTTCGGCAAGTTCGGCAAGCGCGGGGTCGGCTACAACGTCGACTCGCTCGTCTCGCAGATCCGCAAGATCCTGCGGACCACCGGCAAGCACAACATCGCCCTGTTCGGCGCCGGCAACCTCGGTCAGGCGATCGCCGGCTCGGACATCTTCGCGGACCACGGCTTCAGGGTCGTGGCGCTCTTCGACAAGGATCCATCCAAGGTCGGGACGAGCGTCAACGACAACCTGACCGTCCGCCCCTACGACGACCTCGAGCGGGTGATCCGCGAGGAGGACGTCGTCGTCGGGGTGCTCGCGGTGCCGACCGAGGCGGCGCAGCAGGTGGCCGACGACCTCGTGGCGGCCGGCGTCAAGATCATCTTCAACTACTCCGAGGCCCTGCTGCAGGTGCCGCCCGAGGTGACGGTCCACACCTCGAGCCCTGCGGTCGACCTGCTCTACGCGCTCTACTTCTACCTCACGTAGGCACCCGCCATGCTCGACATGCCGAGGGTCAGAGAGGTCTTCGAGGCCTCGACAGACTTCACTGTCGGAATCGAGGAGGAGTTCGCAATCCTCGACCCGGCGACCTACTCGCTCGCCCAGCGCTTCGATGCGCTCTACGACGCTGCGCAGGACGACCCGGTGCTCGCCGATGCCGTCGCCGGCGAGCTGATCCGCTCGGAGATAGAGATCCGCTCCGGCCGCGGCGAGACCTTCGCCGACGCCGTCGCGAAGCAGCGCGAGGCACGCTCGCGCCTGTTCGCGCTGGCCGCGGGCCAGGACCTGCTGCTGGGCGCGACCGGCACGCACCCGTGGAGCCCCTGGCAGGAGCAGGAGATCATCGACACCGAGCACTACCACCGCGTCGAGAGCGCCCTGCAGTACGTGGCCTGGCGCAACAACACCTTCAGCGTGCACGTCCACGTGGGCGTGAACGGCCCCGACCGCGCGTTGCGGGTCTGCGACCGGCTGCGCCTCGTGATGCCCGACCTGCTCGCGATCTCCGCGAACTCGCCCTTCCTCGACGGGCGCCACTCCGGGCTCCACTCGGCGCGCTCGCAGATCTTCACGAAGAGCTTCCCGCGCTGCGGCATCCCCGATGCGTTCGGCGGCTGGACCGGGTACGCGGACTACATCGACTTCCTGGTCCAAACCAACTCGATCGTGGAATTCACCCAGGTGTGGTGGAGCGTGCGCCCGCATCACAGCTACGGCACCGTTGAGATGCGGATCTGCGACGCCCAGACGAGCGGCGACGACTCGACCGCGCTGGCGGGGCTGATCACCGCCTGCGTCGCCCAGGCGGCGCTCGACTTCGACGACGGCGTCCAATTCGACGATCCGCCCGGACGGGTTCTCGAGGAGAACTTCTGGCGCGCGATCCGCCACGGGCTCGACGGCAAGCTGATCGACATCGGCCGCCGCCAGGAGTATCCGGCGGCGGCGGCGCTCGAGCGGTTGCTCGACTGGACCGCGCCGGCGCGCGCCGAGCTCGGCATCGAGCCGCGCCTGCCGGACGAGAACGGCGCGCAACGCCAGAAGCACACGCTCGCCCAGGGTGCTTCCATGGATGAGGTCTATGCGGCGGAGGTGGCGCTGACCCAGCGCACGTACGCCGCCGAGGAGGTGACCACATGAGTACTCCCCAGGAGCCGACAGAGGAGCAGCTGCTCGAGGCGCTCCGTCGCGTCAAGGTCGACGACGTCGTGCTGCAGACCATCGCGACGCTCGTCAACCTCGCCGGCCAGAAGCTGAGCATCCCGGAGGCGAAGGACCCGGTCGAGGCGAAGAAGGCGATCGACGCCGCGCGCGCGATGTTGCCGCTCGCGCCCGAGGAGGCGGCCGGCCAGATCAGGGACGCCCTCTCTCAGGTGCAGATGCTGTACGTGCGTGAGACGGGGGCTGCGGGCGCCGAGCCGCAGCCCGACCCCGACGAGGCGGAACGAGCAAAGGCCCGCTCCAAGATCTGGACCCCTGGCTCGTGATAGGGATCTTCGGGGGCTCCGGCTTCTATCGCTTTCTCGATGAGGTCGAGGAGGTACCGGTGGCCACCCCGTACGGGCCCCCGTCCGCGCCGGTGCGGGTCGGAACGCTCGAGGGCGTCGAGGTTGCGTTCATGCCCCGCCACGGCTCCGAGCACACGCTCCCCCCGCACCGGATCAACTACCGCGCCAACCTCTGGGCGATGAAGGAGGTCGGCGTCCAGCGCATCGTCGGGCCCTGCGCGGTCGGCTCGCTCAAGCCGGAGCTCGCGCCGGGCACGTTCATGATCTGCGATCAGTTCGTCGACCGCACCCAGGCGCGCGAGAGCACCTTCTACGACGGCCCCCAGACCACGCACGTGTCGGCGGCCGACCCCTACTGCCGCGACCTCAGCGCGATCCTCGCCGAGGCCGCGCGCGAGGAGGAGATACCGGTCGTGGAGGGCGGGACGGTGGTGGTGATCGAGGGCCCGCGCTTCTCGACGCGCGCCGAGTCGCGCTGGTACGCGGCGAGCGGCTTCGACGTCGTCAACATGACCCAGTACCCGGAGGCGTGGCTCGCGCGTGAGCTGCAGCTCTGCTACGCGAACGTGTCGCTCGTCACCGACTACGACGTCGGGCTCGAGGGCATGCCCCACGTGCCGCCGGTCTCGGCGGAGACCGCCTTCGGTGTCTTCCAGGACAACCTCGAGCGGCTGCGGTCGCTGCTGATCCGAGCGCTGCCGCGCATCGGCCCGCAGCCGGCCGACGCTTGCGCCGGTGCGCTCGAGAGCGCGATCGTCCACTGACCCCGGCAGTAACACCCGGTGAAGTCGATAGACTGCCCGCCGCTCTTTTCGGGCGGTACCCCCACACGTGCGCCCTTTGCGCTCGAGCCGCCCGCTGACTGACTTGGACGGAGGACAAACCCGTTGGAATTCCTGACTGACTGGGGAGTGCCGATAGCGCTCGCGTGCGCCGGCGCCGCCGTGGTGTATGGCGTCGTTACCGCGCGCTGGCTTCTGTCGCTCTCGCCCGGAAACAAGGAGATGCAGGACATCTCCGCGGCTGTGCAGGAGGGCGCGAGTGCCTACCTGAAGCGCCAGTACACGATCATCGGCGGAGTCGCCGTGGTGCTCGCGGTCGTGCTCGCGATCGCGCTCGAGGCCCAGGACGCCGAGGGCATCCTGATCGCGATCGGCTTCCTGATCGGCGGGACCCTCTCGGGCTCCGCCGGCTTCATCGGCATGAACGTGTCGGTCCGCGCCAACGCCCGGGTGGCGGAGTCAGCCCGCAGCGGCGTGTCGCGGGCGCTCGAGGTGGCCTTCAAGGGCGGCGCCATCACCGGCCTGCTCGTCGCGGGTCTCGCGCTGTTCGGCGTCGCCGGCTACTACGGGCTCCTGATCCTGTTCGACGTCGACGAGCGCGACGCGATCGACGCCCTCGTGGGGCTCGGGTTCGGCGGCTCGCTGATCTCGGTGTTCGCCCGCCTGGGCGGCGGCATTTTCACGAAGGCCGCCGACGTCGGCGCCGACCTCGTCGGCAAGATCGAGGCCGGCATCCCGGAGGACGACCCGCGCAACCCGGCCGTGATCGCCGACAACGTGGGCGACAACGTCGGCGACTGCGCCGGCATGGCGGCCGACCTCTTCGAGACCTACGCGGTCACCGCCGTCGCGGTGATGCTGCTGGGCGTCCTCACCTTCGACCAGATCGGCACCGTCGCCGTCTACCCGCTCGTGATCGGCGGCGTCTCGCTGATCGCCTCGATCATCGGTACCTACGCGGTCAGGAGCGCGAGCGGCAACGTCGAGCGGGCCCTCTATCAGGGCCTGATCGTCTCCGGCGTGCTGGCCGCTCTCGCCTTCCTGCCGATCACGCTCTGGATGATGGACGACCTCACCTTCCAGAACGACGTCTCCGCGCTGCTGCGCGGCGGCTCCGACGAGGCCCCGTCCGGCATCGACCTGTACCTCTGCACGCTCGTCGGCATCGGCATCACCGCCGGCCTGTTCGTGATCACCGACTACTACACGTCGACCCGCTTCCGGCCGGTGCGCACGACCGCGCGCGCGTCCCAGACGGGGCACGCGACGAACATCATCCAGGGGCTCGCGCAGGGCTTCCAGTCGACCGCCGCGCCGGCGATCCTGCTGGCGCTCGGCATCCTCGTCGCCAACGAGCTGGCCGGGATCTACGGCATCGGCGTGGCGGTGATGGCGCAGCTGTCGCTCACCGGTCTGATCGTGGCGCTCGACGCCTTCGGCCCGATCACCGACAACGCCGGCGGCATCGCCGAGATGGCGGACCTGCCGGAGGAGGTCCGCAACGTGACCGACCCGCTCGACGCGGTCGGCAACACGACCAAGGCCGTGACCAAGGGTTACGCGATCGGCTCGGCCGTGCTCGCTGCGCTCGTGCTGTTCGCGGCGTTCATCGAGGAGCTGCGCGAGGAGGCCGCCAAGGACGGCACGCGCCTGGAGGGCTTCGACATCTCACAGCCCGAGGTGCTGATCGGCCTCCTGATCGGCGGCATGATGGTCTACCTGTTCGCCGCGCTCGCGATCGAGGCGGTAGGCCGAGCGGGCGGCGGCGTCGTGGAGGAGGTCCGGCGCCAGTTCAAGGAGAAGCCGGGCATCATGGACTACACCGAGAAGCCGGACTACCGGCGCGCCGTCGACATCGTCACGGCCTCGGCCCAGCGCGAGATGATCCTCCCGGCGCTGATCCCGATCGTGGTAACGGTGGTCGTCGGCCTGCTCTCCTACCAGGCGCTCGGCGGGCTTCTGATCGGCGTGATCGTGGTGGGCTTCTTCGCCGCCATCTCGATGACGTCCGGCGGCGGCGCCTGGGACAACGCGAAGAAGCTGATCGAGGACGGCGAGTACGGCGGCAAGGGCTCCGAGGCCCACGCGGCCTCGGTCACCGGCGACACCGTCGGCGACCCCTACAAGGACACCGCCGGCCCGGCGATCAACCCGATGATCAAGGTGGCGAACATCGTGGCGCTGCTGATCATCCCGTTCCTGGTCTAAGGCTCCACGGCCCGGGCGGTAGCTTTCAGCCATCGCCCGGGCCGACGACATCTACACGCTGCCGCCGGACCTCTCCGTGCCGGAGGACGCCGGCGAGGTGCTCGAGTGGCTGCGCGGCTGAGCGCGGCGCTCGCGGACTCAGAGCAGAGCGTCTTCTGGCTCGACTCGCCGGACGCACCCGAGCCGCTGCCGCCGCTCGACGGCGACGCGAGCTGCGAGCTCGCGATCATCGGAGGCGGCTTCACGGGCCTGTGGACGGCGCTGCTCGCGGCGCCGGACGAGGACGTCCTCCTGCTCGAGGGCGACCGCTGCGGCTGGGGGGCGAGTGGGCGCAACGGGGGCTTCCTCGACTCCTCGCTGACGCACGGGCTGGAGAACGGCGAGTCGCGCTGGCCCGGTGAGATGAGCCGGCTCATGGAGCTCGGCGACGAGAACTACGACGCCATCCGGGCGACGCTCGGAAACCGGAGCATCGACGCCGCCTGGGAGGAGAACGGCTTCATCGACGTCGCGACGCGCCAGCACGAGCTCGACGGGCTCGCCGAGGGCGCCGAGCTGGCGCGCCGCTACGGCCACGAGGTGGATGTGCTCGACCGCGCCCGGGTGCGCGCCAGGGTCGACTCGCCCACATATCTCGGCGGCCTACTGACCCGAAAGGGAGGCGGTGCGCTCGTGGACCCCGCGCGGCTCGCATGGGGGCTGCGCGCGGCGGCGCTCGCGGACGGCGTGCGCATCCGCGAGGGCACCAAGGTCACCGGGCTGCGCCGCGAGGGATCGGGGGTGGTCCTCGAGACCCCGGCCGGCCGCGTGCGCGCCGACCGGGTCGTGCTCGCCACGAACGCGTTCCAGCCGCTGGTGCGCTCGATCGGCCGCTACGTGATCCCGGTCTACGACTACGTGCTCGTGACCGAGCCGCTCGATACCGCGCGCCGCGCCGCGATCGGCTGGGAGGGCCGGGAGGGGCTTGCCGACTCGGGCAACCGTTTCCACTACTACCGGCTCACCGCAGACGACCGGATCCTCTGGGGCGGCTACGAGGCGGTCTACCACTGGGCAAACGGCATGCGCCCCGAGCTCGAGGCGAGCACCGAGGTGTTCAACCTGCTCGCCCACAACTTCTCCGAGACGTTCCCGCAGCTCGAGGGACTGCGCTTCACGCACCGCTGGGCGGGCGCCATCGACACGAGCTCGCGCTTCTGCGTGACGTTCGGCAGGGCGCTCGGGGGCCGGGCCGTCTACGCGGTCGGCTACACCGGCCTCGGGGTGGGCGCGAGCCGCTTCGGCGCCCAGGTGGCGCTCGACCTGGTGCACGGTCGCGACACCGAGTTGACGAGGCTCGAGCTCGTGCGCAGCCGGCCGATCCCGTTCCCGCCCGAGCCGCTTCGCTACGCGGTCGTCCAGGCCACCCGCAGGGCGCTGATCAGGTCCGACGAGCGCCGCGGCAAGCGCGGACCCTGGCTGCGCCTGCTCGATCGGGTGGGCGCCGGCTTCGACAGCTGAGGTTCGGCGGCCGTACCATTTAGCGTTCCAAGCAGCGATGGCCGAGTACCGACCGAAGAATCGTGGGCTCGAGCGGGTGCTCGGCACCGGAGCCCTGTTCTCGACCGCCTACGGCAACGTGGGCAGTTCGATCTACTACGCGCTCGGCCTGGTCGCGATCTTCGCGCTTGGCATGACCCCGGTGGTCTTCCTGATCGCCGGTGTGATCTTCGCCTGCACGGCCGCCACCTACACCGAGGCGACCACGATGTACCCAGAGGCGGGCGGCTCCGCGTCGTTCTCGCGGCGCGCCTTCAACGAGTTCTGGTCCTTCATCGCCGGCTGGGGCCAGATGCTCACCTACGTCGTCACGATCGCGATCTCGGCGTTCTTCGTGCCGCACTACCTCGGGGTGTTCTGGTCGCCGCTCGGCGAGTCGCCCGCCGACATCGTGGGCGGCATTGTCGTGGTGGTCCTGCTCGGAGTGGTGAACGTCGTCGGCGTCAAGGAGTCCGCGGGCGTCAACGTGTTCTTCGCCGTCGCCGACTTCTGCACGCAGGTGGTGCTCGTGATCGTGGGCGTGGCGCTGGTGCTCGACCCCGAGCAGCTCGTCAATCAGATCGACCTCGGCACCACCCCGACGGTCTCCGACTTCCTGATTGCGATCCCGGTCGGCATGGTCGCCTACACGGGCATCGAGACGATCTCCAATCTGGCTGAGGAGGCGCGCGACTACGGCAGGACGATCCCGCGCGGCATGGGGCTGGTCGTCGCCGCGGTGGTCGTGATCTACTCCTTCCTGCCCGCGGTCGCGCTGTCAGCGATGCCGGTCGAGAACGGCGAGACGCTGCTCGCGAAGCCCAAGGAGGAGGGCGGCTATGCGGACGATCCGATCCTCGGGGTCGTCGAGAACATGGATCTCGGCAGCCTCCAGGGGCCTGCGGAGGTCTACGTCGGCATCCTCGCGGCCACGATCCT
Organism: uncultured Thermoleophilaceae bacterium; assembly: GCA_963739095.1. Classification (GTDB taxonomy): domain Bacteria; phylum Actinomycetota; class Thermoleophilia; order Solirubrobacterales; family Thermoleophilaceae; genus JACVRW01. The sequence continues at coordinate 373,638 of CAVTZF010000020.1, forward strand.
CTTCATCGCGACGAACGCCGGCATGCTCGGCGTCTCGCGGCTCACCTACTCGATGGGCCAGCACCGCCAGCTGCCCGAGATACTGCGCGTCCTGCACCCGAAGTTCCGCACGCCCTACGTGGCGATCGGCCTCTTCGGGCTGATCGCCTGCATCGCGATCCTCCCTGGCCAGGCCGACTTCCTGGGGGTGATCTACGCCTTCGGCGCGATGCTCTCGTTCACGATGGCGCACGCCTCGGTCGTGGCGCTGCGCTGGAAGAAGCCCGAGGCCGAACGGCCGTGGCGCAGCCCGGTCGCCCTGCACCTACGCGGCCACGAGGTGCCTGTGCTGGCGGTGTTCGGCGGCATCGCCACCGGGATCGCCCTGATCGTGGCGACGGTGCTCGACGTGCGCGTGCTGGTCTCGGGGCCGGTCTGGATGGCGATGGGCGTGCTGCTGTACGTCGTCTACCGGCATCGCCAGGGGCTCTCGCTCACCGACACGCACAAGGTCGTGATGCCGAAGCCGGTGGTCGAGCACGAGGTCGAGTACGAGTCGGTACTGGTGGCGTTCGAGGACGGCAACTACTCGCCCGAGGCGGTCGCGATCGCGGCGCGCCTGGCCGCCCGGCGACGGCGCGGCATCCACGTGCTCGTGACGATCACGGTGCCGCCGAACTCGCCGATCGACGCCGTGATGCCCGAGCAGGAGCGCAAGGCCGCGTCGACGATCGACTCGGCGCGCGTGCGCGGCGGCAGGCGCGTGACCGGTCACTGGGAGAAGGTGCGTCCCGGAGGAAGCGGACGGCGGATCGTGGAGGAGGCGAAGGACATCCACGCGCGCGCGATAGTGATGCCGCTGCCGCCGCGCCGGACCGGAAAGACGGTGTTCGGGAGGACGCTCGAGACGGTGCTGGCCGAGCGCCCCTGCCGGGTGATCATCGACTCCCCCAGAGGAGTGGACGGGCAGCGGGCGCAGGCCGAAGCGGGACTACGATAGGCCGCGTGGAACGCGCCTATCTGGCTACGACGAGGGTGCTGAGCGCGGCGTTGCTGGTGCTCGGGCTCGTGATGATCGTGGTGGCACTCGCAGGCGGGGGAGGGGCGCTCGCCCTCGGCGTGGTGCTCGGCGTGCTGCTGGCGGGGCTCGGCGCCGGACGGCTCTACCTGTCCCGTCCGCGCCCGGCGAACCAGCGAGAGTCCGCGGACGACGCCCGCGGCCGGACGGGGTGAGCGACCCCCGCGTCCGGGCGGCGCTGCGGGCGCGCGAGGGCCTGCGCAAGGGCTCCGAGCGGGCGGGACTGCGCGTCACGCGTGGGCTCGGCGAGCCCGCGCTGTTCGCTGTCACGCTGAGCGCCGTCGTCGCGTCGATGTTCGTCGCGCTCGGCGTCGTCGCGGGCGACGCGCTCGGGCTGACGCCGGTCGTCTACCTGGTGGCCGGGCTCTTCTTCGCCGTCACGATGGCCACCTACGTCGAGGGCACCTCGCTCCACATCGAGCGCGGCGGTGCCTCGACGCTCGCGCGCTACGCCTTCGACGAGCTCTGGAGCTTCATCGCCGGCTGGGCGATCCTGCTCGACTACCTGATCGTGATGGCGGCGGGGTCGATCGTCATCAGCGACTACCTGGCGGTGTTCGCGCCGGGCATCGACGACGGCCTACTCGAGGTGCTGGTCGCCGGAGTGGCGCTCCTGCTGGTGGCCGCGATCAACATCCGCGGGGTAACGGCGCGCCGGCTGCGAACGGTCCTGCGCGTGGCGCTCATTTCGATCGTGGTGCTGGTGGCGGTGAGCGTGATCGCGTTCGTCCAGTTCTTCGACGCCGGCGCGATCGCGGACTCGGTCGAGCTCGGCTCGGCACCCGAGTGGGAGAACGCGATCTTTGCGCTCGGCGTCGCCTGCGTGGCGCTGATCGGGGTGGAGGCGGCCTCGGGGCTCGCGGGCGAGGTCCGCGTGGGGCGGCGCGGGCTGCGCCGCGTGGTGATCGTGTCGTCGACTGCCGCGTTGCTGCTCTTCGTCGTCGTCAGCTCGGCGGCGCTGATGGCGCAGCCGGTGCAGGGTGGCGCGACGCCGCTGGGCGGCCGCTTCATCGAGGCGCCGATCCTCGGCATCGTCAACGCGTACGACAGCGCGTGGCTCGTCGATACCGGCCGCTACGTCGTCGCCGTCACGGCCGTCGCGATGCTGCTCGTCGCGATCAACAGCCAGATGCTCGGCCTCGCCCGGCTCGCGTACTCGCTCGCCACCAACCGTCAGATACCGAGCGCGGTCGGCCGCCTCAGCGCGCTGCGCGGCACGCCGTACGTGGCGATCGTGATCGCGACCGTTATCGCCTTCGGGCTCGCGATCCCGCACGACCTCGAGTTCCTGGTGGGCACGTTCGCCTTCGGCGCGATGATCGCCTTCGCGATCGCGCACCTCTCGCTGATCGTGCTGCGCTTCCGGGAGCCGGCCCGCCCGAGCGCCTTCCGCGTCCCGTTCAACGTGCGCGTGCGCGGGGCGCTGGTGCCGCTGCCGGCGGTCTTCGGGCTCGTCCTCGCGGTCGGCATGTGGATCAGCGTCGTGGCGCTCCACGAGGGGGCGCGCATCGCCGGCAGCATGTGGATGGTCGCCGGAATCGTGCTCTATGTCGTCTACCGGCGCTCCGGCGGCAAGCCGCTGCGGCAGCGCTTCACGATCCCAGCCGAGGCGCTGCAGGAGCGCGACACGGCCGAGTACGGCAGCATCCTCGTGCCCGTGTTCGGCGAGGAGCTGGACGACGAGATCGTGGGCACCGCGGGCCGGCTCGCAGCCGAGCAGGACGAGGACGGCGGGGGAGGAGCCGTGCTCGAGGCGCTGTACGTGTTCGAGATCCCGATGTCGCTCCCGATCGACGCACGCGTCTCCGAGGAGCGGGTGCGCGAGGCGAAGGCGGTGCTCGCGCGCGCCAAGGAGGTCGGCGAGGAGTACGAGGGAGTCGAGGTGGCGACCGCGATGGTGCGCGGCCGCACCGTGGGCCAGGCGATCGTCTCGGAGGCACGCCGCCGCGGCGTGGAGGCGATCGTCCTCGCCGCCGAGGAGCCGACCCGGGTGCGCGGTGGCGCGATCCTGGGCGGCCGCGGCCGCATCCGCGACCGCTTCGTCGGTGACACGACGCGCTACGTGATCGAGAAGGCCCCCTGCAGGGTGATCCTCACCGCCCCGCCCGCCGGCGAGGAGGGCACTCGTGAAGGTGTCCTGCCCTAGAGTGGGGACTGAATGTTCGTGCTGATCGTCGGATGTGGCCGGGTGGGGTCGTCGATTGCGCACTCGATGCTCCTGGAGGGGCACGAGGTGTCCGTGCTCGACGAGGACGCCGAGGCAATAGCGCTTCTGGACCGCGACGCTGACGCGTCGTGGGAGGAGCGCGGTGGTCGTTTCACCGAAGGCACCGCACTCGAGATCGACGCCCTGCTGGCGGCCGGCATCGAGCAGGCGGACGCCTTTGTCGCCTCCACCGACGGCGACAACACCAACCTCGTGATCGCCCAGATCGCGAAGCGGCGCTTCAACATCGAGCGCGTCGTGGTGCGCGTCCTCGACCCGGCGCGGGCGCGCTGGTACGCGGAGCAGGGGCTGCAGACCGTGTGCCCGACCCAGACCGCGATCGAGCTGCTGGAGGCCGCCGTCCGCGGCCAGATCCGCTTCGAGGGAGTGTCGGGCTAGGCCATGTACGTCGTGATCGTCGGCGCGGGCAAGGTCGGCTGGAACCTGGCCCGCGAGCTCATAAACAAGCGCCATGAGGTCACGGTCATCGAGTCGGACCAGCAGCGCTACGCGGTCGTCGAGCAGGAGCTCGAGCACAGCGCGCTGATCGGCGACGGCTCCGAGCTGTGGGTGCTCGAGCGCGCCGGCATCGAGCGCGCCGACCTCGTCGTGGCGGTCACCGGCGACGACGAGGACAACATCCTGATCTCCCAGGTAGCCCGCGAGAAGTACGGGGTGCCGCGGATCGTCGCGCGCTGCAACAACCCGCGCAACCTCCAGCACTTCGAGCTGCTGGGCGTCAAGCCGGTCATCTCGGCGACCGACCTGATCCTGAGGCTGATCGAGCACGAGGTGCCCAAGTACGGGCTCGTCCATCTGCTCGACCTGCCCGAGGAGCGGCTCGAGATCATCGAGCTCGAGGTTGCCGAGGGTTCCGACGCCGCCGGCAAGCGCGTCAAGGACCTCGGCCTGCCGGATGGCTCCCTCGTGATCTCGATCCTCCGCGACGGCGGCGGCTTCGTGCCCTCCGGCGACTCCGTCATCGAGGCGGACGACGAGGTGTTGCTGGTGCTGGACGTGGGTATCGAGTCCCGCGTGACAGAGCGCTTCACCACCCGCTCGGCGGCCTGACGCGATGGCGTCGCGCAAGGTCGACCATCTCCTGATCGGAGGCGGTCTCGCGGCCGCGAACTGCGCGCGCTGGCTGCGCGAGGGGGGCGGCGAGGGATCGATCCTGCTCGTGAGCCGCGAGCCCGATCCGCCCTACAATCGCCCGCCGCTGACGAAGGGCTACCTGCAGGCCAAGGAGTCGCGCGAGGACGCGCTCTTCCGCCCAGACGAGTGGTGGGACGAGCAGAACATCGAGCTGATGCTGCGCACGACCGTCACGAAGCTGGACCCGGACGCGCGTGTCGCGCGGCTGTCGACCAAGGAGGAGATCGAGTTCGGCAACGCCCTGCTCGCCACCGGCTCGAACGTGCGCCGGCTGCGGGTCGGTGGCTGCGAGCTCGAGGGCATTCACTACATCCGCACGTTCGGCAACTCGGAGGCGCTGCGCGCTGAGGCCGAGCAGTTCGAACGGGTGGCGATCATCGGCGGCAGCTACATCGGCACCGAGGTTGCGGCCTCGCTCACGGCCGCCCACGGCGACAAGTGCTCGATCGTGATGCTCGAGGAGGTCACGCACGAGCGCCACTTCGGCAAGGAGATCGGCGGCTACTTCCAGGGCGTGCTCCAGGAGCACGGGGTGGATGTGCACGGCGGCCAGGAGATCGACCACTTCGAGGGCTCCGGCGACCGCGTCGAGAGGGTCGTGACGAAGAGCGGACTCGAGATCGATTGCGACCTCGTCGTGATCGGCGCCGGCGTCGTTCCCGACGTCACCCTCGCCAAGGGCGCCGGGCTCGAGCTCGGCGAGGCGGGCGGGGTGCTGTGCTCGGCGCAGCTCGAGAGCTCGGTGCCGGGGATCTTCGCGGCCGGCGACATCTGCGAGTACGACAGTCCCATCCACGGCCGTCCCATGCGGATCGAGCACTGGGACGTGGCCTTCAACCAGGGCAAGACGGCCGCCCTCAACATGCTCGGCCGCGGCGTCGAGCACGACGTGGTGCCCTACTTCTTCTCCGATCTGGCGGACTGGACGTCCCTGGAGTACGTCGGGCCAGGCTCCGGCGACCCGGTCGTGCGCGGTTCACTCGACGCTGGGGACTTCACCGCGTTCTACGTCAACGGCGGCCGTGTCGTCGCCGCGCTGACGGTCGGCCGCTCGGACGACCTCGACCACGCCAGTCGCCTGATCGTCGCGCGGACCCCGGTCGACCCCGCTGCGCTCGCGGACGAGAGCAAAGACCTCGGCTCGCTCTAGCTTCCCGTCCGTACCCTGATCTGAGGACGGATGGCGGGCTACTTCGACGACAGCTCGATGCTGCGGCGCGTGCACCGCGAGCGCGCGCTCGCTCTCGCGGGGCCACGCGCCCTGCTGATGCAGGCGGCGCATCCGCTCGCGGTGTCGGGGCTGCTCGCGCACTCGACGGCGGTCGACGATCCCTACGACCGGCTGGCCCGGACCGCCCAGGTGATGGGGACGATCGGCTTCGGCGAGCGCGCCGACGCCAACCGCGTCTGCCGGACCGTTCGCGCGATGCACAGGCGGGTGAGCGGGACGATTCGCGAGTCGGTCGGTCCCTACCCGGCTGGCACCGCATACCGGGCCGACGACCCCGAGTTGCTCATGTGGGTGCTGTTCACGCTCGTCGACTCGGGCCTCGTCGTCTACCGCACGTACGTCGCGTCGCTGTCGCGCGCGGAGGAGGCGGCGTACTGGAAGGACTACCGCGTGGTGGGCCGCCTGTTCGGGCTGCGCGCCGCCGACATGCCACGGACGCTCGCCGACCTCGACGACTACCGCCGCTCGATGCTCGAGGGCGACCGGCTGTTCGTGACCGACTGGGCGCGCGAGCGGGCCCGCGCGATCGTCCTGGAGCCGCCCGTTCCGTGGATGGCGCAGCCGCTGCTCGAGACCGTCAACTTCATCACGATCGCGCTGCTGCCGGATCGGATTCGCCAGGAGTACGGCTTCTCGCCGGTCCCGCCGGCGTTCGTGCGCCGGGCCCTCGTGCGCGCGGGCGGCGAGTACGTCAAGCGGGCGGTGGTGCCGTTCCTGCCGGATCGGTTGCGGCTGGTGCCGTCGGCGCGCGCAGCGGCCTAGGCGGGACGGAGCGTCACCCGCGCGGTCTTCGTGGTCGCCGGCCCGCTCGGCGGCGTGACGGTGATGCGTAGAGCGACGACGAGGCGATCGCGACGGTTGAGGGCGCGGCGGGCGGCTCGGCTGAGTTTGACCGCGAACGACGTCTTGCCCGCTGACGCCACCTGCTTCCGCAGCGAACCAACCGACACCTTGCGAATCCGCCTGGGCGGGCTCGTCGCGAGCAGGCGATTCGAGACGAGCGCCGTTACGGCCAGCCGCGAGCGGTCCTCAGACGTCGTGACCGAGCCGCGCAGGGTCGTGCCGCGCTGACGGCGCGCGACCTTCACGGAGAGCGAGCCCGGCTGCCCGGGCGAGCCACCCGGCGGGTTGCCGCCCGGCGGAGGCGTGCCGGGGCCGGTCGTCGGAGGCGGGGTGGTAGGCGTGCCCGGGGCGACGACCTCGACGGTGCCTCCCATCCCGAAGTGGACTGTGCAGACGAACCGGTAGGTCCCGGGCGCGTTGAACTGACAGGTCGAATTCCAGGGCGGTGGCTCTCCCCCCGGTCCCGTTGGCAGCGTGGGGTTGCATGAGCTCGGCCCTGGGCCCGAGAACGTGGCGTTATGCGGGTTGTTCCCTGTCGGGCTGCTGAACGTCACCGAGCCCCCGGTGGCGATCGTGGCGGTCGTGGACGACGTACCGGTCACGTACCAGTAGTTGTTGCTCGCGGTAAAGCTCGCGCTTGGGGGCGGTTGCGCGCCGCTGTCTCCCGACCCGACCAGCGCAAACGCCACCACGACTCCCGCAGCAAGCGCCGCGAGGTACAGCGACAGATGGCGTGCGCGAAGGCTCACCGCGTCCGACCTCGCACGCGACCATAGCGCTCGCTACAGCGCCGCACGAGCGCCACGGTGCCATTTCAAGAAAGCGTGTCCCTCAGTCGCTGCGGAGCGCCACCGTGACGGTGGTCGTGACGGCGCGCCCGCCGGGGGGCGTGACGACGATCCGCAGGTCGACGCTGAGCCGCTCGCGACGCGCCAGTGCGCGCCGAGCGGCTGCGTTCAGCTTCACGGCGAAGGAGGTCTTGCCTGCCCTCGTCGTGCGCTTGCTCTGCGATCCGACCTGGATCTTCCGGGCTCGCCTGGGGCGGCTCTTCTGCAGAGCGCGGTTCGAGACGAGCGCCGTGACGACGATCCGCGACCCCACGGCTGACGTCGTGACCGAGCCGCGTAGGACGGTCCCCTCCTGGCGACGGGCGACCGTCACGCGCGGGCGCGGGGGAGTGGACGGGGCGCCGCCGGGCGCCGGTGTTGTGGCTCCGGTGGTGGTGCCGCCCGGGGTGGTGGGGGTGGTGGGCGGCGGGCTGGTTGTTGTGGTTGTGGTGGTGGGCGTGGTCGGGGTCGTCGGCATCGTGCCCGTCGGCGTCGTGGCCGTGGGGGTGGTCGTCGTTGTGGGAGGCTCGACCACGACCTGGCCGGTCATGAACGCGTGCGCCTGGCAGACGAACGTGTAGGTGCCGGGGTTGTTGAAGCTGCATGTTCCGGCCCAACCTGGGCCCTGCGGGAAGGCGGGGAGGGGTGGCACAGGCCCGTTGTTGGTGCCCGCCGTCTGCGTGCAGCTCGTCGGCTGCGAGCTCACGAAGGCGACGTTGTGCGCGTTCCCACCCTCGGGGTAGCTGAAGGTGACGGTGCCGCCCGTCGCGATAGTCGCGACGTTGTCTCCGCCGTCTCCTTCAAATGCAAAGTCGACGACCGTCACGGTCCCTGCCAGCTGCGCCGCCGCACCGGCGCCCCCGGTCGCCGAAACCGCGAACGCCGCGGCGATCCCAGCGGCCATCACAAGGATGTACAGCGACAGATGGCGTGCGCGACGGCTCACCGTGCGTCCCCGTCGGGCGACGTTACCGGCTTATCTCGGCGCGGTCGATGTCTAGTCGCGCCAGGTGTGCCTCGGGGAACCGGCGCATATACGCGACCGCGACCGTAACGTGAATGCGATGAGGCGCCTGACACTGTCGTTGCTCATCCTTGCCGTCGTTCCGGCGACCGCTGCCGCGGACGTGACCCTCGACGAGTTCACGGTCACTCCGTCGAGCACGCAGGCCGGCTCGCACCCGGACGTGACGCTGTTCCAGCGGATGACCCCGTCGGCCGGCGACGACGTGAAGGACAGCTTCATCCGGCTCGCTCCCGGCCTCCTCGGCAATCCACAGAGCGCGGCGCTCTGCACGCGGGAGCAGCTGCGTTCCTCCTCCGGCTGCCCGGACAGCGCCAAGGTCGGGACCGTTCAGGTGACCGCGCTGATCAACGTGCTGCCGATCCTCGGCGTGCCCCAAACGATCAACGGGACCGTCTACAACCTGCGCCCGCTCGGCGGCGAGCCGGCGCGCCTGGGGCTGAGGCTCCAACCGCTCGAGCTGCCATCTCCGCTTCCCCAAGCGCTGCCTCCGGTGTTCCTCGAGTCGCCGGTGTACCTCCGTCCCGGAGCCGACGGGGTGGGCCTCGAATCGCTCTTCTCAGATCAGCCGCGCGAGCAGTCGGGCCTCGACCTCCAGATCACGAGCGTCCGGCTCACCTTCCTCGGCAAGGCCAGCCGCGGCTCATTCATGCGGATGCCCACGTCGTGCGGGCCGGCGAGCTCGCTCGCTCGGGTCAACTCGTACGGAGCCCCGGGCACGTTCGCCCAGAAGACCTTCACGTTCACGCCCACGGGCTGCGACAAGCTCGCGTTCGCGCCCTCCGCAGAAGGTTCGCTGGGGGCGCCAGGGGCGACACGAGTGGGCGACCGCGTGCCCCTCTCAACCACGCTGCGCCTCGATCCGGAACAGGCCGCGCTGAAGCGCGCCGAGGTGACCCTCCCGCTTTCGCTGGCGTCTACCACGCAGGCTCTGAGCAGGGCCTGCAGGCGTCCCGAGGCGGATGCAAGCGCCTGTCCCGACAGCTCGCGCGTGGGCACGGCGACCATCGACTCGCCACTCCAAGCGGAGCCGGTGCGCGGACCCGTCTACCTCGCCCTCAATACGCCGGCGGTCCTGCCGGGACTGATGGTCATGCTGCCGCCACCGGTGGACCTGCGCATCGACGGCGTGACCGAGGTCGGTTCGTTCGGCACGCGGAACGTCTTTCCGACGAACCCCGACCTCCCGCTGCGGAGCTTCACGCTCCAGTTCGAGGGTGGACCGAACGGCATCCTGCAGCTGACGAAGGACCTCTGCCGCGATGGAACCCCGACGGAAATCGACGTCAAGCTCACGGCCCACTCCGGCAGGGTGGCCGAGTTCACGCAGGACCTCGCCACGCCCGGCTGTGATCCCGAGGCCCGGGTCACGCTGACGAAGCGCGGCAAGCGATTCGTGCTCGCCGCCATCCTCAACGCTCCGCGGCGCGGGCCGGACATCACCGCCGCGCGCCTATCGCTCCCGAAGGGCCTGAGGCGCGGACGGCTCCGGCCCCGGATCCACGTGGACGGCAAGCGCCTGCGAGCGCGCGGCTCCCGCCGCGCGGTTCGCCCGAACCTCGGCGACGGGGCCCGCCGCGTGAAGATCGTCTGGCGCGGCCTGAAAGCGAAGGGCAAGCTGCCGCGCAGGGTGACAGTGCCGGTGTCGCTGACAGACGCCCGCGGAAAGAAGCTGGCGCTGCGGCTGCGGGTGCGGCGAGACTGACCCGCAACAGGACCGTCGTCCTGTGTGACAACTCAGTCGGACCGAGCTGGGGGGCAGGGACTCGAACCCCGATAACCAGCTCCAGAGGCTGGCGTCTTGCCATTAGACGACCCCCCAATCGACGTCTGAGCATAGCCACCCGCGATCAACTCGCTTCGCGGCCCGGTCGTTGGGCAGCCGGCCTAGGAACCGGTCTTCTTGCCGACCACGAGCAGGAACTCGTACGGATACTCGGCGGGCCCGGCGGCCGGGCCTTCATTGGCTCGCGCGGCGAACTCGCGGAACTCCCGCTCCAGCGCCGCCAGCCGCTCGGGCTCCTCGGCGAGGCTTGCGCGGATCGCGATCAGAGGGCCGAAGGTCTCCTCGAAGAACGCGCAGTACGCCTCCGGGTCGGGGCTGCGCTCCACGTAGCGGTCGCCGGTGAGCTCCAGCGGGTCGAGCCTGTCTCCGAACAGCCCGCGCACATGCTCCTCGCTGCCCCACAGCAGTGGAGAAGGCGTTCCCGGAGGAGGAGGTGGTGCGTAGCGACCCAGTAGGCCGAAGAACTCAGCGGCCAGGCCGCCGGGTGTGAAGTTGACCATCCCGATCGTGCCGCCGGGCCGGCAAACGCGCACGAGCTCGTCGGCGACCGCCTGTTGGTGCGGCGCGAAGATCGCGCCGAGCACCGACGTGACTACATCGAACTCGCCGTCCGCGAACGGCAGTGCCTCCGCATCCGCCTCGACCCAGGCGAGCTCGACGCCGCGGGCGCCAGCCTCGCTTCGGCCGGCCTCGAGGCTCTCCGGCTGTCAGGTCGGATGCGACCACGTCGGCCCCGGCCTCGGCGGCCCGGATGGCCACGTTGCCGGTGCCGGCGGCCACGTCGAGAACGCGCTGGCCCGCGCCTATCCCGCAGGCCTGGACGAGGACCGGTCCGAGGCTCCAGATCGTCTCCTTCGCGAAGCGGTGGTAGTCGCCGAGCGCCCACATGGAGCGGGCCTGCGCCTTCGCGCTGTCTCGCGCCGATAGCGCCTCGATCCTTGCCATGGCTGCCACCTCCATCATCAGCGGGTTGGCTGCGGTTCGGCGTTCCATGGAGCGACCGTAGGCGCGGGCCGGGCGGCGCGCTTCGCCACAACGGGCCATTCGGGCGGCGCCGGCAATGGCCAACAGTGGCTATGGCTCGGCGGCCGGCCTACTTGGGAGTGCCGATGCGAAGGTGGTTGCCGAACGGGTCGCGCAGGCCGCAGTCGGTTCCGTAGTCGCGCTCGGTCGGCTCCTCGGTGAACTCGACTCCCTTCGCCTTGAGCTCGTCGTAGGTCTTGTGGATGTCGTCCACCGCGATGATGCCCGCCATGCCCATGGCTCCCTTGGTCACGAGCTCGCGGACCTGTTCGGCCGTGGTCTCATCGTGTGACGGCGGACCGGGCTTCTCCAGCAGCAGCTGAAGCCCGGGCTGCCCGGGGAGGTTGACGGTGACCCAGCGCATGAAGCCGAGATCGGCGTCCGTGTTCAGCTCGAAGCCGAGCTTCCCGACGTAGAAGTCGATCGCTTCGTCCTGATCGAGTACGTAGACCTGTGTGTGAGTGATTCGGTTGGACATGTGCGCGAGGCTAGTTCTCGCGCCGCGTCCGCGCTTCTCCAAAACTGCTCGGTCTCGTCCAGGCTTTTGCGAAACAGGCCGGGACGGCCCTGAGGTCTGCCGCACGCCAGCGATAGGTGGTCGGCGGCTCGCCGACGATCTCGGCAAACGTGCGGCTGAAGGTCCCGAGGCTCGTGAAGCCCACGTCGAAGCAGATCTCGGTCACGCTGCGTTCGCTCTCCCTCAGCAGGAACATCGCTCGCTCGATACGGCGCCGCTGCAGGTAGCGGTGCGGCGTCTCGCCGAAGGTGGAGCGAAAGACCCGGATGAAGTGCGCCTCGGAGACGTGGGCGACCTTCGCCAGGGTCGGGATGTCGAGCGGTTGCGCGTAGTCGCGGTCCATCGCGTCGCGCGCCCGCAGCATGCGCCGGTTCGACTCCTCGACGGCGCGGCTCACGGGCGGCTACGCCGCGGCCTGCTCGGCCCAGTCGCGGTAGAGGCGCGCGTAGTGGCCGTTCGCCTCGAGCAGCTCCTCGTGCGTGCCCTGCTCGGCGACGCGGCCGTGGTCGAGCACCACGATCCGCCCGGCGCCGCGGATCGTCGACAGCCGGTGGGCGATCACGATCGCCGTGCGGCCGGCCAAGAGCCGCCGCAGCCCGTGCTCGATCTGGGACTCGGTGCGAACGTCCACGTTCGAGGTCGCCTCGTCGAGGATCAGGATGCGCGGATCGGCCGCCGCGGCGCGCGCGAACGCCACCAGCTGCCGCTGCCCGGCCGACAGGTGGACGCCGCGCTCGCCGACCTCGGTGTCGTAGCCGTCGGGCAGCCTCGTGATGAAGTCGTCCGCTCCGACTGCGCGGGCGGCCTCGCGGACCTCCTCGTCGCCCGCGTCAGGAGCGCCGAAGCCGATGTTGTCGCGGATCGTGCCCGAGAACAGGAAGCCCTCCTGCGGCACGATGCCGAGCTGCGAGCGCAGCGAGTGCTCGGTCACGTCGCGCAGGTCGTGCCCATCGACCAGGACGCGCCCTTGCTGCGGGTCGTAGAAGCGAGCGACGAGCTTCGCCAGCGTCGACTTGCCGGCGCCGGTCGCGCCGACGAGCGCCACCGTCTGGCCCGGCGGGACGTGCAGCGAGATGTCTTCCAGCGCGGGCGCCTCGTCCTCATTCAGCCCGTACCAGAAGTTCACGTCGTCGAACTCGATCTCGCCGCGCACGCGCGGCAGGTCCGCGGCGCCCGGACGGTCGCGCAGGTCGGGCTCCTCGTCGAGCAGCTCGAAGATCTTGTCCAGCGCCGCCATGCCGGCCTGGTAGGTGGTGTACAGCTGCGACAGCGACTGAATCGGGTCGAAGAAGCTCTGCAGGTAGAAGACGAACGATGCGAGCACGCCGATCGTGACCGCGCCGTCGAGCACCTGGTTGCCGCCGTAGATCAGGATCGCGGCGGTGGCGACCGCGGACAGCAGCTCCACCGACGGGAAGTAGGCCGCGTTCAGGTAGACCGTCTTCATGTTGGCTTCGCGGTGCTCGTCGTTCAGCTCCGCGAAGCGGCGCTTGTGGCGCGGCTCCTGCCCGAACGCGCGCACGATGCGCACCCCCGAGAGCGTCTCCTGCAGGTACGCGGTGACGAAGGCGATCTTCTCGCGCGTTAGCCGGTAGGCCCCGGTGGACACGATCCGGAAGATCACGCTGCCGACGAGTAGAACCGGGAAGGTCAGGAAGGTCACGAGCGCGAGCCCCGGGTCCAGCACGATCAGGATCACCGCCGTGCCGATCAGCGTCAGCGTCGCTGAGAAGAGCGTCTGGATGCCCTCCGTCACGAGCTGGTCGAGCGCCTGCACGTCGTTCGTCAGGCGCGAGATCAGGACACCCGCCTTGTTGCGCGAGTAGAACCCGATCGACAGCTGCTGCAGGTGCTCGAAGAGCTGGATGCGCAGGTCCTGCAGCGCGCGCTGGCCGACCCAGTTGATCAGGTAGGTCTGGACGTAGGTCGCGCCCCAGTTGATGAGCGCGGCCGCGACGAAGGCGATCAGGATCATCGTGAGCGCGTTCACGTCGCCGTCGTCGATGCCGGCGTCGATCGCGAGGCCGGCGAGGTACGGCGGCGCCAGTGCGGCAGCGGTGGCGAGCACAAGCGCGATCAGCATCAGCACGACGCGCCCGCGGTATGGGCGCAGCAGCGCCAGGAGGTGGCGCAGCTTGCCGATCCGGCGCGGCTCGCCGCGGACGGCGCTCAGTACCTGGCGCGCGCTCACAGCCCCGCCACCTCGCGCTCGGGGTCCTCTCGGTTGAGGAAGACCTGGTCGGGCAGGCCCTTCTCGGCGATCTCGCGATACAGCGGCGAGTCGTCGAGCAACTCCTCGTGCGTGCCGCGGGCCGCGATACGTCCTTCCTCGAGCACGACCACCTCGTCGGCGAGCGAGATCGTCGACAGCCGGTGAGCGATCACGAAGGTCGTGCGCCCCTCCATGACCTCGCGCAGCGCGTCCTTGATGCGGCTCTCGGTGGTGGCGTCGACGCTCGAGGTCGCGTCGTCGAGGATGAGGATGCGCGGCTCGGCGATCAGTGCGCGCGCGATCGCGACGCGCTGGCGCTGGCCGCCGGAGAGCGTGAGGCCGCGCTCGCCGACGAGCGTGTCGAGGCCCTCCGGAAGCTCGTCGACGAGCTCGGAGAGGCCGGCGCGCCGGACCGCTTCGAGCACCTGGTCGTCGGAGGCATCGGGCCGCGCGTAGGCGATGTTGTCGCGCAGCGGCGCGGAGAACAGGAATGCGTCATCCGACACGACGGCCACCTCGCTCCGCAGCGAGGTCGGATCGACGGTGCGCACGTCGACGCCGTCGACCAGCACGGTGCCCTCGTCCGTGTCGTAGAGGCGCGGGATCAGCATCACGAGCGTCGTCTTGCCCGAGCCGGTGGCGCCGACGAGCGCGACGGTTCGCCCGGCCTCGACATCGAGGTCCACGTTGCGCAGCACAGGCTCGCCGTGGCCGTACCCGAAGCTGACGCCGCGCAGCTCGACGCGCCCCGCTCCCGCGGGCAGCGGCGGGGCGTCGGCGGGGGCGGTGAGCTCGGGCCGGCGGTCGAGCAGCTCGAAGACGCGCGCGCCGCTCGCCACCGCCCGCTGCGCCATGCCGAGCGCGATGCCGAGCATGCGCATCGGCGACGTCAGCATCAGCACGTAGCCGTAGAAGGCGACGAAGTCGCCGACCGCGAGCGAGCCGTTGATCGCCTGACGGCCACCGACGAACAGGACGGCGGCGAGCCCGAGCTGGGGGAGGAAGCCGATGAGCGGGCTGTAGAAGGCGCGCAGCCGGGTCGAGACCATCGACTGGTCGAACACGCGCGCGACCGAACGCGAGAAGCGCCGCAGCTGGCGCTCCTCCTGCGCGAACGCCTTGACGACACGCACGCCGGAGATGTTCTCCTCGGCCTCCGCGGTCAGCTCGGCGATGCGCTGCTGCACCTCCTGGCTCGCCGGCGAGTTGCGGCGGCCGTAGCGGAACGAGACCCAGATCACGAACGGCATCGGCGCCAGCGCGATCGCGGCGAGCATCGGGTCGACCACGAGCATGACGCCTGCCGCGATCAGGATCGTCAGCGCCGACTGGACGATGAAGATCAGCCCGTATCCCAGGAAGAAGCGCACCGACTGCAGATCGACCGTCGAGCGCGACATCAGCTGGCCGGTCTGCTGTCCGTCGAAGAACGCGAGCTCCAGCGAGTGCAGGTGCTCGTACATGCGGTTGCGCAGGTCGTACTCGACACCGAGCGAGACGCGTCCCGCGACGAGCCTGCGGGAAACGCTGAAGCCGAGCCTGAAGAGCCCCGCGGCCGCCACCCCCAGCGCGAGCGGCCAGAGGTTGGCGCCGCCGCTGTCGATCTCGTTGACGGTCTGCCCGACGAGGAACGGGATGAGCACGCCGGTGCCCATCGCGAAGGCCGCCAGCACGAATGAGAAGATCACCCCTCGGCGGTAGGGGCGCAGGAATCCGAGCAGGCGCCAGAACGTTTGCACGCCCTATGACTTTACTTTATGAAGTGAGGCGGGTCATGCGCACGCTCACGTCGTGGCCGGCCGTCCCGCCCGCCCCGCGGTAGACGCCCCGGATCGGCGCGACGTCGCCGTAATGGCGGCCGTGGCCGATCTTCACGTGCTGGTCTCCGGCGAGCTTGCGGTTGGTCGGGTCGGCCCCGATCCAGACGGCCTCCTCGCCGTCGCTGCCCGGCACGAGCGCCTCCACCCAGGCGTGCGTGTTGACCTCGACGGAGTCGCCGCCGCCGTTCTCGGCGCCCGCGAACAGGTAGCCCGACACGTAGCGCGCGGCGATCCCGGCGTCACGCAGGAGGATCAGCGACAGGTGCACGAAGTCCTGGCAAACGCCGGCTCCGCCCTCGAGCAGGTCGTCGACCGTCGAGCCCACGAAGGTCGCGCCGGGGCGGTACTCGAAGCGCTGGGGGATCACCCGGCAGAGTGCCGCGACGGTCTCGCGCGGGGAGTCCGCCGCGATCGCCTCGCGCAGCTCTGAGAGCTTGCCGTTGCCGGGCTCGTCGTCCGTGCGCAGCAGGAACTCCCCGCCGCGGCTCGTGTACGGGTCGGCCTTGGTGAGCTCCCAGCCGCCCTCGGGCGGTGGCGCCGGCTCCTCGCTCAGCACCTCACCCTCCGCCGTGATCGCGAGCCGCTCGTGCTCGCCGGGCACGTTGAACTCGACCACCTCGGTGCCGAAGTAGTCGCTGTAGGTGCGCGTGCGCGCGCTCGGCTCGACGACCACCCGGAAGCCGCGCACCCGCTGCAGCGGCGTCGTTGCGGGCGTCACACGCAGCACGTTGTGCTGGTCGAAGACCGGCCCCGAGTAGCGGTACTCGGCGTGGTAGCGCAGCAGATACCTCATGCAGTGACGGTCTGCGCGACGGTGCTCGGGTGGAAGTAACGGTCGTGGATGTCCCGATCGAGCCGCCCGAGCTCCTGCTGGATCGGCCGCAGCGCCGGGATCACCGACTCGGGCCCGGGCGCCACGCGCGCGCGGAAGTCGAGGTCGGCGAGCATGCGCCGCACGCGCAGCACGGGCGGCGAGTCCTGAGCGTCGGCCTCGACGCGCTCGAGCGCGTCGTCGAGCGACATCACGGAGGCCGCGACCGAGTCGGGGAACTCGCGCTCGTAGAGCATGAAGCGGGCCACCGGGGCGGCGTTCGGTGGCGCCGCCGCCGAGCGCATGAAGGCCTGGAAGCCGCCGACGGCCCGCAGCAGCGCGAGCGCGTTGCCGTCGCGGCGCGGCGCCGCGGGGACGTCCTCACCGTCGCTCTCCGGGCCTGGAGGGAGTGCCACGCGCAGCATTCTGAGCACCATGTCGGCTGCCTCGAGCCGGCCGCCCGCCTGCAGGAAGGCGCGCGCGTCGTCCTTCTGCATCGTGCGCCCGGTCAGGCCCCAGAAGAGCGCGCTCCGTTCCTTGACCATCGAGTAGATGGAGTACGGGCCGGCGCCCAGGCCGGCGGGCAGGTCGCGCCGCGAGAGCAGCAGCTCGAACGTGTTCACCGATTCCCACATCTCGGCCGAGATCGTGTCCCTCAGCGTGCGCGCCCCCTCGCGCGCGCCGTTGACGCACGAGACGATCGATACCGGGTTGTCGACGTCCGTGGTGAGGAGCCGCACGACGTCGTCGCGTCGGGCAGGCCCGTCCGTCTCGCCGGCGCCCATGATCACGAGCAGCGATTCCCAGGACAACGTCACGGAGGCCGGATCGTCGGGCCGGCCCTGGAGGTCCGCATGGAAGAGGCCGTCGAGCATGCGTGCCGTGTGCTCGGCGCGGACAAGGTGACGGCCGAGCCAGTAGAGGTCGTGCGCGATACGAGCCAGCATCAGCGCCCGGTCGCAGGCAGCCGGCTGCGCGCGGATCGCTGTTGTCCCTGCTGCTGTTGCTGCGCCTGCCCGCGCCAGCCGGCCTGGCGCATCCCAGGCAGCGCCGGCGGCGCGAGGTCTCCGCCGCCCGCGCCGGCGGAGTCGCCTTCTCCGTCCGACAGGACCCAGGTGTCCTTCGAGCCGCCGCCCTGCGAGCTGTTCACGATCATCGAGCCCTCGCGCAGCGCGACCCGAGTCAGCCCGCCGGGGATGATCTTGATCTCGTCGCCGTAGATGGCAAAGGGGCGCAGGTCGACGTGCCTGGGAGCGAGCGTGCCGTCGGGCAGCGCGGTGGGGACGGTCGACAGCGCGACCGTCTGCTGCGCGATCCAGCGCTCCGGCGCCTGCTCGACGAGCGCGCGCTCGTCGGCCAGCTGCTCCTCCGTTGCGTGTGGGCCGATGAACACGCCCTTGCCGCCCGACTCGCCGGTCGGCTTGATCACGAGCTCGTGCATGTGCTCGAGCGCGTACGCGCGCTGCTCGGGATCGGCCAGCAGCCAGGTCGGCAGGTTGTCGAGGATCGGCTCCTCGCCGACGTAGAAGCGGATCATCTCCGGCACGTAGTGGTAGATCGCCTTGTCGTCGGCGACGCCGGTACCGACCGCGTTCGCGATCGCGACGCTGCCGGCCCGGTAGACGCCCATCAGCCCGGGCACGCCCAGCAGCGAGTCGGGCCGGAACTCGAGCGGGTCCATGAAGGCGTCGTCGATGCGCCTGTAGATCGAGTCGACCTGAGCGAGGCCACGCGTCGTGCGCATGTAGCAGAGCCCGTCGCGCACGACGAGGTCAGACGCCTCGACCAGCTCGACGCCCATCTGACGCGCAAGGAACGCGTGCTCGAAGTAGGCGCTGTTGGAGGCGCCGGGGGTCCACACGACGACCACCGGGTTCTCGCCGCCCCCGGGCGCGGCGGCCTGCAGCGCGTCGAGCAGCAGCGCCGGGTAGTTGTGGACCGGACGGACGTCGTAGCCCGCGAACAGCTCCGGCAGCAGCCGGCTCATCGCGATCCGGTTCTCGAGCACGTAGGAGATCCCGGAGGGCGTGCGGACGTTGTCCTCGAGCACCTTCCAGCGGCCGTCGGCGTCGCGCACGAGGTCGCAGCCCGAGACGTGGCACCAGACACCGCCCGGCGGCCGGATGCCGTGCGCCGCCCGCTCGAAGTTCGAGCGCGTGAGCACGAGCTGCCACGGCACGATGCCCTCGCGCACGATCTCCTGGCCGTGGTAGACGTCCTCGACGAAGTAGTTGAGCGCGCGCACACGCTGGGCGAGGCCGCGCTTGATCGTGCGCCACTCGTCCGCCGGCAGGATGCGCGGCACGAGATCGAGCGGGAAGGGCCGGTCGCGCGTGGGGCCGTCGGATGTCGAGGCGTCGAAGGTGATCCCCTGCTGGACGAAGATCGCATCCCGGCGCTCACCCGCGGAGCGCAGGCGGTCGCGACCGAGCCGGGTGAGCGAGCCGACGAGGCCGGCGGCCGGCTGCCGAGGCCGGCCGGGCGCCTCGAACAACTCGTCGAAGAACCCGGGCGCGGGGGCGTAATCGGATTCAGTGACGTGCTGGGTGCCGGTGCTCAAGGATTGAGTTGTACATCAGCCCGAAGCGCCTCGGCCACCGCCAAGCGCCGGTACTCGAAGATGCGGTCCAGGTCGCGGCGCACGAACAGCAGTCGGGCGAGCTCGCCGACGGGGCCCAGTGGGATCTCATAGCTCACGCTGTCGCGCACGAGCGTGCCCTCGGGGTGGTCCTCGAAGACGTGGGTGTGGCGCCAGAGCCGCGTACGGCCCGCGCACCTGCGCGTCCACGAAGCGGCGCCCGGGCTCCCAGATCTCGATGCGCGTGAGCCACTCCACTCGCAGCCCATGGAGCCTGAGCCGGTACTCGATCGGGGTTCCCGGCGCCATCTCGATCGGCCCGGGCGTCACTGACTCGGAAGCCGAGCCAGGGCGGCGTGATCGCCTCGAGGTTGAAGGCGTCGGCGAAGAACGCGAAGACGGCGTCGCGCGAACGGGGGAGGAGTTGATGGCGTTCGAGTACGTGGACCACGGGCCGCGTATCTTGGTGGCCGCGCATGGCGGTCTACGTGGACGAGCCGGTCTGGGAGCGGCGCGGCAGGCGTTGGTGCCACCTCGTGGCGGACTCGCCCGAGGAGCTGGCGGAGTTCGCCGCTCGGCTCGGGCTGCGGCGAGCCTGGCTGCAGACGAAGCCGGGTCGGCCCTGGAAGGACCACTACGACCTGCCCTCCTGGGCTCGTGACGAGGCGGTCCGCCTGGGAGCGGTCGAGCTCAGCATCCGCGAGATGGGCGCCCATCTTGCAAGGCGTCGTGCGGCCCACAGGCAGGAGCTCGCGGCCGCAGCGGGAACGAAGGAGCGATGGCCGCCTCTACCGCAGCGCTCGAGCACAACCTGAGCCAGGCGGAGCGGCGCGTGCTCGACTCCTTCCTCGCCGGGCGCCTGCCAGCCGGGCAGCTGCACGCGCAGCTTCGCCGAGCGAGCGGCATGAGCGCGCCGCCGCCCCCGCTGCCCGACGACACGGCATCGATCCCGCTGCCAGTCGCCCGCGCCGCCTGATCAGCGCCCGAGCGTGCGCGTGAACTCGCGCGCGTCGCCCGTGACGCCGGAGATCCGGTCGCGCACGCCCGCCAGGCCCGCGCGCAGCTCCTCGTCGCCGGCCTCGACCGGCAGCATCGAGTCCTGCAGCGTCGAGAGCGTCAGCTCGGCCTCGGCCACGGCGCCCAGCGCCATGTCGATGAACCCGCGCGCCCCGGCGGGCGACACGCCGGCGGAGGCCTCCTCGATGCTGCGCGCGGCAATTCCGTGCCGCTGCGCGAAGCCCGTGTACGTGCGCTGCGCCCGGCCGTAGGCCACCTGCACCGGCCGGAAGACCGCCTCCTCGAGGTGCCCGCCGCTCGTCTCGTCGAGCTGCTCATAGGCCTCGCCGAGGCAGGCGAGTGCAAAGGAGAGCGACTCGATCGCATCCGCGAGCGCCTCGAGCAGCTCCTGCCGGGCGTCCGAGAGGGAGTAGGCCACGTGTTGCAGACTAGCCCGCGGCGGCTTGCTAGAAGTTGCCGCGATGAAGCCGCCCGTATGGACCGCCGGTCCGGGAGACGCCGACGACGTCGCGCGCCTGATCGCGGGATTCAGGGACTGGTGGGACAAGGACGTGCCGAGCGACGAGCTGATCCGCTCGACGGTCGGCAGGCTGATCGAGGACGGCAACACCGAGTACCTGCTCGCCTGCGCCGGCCGAGGGCGAGCGCGCGGGCGGCGTCTGCCAGCTGCGCTTTCGGCTGAGCGTTTGGAGCGGCCTTGGCGACTGCTGGCTCGAGGACCTCTACGTGGACGGCAGTGCGCGCCGCGCAGGCCTCGGGCGCGCGCTCGTCGAGGCCTCCTTCGAGCGGGCCCGCGCGCGCGACTGCGGGCGCATCGAGCTCGACGTGAACGAGCAGAACACCGACGCCCTCGCCTTCTACGAGGCGCTCGGCTTCGACCTCGAGCCGAAGCCTCCGGGCAGGACGCTGTTCATCTCCCGGAAGCTCTGACGCCGAGCAGCGCGGCCTCGACGTCGCGCAGCCGGTCCACGTCTCCGCGTATCCCGGCCGCGACGTCGTTGAAGAGGAACGCCTCGGCGAGCCGCACGATCGCGTAGGCAAGCGTGCTGGGCTCGACGGGCGGCTCGTACTTTCCGTCGCGCGCCTCGTTCTGGATGAGCTCCTCGATCGCCGCGACGATGCGCGGCTGCACCGGGCCGTCGCCGCCGGTCATGATCCGCAGCGCCGTCTCGCGCTCCTGCTCCACGAAGCGGCGCAGCGAAGAGGACCCCGCGAACCTGCGGTTGAAGCGGTCGAACGTGTCGAGCAGCATCGGTCCGCCGCGGCCGCGCGCCTTGCCGCGCGCGGCGTCCAGCAGAGGCAGCGCGGCGCGCAGCAGCACCTCGCCGATCAGCTGCTCGCGGCTGCCGAACCAGCGGTAGACGGTCGTGCGGCCGAGGCCCAGCTGCGCGGCGATTGCCTGGACGTCGACCCGCTCGCCGCTCAGGTACTGGCGCATCGCGGCGCGCAGCACGTCGTCGCGGCTGGCCGCCGCCGGGCGGCCGCGCCGCCGCCGGGTCGCGGTGGACGAGTTTGGGACATTCTCGCGAAGATGTTTTGTAATCGCCACCGGCTGTGGCATGATCGCACGGAGTCAGTCGTCGCCCTGGGGGGAGCGCATGAAGAGGAGTCGGATCGTCGTGTTGGTGGCTGCCCTGATCGCGGGCCTGGCCGCGAGCGCGCCCGCCGAGGCGGGCCAGCCGAAGGCGGGGAAGCCGAAGCTGAACCCGGTGATCTTCGTCCACGGCTTCGTCGGCTCGGGCGCCCAGTTCGAGTCCCAGCAGCAGCGCTTCACGACCAACGGCTATCCGGAGCGCCTGATCACGGCGCTCGACTACGACTCCACGTTCGGGCTCGCAACCCGCGAGCAGGTGTACGCCCGGCTCGATTCCCTGATCGCGCGGATGCAGAAGCGCTCCGCACGGCCCAAGGTCGACCTGCTCGGGCACTCGCTCGGGACCACGCTGATGCAGGAGTACCTCGCGACCCCGGAGCGGGCGGCGCGCGTGGCGCACTACGTCAACCTCGACGGCCGCACGGCCACGGCGCCTCCCGGCGGCGTCCCGACACTCGCGGTCTGGGCGGGCACCGGCACTCCGGGCAGGGAGATCACGGGCGCGACCAACGTGACGGTTCCGAACCAGACGCACGTGCAGACGGCCACCTCGGCCGAGACGTTCGCCGCGGTCTATCGGTTCTTCCGCGGCCGCCGGCCCGAGACCACGAAGATCGTCCCGAAGCGCGGCAAGTTCGTGAGGGTCGCCGGGCGCGCCGTGCTGTTCCCCCAGAACGCCGGGGCGACGAACGCGACGCTCCGGGTCTGGAAGGTCAAGCCCTCGACCGGCCGCCACGTCGGCAAGGTCGCCGCGACCAAGCAGCTGACCGGTGACGGCTCCTGGGGCCCGTTCAGGCTCGAGCGGGGCGCCCACTACGAGTTCGCGATCACCCGGCCCGAGACCGGGACGCACCACCTCTACTACGAGCCGTTCCGCCGCGACGACCACCTCGTGCGGCTGCTGACCGCCGAGCCGAACACCGGCCTCGACGCGCTGACGACCAAGGGCGACGGCCACGCGGTCGTGATCGTCACCCGCAACAAGGAGCTCTGGGGCGACCAGGGCGCGCAGAACGATGTGCTCTCGATCAACGGCACCAACGTGATCAACTCCGCGACGAGCCCGCAGTCGAAGCGCACGATCGGGCTGTTCGCGTTCGACTCCGGGGCGGACGGTCAGAGCAACGTGAGCGCCCCGCTGCCGGCGTTCTTCTCGCTGCCGTTCATCAGCGGGGTGGACCTGGCGATCCCGGCCGCGCGCCCACCCACGGGGCGCATCTCGGTGCGGCTGCGTTCGCGCGGCAGGGGCCCGGTGCGGGCGATCAACTTCCCGAACTTCCCGTCCTCCACGGACAGGGTCTCGGTTCAGTTCAACGATTACGAGTAGGGGCTAGCGGAGCGGGATCTCCTTGACCGTGCTCCTCGGCGGGGCGCGGCCCGAAGATGCGCCGCTCCGCCTCGTCGATCGGCACGTCGTTGATGCTCGCCTCCCGGCGCCGCATCAGCCCGTGCTCGTCGAACTCCCATAGCTCGTTGCCGTAGCTGCGCCACCAGTGTCCGGCCGCGTCGTGGCACTCGTACTGGAAGCGCACGGCGATCCGGTTCTCGGCGAACGTCCAGAGGCTCTTGCGCAGGGCGTAGTCGAGCTCCCGCTCCCACTTGGCCGTCAGGAAGGCGACGATCTCGTCGCGGCCGGTGATGAAGGTGTCGCGGTTTCGCCAGGCGGAATCGGCGCGTGTAGGCGCCGGCGACCCGCTCTGGCTCGCGGGTGTTCCAGGCGTCCTCGGCGGCCTGGACCTTCTGCGCCGCGGTCTCGGCGTTGAACGGCGGGAGGGGCGGTCGGTCGGTCATAGCCGAACGCTACCCCGGAGCGTTTTTCTTCGCCCTGAATCGGGTAGGGCCTCGTTCGGATTTGCCCTTCTAGATGGGAGTGTCGATGCGTCCAAGGATGCGGTCGTTGCTGGCGGTCTCTGTCGTTGCAATCGTCTGCTTGCTCGTAGGAGGAGCAACCAGCGCCAACGCGGCCATCGAGCCTCCCTGGTGCGGGACGCCGATGAACGACGCCGCCGAGAACCTGCCCGACGGCACGGACCCGGCGGATCCGCCCGGGAGCTTCCCGCACATCCCGTACTACGCGATCGGCTGCACGCTCGAGGACATCCAAAGCCGTAGCGACGGGCGCATGGACGTCGAGGTGATCGGCAAGTCCGCGCTCGGCCGCGACATGTACAAGGTCACGATCAACGCGCTCGACACCCGCGCGCAGCGCAACGGAGACCAGCGCCTGCGGCAGGTCATCGGCCTGGCCCAGCGCGATCCGCGCCGGGCGAAGGAGCTGATCGAGCGCCGCGACATGAAGGTGCCGATCTTCATCCAGTCCGGGATCCACGGCAACGAGTACGAGGGCGTGGATGCCTCCATGCGCGTCATCGAGCGGCTCGCCACCACGCCGTATGGCGAGGACCCGCAGGTCGACGCCTGGCTCGACCACGCGGTGCTCGTCTTCAACGTGATCCAGAACCCGGACGGTCGCATCGCCGGCATGCGCACCAACGGCAACGGCTTCGACCTCAACCGCGACTACATCACGCAGTCGCAGTCCGAGACGGTCGCCTCGGTGGGCGTCGTCCGCCAGTGGTTCCCGATCGGCACATACGACCTGCATGGCTACGTCGAGCCGACGCTCGTCGAGGGCACCACCGTGCCGCACAACCCGGGTCTCGAGTACGACCTGTGGACCAAGTGGAACCAGCCCCGCATGGACGCGAACCAGGCCGGCGCTGGCGAGTGAGGGCTTTGGCATCACACGCCCGATCAACAACATCCCGCCGGTGTGGATCCCGGCGGGCGAGACGCTCCCCCAGGGCTGGGATGACTGGGGCCCCTTCTACACGGGCCAGTACGGGCAGCTGCGCGGCCTCGACGCATCGACCGTCGAGATGTGCAACGAGATCGACGCGACCTGCGGCGTCGACGGCGTGGCGCCGTCGCTGCTCGGCCGCCTCGGCGCCGTGCGCGAGCAGGAGCTCGTGGTCAACTCGACGGTCGAATTCCTCGTCGAGAACCGCCGCGAGATGATGTTCGACCAGTACGAGATCTATCGGCGCGGCAAGGAGGACGCTCCGCGTCCGACCCTGACCGGTCCGCTGCCCTTCCCGGGCACGCCCGAGGAGCACGACTACATGACGCCCTATCCGCGGGCGCACGTGATCCCGGTCGGGAACGGCCAGCGCAGTGACATCGAGGCCAAGCGCCTCGTCGACTTCCTGCTCGACAACGACATCGAGGTGCGGCAGCTGCGGCGCGACTACCGCTTCGGCAACCGCACCTTCCAGGCGGGCTCGTACGTCGTCTACCTGAACCAGTCGCTGCGCGCGCTCGGCAACACGATGCTCGACGTCGGCGACGACATCTCCGATCGCGTGACCCAGCTGTACGCGCCGCCCGGCGCGTGGAGCAACGGCTTCCTCTGGGGCGCCGACGTGGTCACGATCGCGCGCAACCGCAGCTTCACTCCGAACACGAGCGCGGTCGACGAAACCGATGACGTCGAGGGCGGCGTCCGCGCCGGCAGGTCGGACTGGCTCGCGCTCGAGATCGATTCGCGGACCGCGGTTCGCACGGCCAACCAGCTGATCGCGGACGGCGTGCCGGCGCGGCTTGCGACGGAGCCGTTCGAGACGCGTGACGGCGACCTGCCGGCGGGCAGCATCCTGTTCGCCGACAGCCGCCGGGCCGACATCCGGCGCGCCGGTCGTGACGCGGGTGTCTGGTTCGAGCCGGTCACCGGCTTCCTGCCGGACCGCGAGGCGATCGAGCGGGTGCCGCGAATCGCCTGCCTGTGCTCGGCGCTCGAGAACTGGGCGCTCGAGCAGCGGCTCGGCTTCTCGGCCGATCAGTTCACGAACAACGCGATCAACACTGCGCCGAGCGATCCGCTCGTCGACTACGACGTGATCTACAACACGAGCCAGAACTATCCGGCCGACACGCCGGCGAACGCCAACGTGCGTGCGCGCTACGCGGCGTTCTTCGCCGGCGGCGGTGGCTACGTCGGAGCCCGGGTCAACGGTGCGAACTTCCTCGCGCCCGAGACCGGTGGCTCGCAGCTCGCCGGACTGCAGGCCGAGTGGCAGGGCAAGCGCTCGCAGGCAGGCAAGGCGACCGAGGACGTCGACTCGATGATCGAGTCGTTCGGCCGAGTGACGCCGGCATTCCAGTTCGACGTCAGCGGGATCATCTACTGGGACAACGAGGGCCGCGAGAGCAGCCCGATCACCGGCGCGTATCCGGATCAGGACACGGCACTGGTCGAGGACCCGGTGTGGTTCACGGACGTTCCGGATGACGTGGCGGTCGACGGCCGTCTGCCGGGGTCCGACTACCTCGCCTCCGGTCACTGGCCGAACCCCGACCCGTCCGCGGGCGGTTCGCCAGTGATCATCCACGGTCCGAACACCGCGGGCACCGCGCGGGTCACGCTGTTCGGGATCGACCCGCTCTTCCGGGCGCATCCCGAGCGGAGCTTCCCGGCGGTCTCCGGCGGCTTCTACTGGGGCGACATCTAGGGGGCAGACTGCAAAGGGGTCAGGTCTTGCAATCGAGCATGCTCGAAAGCAAGACCTGACCCCTTCGTCCTACTCGCTGAGCGCCTCTACGAGCTCCTTCTTGGACATCTTCGAGCGGCCCGGGATCTCCTCCTTCCGAGCACGCTTGAGGAGCTCGTCGCGGCTCAGCTCGGCGAGCTCGCCGTCGGCGCCGTTCTCGTCCTCGGGCTGAGCCCTGACGTCCCGCCCGGCGCGCGCGTTCTCGACCGCGCGCTGCAGCGCGTCCATCAGGTCCGGCACCGGCTCCGGCTCCGGCTCGGGCTTCGGGACCTCGATCTTGCGCCGCTTGCGCTTGCTCTCGATCACGTTCTCGAGGCGCTCGCGATAGCAGTCGGTGTAGTTCGCGGGGTCCCAGTCGGTCGAGAGCGCCTCGATCAGCGCCACGGCCTCGTCGACCTGCTTCTTCGCCGGCTTCTTCCCGCCCGTCGGGATCGGGTCGGTGGGCCGCACCTCGTCGTGGAAGCGCATCGTCGTCAGGAGCAGGGCGCCCTCGCGGGCGCGCACCGCCGTCAGGTACTCCTTCGTGCGCATCACGAAGCGGCCGAGCGCCACGCGCTCTGTCCCCGCCATCACCTCGACCAGCAGGCGGTACGCACGCAGTGTGCCCTCGCTCTCGCCCGCGGGCACGAGGAGATAGGGGTGGTTGAAGTAGATCGGGTCGACGTCGGCGAGCTCGACGAACGCCTCGATGTCGATCGTCCGCGTCTTGCGCGGCTCCACCGAGGCGAGCTCCGCGTCGGTCACGATCACCTGCTTGCCGTTGGCGTCGTACGAGCTCGCGACCTCCTCCCAGATCACCTCGCGGTCCTCCTTCGAACAGAAACGGCGCTGTTCGATGCGGACCTTGTCCTTGGCGTGCAGCTCGTGGAAGTGGTAATCGAGGTCGCGAGCGGCGCTCACGAGCTGGACGGGCACGTTGACCAGCCCGAAGCTGAGTGAGCCGCTCCACAGCGCGCGGGGCATCGTCAGCGGCTCCCGAGGCTCGCCTCGAGCGCAGCGGCGAGGTCGTCGCCCTGCTCGGGCTCCTCCTGGGCGACGAGGTCGATCTCCTCGCCGCGCGCCTTGCGTTTGATCAGGTCGAGCACCGCCTCGCGGTAGCTGTCCTCCCAGGCCTCGGGGTCGAAGTCCTGCTCCAGCGAGTCCACGAGTTGCGTGGCCATCTCGACCTCCCTCGAGCCCGGCTTGGCGCGTCCGAGGTCGAGGTCGAGGTCGTCCGAGTCGACGACCTCGTCATGAAAGCGGAGGGTGTGGAGGGCGATCACATCGTCGAGCGCGCGCACGGCCACGAGGTACTCGCGGTCGTGGAAGGTGAAGCGCCCGATCCCGGCGCGGCCCGACGCCCGCAACGCCTCGTGGAGCAGCCGGTAGGCGTCCTCGGCGTCGCGCGAGCCGGCGTAGTAGGTCTTTTCGTAGAAGACCGGGTCGATGTCGGCGGCGTCCACGAACTCCTCGAGGTGCACGACCTTGCCGCGGTTGCCGGCCGCCGCCTTGATCTCGTCCTTCGAGAGCACCAGGTAGCTGCCCGGGGATACCTCGTAGCCCTTCACGGTCTCGTCGTAGTCGACCTGCTTGTTCTCCTTGGGGCAGAAGCGGCGGTGCTCGATCTTCGCGCCGTCGCTCACGTGCACCTGGTTGAAGCTGACCGTTTTCGATTCGGTCGCGGTGTACAGCTTGATCGGCACGTTCACGAGGCCGAAGGTGATCGTCCCGTTCCAGATCGAACGCGGTGCCATGTGCTTGCGTTACCCGTCCGGAGCCGCCCGCAACCGGGCGCTCAGCTCGCGAAGTCGGGTGTCGCCGAGCGAACGCTCTCGGCGCGTCCCTTTGGCTCCTCCCACTTCTCCTGGCGCCCCAGCGCGGTCAGATCGAGCCAGTAGTACGAGCCGCCGAGCATCTCGGCCCCGCGGCCGAAGGTCGAGTAGCTGTGGAAGACCTCGTCACCGACGCGCAGGAAGCAGCTCGTGCCGGGCTGCTCGATCGGCTGCTCGGCGTCGAAGTAGTAGCCCGTGCCGGCCGCCTCGTGCTCCGCCTTCGTCTTGTAGTTGTACTCGGCGGGCGCCACCGTCTCGTCGACCGTGACCTTGAAGTCGTAGTTGAAGTCGCTGCCGTAGGACGAGTACCAGGCGAAGTCCCAGCCGCGCTTCTCCTGGTAGCGCTGGATCTTCTCGATCGGAGCGCGCGAGACGTACGCGAACGAGGTGTCGCGGACGCGCAGGTGCTCCAGCAGGCCGTCGTTCAGCTCGGCCGCTCCGGCCGAGCAGCTCGGGCAGCCGTCCTCCCATTCCGGGTTGAACATGAAGTGGCCGATGATCAGCTGGCTGCGGCCCTCGAACATGTCGGGCAGGGTGACCTCACCGTCCGGGCCCTGGAAGCGGTAGTCCTTCTCGATCTTCACCATCGGCAGGTTGCGCCGCTCGATGTTGAGCGCGTCGCGCTCGCGCGTCAGCGCCTTTTCCTTCTCGAGCAGCTCCTTGCGCGCCTCGAGCCACTCCTCTCGGGATGTGATTCTGGGCAGGCTCATTTCTCTCTCCTGTCTGGGTCTACTCGGTGTGACCGGATCCAGGGCCGATATTCATCGGCGGCCGCCGGATGCTCAGCAGGAGCGCGGCAGCGGATCCTTGCGCGCGGTTCGCCCTGCGCACTTATGGTGCGAGCCTCGTCACCGCTTGAAGGGCGGCGCTTCGCCCCAGCCCCAATGTGGCACGGGCGCGTGCTGGACGGCCTCGGCTCCCGGCTGGGAGTTGTGCATCGCGAGCCGCGATCCCCACTCGGCGTACGCCATGAGCGCCGAGCGGAACTCGGGATCCCCCGGGAGGCCGGCGTCGTCGGCGGCGAGGCTGAGCAGCGAGACGAACCGAAACCGCTCCTCCGACGTGATCGCGAGCCCGCGGTGGTGGGCGAGCATGCCCGCGTAGCCACCGAGCTCGTCCGTGTAGCGCGCGGGACCGCGGAATACCTCCGACCACCAACTGGTGACGTGCGCACGGTGCTGCTCGGGCACGCCGTCAGGGAAGAAGCGCGGGCCGAGCAGATCGTCGCGCTCGACGCGGTCGTAGAAGCACTGCATCAGCCGCCTGATCGCCGGCTCTCCGCCAGCCCATTCGTACAGGCTCGGGGTGGGATTGTCGTGCGCGGTCATGAGTGGAGGTCTTCCTTAGCGTCGTGCTCGGGATACAGCCATCGGTGCAGCAGCCGCGTCACGCGGGGCATCACCACCCACGTCATCAGAGGGACCGTGAGCGCGGTGGTGATTCCCAGTCTCACTGCCAGCGGCAGGTCCTTGAGCAGGGGACCCGTGATGGCGACGATCGCAGTGATCAGCGGAAAGATCGTGATCCAGGTGAGTAGCGCCATCTTGTACGGAGGTGGCGGCGCGGCGCCGGCCTGGCCGGGCAGCGTGAACCATGTCTCGAGCCCTGTCACGAAGGTCCTGCGGATGGGGCCTGTGACGTGTGGCTCGGCGCGCTCGAGCCAGGCCGCATGGTCGGCGGAGTCCAGCCAGGCGTGCAGGTGCTCCTCGCTGTCGAACCGGTAGACGGTGCGGTACTCGCCGCCTGCGCTCGGCGGACGGAAGACCTCGACCCCGAGATGGCCCGGGAACCGGCGCGCCGCGGAGATGATGCCCTCGAGAAACTCCTCGTACGCGGCTTCGTGACCAGGTCTGATCCGCCGGGTCACAGTGGTGATGACGGGATCGCCGCCCGTCAGCCCGCCTCCGCGTACTTGAACTGCAACAGCCCGATCGAGTTTCCATGCGGGTCGACGAACCAGGAGGCGAGCGCAAAGCCGACGTCGGCGATGCCGTTGACGGTGGTGAGACCGGGCTCGTTGTACTCCTCGAGCTCGACACCGCGGGACCGTAGGTCGGCCACCTCCGCGGCGAGGTCGCTCACCCGCCAGGAGGCCTTGGTCTGCGGCTCGCTCGTGCCGGAGGAGCTGCGGGTGACGACGAGGCGGCTGTCGCCGCCGCAGCTGAAGGTCAGGAAGTCATCGCTCTGGATCAGGATCTCGAGCCCGACCCGGTCGCCGTAGAACTCTCGCGCGACGCCGAGGTCGGTCGCCAGGATCATCGGGTCGATCGGGTGATCGGCGAGCATCTCAGGCCCCGCGTGCCTCGATCATCAGTCGCGCGGCCGCCGCGCCCGAGTACTGCTGCTGGCCGGTGATCAGATTGCCGTCGCGTACGGCGTGCGGCTTGAAGCGCCCGCTCACGATGAAGTTGGTGTTCTCGAGCTTCTTCGCCTCGTCCTCGATCCAGAACGGCTGCATTTTCGTGCCAACGAAGTCGTCCGCGTAGCGCTCTTCGGAGTTGGCGAACCCGGTCCAAGTCTTGCCTTCGACGAGCAGGTGCCCGTCCGCGAGCCGCGTCTTAAGCAAGACGCAGGTGGCGTGACAGATGACCGCTGTGACCTTCCCGGCCTCATGGAAGGACGCGACCAGCGCATGTACTCGCTCGTCGTTCCAAAACGTGTACATCGGCCCCTGGCCGCCGACGAGGAGGACTCCGTCGTAGTCGTCGATGCTGATGGCGGCGAGCGGCTTCGATTCCTCGACAAGCTTCATGTGCGCGGGCGAGTTGACGAAGCCGAGGCTGATCAGGTCCTCTGCCGAGTATCCGGACTTGTCGCGCGGGTCGCTCCACGAGTCGGCCCGCAGCGGACCACCGTCAGGGCTTGCGATATCGACCTGATAGCCGTGCTCGGTGAACTCCAGAAAGGGATGGGCGAGCTCAGCCCACCAGAAGCCAATCGGCACGCCAGTCTGTTCTGACACAGCCGGGTTCGACGCGACGATTACGATCCGCTTCGGCCGCTCCGGGTTCAGGATGTCGACGCTCGCGGGCACTTCTCGGAAGCTACGCCCCGTGGTGCCCCGGACCAACACGAACCGCGTATCGGGCTAGACGGACCCGGTTGAAGTCCAGTGTCCAGGCGCCATGCGGCCACCGGGATCCATCCAAGTCACGCCATCGAGTTTCGGGAGGCCATTGCCAGTCAGCCGCGGTCGTGGCTCAGCGCGAAGGTCGAGCGGGCAACTGCGACAAATGCCGCCACCGCTGGCGACTCATCGTCGGCGCGCCAGACTACGCAGGTCTCGAGCGCGTCGGTCGGTTCGCTGATCGCGACAGCGACAGTCCCGTCGGGAAGCCCACGTGCGACGGTCTGTGGCGCTATAGCGGCAGCCGGGATCTCGGCCAAGACCCCAAGGTCCCATCCGGTATGAAAGGACTCGTTTCGCACTCGCGGCTCGAAGCCGGCGCCGCGGTAGACCGCCATGAACGCGTCGTGCAACCGTGGTGCGATCTCCCGCGGGAACACCACGAACTCCTCATCGGACAGCGCCCACAGCGGGATCGCGTCCTCACCCGCGAGCCGATGCGCCGCCGGAAGGAGCGCGACCATGCGCTCTTTGCGTATCGGGGCGAGCTCGAGCTCGGCAGCGATTTCGGGGCAGAGTGAAAGACCGATGTCGATGCCGCCGCTGGCGAACGCCGCGGGCATCCGTGCATTCCACATCTCCTGAGCGAGGATCTCGACGTCGGGGTGGCCTGCCCTGAACGCTCGTCCCAGCGTCGGGAGCGTCTCGAAGCGCGTGCTCCACGAATAGGCGATCCGCAGATGTCCGAGCTCGCCCGCGGCCGCGCGTTTGGCGTCCTCGGCCGCGCGTTCGGCATCGGCGAGCGTCCGCCGCGCTCCTTGAAGGAAAGCGATACCGGCGTCGGTGAGCCTCACCTCCCGGGTCGTCCGGACGAAGAGAGCGACACCGAGGTCACGCTCGAGCTGTCGGATCGCGGCGCTCAGCGGGGGTTGGGCCATGTGCATCCGTTCCGCGGCGCGGCTGAAATTCAGCTCCTCCGCCACGGCGATGAAGTACCGCAGGTGGCGCAGCTCCACCATCCCAGGCTCAGCCTACGCCTCTCCATACGCGCTCGGTCTCGCGATAGACCGAATTCGTGTTGGCCCCGGGCAAGCCCGTTCCTAGCCTCGGCCGTATGGCTCCGATCGTGCACACCTACCGCTCCGGCGAGACCGGGCTGTTCGTCAACTCCTACCTGGTCGAGGGCGCCGACGGGGTGGTCGCGGTCGACGCGCCACTGCTGCTGTCAGACGGCCGCGCGTTTCGAGCGCGCCTCGACGCGCTCGGGAAGCCGCTGCTCAGCGTGCTGGTCACGCACCCGCACCCCGATCACTACAACACGATCACCGAGCTGCTCGCCAGCGATGAGGTGCCGGTAATCGCGCACCGCGACGTCGACCGCGAGATATGCGCCAGGGACGACGCCAAGCGTGCCCAGTGGGGGCCGATGTTCGGGGACGAGTGGCCGGCCAGCGCGACGTTCCCGAACCGGACTGTGACGGACGAGGAGTCAGTCGAAATCGGCGACCTGCGTTTCACCGCCTGGGACTTCGGAGCCTGCGAAAGCGAGAGCGAAACCGTCTGGCTGCTGGACGGCGGCGACACAGCGTTCGTCGGCGACCTGGCCTTCAACGGCACGCACGCCTACCTGGCCGACGGGCACACCGACGCGTGGCTCGGCGCAATCGACAGGGCCGAGGAGGTACTCGCCGGCGTGGGCAAGCTCTACGTCGGCCACGGACCTCCTACCGTGCCCGCCGTGCTCGCCGACCAGCGCCGCTACCTCCTGATGGCGCGCGAGGCGATCGCACGGGTCGCCAGCGGCCGCGCACAGCTAACCGAGGAAGAGGCCAATCGCGTCGTGAGCCTGATGGAGCGCTACCTGCCAAGCGCTCCGCTCAGCTGGCTCGTCAGCGCCGGCGCTACGGCGGTCGCGGCCGAGCTCGCACATGAGACCGCGGCCGCATGATCGTCGAGTACATCCGCGTCACGCCCGCAGCCGCGAGTTAGAGCGAGGGACGACCAATGCAGGTCTCGACGTTGGTGACGCCGATCAGCGACTGCGGACACATCAGCCGCCGGGCAGGGAACCATCGCGATAGCGCGCGGGCCGGGGCTCAGGAAAGCGGGCATACGCCTCCGCCACGTCGTTGGTCTCGCGCTCGACGCCGGCTCCGTGCCGGAGCGCAGCCGCATCGACCGGGTAGCCGCCATAGTCCGCGCGAGCGGAGTTCTCGCGGGCGCCGACCGCGAGCACGACGCACGGCCGCTCGCCGGCGCCGACGATGATGTGGTTCGTGCCCGCCGGGCAGTGCACGAGGTCCCACCGCGCGAGCGCTCGTTCGTTTCCCTCGACGATCAGGAGGGCCTCGCCGTCGAGCACGAGGAAGTCCTCCTGGTCGGCTTCCCAGTGGTACATGCCGATCGGCTCACCCGCTTCGAGCACGTACAGGCTGACGCCCAGTTGCGGGAACGCCCACTCGCCCTCGAAGCCGCAGCGCAGCCCCCGCCCCGGCCGCTCCAGCCAGCGCGCCTCGCGGGCGTTGATGACGAACCAGCCGTCGCCGCTGGGAACGAGCCCATGCTCCGTTTGCTCGAGGGGGGCCTCAGCGGCCATTCGCGGTACGTTGCGGCATGGCAGCCGGCGGAGGGCCGGACCGTGGGCCTGGCCGCGGGGCGCGTCGGGCGGTCTCCGGTGCGGCCGATGCTATTCGCGCTCTGACCGTCGTACCCCCGCCCGCCGGGCTTTCGATCTCGAGTCTGCCTCCGAGCGCGTTCACGCGGTCGGCCAGTCCACGGAGCCCCGAACCGATGGAGGGATTGGCGCCGCCAACCCCGTCGTCGCGAACCTCGACCGTCAGTGCACCTTCCTCGACTCGCACGTCAACGCGGACGTAGCTGCAGCGTGCGTGCTTCGCGGCGTTCGTGAGCGCCTCGGCGACCACGAAGTATGCGGACGTCTCGACCGGGGAGGGCAGTCGCTGTGGGGGCACCTCCTCCAGCTCGACCGGCACCGGCGAGCGCGCAGCGAGCGCTTCCAGCGCCGCGCCCAGCCCGCGATCGGTGAGGATGCTTGGGTGGATGCCCGCCGCGAGTTCACGGAGTTCCCGGATCCCAGTCTCCATGTGCGCGAGCGCCTCCGCTAAGAGCTCGCCGGCCGCGTCGGGGTCCCGCGCCAGCCTCCGCTGCGCGAGCTTCAGGCTCATGACCGCGCCCACGAGCTCCTGTTGGGCACCGTCGTGCAGGTCGCGGCCCAGTCTGCGGCGCTCCTCATAGCCGGCCTGCACGATCCGGGCGCGCGAGGCAGCCAGTTGCTCGCGCGCGTCTACGTTGGCGAGCGCGGCCGTGACCAGTTCCGCGAAGTCGGCGAGCCGGTGTTCGGTGCCTTCCGGAAAGGCGCGGAGGTGCCCGCTCGACGCGACGATGCCGCCCCATGTCGTGCCGGCGACGGTGACCGGCGCGCCGACGGCGGACTTGATGCCGGCCGCACGCAGGAGCTTCACAAGCTCGCCGCGGACACCCGAGTAGTCGTCGACGCGCTCCGGCCGGCCGCTTCTGTGCACCTTGCCAGTCACCGTTTCACCGTCGATCGGGAAGTTCTCGCCCTTCGGGAACCAGGGTGCCCCGCTGGCCGCCCAGGCGCCGACGACGGTCTGGGTGCCGTCGTCCTCGAAGCGCGTGATGTTGGTGCTCTGTACGTCCAGGACCCGGCCAACCTCCTCGCAGACACCCGCGAACAACCGTCCCGCATGCGGGTCACCGGCCACGAGCGTCGCGACGCGACGCAGCGCCGCCTGTTCGGCGAGGACGCCTTCGAGCCGTGCCAGTGAGGATTCGGAGCTCGTCATCGGTGGCGCAGAAAGGTCAGCACCGCGCGCACGCGGCGATGATCCTCGGCAGCGGGCATCAGACCGAGCTTGTCGAAGATCCTTGTCACGTGTTTCTCGACGGCGCGCCCGGTCACTGCGAGTTTCTCCGCGATCGCCTGGTTTGATCGACCCTCCGCCATCAGCGCCAGTACCTCGCGCTCGCGCGGGGTGAGCTTCGCGAGCGGGTCCCGGCGGCGGCTGCGGCCGAGCACCTGGGCGATGACCTCCGGGTCGAGCGCGGAGCCACCCTCCGCGACACGGCGCACGGAGTCGGCGAAGCGCTCGACATCCCCCACGCGGTCCTTGAGCAGATATCCGGTGCCCTCGGCGCTGTCGCCGACTAGGTCGAGCGCATAGCCCTCCTCCAGGTATTGAGAGAGCACCATGACGGCCGTCCGCGGCAGGCGCCGGCGAATCTCGATTGCGGCGCGGAGGCCGTCGTCAGTGTCGGTCGGCGGCATCCGGATGTCCACGACTGCCACGTCTGGCTTGTACGCGGACACCTGTCGTAGCAGCTCCTGGGCATCGCCGGTCTGAGCGACAACGTCGAAGCCTGCCTCGCCGAGCACTCTCACGATCCCCTCGCGCAACAGCAACGAATCCTCGCCGACGACTACACGCACCTCGTCCTCGCCTCGACGGTCCACGACCGCTCGTCATTCCAGAAGCTCCTCGATGGCTTCGCGCGACAGCTCGGTCTTTGGCACAAACCCGCAGGCGCCGCTCGCCGCCACGCAGCGAGCGAGCTCGGCGCCATCGTGGCTCGAGGTCAGTACCACGGCCGGCCCGGCGTCTAGCGCCCGGAGCGGTGAGGCGACCTCGAAGCCGTCCCCATCCGGGAGGTAGACGTCGACGAGCGCGAGCTCCGGTCCGAGGGCGCGCGCGGCCTCGATCGCGGAGGCGACATCGCCCGCCTCGCCGACTACGCGGTAGCCCTCGGTTTCCAGCATCCGGCGGGCCTGCGCACGGAAACCGGAGTGATCGTCGACGATCAGGACGCTGGCGCCCATTGCGTCAAATTGTCCCGCAGGGAAGTCGTGAAGTCGGTACGGCTAGCCGAACCGTTGTTCCGGGGGTAGACCGAAACGCAACACGCGAGTTAGCCCGCCTTGTGACGGCGTACCCCGGTGACACCTCGAGACGACGATCAAGAAACGCCGCAACCGCATTGTCGTCGGGACGGAGGAGCAGGCGAAGAAGCCAGCCGACCCGCACGCGCGCGAGCGATCGGACCGTCGCCTGCTCGATCGTGCCCGCAGAGGAGACGAGCGCGCCTTCCGGAACCTCATCGAGCCGCACCGCACCGCGCTGCACGCGCACTGCTACCGGATGCTCGGTTCGCCGCACGATGCTGAGGACGCACTCCAGGACACGCTCCTGCGCGCCTGGCGGGCGCTGCCGAGGTTCCGCGGCGGCGGCCAGCTTCGCACCTGGCTGTACCGGATCGCGACGAACGTGTGCCTCGCCGCAGATCGCCATGTCGTCGCAGGCACGCGCTGCCACTCGATTACGGCACGGTGACGGTTGCGAGCGGGGACCGGCCGAGCATGCCGGCGTTGCACGCGCCCGGAGCGAGCCGTATGAGGAAGGGATGGCCGGTAGCCCGGATGCTGGCGCAGCGCCCGAGGCCCGCTACGAGCAGCGTGAGGCGCTCGAGCTCGCCTTCATCGCCGCCCAGCGCCACCTACCGGTCCGCCAGCGGTCCGCGCTCATTCTTCGCGACGTGCTCGGCTTCTCCGCCAAGGAGGCGGCGGACGCGCTCGCCACCACGGTCCCATCGGTCAACGGTGCGCTCCTTCGCGCTCGCCGGGCGGCCGAGGAACGCTGCCGGACGCAAGCCAGCACCCGTCCTGCGGACGATCGGCGACCGGCGGCTGCGACAGACCGCGGAGCGCTTCGCCGATGCCTTCGAGCGCGGCGAGATCGACGCCGTGCTCGCGCTGCTGGCTCGGAGTCACTCCCAAAGGTAGAGAGTCGATGCGCGACCATTTCGGATAGGCCGGCGTCATGGCTCACGACGGCGAGTCGAAGCGCCAGCGTCTGCCGGACGAACCTCGCGACCTCCAGCGCAAGGCTCGCGTGATCACTCGCCGGCTGGCGCCGGGGTATCGCCGGCGCGGGCCAGGAACGACCGGATCGTCTCGGCCAACGCGCGCGGGTGGTCCTGGTAGGGGGTGTGCGTCCCAGGCGTGCTGGACACCTCGGCGCCCAGGCGCGAGGCGAGCCATTCCGCAACCTCGGCGATGACGGGCGGGCTGTCGTCGCTCACGAGCACCTGTACGGGGACCGCGATCGCCGCGAGTGTCGCGTCGTCGGGCCGGTAGGACTCGAGCGTTCGCTCAACGTTCAAGAACGTTTCGGCGTTGCCCAGCATCCGCTCGCGCAGACCTGAGTCCAGAGCCTCCAATTTCGCGTCACCGGCAACAAAGCGCCAGAAGCGCTCAAGACCGGCCGTGGGACCGCCCGCTGCAATGCCGGCGTCGACCAACTGCGCGATTGCCGCGAGGACCTCATCCCCTCGCTCGACAACCGAGAGCATCGGCGGCTCGTGCAGGATCGCCGCTCGCACGAGTTCGGGGTGGCGGATCAACAGTGACAGTGCGCAGATCGCGCCGCTGCTGGTCCCGAGGACGGCGGCGTGAGCCACTCGAGCGCGCGCAGCAGCCCGGCGGCGTCGTCCGCCTGGTCCTCCACCGTGGTAGTACCCCAGCCTGCTGGCCGCGTGCTGCGCGAGTTCCCACGCCGGTCATACGTGAGCACGGTGAGACCATCGGCCAACTGATCGGCAACGGTGGCGAAGTGCCCGGCGTCGCCCGTCGCTCCCATGATCAGCAGCAAGGGCGGCCCGCGACCCCGAACCTCGTAATACAGCCGTACCGAACCAACTGGCGCCATCGGCATCGCTGCACCTCCCCGGTTAGCGCAAGCGCCGCACCTCGTAGGCGATCACCGGCCGTCCGATCCCCTTCAGCTCAAGGCTGCCGACGGGCCTCGTCTCCACTGCCTCCTCCGTCGCCGCGAAGACACGCTGACCGATGAGCGTCTGGCCTGGCGAGGCATGCGCGCAGAGTCGGGAGGCGAGATTCATCGCCGGTCCGACGGCGGCGTAGTCGAACCGACCCTCAAAGCCGATCCGGCCCAGCGTCGCGTATCCGGCCTCGATGCCGATTCCGAGCGCAAGGTCGATTCCGCGCTTTCGCCAGGCGGCCGCGAGCTCGCCGAAACGTGTCTGAGCGGCCAGCGCCAGACGAATGGCCTGGAGCTCGTGCTCCTCGACCGGCAACGGATCGTTGAAGAACACCATCAGTCCATCGCCGGCGAAGTGCTCGAGGGTCCCCTGGTGGGCGGAGATGAGCTCCCCGAGTACGGCGTGGTACTCCCGCAGCACGTCGAACAGGTCCTCTGGCGCGGCCGTTTCGGCAAAGGCGGTGAAACCGCGCAGGTCGGAGAAGAGCGACGAGATGTACGCCCGATGCCCCGCCAACAGGCCGTCGCCGTCTTCGCTAGTGATCAGGTCTGAGATCTGCGGCGAGAAGAAGCGCGAGAGCTCCGTCCGCTGGCGCTCGACCGCATCGAGGAGCCTGGCGTTCGTCAGCGCGATGGCGGCCTGGTCGGCGAAGGTCTGAACCAGCGCGATGTGGTCATCCGTGAACGGCTTCTGCTCGCGGCGTACGAGGACGACAACGCCGATCAGGTCGTCCTCGACCATGATGGGTACGGCGAGCATCGTTCAGAAGAAGCGTGGTCCGGGATACGTATATTCCGGATCCGCCAGCACATCCGGGATCTGGACAGGCTTTCGTTCGATGGCCGCGCGGCAGGCCGCGGTCGTCCGGTCGACAGGATGCGGGTGATCCAGGTCGTATTGCGCGGCCTCGGGCTCGCCATGGTGGGCACCCACGTGCAAGAGGCCGTCCTCGAGGAGCCAGAGCGCCCCGTGGTCGGCCTCGCACAGTCGCCGGCACGCCTCCGCGACCTCCTCGAGGACTGGTTGCACCCCTGCACGGCGAGCGACAGCGCGGAGCACGCCGCTGATCGCGCGCTGCTGCTCGCGCATGTCCTCGAGTTCATGGGCGAGGTCGGAGTGGTCCCTCGCGACGCCGGCCATTTGGTCCAGCTTAGGCTGTCTATGGCCGCGGGCGAAACGGTCGGTGCCGGCGTGCAGCAGGCCGTTGTTAGAGCCCGGCGCCTCCATCGCTGGCGACTCCTTCCGCGACTTCAGGCGTCGCGTATTCGTCGTTCGTCGCCCAGCCGAGTGTGCTCCTTCTCGCGAGCCAGCAGCGCCTCACGAGCAGCCGTCCACTCCTTGCGACTTACGACCGTGTGATCAGTCATTGTCGGGCCGCTGCGCTGCTCGGCGCGCCCGGGAGCGAGCTCACGATTCCGGGAAGCTCCTCGAGTCGGGGGGCGAACAGGTTGTGGAGCGGGGTCACGGTGATCGCCGTTGAGCGGGCCACGCCGATGGCTCCGTTCGCTGGAGCGAGCCGGTGCTCGACGAACCCGTCGAAGTTGTCCTTCTCATCCCAGATCTCGACGATTCGGTAGCCGAAGTCCGTCGGGGTTGTCAGGTGGAGATAGATGCCGCCCTCCGGGCGTTGCTCGACCCCGAGCTCGTCCATCACAGCTCGATACTCGGAAGCCGTCAGGCCGGTGACATCGAGGGTGGAAACGATTGTCATGGGTGCCCTCCTTTGCCGATTCGATCGAGCGTAAGTGCCGACCTGATCGTCACCAACACGCATTCGGTTTGGACCCAGACACGGCCGGTATGGCGGTAGCCGCCTCGTTCGGCTCGACGCAGCCTGCTCAACACGAGGCCTCCTAGCGTCGGACGGGTTGAACCCGAGCGGTGAGTTCTCGGCGGAAGCCGGGTCTGAACACCTGAGGAGCCCGTCATGATCAGCCAGCGCCATTCGGAACCGGTCGCGTGCGAGCCCAGTCTCGGCCCGAAGGAGACCGGGGCGGATGAACTGGGTGCGCTCACGTCCGCACTCCGTGTGGCCGTCGGCGAGCGGGCCGACTGGCGGGATACGGCGCGCCTGGTGGCGTCCGCGCTCGAGCTACATCTGCCCTCGCCGAACATCCTCACCGCGGCGCAGCGGACCGGCGATCCCGAGAGCTACCGGAGCGAGGTGCTGCATGCCGAGCCCGACGGCAGCTTCTCGATCGTTAAGGCATGGAGTGGGGCGGTTGAGGCCGACCGGCCCGTAGCGAAGCGAGCGCAATGACCGAGCGCCTAGCACTCTCGAGCAGTCGGAGGCCGTGGCTGACGCTGGCGGGCTGGACGTTGGCGCTCGTGGCCGCGATCGCGATCACTGCTGGGTTCCTCGGTGACGCGCTGTCGGGCGACGAGGAGGTCACGAGCGAGACCGACTCCAGGCGCGCCGACGAGCTCGTGTCCGAGCGGTTTGCCGAGGAGCGGGGCGGGCTCGGTCAGGGCGCGACCGAGGTGGTCGTCGTTCGCTCCTCGGGCACGACGGTCGATGAGCCTCGCTTCGAGCGGCGGGTGCGGACGATCGCGGGAGAGCTGCAACTAGCGGGTGCGACCCAGGTGACCACCTTCTACGACACGGGCGAGCAGCGGCTCGTCTCTCAGGACCGCGATGCCACAGCGATGCTCGTAGCGGCCGGTCCCGACGCCGAGGACAACATCGAAGACATCGTCGAGACGATCGAGGGCGCCGACGGTCGAGGCGGATTCGACACCACGATCACCGGCGAGTTCACGCTCGACGACGACTTCTCGACATTGGCGGGCGAGGACCTGAAGAACGGCGAGCTGGGATTCGGCTTGCCGGCTGCGCTGATCGTGCTGCTGATCGTCTTCGGCTCGGTGGTGGCGGGTTTGATCCCATTGCTCTTGGCGATCGTCTCGATCACCGTCGCACTCGCGTTGCTGGCGCTCGTCGGACAGGT
Organism: uncultured Thermoleophilaceae bacterium; assembly: GCA_963739095.1. Taxonomy (GTDB): domain Bacteria; phylum Actinomycetota; class Thermoleophilia; order Solirubrobacterales; family Thermoleophilaceae; genus JACVRW01. The sequence goes on from CAVTZF010000020.1 coordinate 414,528, forward strand.
GTTTCCACTCTCGGTCTTCGCGACGAACATGCTCACCGGGATGGGGCTCGCACTCGGGATCGACTACTCGCTGTTCGTGCTATCCCGCTTTCGCGAGGAGCGCCATCACGGACGCGAGAAGCTCGACGCGATAGCTGCCGTCGGCGCGACGGCCAGCCGCGCGGTGCTGTTCAGCGGGATCGCCTTCACCCTGGCGATGCTCGGGCTTCTGCTCGTCCCGCACACGATCATGCGAAGCCTCGCTGCCGGTGCGATCGTGGCGGGTCTGGTCTCGGTGGCGGCCGCCCTGACGCTCCTACCGGCGCTGTTGAGTCTGCTGGGCGATCGCGTCAATGCACTGCAGATCCCGTTCTTCGGCCGAACCGCGACCCGGGAGCAGAGTCCGTTCTGGTCTCGGACCGTGCGAGCCGTGATGAGGCGCCCGGGCGCCAGCCTCGCGCTGGCCAGTGCCATTCTGCTGGCTCTGGCTGTGCCCGTGCTCGCCCTGCGGTCGGGCGAGGCCGGAGTCGAGACCCTCCCCGATCGGCTGGCGGCCAAGCAGGGCTACCTAGCCTTGAACGCCGAGTTTCCGGGGGAGACGACGGAGCCGGCCGAGATCGTGATCGACGGCGACGCGGTCTCGCCGGGGGTCCGCAGCGGGATCGCGCGTCTGCGGGAGCGCCTGGCGAGCGAGGATCTCTTCGGACGCGCCGTGCTGGAACGAAACCCGGACGGCGATCTCACGGTGCTGACCGTCCCGATCGAGGGCGATCCGCTCGACCGGGACGCGGTCGACGCTGTCCGCGAGTTGCGCAGCGAGCATGTTCCCGCCGCCTTCTTGGATCCCGGCGCCCGTGTGCTGGTGGCCGGGGACACGGCGGAATCGATCGATGAAACGGACACGATGAAACGGTGGCTCCCGATTGTCTTCACCTTCGTGCTCTCGCTCAGCTTCGTTCTGCTGACGATCGCCTTCCGCTCGCTGGTCGTCGCGGCCAAGGCGATTGCCGTGAACCTGCTGTCCGTGGGGGCGGCCTACGGGCTGCTGGTCCTCGTCTTCCAGGAGGGGATCGGAAATGAGCTCTTCGGCTTCCCGCAGGTCGACACGATCGAATCGTGGGTACCGTTGTTTCTCTTCGCGGTCCTGTTCGGGCTGTCGATGGACTACCACGTCTTCCTGCTCAGCCGCATTCGCGAGCGCTTCAGTCGAGACGGGCGACAACAGCGATGCAATAGTCCACGGCGTCGCCTCGACCGGTCGCATCATCACCGGCGCGGCCCTGATCATCGTCGCTGTCTTCAGCGGCTTCGCCCGCGGCGACTTGGTCATGTTCCAGCAGATGGGGTTCGGCGTGGCGGTCGCCCTGCTGCTCGACGCCACCATCGTCCGCCTGGTGCTCGTTCCGGCGGCGATGGAGCTGCTCGGCGACCGCAACTGGTACTGCCCGCATGGCTCCGCTGGCTGCCTGACGTCCGCGTCGAGGGCGGCGAGCGCGCGCGGCGAACCGGTGCCGCTCCGACAAGCACGCCGGCGTGATGATCGTAGACAGCTACGAGCGATAATCGGATGCGGGGACGGGCCGGTACGCGAGGCCCGGCATGCGGAGTTCATGCGCGGCGGCGCGCGCCTCGTCGAGGAGCGGGCGGCCTCGGCCGACGGGAGCAGCAGCTGGCCGAGATCATGGCGTGCCATGGCGAGGAACGCTCGAGCGTCGATGCGCTCGCAGAGCGCGACGGCGTCGCGCAGCAGCCGCTCCGCCTCGTCGCGGCGCCCGAGCGTCTGCGCGAGGCGGCCGACGGTCGTCCGACTGGACCGCACTGATACGTCATGACTCCGCGAAGGGCGCGAGCAGCGCGTACAGGCTGGTCGCCCGAGCGCGATCGTGGAGCGAGGCGCAGATGTCGGCAGCCCAGACATGGACATCAGCCCAGGTAAGGCAGTGCGACAGGTCGAGCAGCCCTTGGTCGACCGCTCGCTGAACGACGCGCGAGCGCCGTCGCGGTCGTCCCGCTCGCGGGCGCGTGCGCCCAGACGACGGAGAACGTGGCCGGGACCTTGATCACGCCCTCCGCCACGCGCGGCGGGCGCCCTCGTGCTCGCAGAGGCGTCCCTGGATCAGGCGGATCAGGGACAGCAACGTGACGAACAAGGTCTCGGCGACCGAAGGCGCGAATCCCGCGGCGCGCTGGACCTCGCGGGCCCGCACGCCTTCCGCCTCTGCGTCTTCCAAGCTGGCCGGCGAGCAGCGCCCGGGCCGCGTCGAGGAAGGCAACGGTCCGCGCGCCCGTCGGTTCGCCCGGCGGAGCGTGCCGCGGCGAGCGTGTCGTCGACCGCCTCCACGTCACCGAGCTCGATCAATGCCAAGAAGCGCATGTGATACCCGTCGCACTCGGCGTAGGGAAGACCCGCCTCGCGCCCGACTGCGACGAGCTCGTCGGCGAGCGCGAGGCGCTCCGGGAGGCTCTCAGGGCCCGCCACGATCCACGAGTGCGCGGTCAACACGGATGCGAGCGCCTTGGGATCCCCGACACGGCGGGCCATCGCCAGGGCGCGACCGACCATCGCCCGGCGTCGCTGTCGGGCACGCTGTAGAACGCCTCGAGCGCGAAGAAACCCTCCAGGCGTGCCCTGATCGCGCTGTCAACGGACGGAAGCAGCGCGAGCGCCTGACGCAGAAGCGCGACCATCTCGGCGTCCTCCTGGATGAGTCCGCCCAGTCGAGGCCCATCGCCAACAGGGCCTCGGCCATGCGCTCGCCATCGCCCCTGGCCTCGGCCGCGGTGGCGAACGCGCGCAGGAGCTCGTCGGCGCGCTCGTCGCCGGCGAGCCGGAGGACGCGACCGCACGCGAGCTCGAGGTCGAGCCGCTCGACCTCGTTCACGTGGGAGAGCCGCTTCCTGCGCGCGCAGGGCGAGCTCGTACTGCTCGTGCGGCGATGTCGAAGGCGAGCTTCGCCGCGGCCTCGTCGCCGGCCGCGCGCGCGTAGAGCACGGCCCGGGTGGGGTCGACGAGCGTTCCGGCGGCCGTGAAATGCGCCGCCAGGTCGCCGACCGGGACGGCCCGCGTCGCGGCCGCCTGTTCGAGCGCCTGCGCGATGCGCGCGTGCAGCCGACGCGCCGGCCGGCGGGCAACTCGTCGACGATCGTCTGGCGCACGAGCGCGTGCGCGAAGCTGAAGCGATCGAGAACGCCGGTGGAACGGATAAGCCGCGCTCGCTCGGCGGCCTCGAGCGCGTCCAGAGCGGACTCGAGATCGACTCGACCACATCGGCGAGCACGTCGGCATCGAACTCCGCGCCGGCCACCGCCGCTGCGCTCAGGACCTGGCCGGTCCCGTCGGGGAGCCGGGCCAGCCGCCAGCGCACGACGTCGCGCACGCGCGGGGTGAGCGCCGTACCCGGGTCGCCGTCCCCGCCGAGCGCGGCGACCACCTCGCCGACGAAGAACGGGTTGCCCTCGGTCACGTCGCGCACGCGGCCGGCGAGCGACGACCGCCGCCCGGAATGCGTGAGGATCGCGGCGACGTCGGGCTCGGTGAGCGGGCCGAGCTCGACCCTGGCGACGTCCGGCCGCCGCGCCAGACCGGTCACGACGTCGCCGAGCAGGGCGGAGCGGCTGGGCTCCGTGTCGCGGTAAGTCGCAAGCACGAGCAGCCGCACCGAGGCGTCGACGCGCAGCAGATGGCGGAGCAGAAGCAGAGAGAGGTCGTCGGCCCAGTGCATGTCGTCGAGCACGAGCAGCACAGGCGCGGCCGAGCCGGCGGCCTCGAGCAGCGCCGCGGCGGCTTCCAGCGTGCGCAGCCGCTCGACCTCGGGCGCGGCGGGCGCAGACTCGGCGACGCCGGGCAGGCGCGCGTCGAGCGCCGGCAGCAGGCCCACGAGGTCGCCGGCGCGCGCGCCGAGCTGCACCCGCAGCTCGTCGACCGGACAGGCGGCGGCGTACGCGCCCAGCGCCTGGGCGAACGGCTGCGCGGCCGCGGCGAGGCCGTCGTCGCAGCGCCCGTAGAGCACCACGCCGCCCCGCTCGCGCGCGTGCCCGGCGATCTCCGCAGCCAGGCGGTCTTGCCGATGCCCGGTTCGCCGCTCACGAGGACGCCGCGACGCCGGCCCGCGACGGCGTCGGTCCACGCCGCCCGCAGCTCGGCGAGTTCCGCGTCGCGCCCCGCGAAGACGGCGCCGTCGTCGACGACGAGGGGCGCTGCGAGCGGGACCACGACGGTGCGCTGCGCCGCCCAGCGGGACCGTCCAGGCGCGCACCGGCTGCACGAGGCCGCGCAGCGTCAGCTCGCCCGCGTCGTCGAACACCGCACTGGTTGCTGTCCCGGCGAGCAGGCGCACGGCCTCGGCGACGAGGATGCCCCCGGCGCTGAGGCGGCGCACAGCCGCTGCGCCTCGGACACCGGCGTGCCGAAGTAGTCGTCGCCCTCCCAGGCGACGTCACCTGCGGCGATGCCGATGCGGAGCTCCAGCGCAACCGGGCCCCGACGGGCCTGGCGGTCGATCGCCCGCTGCATCTCCACGGCGAGGCGACCGCGGCGCCGGCGGCGTCGAAGGCGGCCAGGAAACCGTCGCCGAGCGCCTTGACGCCCCTGGCCGCCATGAGCAGCGAGGACGTCGCGGAGCCGGCGGTCGTGCTCGCGGCGCAGCGCGTCGGCGTCCTCGTCGCCGAACCGGGCGCGCATCCGCGCCGAGCCCGCGAGATCGGCGAAGAGGATCGTCGCCGTGCGCGCGCCTGCGCTCGACCTCGGGCGGCGCCTCGCCCGCCGCAGGCGCGCTTCGAAGCAACGCGGGATCGTGGGCGATGATCGCCTGCTGCAGGCGCTCGAGGTCCGGCCCCGGGCGCAGGCCGAGCTCGGCCTCGAGCGTGCGCACCGCATCGCGGTAGGCGTCCAGCGCCTCACCCTGGCGGCCGGCGCGATACAGGGCCAGCATGAGCTGCGCACGCAGGCGCTCCCGCAGCGGCTCCCGCGCGACAAGCCCCTCGAGCTCGGCGACGAGCTCCGCTCCGCGGCCAAGCGCGAGGTCGGCCTCGATGCCGGTCCTCGACAGCGGCGACCCGCAACTCCTCGAGACGGGCGATCTCGGGTGGCGCGAAGGGCTCAAGGGCCACATCGGCCAAGAGCCGGGCCGCGCCACTCCTCGAGCGCGGCGCGCAACCGCGCCGCGGCGCGCTCGGCCGGCCGGCCGGCAAGCGCGCGCCGGCCTTCTCCGCAGAGGCGATCGAAGCGCGCGAGGTCGAATTCATCCGGCCTCGACGCGGAGCCGATAGCCGGAGGTGCCGCTCACAAGACGGGCGGCCTCGCCGCCGAGCGCGCGGCGCAGTCGCGAGACAACCGCCTGCACCGTCTTCACCGCCCCATCGGGCGGCCGCTCCCCCCAGAGATCCTCGATCACACGGTCACGCGAGACCGGCTCCCCGGCGCGCAGCAACAGCAGCGCCAGCAGCGCCCGCTGGCGCCCGCCGGCCACCGCGATCGGCCGACCCTGGGCCCGCACCTCGACCGGTCCCAGGATCCGAAAGTCCACCCCCAAAGGTTCCCGCTCCCGCGCCTCCCCGGCAACCACTGTCAACGCGGCGCAAGGGCTGCGCAACCACTCCCGAACGCATCCTCCAAGGAAGCAAACGTTCCGAGAACAGGAGATGGGATTCATGGCCGCACTTAGCAAGACATATCCGAGCGAGGAAGAGGCCCGCCAGGCCGTCGAAACGCTGCGGGCGGCGGGCGTGCCGCCACGCCACATCCGGCTGCTGACGGGCCGGCCGCTGCGCGACGCCCGCCGCGAAGCGCGCGGCGGGTTCGCCGGGCCGGTCGGCCCGACGCGCCGGTCGGGGACCTACGCGGGCCAGGTGCACCGGCGCCATCTGCAGGCATCGGCAGCTTCGCCACTGGCAGCTTCGCCGGCGATCCCGACCGGCGCGAGGGCTCATTTGCTGACGTCGAGCGCATCGTGATCCGTATCATACGAAGACGACGGGCGCGCGCCCGAGTCACCGAACACCGCGGAGTCCGGCAAGCTCCTCCGGCGGGCAGCGCTCGACAACGATGCCGTCGACCGCGCCGTAAAGGACCTCCATGACGGGCACCCGGTCGTGCTCGTCGACGGCGCGGACGTAGCCCTAAGCGACGCCCGGGCGCAGCTCGAGCAGCTAGGGCACGCCGCCTGAGACGAAAGCCGCTCGCAACGACGATCGAAACGCGACGCCTGCCAGCCGCGCTCCTCCGGGCTTTCTCGCTTCCCACTGCGGTGACGCTCCTACTCCTGCAACCCTGCGGCCTGGAGAGCCTCCGCGCGGTCGAGGAAGACACGGATGCTCGCGATCTTGCCGTCTGTGAAGTCAAAGATGGTCGCTGTGCGGAGAGAGCTGGCGCCCGAGGCATCAGGCACGCCGCCGCGCGTGGCGGCGACCGGGATGCCGCTCGCTCGGCCGCTGACCGAAGCCCGCAGCAAGAGAAGGACGCGCGCGGCACCGACCGCGTCCGCGCGTTCGATGCTCAGTCGAAAGTCCGGAAGGGCGTCGTCGAGGTCAGCGAAGAAGCGACGGATTGCCTGGCGGCCTTCGTACGTCCCCTCGACGGGCGCCCAGGGTGTGCGCAGCTTGATGTCGCGAGTACAGCAAGCGAGGTAGCCGTCAACGTCGCGCTCGTTGACGGCCGCTACCAGACGTTCGGCAGTCTCAATATTCTCCTGGGACACCGCTGCTCAGATCCCGCCGCGGCGCTCGCCGGTGCTGCGAGGACGGCGGCGGCCAGGGCGGTCAGCGTCAGGGCTCGGCCCCGCACGGGCGTGAGCCTAACCGAAGTGCGCGTAGGCTCGCAGGCATGGAGCTCCCACCCGGTCCGCGCACCCCGGCCGCCTGGCAGACGATCGGCTGGATGGTGCGGCCGGCCGCGTTCCTGCGGCGCGTCCACGCGCGCTTCGGCGACCCGGTCACGCTTCGCACCTACTGGACCGACGAGCCGATGGTGCTGTTCTCGGACCCGGGCTCGGTGCGGGAGATCTTCCGCCTCGATCCCGCCATCGCCCCGGCCGGGCAGAGCTGGGAGTTCATGCGGCCGTTCGCCGGCGACCACTCGATCCTCGTGCTCGACGGCGACGAGCACCTGCGTGAGCGGCGCCTCATCCAGACGCCCTTCCACGGTGAGCGCATGCGCGCTTTCGAGCCGATGGTCGACGAGCTGGCCGAGCGTGAGCTCGCGGGCTGGGAGGGGCCCGTGACGGCGCTCGACCGGATGCGCGACCTGACGCTCGAGATGATCCTGCGGATCGTCTTCGGGGCGCGTGGGGAGGAGGAGCTCGGGCGGCTGCGCCAGGCCGTCCATCACACGCTCGACACCGTGCGCTCGATGCCGCGCATGATCGCCATGTCGCTCGTCCAGCGCGACCTCGGCCCACGCAGCCCCTGGGGGCGCTTCCGGATCGCCGTGGAGCGGTTCGACGAGCTGCTGCTCGACCTCGTCGCCCGCCGGCGGGCCGAGCCGGTCCGCGACTCGATGCTCGCCCTGCTGCTCGAGCAGCGCGACGAGCACGGCAACCCGCCGAGCGACCGCCACCTGCGCGACCAGCTCGTCGCGCTGCTTGCCGCGGGTCACGACACCACTTCGGCGTCGCTTGCCTGGGCGTTCGAGCGCCTGGCGCGTCACCCGCAGGTCCAGGCGCGCCTGCGCGAGGAGGAGCCGGCCTACCTGGCCGCCGTCGTGAAGGAGGTGCTGCGCGTGCGCCCCGCGCTGACGATCGCGCCCCGGCAGCTGCTCGAGCCGGCCCGGATCGGCGGCTGGACGCTGCCCGCCGGCGTGCACGTGACGGCGTGCCTGTGGCTGTCGCTGCGCCGCGACGACCTTTGGCCCCACGCCGCCGCGTTCCGGCCTGAGCGCTGGCTGGCGGACCCGCCGCCCGATCCCGCGGCCTGGGTCCCCTTCGGCGGCGGCGTGCGCCGCTGCGCCGGGGCGCCGTTCGCGGAGATGGAGATGCGCGCCGTGCTGCGTGCCGCCGCCTCGCAGCTGGCGCTGCGTCCCGCGACGCCCGAGTCGGAGCAGGCGCGCCGGAGCGCCCTCGTGGTGACGCCGGAGCGCGGCGGCGAGGTGCTCGCGGAGCGGCTCCCGCAGGCATAGGCGCCGGCGAATCTCAGGGTGCAGGATCCGGCAGGTCCCTGAGGTCAGCTGCCGTGGGCGGCCCTACCTTCGGCCAACGATGTCCCCGGCAGCGCTCGACACGCTCGTCTCGGCGGTCACCGACGGCGACGAGCTCGCGTTCTCGAAGCTCACCGATCACTACCGGCGCAGGCTGCTGTCGCACTGCTACCGCATCGTGGACTCGGTCGAGGACTCGGAGGACATCGTTCAGGAGACCTTTCTGCGCGCCTGGCAGAACCGCGCGAGCTTCCGCGGCGCGTCCTACACGGCCTGGCTCTACCGGATCGCCACCAACGTCTGCATGGACGTGCTCAAGCGCCGCCGGCGCCGGCCGGCGATCGCCGACGGGCTCGACGCGGAGGTGCTGATCGAGCGCATCCGCGGGACCGAGGCGGAGCCGCTCGACACGCTCGTCAACCGCGAGACCGTCGAGCTCGCCTTCTCGGCCGCCGTCCGGGACCTGCCGCCGCGCCAGCGCGCGGTGCTCGTGCTGCGTGCCGTGCTCGGCTGGTCCTCGAAGGACGCCGCTCTGCAGCTCGAGTCGAGCGTCGCGTCGGTCAACAGCGCGCTGCAACGGGCGCGCCGCAACCTGTACGACAGGCTGCCCGAGCAGCGGCTCGAGTGGGCCTGGGGCCCGGAACTGAGCGAGGACGAGCGCTCGCTCCTGCACGGCTACCTGCGAGCCGTCGAGCGGGCGGGGGCGGTGTCCTAGATCGTCCCGGCGCCACGGCCGCGGCGCGGGACGAAGGCGGCCTCCAACTGCGCGCGGTCGTAGTTGCCGAGCACCTTGTCCTCGGTCGCGAAGCGGAAGAGGGCGACCTTGAAGATCGCCATCAGGGCGGCCTGCAGGACGGCGCCGACGACGAAGATGGCCACGCCGAGCGCGATCAGGATGCCCCCCAGGACGTCGGACGACGACGTAAGCGCGATGCCGCCCGCCACCAGGGCGACTCCGGGCAGGAACGCGACCAGGAAGACGAGTCCACCGATCGCGAACGACCCGGTCACACCCTCGCCCCAGCGCTGGCGCATCACCGCGACCGAGCGCTTGAGCGCGTCCATCGGGCCGAGACCCTCGAGCGCGATCGCGGGGATCACGAAGAAGGTGGCGATGTTCCAGGCGAGGCTCGCCAGCCCGCCGATGATGGCGCCGATGATCGCCCCCGCGCCTTCGCGCAGGAGCGCCTGGATGATGCTGATCAGCGCGCCGACGACCAGCTGTACCCCGGCCCAGCCGATGATCGGGCCGAAGCGGTTGCGCGCGGCCGCGAAACCCTCGGCGGGAGTCGTGTCCTCACCCTCGAGGGCGCGCACCGCGCATGCGCTCAGGGCGACGTTGAAGAAGATCGAGACCGCCACCAGCACATAGGCGCCTATGACGAGCACGACGATCAGCAGCGGCTCGCTGTCGGTCGAGCTGTGGAGAGCGACGCCGCCGCCGACGAAGATCGCCGCGACGAGCAGGGCCGAGATCGCCGCAAGCACGGGAAACACCAGCAGCGAGCGGTCACTGCGTACGACCGCCCAGCTCTCCTTCGTGAGTTGCCAACCGCGCTGAATCCGGGTCATGGCCGGATTCTCCTTCAACGCGCGCCGGCGTACTCCTGCGGCGCGCGCTGCCGCCGGCCGGCTAGCGCGCCGGCCTGAACGTCGTCTGCGCGTGCGGCTCCTTCGCGAAGGCGAGCACCTTGTCGGGCTCGACCCGGAAGACGGCCGCGTCGTGCTCGCCGCCGTGCCGGAAGACGCCGTCGCCCACCTCGAACTCCCACGCGCTGCCGTACTTGGCCACGTACGCCTCGGCGATTCGCTGCAGTGACTCCTGGTCGGTCACACGCACGGCCCTGCCCTCGACGACCACGTCGAGGCCGCGGTCCCACGTGTTGTTGCCGGTGATGATCGAGACGTGGTCGTTGTGCTCGAGGTTGCGCGCCTTCTGCTCCTCGAGGCCGGTCGTGAAGTGCACGATCCCGCCGTCGGCGACGCCGACCAGCGGCGTCACGTGTGGACGGCCGTCGCGCCGGACCGTGGTGATCCAGTAGAGCTCGGCCTGGGTGAGGACGCGCTCGGCCTCGGACCATGGGGTGGCGTCGGCGCTCGGATCGCTAAAGCGCTTGTCGATCGTGGCTGTCGGTTGGGGGCTCATGTTCCAGTCGACTGCATACCCGCGGGAAATTCATCGCTACCCCACCCCGTCTCCGTCAGGGGGCCAGGTAGCGGCCGAGCCGGCCGATGAGGGTCAGACGGTGCCGGTTGGCCGAGTCCTCGGTGAGGGTCGCCAGGCCGCTGCCCCTGGCGTGGGCGAAGTAGCCGCTGCCGCGCTTGACGGTCACCTGCGCGAGTCCGGTGAACGACGACTCGGGAATCGGTCCGGCGCCGTCCTGGCAGGAGTCGCCGGCGACGCCCAGGACGAGCCGGTCGGGCGTCCCGGCGCCGAGCACGAGCCGGCCCCTGAGCGGAGCGCAGATGCCGTCCTCGCCGTTGGGGAAGGCGGCGGCCACGTTGAGCTCGATCGAGCCGCTGTAGGCACCGGTGCCGACCGGGTTGCCGCGGAAGCGGGTCTGGGCCGCGGTGACGGCGGCAGCCGATGGCCGCGTGCGGGAAGCCTCGACGGCCGCGTCGCTACGAAACCGGGCTGGTTGCCCCGGAGCTCTCGTCCGGGGACGGCAGCGCGCCGTCGTCGTGGCTGGAGCGGGCCGGCTCGCGCTCCCCAGTCCGCTCGACGATCTTGCCGGGGTTGAGGTTCGCCCCCGGGTCGAAGCCCTCGAAGAGTGAGCGCAGCATCGCCACGCCGGGGGCCGAGATGTCCTCCTCGAGCCAGCGGGCGTGCTCGGTGCCGACGGCGTGATGATGCGAGAGGGTGGCGCCCGAGTCGACGAACGCCTGCTGGATGGCCGACTTGACGACGCTGTACTGCTCGAGGCCGTCGCTGCCGGGTGCCGGGTTGATCGCGAATGTGAAGTAGAGGCAGGCGCCGGCGTGGTACGAGTGCGAGAGGTGGCACATCAGGTAGCCGGGCACGCCGAGCTCGTCGAAGGCGCCGTAACCGGCGGCCATGACGTTGTCGTAGACGGTCTGCAGGTCGCCCCAGGGCGCGGAGGTCTCGGACACGTCGGCGGGAGCGCCGCGGTCGAGCAGGAAGTCGCGGATGTAGGGGGTGTCGAACTTCTTCTGGTCGTAGAGGGCGCCCGGGCTCGAGCCGATGCAGAGGCCGCCGTGGCGCTTCGTGATGCGCTCGGTCTGTTTCCGTTGCGCGTCGACCTCGCCCTCGCTGCCCTCGTAGCCGATGAACGACAGGCACATCGCCTCGAGGTCCCAGCCTCTGCGCTTGAGGAACGCCTGCAGAGCCTTCGACTTGACCCGGTCGAGCGGCGTCGGCTCGGTGCGCGTGGCAAACGAGAACGCCGTCTCGTGCGCATCGGAGACGCGCGTGACCGACGGCGAGGCCTCGCCGGCCGCGACGTCGCGCATCGCCGCCAGCCCGTCCGCCCAGGTGGGGAAGAGGTAGCCGAGGATCTTGCGCTCGGCGGGCACGCGCCGCACGTGGATGATCGCCTCGGTGATGATTCCCAGCCGGCCCTCGCTGCCCAGCACCATCTCGCGCACGCTCGGGCCGGTTGAGGTGCTCGGCACGGGCCGCACGACGAGCATCCCGGACGGCGTGACGACGCGCAGGCCGCGCGTGAGCTCAGCCACGTCGCCGTAGCGGTCTGACTGCATGCCCGACGAGCGCGTGGCGATCCAGCCGCCGAGCGTCGAGTGGGTGAAGCTGTCCGGGAAGTGCCCGCAGGTCCAGCCCTGGGCGTTCAGCTGACGCTCGAGGTCCGGGCCGAACACCCCGGTCTGCACGCGCGCCAGCTGCGAGGTCGCGTCGATCGCCAGAAGGCGGTTCATGCGAACCATGTCGACCGAGATCACGGGTCGCGACTCTCCGGCCTCCGGCTCGAGGCTGCCGGAGATGCTCGACCCGCCTCCGAACGGGATCACGACCGCGTCGGCCGCGAGCGCCGCTTCCATCACGGCGACGACCTCCTCCTCGGCGCCCGGCCGCACCACGACGTCGGGGAGCCGGCCGAGGTCGCCGCGGCGCTGGCGGACCAGGTCGGTCAGGCTCTTGCCCCGCCCGTGCACCACGCGGTCGTGGTCGTCGGTCGAGACATGGCCCGCCCCGACGGCCTCCTCGAGCCGCGCCCTCAGCGGCGCGGGCAGCACCGGCGCCGCGACCTCGAGAGCCTCGAACGCCATCGGCGGCGTTCCCGGCCGGCGGACGTCCAGCTGGAGGTGGCGCTCGATGAAAGGCGCCAGCTCGGGCTTGCCCTCCTGGGTGAAGGAGACGCTTTCCTCACCCCAGCCCCACCACTTCATCGGGGCCGGTGTCGCTCCGTTCTTATGCATTCGCGGATGGGACCATAGCTCCGCGCTACAGCGAAGACACGTAGACGCCGCCGGCGCCGAAGGCGACGACGTCCGCGTGGCGGTCACCGGTCATGTCGGCGGCGAGCCGCGGGTGCGCCTCGACGCGCCATGCGTCCACGAGCCAGCGGCCCACATTGCTGCCGTAGTGCGGGATCACGAACTCCGGCGGCTCGAAGCCGCCGCCCACCCGGGCGCGCGCGATCCAGACCCCGTCGTTGCCGAAGCCGACGATGTCGGCGCGCCGGTCCCCGGTGGTGTCGGCGAGCAGGCGCGGATGACGTTCGACGCGCCAGCCGCCGGCGTTGTAGCCGAGGTCGCCCACGACGAGCTCGGGGGGCGAGAAGCCGCCGTCGGCCAGCGACCGGACGAGCCAGACGCCGTCGTTGCCGAAACCGACGATGTCGGCGCGGCGGTCGAGCGTCGTGTTGCCGAGCATGCGCGGGTGGCGCTCGACGCGCCAGCCGCCGGCGTTGTAGCCGAGGTCGCCCAACACGAGCTCGGGTGTCTCGAAGCCGCCGCCGGGCAGCGCCCGCGCACGCCAGACGCCGTCGTTGCCGAAGCCGACGATGTCCGCGCGGCCGTCGCCGGTCGTGTCGGCAAGGAAGCGGGGATGACGTTCCACCCGCCAGCCGCCGGCGTCGTAGCCGAGGTCGCCGAGCACGAGCTGAGGTGGCTCGAAGCCGCCGCCCGGCAGGGCCTTAGCGAGCCAGACGCCGTCGTTCCCGAAGCCGACGATGTCGCGGCGACCGTCGCCGGTCGTGTCGGCGAGGAAGCGCGGGTGGCGCTCGACGCGCCAGCCGCCCGCCAGGTAGCCGAGGTCGCCCAATACAAGCTCGGGCGTGTCGAAGCCGCCGCCGAGGCGCCCACGCGCCAGCCAGACGCCGTGGTCGCCGAAGCCGACGATGTCGAGCTGGCCGTCGCCGCTCGTGTCCGCGAGGAAGCGCGGATGGCGGTCGACGCGCCAGCTGCCGGCCGTGTAGCCGAAGTTGTCCAGCACCAGCTCGGCGGGGTCGTAGCCGCCGTCCGCGCCGGCCCGCGCGATCCAGACGCCGTGGTAGCCGAAGCCGACGATGTCGCGGCGGCCGTCGCCGGTCGTGTCGGCCACGAGGCGTGGATGGCGGTCGACGCGCCAGCTCGAGTTCGTGCCGAAGTTCGGCACCGCGAGCTCGGGCGTCCAGCCGAGGTGGCCGGGCGTGTATGCGCAGAGCCCCCAGGTGTTCGCGCGCATGAGGCAGTCGACGCCGCCGCCCACGGCGCAGTTCTCGCAGTTGAGGTTCGGGAGGCCAAAGCGGCCCCAGCTGCCGCCGCAGTCACAGTTGCTGCTCGCGTACTCGTCCGGGGCCCCGAAGATGTGCCCGGTCTCGTGGGCGAACACGCGGTCGATGTTGTCCGGCCCCCAGCCGTCGTTGTCGTAGTGCATGACGAGCCGCGGCCCGCCGATCGAGGCGTACGCGAAGTGCCCGACCGGATACTTGGTGAAGAAGGCGCAATAGGCCCAGCGCGTCCCCATGCGCGTGCGGAGGTCCTCGACGTACTCGACGACGCCGCTGAAGCTGGGGCTGAACCCGAGCTCAGCCATCGCCGGGTCGCGCCAGATCTCCTCGAGCCGCTCGGCCTCGGGGTCGGCGGGCACGTCGAGCTCGACGTCCCGCACCTCGAAGGAGAAGGTGATGCCGGCGAGTGGGTTCGTCTCGATGTAGAAGCCGAGGCCGTTCTGCACCTCGGCGATCACCTTCGTCCGCTGTGCGTCGGTGAGCTGAAGCGCGCCGGTGGGTCCCTCCACGATCACGATGCCGACGGCGACGCTGCCCTCGAGGAAGGCGCTGGTCGGCTCCGCCGCGAGTGCGCCGGGCGCCGGCCTCAGCGACGGCGGTGGCTCCACGGCCGTGCAGTCGGCCATCTCCCAGGGCTCGCCGTCACGCGGCCGGCTGCGCTTGGCGGCCAGGAACTCGTCCGACTCGCGCAGGCGCAGGGCCGCCAGCCCCAGGCGCTCGGTCTCGTCCAGGTCGTCGGCGAGCTCCTCCGGAGGGCGGGGAGGGGCTGCGCCGCCAGCGTCAGGGTCCGGCGAGACGATGCTGATGCGGCCGAAGCGATGCAGAACACGCCCCGGCGGCCGCGCTCGCTCGGCGTCCGCCGGCGCCTCGAGCACTGCGAGTTCGGTGAGGCCGAGGTCGCCCGCCATCTGGTCCCGCCCGAGACGGTCTCAACTCGGCTCCTCCGCTGTCAAGGCGCGCGTAGCATTTCGACCGTGCCCGAGGCACTCGTCGAACTCCGACCGGGCGCGAAGCTCGAAGCGATCGCCCCGGCGGTCGAGGTGCACCAGCGGCTGCCGCCACGGCTGGCGATCGTGGCCGCCGACGATGACAGCCTGCGCGCGCTCGCGCGCAGCCCCGACGTGCTGTCGGTCCACACCGCGGATGTTCCCGAGCACGTGCTCTCCCGCATGGACGAGCCGGCTCGGACGTTCGCCGCGGCATGGAACGAGCGCCGGCGCGCGAAGAAGCGCCCCGGCGACAGGCTGCCGTGGGACGCGCCCGGCCACGACGCGCCGTAGCGGCTCGCGCGATACGAACCTACGATGGAGCCCGTGCGAGGGGCGCTCATCGTTGCGGTGGCCGGGCTCGGCCTCCTTGCCGGCTGCTTCGGCGGCGGCGACGGGGAACCCGAACGGGCGCAGCAACCGCGCGCAGGGTGCGACCTCGTCGCGGCCGGAGAGCAGGTGTTCGTCCGCCTCAGCGGCGAGCGCGCCGGAGCGTTGTGCGAGACCTGGACGCAGGGCGATGCGCCGGGGCGCTGGACGAGACCGGAGACGGCGTCCATGGCCGACCACGGTGGCTTCGAGCGAGTCTGTGTCCTGTACCGCGGCCGTACCGCCGCCGGCCTGTACGCAGCGGACTCAATCGCGAGCGTGGCGCAGGCGAAGGGCTTCTGCGCCCGGCTGATCGCGGGCGGCTGGGGTGAGCTCGGCCGTCCGGACCCTGCGCTCGCGAGGGAGTACCCACCTCCCGACCCGGGTCTCGCGGTGCGCTGCGCGGAGGGACGCTGCACCCAGGCGGGCGAGCGGGTGAGCCGCCCGCAAACCGGAGCGGAATGCCCGGGTGGGCGCTGGACGTTCACGCTGAGCGGCAACCAGAACTTCGGCGTCTACCGCTGCCGGCGCGACTCTTGAGCGCCCGCCGACGTTCGTTTGACGCACTAGCCTCCCGCCGCACGAGGCGGCTCTGATGGTCGAAGTCATCCCAGACATGCCACCCGGCACGCTCGGCTTCCGGGTCTCTGAACGCCTGGTCCGCGAGGACTACGCCGAGGTGCTCGTGCCTCCGCTGCGCAAGGCGGTGGACGCCGGCGAGCCGCTGCGCGTCCTCTATGCGATCGGCCCGCAGCTGCACATGGAGCCGGGCGCCCTCCTGGAGGACCTCAAGCTCGAGGTCGACCTGGGGATACGGCACCGGGAGGCGTGGGAGCGGATCGCGGTCGTGACCGACATCGACTGGTTGTGGCGTGCCTTCGGGCTCTTCTCGTGGATGGTCCCGGGCGCGATGCGCATGTTCCACGAGAGCGAGCTGGAGCAGGCCAAGAGCTGGCTCGCGGAGTAGGCCCACGCCTGCGGCGCTCGCGGCCGGCGACATAATCGAGGGTCGTGGACACCGCTGGGCAACTCACACGGGGGCGTGACGCCTACGACCGACAGGCGTGGCACGAGGCCTACGAGGGGCTGACCGCCGCGGACCGGTCGGCGCCGCTCGACCCGGGTGAGGTGGAGATGCTCGCGACGGCCGCGTTCATGCTCGGCCGCGAGCAGGAGTTCCGGGACGGGCTGGAGCGCGCCTACCGGCAGCACCTCGAGGCCGAGGAACGGCTGGCGGCGGTCCGCTGCGCCTTCTGGATCGGCGTGACCCTCGCCCTGCGCGGTGAGCTCGGGCAGGCCGGCGGCTGGCAGGGGCGCGCCGAGCGGCTGCTCGACCGCGAGGCGGGCGACTGCGTCGAGCGCGGCTACCTCCTCATCCTGCAGGGCATCGAGCACGAGATCGACGGCGACCGCGAGCGTCTCGCTGAGATCGCCGCGGAGGCAGCCGCCGTCGGCGAGCGCTTCGGCGATTCCGACCTCTTCTCGATGGGCGCCTTCATGCGGGGCAATGCCCTTATCAGCCTCGGAAGGCTCGGCGAGGGCCTGGCCCTCCTCGACCTGGCCATGGTCGCGGTCCTCGCGGGCGAGGTCTCGCCGGTCAGCTCCGGGCACGTCTACTGCGCGGTCATCCTCGGTTGCGAGGAGGCGCACGACCTCCGCCGCGCCCGGGAGTGGACCACCGCCCTGACCGAGTGGTGCGCGGGCCAGCCCGACCTCGTTGCCTTCACCGGCCGTTGCATGGTCCATCGGGCGCAGATCCTGCGTCTGGACGGATCCTGGGAGGCGGCCATCGAGGAAGCTCGACGGGCCGCGGAGCGCTCCCTCAGAGGAGAGAACCGGGTGGCCGCGGGGGAGGCCCACTACCAGCGCGGCGAGGTACACCGCCTGCTTGGGGAGCACGCAGCCGCCGAGGAGGCATTCCGCGAGGCGAGCGGCCAGGGCTGGGAGCCTCAGCCCGGGCTCGCCGTGCTGAGGCTGGCCCAGGGCAACAAGACGGCCGCGGAGGCGGCAATTCGGAGGGTGATGTCGGAGGGCGGAGACCCAGGCAAGCGCGCCAGGCTGCTGCCTGCCTACGTCGAGATCATGGTGGCGGCCGGCGACCTGGAGGCGGCGGAGCTTGGTTGCGCGGAGCTCGACTCGATCGCCCAGGCCGAGGAGAAGCCTGGCGCGCTCGCCGCGATGGCGGCCCAGGCGCGCGGCCTGGTGGAGCTCGCCGCGGGACGCCCGCAGGAGTCACTTGCCTTCTTGCGTAGGGCCGACGAGCTCTGGCGGCGACTGGCGGCGCCGTACGAGAGCAGCAGAGCCCGAGAGCTGATCGGCCGGGCGTGCAGGAGCCTCGGGGACGAGGACAGCGCGCGCCTCGAGCTCGAGGCCGCCCGGGACACATTCGCCCGCCTGGGCGCGGCCACCGACGTCACCCGGGTCGAGGGTCCGTCGGGGCTCGACCATGCCGTCGACTCTCACGAGCTCACCAAGCGCGAGCTCGAGGTCCTGCGCCTGCTTGCCGCGGGGGAGACGAACAAGGAGATCGCCGCCGGCTTGATCGTCAGCGTCAGGACGGTCGACCGGCACGTGAGCAACATCTACTCCAAGCTCGGAGTCTCCTCCCGCGCCGCCGCCACCGGCTACGCGCACGAGCACGGCCTCGTGCGCCCGGCGACTGGGTGAGATCACCCACTCCGCGCACCGCGAATTTGGGTGGTTCATCCGATGCGCGGCCCGCCCCGGCGCCGTAGCTTCGATCGTGCAATGGAATCGGACCATCACGTCGTCGTCGTCGGAGCCGGGATCGCGGGCATCGCCTCGGCGCTCGCCCTCAAGGACGCCGGGTTGTCGCCGGTCGTGGTCGAGCGAGCCGACCGGGTCGCCTCGGCGTGGCGCTCGCGCTACGACAGCCTGCGGCTCAACACCTGGCGCCGCTTCTCTCACCTGCCCGGTCGGCCCTATCCGAAGGGCACGCCGACGTTCCCCAGCCGCGGCCAGGTCGTCGAGCACATCGAGCGTCACGCCGGTGAGACAGGAGTGGAGCTCCGCCTCGGCACGAGCGTCGAGCGGATCGAGCGGAGCAACGGCGGCTGGGCCGTCCACACGAGCGCGGGTGAGCTTCGAGCCCCGCAGGTGATCGTCGCCACGGGCGCCGACCACACGCCGGTCGTCCCCGACTGGCCGGGGCGCGAGAACTTCGAGGGCGAGCTCCTCCACTCGTCCGAGTACCGCAACCCGACGCCGTTCGCGGGGAGGCGAGTGCTCGTTGTCGGCCCCGGCAGCTCGGGGATGGAGATCGCCCACGAGCTGACGGAGGGCGGTGCGGCGAAGGTCTGGCTCGCGGTGCGCACCCCGCCCAACATCCTGCTGCGCCAGGGCCCCGGGCCCGTTCCGGGCGACCTGATCGCCACCTGGCTCTGGCGGCTGCCGACTGGGGTCGCCGACCGGATCGCGCGCTTCGGCGCCAGCATGGACTTCGGGGACCTCAGCGAGTACGGCCTGGCACAACCCGAGACGGGCGTGTTCACGGCCGTGCGAACGCAGAGCAAGGTGCCCGCGATCGTCGACGCCGAGGTCGTCGAGGCGATCAAGGAAGGGCGGATCGAGGTCGTCGCCGCCGTCGCAGCGTTCGACTCGACCGGCGTTGAGCTCTCCGGCGGCGGACGGATCGAGCCCGATGCGGTGATCTGCGCAACCGGCTACCGGCGAGCGCTCGAGCCGCTGGTGGGCCACCTTGACGTGCTCGGCGAGCGCGGCCTGCCGAAGGTCCTCGCTCCGGAGGCCGCCGCGCCCGGGCTGCGATTCGCCGGCTTTCTGTTCCGCCCCGGAGCTCTGGGCTACATGGGAAAGCAGGCGAAGCGCTCCGCCCGGGCGATCGCTCGCGAGCTTCGCGAAGCCCGGTCCGCGGAGCCGGCGCGGATGGCCGACCCGGCCCGTCCGGCGATGAGTCGCCGTCCCAGCTCATGAGACCGATGCTGCTCGACGAGGACCTGCTCACGGCGGCGCCGGCGAGTCTCGAGCAGCTCGAGGAGATCGTCATCGAAGTCGGCCGGTCACCCTGGCTCTGGGGTCACGCGGTCAGCTTCGACCTCGACCGCCGCAGCCACCGCGTCCTCTGGAAGAGCGACGCCCTGGAGATCGCGCTCTTCGGATGGGCGACTGGACAGGACACGCTCTTCCACGACCACGGCGGCGCGAGCGGGGCGGCGTTCGTCTGCAGCGGTGTGCTGATCGAGGACGTGGTCGACGCGGTGAACGGGCACGTGATCCGCCGGCATACCTCCAGGCGCCGTGCGGAGTCGGCGTTCAGCTTCGGCCCCGAGTACATCCACCGGGTCCGGCACGACCCGGCGCAGGGGGTGGCGCTCTCGATTCACGCCTACACGCCGGCGCTGCGTGACGCGCTCGACTACGACGTGCTCGACGACGGGACGCTCGCGGTCCTCACGGCCGCGCCTGATCGCTCATAGACTCAGCCGGTGGCCGCGTCGTTCAGTGTCGGGGCGATCGAGTGCCGCTTGCTTGAGGATGGCGGCGGTGGGCTGCCGGCGGAGGTGCTCTTCACAAATGCGCCGCCGGACGAGCGTGACGCGGCGCTCGGCGATCGGTTGCAGCCCGACGGACGCGTTCTGGCTCCGTACAACTGCCCGCGGCTGGAGTGGGACTGTGGCTGAGGACGGGCGGCTCGCCGATGCTGAGACCGTGGCGCACGACCAGATTCCGCCGCTGGAGGAGGCAGGGGCGACGAGCTCGTTGACGCGGGCGTGGAGGTGGTGGACGGCGTGCGGCTGGTGCCCGCACCCGGGCACTCGCCGGGCCAGCTGGCGGTCGAGCTCGGTGGGGGCGCGCTGTACCTCGCCGACGTCGTGATCGACGAGCTGCACGCCGAGCATCCCGACTGGACGATGGAGTTCGACGCGGACCCGCTCGTCACGGTCGAGACACGACAGCGGCTGCTCGGTCGCGCCGCCGACGAGGAGCTGATCGTGGCGGCGTCGCACCTGCAGGGGCCGGCGCGCGTCGAGCGCGCCGGCGACGGCTTCCGGCTCGTCGCACGCCAATAGCTCCGGGACAGACGGCGTATGCTGCGCGGTCCGCGATGGCACTTGTGAAGACCGAAGTCACCCAGGAGGTCGTTGACTACCTCGCTCGTCACGCCCGGCAGGACGAGGTGCTCGAGCGCGTCGCCCGCGAGACGGCGGAGATGCCGCTTGCCCAGATGGCGACCACCCCGGACGAGGCGGGGCTGCTCACGATGCTCGCTCGGCTCATCGGCGCCCGTCGGGCGTTGGAGCTCGGCACCTTCACCGGATACGGCGCGATCTCGATCGCCCGCGGCCTCGTCCAAGGCGGCCGGCTGACGTGTCTGGAGGTCGACGAGACCTATGCGGAGGCTGCTCGCCGAAACCTGGAGGATGCCGGGGTCGCCGATCGGGTGGAGATCATCGTCGGTCCCGCGCTCGAGTCGCTGCGCGCGATGCCGGCCGAGCCGACCTTCGACTATGTCTTCCTCGATGCCGACAAGACCGGCTATCCGGCCTACTACGACGAGATCGTCGCTCGCCTGCTCCCCGGTGGCCTGCTTCTGATCGACAACGTGCTGCTTCGCGGCACGGTCACAGATCCGACCGACGAACGCGAGCGGATCATGGACGCGCTGAACGACCGAGTGACGGCGGATGAGCGCGTCGACAGCGTCATGGTGCTCGTCGCCGACGGGCTGACGTTCGTCCGCCGCCGCTGACCTGGCCGCGCTGAGTCGGCGCCCCGCGTTGCAGGTCTAACGCGCGACGCCGCCCGTAGGCGGCGTCGGCGGTTTCAATAAGGCAGCGCGGGTCTACGGCTGCGCGAGCCGATACTGGGCCGTGCCCCACTCGGACGCCTTGCTGCCACGGAGCTCGATGGCCCCGCTCGACTGCCCGATTGCCGCGGCGGTGGCCGCCTCGTGCTTGGCCTCGGACGCGGGGCCACGGGTAGACGGGACGCTGAAGTACTTCCCTTCTGCCTCGTAGCGGCTGACGGGGCCGCCCTCGTAGCGGCCGCTGTGCGACTCGGGCCGGAGGTCCGCCGGCGGCTTGGCGGCGGCGGAGCCCGTGCTGCTGACCGTGTCGTTGTCGTTTGCGACGAGCACGACCGCGACGGTCAGGCCGGCGACCGCGATCAGCGCGACGGCGAGAAGTGCCCGCAGCTTGTTGAACTGGGAGCGAAGAACGACTGCGGGGTCCTGTCCGGGGATTGCGACGCCCATGACTGATTCCTCTCTCGGGGCGGCCGCCTCGGCGGCCAGCCCGGTGGTGTTTGCGTAGGACGACATCGATGGCGATCATGCGGCCGCCCGGTTTCGGCTCGCCCACAGAGCGGTAACGGGCCGGCAACGGTGGGATGGGTGGCCACCGCGTCGCTCCGCTGTGACCCGCGCTCCGTCAGAGGTGATGCAGGTACTCGGCGATCTCCCAGTCCGAGACCCAGGCGCGCTGGCGCCCGCTCTCGAAGCGCTTGACGGCGAGGAACGTCTCGACGATCTCAGGGCCGAGCGCCTGGCTCAGGACCTTGTCGCTCTCGAGCGCCTCGAGGGCAGCGTCCAGCGACCCGGGCAGCGCCGGGCCGATCACCGCCCGGTCGGCCCGGTATGCATCACCGTGGAGCGGGGGCGGAGGACGCAGGCCCTCCCGCAGGCCGTGCGCGCCTGCGGCCAGCACTGCCGCAATCGCCAGATACGGGTTAGCGGCGCCGTCGGCGACCCGGATCTCGATGCGCGTCGCGGCGCCGCGCTCCGGCGGGATGCGGATGAAAGTGCTCCGGTTGTCCCATCCCCAGTTCGCGTGGGTCGGTGCAAGTGAGTCAGGCTGGACGCGCCGGTATGCGTTGACGGTGGGGTTGAGGAGCGCCATCAGACCCGCGGCGTGGGCGAGCAAACCGGCGCTGAACGCGCGGAGCTCGGCGCTGACGCCGTCCTCATCCTCGGGCGCATCGAACGCGTTGCGCTCGTCACGGTTCAGGGAGACGTGGAGATGTGTGCCCGAGCCGCCCTGGTCGTTGAACGGCTTCCCCATGAAGGTGGCCACGAGTCCCTGCTGCGCCGCGATGTCCTTGACGGCGGCCTTCAGGCGGAAGGCCTGATCGGCGGCCAGCAGCGCGTCTGAATGGCGGAGGTTGATCTCGTACTGGCTGTTCATGAACTCGTGGTTGAAGGCGAGAACCTGCAACCCGGACGCCTCCAACCCCTCGGTCATCGTCCGCACGACCCCGCCGGGGTCCGCCTGCGGGCCGACCGTGTAGACCATGCTCGTTCGGTCGATGTGGCGCCGGATGCCGTGTTCGGCGTCGGGATCGGGCCGAAGCAGGAAGAACTCGAGCTCGGGACCGACGATCGGGTCCAGGCCGCTGGCCCTCAGGTCCTGGGCCGCCCGGCGCACGGCGCCGCGCGGGTCCGCTATGGGGGCGCCGCCCTCCGCCGGCTCGAGATCCGCCAGGCAGCTTGCCACCCCCGGCTCCCACGGCAGCGTGGCCACGGTCGTCATGTCGGGGCGCGCGATGAGGTCGGGGTAGCCCTCTTCGCCACCGACGACCGGCGTGTGACGCAGGTCGGTGCCCATCACGGCGGCGCAGAAGCGCAGACCGTGGTCGAGGACGTGGTCGAACTCCGCGATCGGCACGTCCTTGCCGCGGGCGACGCCGTGGAGATCGGGATAGAGCACCCGGATCGACCTGACGGGCATGCCGGTGGAGAGCTCGGTGATCGCCTCGGACCGGGGATCGGTGCGCACGGGGACAGGCTAAGCGAGACGGATCGTGTCGGCCCCGTGCATGCGCAGGTGGTCGAGCGCGCTGCCGCTCGCCTCGCGCAGGCGCAGCCGCTCGACCAGCGTTGCGTACCGCCCTCCGGCCAGGCCGTCCGCCAGCACGGCCGCGCCCTGCGCTGCCGTCCCTCCGCGCGGACCCAGCCCGGCGGCGGCCGAGACGGGCGCCACACTGGCGAGCCGTTCACCGAGCGCCTCCAGCACGCCGGGGGCGCCGGCCAGGCGACCGGCGACGAGGATCTCGCGCGGCGACGGCACGGAGGCCGTCAGGGCGAGCGCGGCCTTCACCGCGCCCTCCTCGAGCGCGCGCCATCCCTCGCGCAGGTCGGGATCGCTTCGCAGCGCCTCGAGCGCCCCGGGCGACGAGAGGTCGAGCTCCCCGCGGGGGTCGAGCGCCCCGCCGCTGAAGACGGTGTTCTTGGAGAGCGCCGGGCCGAGCAGGTAGGCCACCTCGGCATCGAGCGCCCCGCCGGCGCGGGCACCGATCGGCGCGCAGGAGCCGCCGAGCCCGTCGACGATCTGCCCGCCATCGATTGCGAGCGCGGCGCTGAATGCGCCGCCGAGCTCGAGCACGATCAGCGACGTCTCCTCGTAAGCCAAGCCGAGCCGCTCCGCCTGGTCGACGATGCACAGCGCTGCGCTGCAGACCTTGTCCGCCGTCCCGAGGTCGATGCGGTTCCACTTGCGGTGCTCGGGGACGGTGGGCAGGTGGATCGCTCCGGGGCCGAACACGAGCGGCAGCCCGGCGCCGATGAGCGCGCGGATCATGGCGCGCAGGCCACCGATGCCCGCGCGCGCGCCCGCCTCATCGCTCCGCAGCAGCAGCATCAGTCCCAGCTCGTGCTCGCCGACCCGCTCGCCGGGGACCATCGGCAGCCCGTAGCCGGCGGGCCCGAGGACGAGATCGAGGGGACCCTGAGCCCGGAGCGCCTCGACCAGAGGCGTCGGGTCGAGCGCCAGATCGGCCGAAGGGAAGCTCGCGTCGAACAGCAGCTCGCCGCCGTCGAGCGCGCACACATCGATGGAGACGGTCCCCGGGTCGATGCCCGCCACCCGCGGACCGGGCGACGACCTAGACGTGCTCTTTGGCCACGGCGTAGACGCCATCCGCGTTGAGCACGAGATCACTGCGCTCGAACAGCTGGCGCACGCAGGCCTTGTGCGTCTTCATCTTCTTGCCGCCGATGCCCAGCGCGCCGAGGGCGAGCTTCCCCTCCCGCTCGACCAGCTCATCCCCGGCCTCGACCCCCTCGATCCCGAGCGGCTCGGCCGCGTTGTAGTCGGCGAGCACCTGGATCGCCGGGTTGGCGGTCCATGCCTCCTCGCGCAGGACCTGTACGCCGGCCGGACCAGCGGCCAGCACGATGTTCGCGTCCTCGAGCGCGGCCTCCATCTCCGCCCGGTCGGCCGGCTCGCGAACCTCGATGCCGAGCTCTTCGGCAGCCGCCAGCCCGCGCGGCCGCCGGTACGAGTCGGTGTCGAGCACATCGCCCGGGATGGACGTCGCGAGCACCTCGCAGCCCTCCTGGGCCAGGAGCGTCGCGGAACGCAGCCCGACCGGCCCCACGCCCAGGATCACCGCGCGGCGGCCGTTCAGGTCGCGATCCTTCGCGATCATCGCGATGGCGGTGGCCGCCGTCGTGTTGCAGCCATCGGAGTCGAGCATCGCCGAAACGTGGAACGGGCCGAAGAAGGTCGCCTGCACCTTCTCCAGGATCTCCTCGCCCGCGCGCACATCCGAGCCGCCGACCCACACCGCCAGCGAGGAGTCGCCGGGCGCGCGTGTGAAGAACGCTCCCTGAACGAGATCTCGCACGGCCTCCGGCGCCACGCTCCCGTGGCTGAGCAGGACGTCGACGCCCGCGTCGTGCGCCACGATGGCGTCGAAGGGGCTCGGATGTGGGTCGGTGTCGAGCTGTAGGAGGACCTTCTTCACGGCGTGGGCACGCGGCCCGGTGCCCTGCTAGCCCTCGGTGCCCCCGGCGAACGGGTGGCGCGCCTCGGCCTCCTGCTCGAGCCACGGTGCTCGGGGCGGGCTCGCCGGCCATCGCGCGCGCGATCGACTCCTTCGTCGCCTGGTAGTTCCAGTCGAAGACCTTCTGGTCGTCCTCGGCCAGCCAGTGGATGAAGACGCCGACGATGATGCAGAGGTCGTCGGCCTCCGCCTCCGGGATAACCCCGTCACGCACCGAGTCGACGACAGCTCGTGCGACGGCCGCCTGGGCGGGCCCGAACATCTGCCCCACCTGCTTCTCACCCTTGATCGTGACCTTGTTGGCCATGATCGTGTCCGGCTTGGCGGGCAGGTTGGGCGCGACCACGGCGAGCAGGTTGGTGTGGCCCTCCTTCTGGTTCAGGAGAGCGCCGGCGAACGCTTCGCCGACCGGCCCGTCCTTGGATCCGATCAACAGATCGATGTGAGCGACCTCGTTGCCGTCGCCCACCAGGGACTCTCCGACGGACAGGGTCCTGGCCATGTGTGCGTTCCTCTCTCTCGGGTCTCCGTGAGGCGGGCGCGAGTCTAGCGCGGCATCCGCGTGCGGCGCAGGGTGGGTCGCCGAGCGCTCGCGGGTATCCTCCGGCGCGCGGATGGCTGAGCTCGCAGCGACCTGTGCCGGCTGCGGATGTGGGTGCGACGACATCGGGCTCGCGGTGGCCGCGGGAGCGCTCGAGGGCGCGAGCGGCACCTGCCCGCTGGGCGACGCGTGGTTTGCCGAGCGGACAGCCGAAGCCCTCCCGCCGGCTCGCATCGACGGCCGCGAGGCGGACTTCGCCGACGCCGTCGAGGCTGCGGCCGCGATTCTTGGCGAGGCCCGGCTGCCGCTCGTGTGCGGTCTAGGGGAGACCGACTGCGAGAGCCAGCGCGCGGCCGTGGCCCTCGCGGATGCGCTCGGCGCCGTGATTGACCCCTCGGACGGCGCCGCCGGCGCAGCTTCGCAAGCCATCGGAGTGAGCACCGGCACATTTGGCGACGTCCGCGACCGGGCCGATGTCGTCGTCGTCTGGCGCGCGGACCCGGTGACCTCGAATCCCCGGCTGCTTCCCCGTCTGCGGCTCGATCGCGCGGGCCGGCCGGCCGGGCGCACGCTGATCGTCGTCGATGCACAGCGCAGCGCGACCGCCGGGGAGGCGGACGAGTTCATCGAGCTCTCGCCTGAGCTCGACTTCGAGGCGCTCTGGACCCTGCGGGCGCTGGTGCGCGACGTCCGGCTGGACCGCGACGTCGCGGCGCGGCTGCCGCTCGACGCCTTCGAGCAGCTCGTGGGCCGCCTTCGCGCGACTCGCTACGGGGCGGTTCTCCACGCACCCGCCGGGTACCCGAACCCGTTCGCGCTGCTCGCCCTCGTACGCGACCTGGCCCGCACCGCGCACGTGGTCACGCTGCCGCTGCGGCACGAGGGCAACTCGCGCGGCGCCGAGGACGTGCTCGCGTGGCAGACCGGGTACCCGGCCGGCGTGAGCTTTGCGCGCGGACACCCGCGGGCACACCCCGGCGAGTTCAGCGCCGCCGGCCTGCTCGAGCGCGGCGAGCCGGACGCCGCGCTGATCGTTGGCTTCGACGCGCTGCGCCGGCTCCCGCCACGCGCGGCCGACCACCTCCGCCGGATCCCCATGGTGGTCGTCGAGCCGCGGGCCACCGAGACCGCCTCCGCGGCCCGGGTGGCGTTCGCGACGGCCGCCGCCGGCGTGCAGCGTGAGGGGACCGCCCACCGCATGGACGGGGTGCCCGTGTCGCTGCGCGCGCCGCTCGCATCCGACCGTGTCGGGGACGGCGAGGTGCTCGCCGCGATCCAGGCACGCATCGCCGGGGACGAGGGGAGCTAGCGCGCGATGCTGCGCATCGCGCAGGGGCGTGTCTACGACCCGGCCAACGGGATCGACGGCGAGGTGCGCGACGTCTGCCTGGACGGCGGCAAGGTGGTCGACGAGCTGCCGTCGCACGCCCCGCGCATCGACGCCGGCGGCATGGTCGTGATGCCGGGCGGCGTGGACATTCACTCTCACATCGCGGGTCCGGCGGTCAACGCGGCGCGCAAGCTCGCCCCCGAGGAGCACCGCGCCGACGTGATGGATCGCACTGCGCTCACGCGTTCGGGCACGGGCGGCACTGTGCCCTCGACGTTCGTGACGGGTTACCGCTACGCGCTGCTCGGCTACACGACCGTCGTCGACGCCGCCACGCCGCCGCTCGCCGCGCGCCACACGCTCGCCGAGCTGCGTGACACGCCGATCGTCGACGCGGCATTCCTCGTGCTGATGGGCAACAACCTGCCGCTGTTCAAGCTCATCCGCGAGAACGGCCCGTTGACCGAGGCCGTGGCCTGGTTGCTGGAGGCCACCGGCGGCTACGGCGTGAAGCTGGTCAACCCGGGCGGCGTCGAGATGTGGAAGCACGGCAACCGCAACGTCACGGCCCTGGACGACGAGGTGGAGGGGCTCGGCGTCACGCCGCGGCGCGTGCTCGAGGCGATCGCCGGGTCCGTGGACGAGCTGGGTCTCCCGCATCCCGTCCATGTCCACTGCAACAACCTCGGGGTGGCTGGGAACTGGCGCACCACGCTCGACACGCTCGACGCCCTGCAGGGCCGGCGGGCACACCTCGCTCACCTCCAGTTCCACGCCTACGGCGGGACGCCCGGCAAGCGGCCGCGCTCGCGCGCGCCCGAGCTTGCCGAGCACCTCGACGCGCACCCCGAGCACAGCGCAGACATCGGCCAGGTGATGTTCGGGTCCGCGACGACGATCACAGCGGACGCCCCGGTCTCGGCGCTGTTGCGGGACATCACCGGCGGGAAGTGGGTGAACGCCGACCTCGAGGCGGAGACCGGGTGCGGCATCGTGCCCTTCGAGTACCGGGAGCGCAACTACGTTCACGCACTCCAGTGGGGCATCGGCCTGGAGCTTTTCCTGCTCAGCCGCGACCCCTGGCGGGTCGTGCTCTCGACCGACCACCCCAACGGCGGCTCGTTCCTGAGCTACCCGCGGCTCATCCGCCTGCTGATGGATCGCGAGTTCCGAAACGAGCAGATCGGGCGCGTCAACCAGAAGGCGATAGGGCGCACCGTGCTCCGCGACGACCTCGAGCGCGAGTACACGCTCGGGGAGATCGCGATCATCACCCGTGCCGGGCCGGCCAGGCTGCTCGGGCTCGCTGACAAGGGCCACCTTGGGGTCGGCGCCGACGCCGACGTGACGGTCTACCGCGAGAGCGACGACGTCGAGCAGATGTTCGCCACGCCGCGCTACGTCATCAAGGACGGACGCGTGATCGTCGAAGAGGGTGAGCTGCGCGAGACGCCGGCCGGCGACCTCCTCCGTGTGGCGGCGGATCACGACGAGGCGATCGAGCGCACCCTGCGACCGCTGTTCGAGGAGCACTACAGCGTGCAGCTCGCGAACTACCCGGTGCGCGAGCCCTGGCTGCTCGAGCCCGCCCGCCGGATCCCCGCCCGGCGCAACGGGAGCCAGCGATGAGGCTGAACGGCACCGAGGTGGTCGACACCTTCGCGGAGGCGTTCCCGATGTGGGGAGCGCGGATAGTCATCACGGCGGAGAGCCCGGCTTGGGCGCACGAGGCCGCCCGCTCACTGACCGGCTTCGCCACGTCGGTGATCGGCTGCAAGTGCGAGGCGGGCATCGAGCGCGAGCTCGATCCTGCCGAGACGCCCGACGGACGACCCGGGGCCAGCGCGCTGCTGTTCGCCAACGATCGCGAGGGACTCGCGAAACGGCTGGTCGAGCGCGTCGGACAGAGCGTGCTCACCTGCCCAACGACGGCCTGCTTCAACGGTCTGGACGCTGAGGAGACGGTCGATGTGGGCGGACAGCTGCGCTTCTTCGGCGACGGCTACCAGGCCAGCAAGGTGCTCGACGGGCGCCGCTACTGGCGGGTACCGGTGATGGAGGGCGAGTTCCTGGTCGAGGAGCGCTTCGCCGTCGCCGAGGGAGTGGCCGGCGGCAACATCATCATCCTCGGCCGCGACGTCGCCGAGGCACTGCGCGCGGCGGAGGCGGCTGCGGCGGCGATGCGCACGGTCCGCGACGTGATCATGCCGTTCCCGGGCGGGATCGCCCGCAGCGGGAGCAAGGTCGGCTCCCGCTACAGCGGCCTGGTCGCCTCGACCAACGAGGCGCTGTGCCCGACGCTGCGTGCGCAGGTCCCGGACACCGATGTGCCGCCGGATATCGGCTCGGTGTTCGAGATCGTCATCGACGGCCTGACCTTCGATGCCGTACGCGAAGCGATGGCCCGCGGCCTCGAGGCCGCCGCCGGGGCGGGCGCCAGCTGGGTGACGGCGGGCAACTACGGCGGCAACCTGGGCCCGCACCACATCGAGCTGCGCGGGCTCGTCCCCGGCATGAGCGACTGATGCCGCTGACGCTCACCCTCCGCGAGCCGCCGGCGGTGCCGCTCGAGACCGAGGGCCTCACCCCGGATCGGCTCGCCGGACGTTCCCGTGGCGAGATCGAGGCGCTCACGATCTGGCACGGCAACCGGCGGGCTCAGCTCGCCGACTTCTTCACCGTGTCGGGCGACGGCGACGAAGAGCTGCGGCTGGAGGGAGACCTCAGGCGCGTCAAGTTCGTCGGGGCGGGCATGACGGCCGGCCGTTTGACCGTCGCGGGCGATGCGGGGATGCACACCGGCGTGGCGATGCGCGGCGGCGAGCTGGTCGTGGAAGGTGACGTGGGCGATTTTGCGGGCACGGGCATGCGCGGCGGCCGGCTCGTCGTGCGGGGCTCCGCCGGGCACCAGCTCGGCGGTGCGCCACCGGGCGAGCGGGCCGGGATGCGCGGCGGCGAGATCCTCGTCCAGGGCGACGCGGGCGACCAGGTCGGCGCCGGCCTCCGGCGCGGGCTGATCGCCGTCGCGGGGCGCGTGGGGGACGCGGCGGGCCTGCGCATGCTGGCGGGCACGATCGTCGCACTCGGCAGGCTCGGCGCCGCGCCGGGCGCGGACATGCGGCGAGGCACGATCGTGGCCATGTCGAAGGCGACGCTGCTGCCCACCTTTGCCTTCGCGTGCTCGTACCGCCCGCCCTTCCTGCGCCTGTACCTGCGCCACCTGCGCGGGCTGGGCCTGCCGCTGGCCGACGAGCAGATCGAGGGTCGCTATGCGCGCTGGAGCGGAGACGGCCTCGAGCTGCGGCGCGGAGAGATCCTGATTTTCGAGCCCGGACCCCGGTGAGCGGACGGCGGCTGCGCGTCGCGGTCCTGGGTTCGACGGGCGGCTGGCACGCGCGCCGCCTGGAACAGGCGCTCACGGCGCGCGGCCACGAGTGCGCGTTCGCGCCGGTGACGCGCATGGTGGGGCGCGTGGACGGCCACGTCGGCGTGCGATCGCGCGACGTCCCGCTCGACGACTGCGACGTCGTGCTCGTGCGCGGCATCCCGCGCGGCTCGCTCGAGCAGGTCGTCTTCCGCGTGGACGTGCTGCACGCGCTGGCGGCCGCCGGCGTGCGGCCGGTCAACAGCGCGCAAGCGATCGAGCGGACCGTCGACAAGTTCCTCGCCTCGACCCTGCTGGCGCGCGCCGGCCTGCCCACCCCTCGCACGATCGCCTGCGAACGGCCAGCCGACGCGCTGGAGGCGTTCGCCGAGCTTGGCGGCGACGTGATCGTCAAGCCGTTGTTCGGCTCCATGGGTTTCGGCATGGTGCGCGTGGACGATCACGACGTCGCGCAGCGCGTGTTCCGTGCGCTGGAGCTCGAGCGGGCCGTGTACTACCTGCAGGAGACGCTGCCGCACGCCGGACGGGACGTGCGAGCGCTGGTCGTCGGCGAGCAGGTGGTTGCGGCGATCGAGCGCAGTGGCGACGGCTGGCGCACGAACCTCGCGCGCGGTGGGCGGGCGCGGCCCATTCGGCTCGACGCCGAACAGGAGCGCCTGTGCGTGCCGGCCGCGGCCGCCCTGGGCGCGGACTACGCCGGTGTGGACCTGGTGCGCGCTCCCGACGGGCGCGACTACGTGCTCGAGGTCAACGGCATCCCCGGCTGGCAGGGCGTCGAGCGGGCGACGGGCGTCGACGTGGCGGCCGCGCTCGCAGAGCAGCTCGAGACGGTCGTCGGCTGACGTCCGCCGAGGTCGCGGAGCGCACGCAGCTCGCCCGGTCCGATCGCGCCGTGGTGCAGGGCGGTGGCGACCAGCGCGCCGGCGGCGCCGGCTTCGGCCAGGGCGCACAGGTCGGCGAGGTCCCGCACGCCGCCGCCGGCCAGCAGCTCGACGTCGGGAAAGCGTGCGCAGAGATCGCGGACCAGTGCGACGTCGGGGCCGGTGCCGGATCCGACGCGCGCGAGGTCGAGCACGATCACCTCGCTGATGCCGGATTGCCCCAGCAGCGCCAGCGCCTCTGCCGCTCCGAGCCGGCCCAGGCCCGCATCGGGCGTTAGGACGCGGTCTCCCCGAAGGTCGAGGCTGAGCACGAGCGGAGCGTCGGGGAGGTCCGCCCGCAGCCGACCGAGCGCGGCCGGCTCCGCCAGCGTCTCGGTGCCGATCACCACGCGCGCGGCGCCCAGCTGGAGCAGCGGCCTGACCGCGGCGGCGTCGGTGACGCCGGCGTCGACCATCACCCGCGCCTCGCGCGCCAGGGCGGCGAGGGGGTCGGGGTGGAGCGGTCCACCCGCGATCGCGTCGAGATCGGCGAGGTAGAGCTCGCCCAGTCCGAGCTCGCCGCGGAAGGCGCGGGCCACGCGGAGCGGGTCGGAACCGGCGACGAGCCCGCTGCGGAGAGGGCGATAGCGTTCGCGCTGTCCGCGCACGGCGTGCACGGCGGATCCGCCCTTGAGATCGATGACCGGGATGACTCGCATGGCCGGAAAGGGTCGCGCATGGGCGGCGTGATCGGCCTCGACGTGGGCGGGGCCAATACCAAGGCGGTGTGGCGGAACGGGGATGAGCGGCGCGCCCTGTCGCGGCCGTTCGAGGTCTGGCGCGACCGCGAGGCGCTGGCGAGCCTGATTCGCGAGGTCGTCGCGGGCGTGGCGCCCGAGCAAGTGGAGGCGGTGGCGCTGACCACCACGGCCGAGCTGTCGGACGCGTTCCGCACGAAGCGCGAGGGCGTGGAGTTCGTGCTCGACGCCGCGGAGGAGGCATTGGGCGACACCGAGCTGCTCGCCTTCACGACCGCGGGTGACTTCGTTCCCCTCGCGGAGGCGCGGGCGCGTGCTCCAGAGGTTGCGGCCGCCAACTGGCTCGCGAGCGCGCTCGCGCTAGCCGCGCTGTACCCGGACGCCCTGATGATCGACGTCGGCAGCACGACCGTCGATGTGATCCCGATCGCGGCCGGCCAGGTGGTGGCCACGGGCCGCACCGACCTCGACCGGCTGCTGGCCGGGGAGCTCGTGTACACCGGGGCGCTGCGCACCAACCTCGCGGCGATCGCCTCGCGGGTGCCGGTGAAGGGCGGCTCGTGCCCGGTCGCTTCGGAGCTGTTCGCGATCAGCGCCGATGTGCACCTGATCCTCGGGCAGCTCGCGCCGGCCGACTACACGTGTCCCACCCCGGACGGGCGGCCCGCGACCGTCGAGTTCGCCCGCGAGCGCGTGGCGCGACTGGTGTGCGCCGACGTGGAGCAGCTCGCGGCGGAGGAGATCGACGCGATCGCCGCGTTCCTGCACACGGAGCAGGTGCGCCAGATCGAGGTCGCGGTTCAGCTGGTGGCCGGGCGCCTCGAGGGCGACACTGCCGTGGTTCCGGTCGGCACGGGGGACTTCCTGGCGCGCGAGGCCGCCGACCGCCTGGGCCGCGCGGTCGTCGAGCTGTCATGGAGCGCGGCCGAGCGCGACGCGGCGCCCGCCGCTGCGCTTGCCGCGCTGGTCGCCGCCCGGCCGCGCGCGGGGTGCTGACCGTCGTAAAGGTGGGCGGCGGGCTCGCGCGCGAGGCGGGCGACGGTGCACTCCGGACGCTGTGCCGTGCGATCGGCGACGCCGGCGGCCGCCACCCGCTCCTGGTAGTGCCCGGCGGCGCCGCGTTCGCGGACGCCGTGCGCGAGCACGACAGGCGGTTCGACCTGCAGGCGGCGACATCGCACCGGATGGCGATCATCGCGATGGATCAGTTCGGCTGGCTGCTATCCGACCTGATCCCTGGCGGCGTTCCGTGCACGGAAGTCGCGGCCGCCCGTGCGGGCACGGGTCGCGGTCGCATCCCGATCCTGCTCCCGGCCGCGCTGCTCGCGTCGGACCCGCTCCCCGCCTCGTGGGAGGTCACGTCCGACTCGATCGCCGCCTGGGTGGCCGGTGACGCGCACGCCAAGCGCCTGGTGCTCGTCAAGCCCGTCGAGGGCCTCTACCGCGACTGGCCACCGGAAGGCGAGCCGATCGCCCGCCTGAGCGTGGACGAGCTCGCCGAGCTGCGCGCGGCTGGCCAGGCGGCGGGGGTCGACCGGCACCTGCCCGAGGCGCTGCGGGCGGCCGGCGTCGAGGCGTGGGTGATCGACGGCCGCGAGCCGGCCCTGCTCGTGGCGCTGCTCGAGCACGGCGCCACCGACGGCACGCGCGTGACGCCGCGAGCCGTGGCGCCTTAGCGTTCGCGCGGCCGACGCGAACGGTCGTCGGCATCATCCACTGGGTGTCCATTCCTCTAACCGCTCGGCGCGTCCTGGTGTCGGTCGCTACGAGCGCGGGATGGGAGCGTGCGGTGCGTGCCCTCCCCGGGGGAGAGCGCGGCGCCCGCCGGCTGGCCCGGGGCTACGTCGCAGGGACGCGCCCGCAGGATGCGCTTGCCTGCGCGCATCGCCTCGCCGCGGCGGGGCTCGCGAGCTCGATCGACTTCTTCGGCGGGAACGTCTCCGATCCCATCGAGGCGGACCGTGTCACCGACCACTACGTCGCCCTCGCGCAGGCGCTCGAGCGAGCCCCCGAGAACACGTTCCTTTCGATCGATCTCTCGCACATCGGCCTCGACCAGCCGGGGGAGGCCGTGCAGCAGCGTCTCGAGCGGATCGCCTCTGCGCTTCCCGCGGGCCGACGCATCCAAGTGGGCGCAGAGCAGGAGCGCCGCGCCGACGGCATCCTGGCGGCGGTCTCGGCTGTGGCCCGCAAGGGCGGCGCGGTGTCGGCAACGATCCAGGCGAACCT
Source organism: uncultured Thermoleophilaceae bacterium (assembly GCA_963739095.1). Taxonomy (GTDB): domain Bacteria; phylum Actinomycetota; class Thermoleophilia; order Solirubrobacterales; family Thermoleophilaceae; genus JACVRW01. The sequence goes on from CAVTZF010000020.1 coordinate 448,542, forward strand.
CAAGCGCAGCCGGGCAGATGCCCAGGCGCTTGCGGAGGGCGGGGTTCCGATCCGACTCGTCAAGGGCGCCTCCGTTGAGGACCCGCAGGTCGCGCGGCCCTGGGGTGAACCGACCGACCTGGCCTTCGTCGAGCTCGCTCACGAGCTGCACGCAAACGGCGCAGAGGTCGCCATCGCCACCCACGACGCCATCCTGCGCGAGACGCTCTTGCGTGCCCTGCCGGGTATCGGCGTCGAAATGCTGCTCGGCGTGCGCAGCGCGGACGCGAGTGTCGTCGCCGGCCGCGGACTGCCGGTCAGGATCTACGTGCCCTACGGGGACGCTTGGTTCCGCTACGCGATGCGCCGCTGGGCTGAGTCAGTGGGCCGATAAAGCCAGCCGCCCGGCTCGCGCTTGGTGGCGCGCGTGCCCTCCCCGCCGAGCGCGATCGCCGCTCTGGCCGTGGCCAGGTGATACAGGATCAGGAGCTGCACGAGCGCGAGCGACTCGGAGCGGTGGAGATTGGTCCCGATCGTGAACTCGCCGAGCCGATCCGAGCGGAGGTGCGTCGCAAAGTGGAGCTTCTCCCAGATCCCCTCCTCGATCCCGGCGGCGTTCTCGCGGCCGATGTCGCCCGCTACCCGCAGCTTTCGCTCCGCATTGTCCCCGTCCAGTGCGATGCCACCCGCGCCGTCGCCGATGAACGGCGAGAGGTCGGGGTGGGGGAGGCCTTCGCGCAGGGTGAGCTCGGCGTCGAGCGAGTCGGGGTCCTCGCTCTCGGACGGCTGGAAGGAGACGACCATGTCCGCGTGGCGCTCCTGGGGACGGATGAACTGGGCGGAGTCCGGCTCGCGTCGGTCGAGCTCCGCCAGCACCTGGTCCGTCGTGTAGCTGCGCCGGGAGCAGTCGCGCTGCACCTTCCACTTCCGGCGCAGCGGCTCGGGGGGTGAGAGGAAGACGCGCACGTCGTAGCAGTCGCGCATCTCCTGGGTGTGGTAGCCGAGCAGGCCCTCCACGACCGTGAACGGGTTCGGCGTCGTGTACACCGGGGGCCCGAAGGTTCCGTCGGCGTGACGGTAGACCGGCTTCAGGATCGGCTCGCCCCGCCGGAGGTGCTGGAGGGCCTGAGACATGATGTCGACGTAGTTGCAGTCCGGGTGCAGGGGGGTGATCCCGATCTCCGCCCGCTGCTGTCGGTCGTAGCGGTGGTAGTCGTCCGTCGAGACGTGCGTGACCATCTCCTCCCCGAGGATCCGCACGAGCCCGCGCGTGAGGGTCGTCTTTCCCGCCGCGGAGTCGCCGACGACGCCGAGGATGACCGGCCGAGGCATCTCAATTCCCTCCTGTGTGGCTGGTCATGGCTTCTCGAAGACGCTCGACTTGTAGATGTCCTCGGCCTCGATCGTTACGAGGTCGCGCTCGGCGAGCTCGTCGTCCCGCTCGAACAGGCGGTTCGCCTGGCGCAGACGGGCGCGGTCGATCGCATTGCGGATGCTCCGCCCGTTGGCGAAGCGGGGCTGCTTCATGCGCCGCTCGACGTACTCCCGGAAGGCGGTCTCGGCGTCCTCGGAGAGCTCGTAGGCCTGGCGCCCGAGCATCAGCCGCGCGATCGACATGAGCTCGTCGGCGTCGTAGTCGGGGAAGTGGATGTGGTGGGCCACGCGCGAGCCCATGCCGGGGTTCGCGCGGAAGAACTCTTCCAGCCGGTCCCTGTAGCCGGCGAGCACCACGACGAGGTTGTCCCGCTCCTGCTCCATCACCTGGAGCAGGACCTCGATCGCCTCCGGTCCGTAGTCGCGCTCGTTCTCTGGGCGGTAGAGGTAGTAGGCCTCGTCGATGAACAGGACGCCGCCATAGGCGCGCTTTACGACCTCCTTGGTCTTCGGCGCGGTGTGGCCGACGTACTGGCCCACGAGATCGTCGCGCGTCACCGCGACCAGGTGTCCCTTCTCGACGTAGCCGAGCCGGTGGAGGATCTCCGCCATCTTCAGGGCGACTGTCGTCTTCCCGGTGCCCGGGTTGCCGGTGAAGCTCATGTGGAGCGAGGGCCGTTCGGAAGTCAGGCCGGCCTCGCGGCGCAGCCGGTCGATCACGAGCAGCGCCGCGATCTCCCGGATGCGCGTCTTCACCGGCGCCAGCGCCACGAGCTCGCGGTCGAGCTCATCGAGCACCGGCTTCACCTTCGTCTCGCGCAGGATCTGCTGGACGCTTTCATCCGCGTGGGCAGCCTCCGCGATGACCTCCTCGGTGGCCGTGGCGACGGACTCCCGCGGCTCCCGCGGGCGCATGCTGAACTCGAATCCGTCGCGCGATTGCTGCTCAATCATTGCCGCCACCGTTTCTCGAGCGAGTGCGGCCGTAGCGGAAGCCCACGGGCTCCTCGGCGGCGTAGGCGTGAAGCCTGTAGTCCATGACGCGGTCGTGCACGTCGATGCGGTCGAGCCTGAAGCCCGGCTCGTGGGACGGCCGGTTGACGACAAAGGCCAGCGCGGTGGTCTGGCGCGTGTGGCGTGCGTCGTAGGCGATCAGCTTGACGTAGTGCTCGGGGAACGCGTCCCGGCAGTCCCGCACCTCGCGCATCGCCACGTCCACCTGATCGGGCTTCAAATCGAAGAGCGGCACGTTCCACATCTCCCAGTACGAGTTCCGCGGATGCGGGTCGTCCGTGTACTCGACTCCCACCGCCCACCCGTGCTCCAGGGCGTACCTGATCTGCGCCTCGATCTCCTGGTCGGTGAAGTCCGGCAGGAACGAGAACGTGCCTTGGGTGATCCTCATTGCGCTCGCTCTCCTCTCTGTGGCTGCGTGCGATCGCTTAGCGGGCGGCCGTCGGCGTGGGTATCGCGTCCGGCGTGTCGGTCGACTCGAACTCGAAGGTCACGTCCTTCCAGACCTCGAGCGCGGCGTTCAGCTCCGGGCTTCCCTTGGCCGCCTTGCGGAGGATGTCGGGGCCCTCGTGGAGGTAGTCCCTGCCCTCGTTGCGGGCTTGGATGATCGCCTCGACCGCGACCCGGTTGGCGGTCGCGCCGGCGCCGATCCCCATGGGGTGGCCGATCGTGCCGCCGCCGAACTGGAGCACACAGTCCTCGCCCAGGTAGTCGAGAAGCTGGTGCATCTGGCCGGCGTGGATGCCGCCGGACGCGACCGGCATGACGCCCGGCATCGAGGCCCAGTCCTGGTCGAAGTAGATGCCGGTCTCGGGGTTCGCGGGCACGTGGTTCTCCCGGCAGGTGTCGTAGTAGCCCCTGATGCTCCCCGGGTCGCCCTCGAGCTTGCCGACCACGGTGCCCGCGTGGATGTGGTCCACCCCCAGCAGCCGGCACCACTTCGCGATCACGCGGAAGTTGACGCCGTGGTTCTTCTGGCGGGTGTAGGTCGAGTGGCCGGCGCGGTGGAGGTGCAGGATCAGGCCGTTCGCCCGCGCCCACCTGGACATGGAGGTCATCGCCGTGTAGCCGACGGTGAGGTCCATCATGATGATCACGCTGCCGAGCTCCTTCGCGAACTCGGCTCGCTCGTACATCTCCTCCATCGAGGCGGCGGTGACGTTCATGTAGTGGCCTTTGATCTCGCCGGTCGCCCCCTCAGCTCGCTTGACCCCCTCCATGGAATAGAGGAAACGGTCCCGCCAGCGCATGAAGGGCTGCGAGTTGATGTTCTCGTCATCCTTCGTGAAGTCGAGGCCACCACGCAGCGCCTCGAACACCACGCGGCCGTAGTTCTTGGCCGAGAGCCCGAGCTTCGGTTTGACGGTCGCGCCCAGGAGCGGCCTACCGAACTTGTCGAGGTACTCGCGCTCCATCACGATCCCGTGTGGAGGTCCCTGGAAGGTCTTGACGTAGATCGGCGGGACGCGCAGGTCCTCGAGTCGGAGCGCCTTGAGGGCCTTGAAGCCGAAGACGTTCCCGATGATCGAGGACGTCATGTTCGCGATCGAGCCCTCCTCGAACAGGTCGAGGTCGTAGGCGATCTTGACGATGTACTGGTCGTGCTGACCCGGGACCGGCTCGACCGAGTAGGCCTTGGCCTGGTAGTTGCTGTGGTCCGTCAGGCGGTCGGTCCATACCACCGTCCAGGTCGCGGTTGAGGACTCGCCCGCGACAGCCGCGCCCGCCTCCACGGGATCCACGCCGGGCTGTGGCGTAACCCGGAACGCCGCCAGGATGTCGCTGTCCTTCGGCTCGTAGTCCGGGTCGTAGTAGCCCATCTCGGCGTAGGGCGTTACGCCCGCCGCCCAACGGTCCTTCTTCGCCCTGGCCCCGTTACCGGTCTCCGTCATCGGTCCGTCTTCTCGCTCGCCATCGCGTGACCTTAGCTGGCGAACCCAAAGAGAAAAAGCAATCTTTCGTAAAGGTCACATAGAGAGAAACTTATCTCTCGCGTGACACATCGCCCGCAGCCGCCCGATTTGCCCGGCGTCGAGCGGCGCCGAGCGCCGGCCGTCGCGGCAGGCCGCCGAGCGCACGCCCGCTATGTCGGCGCCTGTCGCCCGGACCAGGGCCAGGTCCTCGGCTCGCAGGCCTCCGGCGAGCGCCATCTCGAGGCCCGCGGCGTGCCCCTCGCCGACCAGCGCCGCGAGTGCCTGCGGGCTGAGCCATTCGAACAGCCCGTGGCCGTCCTTGATCGCGGTGTCGAGCAGGCAGCCCCCGACGCCCGCGCGGCGGGCGGCCTCGACGACGTCGCCGGGCGGCAGAGGCCGGCCGGGGACCCGCTCGGCGTCGGCGTAGGCGGCGGCGATCACTACGGCCCCGCCGTCGACGGCTTCACGCACGGCGCTCAGCACAGCCACCGCGCCTTCCGCGGTGGACGTGCCCCACAGCCCGACCTTCACGTAGGCGGCGCCGGAGCGCGCGGCGCCCAGCGCGGCGAGGGCGGCGGTGCCGGGCAGGTTGGGAAGGTCGCCGATGGCGGCGCTCACCGGGAGCTCAGCGGGCACGACCTCGCGGACTCGCCCGATCACACCGGGACCGGGGGCGCCCAGCGAGCCCTCGGCGGGGTTCTTGACGTCGACGATGTCCACACCTGCCTCCACCGCCACGCAGGCTTCATCGGCGTCGACGACGCTCACCAACAGCCTCATCCGGCCTCCACCCGCGCGCCGCGATTGTCGAAGCTCACGACCTCCACGCGCCCGCCGCCCGCGAGCTCGCCATCCATGCGGCGGGCCAGCTCGCGGCCCGCCTGCTCGTCTCCGACGATCCCGTAGACGGCGGGTCCCCACGAGCTCTGGCCCGCGCCCGCCGCTCCCAGGCGGAGCAGCGCGTCGACCAGGTCCCCTGCGCGAGGGTGGAAGACACCCCCCTGAACGGACGCGAACGACTCGCCCACAAGCCGCTGGACACGTGTGAGCGCGTCCCCGAACTCGGCGAGATCGCTCTCGGCGAGGCCGGGGAGCAGCGAGGTCAGCACCAGCTGGGCGATGAGCGCGGCGCGGTCGGGGTCCGGGCGCAGCTGCACGAACGCCTCCTCCTCCGCCCGCCCCGAAAGTCCCGGTTCGGCGTGTGGGATCACGAGCACGCAGCGCCATTCGTCGGGCATCGCATGGCGCGCCAGCAGCGGGGCCGGCCGCTCCACGCCGGGACGCCTGCCGCCCTCCACGACCAGTCCGCCCAGCACGAATGTCCACAGTCCCACCGCGGAGCGGGCGCCGCGCCCGGCCGCGCGAGCGATGCTCTCCGGCTCCGGCGTCTGTCCCGCCAGCGCCGCCAGGGCCGCCGTCACCGCGAGCGCGAGCTTGGTCCCGGAGCCGAGGCCGACATGCGGCGGGATCGCCTCGACCACACGGACGTGTACGCCGCCCGGGAGCCCGAGCGCCTCCCGGGAGTGACGGGCGACAGCGAGCGCACGCTCGGCATCCGGGCCCTCGGCGCTGTCGTCGTCGCTCGAGTTCGCCTCGACGACCGCAGCGGGGCGGCTGAGCGCAACGCCGAGGCCGCCGAAGCGCCGAGTACCGCCGCCGGCGGCATCGAGCATGCCCATGTGCAGGCGCGCGGGCGCCTCGACGCGAACTGACGTCATCCGCTGCCCACCGCGGCGCGCACGTGTCGCCGCACGAGCTCCATCGCCTCTTGCTCCCGCGGCCCCGCCGTCTTGTCGACGAGCACCTGGAGGCGCTCCAGTTCGGTCCGGATCTCGTCCGCGGGCAGCCAGCGTGCGCGCGAGGCGATGATCGATGCTTCGAGGACCGCATGCGAGGCGCGGTTGAAGCCGACGAACTCACGCCCGGTCCCACGCCCCACCACCTGGGTCGTCACACGTGCGCGCGGTCCGCTGGCGTCGATCGCCTCGACCGTCACCTCACGCCACGAGCAGGCATCCGTCAACACCGCCCCGGCGACCGTGGCCGTCGGACGCGTGGGCGGGTGCGGGTCGCCGAGCGCGGCCTCCGTGAACAGCAGGATGTCGTCGGTGAGGTTGACCACCGCCGCCCCGGTGGCCTGCAGGTTGCGCAGCGTGCGCGTGGAGGGGAAGGGCTTGATGACGATCACGTCGTCTCCCCACTCCACTCCCATCGCGGCGCAGTTCACCGTCCCGTCCGGGTTGATCGTCGTGGTGACGGTCTCGATGATCGCGGCGCCGGACAGGCGGTCGCTCATCCCCGGAAGGAATGCTCGAGGACGCCGACGTCCACGCCCCCGGCATGAAAGCTACGACCGCTCGCCACGCTCACCAGGCGCACCTCTGCCGGGCTGAAGAGCAGCGGGTCGATTTTGTAGAAGTCCCAGTCCGCCGCCTCGAGCACGTGGCCGAACGGCTCGCCGTAGTCGGCCGAGGCCGAGGACGGGAGGCGTGGCACGACCGCCTCGAGCTCCTCATCGGGCGCGTCGACGGTGAGCTCCACCTGGCCGCCGTACAGCACGGCGTCGTTCGTGCGACCGATCGCCTCGGGGTCCTTTCGGGCGACGGGCGGCAGCGGGCAGCTCCCGAAGCCGCTCAGCACGCGCCCGACGTCGAACTCGAGCTCGTGCAGCTTGTGCAGCGCGGTCTCGACCACGCGCGCGGCGACCTGCACGCTGCCCGCCAGGCTCGCGGTCGGAGCGAACAGCAGGGTCAGGTCCGCGGCGGCCACGCCGGCCTTCTCGGCCACGAAGTCGGCGACCTCCTCTGGGGGAGCGTCGCGCGTCTCGAGACACAGCACAGCGTGGCGCGCGCGCTCGTCGACCTCGAGGTCGTCGTAGAGGTCCTCAGCGCGGATCAGCGCCCGACCGGGTCCGCTGGCCATCGCGAAGTAGTCCTCGGGGTTCAGGCGCCAGCCCGCGTACTGCGATGCGAGGCACGCCAGCGCCGGCCGATCGGTCACGACGGTGAGTCCGGGAAGCCAGCGGCTCTCGAGCACGAGGGGTGCGAACGACACCGTGCCAAGGCCGGCCATGCAGATCTCCGCGAAGCGCCGTCCCGCCTCGAGGCCGCCTGGGACCGCGCTGCCGCAGTCGATCACCCGCGTGCCGTTCGGCAACGTGGTCACCGTCACGCGGAGGGCGTCGGCCTCGGCGGCGAGGCGGTCGGCGAGCTCCTGAGCGCGATCGTTTAGCGAGAGCGTCACGACGGCGGAGCATAGGCCCGTCAGGCGAGCGCACGGAGCCCGGAGCGCTCGCCCAGCTCGACGCGGAGCGCGGCCGCCCGCGCCTCGAGGTCGGCGAGAACGGCTTCCGGGGAAGCCTGCACCGAGACCAGGGTGCAGATCGGATGCCCGGCGGCGATCTGCTCACGCGGATGGGGCACGTCGCGGATGCCGCGCGCCGGCCAGCCATTGGTGTCGCCGACGCGCACGTCGCGGGTGGCGAACACAACCGCCTTGCCGGCTGCCGGTCGCGTCGGGTGAGCGGGAGCGATCGAAGGCAGGCGCCCGGCGCAACCGTTCAGGTGGGCGGAGAAGACATCGACCTCGTGCGCCGCCTCGATGCACTCGAGCGAGCCCGTCGGGCGGGGGTTGACCTCGACGACCCAGGCGCGCTCGCCGTCCCACACGAGGTCCACGCCGAACAGCCCGCGCAGTTCGAATGCCGAGGCCAGATGCGCGCATATCGCCCGCGCCGCATCGGCGAGCGCGCGTCGCTCGACCTCCCCGAGCCGGGGCGGCACGATGTTTCCGCACCAGGCGTATCCACGCGCGCCGAGCCCGCGCAGCCCGGTCAGCTGCTCGCTGACGCCGATCAGAACGGCCGCGCGCCCGTCGGCGACGGCCGCGGCCGAGCACGCGAGCCCCGAGATGTGCTCCTGCACGACCACGTTGCCGTCCAGCTTCCCGCCGCGCCACTCGCGAACGCCCCGTCCGCCGCCGCCGCGCACCGGTTTGCGCAGCCAGCGCCGGGAGCGCTCGGCCCGCCGCGGTGCGTCGGCGGCGCCGAACGTCTGCGGGTAGGCGAGCCCGGCCGCGCGCAGGGAGGCACCCAGTGTCGCCGGGTCGCGCACCCGCTCGAGCGTTTCGGGGGTGCATCCGAGCAGCCTCCTGCCGGATGCCAGCCGGGCGACGAGGCCGGGCTGGTTCTCGAGTCCCGCGCCGTAGATCACGCTCGGCGCCGCAATCCTCTCCGCCGCGTCCACCAGCGCGGCCATCCCGCCGCGACCGCCGAGGTCGCGCAGCAGGGAGACGCTCGGGCACAGCCGCTGCAGGTCGAGGTCGCCGAAGCGGTCGAGCGCCACGACGTCGTGCCCGGCTCTCACGGCCAACTCGGCGAGCATGCGCGCGCTGACGGAGACCAGCAGGATCGGCTCGCGGGTCAGAGCACGCCCTCCAGCACGGCCACGAACAGCACGGCGGTGACGAGATCGGCCGTGGTCCCCGGGTTGAGCGCATTGCCGTCCTGGCGCAGCGACGCGTCGAACCGAGCCAGCGCGCTCCGGCCGCCGGCAGTGCGCACGCCGCCGGCGCTGAGCACGTCCGCAGCGCCCACCGAAACGCGGTCGGCGGCCTCGGCGCCGCGCTTGCGGGCGATCAGCGTGTCAGGCACGGCGGCGAGGACCTGGAGTGCCAACTCGACGATGGCGTCGCGTGCGCCCAGCCCATCGCCCAGCGCAGCGGCCAAGGCCGGCAGCCCGAGCTCGAAGGTGACGGCGTGATCGGTGACGTACTCGCTTGCGATCGTGTCGCGCTGCGCTGCCGCCGCCATGGCCTCGCGCAGTGTCACCTGAGGCTCGTCGCGAACGTCGTGCTCGACGGGCTCGTCGAGCCCGCCCGCACCCGCCAGCCGGATCGCCGCGTAGGCGGCGCGCGCGTCGTCGACGGTGAGCGCGCGAAGGACGTCGCCGAGGCGCTCCCGCAGCGGCCCACCCGCGAGCGCCGCGCGCGCGAGCGGCGCGAGCAGCAGCGCGATGCCGAGGTTGGTGTTCGCGCCCGCGGCGTCGCGCGAAGCACTCACAGCGGCCAGCACGGTCGCTCCGACCGAACGCTCGCCCGCCCAGCCGAGCTCAAGCCCGAGCGCGATCCCGCTGCGCAGCATGTCCTCGTAGGAGGTGTCGTCGAAGTCGTGGCTCGGCGTGACGTTGCCCGGCTTCTCCGCGCTCGCCTCCAGCACGCAGGCCAGCTGCGCGGCGCGAACGACGTCGGTGCGCGCCGCCTGCTTGACCCGTGTCGGCGCCATGCGTATAGCTTGGCGGGTTGGCTCAGAGCGAGGACATGGCGCAGCCGGGCGCGTGCCGGCTCGACGGGGTGCGGGCCGTGGTCACCGGCGCGAGCAGCGGCATCGGCGCTGCCATCGCCGAGGCATTCGGGCGGGCGGGCGCAACGGTCCTGTTGACGCACCGGGACAGCGAAGCGGAGGCATCTGCGGTCGCCGGGCCGATCGGCGCCCTGGTCGCCCAGGCCGACCTGCGGACCCGCGGCGCCTGCGAGGCGCTGGTGGCGCAGGCCGTGGAACGGCTCGGCGGCCTCGACGTGTGGGTGAACAACGCCGGCGCGGACGTGCTCACGGGCGAGGCGGCGGACTGGGACTGGGAGCGCAAGCTCGAGCTCCTGCTCGCGGTCGATCTCAAGGGGACGGTGGCGTGCTCGTACGCCGCCGGCGCCGTCATGGGCGAGCAGCCGAGCGGCGGGACGATCCTGAACATGAGCTGGGACCACGTGACCACCGGAATGGCGGGCCACGACCCGGAGCTGTTCAGCGCGGTCAAGGGCGGTGTGCTCGCCTTCAGCAAGAGCCTCGCGCGCAGCCTGGCGCCCCGGGTCCGCGTCAACGTGCTATGCCCGGGATGGATCGAGACGGCGTTCGCGCGCCAGGCCGACGAGGACTTCCGCCGCTCGGTCGCGGAGTCCACGCCGCTCGCACGCTGGGGACGGCCGGAGGACGTCGCCGCGGCGGCACTCTGGCTTGCCTCGCCCGAGGCGGCATTCGTCACCGGTCAGGCCGTCAACGTCAACGGTGGCGTTGTGATGTAGTGATCTCGAAGGAGGCGATTCGCAGTGGAAACGACCGCAAAGCTCAAGCCGTACAGCGACGACGAGGTCGAGGCCAAGATCCAGGAGAACGGCCTCGACGGCTGGTACCTCGACGGTGGCTGGCTGCGGCGCAAGTACAACACCGACGGCTGGCCGACGACGCTCATGCTGGTCAACACGATCGGCTACCTGTCCGAGGCGGCCTACCACCACCCCGACCTGGCGGTGACCTGGGGCAAGGTGTGGGTCAAGCTGCAGACGCACTCGAGCGGCGGCATCACCGACAAGGACTTCGCGCTGGCACGCCAGATCGAGGACCACGTGCTGTGGCGGCCGGACGCCGACAGCCCGCTCGAGGGGACGCCCAACAAGTTCGTCCACAGCAAGTAGAAAGCCGCATCCGGACACGCCCGTGGCCGAGCGGCTCCTGTTCGTAACCGGCAAGCTCGCCGCGCCCGCGCTCCGCGACACGCTCGACCGCACCGAGCTGCCGTTCGACTACGACATCGCGGTCATGAAGATCACGGTGGCCGCGCTGATGACGACCAACTGGATCGCCCGCTTCCTGGAGCCGCCGGAGGCGACTACGGAGATCATGATCCCCGGCCTCTGCGAGGGGGAGACCGACGTGCTGGCCGAGCGCTTCGGCGTGCCGGTCGTGAAGGGGCCAGCCGACCTCAAGCGCCTCCCCAGCTGGTTCGGGCAGGCCGACGCGCGCGCGAACTACGGCGCGCGTGACATCCGCGTGTTCGCTGAGATCAACCACGTGCCGAGGCTGAGCCGCGACCGCATCCTCGAGCTCGCGGGTCACTACCGCGACTCCGGCGCCGACGTCATCGACCTGGGTCTCTCGCTCGGACCGGCGCTGGCTCGACGAGGGTCCCGCGGTGATCGCCGAGCTGCGCGAACGCGGCTTCGCGCTCAGCATCGACACGATGGACCGCGGACGAGATCCTGATGGCCGACGAGGCGGGCGTCGACTACGTCCTCAGCCTCAACGGGTCGAACCGCGAGCTCGCCGAGCGCCTGCGCGCCACGCCCGTGCTCATCCCGGACACGCCGGAGGACCTCGACAGCCTCGAGGCGACCATCGCCCACCTCGAGCGGCTCGGCAAGCCCTACCTCGTCGACCCGATCATCGAGCCGATCGGCACCGGCTTCGCGGCCAGCCTTGCTCGCTATCTCGAGGTGCGCCGGCGCCACCCCGGGGTGGAGATGCTGATGGGGATCGGCAACATCACCGAGCTGACCGAGGCCGACAGCACCGGCGTGACCGCGGTGCTGATCGGCTTCTGCCAGGAGCTCGGCATTCGGCACGTGCTCACGACCGAGGTCATCGAGTGGGCGCGGGGCGCCGTCCAGGAGGCGGTGCTCGCGGCGCAGCTCATGCACTTCGCGTACGAGCAGGGCACACCACCCAAGCACGTCGACGGGCGGCTCCTGACGGTCAAGGACGAGGACCTCCGGCCCTACGCGGAATCCGAGCTGCGCGAGCTGCATGCCCAGGTCACCGACCCGAACTTCCGCATCTTCGCCGACCGCGACTGGATCTACGTCTTCAACGCCGAGCTCTTCGTCAAGGGCACCGACTTCAACGAGATCTTCGACCAGCTCGGGGTCGATGAGGCGACGCACGCCTTCTACCTCGGCAAGGAGCTGATGAAGGCAACAATTGCGCGCGCCCTGGGTAAGAACTACCGGCAGGAGGCGCCCGCTCGACTGGGGCTACATGACCTTCGAAGAGCCGCGCCGCAAGCGCGTAAAGCACGCGGACTGGCAACGGCGCGGCGCAGAAAGTAGTAGCGTCCGGCCCGCCAAGAATCGACCCCAGAGGGAGGTACGCGTGGCGACTGCCGAAGAGCTTCTGAGCAAGCAGAATGGCGCAACGCTAGGTCGAGTACTCGGGCGGGGAACCGTCGGAGAGGCGGAGGAGGGATCCGGCGGCACGATGACTGCCACCGTGCGGATCCCGGAGGACGAGCTCGTGTATGAGCCCGGGGTCCTAGTCCTGCCGCATGGGGGTGTGCTCGAGCTCACGCTCATCAACGACGACAAGAACACCCACTGCGCGGTTCTGCCGAGTAATGGCGACACCCAATTCCTCTGGCTGGTGAACCACTCGAAGGGCACGGCCACGCTCGAGCTCGACGGACCGGGGTACTACTGGTACGGCTCCACGACCGGCAACGACGAGGGGCGCGGGCTGACCGGAGCGATCGTCGTCCAAGGGGACGTGCCGGACGAGGCTCGCCTCGACCGCCCACCCCAACCCCAACCGTAGACCGCCCGCCAGGCTCACCGTCGAAAGGAGTACTCGATGGCAACCGAGTACGTAGACGCAGGAAGTGCCATCCCCTATGCAACCCTGAGCACCTCGGTCGGCAAAGCGCCGCCGGTCGCCAAGGGCGTCACCTACGAGCGGATTCTTGGGCGCCCGTGACGAACCGCAGAACTGGCTGACCTATTACGGCGCCTACAACGGGCAGCGCTACAGCCCGCTCGACCAGATCAACGCGAGCAACGTCGGGCAAATCACTCCGCAGTGGGTGTTCCAGGCCGGCAACACCGGCCTGCGCTCGGGCGCGACGACGTACGCGTGGGAGGCCGCGCCGATCATCGTGGACGGGGTCATGTACGTCTCCGGCTGGGACGGCCAGCTGTGGGCGCTCGACGCGACGAACGGGCAGGAGCTGTGGCGCTACAGGCACGCGTCCCCGTTCGACGTGTCGCTGTGCTGCGGCAACGTCAACCGCGGGGTTGCCGTAGCCGAGGGCAAGGTCTTCATGACCACCCTGAACGCCCACATCATCGCGCTCGACGCCGAGACCGGCAAGAAGATCTGGGACAAGCCCTTCGGCGATGTGCGGGCCGGCGAGAGCGCCACCGTCGCTCCCCTGGTCGTGAAGGACATGGTCATCGTCGGGAGCTCCGGCGGCGAGTTCGGGGTGCGCGGCCACACGGACGCGTTCAATCGCGAGACCGGGGAGCACGTCTGGCGCTGCTACATGATCCCGAAGCCCGGGGAGCCCGGGCTCCGAGACCTGGCCCGCGGACGGCGAGGCCTGGCAGCGGGGCGGCGCGAACTGCTGGATCACGCCCAGCTACGACCCGGACCTGAACCTCCTGTACTACGGGACCGGCAATCCGTGTCCCGACTTCGACGGAGGGGTCCGCGAGGGCGACAACCTCTTCACCGATTCCGGTGTCGCCGTGGACGCCGACAGCGGCGAGATCAAGGCGCACTTCCAGTACACCCCGCACGACCTGTGGGACTACGACTCCGTGATGGAGCACCTCCTGTTCGACCTCGATGGGCAGAAGCTGGCCGCCCACTTCGACAAGAACGGGTTCCTGTACATCCTGGATCGCACGGATATGTCGCCGGTCCGGGTGGTGCCGTTCGTCGACCGCATCGACTGGGGCGAGGTCGACGAGAAGGGCAACGTGACGCCCAAGGTCTACCCCGACAAGGAGGGCGACCCCGTCCACTTCTGGCCGGGCCCGGCGGGCGCCAAGGAGTGGACGCACGCCTGCTACAGCCCGGATACCGAGCTCCTGTACGTCCCTGTGCAGGACGTGGGCGCGACGGCCACCCGGCGGCGCAGGGAGTTCAAGGAGAGCATCCCGTACTGGGGCGCCGGCGTCGCCGTGGACGCCGACGACCAGACCGGGTACGTGAGCGCCTACGACCCGCGCACGGGCCAGGAGCGCTGGCGCTGGACCAGCCCGAAGGACCTGTGCATGTGCTCGTCGCTGCTGGCCACGGGCGGCGGCCTCGTGTTCGGGGGCGAGCCCAGCGGGGAGTTCAACGCGTGGAACGCCGAGAGCGGTGACCTGCTGTGGCAGTTCCAGTGCGGCAGTGGGCACCACTCGAGCCCGTCGACCTACAGCGTCGACGGACGCCAGTACATCGTCGCGCCGAGCGGCTGGGGCGGTTGGGCCGAGGGCTTCCTGCCCAAGATGCTCGGGTCGGGCCACGGCAGCGCGCTGTTCGCGTTCGCGCTGCCCGAGTAGCGGCGGGGAGCCAAGAATGCGGGGCCGGCCGCCTGGGCGGCCGGCCCCACTACCTCCAAATGCGAATGTTCACGTGCGCACCGAGGTTGCCGGCGGAGCTCGCCGATCGCCTCGCGGAGCGTAGGGTGCACGCTCGGCCATGATCGGCACGCTGCTGATCGTGGGGATCACCCTCAGCTTGGACAACTTCCGGACCGCGCTCGCGCTCGGGGCGCTTCGCCTCACCCGGCGCCGCGCCCTGCACGTCGCCCTGGTGTTCGGGTTCTGGGATGGCGTCGCACCGCTGGTGGGGATACTGATCGGGAGTTACTTCGCCGAGGCAATTGGCGAAACAGGCGAGCTTGTGGGCTCCATCGTGCTAGGGGCGTACGGGCTGTATCTCATCATTCACGCTTGGCTAACGCCGGCGGAGGAGCTGGACGAGCGATGGGCGCTGTTTGGCCTTCCTCTGCCGCTGAGTCTCGACAACGTGGTCGCTGGCACGAGCCTGGGCTTACTTGGGTACTCGCCCTGGCTCGCGCCCCCGCTCTTCGGCGCTATCACTTTCCTGATGACGTTCGTCGGGTTGGAGCTGGGGAAAGCAGCCACCCGCTTCATACACATCCGGGCCGATCTCCTGACGGGCGTGGCGCTCGTCATCGTGGCGGTTGTTGGAGGACTAGGGCTGGACGGGTTGCATTAGGGTGGAACGCCGCCACCGTTCCACAGGTCGCGCCGGGCGATCCATCTAGGTTCGGCGTCCCAGGTGGCGGGAGCGCCGAAGAGCGCCGATCGTCCGTCAGCCGTCGGCCCCGTCGACCGCGCGCAGGGAGGGCCTGGCGTCCGACGCGGACTCGTCGAGCTCCGCGGACAGGGCTTCGCTCTCGAAACGGGCGAGCGCCTCCTCGCATGACGCGACGGCCGCGGCGGCCTCCTCACCCCCGGGCGCGTCGAAGTAGTCGCGCGCGCGGATCGCGGCGAGCCACTTCTGGTGGCGGGCAAGGTCGACATCGGACTCCTCGAGCTCGGTGTACGTCGCCCGGCCGCGGCGGCGCTCCTGCTCGAGCTCCTCGCGGAACTGCCGCGTGCTCTCGACAAGCTCGCGGTACTCATCGGCCCGCTCGCGCTGCATCGCGTCGATTACCCCGGCCTCCTGCCTTGCTTCTGTCAGCTGGATGCGAAGCATCTCGCCGCGGCCGCCCTCCGCGCGCAGGCGCGTGACGAGCCGCGTCGTGGCCCGCGTGGTCTTCGGCGTCGCCGGGAGCACGCACACCGATTGCTGCAGGTAGTGGGCGCCAAGGCGGCGCAGGTTGCGCCAGGCGTAGACGCGAAGCGTCGACGAGCCGCCGCCGGGCGTGGAGACCGTGATCAGCAACCAGTCACGTGCCACGTAGACCATGATTCCAGACGCGCAGTTCCGGGTTGCGCGGTAGACGTATCATTCGTTTCATGGCGAGCGCAACGCCGGCGTCGCGTCTCGCCGATGGGGCGCCGGCCGTCCCGGTCCATGCGGAGCCGCTCGCGGCCCTGTGGGAGCGGACCGGCAGTCGCCCGGGCGGGCTGACGTCCGAGGAGGTCGGGCAGCGGCGCGGCACAGCGGCGGTGCGGCCCGAGGGCAGCCAGACCATGGCGGTTCTCGGGGAGCTTGTCGAGTCGGTCGTGGAGCCCCTCCAGCTGCTGCTGGTAGCGGTCGGCGTGCTCTCGGCGATCTTCGGGGAGCTGCGCGACGCGATCGCGATCTTCGCGATCATCGCGCTGGTCAGCGCCGTCGAGGCGATCTCCGAGGTGCGGGCGAAGCGCGCGCTGCGGGCGCTGCGCGACCTCAGCGCCCCCAACGCATTCGTCCGGCGTGCGGGCACCGTGGCCGCAATCCCGGTCGACGCGCTCGTCATCGGCGACGTGCTGCTCGTCGAGGCCGGCAGCGTGGTGGCCGCCGACGCCCGCGTCATCGAGGCCGACGGCCTGGCCACGGACGAGTCGCGGCTGACGGGCGAGCCTGTGGCGGCCGCCAAGGGACCCGAGCCGGTCGCTGCCGACGCGCCGCTCGCCGAGCGGTCCTCGGTGCTTTACGCCGGCAGCGCCGTCGTGTCCGGAGCCGGCGAGGGTGTCGTAGTCGCAGTCGGCCCGGACACCGAGATCGGGCGTCTCGGGCGACTTGTCGCGGAGGCCAGGGAGCCGCCCACGCCGCTTCAACGCGCGATGGCCGAGCTGGCGCGTGCGGCGCTCATCGTGGCCGTGACGGCGTGTGTGGTCGTGCCGCTCGTCGGCGTGCTCCGCGGCCAGCCCGCACGCGAGATGCTGCTGGACGGGCTGACGCTCGCGTTCGCCACGATCCCCGAGGAGCTGCCGATCCTCGTCACCGTGCTGGTGGCGATCGGCGGCCTGCGCCTGGCGAAGGGGGGTGTTCTTCTCCGGCGGCTGCGCGCCGCCGAGGCCGTCGGCGCCATGACCGTGCTGCTCGCCGACAAGACCGGGACGCTGACCGAGAACCGGCTGCTGATCGAGCGCATCGAGGGCGACCGCGAGCATGTGCTGACCGTGGCTGCCGCGGCGCATGGCGCGGCGGCCGCACAGGACCCGGTCGATCGCGCCTTGGCGGAGGCCGCCGGCGAGCGCGTGTCGAGCGAGCGGCCGGCGCGGAATCCGTTCGACCCGGTGCGCCGGCGCGAGAGCGCGGTGTGGTGCGAGGGCGACGGCGCGTGGGTGGCTGTGAAGGGCGCGCCGGAGGCCGTGCTGGAGGCGTGCGCGATGTCCGAGGCGGACCGGGCATCCGTGCTCGAGCGCGTCGGGCGGCTCGCAGACGACGGGTTGCGGGTCATCGCCGTGGCGGAGCGTCGCGTCGCCGCGGTCCCGGGCGCTGCCGCCGACGCCGAGACGGACCTCGCATTCGTGGGGCTGGCCGCCTTCCGCGATCCGTTGCGCCCCGGGGTACGCGATGCCGTGGCCGAACTGGCCCATGCGGGCGTGCGGACGATCGTGGTCAGCGGCGACCACCCCGATACGGTCGCCGCGACCGCGCGCGAGGCAGGGGTTCACGCTCCCAACGTCATGCACGGCGGCGCGGCCCTCGACGCGCTCGACGACGACGAGATCGCCGAGCGGCTGCGTGGCGAGGCCGTCATCGCCCGTGCCACGCCCGAGGACAAGCTGCGGCTCGTCAGCGTCCTCCAGGACAGAGGAGAGGCCGTCGCCGTCACCGGCGATGGCGTCAACGACGCACCCGCCCTCGCCGCGGCGAACGTCGGCATCGCGATGGGCGCGCGCGGGACCGATCTCGCCCGCGAGGCGTCCGATCTCGTGCTCGTCGACGACGCCTACCCGACGATCGTTGGCGCCGTCGAGGGCGGTCGCGGCCTCGCGTCCCAGCTCCGGCGCGCGGTCGCGTTCTACCTCGGCGCCAAGATCGCGCTCATCGTGGTCGTCGCCGTGCCGCTGGCGCTGGGGCTCCCCGCCCCGTTCCACCCGGTCCACATCGTCATCCTGGAGCTGTTCATGGACGTCGGCGCGTCGGTGGCCTTCGTCTCCGAGCCCCCGGCGCGGGGCGCCATGGACCAGCCCCCGCGCGATCCGGCGCGCCGGTTCCTCGACGACACGCAAGTGTCCGCCATCGCCCTCACGGCCGTGGCGCTTACCGCCGCCGTCCTTCCGACGTTCCTCCTCGTTCATGCGCGGTGGGGCATCGACATGGCGATCGCGGCCGCCGTGGCCGGTTGGCTCGTCGCGAACGTGGGGATCGCGTGGACGCTGCGCGCCCGGCCGGGTCTGGCCTGGCGGAGCAACATCGCGTTCCCCGCCTGGGCGCTGATCGCAGTCGCCAGCGCGGTGATGCTGTCAGTGACCGCGGCGGGGGCCACGCTCGGCGTCGACCCGCTCACCGCCGGGGCGGCCGGCATCACCCTCGGCTTCGCGGCGGCCGGGGTCGCCCTCGCTGCCGCAGGACGCGTCGCGCTGTCGCTCTCCCGGCGTCTCTGATCCGCGCTGCCGCCGGGGCTGACGCGCACCGCGAACACCGTGTCGCGGCCACACTTCGGCGGCTGCAATCGTTCGGTAATGTACGGCGCTCTTGTACCCGAGAGGGAGGCGGCGTATGAAGTGGATCAAGCCTGAGTTCGAGATCATCGATCTCTGCACCGAGGTCACCCTCTACCTCTACAACCGGTAGTCAAGAGCCCACAGCGGGCGTGGCCCCTTGGGCTGCGTCCCGGGGGTGCCACACGTGCGAGTTCGAATTCTGGGCTCGGCCGCGGGCGGGGGATTTCCGCAGTGGAACTGCCATTGCGAGACGTGTGAGGCCGCGCGCGTCGGTGAACGCGCGCGCCCTCGTACGCAGTCGTCACTGGCGATTCGCGGCGCGAAGGGGCCGTGGTTCCTCGTAAACGCCTCGCCGGACGCGCGCCAGCAGTTGGAGGCGCTCCCGCCCAGGGAGGTTGACGGCGTCCGGGTGCCGCCGGTCACCGGCGTGCTGCTCACGGATGCGGAGATCGACCACACGGCAGGGCTTCTGCTCCTGCGCGAGGCGCAGTCGCCGGTGCGGATATTCGGGGCCGAGGGCGTCGAAGACGCACTGAGGAGCGGCTTTCCCGTGCTGGAGATCCTGGAGCGCTACTGCGGCGCCGAGTGGCAGACACTCGAGCCCGAGCGGGCGAGGCAGCTCGAAGGGTCGAGCCTCACGGTCGAGCCGTTTGAGACGGGCGGCGACGCGCCGCGCTACCTGGACGGCTCGGACGTCGAGCTTCAGGCCAGCGGGTTCGTCTTCCGTGACGGCGGGAGCGGCGGCGTCGTTACCTACGTCCCCGGTCTCGCCCGGCTGGACGACGGCGTGCTCGGCCGGCTCGCCGCATCCGATGTCGTGCTGGTTGACGGAACCTTCTGGCGCGACGACGAGCTTGCGCTGCTTGGCATCTCGACGCGCAGCGCCCGCGACATGGGACACCTGCCGCTCTCCGGGCCCGACGGGACGCTCGCGGCGCTCGAGCGGCTCGAGCGACCGCGCAAGGTACTGGTCCACATCAACAACACGAACCCGATCCTGCTCGAGGACTCCCCCGAGCGGGAGGCAGTCCGAGGCGCGGGCGTGGAAGTTGCCTACGATGGCCTCGAGATCGAGCTATGAGCGAGACCGCCACGAGACCCACGACCGGTGAGCCCCCACCGTGGCCGGCCGATGAGTTCATCGCGCAGCTGCGCGCGCAGGGGACGCGCTACCACAACCTGCACCCCTTCCACAGGCGGATGGACGCGGGCGAGCTCACGCGCGAGGAGCTGCAGCGCTGGGTTGCGAACCGCTTCTACTACCAGAAGTGCATCCCGCTGAAGGACGCGGCGATCCTGTCGAACTGCCCCGAGATCGAGGTCCGGCGAGAGTGGATCGGGCGCATCATCGACCACGACGGTACGACCGACGGAACGGGCGGCATCGAATCGTGGCTGCGGCTCGGCGAGGCGCTCGGCGTCTCGCGGGAAGACCTGGTCTCGGAGCGGCGCGTGTTGCCCGCGGTGCGCTACGCGGTCGACGCCTACGTGAACTTCGCGCGCCAGAGGCCGTGGATCGAGGCGGTTGCGTCCTCGCTCACTGAGCTCTTCGGTCCCGCCGCGATCCGCGTGCGGCTCGAGGCGCTCGAGCGGCACTACGAGTGGATCGACCCCGCCGGGCTCGACTATTTCCGCGCCCGGCTCGTGCAGGCTCCACGCGACGCGCAGTACGCGCTCGACCTCACCGTCGAGCGCTGCCGGACGCGCGAGCAGCAGGAGGCTGCCGTCGCCGCGCTCCGCTTCAAGACGGAGATGCTGTGGGCCCAGCTCGAGGCAATCGAACGCGGCGACACTCAGCCGCCGGGACCGGACGCTTGAGTCGGCCCCGCCTCGTCACCGGCGCGCGGCTGCAGTACGACGACGTGCGCGAGGAGCACCTGCTGCTGGTGCCGGAGGGCGCCGTGCGGCTCAACCCAACCGCGGCGGCGGTCCTCGAGCTGTGCGACGGGGAGCGCTCGCTCGACGAGATCGTCGGCACCCTGTCGGAGCGCTACGAGGGCGCCGATCTGCGCGACGACGTCCAGGGGCTGGTCAACGGCCTGACCCAGAAAGGGCTGGTGGTCGATGCCGCAGGCTAGGCCCGCCACGCTGATCGCCGAGCTCTCATATCAGTGCCCGCTGCACTGTCCGTACTG
This sequence comes from uncultured Thermoleophilaceae bacterium, assembly GCA_963739095.1. GTDB lineage: Bacteria > Actinomycetota > Thermoleophilia > Solirubrobacterales > Thermoleophilaceae > JACVRW01. Next base: position 469,057 of record CAVTZF010000020.1, read on the forward strand.
CTCGAACCCGCTCGACATCGGACACGAGAAGTACCGCGATGGAACTGGAAACCGAGCACTGGACCCGCACGTTCCGAGAGGCCCGCGCGCTCGGCGTCCTGCAGCTCGCGCTCACCGGAGGCGAGCCGATGCTGCGCCGCGATCTGGTCGAGCTCTGCGCTGGCGCGCGCGAAGCCCGCCTCTACTCGTCGCTCATCACCGCCGGGGTCAACTTCACGCACGAGCGTGCCGAGGCGCTCAAGTCGGCCGGGCTCGACCACGTGCAGATCTCGATCCAGAGCCCCGACCCGGAGGACAACGACCGCATCGCCGGCAACAGGTCGTTCGAGAAGAAGGTCGCGGCGGCGCGCCTCGTGAAGGAGCTCGACTTCCCGCTGACGATCAACTGCGTCCTGCACCGGCAGAACCTCGACCGGATCGAGGAGCTACTCGATCTCGCGCTCGACCTCGGGGCGCAGCGGCTCGAGCTTGCGAACACCCAGTACTACGGCTGGGCGGTACCGAACCAGGATGCGCTGATGCCGTCCTGGGAGCAGCTCCAGCGGGCGGAGGAGGCAGTCCAGCGCTTCCGCGAGCGAGTTGGCCCGAGCGTCGACGTCCTCTGGGTGCTCCCCGACTTCTACGAGGATCTACCCAAGCCGTGCATGGGCGGCTGGGGGCGAACGGCGATCGTGGTCGCTCCGAACGGCGACGTGCTGCCCTGCCAGGCGGCATCGACGATCCCGGGGCTCGAGTTCGCCAACGTCCGCGAGCATCCGCTCGAGTGGATCTGGAACGAGTCCGACGCGTTCATGCGCTTCAGGGGCACGGACTGGATGCAGGAGCCGTGCCGCACCTGCCCGCTCGGACGCCAGGAGGTGGACTTCGGCGGCTGCCGCTGCCAGGCGCTGCGGCTCACGGGCGACGCCGCCGCCACGGACCCGGTTTGCCGGTTCTCGCCGCATCACGACCGCGTGCTCGCGGCACGCGAGTCGGCGCAGACCGACGAGTTCGTCTATCGCTCGATCAAGCGGCCGGTGCGCGCCTGACGGCTCGCTCCGCAGCTCCGTGCGGCTCGATGAGCCCGACGGCCACCAGCCGGTGGTGACACAGCGTCCGCGATGCGCTCGCGGGTCTCTTCCGGGAGGACATCGCCCCAGGCCGCGGCGGCCTCGTCGGCGAGCGCGAGTAGCTCATCGAGGCGCTCCCGGGAAGGCTGGGCCTCGATCAGGCAGCGCAGCCCGAAGCCGACATGCCAGCGCTCGTCGAGCTCGACGCGCTCGACGCCGTCGCGCACCCCCGGCAGGGCGTCGTCGGCCAAGTCGATGCGCAGCGCGTTGATGCGCGGCGTCGAAGATGATCCCCTCGAGAACCATGTGGTAGAGGCGAGACGCCTTCGCCCAGCCCGATGCGACCGGCGGCCAGCTCGGCTGCCATGGCGGGCAGCCGCTCTTCGAAGAGCTCGAGCACGGCGGCCGGGACGTGGGCCCGGGCCGCCTCGCGCCGCTCGTCGGGGGTGTCTCCGGGCAGCCCGAGGACCTCCTCGGCGATCCGGTCGAACCACAGCGCATGGCGGTCCTCATCGCGGCGCTGCAGGAAGAAGACCCAGGCCACCAGGCTCTCGTGGGAGGCCAGCTTCGCCCCCCTGGCCACGTCGGCGAACGGCGCGATGTGCTCGGAGACCGCGTCCTCGGCCACGCGGAAGCCGGCGAAGATCGTCGTCAGGCGTGCGCGACGCTCAGCCGGGAGCTCAGGCCACGCGCTCGCATCCTGGGTGAGGTCGATGGCCGCCGGGTCCCACTGCAGCCGGGCGACGACCTTCGAGAAGAACTGGGGCCAGAAGGTGCGCCTCGGGAGGACGAAGTGCCCGCCCAACGTGCTTTCCCAGAGCTGGTCCGCCATAGCCTCGACAAGGGTATCCACCCGCCGTCCGGGTAAAACCACTGGTGCGATGGCCGCACCGCGCGCACGCTCACTCGCGGGCTACGCCCGCTCGGCCGCGGCGTACGAGCACGGCCGCCCCGGCTACCCGGCGGCTGCGGTCGACTTCCTCGCCGCGAGGCTACGCCTCGGCCCGGGTCGCACGGTGGTCGACCTGGCGGCCGGGACCGGCAAACTCACGCGTCCCCTGCTCGCCACCGGCGCCGAGGTGGTCGCGGTGGAGCCGGTGGCCGAGATGCGAGCGGCGCTGCCGCCGGGTGCGCGTGCGACGGAGGGGACGGCAGAGGAGATGCCGCTGGACACCGGGAGCGCCGACGCAGTCACGGTCGCACAGGCCTTCCACTGGTTCGAGGGCGACGCGGCCCTGGCCGAGATCCATCGCGTGCTGCGCCCGGGTGGCTCACTCGCCCTGGTCTGGAACCGGCGGCGGATGGACGACCCGCTGAACCAAGCGATCGAGGAGCTGCTCGCCCCTTACCGCGGCCACATGTCCGCATTGCACACCGGCGACTGGCGGGGCGCGTTCGAGGGCACCAAGCTCTTCGGGCCGCTCGAGGAGCGCCTGTTTCCCAACGACCAAGCCCTGGACGCCGACGGGCTGGCCGATCGCATCGCCTCGGTCAACTTCATTGCCGCGCTCGATGGGAACGAGCGGACGAAGGTGGTCGAAGCGGCCCGCGCTCTCGCAGGAGCGGCCGGCGTGACCATTCCTCAAGACACCGAGGTGCTGGTGGCGGACCGGCTGGGGTAGAAAGGAGCACGATGGCCTACACCAGGGAGCAGATCCGGGAAGCCGTGGAGCGGGCGGGAGACGAACACTGGCAGGCGCTGATTCGACACCACGAGGATGCCTATCCGGCCAGTCGCCCCACCCCGGGTGATGTCTGCCGGGCCGAGGCCGAGCGGCTCAACCAGCTCGGGCTCGGTGACGCCGAGGACCTCGAGCTGGTCGAGACCCGCGTCGAGCGCACCGACTCCACCGTTCGAATCGTGCACGTCTTCGAATACGGGCCTCAGAAGGCTCGCCTGCTCACGGAGCCGATCGACGGGTATGGAGGCGAAGAGGGGTGACGAGTCCCGTCGCTCAGAATGCCGCGGCCGCGGCCTCCGCGACCGTCGTGTCCTGCTCGCCGTCGCCGCCACTGACGCCGACCGCCCCGACGACCTCGCCGTCGCGCTTGAGCGGGATGCCGCCGGCGAAGATCATCACGCGGCCCTTGTTGGACTCCTGGATGCCGTAGAACTGGCCTCCGGGCTGGGAATTGGCGGCGAGGTCGGCCGTCGGCAAATCGAACGCACGCGCCGTGAACGCCTTGTTGATCGCGATGTCCACGCTGCCGATCCACGCTCCGTCCATGCGAACGTGAGAAACGAGGTTGCCACCGGCGTCGACGACGGCGATGTTCTGCGGCTGCCCGATCTCGTGCGCGCGGTCCTCAGCGGCGGCCGTCACCCGTCGTGCGTCCTCGAGCGACACGGTTCCTTGCGAGCTGGTGGTGCTGCTTGCCATCGATCCTTCTCTCCTTGTCTTGTGCCGGCGCGGTCAGCGCCGGCGCCCCGTCTCCGGGTTCTACCCGAGCGGGTGATGCGCAAGCACTCCGCGGGCACGACCGCCCGGATGACGGTCGTGCGTGACGGCCGCGGGGCCGGGCTAGTAGATACCGCCGCCGGAGCCCGATGACTGGCTCGTCGCGGTGATCGTGTTCCCGGCCGGAGACAGCACGTACCACTTGGCGCCGAATGCCGACACACCCTGCCCATTGGTGTCCCCGGGGTTGCTGTCGCCCGAGAAGAGGTACAGCGGATGGCCGTTGTAGGTGACCTGCGGCTTTCCGTCGGACCGCGGAGTCGTCCCGACCTTGGAAGCTGTCAGCCCCTTGCCGATCGTCGGCTTGCCGCCCGCCCGCACCGGCGGCCAGTCGGTCGCGCACGCGCCAGTGCACGTGCTGGTGGTGCTGGTGTCCTGCTGGAACAGGTAGATGGTGCGGCCCTGCGAGTCGACGAGGATGTTCCCGAGCCCGCTGTTCGCGACGCCGACCGTCGCCGAATTCCCGCTCGCCGTCTTCGGCGGCGGCGACGCCGCCGTCGCATCATTGTTGTTGTCACTGCCGCCACAGCCCGTGACGGCAAGCGCCACGAGTGGCACCACCGCGGCGGTGGCAAGGAAGGTGATGGGTCGACTGCGAGTCACGCGGACTCCTTGGGATCGGGTCTCATTCCCCCCCAATGCTGGCCGCGGGGCACATGGTTGTCGTCGGCTGGTTGACGACTCTTTCGACTACGTCGCGCGGCGTGCAGCCACGCCGCGCCGTAAGGCGGGGGCGGTATGAGAAGCGCCCCGCGGCAGCGGAGGGAGTACCGGAAAGAGACGCCCGGAAGCCGACGACGTGCCCGGAGCAGTCAGCGACGATGCGACCATGACCCGTCAAGGATTATCGCTACGCGCCGTGGGCCTAACCGCGCTGGTCTTCGCAGGGCTGACGACGGTTGCTGGTTGCGGGGACGGCAGTCCCGCCGCGACTCGGCTCGCCCCATTCAGCACGATGCAGGCGCCGGTCGCGAGTCTGCAGCAGCAGTTCGTGCAGGTTGTACAGAGAGTGTCTCCTCAGGTCGTGCAGGTCCAAAGCCGGCTGGGCCTCGGCTCGGGCGTCGTGTTCGATGACCGCGGGAACGTGGTCACAAATGCCCACGTCGTCGCGGGAGCGAAACAGTTCGTCGTCACCCTGTCCGGCGGCGACCGGCACCCCGCCACGGTCGTGGGGTCGGACCCGGCCCATGATCTCGCCGTGGTCCACCTGACCGGCGCGCAACCTGTCCCTGCGACCTTCGCGGACGACTCGAGTCTGCAGGTCGGCGATCTCGTGCTCGCCATCGGCAACCCGCTCGGCCTGCGCTCCAGCGTGACCGAGGGCATCGTCTCGTCGCTGAACCGCTCCGTCTCCGAAGGCAACGGTGTCCGTCTGTCGCCGGTCATCCAAACGAGCGCGGCGATCAACCCCGGCAACTCCGGCGGCGCACTTGTGGACCTGACGGGCAGGGTGATCGGCATCCCGACCCTGGAGGCGCTGGACCCCGAGTTCGGCGGCGCGCAGGCGGCGGGGATCGGCTTCGCTATCCCGAGCAACACCGTCCGGCAGATCGCTGCCGGCCTGATCGCCTCGGGCTAGGCGTCACGATGCGGCCGCACGAATGAGGGTGTCTTCACTGTTGACTGAACGCGAAGGGCTGCGTGAGGTGTTCCGCGACGGCCTCGCCGCCGGTTCAGTGGCGGCGGTCGTCAGCGGGGCGCCCTCCACGCTGCACGCGCTGCTGACGGGCAGCTGTCCGCTGGAGCCGTCTCTTGCCGCAGGAACGCTGTTGCTGCCCGACGAACGCCGGGCGACGCGGCTGCTCCCCGCCGCCGCCGCGGTGCACGTCGCCCTCTCACTCGGCTGGGCACTCCCACTTGCGGCCGCCTTGCCACAGAAACGGACGCCCGCGCTGGGTGCGCTTGCCGGACTCGGCATCGCAGCGCTCGACCTTGGGGTGATCGGCCGCCGCTTCCCCCGCATCCGTGCGCTGCCACCGCTGCCGCAGGTAGCCGACCATCTGGCCTACGGCGCGACGGTCGGCACCGTGCTCCGCGTACGCCGCGACCGGCGCCGGCGTAGCTGATCCGCTCAGCGTGCGCCTACCTCCCGGCGAGGCAGCCACGGCGCTTCGCCTACCTCGGGCGCGGTAGCCGAAAGAGTCCTCTCGAAGGCGACGACAAGGACGAGCCCGGCCCGGACCATTGGTCGCGTTCTTGACTCGATCGAAGTCGGCGAGCACTACCGCCAGATCGCCCGACCGTTCGACTGGACCTTCCCCCGCGCCGACCTGGAGCGCGTGCTCGCGAAGATCACCGAGCGCGAGCCATGGCTTGCGCTTGCGGCGTAACGGACCGAAATCGCGCGGCCTTCTCGCGGCTCAAGGGTGCTGCCAGAGGGCGTTGACGATCTTCCATCCCTCGCGCGTACGCACCAGGTGCAGGTATTCGACGTAGACGGCGGAGCGGACGGTCACGTTCGCGATCTCGCGATGCAGGTGCTCGACTTCGACTTCGAGTCCGCGGTCAGGGACGTCTCGCGTCTTCCCGATCCCCTTCGCCGTGGCCTCGATCATCTCCCGCGCCGTGAGCTTCTCCAGTTCCCCAGGGGCAGGAGCGTCGTCCGGGGATCGCTTGGCCAAATCGGGATGGAGCGTCCGCTCCATGCGGGCGGCGTCGCCATCGAACCATCCCTCGAAGTAGTCGAGCGCCACGCGCACGATCGCGTCGCGGTCATAGCCGCGGTCCATCACGCCGCGAACTCTACGGCGACCCGGGAACCGGCGGAACCCGAACCCGACCGAACTTGCGGATGGGTCTACTAGTCCGCGTTGGATCGGACTCGTGTCAACCGCCAGGTACGGGCTGAGCGTTTGGTAGCTCTGCGGGATCGCCCTGGCCGCCGCCGTTGTTGTCGCCCTTGAGTTGGGTCTGGGGGAGGGCTCCGGCGGCTCCTGTTTCGCGTTCGAGGAACGCGCCGAGTTCTTGGATGGTGCTCATCAGCGGGGCGGGGAAGATCACGGTGGAGTTCTTGTCGACGGAGATTTCGACGAGGGTCTGGAGGTTGCGCAGTTGCAGCGCGAGTGGGTGTTCCATCATCACGTCTGATGCGTGCGCGAGCTCGCCGGCGGCGAGCGCTTCGCCCTCGGCGGCGATGATCTTGGCGCGCTTCTCGCGCTCGGCCTCCGCCTGACGCGCCATGGCGCGTTGCATGCTGTCGGGCAGCTGGATGTCTCTGAGCTCGACGACGGTGACCTGCATGCCCCATTCTTCGGTCTGGACGTCGAGGATCTCGCGGATGTTCTGGTTGATCGTTTCCGTTTCTGAGAGGGTTTCGTCGAGCGTGTGCCGCCCGACCACGGCGCGTAGCGTGGTCTGGGCGATCTGGTTGATCGCCGCGGAGACGTTCTCGATCGCCACGACCGAGCGGATCACGTCCGCGACGCGGTAGTAGGCCACGGCCGAGACGTCGACGCTGACGTTGTCGCGGGTGATGATCCCCTGCGACTGGATCGGCATCGTGACGATCCGCAGCGAGACGCGGTGGAGCCGATCGACGAACGGCACGTACAGGATCAGGCCGGGGCCGCGCGCGCCACCCCTGACACGCCCCAACCGAAACACCACCGCACGCTCGTACTGCTTCAGAATCCGGACCGACAGCGCCAAGCCCACCAGCACCACCAGCACCACCGCAACGACTACATAGACGACCATGTCGCCTCCTTAGGGAAGGAACGGAACCACTTGAAGTAGATGGTCGGGGCCGGGCGTGGCGTTGTCGTCGGCTCCGAGGCGACTCTTTCGCCTGCGCCAGCAGGGGTAGGCGCCGGGCACCGAACCTGTACGTCACTGGTCGCATGGCAAAAGGTCGCCCGTTGGGCGACGACAGGGATGCGCCCAAGCGCGATCTTTCTTATGGGACGACAGCCTGCGATTCGCTTGGAGGACGCTATGCGCGCCATCGCCGTTTCGGACTACGGGGAGGACCCAATTGTCAGGGAGTTGCCCAAGCCGCAGCCGGGACCGGGTCAGCTGCTGATCAAGGTTCAGGCGGCGTCCATGAACCCGGTGGACATGTCAATCGCCGCCGGCGGTTACCGGGACACAATGCCGGGGACGTTCCCGCTCGTGCTCGGCGTCGACGTCGCGGGCGCGGTCGAGACGCTCGGGAACGGGTCGGCGAGATTCTCCCCCGGCGACGAGGTGTTCGGACAGCTGTTCATCCCCCCGCTCGGATCGGCGGGGACCTACGCAGAGGATGTGGCCGTCACCGAGGACGCGCCCCTTGCGGCAATGCCACCCGGCATGGACGCGAGGGTGGCCGCCGCGCTTCCCACGGCCGGCGGGACCGGTCTCGACATCGTCGAGTCGCTTGAGCCGCTCGGCGGTAAGACGGTGGTGATCGCCGGCGCCGGCGGCGGCGTCGGGTCGTTCGCCACCCAGTTCGCCGCGAACGCCGGTGCGCACGTGATCGCCGACACACACGCATCAGCGGCCGATCGCATGCGTGATTACGGAGCACGTGAGACAGTCGACCGCAGCGATGGGTCCGTCACGGAGGCGGTGCGTGCCGCCCACCCGGACGGCATCGATGCCCTCATCGACGTGGCGAACGACGCGGACGGGTTCGCCGAGCTTGCTTCGCTCGTTCGACCAGGCGGCACAGCCGTCACGACGAAGTTCGTCGCCGACTCCGAGGCGCTCGCCGCCTCCGGTGTGACGGGCGTCAACTACTTGGTCGGAGTGTCGTCCGAGCTCCTCGAGCGCCTCGCAGACGCCGTGATGGCCGGACGCATAGTCCCGCCCCCGATCACCGACGTCACGTTGGAGGAGGCGCCGGCTGTCTTGGCGCGGAACGGGCACGCGGACGGCAAGACGGTCATCGCGCTCTAGCGACCACCGATCAGAAGGAGTTCACCATGCGACTGATTCAGCTGATCAAGGGCTGGCCCGGCAAGCCCTCGCACCCACCGCTGACGGACGCCACCATCGGCGCGTACACGATAGGCGTTGCGATGCTGGTGTTCGGAGCGCTGGGCGTCGAGGAGGAGCAGATGGCGCATGGGGCGCTGCTTGCGATCGGGGGCGGCCTGGCGCTGGCAGTGCCGACCGCGCTCACCGGCCTGCTCGACTGGCTGGACATCCCGAAGGGGACGCCGGTCCGCACCACGGCCACCATCCATCTGTTCACGATGCTGATCGCCACCGCGGTGTTCGCCGTCGCGTTCCTAACCCAGATCAGCGGTTACGAGGACGGGCAGGTCGAGACGCTCGGGCTCGTATTCGGACTGGTCGCCGAGGCCTTGCTCGTGGCCGGCGGCTACCTCGGCGGCACGATCGTGTTCGTCTACGGGAACCGGGTGCTGGACCGACCTGAGACGCCGGTGGCCGACGCGCTCGTACCCGGACGCGCCGAGGGCGCCGACCGCACGTACTCCCCTCGACGTACGGAGAAGATACGACCCCAGGCCGATGACAGGGGACAGGCCAGTACGTGACCATCGCAGCTCAAGCTCGCGCCGGCGCTCCCTCTCCCCGGTAGCCGAGCACCCGGGTCCCTGACACCCGGGTAGCGCGAAGGCCCCGGCTCCCCCGCTCGGGGCCTTCCGCGTTTTGCGGAGTTTCGTACCGCGGGGGCGCGCCGTACAGTCCGGGTGATATGAGACCCGGGCTCACTCGCCGCATGATGCTCGCGAGCGGCGTGGTCGCGCTCCTCGTCAGCGGAGCCTTTGCCCTCTTGCTGCTGGCGATCGACAACCTGCGCGAGTCGGCGGACGAGACGCGCGCCGCCCGTGATCAGCTCACAGCCGCAGATGGGCTCGAGAAGCTCGTCATCGATCTCGAGACTGGCGTGCGCGGGTTCGTGATCACCCGCGAAGAGAGATTCCTCGCACCGTGGAACGAGGCGCGTGCGGCGTTCCCCGGACAGGTCAGGACGCTCGAGCGTCTCGTCGCGGGCGAACGCGCGCAGCTGCGCCGCGTGCGGCGAATCGCCCGGGCCACCAGGTCGTACATCCGGGACTACGCGACGCCGGTCGTGGACGACGCGCGGCGAGGCGAGCCCTCCGCACGGAGCGTCGCCGTGACCGAAGAGGGGAGGCAGCGGATCGACGGACTTCGGGCGGCGTTCAAGAGACTCACGGCGACAGAGCGCGCCCGCATCACCGAGCGCGAGGACAGCGCGGACGCGTCCGCACGACGTGCCGCCGCCGCCAGTCTTGCCGGCATTGGCGGCTCGATCCTCCTCATCCTGATCTTCACCGGCTACCTGACGCGAGTGATCGTCCAGCCGATCCGCCGAGCATCCTCGATGTCCAGACAACTCGCGGATGGCGACCTCAGTGCGCGCCTGCCCGAGACGGGTGTCGCCGAGATCGGCGCGCTCGAGCAGTCCTTCAACACCATGGCGAGCTCACTCGGGGCGAACCGTGACGAGCTCACGCGGCTCCTCGAGGAGCAGGCGGCGCTCCGCCGAGTCGCGACGCTGGTAGCGCGAACGGTGTCGGCGCCTGAGCTGTTCGAGACCGTCACGCGCGAGGTCGGCCTGCTCTCCGGTGCCGATCTCGCGCGCATGGAGCGCTACGAGGCGGACGGAACCGTCACCGGGGTGGGCGTTTGGAGCAGCGACGCCGAGCGGCAGCTGGCCGTCGGCACGCGAATCGCTCTCGAGGGCTTGAGCATCGCCGCGCTGGTGCGGGAGACGGGCGGCGCGGTCCGGGTGGACAGCTTCGCGGACGCATCCGGTCCAATCGCGGAAGAGGCTCGGGCGTTGGGAATCCACTCGTCGGTCGGCTGTCCGATCGTTGTCCAAGACCGGCTCTGGGGCGTGATCGCCGCCTCGTCGAAGAGCGAGGCGCCCTTCCCTCCGGACACGGAGGGCCAAATCGCCGGGTTCACGGAGCTCGTGGCCACCGCGGTCGCCAACGCGGAGGCGCGCGCCGAGCTGGCCGCGTCGCGGGTGCGGATCGTCTCGGCCGCAGACGAGACCCGTCGTCGCATCGAGCGCGATCTTCACGACGGGACCCAGCAGCGGCTCATCTCGGTCGGGCTGGAGCTGCGGCTCGCGCAATCCACCGTGCCTCCGGAGCTCACCGAGCTGCGGGACGAGATCGGCAGGGCTACAAAGGAGCTGGGCGGTGTGATCGAGGACCTGCGCGAGATCTCCCGCGGGATTCACCCGGCAATCCTCTCCGAGGGGGGGCTCGGCCCGGCCCTGCGGACGCTCGCCCGCCGCTCCCCGATTCCCGTCGAGCTCGAGGTTCGACCGGAGACGCGGTTTCCGGCGCCGATCGAGGTGGCGGCGTACTACGTCGTCTCGGAGGCTCTCGCCAACGCCGCCAAGCACGCCCAGGCCTCGGTTGCCGAAGTCCGGGTCGAAGCCCGGGACAGCGTCCTCGACCTCAAGGTTCACGATGACGGCGTCGGCGGCGCCGATCCCGCCCGCGGCTCCGGCCTGACCGGTCTCACGGACCGGGTCGAGGCGTTGGGCGGGACGCTCTCGGTCGTCAGCTCGAGCGGCGCCGGAACGTCCCTCCATGTGGAGCTACCAATCGAGGTCAGATGATCGCGCTTTGGGGTACCCAAGCCCCCTGCAACCCCAAGTTTCCTGCTAGCTGCAATGTGAAGCGGCGGCTCGTCAGCGATGGTTCCAGACATGGTCTTGCGCTGCGTCATCGTGGATGACAGCGCCCGCTTCCTTGAAGCGGCGCGTGCGCTCCTTCAGCAGGAGGGAGTCGCCGTCGTCGGCGTTGCATCTACGATCGCCGAGGCGCTGACGCTGGTCGACGAGGTCCGGCCGGACGTCGCGCTGGTCGATATCGATCTCGGAGCGGAAAGCGGCTTCGATCTCGCCTCGCGGCTGGCTCGAGATGGGGACCGCGAGCCGTCGCGAGCGATTCTGATCTCCACGCACGGCGAAGCGGACTTCGCCGACCTGATCGATGCAAGTCCGGCCGTAGGGTTCCTATCGAAGTCCGATCTGTCCGCCGACGCGATCGACGCGATTCTCAGTGAGTCTCCAGAAAGGTGATCACCGCTAGCACGCGGCGGTGGTCATCCGCGGTCTCTGGAAGCGCCAGCTTCGAGAGGATGCTGTGTACGTGCTTCTCGACGGTTCCCTCGGTGACCCACAGGAGACGGGCGATGCCGGCGTTGGACCGGCCTTCCGCCATCAACGCGAGGACCTCCCGCTCACGCGGCGTCAGTTCGCCAAGCGGGTCCTCTGCACGGCGCGCGGCCACGAGCTCCTGCACAAGAGCCGGGTCGACAACCGAGCCGCCGCCGGCGACCCTCTCGAGCATCTCAATGAAGTCGTCCACATCCGTGACGCGGCTCTTGAGCAGGTAACCGATTCGTTGGCCACTGGCCAGAAGCTCCATCGCATGTTCCACGTCGGCGTGGGCCGACAGGACCATGATGCCGATCTGCGGGAATTCCTCACGGATCGCCCGCGCCGCGTCGAGCCCTTCCGTCGAATGCGTCGGGGGCATGCGTATATCGACGACCGCGAGCTCGGGCTGGTGCTCGCGAACCAGCTCCAGGAGCTCGGCTGCATCTTCGGCCTGCGCGATCACCGGGAAGTCGGATCGCTCGAGCAGGCTGGCGAGCCCTTCGCGCAGAAGGACGTCGTCGTCCGCCAAGATCACCCGGGGCCTGCCCATGGAGCTCTCGTAGCGATTCTCACAACTCTCGGCTGGCCCCGCCTTCTCCCTTCGGGTTAGCCGGAATACGGATACTCCGGCTGGCCGGGGCCGAAGATGGTCGCTGGCCGTGCAGACAGCGACCCGGTCAGGCTCGATCATCCAGCAATGACGCACTCCAGCCACCAAGGATCTGGAGGAACAAGATGTCTCGGATGAACGCGCTGTACGAGCGCCCAGAGGTGGGGCGCAGCAACGGCGGCCCTGTGGCCACCATGCCAACCGGGCGTCCGGAGGGAGAGCTTGTCGTGCTCGACCGCATCCGGCGCGCCGGGCTGAATGGGCGCACGGCCAGCTCGCCCGCAGTGAGCGTCGTAATCGCCGATGGCCAAAAGCTCATGCGGGCCGGCGTTCGCGTCCTGCTCGAGCGCCACGAGCGGATTGCCGTCGTGGGTGAGGCGGCAGACGCTGAGCAAGCTGTCGCGCTGGTCCACCGCATCCAGCCGAGTGTGGTGTTGCTGGACGCAGACCTTCCCGGTCTCGACTGCGTCGAAGTCACTCGCCGCATGCTCGCCGAGTCGGGTGTCGCGGTGATGCTCCTGACCGCCTCGGACAGCGACGAGCGCATCATCGCGGCGCTGCGCGCAGGGGCACGCGGACACATTCCGAGGGACACCGACCCGACCGCGCTCGTCCGCGCCGTGGGCCTGCTCGCCGAAGGCGAGGCGCTCCTGTCGCCCCCCGTCGCGCGTCGCCTGATCACCGAGCTCGCGTCTCGGCCAGAGCCCTCGGCGCCCAGCTCCGAGCTGGTCGAGGAACTGACCGCCCGCGAGCGCGAGGTGGTGGCGCTCGTGGCGCTGGGCCTCAGCAACGACGAGATCGCCGAGCGGCTCGTGATCAGCCGCTCGACCGCCAAGACCCACGTGAGCCGCGCGATGGTCAAGCTCCACGCCCACGACCGCGCCAAGCTCGTGGTGTTCGCCTACGAGGCCGGGCTCGTGGTGCCGCGCATCGACCCTTCCGCCCACGCCCTTGCGACCTCGCATGCAACATGACGGCCGACGTCCCGATCCAGCAGGAACTCGAGCGCCAGTCGGTCCACACGATGGAGTGCACGATCCCACCCGAGATGACCGTCGAGGAATGGCGCCGCATGCGATCCGCTCGGCCCCGAGCAGCCAAGCCACGCCGGGCCGGCGGCCTCGCAGCGGCGCGGCGTGTCGTGCCTCTTCGGCCCGAGCCATGCGACCACCTGCACGACACCACGACCCGCTACGACCCAGTCGGGAAGGTGCTCACGTTCCTTCTGGTCTGTCCAGCCTGCGGCACCGAGAAGGTCGTGGAGACCCAACCGTACGAGCCGCGCTTCGAGCAGCTCGACGCGGCGGCGTAACGCAGCGCTCGGCGAGCGGCCGCGTCTGAGCTCCTTAGGCCGACGCCTCACCACCCGCCCTTGTCCTCGGCTGTGCGACCGAGGGAGACGTGCGCTTCTCAGGTGGGTGGCCCGCAAGCTCACCGGCTGGGCCGACGAGATCCAGCTCCAGCCGCCGGAGGTTGTCGAGGAGCTGGGACGCCCAAAAAAGGGCGAGAGCGAGCCCGGCCCCCGACTCGGTCTCGCTCGCGACCGTCTCCCGCGCATTCCTCAGAAGCTGAAGGGGACCCCCGTGATCGCCGTCGTCAGGCGCCGGCGGCACTCGGGCATCGACGATCGTTTCGCCAAGCGCCAGATACCAGGAACGGAGCCGACGTCCCTCGTTGTCAAGAGCGTGCATGTAGCGCTCGCGGTCTGATGAGCCGTCAAGCAGGCCCACGAGCGTCGACACCGAGTAAGCCGCCAGCCGTAGGCGTGTTGTTCCCGAGAGCAGCGTCGCGACATCCTCCAGCTTCGCCCGATTGCCCGACAGCTCGCCCAGGTACTGGCGGAACGCGTCGTCGAGGCGATTGGCCGCGGCCCTGGCCTGCCTGCGGGAGCGAGCCGCATCGCCTCCGCGCATGAGCTGCTGGATGGCCGCAGCCAGGTAGTCGGCGCTTCGGGCGTAGCTGGTGGCGAGACTACGTCGCATGAGAGCGCCGGCGCCGCGCGGCCAGAACAGAGCACCCACCCCGAGGCTGACCGCGAATCCGATCGCGACGTCCTCGATGCGGACGAGCCCGACCGTCCAGCCGGTCGGCTGGATCAGGTTGAAGAGGATGAGAAGAGTGACGGTGAAGCCCGCCTGCCCCGCAGCGAAGGAGATTGCCTGCGGGGCGTAGGCCGCAAGCAGAACCGCGATTGGGAGCAGCGCCCACAGTATCCCCTGGTCGGTACCGGCGGCGAGAACGATCCCCACGCCGATGAGCAGGCCGAGCGAGGTCCCCGCCAGGGCGGTGAGCACGCTCGAGCCCGTCCCCAGCGCGTTCGAACGCAGCACTGACAGGGTCCCGAGGACCACCCAGAACCCATGCTGGAGGCCCGCTTCAAGGGCGATCACGACCCCGAGCGCAAGCGCCACGGCACCCCGGATGCTGTTTCGAAGCAAGACCGATCGCACGCTCCCGTACCCCCGCGCGAAGACCCGCGACACGTCGAGCGCTGACCTCGCGCTCCTCGCGTCAAACTCGGGGGCGGCGAGTCCCGCCGCGCGCAGGGCATTTAGACCAATCGCACGCGCGGCCAAGGACATCTCGCGCATGCGGAACGAAGGCTCGACGGCGGACAGGAGCGCGGCGTCCTCCCGCCCAGCCGGCCGTTGCGCCATGTCACGCGCGAGCGCCTCCGCCAGGAGATCCATGGCCGAGTCCAGCCTGTCGAGGTCAGGCCGCTCGTCGCGCCCCTCCAGCGTGGCCGCGCTGTCCTCGAGCGCCGACATCACGGCGGCCAGTACCGCCCGGTTCTCCTCCGCGCACGGCCTGGCAGCGACTCCCGGGTCGTCAGCCTCGGGGACCGCGATCGACAGGAACCACTCGAGCTCGTCGACGAGGAACGCCAGCGCCTCGGCGGACCCCGTGGGGCCAGTCGGCCGGTGCGGGGTGGACGCGAATGTCCAGCGGACGGCCGCCACAGCCTCACTGGCAGCGCCGGCGCGCTCGGCGACCAGCGCGGGATCCCCATCCAGCTCGGCCCCCGCCAGGCCGGCGAGCGCCCGGCAGGCCCGCGCCTCGGCCTCGCGCAGCACTGAGCGGGGCTGAGGAGGCCACAACAGCATCAGCGCAGGGATCGCGACACCACACGCCAGGGCCCACCCCTCGAGGCGCATGGGAATCGCTGAGGGCTCGGCGGGCAGGGTGACCGGCAGGATGAACGTGAGCAGGGGCGCCCATCCGGCCATCGCGAAGTACGGGTTGATCACGCTCGAGAAGAGGACCACGAAGGCGACCACGCCCATGACAACGGCGCTGAGCCACACGTTCCCCGAGCACAGCGTTCCGATGGTGATGAACACGGCGCCCGCTCGCGAACAGGGCGACGTAGGCGAGGAGTCGCCCGCGCGGGGGTCCGCGGAAGTCGGCCAGCACCAGGACTGCGAACGAGCCGAAGGCCGCGAAAATCGTCGACTCCGGCTGCTGGACGACCTTGTCCGCGAGTGCGAACACCACGGGCACCACAATCGCTGCCCGTGCCGCCTTCTTCAGGGCAACTCGCCCCGGATCCGTAAAACGAAACTGCAGCGCTCGCACTGGTGTGACGATGGTCGAGCACACCGAACGCTTTGTCGTCGGCTTGTTGGCTGCTCTTTGGTCTACTCCGCTGGACGTACGGGAGAGCGTCAGCGGTCGATCAGCTCGACGCTGTCCGTCTACGCGAGCTGGACTTGGGTAACGACGTCGACGCCCCAGAAGGGGGATGAGCGCGTGCGGAGCGTGACGTCGACGTTCCCGCTGTAGGCGTCGCGCAGCAGGTCGATCGCCAGCCGTTCGTCCGCCGTCATCGGGTGATACATGGGCACGTGCAGGACGGTGTCCTGGAACGTCGCGGTGAAGAACGGAACCGTGTGCAGGCTCACGAGGCCGATCGATTGCGGCGCCAGCGGCACCTCGCCGAAGGCCTCGTCGGCAAGAGTGCGCTGCTCCCAGGCGTACAGCGCACGCGTCGGGTCGAGCGGCACCAGGTCGGTGTCACCAGGCCAGTCGGGCGCACCCGCCTCGGCGTTGTCGACGACCGCCCACAGCTCGAAATGGAGATGCGGCTCCGTCGGCTCGGTCGACACCGCCGCGAACGGCATTCCCTTCTGGAGGAAATTCCCCGGCTCGACCGCGATGTGGTCGATGTGGATGTACTTCGTGACGAACCCGAGGCCTTCCGGATGGTGGTCGATGGTGACCGCCGCGGCCTCGACGTCGACCACCCGGCCGCTGTAGGCGGCGAACACGCAGTCGTCGGCCGCCGCAGCGAGGTCGACCGCCTCGTGGATCTGGTTGGCGACGTAAACGTCACCGCCGGTCGGGTTGCGCGGGTCGTCGGCCGGGATGAACTGGGTGGTCGCGCACGGCGGCTGCTCCGGCAGCGGCTTCGGGCGCAGAGCGCCGAAGCGGCCGTTCTCGATGCGCAGCGTGAGCGGCAGCTCGAGCGGCGGGACGAACAGCCAGCAGGGCGTGGCGAGCGGAGTGATGGGCATGTCGATTCACCTCACGGTCGTGGGGGCTCTCAGGCGGGCGGTGCGCTCTGGATGACGTCGTCGAAGACGAGGCCCGGCGATCGCATCGGCCGGCCGGCGCTCTTCTTGCGGCCGACCCAGACCACGACGCCGCCGTTGCCGGTACGGGCCATCTGCCAGGTCCGCGTGACCCGGGCGCCGGTGGCTGGGACTTCCTCGTCGTGGATCAGCAGCGCGGTGTCCGGCTCGAGGATGCGGCCGAGCGCGCCGCGCGTCTCGACACCCTCCTCGTCCACAGACACCTCCACCCGGCCGCGCTGGAGATAGCGACGCTCGCCGTCCTCGCCGTTCGTGCGTACGGGGACGAGCGGGACCTGGTGCTCGGGCACCGTCTTCGAGAGCTTGTAGAGCCAGGCGTCGTCGGCCGGCGTCGGAGGAGGCGGCATGGCCGCCCGGGCACGCGCCGCGCGGTCGATCACGCGGCCCGCCGCGCTCTCGATCCGCAGCTCGGCGCCCCAGCCCAGGTTCGCGACCTCGTCGCGCAGGAGCGCGACGTCCTCGACAGGGGGACTCTCGGTGCGGCCGGCGAGCGCCGGAGGCAGCAGCAGCCACGGGCAGCCCCCTGACTTGTCGCCGGTCAGCTCGAAGAAGCGCCACTTCCGAGCGGGCCCGTCCACCTCGGCGCACGACCGGATCTGGTGTGTCTCCTCGAACGTGTCGATCACCGTGATCGGGCCCGACCGGACGAGCACCCCAGAGGGGAGCCGGCACGGCGCGAGGAACCAGTCGTCGCCGAACAAGAGCCCGAACGACGCCACCGCGGCGCGGGCGAGGTCCGCCGGCGCGGCCTGGAGGTCGCCGAACCACACGCTGGCGTTCTCCATCCGCCACCAGCGCGACGCGGCCTGGCCGGCAAAGCGCGCAGGCGTGGGGATGACGCGCAGGTCGTGGTCCACGAGCTGTCCCCTTGCGCCCATGTCCTTCGGCTTGGCGGCGACGTCGAAGGCGTGCCAGTCGAGATGGCCCCCGGTGTACTCGACCGCGTCGAGCTGGACCTCCTCCTTGTCGGACACGCCCGGCCGCTATCTGGAAGCGGTACTCCATCCGCTGCGGGTTCCACGCCTCGGCGCCGGCGGCCGGCTCGCTGTAGAGCTGCGCGTACCAGTCCGCCCAGTCGTCGAGCGCCTTCTGCACCGCGGCATCCTTCATCCCCGGGAGGCCGCCCAGGGCCTTGCCGTCGCGCACGGTCAGCTCCTCGTGAAGCTCACGCGGATCGAAGGAGCGGCGGGCGATCAGCTCCAGCTGCGCCCGGCCGACCGGGTCGAGCCCGTCGTCGGGGGCGAGCTTGAGCGGGAACAGCTTGCGGATGCCCTCGTTCAGCTCGGCGGGCGCCTTGGCCGTGTCGAGGAAGCGGGTGAGCTGGAGGCCGGCCTCGGCGGCGAGCCGGTCGGCGGCCGGGCCCGTCCGGACGGCCTCGCGCTCGACCGCGGTCTCGAGCGGGACCCCGGCGGCGCCGCGCTCGATCACCGGACCGCCGGCGTCCGGGGCGCCCGGTCGCACCCGCGTGATCGGGGCGTGGCTGAGCGTCGTCTCGGCGAAGATCGGGCTCGCCGCGTCCTCTCCCTTGAACTCGCCCACCTGCCACTGCCGGCCGAGCATCCAGCAGGAGTCGGCGATGCGCGCTTCCTGGCCCTCGAACAGGTCGGGGGCGACCGTCGAGGCTTCAAGTCGTTGCCAGGTCATCGCGGCCCTCCGTTTGTGGTCCGGGCAGCGACGGGGGACCCGCCCGGATCGGTATCGCCGGGGAGGTAGGCCGCCGGGAGGTACTGGCCGAGGCCCTGCAGCGTCTCGGGACCGACCATCCGCAGCTGCGC
Organism: uncultured Thermoleophilaceae bacterium; assembly: GCA_963739095.1. Classification (GTDB taxonomy): domain Bacteria; phylum Actinomycetota; class Thermoleophilia; order Solirubrobacterales; family Thermoleophilaceae; genus JACVRW01. The sequence goes on from CAVTZF010000020.1 coordinate 487,634, forward strand.
CAGCTCGAGCGTCTGCCTGAGCATGTCGGCGACGTCCCCGGCGTCGAACTCCGGCTTCGTTCTCCGCTGTGCACAGCAGCACCGCCTGCGGCGGCCGGGCGCTGGGAGCGTCGAAGTGGAAGGCGACGCCCGCGGTCTGGCCGGAGCGCGGAATCGCCTCGGTCCACGTACCGAGCACGAGCCCCGTGGCGGGACCGCCCTCGAAGCGCGGCCCCGGGCCGGTGGCGAGCAGGCAGAGCCGGCCGCGCTCGTCGCGCGCCGGCCGCGCGACGGCGGCCCACTCCTCCTCCTCGTGGTCGGGCAGCTGGCCGAGCGCGAAGTCGAACAGCGTCTCGTTGCGGGCCGCCTCGACCAGGTCGACGGCGATCCGCAGCCGGCGCGCGCCGGGGTCGGCCCGCCCGGCCGCGGCGAGCCAGCCGGTCGCGTCCTCGCGCGCCCGGAGGCGCGGGCGCGCGAAGGTCTTGTCGAGCTCGACGCCGTTGGCGGCCGCGAACAGCGGCGTGACCGGCATCGCGTGCCCGATCAGGAGCTGGACGCGGCCGCGCAGCAGCTCGACCTTGCCGGCGTCGTCGCGTAGCGCCCAGTCGGCCTTCTCCGCGGTCTCGCGCGCGTCGAGCTCGGCGAGCCGGGCGTCGATCTGAGCGACGAGCGCCTCCCCCTCGGCGGCGAGGGCCGCGGGGTCGACCGCCTTGGGCACGCCACTGGGCAGCTCGAACCCGGCCAGCGCCAGCATCGCTCCGCGCACGTCGCCGCGCGCCGGCCTATCCGGCCTGGCGGGCAGGGCCGCCGCGAGTGCCTCGCGCGCCGCGGCCAGCCCGGCACGGAGGCCCTTGATCCGTCGCCGCGAGCTCGCCGACGTCGAGGCCGCTCGGGACCTCCAGGGCGCCCGGGCTTGCGACGTCGCGCCCGTCGAGGTCGCGCGCCTCCGCAATCAGGCGGCGGAGCGCCCGGCAGGCCAGCGCCAGGTCGTCGATAGAGGGGTCGCCCTCACCGGTGACCAGCGTGAGCACCGCCGTGGCCGGCACGGACTCGGGCCGCAGGCCCTCGCCCCATGCCGCGAGCACGTCGCCGAGGCGGCCCAGGCCGGTGTCCTCGCCGGCCGGCGCGAGGAAGACCAGGTCGAGGGCGGAGAGGCCGACTTCGGCGAGCGTCACGGCGAAGGGGCCCGCCAGCGGCTTGCCGCTGTCCGCGTCGTCGAAGCGCACCGAGAAGCCGTAGTCCTTCGGATCTCCCAGCAGCCCGCCGAGCCAGGACTCGAGGGCGGGCGCGGCGTGCGCGCGGCCGCGCGCCGCCGGCCAGCCGCTCGGCGGCGCGTCAGGGTCGAGGGCAAGCAGCAGGCGGTGGGTGATCGTGAGCGCCTCGCGGGGCGTGTCGGCGAGCCGCAGGTCCGGGAAGCTCGCCTCGCCGGTGGCCGCCGCGCTCAGCGTGGCCGTCGCCTCCGGGAGGTTGCCCTGGGTCAGCGAGAACACGCTCTGCGCCACCGCCGCGTCGGCGACGGCATCCAGGTCGTCGATGAGCGAGCCGAGCACCCCCTCGAGCTCGTCGGCGTCGGCGGCCGCGTCGCCCTTCAGGAGCGTGTCGATCCCGTCGCCGGCCGCCTCCTCGTCGTCCGTGACGTCGGCGGGATCTTCGTGACCGCGCGCGAGCAGCAGGCCGTCGACGATCGCGTTGGGGGGCACGGAGCTGCCGACGGCCTCGAGCGCGATCTCGCGGAAGTCGTCGATCCACTTGGCGAGGCCGGCGTCCTGGAGGCCGCGCTCGAAGCGGGCGCCGACGAGCTGACCGAGGTCCTGCCCGCGCCGGACGCCGTCGATGATCCAGAGGGCGCGGCGCATGCGGTCGGAGGACAGGTCGACCTCGAGCCCTTCGCCGAACGCCGACCAGCCGCTGCGCAGGATCGCGGCGCTCGTCGCGTGCGAGAGCGAGGGCGCCAGCACGTAACCCTGCGAGGCCGCTTGCGTCTCGCGCGGCTTCACGTCGAGCAGCCAGCCGTAGCCGCCGACCTGGATCCCGCGCGGCTTCGTGCTGCGCTTGTTCTCGAGGCGCCACGCCGCCACGGCCGTGTACCAGGCGTCGAGCCGGTACGACCATGGGCCGAGCGTCTCGCGCATCAGCCGCTCGAGCTCGCCGACGGGGTCGTCGGAGCCGTCCAGGAGCTCGTTGATGATGACGTCGAGGCCGCTCGACAGCGAGGCGTTGTCGTCGGTGCCGAGCGCCTGCTCCGCGCTCCAGTGCAGAAGCTGTGTCAGCAGCGGGACGCCTGGCTCGGAGGAGACGAGGCCGCCCTTGCGCACGCCCTCCCAGATACGGAGCAGCGAGACCCTCAGGTCCGCGAGCGCCGCTTCGCTGCGGTCCTCGGCCACGAGCGGCAGCTCGAAGGCGGCGTCGGTCGGGCGCAACGCGAAGAAGGCCTTCGGGTCGTTCTCGTCGTCGATCATCCGCGTGATGTCCGGGACGCGCTCGGCGAGCCACTCCAGCGGCTCGGTGCGCGTCTCGTGCCCGCGCAGCAGCTCCAAGGCCGGTTCGAGGAACTCGGCCAGCATGGCGAAGTAGTCGCGCTGTGGCTTCTTGTAGGTCTCGGTGTCGGCCGCGGCGTCCGAGAGCCTCTCGATGTGGTCCTCCACAGCCCGGATCTGACCGCCGAACGTCGTGGCCGCCGCGAGCTCCTGCTCGAACTCCCAGGCCCACGTCAGGGCGATATTGAAGGGGTGATCTATGCCCCATGGGTTGCCGTTCGGGTCCGGCCAGTCCTGGGATTCGATCGCGGGCCTCGAGGACCAGTCCCCCGAACTCGTTCGCGTAGGTCGCGCGCATGTCGTCGACGTGGGCAAGCCGGAACGCCGTGGGGTGCGGGACCGCGCCGAGGACCTGCGAGGCGACCGCCGCGATGTCGGCCTCGTCCTCGATCTGTCCCGGCAGGGGGTCGATGATGTCGGGAACCTCGTCGCCGCCGCGGCGGCCTGGTCCTCGTCGGGCGGGGCGTCGGTGGCGTCGGGGTCGAGATGGGGGACGTTCGGGAGCGAGGCCTGCCAGCTCCCGAGCAGCTCGCCGAGCACGTCCTCGACGTGCTGCACGTTGCCCGCCGGCACGATCTCGGGCTCCACCAGCGTCACCGGCAGCACCCCGTACGGCTCGCGCCCGACGAGCAGCGACGGCAGCGGTCCCGCGCCGCGGACGAAGCGGGCGCTCCAGTCGCGCAGCCAGTCGCGGTCCTCGCCGGTCACCGCCCCCTGGACGAGGCTGTCGAGGTAGTGGCCGCCGACCGCGGGCCAGAGCGCCTGGTTCATCGCCTCGGCGCGGGCGAGCTCGGGCAGGTCCGCCTCGCCGGCGCGGTCGAGCGCGTTGTCCCGGCCGATGCCGAGCGCGACGCTCGCCGCGTTCGCCGCGGTCATCCGGTAGAGGTCGCCTTCGGCCTCGACGGCGGGGCGCTCGGGCGCGGCCCCGGCGTCGAGCTCCGTGGCCCGCACCGCCGCCAGGTCCGGCGCTTCGAGGCTCGGGCCCGCGGCCGCGGTCTCCGTGCTGTTCGTGGGCGTGCCCTGTGGGATGAAGTCGAGGCCGTGCGTGTAGCGGTGCCCCTCCAGCAGCTCCTCGAGCGCCTCGCGCTGGTCCCCGACGCACACGCCGAGCACCTGCAGCTCGCTGAAGCCGTCCGTCTCGACCGGGTAGACGACCTTGCTCAGGTCGATCCGCAGCGCCATGCCGACCTTCTCGGCCTCCTCGAAGTCGAACGTCCAGGCCAGGCCCTGCGCCGCGAGCAGGCCGCGCCCGTCGATGCCGTCCTCGGCCTCCGCCAGGCCGGGCGCCATCGGGAGTCCTTCGGGGATGTGCTCGCCCCACCAGGTGCCCGCGTGCTTGCCCTTGTGGTAGCCGAACACGGCGAAGCGCTCGGGCAGCAGCCGCGCGCGGGTGGGCCCGCGGGCGTCGAGCGTCTCCACGGCCGGGAACTTCGGCGGGGGCTTGAGCGGCAGCGCGTCCGGGACGGGCGCCTTGGGAGCGTCGGCGGGGTTCGTCGGCCGCAGCTGCCCGGCCACCCACGCCGCCCGCCAGGGGCCGATCTGCTCCGCCAGCCAGGCGAACGCCGCGTCCTCGCCGGCGGTGTCGCCGCCCGCGCGCCAGGTGCGCCGCCAGAAAGCGCGTCCGAGGTCCTGCTCCGCTTGCGTGAGGCGATCGGCGTGGCCGTCGGCATGGATGGCGTCCGGGAAGAAGCGCAGCCGCAGCTCCGGCGGGTCCTCGTCCAGGTAGTAGCGCGCCTCGATCCGGATCGGCAGGAGCGCCAGGGGCAGCTCCGCCTCGAGGGACACGAAGGCGAAGTTCGGGGGGAGCGGGTCCTCGATGGTGCCGTCGAAGCCGCCCGAGTCGTCCGATTCGCCCTCGCCGTGCGGGATGTGCGTCGTCCGTGTCGTGCGGGATGCCCGTGTCGCCCGTGTCGTCGCCCGTGTCGGCGTCCGTGTCCGTGTCTTGCGGGACGGGTGTGTCGTCCGTGTCGTGCGGGATGTGCGCGTCCGTGTCCGTTCGGGATGCCGGTGTCCTTCGGGATGCCGGTGTCCTTCGGGAGGTCAGGCAGGTCCGAGTGGTCCGGGACGCGCGGGCGGTCTGGGCGCGGACGGTCCGGGCGGTCTCGGGACGGTCTGGGCGGTCTGGACGGTCCTGGGCGGTCTGGACGGTCTGGGCGGTCTGGACGCTTTGGACGGTCTGGGCGGTCTGGACGCTCTGGAGGGTCTGGGCGGTCTGGGCGATCTGGGCGGTCTGGATCATTCATGGGCTACACCAGTAGGTCGGCGTGGATGAGCATCCGGAAGGGGCGCTGCCAGCAGGCGCGCGCCATGTGTGCGGCGTTGTATCCCCAGGTCGTCCCGTGGAGCTCCTCCAGCGCCACGAGCCGCTCGTTGTCGGCGCGCGCGTGGGTGAGCGCGTCGAGCGCTTCCTGGCTTTCGACGAGGTGGCCCCAGGAGGCGCCGTTCCACGTCTTCGGCTCGTTGTCGGGCTCGAAGTGCGCCGGCTTCGCCTCGTCGAGGCCGAAGCGCGGCGCGCCGGCCTGCTCCTCGATGACGAAGAAGTAGCCCGGCGCATCGTCATCCGGACGGTTGCCGCGCACCTCGTCCGAGTCGAGCGTCGGAGAAGCCGAAGAAGACCGTGTCGGGGCCGAGCGATCCGAGGAAGTCCGGCTCGGTCTCGGTGCCCTCGACCGGCTCCACCTCGCTCGGTCTCCGTGCCGTCAATCGACTCCCTCTCGCCCTCGTTGACGTAGGCCGCTTGCTGGAGGAAGAAGTGGGCGGTGGGGTAGCGGCGGACGATGTCGCCGCGCACGACGACCACGGTCATCGTCGTGTCGTCCATGCCCATGTTCTCCGCGATCGTCTTGTCGTCGCCCCAGTCGTAAAGCGGGTCGATGTCCATGCGTCCGGTGTCGACGTAGTTCCAGAAGCGGCGGAAGAACGTCGCCCGCAGGTCCACCGGATAGCCGCGCCAGAGCAGCTCGCAGCCGAGCTCGTGGTTGGCGCCGACCATGAACGACCCGACGAACTCGGGATCGGTCTCGACCAGGCGAACGCGGTTGGGCTTCATGGCCTCGATGCCCGGGAGCACCCACCGGGCGCCGAGGCCCAGCAGGTCCCAGTAGAGCGAATCGTTGAAGACGGGCCCGACGGGAATGCTGCTCGGCAGACCCTCGGCGGGGAGCAGCCCTTCGAGCGCCTGCACGCGCAGCAGGACGCCGGCGCGCACCGAGCCCAGGGGATCGAGCGTCTCGCGCACCGTGCCCGCGATTCCGCTGACGTCGGCGCCCGTGAGCACGGGCGGGATCGGGTGGTCGTGCGGCACCGGGATGTTCTCGGGGCGATCCTCGAGCGGGTGTTCGAGGAGGCGCTCGAGCTCGGCGCGCAGCGCCGGGTCGCGCTTGACCGCGGTCGCATTCACCGAATCGAACAGCACCGGGTCGCTGAGCTGGGCCCCCGCCGGCGGCCCGAACTGCGCGAACCGCAGCGCGGTCTCCTTGTCGGGATCGCCGGTGGCCGCCACGTTGATGCGCGTGTGGTCGGCGCCGAGGCGGGCGGAGGTGGAGCCGGTCCGCGCCGCCCAGTCGCGCGCGAGCGGAGTGCCCGCCCGGGTCTGGCGCATGTAGGCGGCCGAGACGAGCCCGCCCGGGACGTCGCTGGAGGCGAGCTGCGCGCGGACGCTGGTGTCGCCGTCGCTGAGGAAGGCGTGCATGCTGCCCGTGAGCTGAAGCAGGTCCTCGTCCTCGAGCGCCACGGCGCGGGCGGTCCAGCTGCGCCCGATCTCGGCCGCGAGCCGGCCGCGGTTGAGGGCGGCGATGGTGGGCTTCAGGTCGCCGGCCTGCTCCCAGGCCGCCGCCACCAGCTCCTCCTGTGCGGCCCGCACCGCCCGCGCCCCGAGGCCTGCGGCCGCACGGTGGACCGGGTCCTCGTTCAGCTCGGGCACCCAGTCCGTCTTCGGCGGGTCCGTCTCCTCCGCCGGCCAGGCGCCGTACTGCGGCGGGGCGACCACCGGATCGTCGATGGTCGGGTCGTAGTCGCGTGCCCCAGGCTTGATGAGCTTGCGGATGTCCTCCTGGAAGTCCTTCTTGTGGGTCTTGTTCCAGGCGCGCGGCTCCGCCTCGAGCGTGCGGAGGGCGCCCGCCATGTCGAGGAACACCGGCTTCGCGGCGGCCCTGACGAGGCCGGGATCGGTGACGTCCATCGGGTACAGGCCCATCTCGGCGGCGTCGCCGTCGGGTTTCAGGCGCCGGCAGAGCGCCTCGAAGTCGCCCGCCGCCCCGGTGGTGAAGCGCCAGTGGTGGTACACGGGCAGCTCGATCGTGTCGCCGAGCGCCGCGTGGTCCCAGGCCGGGAGCAGCTCGTCGCCATCCGGCTGCGGCCGGCCGAGGCCGCGAGCGACGCCGCTGTCGAAGGCGGGCACGAGGCAGGTGAGCCATGCGCTGTCCGGGAGGAGCCGCCGCGGGCAGAGCAGTCGCGCGTAGACCTCGCCGGTACGGCCCGTGACCGCGCCCTCGATCGCCGCGGACTCGACGAGCGAGTGCACGTGCGCCCAGGCCCACGACTCGGCGAGGTCGGGCAGCTCGCCGGCGGGGACGGCCGGCGACTCGATCCGGAGAACGGGCAGCGAAGTCCTCGACCTGGTCTCGATGCGCACGCCCTCCTGCTCGCGGACGGCGACCAGGACGAGCCAGGGGCGCAGCTTGCCCTGGTCGTCCTCGGCCCGGGCCGGCGTGAACATCCACGGCAGGTCGGGCGCGGCGAGCTCGACCAGGGGGAAGTAGTTCGGCTCCACGTCGGTGCTGTCGGGACGCGGCTCCGAGCGCAGCACCTGGGCTGCGGAAAGCCCGGCGACGGCCTCCGGGCCTCGCATCGAGAGCGTCTTGGGGATGTGCCGGCGCTCGAGGTCGACATATGCGTTGAGCGCGCCGCCGCGCGGCAGCCCGCCGTTGAGGGGGTCGGCGTTCTCGAGCGCCTGGGCGAGGCCGCGGCGGAGCCACGGCAGGAAGGTGATCTCGTCGCTCATGCGGTCTCCAGGACGGCTTGGGTGGGGGCGAGGCGTTGTGTGGCGCGTGCGGTGGGGTCGGCGGCGGTGGTCGTGTGCAGGCTGTCGAGCGCGTCTCGGTAGGTGCCGGCGGTGGCGATGGCGGCGCCGGTGACGGCGTCGGCGATGGTCCAGCTGGGCGGCTCGATCGTGAAGCGGGTGGATGTCGCGCTGCGGCCGGGCAGGCCGCGGCGTGCGGTGTCGAGCGCGAGTGTGGCGGTGACGAGGTCGAGTGGGGCGGCGAGCTTTCCGAGCGGCTGGTCGCGGGTCTTGTCCTCGTCGAGGATCTTGACCTCGTAGTCGGGGGTGACGCGTGCGGTTGTGGGCGTCGGGGCTGGTGCTGACGCCCTCGCTGCCGAAGCGCAGGCCGCCGGTCATCTCCTCGTAGGAGGGAGCGGCGAGCTTCTCGGCGTTCGTCCTGTAGTCGTCGTATTGGGCGGGCGCGAACCAGTCGAGCACCGGTTCGTGGTCGGCCAGCTCGCCGCCGAGGCCCGGCGGCGGTGATCGTCGAGCAGGCTGTCGCCGTCGATTCGCGTAGATGCCGTAGCGGTCGAGCTGGCGCTCGAGCGGCGCGACCGTCTGCACGACCTCGAGCTCGGCGTCGGGGCGGACCCAGACCTGGCCGTCGGCGGGCGGCTCGTCTGCTGTGAGCAGCACGGCGCCGGTGTCGGCGCCGCGTGGGGCTGGTGCCGCGCCAGGCGGCGGGGTCGCGCAGCGCGGCCTCGACCTCCGCGAGCAGGTCGACCGGCGGCTGCGCCTCGACGCCCGCCGTGCCGCCGATCTCGATCTCGATCGAGGCGTTCAGCCCGAAGAAGTCGAAGCTCGCGCTGCCGGTCGCGTACCACGGCTCGGGGCCCTCGAGCCGCGCGCTGAGATCGACGGCCAACAGCTCCTTGTCGCCCGAGCCCGCGGTGATCGCGACGCCGGCGTGGATGCCGGCCGAGAACGAGAACGGCGAGAACACGAGCAGCACGTCGAAGCCGACCGAGCCGCGCGCCGTGTAGGTGACGCCGAGGAACTTGTCGCTCAGCTCGAGCGTGGCCTCGGAGCCGAACTGCAACGTGTTCGAGGTGATCGCGAAATAGGCCTCGAGCGCGAACCAGGCGTTCTCGGAGAGCTCCAGCTCGACCCGCATGCGGTCCAGCTCGGTGACCGCCGCGGGCAGCTCCGCCGGCGGCTGGAAGTCGGGGTGATAGCCCCCCACCGACAGCAGGAAGTAGGGGTGCTCGCCGAAGCTCGCGTACATCGCCATGCCGCCCGACAGCTGCAGCGTCTTCGAGCAGCGACGAGTCGTGCAGCGCCGCCACCACCATCACCGTGCCCTCGGAGAGATCGATCGTGCCGATCACGTCCATGTGCAGCTCGAGCAGCGCGTCGGTCTCCTCCGGCAGCTCGATCGAGACGCTGCCCATCACGGCGAAATCGAGCTCCGGGAACGACAGCACCACCCCGACGTCGGCGGTCACCAGCGTCTTCGGCGTGCCCCACGTGATCCGGCCCGCCACGCCGAACACCAGGCTGCCCTCGGCCAGCGGGAACCAGGAGTCGAGCTGCGACACGATCAGCTCGACGTCCTCGAGCGGGCTCCTCCGGGAACAGGATCGCGTCGACCGCCCCGCTCGACAGCCCGCCCGCCAGCGCCTCCACGTCCATCGTGCGGTTCAGGCACACGATCCCGCCCACGCCCGAGAGGAAGAAGCCGAAGCCGAGCGGAACCGACGGGAACGTCAGCGACAGGCTGCAGAACAGCGCCCACCCGTCCGGATCGCCCGGCAGCTGCGTGTCGACGACCACGACCGCCGCCAGGCCCACCGCCACGAACTCGAGCGCCGCCCCGCCCGCATATCGGCCGGCTTCGTGGTCGAACGAGGCGTAGCCGGCCCCGCTGGCACCCTCCAGCTCGAGGGAGAAGCCGAGCGCGTCAGGAGGCTTGAAGCCCGCGACGAGCCCGAGATCCCCGACCACCCCGTCCCCTTGGCCGGGGACGAGATCGAGGGCGAGGCCGGCGTTCTCCACGACGACATCGAGCGGCCCGATCAGCGCCGACGCGCTGATCCCCAGGAGCAGCGAGGCGCCATCCGGGTTGGCCTCCAGGGCCACGTGGGCCGCCTCGAGCGTGATCGGGCCGAGCGTCTTCTCTATCGGGATCGTCGCTGCGAGGCCCACCGAGCCACCCAGCGAGATGCCGCTGCGGGACGACCAGCGCAGGTCCAGGTCGAGGTCGGCCTCGAGCGGATCGGCGACGATCGCCCGCACGAACGGGTCCGCCTCGCCCGGGTCGATCGTGAACGCGATTCCGCCGCGGTCGCCGCTCGGGAGCGTGCGCGCCTCGAGGATCAGGTCGGGGTCAGCACCGCCCTCGAACACGATCCCGACGTGCACCCCGTTCAGCTCGAGCCGCACGCCGCTGTCGCGCGCGCCCAGCAGCATCCAGGGCTCGGTTGGCCGGCCCTCCACCGCAAGCTCGACCCGCTCGCCGCTCGGGACCGCCTCGAACGTCAGCTCGCCGGGCCGCAGGCGGGCGCCCACCGCCCCGGTCGCGTCGAGCGAGCCGCCCACGATCAGCGTCCACGTTGGCGTGAGCGGGATGCTTTGGGTCGACTCGCCCCAGGTCAGGTTCGCGATGTAGAGCCCGTTGATCTCCCGGCTGGGCGAGGGCGGCACCGGAGCCAGCAGCACGCCCTGCTCGGCGAGCCCGCCGTTCACCCGGCCGCGCAGAATCGGCAGGGCCAGCTCGCGCACGTCCTCGGGCGGTGCATCGCCGTCGAAGAACCCGTCCACGAGGGTCTCGCGGAGCGAGAGGCGCTCGGCGCGCACGGCGGCCCGCAGAGCGAACCCCGCCAGTTCGTCCAGCAGCCGAGCGTGCGCGAACGGCTGGCCGTCGTCCCAGTGGTAGAGCGCTCGCAGGTGGTTCTGCGGGTCCCCGACCAGCGCGACGAGGTTGTCCCAGACCACGATCCGCCTCACGTAGGCGGGGCGCTCCGGATCCTCGCCGGCGAGCGTCTCCTCGTCGTCCTCGATGACCCCGGCCAGCCGCAGCAGCCCGTAGAGGACCGGCTGGTGGCGCTCGAGGTAGCGCACGAGGAGGTACTCGGGGAGATCGAGCGCCAGTTCGGCCCAGAACGCCGGGTCGCTCAGCGAGGGCGGAAGCGAGGCCGTGTCGATGTCACGCAGCCCGGCCACGAGATCCTCGATGGCGTCGATCACGTCGAACAGCTCATCGACGAGCGGATCGCGGTTTTCCGTCTCGGACTCGAGCGTCGCGGCGATGATGGCCCCGGACTCGACCAGCTCCGCCACGGAGGCCGCGATGTCGCCGAGTGGTGGCCGCGAGAGGACCTCGTCCTCGAACGTCTTCTCCCAACCGAGGTTGCGCAGCAGCGTCCTGAAGGCGTACGGATCGCGCAGCGCCCGGTCGAGCGGCGCGAACCCGTCGAGCAGCCCGCTGGCGATCGGTTGTAGGGCGGAGCTCATGCCAACTGGAAGGAGTCGCGCCGGATGCTGAGCCCGAGAACCGGGTCCTTCGACGGGGGCGGGGCGCCGCCCTGCACGGGACCGCCCACCGTCAGGAAGAAGGCCGCGCTGCCCGCGTGGGTGCCGTTGTCGGCGGTCACCGTGATCGTCGTCGTGCCCGTGGCTCCCGCCACCGGCGTCGCGGTCAGGGTGTAGTTGGGCCCCGCGCCCGCGATCGCGATCCGGGCGTCGGCCACGACCCCCTGGTCGCTCGACCGCGCCGTGGGCGGCCGGACCGGCCCGAGGCCGTCGCGCGCATCGACCGTGAAAGGCGCCGTGTACGCATTGTCGGTGTCCGTTCGCCCGTTGACGAGCCCGGCGACCTGGGGGATGTTCAGTACCGCGTCGAGCGGCAGCTGCCAGCGACGCGGGTTCCTTCCCCACGAGGAGGGCCATTCGTAGACATCGTCGAGCGACTCGCGCAGCCAGTCCTTCTCCGAGCCCTCCGGATCGTCCGGCCGCAGGTCATAGAGCGCGTTGCAGAGGTCGGCCTCGTTCTGGTCCGTCCACGTGCCCGGATCGCCCCAGGCGGCGGCCCCGGCGTCGGCGTAGGCGATGCGGAACTTGGAACGGTCGCCCAGCGGCAGCAGGTTGCTGGGACGGTTGACGTGCCAGCGGGCCATGATCCCGACTGCGCGCTCGGAGGTGAAAAGGTCGCCGATCATGGCCGGGCGCGTGCCCCCCGGCGCGCTCGGGTCGGCCATGTCGATCTGCGGCGTCCACGGTGTTGCGAGGAGATCGCGCAGGCGCAGTCGGGCGTAGTCCCACATGCGCGTCCGGAACGGCTCCAGCGTGCGGGCATTGAGGGCGAAGCGGAGGAACCAGTGCCACTGGCGGAACCACGTGGCCGCCTCATGGTCGGCTCGCTCCGCCTCGACGGGAGCGCCGTCGGGGCCCTCGAACTCCACCCACGCGGCGTACTTCCGGTGTGTGGGCTCCCAGCAGGGCGAGGTGGCGCCGGAGGTGCCGGCCGGCCATTCCTTGGTCACGCCGCAGCCGAATACGCCGAACGCGTCCTCGTACGCGGCGGCGGCCTCACCACCCAGCCCCTTCAGGTAGGCCAAGTACGGCGGCAGCTCGGCATCGGCGGTCTCGGTGGATTTGCCCAGCGCGAGCCCGAGCGTCCAGTGGTAGGGGCCCGCGGAGATGAACCCCGGGTCATAGCCGTTGAAGCAGTCGAAGTAGCCGATGGACTCGACCTCGGCGACCGCACGAATGACCCGGAACGTTGAGCGCTCGGCGGGGGTGAGCGCGGCCGGCGGCCTGCCCACGAGGGTGTCGGTGGTGATCTCGGCCTCCGCCCATACGAGGTCGGGCGGGTCCGACCACGGGCCGCCGTCGTAGGCGTCGGTCCATTCGCCGAGTGCGAAGTTCTGGAGATCGCGGCCTGCCGCGACGCTCTCCGGCGTCAGCGTCCAGTGCGCGGTGAAGTCGCGGGCGAAGAAGCGCGGCCAGTGCGAGTTGTCGCCTCGCTTCGGCCTGCGAACCTTTACCTGATCCGCGCGCCAGACGTTGTCGGTGTTCCAGCTCTCGGCGTGGACGAATGGCTGCGTGAAACCGCCGTCGCTCGAGCGCGCCTCGATCACGACCGGGCAGCGCAGCCCGCGCTGAAGCCAGACCTGGATCAGGGAGCGGGTCTCGCCGTTGACGACGCCGCAGACCGGCCCCGCGTAGGGCAGCGGGTTCGGCACCCCGGAGAGCCGGTCGCCGTAGAACGGGAACGGCCCTTGATTCGTCTCCGTCGCGAGGTTCGGCATCCGCGCGTACAGCTGGAACTCGCGGACGGCGCGCTCGAGCCAGATGTCGAAGGTCTGCATCGGGTCCTCGGCGGGGTCATGGCGGAACATCGGCCCGAAGCCGAGCTCGGCGAGGTCCTCGCGCAACTGCGCGACGTAGCCCTTGTCGGCGGGCGACGCCGGACCGCTGGCGTTCGGGTCTCCGCCGTAGGTGTGGGTCGCGTCGTCGTCGTCGCGCTGCAGGTCATAGCCACCGTAGACGCCCGCGCCGACCGAGCCCTCGATCGCGCCGAGGAAGTCCAGCACGCCCAGGTCCTGCCAACGCAGCACCAGCGCGGTGACCGTCAATACCCCCAAATCGCCATACGCCGTGGCGGCGAAGTCGGCCGCCACCTCGTCCTCGGCCGGCGCGCCGTCGAGGCACTGCGCAACGAGCTCGTCGACGCACCACGAGAGGTCGTCCACGGCCTGGCGCTGCTCCTCCGCGCTCGTCCCGGTCGCCCACCGCTCGAGCGCGGTCGGCGGGCCCTCCGAGGCCTGAGATGTTTCGCCGCGCAGGAACGCGCCGAAGCCGACCTCCTCGACCACCTGGGCGAGCCGCTCGCCGAACAGGGTCACGGCGGGCGTCAGCCGGTCGAAGGGCTCGTCGTAGGGGAACGGCACAGCCCAGCTGCGCGAGTCATAGAGGCTGAGCAGCCCGCACAGCGGAGCTCCGGTCGCATCCGGCTCCGACGCCTCCGCGGCCGCGGCTTGCTGCCACTCGAGCTCACCGATCAGCGCCTCCGTGAGCAGATCCGTCTTGCGGGCGAGCTCCTCATGCCAGGGTGGGGCGCTCTGGCCGGCGGGCCAGGCAAGCCGGAGCCAACCGCTTCCCGAATCTGCGAAGCCGAGGTGGATCGACTCCAGCCCCATCGCCTCCGTCAACGCCGCCAACGACAGCGTCGGGCCGGTCGCCAGCGCTGGAGGCCCCGCATAGCGCGGCTCCACCCAAAGCGCGACCTGCGCGGACGGCGGCGCCGTGGCCAGGGGTGTCCACTCCCGCGCCGTGCCCCGCGCGATGCCCATCGTGAGCAGGTCGACGGCGACGAGGTCGGCCGCGGCAGTCTCGGCCGCGACAGCCGGTACCCCGATCGCGACCTCGGACACCTGATACCCAGCGAGGTTCAGGAGCAGCAGCGCACTGTCGAGCGTCCAGATGACGTGCCCGACGTCCTCCTCGCTCGCGATCATGCCGCCCCAGCCGCCGGGCGCCAACTCGGGGACGCCCGCCGCGCGCCCCAGCCCGTTCAGACGGGGCGCAAGCCCGTACCAGACGAGCGACGGGACGAGGAACCGCGGCGGCGGGCCGAAGGCGGCGGCCATGCTCGCCTCCACGATGTCACCTTGGCGCTGGGCCTCGAACGTCGGATGGACGGTCATGCTCATGTCCAGCGCCCTAGGTTGTCGCCGATCACGACGGATATCGGGCGCACCTGGGGTGGGCCGGCGTGTAGCCCTCATATACGGGCCCGACCGTGCCCATCCCGAGGGGCTGTGACACCCGCGGGCTCGATGCCGAAGCCGGGGCATCGTTACCTCGTCGGGCGGGCGGGGGCGGCGCGGGCGGCCTGGCGCGCAGGGTCGAGTCAGCCAGCGCCGCGAAGAGGGGCGTCGATGCCACGGTGGAGTCCTTCCGGTTGATTTGTCACTCGGCGATCGTCGCCTGCGGGGACCCCCTTTCGCATCGTGGGTGACCACGAACCGTTCGCGGCGGACCAAACGGGTTTTCGGGCGCTACCCGGCCGGGTGGAAGGCCCCCGGCGCGGCGCGGTGGTCAGGGCGCGGGATTGAAACAGGGCGACGAGCGCGGCTCTCACGGCGTCTCCTTCGTGGCCAGACGGTCGTGCCGAAGCTAGGCCAGAACCGGCCGCAATGCACCGGGGATCTCCCTAGTTCGAGCGTCGGGTGTAGGCTCCGGATCGCGGATGCTGCACGGAAGGGAGTTCGAGATCAGGGCGATCGAGGCGCTGATCCGGACGGCCCGCAGCGGTCGGGGCGGTGCGCTCGTCCTCCACGGTGATGCGGGGATCGGCAAGACGGCGCTGCTCGACGCGGCGGGAAGGCAGGCGACCGACTTGCGGCAACTGCGGACGGCCGGACTCGAGGCCGAGTCGAGTCTGCCGTTCTCCGCGCTCGCCGAGCTGACCGAGCGGCTGCTGGACGGGATCTCCACACTTCCCCCACCACAGTTGGCGGCGATCGAAGGGGCGCTCGCACTGGGGCCGCCGGCCGTCGGGGCGGAACGCTTCGCCGTTTGCGCCGGCTTCCTCGGCCTGCTAGCGAACGCCGCGCGCGACGAACCACTGCTCGTGCTCGTCGACGACGCGCACTGGCTCGACCCGGCGTCGGCGGAGTGCCTCGGCTTCGCCGCTCGGCGCCTCGAGGGCAAGCGCATCGCGTTGCTCGTCGCCGCGCGTGCTGACGAGCCGCAAGCGTTCCGGGTCACGGGGCGCCACCTCCCGGTCGGTGGGCTCGGGCGCGACGCGGCGCGCACACTGCTGAGCGAGGTCGACTCCGAGCTCCCCCGCGACGTCGCGGAGTCGTTGATCGACGCTGCGGCCGGGAACCCGCTTGCGCTGATCGAGCTGCCCGCGCTCCTCAGCCGCGACCAGCGGCTGGGACTCGTTGCGCTCGACCAGCCGATCCAGCCGGGCGTCAGCCTGCAGCGGGCCTTCGAGCGCCGGATCGCGCGACTCCCGGCCCAGACGAATGCAGCGCTGCTCGTTGCCGCGACCGCGTTCACGCCTTCGCTGCGGCCGATCCTGGCCGCGTGCCGGACGCTCGACATCGCGCCCGACGCGTTGGAGCCCGCGGAGGCGGAGGGCATCGTGCGACTTTCCAGCGAGCGGATCGAGTTCGGCCACCCGCTGTTGCGGGGCGCCGTCTACCGGGGGGCGCCGGCCGCCGAACGCAGGCGCGGGCACCGTGCCCTTTCCGAGCACACGGACGACGACAGCCGGGCATGGCATCTCGCAGCCGCCGCTCTGGGACAGGACGCGGCTGTCGCGGACGCCCTCGAGGCCGCCGCGCATCGCGCCGCCGCCCGTGCCGCGTACGCCGCCTCGGCCGACGCCCTGGTGCGAGCCGCCCGGTTCAGCGAGGATCGCGTGGCGCGCTCCAAGCGGCTTCTGGCTGCTGGCCTCGCCGCGGCGATTGGCGGCGCCTACGACCGCGGCGTTGCGCTGCTCGAGCTGGCCGACGAGCTCGACGACCCGCTCCCGCGCGCCTCCGTCCGTCACCTGCTGGCGCTGGTGACGCTCAACGGCGGCGTGCGAAGCGCCTATGACAACCACAGGACGCTTACCGAGGAGGCGGAGCGCATCGCGCCGATCGATCCCGGGGCGGCGGCGGCCATGCACGCCGACGCGGGTGTGACCGCCGCGGTGGCCGGCAACTGCGTGATGATCCTCGCCTCGGCCGAGCGCGCGGCCGAGGTCCTGCCCGACGATGCGCCACCCGTCACCCGCTGCCAGGTGCTCTCGATTCTGGGGATGGGGCTGGTCCTGCGCGGTCGGCACGCGGAAGGGCGGGAGGCGCTCGACCAGGCCGGCCGGCTGCTGGGGAAGGTCGACCCGCTGACCCCCGCCGCGCAGTCGATCTCGCTCGGGCTGGGCGGGCGGTTGTGCACCGGTCAGGAAACGACTCTCCGCGAGGAGGCCGCCTCCCTGACGTCCGCCGCGCGGGAGGCCGGGGCGATCGGCCTGTTCCCCTACTACCAGCTGCTCGTCGCGGACTGCGCGTACCGGACCGGCGACTGGGACGCGGCGGAACGCGACATCGCCGAGGCGCTCGAGGGCGCCGAGGAGTCCGCCCAGCTCGGGCCGCTCTCCATCGCCCTCGTGATCGCCGCCAGAGCGCACGCCGCGCGTGGCGACGAAGGAGCCGCTCGATCGGAGCTCGCCCGCGCCACGGAGATCGCCGAGCCCGTCGGCTACGGCAGCCCCGTGGGGTGGGGAAGGGCGGCGCTCGGGTTCCTGGAGCTGGGCCTCGATCGCATCTCGGATGCGATCGAGGCGCTCGAGCAGGCTGAGCAGCTGTTCGAGCTCGCCGGGCTCGAGGACCCGGTTGTGGTCCCATGGGCGCCCGACCTGGTCGAGGCCTACTCGCGCGCCGGGCAAGCCGACGACGCCGCCCGCGTCGCCTCGAAGCTCGCCACGCAGGCTGAGCGCAGCGGCGCGCCGCTCGCCGGCGCGCTTGCCGCGCGCTGCGAGGGACTGGTCGCGGATGACTTCGACGGGGCGTTCGAGCGCGCACTGGAGCTACATGACCGGACGCAGGCGCCGTTCGAGCGCGCCCGCACGCTGCTCACGTTCGGAGCCAGGCTGCACAGAGCCCGGCGCCGGCGCCAGGCGCGCGAGCGCCTGCGCGGGGCGCTTGACGTCTTCCGGAAGCTCGGGGCGGTGCCGTGGGTGCGGCGCACCGAGGCCGAGCTACGCGCCGCCGGCGCGATCAAGCGCAAGCCGGTCGATCAGCCCGACCAGCTCACCCCTCAGGAGGTCCGCGTGGCGCGTGCCGTCGCTCGCGGCGCGACCAACCGCGAGGTCGCCGCCGAGCTCTTCCTCAGCCCAAAGACGATCGAGTTCCACCTCGGGCACGCGTACCGCAAGCTCGGCGTCCACAGCCGGACCCAGCTCGCGCAGGCCCTGCGCGCGAACGACGACCTTTCGTAGGCGCCCTCGAGCCTGCCGCGGGACACTCCGCGCCTGAACGGCCAGGCAAGCTCCTGTCGACGCCGCCGGTCGATGTCAGAATCTCCACGCGGCGGGGGCGCGAGCGTCGGGGACGTAGGCGCAATGTGTGCCGGTGCGGACAGCGCGGTTGAGATGCTCGCCGAGCTGGGGGTGATGCTCACCGATCCGGCCGATCGCCTGGCGCACCGCGCGGGTCACTCCGACCCGGGCACGCTCGGACGCGGATGAGGCTCGTCGATCCCGACCACCCAAGCCAACTGCGCGGGAGAGCTCTCGGACGAGGAAGTCGCGTTCGGCGTCGGCCTGCGCGGCCCGGTCAGTGTCGCCGATGGCGCGCGCCTGCTCGATGTCGTCTTCGATCTCGCCAAGGCGTCGGCGGTACGCGTTCTTGGCTCGCGCGTCAAGCATCTCGCCGGCATCGCCTGGTGCCGCGTGCGACAGGGCTGCCCGTCTCGGCCGCGACGAGGTCCAGCACGTGGAAATCCCGGCCGGGGTGGGCGAGGAGCCGCGCGAGGTACCGCATCCCCTTGAGGTCTCGCACTCGCACGGTGCGCCCCTCAAACACCACCGACCAGTAGTCGCCCTCACGACGGAACATATTTCGGTCTGCGGCCGGCTGGTCGTCCAGTGCGTCGCGGTCCTCGACGCGCGCTGCCGGGCCTGTCGTCTGAGCGGCTTCGATCCGGTCGAGCACCGCGCGGGCCGCTTCGAGCTCCAAGTCGGCCTGGTCCTGCCGGCCGCCGGCGCGGAGGGCCTCGGCGAGACCCATGCGTGCGATCGCCGCTTCATAGGGTGCGCCAACCTCGTTCCAGAGTCGTGCCGCTTCGGAGCAGAGCAGCTCCCCGTCCGCGGCATTGCCCTCGGCGAGTCGCACCCTTCCTTCGGCAAGAGTGGCGCTGGCGGCCAGCGCCTTGCTGTGGAATCGGGCGGCCACGAGCTTCAATTCCTCGGCGGCCGAGCGGGCTCGGTCGATGTCGTCGGCCGCGATCTCGATCTCGACTTGCGCCTCCAGCAGCGGGGCCCGCTGCAGATCGGTGTCCGGTGGCCGCTCCTTCGAGGGCACCCGCATTGGCCGCTCGAGCGCGTCTCGGATGGAGGCCGCCGCCGCGGCGAGGTCTCCCTGGGCCAATCGCACCAGCGCGAGCCCGGGCTGGGGATCCCACCCGACGCGATCAGCCGCCAACAGGGCTTCCTCCGCGCCCTCGATGTCCCCCGTGCGAAGTCGGATCCGGCCGAGCTCGGTCAGCGGCCAGCCCATCTCGCGTCGCAGGTAAGGGCGTAGTTCGTCGCAAGCCCCGAGCGCCACTCTCTCTGCCTCGTTGCACGCCCCCCGCAGCCTCAGGATCTCCGCGCGGTGGACCCGGCAGCGGCCGTGAAGGCTGCCGATGGCATTCGTCTTGCACCACCGCTCCATTGCCTCGGTCCATTCCTCGGCCACGTCGTACTGTGCGAGTCCCTGCAGGGCGCACACGAGCTCGCAGTAGACGACCCCAGTCGAGAGCGGATCGAGATCCCCGGCGACCGTCGCGACCCCGACCTCGTCGAGCAGCGCCAGGCCTTGCTCGACATCACCGCCCAGGATCAGCAGCCGCGCTTCTGCCACCTGTCCGAGGGCGCACGCCGCCGGGTCATGCTCCGAACCCAGCTCGATGGCCCGCCGCGCCCACGGTCGAGCGCCGGGGAGGTCGCCGGTCAGCATGCGCTCGTACGTGCGAACCACCGCAAGCCAAGCGTTCGCCGGCGTCTCACGCTGACCGTCGAGGAGCCGCTCGGCTCGTGCCAACCAGCCGCGCACCGGGGCCATCAGGGCGGTATCGAAGAGCAGGTGCATCGCGACGCGAACTGCCGCCCCCGCTGCCGCGTCCTTGTCGCCAGCATCCACGAACAGCGCGTAAGCGCGCTCCCACGCCTCGATGGTCACATCGAGATGGCCCGCCGCGTAGGCGACCTCGCCGAGCAACGACAGATCGGCCGGACCTGCGAGGCCGTCCACGTCGGCCTTCATCAGGACGTCGTAGGCCTCCTCCCAATCTCCGCGCGCCGCCGCTTCTCGCGCGCGCCCGAGGCTCATCGCCCGCCGTCGTAGCCGTGACGGTTACCGCCGTATCCGACTTGCTCACGCATATGGGTTGAGGACCACCAATCCAAGCCAGGAGGAGTCATGGACCGTGCAAGAGTCAACGGCGTAGAGCTGGAATACGAGGTGCGCGGCACAGGGGAGCCCGTGCTGTTGATCGACATGCTCATCGCCGACTGCTTCGTGCCGCTCCTGCCAGAGCCGGCGCTGGCACACCGATACCAGCTGATCCGATACCACAAGCGGGGCTGGGTCGGCAGCACGCACACTCCACCGCCGGTGAGCATAGGAGAGCACGCCGCCGACGCCGCGGCGTTGCTCGACCACCTCGGCGTGCGGCGCGCACACATCGCGGGCCATTCCACCGGGGCATCGATCGGAGCCCAACTGGCCCTCGACCACCCCGAGATGGTGCACACGCTCACTCTGCTGGAGCCGACGCTGGTGTCGTTGCCTCTCGGCGGTCCGTTCTTGAAAGCCGCCGGCCCGGTGTTCGAGGCATACGGAAACGGCGACCACTCGGGCGCGTTTGCCATGTTCGTGGCCGCCGCGAGCGGCCTCGATTGGGAAGCGTGTCGAGCGTTGCTCGAGGAGCGGATCCCGGGTGTGGTTACGCAGTCGATCAAGGACGCCGACACCTTCTTCGGAATCGAGCTGCCCGCCGTCACCGAGTGGACGTTCGGGCCGGAGCAGGCCGCCGCCATCCGCAGACCGGTCCTATCCGTGATCGGCGCGGAGACCCAGCCGCTCTGGCTGGAGATCGCCGAGTTCCTCCGCTCCTCGCTCCCACAGGTCGAGGAGCTCAGGGTCGACGGGGTGGGCCACCTCCTCCAGATCCAGCGGCCAGAGCCCGTCGCTCGAGGCATGGCGGAGTTCCTGGAGCGAAACGCGATCGCCGCCCAGCAGGCCCTCGTGTAGGGAGCGGCTACGCGCGCTCCGCCGCTGTCCGAGCGCTCCGTACCTGAGATCGACGCGGTGATCGTCGAGGAGGGCTAGACCCAGCGCGAGGCGATCGGCACGAGCCGCCGCAGCAGCGACCGGGCCGGGGCGACGGCACCGCCCTGGCCCATGACCTGATAGCGGCGCATGCGCAGGTGCGAGACGATCGCCGCCGTGGGCTCGAATGGGTCTGCGTTGACCTCGCCGCTTTCGAGCGAGATCGCCGCCAGGCAGACGCCATCGAGCTCGGCGACCACGGCGCTGCCGGTCAGCGGTGCCGAGCTGTCGTGCCAGGGTCGGTTCGTAAGTAGCTCCGCTGGTTCAGGTCCGCTCTATGAGCGGGATCGAGCGGGGTCTGCGTCACGATCTGCGTCACCTTGCCCGCGACCGCGGCCTTGATCCGGTCGAGCGCGCCCATCGACGTGTGCGTGTAGGTCTTGACCATCTCCTCGACCGCCGACTCCGACCAGCCCGCCTGCTCGGCGATGTCGTGGTTCGGCAGCCCCAGCTTCACCTTCATGTGGTGCACGCCGTAGTGCTTGGTCGCGAGGTAGAAGTCGAAGTCGAGCCGCGCGCGGGCGAGCACCTGCGACCAGTAGCCGCTCATCGTCGGTTGCGCTAGCCGCTTGCCGCGCTTCGAGCGGAACACGAGCCCGTCGCGCTCGGGCAGCGCCTCGACCGCCGCCCGCGCCTGCGGGAGCAGCGCGATCGTGCGCACGCGATTCGACTTCGGCAGGTCGTACTCACCCTTGTAGAGCCGCCGCTCGACGTGCACGGGTGCGCCTGCTCGAACAACCGATCGGCGCTCGCCGGTAGCTCGCGCTCGAGTAGCTCGAGCTCGCGTTTGGATTGCTCGACCGCGGCCTCGGCGTCGGGGGCGAGTGCCGCGGGCAAGGTGCGTTTCCCTCCCTGCGCGAAGCCGGCTTCGGCCGCCCTGTCCCGCTCGACCGCCTCGGCGTGCGCGGCCTCCAATTTGGTCAGCTTGGCGCTGGCCGCGTCGACGCGCTTGATGAGCTCGCGGTGGCGCTTAGCCGGCTCGGTATCGGGGGCAACATCGGCCAGCAACACCGGCGGCACCACGGCGCGCCAGCGACCGGAATCGTGACGGCGCTCGGGACGTCGCAGCTTCGGCCGCGGCGGCGGCCCCGGTGGGTGTTCGGCCGTGGTCGGGGCTAGGTCACCTGCGATCAGTTCGGGAGCCATTGCCGAAACGTCCGCCGCTGGTCGGCCTCGAAGGTCGATGAACCTTGGATACCGGGGGGCGAGACGGAGCCCGCCCCCCGGTAACTGAAACCGCTTACGGACGGCCGCTCGACAGAGGGCTGCGCGAAGCGGTATTGGGGCGTGTCGTACTCAGACGCCTAGCTGCCGTTCGGCAGTCGCGCGGGCAGCGGGCCGTGAGTGCCCGGCGCGTCCCCAGTTTTCCCCAGCTGCGCTGGCAGGGGGCCGTGAGTGCCCGGCTCGTCGCCAGTGTTCGGCAGTCGCGCGGGCAGCGGGCCGTGAGTGCCCGGCTCGTCGGGAGTGTTCCCCAGCTGCGCTGGCAGGGGACCGCGAGGGGAGTCGATCGGCCCGGCGGCACTCGGGCTGGCGACCCCGTCCCCGTCGGTCGCGACGACAGCGACTGCCCCGGTCAGGCCAACGACGGCGACCAACGCGATGGCGACCAGCGTACGCAAACGGTCGAACTGGGAGCGGAGCACGACCCCGGGGTGTTGTCCGGCGAATGTCTCGCCCATAATTGCCTCCTATCTCGGGGCGACCGCCTCGACGGCCTGCCCGATGGGTGTTGGGGGAACGGACATCGGGAGCCATCATGCGACGACCCGGTTACTTCCCAGACACAGCTGAGCAACAGCAGCCACGCGTTGGTCGCCGCTGCCAACGGTAAGAAGCCGTACTGCCGCCCCGCTCTCGTTGGCGGTATCGCCTATCAGCCGCGCAGCAGACGCTCACGCTCGCGGCGGCTCGGCATCCGCGAACCGTTGCGCTCGCCACCATTGCCCTCCGAGCGGGCAGACACCAGCGCGACGTCCGCGGCGCGGCGCGCCTGCGGGGTCAGAATCAACCGGTCCTCGAGCCTGGCGACCTGCCCGAAGAGCGTCACCGGCGCGTTCGCCACGCCCTCGGCGTCGAGCCGCGCACGCAATTGGATCAGCCGCACCACGCTCGGCACGTCGTCACTCGTCCAGAGCGCCGCCACCAGACTCGACCACAGCTCCCGCCATGCCGCACGCTCCGCAGCGGTCAGCCCGGCTGGCGGCTTCGGCGGCGTGCGCGGCGCGTCCGAAATCGCGTGGCCGCCGCGACCACGGCGCTGATCGCTAGAGGTCGGCAGCAGCCGGTGGGACACGTCGCGAATTTTCGCACGACGGACACTCAGAGCGACGGTCCCAGTGGTTTCCGTCGGGGGGAGCGCGGAGGCGCTCCCCACCCCGGACGGGCGGGGGTGAACGTCCGTCCGATCCCGCTCCTAGAACTAGTGGCTCACCGGTGGATGGTGGAGCTAGGGCCCGGCAGGAGGCGGAGGTTGTGCACAGCAACCGCCACACCACCGGGCCCGACCCTTTGCAGCTTCACCTCGGAGAGTAAATCCCCTTGTCGGACGGAACCGTCCGCTGCCGGAACGCCAGGTGGTGCGCCCCCGTGCCAGTCGTTCTCGCGCAAGCCCGCGATCCGACTCGACTGTCTTGTTGAACAACCGTGACGCACCCTCCGAGCTGCGTCACGATCTGCGTCACAGTTGCCCGCGAATAGCCCCGCACGGCCCCGCAGACGGCCCTTACCTATGCGGTTTGCGGGGCGATGCGGAGCCGGGCGGGCTACGTGAGGTAATAGCTCCGCCTGGATTCGAACCAGGGACCTCACGATTATGAGTCGTGGACCGCCGTGTGAACGGCGCATCCGCGTGGGCATGTGCCGTAGAGAAATCCCCGCAAAACGAGAGGTTCAGGACGGCGTCGGTTGGTCGGGCGCCGCCGCGAGTTTCACGCTCGTGGACCCGTGGTGGACCCGCGCGATACGCCGTGAATGTGCCGCCAGTGGACCGAGCATGTCCGGGCGCGGAGCTCGTCGGTGACGGACGCGATCGCTCCCGATCGGCTTGCGGGTAGTTGGCAGCGTTCCAGGGGCGCGGCCCGCTACACGCCCGAGATGGACGATCCGCGAGAGCACCGGACGCGCGGGCCGGCACTCCTGCATCCGCTGACGTAAGCGCGCGTCTGACAGAGGCGCGCGCACGCCTCTTCCTCGTCCGACGCGAGCGCGTTCGGGAGACGTCCCGCGCTACTGCTTCCGTCGAAGAGCAGCACTGTAGCCCATGGCGACGGCTGCCAGCGCGCGCCAGCCGCTGACGGCTGGCGCGAGTTCGAACGCGCGTTGGGGGCGGCGTCCCATCGTGTGGCTGACATTTCAGGGAAAAAAACGCGGACGGCGAGGACGATCCCCTACCCGCCAAGGTGAAGGCGGTGCAGCTCGACTCAACTGGCGAGGGCCTCCTCGGGGAGGCTCGAAGGGGACACGGACAACGACAAGCCTCGGTCCGTCTCTGCCGGTCTCGTTACCACCCTGTTGCCACCCGTCTCGCGAGCGACCCGTCCCCTGGCCGGCGTACGGCTGCCCTCCGACCGATGCTTAGCGATAGATCGCCGCGGGGACCACGAGCAGGTGGCTCGCCTCATCAGCGCCTGAGCATCACACGGACCGCCGCCGAAGTTCTACGACGAGTGGGACATCCTCGAATCGAGGATGACGCGGTGGTCGTCTCGAGTGGGCCCTACGGGCCCGCTGTCCCGGTCTCGCTCCCTGTACCGAGGAGCAGCGAGCCCGGGACGGAACTTGGAGCGCTCGTACACCACGGGCGGGGACGCTTACCTTCAGGCCTAAGGGATCGCGGCGAATCCGGTCAACAGGAACACCTCGTCATCCGACGCGGGCGGCACCGGCGATGCCGGGCCCGCAGCGGCGGCCTTCGGGACCGAGTAGAGGTCCGACTGCCAGAGTGGTTCTCCGTTGCGCCCTGGCGCTGGCGTCAGGCTGGCGTAGCGCGCCTCAGCGTCGGTGATCTGCTGCGCCACATCGAAGAGTTGATAGTAGTTGGATCGCAGTCGCTCCAGCCATCTCGCGTACCACACGATGCCCTGGCTCCTGACATCGCCGGGATCACCGTCCTCGAGCAGCTGATCGGTCTTCTCGAGTATTCGGAGCGTGACGATCTCCTGGCACCAGAGACAGAAAGGGGGGTCCCCATCGCGAAGGTCGGCCCCGCTCTCATCGGTGTAGGTACCGTCCGCGTTCGCGGTGAGATCCTCGGCGTCGATTTGCGTGAACTGGAAGTTGTCGTGCTCCCCATTCATCAGGCAACGGTACTCGGAGTGCCACACCCCGAGGTGGACGCCTCTCCCGCCCACCCAGAGCCACCCGACCAGCGGCGACGGCGCTTGGCCGCTCGCGGTCCGCCCATGCCAACCGCACGGCGACAGGTGAACCCAGGGAACATCGTCCACACGATCGGAGTACGTGAGGTTCGACAACGAGAACACGCTCGACGTCGCGGGATCAACAGGAAGGGATGCTCCGCGGCTGCGCATTCGTTGCATCTAGAGTCGCCGCGATGCCGACGGTCGGCCTCGCTGGGGGGGTCGCCCCTCCTGCTTTCATTCGTCGAGCTCGAGTTCTTTGATGTACTCGTCCTGCAGGAGAGCGAAGGCGTGGCTGAACTCGTGAAGCTCATTGACACCAAAGGCGACCCGTACCTGGCTCGGGTCGGGGGCTGGGCGCGACACCGGCCTGGCGAATCCGCTCAGGCGCTCGTCTACGCTCGAGTCTACTTCCGAGCGAACTAGGAAGGCGACGACCAGATTGCGATACACGTCTCGAAGCTCGTCGCTTGTGATGTCCTGGGTCGATGGGCCGATGTCGAGATTCGAGGGATAGCGGCGCGTGCTGGCGTTGGCGAACGTGTCAACGCTCTCCCAGAAGGCCTCCATGAACACCGCGCCAGCGGTGTCGTCCTCTTTCCACCACTCGAAGAGGATAGAGCCGCCGTCGGGGCTCGTGAGGCATCCGTAGTAGGACCCGCCATTCGGCGACGCGCCCTGGTTGGATGGCGTATAGAGCGCGCGGACTCGCATGCAGCCGGCGAACACGTCGTACACCTTGATCTCGTAGAACGTCTTCAGCCAGTCCTCGAGCGCATCACGGAAGTCCGACGCCGCGGTCTAGCCGTCTCCAAGAATGATGACGTCGATCAGCCGCTGCTCGTCGATCTGCACGGTCGCGCCCGGGCGGCGAATATCAGGTATTCGCCGGTCCTCCCAGTTGGGGCGACCGAGCTCATAGCGGATCTTCCTGCCGGCGAGCGGCGTTTGAGTGATCGTTCGGTCGGCCACGGTCGCCTCGCTCTAGTCGAAGGTCATCGGGGCGCGCAACACCCTGACGCTCTCGGCCGCGAACGAATCGTTCGGATTCGATCTCTGGAATGGCGGATCCAACGCACCACCGTGGCGGACCTCCACTTGTAGCCCGGAACGCATGGCCTCCATCAGCAGCGGCAGCATCGTCAGGAAGAACGGCCTGTCCGCTGTTTCGAGGTCCATGGTGAACCAGGCGCGAACCGCGCCGGTCTTGATCCAGTCCCCCGGCTCGTCCGGGCTCTCTGTCAGGCTGAACCACAATCGGGCGGTCCCAGTCGTCTCGGCCTCGACAGTTCCGACGTATCCAATCGTCACCAGACTCACCTCCGGTGTGTTTGCTTCGAGGCACTCCGCCAGGTTGATTTGTTCCGCTGCAATCAGATCTACGATCCTGTCGAGGTTTGCCTGAGCAAGCTCGCGCGGTTTTCCCGTGAGAGTGGGGGGGGTCCGTCCGGATCCAGATCTTCTTCCAGGTCGCGCTTCTGACCCCTCAGATTCGAGAGTCGAAGCTCGATATCTTCACAGGCCATGCTCGTCTCCTTCATCCGAGCCCTCTGCACGTCCCCGTGCTGATCGGCTCGACCGTGGCGGCCCGCGCTGCGTCCTAGGGAAGCTACCACTCGAGGGAGGTGCTGCTGTACGTAGCCCGTAGAACTTGAGGACGGCGGTCCTCCTGCTCCGTCCGCAGCCGCTGACAGCGTTCGGGGCGACCTCGCCAGATCGAAAGGAGAACCGCGGTGAAGGGAAGCGCATCGGCCGAGCAGGCCGTTACGAACAGTGAACGCCCGCTGCCGCCGCGCGTGCAGGAGGCGCTCGGGCGCTGCTCAACCCTGTTGAAGCGGCTGCCCCCGCGCGCGCCTTCGCGGGCGACCCCGTGGCCCGCCGGTCTGGCGCAGGGGCGCGAGAAGACTTCCATCAGGTTTCGTCGCCGCGCTCACCGTGGGTCGCGAGGCGTCGAGCCGGGCTGCAGCGCGCGCGCCCGGCGCTCGGATCGTCGAGAGCACGAGCTAGAGGCGTGATCCGGGGGTGCTAGACCCTTGGGCTCCGGCGCGAATCGCCTGAGATCGTCTCTCTGCGCGTCGTCGTCCCGGCGGGAGGTCGCCCGCGTTGACGCTGCCGTAGATCTCCTTCACCTGCGCCTCGGCGATGCTCACCTGTGACCTCCGTCGGTCGCCTCGGGGTCGGGACGTACAGCCCGGCGCGCCATCGTGCCCCACCCACGATGGGCGGGGAATACCCTGCGGGGACCGGGGGGTCCTTGGACGTAGGAACCGGGCCACACAGTGAGAGGAGAAGTCGTGAGCAACGAAAAGCACGACGCCCGCACGGACCGAGGCGACGACGCCCTGCTCGGCGAGGCGACCGAGCCCCACCGCGATCGGGCACGACGCCCGGCTGCGGCCCGACGGTTGGCCGCCGGCATCCTCGCCCGGCTCACCTACTCGAACGTCGCCGCCACCCTCGCGTTGTTCGTCGCCCTCGGCGGTACGGCGACCGCCGCCATGCTCGCGCGCGACAGCGTCGGGTCGGTGCAGATCAAGAAGGACGCCGTCCGCTCGCCGGAGATCCAGGCGGACGCGGTACGCAGCCCGGAGATCCGGGCGGACGCGGTCCGCAGCTCGGAGATCCGCGACGAGAGTATCCGCCTCGATGACATCGCGCCCGCTGCGCGCACGGCGCTCGACGCGCCCCGCGTGCGGATCGCCGAGAACCCCGAGGTCTTCGCGCCGCGCTGCACCGGGCCGCTGGAGTTCTGCTCGAACCTGCTGTCGGTCGTGCTGCCCCCGGGCAACTGGCTGGTGCAGGCCAAGTTCGGCCTGCGCGACAACGGGTCATCCCAGATCGGGTTCCCCTTCTGCGGCCTCGTTCAGAGCGACACCACCGTCCTGGACGGTGCACACGTCGAGGCCCTGGACGACCGCTTTCGGGTTGGCAGCAGCGAGGTCATGGTGCTGAGCGACGTCGTGACCGACGTGGCGGCCGCCACGAGGGTCGCGCTGCGCTGCGACACGAACCCGGCGACCGACCTGCTCGTGGTGGACGACATCAAGATCACGGCGCTGGAGGTGGGGCCCGTCACCGGTCCATGACGTGCGATCTGCCGCGCGGCACGTAAGGTCCCACCGTGGACGTCATCAGCGATCTCATCGCGGCCGGCCCGACGCTAGCGCCCCTCCGCGAGTCAGAACCACGACAGTTCGGGATCGCGTTGCGGCGATGCCGCTGCGCTGGTCGGCGCTGAGCGCCGCGGGCAGCTCGACGAGCGCCAGCGGGTTGCCCGCCGCCGCCTCCACGAGCGCGGCTGCAGCGACAGGCGCGAGGTCCGGCGCCACCTGTCCGAGCAGCTCGATCGAGGCGCCGGCGTCGAACGGGCCGAGCCGCAGGGCGGGAAGCCCCAGCCGCTCGAGCGCGGGGTCGACGGGGTCGCGGACCGCCACGGCGACGGCGAGTGAGCCGCCCGCGCGGCGCGCCACATACAGGACGCACTCACGCGAAGCGGCGTCGAGCCACTGGAGATCGTCGACGACCGCCACGACGGGCCGCTGCGCCGCCGCCGCGCGCAGCAGGCCGAGCGTCGCGACGCAGACCGCGAGCCGGTCGCCGGGCGCCGGCGGCCCGAGCGCGAGCGCGGCGGCGAGCGCCGCCGTCTGCGCGTCCGGCAGCGCGTCGATATCGCCGGCGATGGGGGCGAGGAGATCCGAGAGCGCGGCGAACGCGAGCTCCGCTTCGGTCTCGACACCGCGCGCCCGCAACACGGTCAAGCCGTCGCCGCACCGGTCCACCAACGCGTCGAGGAGCGTCGTCTTGCCGATCCCCGCATCGCCGTGCAGGACAAGTGCACGCCCATCGCCGGCACGCAAGCTGTCGAGCAACTCGTCGAGCCTGCCGAGTTCAGCGGCCCGGCTGACGATCATCGGGGCGAATGATCGCAGCCGCGGTCGGATCCATCTCGCGCGCCAGCGCCGCGTTGCGTCACCAGCGAGCGTCTCCGGCCGTGCGCCTGGGGTGCCCGCTTGGGACGAAGGGCGAGCGCGCCACCGTTGCACGCCTGGACAAGCGCAATGCTGACAAAGCGGGGCGGGGAGGGCGGATCTGACCGGCTCGCGGCTCCGAGCGCGCTGGACGTCTTGCCCGGCGGCGGCGACAAGCGCTTGGTCATGCGCGGCACCGGCAGCGGCGTGCGGGGCCGCAGCTCCGCCGCATCGTCATCGAGGCGGATGGATCGGGAGTCGTTCTGCTTACTCCGCGCTTCGCCACGAGTGGGCTCGCTTGTGGACCCGTGGTGGCCCTCGAAGGGGGTCGATCAGGCGCGCGGCGTGGAGTCCGTTCCCGCTCTGTACCTGGGATAACAGCGTCTCAATGACCGCACGACGACGTGGATTGCGGCTCGGCCTCTCCGGGCGACCGCGAGAACCGGCATTCCGCTGCCGAACTGCGATAGCTCCGGATGGATTCGAACCATCGACCTCACGATTATGAGTCGTGCGCTCTAACCGCTGAGCTACGGAGCCGGGAGTGGGGGAGAGTGTAGAGCGGGAGTGGGTTTGCGCGGGATCGGCGCTCCTCCGGTGGGAGGGCCGGCGGGACCTCGGGGAGGGCTAACTGTAGGACCTAGCTAGGTTGTTCCGCTCGCTGAGGCGGGCGATGGGCGGTTTGTGGCTGAGGGCGCCGTGTGGTCGGCGATGGTTGTAGGTCCAGAGCCAGCCGTCAAGGGTGGCGGTGCGCTCGGCGCTGGAGCCGTAGATGGCGCCGTAGGCCCAGCCGGCGAGCAGGGTGCGGATAAAGCGCTCTGCTTTGCCGTTGGTGCGGGGCCGGTAGGGCCGGGTGCGGAGGTGGCGCAGCCCGAGCGCGCGGCAGGCGAGCGCGTGGATGGTCGAGCGGTAGCAGGCGCCGTTGTCCGACATGACGCGCTCGACGTTGATGCCGTGGCGGCGATAGAAAGCGACGGCGCGGCGCAAGAAGGCGGCCGCGGTCGTTGCTTTCTCGTCGCGTAGCACCTCGACGTAAGCGAGCCTGGTCGCGTCGTCGACGCAGACGTGCACGAACTCCCAGCCGCCGGTGTGGCGGCGAACACCGAGAGCGTCAGCCTGGCGAGGCGTGCCGCGCTTGCGGCCGGTGACCCTGTGGCCAGCGCCTTGGGTGATCTTGCCGAGCTTCTTGATATCGACATGCAGCAGCTCGCCGGCCCGGCGGCGCTCGTAGCGGTTGGGCGGCTCGGGCGGCTCGAGCCGCGAGAGCTTTCCCAGCCCGATCCGCGTCAGCACCGCCGACACGGTCGAGAGCGCCATCCCCAAGCAGAACGCGATCTCAGCCCCGGTCATGCGCAACCGGCGCAGCGCCGCGATCAACTCGACCCGCTCCGCGGGCGTGCGGTGCGGGATCGAGCGGGGCGCCGAGGAGCGATCAAGCAGCCCGGCCTCGCCCTCGGCGCGGTAGCGCCCGACCCACTTCGAGCAAGTGCGCTCGCTGACTTCGGCCGCCGCGGCGGCCTTCGTCAGCGACCACCCCTGATCGACAACCCGGCGCACCATCCGCCGCCGCTGGTTCAGACTGAGCGCCGCGTTAGCGTGAAGCTTCATCCGGTGTCCTCCTTGAGACTGGTGGCCTTAGACACCTCCAGCCTCCAAGGGGGCCCGGATGAACAACCTGCCTAGGAACTACAGCTAACCGTCCCCTGGCTGCCCTTTACCGCCCTCGGAGCCCCGGGGAGGAGCCTCGGCGCCGTAGCTCCGGCGCGGCCGGCGCTCCGGGGTGGGCTCGCCCCTGACTGCCGTGGCGGGCTGCGGGGGAGCGGCTGTCGCCCGTTACCCCCGCGCCACGGCTGCCGTTTTGGCCGGCTTCGCGGGGGTGGTGTGCTCACAGGAGGCCCTGGCAAGGACGCGGTCTGCGATACCGCCGGTGCGGACACGATCATGGTGAAGGACGGTGAGGCCGACATGGCTGGCTGCACTGCGGGCAAGGACACCGTGGTGGCGGACCGGCTCGATTTCGTGGCGGGCGACTGCGAAACGATTCGCCGGCGGGGCCCGATCGGTGTGCTGCCGGTCGCGCTCGACGCGGACACCGAGTTCGACGTCCCGTGGTTCTTTGTCCTCGGCTGCCCGATGGACGGCCCGAAAGTCTGCGTCGGCGAGCTCAGGGTGCGGCGTCCGCAGCCGCCCAAGGCTGAGAAGCCGCGGGGACTGATGGTGTCCAAGCCGTTCCGAGTGCCGCGCGGACGGCTGACCTCGGTGACGGTAAACCCGCCATACCCGGACGTGGACCAGGCCTTGGATTGGGGCGTGAGGGCGGTCACGATCACCGACTGCCTTCAGGGAGACGTGTGCGGGCGGACCGGACGCTGCGACCGCCCGCGCCCTACGAAGGCGAGTAGCCGGGGGGCACCCCGCAGAAACCCCGTCGGACGTAGCCACACCCTTTCCACATGCGTGTGCGAAGACCGGGCCGGGTCACGGCAGCCCGAGCATCTCCGTGACGAGCATGTCAAGGGGCTCGCTGCTGTCGCCAGGGAGTAGTGCCGAGGAGCTGGTGGAGGAAAACCCCTACGCCGACGAGGCGTACCTGTTCCTCGTAGGGGCGTCCCGGCAGGGGTTCACCATCCACCGCGAAGCCTTTACCGGCGCGCACTTGCTCACTGAAGACCACCTCGCGGTGATGCTCGACAAGCTGCGCTTAGAAGTGATCGTTGATTAGCCTGCGGCATCTGCTCGCCTACTAACTGAAACAAGGACGCGGATCATGTGCCGCTGCTTCTCGGATGGAGGAGCACCAAGCGCGATGGATCGGCCTCCTCTGACGCCTGCTCCGCCACAGCGAAGCAGGTGTCTACGCGAGATCGATCGGCGCTCTCGGAGGTCGTCCGCAGCAGGCGCGTGTGGCGGTGGCGCGGACGCGCTCGCAATCACGCGGGAGGGGAAGTCGGCCGGCGCAGTTGCCACGACATGGGAGCGGTGGCACTACGACGGGCGCCTCCGCGCTTGCGCGATACCCGAAAGAAGCTGCGGATCACCGCGCCCTCGGTTCGCGCGACGGGTCGGAGGGACCGCCCGCGCTAGTCGAGTTCCACGACAAGCGCTGCGAGGTAGAGCGCGAAGGCTCCCCAGGTGGTGAGGGCGCGAATCCAGGTGAGCTCGAGGTTGCGCCGGCGTCCCGCTTCCCAGTCTCCCGGCATCGAGTCGGGATTCCAAGCCAGCATCACGTCGTAGTGCGGTTCCGCCAGCCTGTTGGACACGAGCAGGGGCCCAGCGACGGTGAGGGCGAGGCCGATTGCGGTGAGCACGAAGGGTGTGGCGCCTGGATCATCGCCGAGGGCGACAAGCGCGGCGATCGGAGCGAGACCATCGCGATCACTGCGACGTAGTTGAACGGAGCGTGCCGGGCCGTGGGCAGGAAGGCTCGTAGGAGGCGGGAGGAAGTCGTGGCCGTTCATCGCCGCGAGCATTGGGTGCATGACCAGGTTCAGCATCGCGAACAGACCTGACCAGAGACCGGTGAGCACCACGCTGGCAACGAGCGCCCACGCTGCGACTGTCATTGGCACCCACTCCACGGAGCGGGTCACCAGGAACGCAGGCTCGCGCCGTCTGACGTGGGGTGGGTTCATGTTTGAGGCGTCTCGCTGGCGTTGCTTGCGAACGGAAAGGGTGTGCGGGCGGTCGAGCGCGTGATGGCCGGAGTCGATGCTCGGCCACGGTCGGCGGCAGCCGCTGCGCCGAAGAAGCGGTCACCGAAGGCAAACGCAGCCAGGGGCACGAGGAGGCTGACGAGGGCAAGCGACAGCGAGAACGTCAGGCCGGCGTTCCCGGTCGGTGTCTCGAAGAGCTTGAAGGCGTCGATGTTGGCGTTTGAACGAGCCCCGTGACCGATGTCACGGAATACATCCGTCTGCCCCGTCGTCTCTAGGCCTACAACAGCCGTCCACCCGCGCCCTTGTGGGTCGGACGCAACAAGGACGAGGAGAAGGTGGCATGCCCGAAGGATCAAATAGGAGCAAAGCCTCGAGACGGGCTTCCCAGACACCCGTGGACGCGGGGACGGCGACCCAGCCACAGGCCGGGGCGGCAACGACGACGGTCGATCCCCCTGGGGGAGCGGTGACCGGGGGCATCATTTCGACCGAGCCCCCCATCAGCAGCTTCGGAAAGCTCGGATGGTTCACCGTCACCGACGAAGGGTGCACGGTCACTTTCGGCATCGAGCAACAGGGCTACTTCCTTGCCAGGGAGCACGCCAACTACAACGCGCTGTACTCGCTGCTGCTGGCTGCCAAGCTCAACGGCCTCAAGGTGAGATTCACCTACCGCTCTCCGTTTCTCACGCCCGTGGCCGCCTTGGCTGAAGATGCCCCGCACCACGTCCTGTCAGTCGTCGCGATCTGAGCGGTAGTCATGGCTCCCTCACTCAACTGCGCCCTCGCCGCACTCGATCCGTTCATTCCGGGCCCCTTCAACCTGATCCCGACGGGGATCATCAACGACTGGCAGAACCCGACACGCCTTCTGGCCAAGGCCGCTGCCTCCAACTACAACCTGAGCGAAGCGGAGTTCCCGGTCTTCGACGGCTGGTGGGAGTTGTCGAAGCCGGCTCAGGACCTACACCACGCCGAGCACAAGCCGGACGGCTCAGGCGACATCGATGCCGAGGTCGAGGAGGCCTTCGTCCGGCTCGCCGCAATCGTCAACGACCGCGCCAAGTACACCGAGGTCGGATACCGCCACGTGCATCGCGCGCCCGGGGACGGCCGCTTCGTGGTCTTCTCCGACCACCACATGGGGTTCCCCGGAAGCCGCCACGACTTCTTCGCCTCCTCCGGGAACAGGGAGCTCTATTCGGAGATCCTCGACGAGTACGCGGACACCGGGTTCACGCTGGTCGAGAACGGCGATGTCGAGGAGCTCATCATCCACGAACCGATGATGCCGCCGCCGGAGGCCGAGCTCGACGTGCGACGCGACTACCGCCTGTCCCAGCTCCAAATGGTGATCCTGAATCACCGTGCGCTCTACGACCAGATCAACGAGCAATTCGTCGAGCAGGGCAGGTACGTCCGGATCGCCGGCAACCACGACCAGGACAACCAGGACGAGCGCTTCCTCGAGCTGCTCCGCAGCGTGTATCCCGAGCTCGAGCAGGTTTACGACTTCCTGATACTCGAAGGCACCGAGGGAGACCCCTCCACCGTCGTGGTCGGCCACGGCCACCACTTCGATACGGCCTCCACGCCGAAGTACTCCGGCCGGATCGGCGAGAAGCTGTCGGAGTGCCTGGGCTGGGCCTACGAGGGGGCTGACCGCGTCTGGCGGTGGGACGGCCTGGACGGCGTTCAGCGTTGGGCAGGCGGCGGGGAGCCCTTCAACAACACACTCGTGACCGACGACGCCGACTCGTTGGAGATCTCGTTTGACGTCGAGGCGGCTCTCGCGGCGTGGCTCGCCACAGGCGGGACAGCGGGCTGGTTGGACCCTGCCGGGGGCATCGCGGTCGTCGCCGCAGGTCTTGCCCAAGAGTTGGGGGACTCGGCTTTCTGGGAGGAGACCTTCGGTCACAACATCGCCTGGGAGTACTTCCAGAGCACCGATCCGGAAGAGGCGGTCTTCAACGAAGTGCTCTGCGGCAAGCGCTGGTTCAAGTTCCGCCATCTCGACGAGGTGTTCATCAACGAGCAGCTCGAGAGCTTGTTCAGAGGCAACGTGCCGTACCTGCTGCTGGGCCATTCCCACGAACCGCGGCACAAGGCGTGGGACCCGGGAGAGGACGAGCAGGCCGATCACTACCTCAACAGCGGCGCGGCCGGGCGTTTCGAGAACCTGATCTGGTGCGTGGAGATCATCGCCGGCGTCCCTCAGGTCGTCGCGTGGCACCGTCCGGGCGGACCGGAGTCGGGCGAGGTGCCCGAACGGCGGACCTACAAGCCGATCGTCTCAAACGGAATCGGGCAGCTCATCGCCTCCGACGAGCACGTCCCGGTCCCGCCGGTCGAAGAGGAAGAGCCGAGCTGGCTCGAGCCCGTCCTCCACGTGATGATGTCGTCGCCCTAGAAAGGGATCACTGCGGGCGGAGTACGGCCTCGCGCCGTGGCGAGGGACGAGGGCCTGCTCGGGCTGTCCGCCGCTCGGGTCGGCGCCGGATCGCCACGACGGCCGCCGTCACCAGCAGGAACGCCAGGCCGCGCAAGACGACGAGCCAGGCGTCGCCTCCCAGCGGGTCGCCAAAGACGACGACGCCCGCAGGGATCGCCGAGGCGTTGCCGGCCACGGAGGTCACCGCGATCACCGGGACCGCCGGGCGGATCTGGAGCGAGCGCGGGCCGGGCGAAGAACGCCCCACCCCGCCCGCCACCGCGAGCGGGAGCCAGGGCGTGGCGAGCACCTCGCCGACCGACGTGTCGACCTTGCCGGTGGCCGCCTTGATCGCTACGTGGGTGACCGTGAACAGCAGGCCGGCGGCGACGCGGAGGAGGACCCCCTGGCGCTCACGCACCCGTCCGCCCCGGCGCGACAGGAGCAGCGCCACGCCGATCGCGACGAGCCCGGACTCGAAGGCGATCATCGCGACGACCGAGTAATCGGCGGTCTCCTGGCCGTCCTTCGCGCCGCCGCTCAGGGCGAGGAACGCCAGCCCGGTCGCGGCGAGGGCGATGCCGATCCACTCCCGCCGGCCCAACTCGTGCCCGACCAGTCGCTCGGCGAAGACCCCGAGCAGCACGATGCCGGCGGACAGCGCCGCCTGCACCAGCGAGAGCGGCGCCAGCGCGAGTGCCCCACGTGCAGCAGGTACGCGACCACCGCGACGGCTTAGCCGATCGCCCGCCACTTCGCGCGGAACAGCCCGACGGCGCTTCGCAGGAGGTGGCGCACGTCCACGTCCGGCGCGGCCCCCCGCGCCGCGGTGACGCATCAGAAAGCCGATGTTCCCGGCGGTGGCCGAGCCGAGCGCGAGCGCCATGCCAGCGACGAGGGTGGCCGTCACGGACGGTGCCGGTTCAGGCCCATCTTCAACGCCCACCCGGCCCCCACCTGCCGACACCACTAATGCGGCGCCAGCGATACTGGCGCGATCGACGCCAGCGTCCACAGATACGGCTCGCGGCGGGACCAGTTCGGGGAGTTCACGCCACCGGTGCCGGCGACCCCCCGGCCGGTGGCAGTCCTGATCCAAGGCGGCTACTGGCGGGCGAAGTACGACCTGCGGCTCGCCCGCTGGCGCGTCGCTCACCGTGCAGGTGGCGATCGCAGGCAGCCGGGTCACGGACGATGATGGCTACGGCGGCGCCGCGAGCGCCGCGCCACCAGCCCATCGCGGACGAGGATCCGTTTGATCGTCGCGCCGGACGCTCAGCTGACCATTCGGCGACCTTGACCGGTGCGCGCGCCGGATGGTAGGTGTATGCCGTAATAGCCACCGCTGGAGGAGAAGGGCTATGTCCGGGCGGTCCGCTACTCGCACCCTGCTGACAGCGATATTGGCGGTGTTGGCCGCGCTCGCTGTGCCGCCGGTCGCAGCAGCCCAGGAGCCCCTTGTTCTGCCCGCCGGGGTAGCGTGCGAGTTCGAGTTGCGGATCAGTCGGACACCAACCCGAATCGCGTGTTCCGCGGGTGGCGCGACAGTGACGGCAACCTGGTCCGCACGCTCGAGGCAGGCCAGGCGGCCGATGTCACGCTCGTGAACACCGAGACCGGCGCCAGCTTGACGCTTGAAGCGCGAGGCGCCGTGAACCACACGACCTACAACCCGGACGGGTCGTGGACGACGTCACTGACCGGCCATTGGGTGCTGATCTATTCCCGACAGACTTCCCGGCCGGGCCGTCCACGACGTTGTATGTGGGTCGGGTGACTACACGTCGACCCCTGACTTCACGTTCACGCTGGTGGGGTCGAGCGGCACGCAGCGGGATCTGTGCGCCAGCTGTCCTGACTCTCGCGACAGAACGAGCGTCTCCGGTTACGCCGCCGGGAGCTCAGTAAAAGGCGGCTTCAAGTCGAGAGAATCGCGACAAGCGCGCGCGCGTGCGAACCGCTCGCGCGCGGCGAGCACCGCACCGGAAGGTCGTCGCGCTACTCCTTTGAGGCAAAAGCACCAGCACAGGCCAGGCTGCAGGCGCGGCTGGGTTGGACGAGCAGCGGAAGGTGCTGTTGTGCATGGATGGGAGCAGCGCTGACGTCGGTCGAATTGCGCTGGCAGCGGTGCTCCCTTCGCGCGGGACGGCAAACCCCGGGTCGCGCGTCAGTTCAGTCGCGGGTAGTCAGCGAGTCGATGGCAACGGTGAGTGCGAGGATGAGCGGGGCGTCCTCACCTGCTGCGATCTCGACGCCGTAGGAATACCGCACGCGAAACCACTTCTTGGAGATCGTCGCGACCGTGTTGCCGTCGCGCTCTATCTCGTACTCGTGGTCCACCACGTTCCCGTGCGCCTTCATGTCGGCGCCGTTCTCGACGTCGATGGCGAACCGGGCGCGGATCCCGACGAGCGCCTTGTGAACGGTCGCAGCGGTGTTGCCGTAGCGCTCGACGGAGATCTTGTCGCGGATGCTGAGCTTGCGCTCCTTGATCCGGGCGACCTCGTCGCCCGAGCTGTTCTCGAGCACGAATGTATTTCGCACGCGAAGGGCCTTGCCGTTGACCTTGTAGGCACGTTCGCCTCGGTCGTTCTCGATCCAGAAGTCATCTCCGATCGCCAGCAGCTTCTCGCGCATTTGAAACCGCTCGCCTACCGGCTCGTCGGACCGATGTCGCAGGAAACCCATATTCCAACCATACGACGGCTCCCCGGCCGGCGCATCACCCGAACGGGAGGAAGCCGAGTATCGGTTTGGACCAGACGCGACAGTCCTGCGTTGCGTGGAAGGCACAAGCGCGGCCGACCGTCAGCTCACTCGCGCTGTCAGGCGAAAGGGAGAGCGACGTGCTCGACGGGCGCAACACCGCGAGGTTGCCGATGCGCCTAGGCAGTACTTATGCAAGGGCCCGGCATGGAGCGGCGTGCCGGCGCTAATGCTGCTCGTCCAATCCGGGCGTCTGTGGGGCATCGCTCGAGACGCCTCCATTCACGCGAGGCTGGGGCCGTCCGCGCGCGGCGGCCCGGCATCCGCGATGCTGACCGCGTTCGCCAACCGCGAGATGACGAAGAAGGACGCTTAGAGATGCAACAAGAGCAGGTCCCCACAGCTCGGCGACCGATACGGGTCGTGATCATCGGCGCCGGGATCGGCGGTCTGGCCGCCGGCGCGATTCTGCGCCGGGACGGCCACGAGGTGACGGTGCTCGAGCGCGCCGAACGGTTCGAGCCGCTCGGCGCCGGACTCGCGTTGTGGCCCAACGGCGCCCGCGCCCTTCGCGAGATCGGCGTCGGCGCCACCGCCGACGCCGCCGAGGTTCCTCGGGGCGACGGTGGGATCAGACGAGCCCGTGACGGAAAGCTGATCACGGCGATCTCGCCGGAGGTCCTGGAGCGGCGCTACGGCGCGCCGCTCGCGCTCGTTCACCGCGCCGAGCTGCAGGGGGCATTGCTGGCGGCGGCCGGAGACGGCGTGGTCCGCTTCGGCGCCGAGGCGCGAGAAGTCGGCGCCGACGGCGCTGTCGGGCTGGCCACGGGAGAGCGGCTCGAGGCGGAGGTCATCGTCGGCGCCGACGGGATCAACTCGGCGACCCGAGCCGCGCTGCTCGGCGACGGTCCACCGCGCGCAAGCGGGGTGGTCGCCTACCGCGCCGTTGTCGACGATTGGGGCGGCGAGCTTGCCGCCGGCGAGTACTGGGGTCGCGGGGAGGTCTTCGGCGTGGCGCCGCTGTCCCGACGGCGGGTCTACTGGTACGCCGCGCACCGCGCCGAGCTTGCGGGGGACGCCGGCGAGGACCGGCTCGCCGGGTTGCTCGCCCGCCACGGCTCCTGGGCCGAGCCGATTCCGAGCCTGCTCGCCGCGACGCGGCCGCAGGCCCTGCTTCGCCACGAGCTCTTCGACCGGACGCCGATCGACGCCTGGGGCCGTGACGCGGTCACCTTGCTCGGCGACGCCGCCCATCCGATGCTCCCCTTCCTCGGCCAGGGTGCCTGCTGCGCGCTCGAGGACGCGGTCGCGCTCGGCGCCGCCCTGCGCGACACCGAGGATCCGCGTGCGGCGCTCCGCGCCTACGAGCGGGATCGCGCTCCGCGGGCGCGCCGCCTCGTCGACGGCTCGCGCGCCGCCGCACGCATCGCCCTCGCCTCCTCGCCGCTGCTCACGAGGATTCGCGACGCGGCGATGGCGCTCGTCCCAGCCGGAGTCCGGCTGCGACAGCTCGACCGGGTCATCGGCCGCTAGCCGCCGATCAACCGGCGCTGAGGGCCGGGCCGCGAGTCTTCGACAGGACGTCGCGGATGAACCGCCCGGCGTGGGCGAACGCCTCCGCCGCCTAGAGGAGAACCGGCCAGAACAAGTGGAAGAGGCGCCCGTCGGCCGCGTACAGCTCCAGTCGCGCGTCGACGCCGTGCTCGCCCGCGCTCTGCGAGCCGCCTCCGCTTGCCGCCGGCACCATCGCAGCACCCGGCGTTGTTTCGCGCGTCAAGGCGGACTGCTGCTTTGCGCGAGGAGCGACAGCCGGGTAGGTGGTGGGCTCCGGTGTCGCTTTCCATGCAAAGCGATGGTGAGC